>JBEKOM010000001.1:0-790451 GCA_049521795.1 Bathyarchaeia archaeon
TGCCTTTGCTTTTCAAAACTGTCAATTACATAAGGCAAATCTTTCTCAGGATTAATGTCACCTACACCTAATTTGAGCAATTCTTCTAATGAATAGCCTGTTATTTCGCAAATTCTGGGATTAGCAAAAGAGAATCTTCTTGTTTTAGCATCGGCAGCAAGAATGCCATCGTTTGCTCCCTCAAAGATTGCCCTAAATCTTTCTTCGCTCTCCTGCAGTGTCTTTTCTACTTTCTTGTGTTCAGTGATGTCCCTAACAATCCCGGTGACTGCTATCACTCTTCCGCTATCATCTCTGACAGGATTTAGGCTGGCACTACTATACAATTCACGACCTTCGACAACCATTTTTTCATCTATATGCGTGCTCTTGCCAGTATCAAATACATTTTTGATGTTTTTCGAGAATTGGGCTGCAATTGTTTCCGGGAATACCTCAGACATTGACCTGCCGATCATCTCTTGAGGAGACATCCTGAAAAGATCTGCCCCGGTCTTATTTACGGATAAAAATCTGCAGTCCCTATCTAACATGAATATCTGGTCGCTTGAGTTTTCAACAATACTCCTTGATCTCTCTTCCGACTCTATCGACGCTTGTTCTGTTTTCTTGCGTTTAGTGATTTTTCCCAATCTCTCTGCAATAGCATCTATTAGGAGTCTTTCTTCTTTCAGAAAGGGGCCTTCAGCAATTGTAGGCCGTTCTTCAAGGTAACAAACTTCCACAGAGCCAACCTTTTTTCCAGATATTTCAATGTCAGCCTGCAGCTTCCATCTGGTCTCCTTGAAGGCTTTCGTCGAAAACTCTCGATTCTCAACAACTACTCTTGCACATGTAATGTCTGGATATCGCATAGCAGGGGGAAGCAGGTCAGCCGTTTTTTGCAATGCATCATCTAACGAAATGTCCGATTTCTCAAAAAGCCTTGACATACCATAAAAACAGTTGAGCTCCTTTACACGCTCACGAAGGTCATGAAGAAGCCTGCTTTTTTCTTCCTCCATTTTCTTGCGTTCGGTGATGTCTCTCATTATGCTCACAAGACCTGAGGGGTTGCCCGAGGAATCTTTGAGGATGCTTGCAGAAAGTTCTCCCCAAGACTCCTCTCCATCCTTATTCAACAGAGTATATTCTGAGTTCCTCGTTGTTCCTTGTTCTAGCGTTTTCTTCAGAGTCTCATATGCTTTTTGGCGGTCTTTTTGCGCAATAAAATCGATACTGTTTTTGCCAATCAATTCTTCCCTGGATGAGAATCCGAGCATTTTCCATGCTGTTTCGTTGCAATCAAGGATGTTACCACGCAAATCACTCAGGGCTATGGCATCGGGTGACGAACTAAATACTGCTCTCAGTCTCTCCTCTCTCTCCCACAATTTCATTTCTATCTTTTTTCTTTCTGTGGCTTGGCGTATGCCATTTGCTAATTCACCATAGACTGTTTCTGGTTGACCTTGTTTGGTGAAGTATCCCGAAGCACCCAGGTTCAGGGCTTTCATGGCTATTTCTTCTCTGCCTTTTCCAGTGAAAATAATGAGCGGAACCGTGTTTCCCTTTTTTCGTAGTTCTTCCAAGAGTTCAAGACCATCTTTGCCTGGCATTTGATAATCAGAAACAATAACATCATAATTCGTTTTCTTCAACTTCTCCAAGGCTTCGTTGACTGAAGACGCAGTATCTACTTCAAATTCGCTCTGCAACTCCAAACATTGCTTCGCAACCTTCAGCAAAGCAGGCTCATCGTCAACGTGCAAGACACGAATCAGCTTCTTCTCTGTAGAATCGACAACTATCTCGGCATGTGACCGAACAGCAGATTCAACCATGTAAACCACACTTAAACTATTCCACTACACGCATGTGAATCTGTAGCGTTTTCTCTAGTGTCCTTTTCCTGATTAAACAGTTATGAACACAGAATCAATACTCAAGAGCAACCTCTCCAAAGAATATACCAAAACTCAACGCAAGACCGATATTCAACATAAAAGACAAAAAAGGGGGTTTTGCTGGTGATGTCTCCAGTGTAGTGGGGACTCAAACCCCGTCCCCCGCACCATAACATGCTACTCTTACGGTTTATCTGCCGACAACAAGTGTTCAGCCATGATCGCCCAGACTTTTTCTCTTTCCTCCGGGCAAGGCTGAATGGGAAGCGTCACAATGAACGTGCTTCCTTTGCCAACAGTGCTTCTTACATGGATCTTGCCGCCATGCGCCTCAACGAAGCGCTTGCAGATAGCCAAGCCGAAACCCATTCCCTTCGCTTTAGTGGTGAAAAGGGGCCTGTAAATATTTCCCAAAGTTTTCTCCGACATACCAACCCCTGTGTCTGAGAAAACAATTTCCAAGTCACCGTTTGATTCCCTGCTTTCTATCGTCAGTCTGCCGCCTTTGGGCATGGCATCGACAGCGTTCTTGATTATGTTCACAAACACTCTCTTCATTTTGCCAGTGTCAACTTTCATCTCTGGCTTGTCTCTTGTCAGATCTGCTACCTCAACTTTTTTGGGAATTTTGACAGCGGACAAGGCTTCCTTCACCATTGATCCAGGGTTGCTCTCATTCAAATCAAGCTTTATGTCTCTTGAGTATTCTAAGAGGTCGTTTATGATCTTGTTCGAATATTCAACATCCTTCTCGATGACCTTGAACATTTCTTTCAATTTGCTGTCCATTTTCGGGCTGCATTTTGCCTTCAGGTAGTATGCGGCTCCTGCGATGCCCGTTAACGGGTTGCGCAGGTCGTGACCAATCATGGCTGCTAACTCGCCGATGGCAGCAAGTCTCTCAGACTTGACAAGCTGCTGCTGAGCCTCCTTCAGTTGTTCGGTTCGCTCCTCCACCTTTTCCTCCAAGTGCTGCGCGTACTCCCTGACTTGTTGTATCAGTTTCCCGTTTTCGATGGCTGTGGCAGCTTGATGAGCAAACAGTTCAAGGGGAGCAAGTGACGCTCTCGTCGGACGCCGGCCATCTTGCGGGTCATCCATGCTCATTATGCCCACAACTCTTCCGCCTGGCAGTCGCAATGGTATGTACAACAGGTCGTCAGGGTTCCAGTCAAAAGCATTCTTTTGCTGCATCTTGCTCGGAACTGCATACTTAAACTGCTCTTGAACAAGCGGGTCGCTCCAAGGCAGATAGTAGAATTCGCCTAAGCGATAATGTTCAAACATGGAACTCAAACGCTTACGCATTACTTCGCCAGATGGCTGATGACCCCTCAGGTGCTCTTCTTCTTCCTTGGTTAATCCTGCTGCCACAACATCTGTTGTTTCCAGGTTTTCGTCCTTCAAGGTTATGACTGCTCTTTTCCATCCCTGCTCGCAAACAACTTCCAGAATCGTTTGCAGTCGCTTGTGAAGATCCGTTGAGCTGAGCAGTACGGCGGAGCTTTTCATCAAACCAGACATCTTTTTGGATATGTTCCGATAGTTTTCCTCGCTTTCTCGCAAGGCATTTTCCATCTGCGTTCGATCGGTAATATCCCAGAAAGTGCCCAGTATGCCAACGACATTGCCCTTTTCATCTTTTACAGGAGTTTTGACTGTGTGCACATACACTCTTTTCTTATCCTGGACATATTCCTCATCTATGCCTTCGGTGTTCCCTGACTCCAAGATTCTCTTGTCATCGGCTCTGTATTTTTCGGCCAACTCCTTAGGATAAAAATCAAAATCTGTTTTGCCCTTGATCTCTTCGCTCCTGATTTTTAAGTCTTGAGCGTAATTCTTGCTGCAGAATATATAAACCGAATTTCTATCCTTGAAGAAGACTTTCTGCGGAAGGTTTTCAAGCAATGTTTTGGTCTTGGGCTCATCGTCAACTTGCAAAACACGCAACTTCACCTTCTCAGCAGAACCGAGGACTATCTCAGCTGCAGACGGAACAACAGATTCAACCATGAACGATACCCCTCACACTCACCATTACACGCATGCGCATCATCACCAACATGTTGGAAGGCTTCTTCCTCATTAAACAATTATGAATACACTGTCAATATTCAAAAACAGGTTTCAATGATAGCTTTGAACGGCAACATGTTTCTAACTGATTTGAAAAAAATGGGAATTGTGTTTAAGCTACGTTGAACGTTGCTTGTCCAGTCCCGCTTTGGTACCCTGTTAGGGACGCCGTTGCAACAACTCCATAGGTTCCTCTCTGAGCGCTTCGTCCTACTCTGTAAGTAAATCGCACTGTACCGCTTGAGCTTGTCGTGCCAGAGCCCGTCCACGCCGCTGAGCCGCTTGGGTAGTAAACCGTGACCTTAACCGATACTCCTCGAAGCGGGTTTCCAGTGATGCTGTCCTTAACGGTCACCGTTATGTAAACATACGACCCACGTGAGTACGTTGTCTTATCCGTTACGACAGTAACACTTGGAGTCTTTGCACTAGATGCGAATGGCGTTGCCGCGGCAGCGCTGGCTAAAAGTTTAATGCTGTCATCAACATCTGCTTTGGCCGAAATGACCATCTGCCTTTGAGGGTTTCTAGATCCATCTTGTTTTTATTTCTTTGATTGTTTGAAAATGAGGGTCATCTGAGACGCAGCTTGCTTTCAGGTGTGATGCTGTAGCTGCTATCATGCTGTCGGCCATGGAGAGCTTGTACTTGTGCCTCAGTTCAGCCGAGCCTTTTGCGATTTCTGCGTCTACCCTCACTATCTTGAAATCTTTCTCCAGCAAGGTCGTCCTCAGCATTGCGGACTCGCGCCCCTCGCGCGTAAGCGTAAGCTGATAAACTTCGTGGATCACGATGGCTGAGACGTATTTCTCTCGGCCTCTCAATTCTTCTTTAGTTCTTTGAAGTACTTTCCCATCCTTAGAGTAGTAGTGTTCAATGAAGAATCTAGTGTCGTAAACCGTTCGAGACATCTTCTTCCCTGAGCTTATCCAGAAGTTTCTTCATTTCTTTAGGGGTTCCATACTGGGATCCGGAACCAGCAAGGTCCAACGTCGATTTCTTGGGTTTGAACAGTATCCCGTCTTCGGTCTCGATGACCTGAAGCCTCGTTCCCTCTTCAATCTTGAACTTCTCACGGAGTCGCGCTGGAATTGTGGTCTGACCCTTTCTGGTTACTACAACCTCGTGTTCCAACTCTTTCACTGTAGTACATTTCCTCAGTAGTACATTTAAGTCTTCCTACTGAAATTGCCAGCCGTCTCTTCTGTGCCAGATTTTATATCCTGATGCTAGTAACCATTAAGCCGATCGCGGTCTGCGGGAGATGTCTCCATAGAAGTGTTGCTCCAAGCAAAACTAGAGGCTTTGCATGGACTGATTTCACAAAAAAAGGAGAGCTGCGGGAGACTTCTCCATTTGAGACGAGACTAGGAGACCCAGGCAGGTTTTTTAGAGACCCCGTCACGTTTTTGGCGTCTCGCTTGCGTTTTCTCAGGAAGGCGAGACTGTCTTTTTGGCAGACGTATTCGAAGCCTGCTTCCAGCAGCGCCTTGGCTTCTTCAGGTTTCCCAGTCACCTTCACGGTGAACTCGTCGCATGCCGACTCAAACATTGTCCGTTCGATATTTATGTATATCTCGGTGCTGGCGAGTGACTTGTGGCCTAGGAAATCCTTGACGTAGTAGGGGTCTTTGGTCTGATGATAAAGCATCGTCGCCTTTCAGTGGCGGAACGTGTGAAGGTTACCCTCAGCAGTCATGGCCAAGCACAACCCGTTCGCCGAAAAGGCCGGAATGAAGAAGATACTTGAGCAGCGACCACCGAAAGAGACTGTGAATATCGAGAGAGTCCTTGAGGGTCTTGGGTTTAGCGCCAGCTTCTTGGCAGCAGGACATGCATGGTCAGTAAGCTGCAGATCCTAATTGAGAAGGATGTTTTGAGAATAAGGGAGGTCTTTGCAAAGTGCAGATACGTGCGCTTCCTTAGGAGCTTCTCACACAATCTTCCATTTGGCACAAGAGACGCTTACGTCAAAGAGAAATGGCAGCGGACCTTGACAAGCTTGCAGGCCTCATAGGGATCTACGGTTTCTTGATGCAGACAAAAGCCTATCTCTTCTGGCAAGCATGAGCATCTAAGCTTTTCTCTTGCCATTGAGGTTTCTGTCAATGTTCTGTCTAGGCTTGGATTCAGCCAAGCTTGTAGTTTTGTCTTCCGTCTGGTTTGGCTTTAGGTATGTTCATGGTGAATTGTGCTCCTTTCCCATGCGTGCCTGTTTCGTCGATTGCCCAACCATAAACCTCCATCATCCTTCTAATCAGATAGAGCCCGTAGCCTGAGCCTTTGCCCGTAGTGAACCCCTCATTGAAAAGCTTTGCTTTATTATCTTTGGATATGCCTACGCCGTCATCTTCATAGACTAGTTTCAGCTGGTTTTCAGATTTCTCGTAGCGGATTCTGATTTGAGTCAGCTTCTCGCCGTACTTTAACGAGTCATCGATCAAATTGTAGAAGAGTTGCCTCAGGAGCGAATCAGCCAACACGGTCAATCCTCCGCACTCGTTCACTATCTTGACGCCTTGCAAGTCTGGAAACATCCCAACAGCTTCGTCAACAGTCTTCTTCACGTCCATGTAAGCCAGTTGTTCGACGCCCAGCTTCTCGTATGTTCTGGCAAACTCGAAAATGGTTTCCACGTTTCTGACTGCGTTTTCCATGTCGGCCAACTGCTCCAAGGCTTCAGGGTTTCCAGCCAGCTTTCGCCTCAGCAGATAAGCGTTTCCAGTTACCGCGCACAGCTTGTTTCGCACGTCATGTCTCGTGAGGCTACCTACAACCCGCAGTTTTTCCTCAAGATTCTTCCTTTCCAAAATGTCGCGGAATACGACGAGATCAGCCGGTTTGCCTTTATAATCGATTTTCGCCGCGTTTATTTCGTACATCAGTTTTCCTCCGTCCTTCTTTAGTAGTTCGACTTCGTATGGCTCCACGTGCGTTCCCATCATTCTTTCGGCCAGTTTCTTTATCATCACTGCTTTGGTCTTCGCCCCAAACATCTTTGTTTTCAGCAAGTTCTTTCCGACAAGCTCTTCTTTCTTGAACCCTGTTATTTCCTCCACTTTTTGCGTGACCTCCAAGATTTTTCCTCTTCCATCCACGACAGCCACCGGGTCAGCCATAAGGTCAAACAGCATTTGGAAATGTTTTCTCGACTCTTCCGATTCTTCCTGCGCCCTTTTCAGCTCTGTTATGTCCTTGTACAAAACTATGTCACCTAAATGCTGGCCTTGGAGCACAATTGGGGCAGAGGACAAGGCCACAGGAATTGGAGAGCCCTTTTTGTTCTTCCTAACAGTCTCATAGTAGACGTATCCTTCCTTGCCTTTCTGGGCTAACATCAACGCCTCTTTTCTCCTATCCTCTGGCACTACAAAGTCGTCGAGGAATTTTTCCTTGACTTCGTCAAAAGAGTATCCAAAAAGCTCGGTGAAACGCGGATTAACGTTCAAGACTCTTTCGTTTGGGTCTACGTACACTGCCGCCTCGGGATTACTCATGAATAGCTGTTCAAACTTTTGTTGATTCTCTTGAATCAGCTTTTCTGCGTTCTTTCGTTCAGAGACATCTCTCATGACTACTTGAACGCCTACAGGCTTGCCATCTTCAATCAATAATCCAGGATGCACTTCTGCCCATCGACTCGTTCCATCTTTCCGAACATAAAGGAATTCAACTGGTGAAAGTGGTTCTCCATTCATCAGTGAGCTGAACATCTCTTGAAATTTTGGAATGTCCTCCACTCGAATAGTCTTCAACTCCGTGAATGGCTTGCCAACGATTCCTTCGTCAGAGTCATAGCCTACTAGCCTCAGGAAACTACGGTTGGCCGATGTGACTATGCCTTCTGCATTCACAGCTACTATGCCGTCGGGAGCCAGCTCAACCAGATCTCTATACTTTTCCTCAGATTCCTTCAACGTTTGTTCTGCTTTCCTGCGTTCGGTGATGTCTCTATGTATGACTTCTATACCGATGATCTTGCCTTTCTGTTTATACGTGCTAACGCTGAGCTCAAGCGGAACGGATTCTCCTTTCTTGTTCATTCCCCTTATTTCGTATACCAGGGGAAGTTCCTCTTCTGAGTATTTTGTCTGATATTTCTCCAGAACCATGGCGCGATCCTCAGGGTGGACAAAATCCAAGAACACTTTGCCTTTCAGTTCTTCATCAGCGTATCCCGATGATTTCTTGAATGCTGTGTTGTAGTCTATCAGATGCCCTTCTTTTCCAACGAAAATACCTACAGGGTCTTGAATGCTTTCGAACAAGCCCCTAAACCTTCCCTCAGACTCCCTCAGCAACTCCTCGCTTTTCTTGCGTTCAGTCACGTCTCTGATGTTTATTTGCACTCCAGCAACATTGTTTTCCTTTGCTATAGCACCCGCGTGGTATTCCACAAGAATCTTTCCTGCAGGGGCGGCTAGTTCGACTTCATTCTTGGCAGGCTCTCCCTGAGCTACCTTTGAGAAATCCCTCATAACTGCTGGCCAGTATTCTTTGGACACAAAATCGAGAATGTTCTTTCCGACCAGATCTTCTTTCTCGTAGCCAAAACGCAATACGGAACTGTTTACTGCGGTAATGCTTCCTTTCAGGTCTAAAGTAACTATCGCGTCGATAGCGCTTTCAAACAAGTTCCTGTATTTTTCCTCAGATTCTCTTAAAGTCTCTTCTGTTTTCTTGCGTTCTGAGATGTCTTTAGCGAAGACAGATAAACCATCCTTGGTGGGGTACGCATCTATTTCAAAGACAAAGTCCTTATCTCCCATCCGATACTTATTTACAAATGTCTGATGCTGGTTTGTTCTCAGAGTGTTTTGGTAGAACTGTTCAACTTCTGTGCCTTCAACATCTGGGAAAACCTCGGTGAGAGATTTTCCAATGGCATCTTTCGCTGAAATACCTGTCAGCCTCTCTGAGGCTTTGTTCCAGTCAGTGTATCTGAAATCTCTATCCATTGTGAAGAAAACGTCACTGATGCTTTCAATGAGCACGTCATATCTCCCCTCACTTTCCCTCAGCTCTTCTTCTGCTTTCTCGTGTCCGGTGGTGTCTTCTAGAATGGTTTGTATTCCGACAACTCTGTTGTCGGAGAATATTGGGTTGCTTCTATACTCTGCTATTTTGTCTCCTTTCGGCGTGTGCATTTCAATTCTGCCTTCTGCTGTTTTTCCCAAAGCTATTTGGGCAACGTCTTTGAGCAGTTTCGGCCAATATCTCTTGGAGACAAACTTCAGCATATTCTTTCCAAGCATCCCACTCCTGCTGAAGCCATATTCTTCTGCCCCCTTGTTGACGGAAGTTACGTTTCCTTTTAGGTCAAATAGGATGATAACGCTGTTTGCGTTTTCGAAAAGATTCCTGTACCTTTCTTCAGATAGTCTAACCAGCTCTTCTGCTTTCTTGGTTTTGGCCAGTTCTGCTATGGCATGAGCTAGTTCCGTGTAAACAGTCTCAGTTTCTCCTGTTTTGTTGAGGTACTGGTTGGCTCCCAAGTTAAGGGCTCTTATCGCGACTTCCTCTCTTCCCTTTCCCGTAAACATGATGAAGGGAACACTGTTTCCGCTCTCTCTCAGCTCTTTCAGAAATTCCAGACCGTCTTTTCCAGGCATCTGATAGTCCGAAACGACCGCGTCATACCGCTCCTTCGCAAGCTTCGCTAACGCTTCTTCAACAGAGCTTACCGAATCAACTCGAAACGGGCCCTGCATCTCCAAACATTGCTTCGCAACCTTCAGCAAAGCGGGCTCATCGTCAACATGCAAGACACGAATCTTTTTTTCAGTGGAATCTATGACTATCTCAGCTTGAGACTCGACGACAGAGTCGACCATGAGAATTATCCTCTAAGCTAATCATTACGCACCTGTGCACTGGAACATTGTTTTGAAGGTCTCCCCCTGACTTAACACTTGTGAACACAGAATTAATATCTAAAAACAACCCTACAGAACCACACCGATGCTCACCATGAAGCTGAGGCTCAATCAATATGGAAAAAAATGGGGATTTTGCGGGAGGTATACGAGTGAGTGCTTGTGTTCACCGTTTGCCCGGATTGGTACTAGTTGATCACGAATTCAACGTGCCACTCGATTACGCCCGACCAGAGGGCGAGACAATAAATGTGTTTGCACGTGAGGTGGGTGCAACTGACAAAGAAAAACAGGATCAGCCCTGGCTAATCTTCTTTCAAGGCGGTCCTGGCTCGTCAGCGCCGCGCCCAGAAGACAAGAGTGGCTGGTTGAAACGGGCACTGCAAGAATATCGCGTGTTGCTCCTCGACCAGCGCGGCACGGGTCGCAGCTCACCGATCAACTACCAGACATTGGCACGCTTTGCCACGGCTAGAATGCAGGCTGATTACCTGAAAAATTTCCGCGCCGACTCCATCGTCCGCGACGCTGAACTGATCCGACGCAAGTTGATCGGAGCGGAAAAACGCTGGACTGTGCTGGGGCAAAGCTACGGCGGCTTCTGCGTGACGCACTATTTGTCCGCTGCACCAGACGGCTTGAAAGAAGCGATAATAACCGGTGGTTTACCGCCTTTGAATCGACCTCCAGACGATGTTTACCGCGCTACTTATCGGCGTGTAAGCGAAAGGAACAAGCTCTACTACGAGCGTTACCCCGATGACACCGAGCGCGTCCGCGAGATCGTCGACCACTTAGCATCTCACGAGGCAAACCTGCCCAACGGTGACCGCGTCTCGCAACGACGTTTTCAACAACTCGGCATAGCCTTCGGGATGAGCACCGGTTTCGAGCGAGTTCACTACTTGCTCGAAGACGCGTTCCTTCAGGGCGCAACCAGCCGAGAGATCAGTTACACTTTCCTGCGCGGCTTCGAAAATTCTCTATGGTTTGAAACCAATCCGATCTACACGATCCTGCACGAGTCAATCTACTGCGAAGGGGTTGCGTCGAACTGGTCGGCCCAGCGTGTACGTTCGGAATACCCGGAATTCGAGGTCACGCCCGGTCAGCCTGTGTTCTTTACGGGCGAGATGGTGTACCCGTGGATGCTCGATGAATACAGGTACCTCCGCCCGTTGAAAGAAGCTGCGAAGATTCTGGCAGCATATGACGGCTGGCCGCATCTGTACGACAAATCAACCCTGCAATCGAACACTGTTCCGTGCGCAGCGGTCATCTACTACAACGACATGTACGTTGAGCGCAGCCTTTCAGAAGAGACTGCCCGAAACATTCAAGGGATCAAACTGTTGGTCACCAGCGAATACCAACATGACGGCCTGCGCGTCGACGGCGACAAAGTGCTGGGCCGCCTGCTCGACATGCTCCACGGCGAGATATAACAAATTCAGCATCGACCAGTTCGAGACAAGAACCTAACGAATCACTTCTTCGGCGTTCTTAGTGTGAGGAGCATTAGCAAAATCTCGAAAACAATGTGCTGTTTGTCACATCAATCTGTGATCGAAAGTGCGACCGAAACGTGCTCTACGTGTTGATCTTCTTTATCAGCCAAGCAAGTCTTTGCCCAAAGTCTTTGACCGTGTTAATTCCTTCCTCGTCTTTCAGAACATCTCCCTTTGAGCGACCAAAGGCCACGGTCCAATATGATGAGCCGGGAACGATCATTTCAGAGATCATAAAGAAGAACATGAGCTGCGCAAGAGTAAAATTGTGCCCAGCTCGACGGGCGACAACGATTGGTCCGCCCACCTTGTTTTTCAACGGTTTTCCACGTGTACTGTAAAACCTGCTGATCAAGCTAACTATCTGCGGTGTGGCTGCACCGAAGTAGACTGGAGTGGCAAGTATGATCCCATCGGCTTCCTTCATCTTCTTGAAGATGGATTCAAAATCGTCTCTGATGTGACACTTGCCAGTTTTCAAACAGCTTCTACACCCATCACAAGGCTCTATTTTCTTTCCTGCCAAGCTTACTAGTTCTGTTTCAAGCCCCTCTTTCTCTACTTCGTCCAGCGCTATGCGAGTCAAAATCTCAGTGTTTCCACCCAGCCTTGCACTACCAACTATGCCCACGACCTTCATTCCTCGGTCACTCTCACCTACGGAAACTCTTTTTGCGCGCGCGCTCGTTAGACACACCTGACAGACTCGCTGGCCACGCAGAGCTCACAATTCTCAATGTCGACCAACGGGTCAAAAGCCTTATGCAGCTTGCACAACAAACCCTTCGCCCTGATCGTCCTGCACACTCCGCAGTACATGACGATCAAATCCCGATGTGAAGAACCACCCTTAGCCAATGACTCGGAAATGTTGGCCACCAAACGCTTAACGTCACGGTCATTCCCCAGGTCGATGGCCCTTCCCCTGATGTTTCTGCAGTACAAGCTTATCGCCGGCTGGCTGACTCCGAGAAGCTTGGCCGCTTCAACCTGCCTGAGTCCGTGGCTAACCATGAGCTTCCTGGCAATCATAGCGCGGACCACTGGCAAGACGCATTTGACGGCAACTTCGCATGGAACAGACATTGACGGAGCTTCCTGCTAGTAGTTGTAGAAAGGCATAAATATATTTTATTACCATCGTCATATTCGCTTGAAAGGTGAAATAAATGAGTTGGAGAAACGCTGCTGAAATCTCTAAAGAAGTCTTCTGGGTAGGCATAAGAGACTATAACAGAAGACTCTTCGACGCGCTGATTCCGCTTCCCAGAGGAACAACGTACAATTCGTACTTAGTGATCGGGTCAGCAAAAAAGGCGGTGATTGACACTGTCAACCCGGGTTTTGAAAAGGAATGGCAAGAAAAAATAGGCAAAGTTGTGAACCCTGCTGACATCGATTATGTGATAATGAACCACGCCGAACCTGACCACGCAGGCTCAATTCCGCACATGATGTCGATCAACAGCAAAGCCACGCTCATCACAACAAGCCAGGGGGCAAAGATGGCACGCGTCTTTTACAAGGTCCCTGAAAACAGGATAAAGACCGTCGCAAACGGAGATTCACTAGACCTTGGCGGCAAGATCCTCAGGTTCATCGAGGCCCCGATGCTTCACTGGCCCGAAACAATGTTCACTTACCTTCCAGAGAACAAGACCCTGTTTCCATGCGACTTCTTCGGATCCCACGTCGCACAGGGACTGTTCGACGACGAAATAGAGGATTTACTCGTCTTCGCTCAGAAGTATTTCGGCGAAATCATGATGCCTTTCAGATTCAACGCCCAAAAAGGCATGGAAAAAATCAAAGACCTAGAGATCAACATGATCGCACCGAGCCACGGGCCCATACACAGAAACCCAGAGCGAATTCTGTCTGCTTACCGAAAATGGGTAAACGGAGAAACCAGACAGAAGGCGGTGATAGTCTACGCGACCATGTGGAACAGCACAGATAAGATGGTCAAAGTGATTGAAGATACCTTAGCCTCCGAAGGAATAGAAGTGGCAAAGCACAATCTAACCGTTGTGGACATGGGCGAATTGGCAAAAGACTTGGTTGATTCTCGAGCCATCATCTTAGGCGCGCCCACTGTGCTCGGCGGGGCTCATCCGCTGGCGATGTACGCGACGTACTTGGCAAGGGTCCTTCGTCCGCCAGCAAAGTTTGCGGTCGTGCTCACCTCGTACGGCTGGAGCGGAGGGGCGCTGAAACACATTCAGGAAACGCTGGGACCGACAAAAATGGAAATCGTTGGAACACTAGAGGTCAATGGTCCACCAACAGAAACCGACATCAACAAGATAGTCGAGTATGGGAAGATTCTTGCAAAGAAAATCAAGGAACAAGGCTAGAAGACCTGGGCCGCTATTGTTTTAATACCTGTAACGCGTGAATCTAGCATTCTGAGAAGGTGCAAACAGTATGAGTGGGATGGATGAAGCTAAGAAAAAGCTGTTGAAAGAGATAATCAAGCAGTTACCAGGGGGAGCATCGCCGAGCGAGGTAAAAGAAAAGTTCAGAGAAGCCCTCAAGGGCGTAACCTCCGAGGACATCGTCAAGGTTGAACAGGAACTCGTCAAGGAAGGAATGCCACGCGAAGAACTGCAGAAGCTCTGCGACATACACATGGCAATCTTCGGCGAGCAACTGCAGGAGCAGGAGCTGCACATTGCGCGTGGGCACCCTATCAGCATTCTCATTGAAGAGCACAGCATAATGCTTCAACGCGCTGAGAGACTGGAGACGCTTTTGGGCATGGTTGAAGAGGCTTGCGACTCCGTTTACGTTGGAGACGTCCTGACCGAACTGCAGAACATAGCAAAGGAGTTTCAGGACTCGGAGAAACATTACCTGAGGGAGGAGAACGTACTCTTTCCCATGGTGGAGAAGCATGGAATCACGGAACCTCCGGCTATAATGTGGATGGAACACGACAAGATAAGAGAGGTCAAGAAAAAGTTCACCAACCTGGTTGAAAAATGGAACACTATGACCTATGAAGAGTTCAAGAAGAGACTGAGCGACGCGACGAAACCACTATGCAGCCTACTTCCATCTCACTTTTACAAAGAAAACAACATACTGTTTCCAGCTGCCCTTGAATCAGTTTCCATCGACGAATGGGAAGAGGCCAGGAAAGAGTTCGACGAGATAGGCTACTGCTGCTTCACACCTCCAGCCGCAACGGTGAGAATGCAAGCTGAAGAGCCAAGAGGCAAACCGGAACCCATGACTGAGGAAACACTGAAGTTTGAAACCGGAAGCCTTACAAAAGAAGAAGTCGCGGCCATTCTTGACTCGCTCCCCATAGACATATCGTTCGTCGACAGGAAAGACAGCGTGAAGTACTTCAACAAGGCCGAGAAAAGGATCTTCGTGCGCACCAAAGCCGTCATCGGCCGAAAAGTGCAGATGTGCCACCCGCAGAAAAGCGTCCACATAGTGAACAAGATCGTTGAATCCTTCAAGAAAGGCAGGAAAGATTCGGCTGAATTCTGGATCACGATGGGCGGTCGATTCGTTCACATCAGATACTTTGCGGTCAGAGATAAGAACGGAAAATATCTCGGAACGATGGAAGTGACACAGGACTTGACTGACATAAAGAAGCTTGAGGGCGAAAAGAGACTTCTGGACTGGACAGAATAGTTAGACAGGGCAAACGCTATTTTTTCTTTTTGACTTTTTTGTCGTAAAGTTTCTTGGCTCGCTTCTTCTTGAAAAACCAAGGGTATCGCTGCATGTCCTCGTATATGGGTCTAGGCATGCGTCCAGTATAGACGTCCGGGTGCCCTTCAGGCGACACAATGGGATATTTCAGTCTGACGTTCTTGATCGTCATCCGATACACCACGTAAATTGAAAAGACGAAGGCCCCTAGGACAAATGCCAAGGGCCAAACCCACCCAGCGTACGCAAAACCGGCAATTGGAAGCGAATACATGACAACGACAAAAAAGAAACCTAACCAGAACCTAGCCTTCCTGTCCAACTCCTTCCCTGAAAGAACAAACAGACACCTCACTTATACCCTTTGTTTATGGGCTCAGAGCCCACGCACCTTGATTATTGAGTAGGATACCGCTGGTTTGGAAAATCAACAAAAAGAAGACGTGTCTCGCGTTCACGCTTAGATGGAACCCAGTTTTCATGGACTCCGGAGAACCGAGTCAGAAATTGCGTTCTTTCGCGGAAAGAGTAACAAGTCGACAAGAATACGGTTTTTGCGTGCATAACACGCTTTTGGCAACATGGAGCGGGATCGTTCGAAGGCTGAAACGTAGACTCAGATTAAAAGAGTTTCAGATAGGAAAGGTTTTTAGTTTAGTTGTCGTATGAGAGACTGCAATAGATTAGGATAGATTGTGAGGAATGCATGAATGTCTGTATTTGCAGCACCAGGCGCATACGACCGTGCGATAACTGTTTTTTCACCAGACGGCCGGCTTTTTCAAGTTGAATACGCGATGGAGTTGGTTAACCGTGGAGCTACGATCTTAGCCATCCGCTGCTCAGGAGGAGCCGTTTTAGGAGCGGAAGAGACGGTGGATCCCCTTGAAGAATCAGAATACTCTTGGAAGATCTTCAAGATAGACGACCACGTGTGCGCGGGCATAGTAGGCTTGAGCTCAGATGCGCGCATACTGATTGACCAAGCGAGGGTTTACGCTCAGTCGAACAAGCTTACGTACGACGAGCCGATCGACACGGAAGTCGTGACCAAGAGAATATGCGACATAAAACAGCTCTACACACAGCACGCAGGCGTGAGGCCCTTCGGAGTCTCTATGATCTTTGCTGGTGTCGATAAGACTGGAAGCCGCGTGTTCGGAACTCACCCAAGCGGAACTTACAGGGGATACAAGGCAAGAGCAGAGGGCGCTGGAAGAGAAACAGTTTTCAACATTCTGAAGGAAGAGTACAAGGAAGAAATGGACCTCAAAGAAGCCACGAAGCTTGCTGTGAAATGCCTAGCCAAAGCCCTAGAAGCAAGGCAGCTTCCTCAAAGAATGAAAGTAGCAGTGATCCCATTGGAAACCATGAAGATCGAGATGCTGGACGACGAGAAAGTCGACACCATGATAAAAGAGCTAGGCGTGAGCAAGTGAAACATCGATGAGTGATAAGTACACCGTTGCACGCATGACAAAGGACAACGAACACTTTGAGGTCCTCGTTAAGCCCGAAAAGGCCTTAGACTACCGCATGGGGAAAACGACCTCGGTGACCGAGGTCTTGGCTGCCGAAACGATATTTTCAGACGCGAACAAGGGCACGAGGGCTTCAGAGGAAAACCTGCGCAAAGCGTTTGACACGACTGACGCGTTGAAAATAGCAGGAGTGATACTGACCAAGGGAACTTTGCAGCTTACGACAGAGCAGCGGAGAAAGATGATCGAGGACAAGAGGAAACAGATCGTTGACTTTATTGCGAGGCAGAGCGTTGACCCCAAGACAAACCTTCCGCACCCGCCTGCACGCATAGAAAACGCTATGGAACAGATTCGCTATTCGTTAGACCCATTCAAGCCTGTCGAAGAGCAGGCAAAGGAAATAATCAAGGCGTTGCGAGCTATTCTGCCACTTAAAATGGAGCAAATATCGCTGGGCGTCACGATTCCGGCAGCGTACTCAGTAAGAGCTTACGGGTCTATCAAGGGCTTCGGAACGATCAAACACGAAGAATGGCGCCCAGACGGCTCATGGTACGGCGTTGTGGAGATGCCTGCAGGTACCTACGCCCCCTTCCTAGATAAACTCGGTGAAGTAACCAAAGGAAGCGGGGAAGCAAAAATAGTTCGTTAAGAGTTTTATGAACAAACCAGGTGTAGAATATGCCAATACTTTTGGAAAAAAAACAACTTGTGACTCCTGGAGACTTGATCGCTGAAGGCGAGTACATCGCCGGAGAGAACACATTCGTAGAAAACGGCAAGATTTACGCAGCACGCGTTGGAATACTTGAGTACGAAAGCAAAAGAGTGGACGTAGTGGCCCTGAAAGCCTTCTACATCCCAAGAGCCGGCGACATAGTCATAGGAACGATCACAGAGGTCGGATTCAACGGGTGGACAGTGGACATAAACTCACCTTACATCGCCCTCTTGAGAGCATCAGACGTCCTCAGCAGGCCTTTCAAACCTCAGAAGGACGACCTGCCGCAAGTGCTCGACGCAGGAGACCTTGTGGTTGCAAAAATAGTCTCCTATGACAGAACACACGACCCGCAGCTGACCGTTGCAGAACCAGGATTGGGAAAGATCACCCGTGGACAAATAATCAAAGTCACACCGACAAAGATCCCACGTGTGATCGGAAGAAAAGGCTCGATGATATCCATGATAAAGCAGGAAACGGGATGCAACATAATCCTGGGACTCAACGGAGTCGTTCTGATCACCGGCAAAACATTAGAAGACGAACATCTCGCGCTGAGAGCGATCCTTAAAATTGAACAGGAGTCACACACCAGCGGCCTAACAGACCGCATAACCCAGATGCTTCGAGAAGAAAAATCAAAAACGGAGGAAAACAAGAAATGAATGATAAACCTGAAAAGTTAATCGACAAAAAAGGCCTAAGACTGGACGGCAGAAAACCAGACGAGCTGAGGCCTGTAAAACTTGAAGTCGGCGTCATACCGAACGCTGACGGTTCAGCTTACGTTGAACATGGAAAAAACAAGATTCTAGCAGCCGTGTACGGCCCGAGAGAAGTGCATCCTAAACACTTAGCACTCCAGGACCGAACAGTCCTGAAGTGCCGCTATCACATGGCGCCATTCTCTGTCCAAGAACGCAAATCGCCCGCACCCTCAAGAAGGGAAATTGAACTCTCAAAAATGATAAGAGAATCTCTTGAACCCGCCGTCTTCATGGAGTACTACCCCCGAACAATGATAGATGTTTTCGTAGAAGTGCTGCAGGCTGACGGGGGAACAAGATGCGCCAGCATAACAGCCGCGGCCTTAGCCCTTGCTGATTCAGGAATTCCCATGAGGGACCTCGTCGTAGCGTGCGCAGCAGGCAAGATCGACAACACGGTTGTGCTGGACCTGATGGACACAGAGGACAAAGTGGGCTCTGCAGACGTCCCAGTGGCTCTGATGCCCAACCTGAACGCTGTAACACTTCTGCAGATGGACGGCAATCTGACGCGTGAAGAGTTCGAGACCGCTGTTAACATGGCCCTCGACGGATGCAGAAAGATCTACGCCATACAGAAGGAGGCTCTGAAGACGAAGTACGTCAACGTTAGCGGAGACATCAAGGAGGAGGCTGAAGATTAATGGCCCAAATAATCACTCGTGTGAAGAAGAAGCAAGTTACAGAGATGATAGACAAAGAAAAACGCATGGACGGCCGCGACCTGACAGAGTATCGCGACTTGAAAATCGAGCAAGGCATCATCGAACGCGCAGAAGGCTCTGCCAGAGTGCTCCTCGGCAAAACAGAGGTCGTGGTCGGAGTGAAAATCGAGATGGGTGAACCGTTTCCAGACACGCCTAACGAAGGCGTCTTGACAGTCAACGCGGAACTCACACCTATGGCTTCACCGGATTTTGAGGCAGGACCGCCAGACGAGGACTCCATAGAACTTGCAAGAATCGTTGACAGGGGAATAAGAGAGTCAAAAGCCATCGACACGGAGAAACTCGTCATCGAACCCGGAAAAAAGGTCTTCGTGGTGTTCGTGGACCTCTACATCCTCAACCACGATGGAAACCTCATAGACGCGGCAGCATTGGCTGCAGTGGCCGCACTGCTCAACACGAAAATGGCCAACTACGAAGTCAAAGAAGGAGAAGTCAAAATTAAACCCGGCTACGAAAAACTTCCCATAAACAAGCGTCCGATAACGGTAACAGTTGCCAAGATAGGAAACAAACTTGTCGTAGACCCGCAGCTAGAGGAGGAACAGGTCATGGACGCAAGGATCTCAATGGCCATCGATGATGATGACCACATATGCGCCATACAGAAGGGCGGCAGCGGCTACTTCGAACCAAACCAAGTGCTGGAAGCAGCGAAGATAATTGAACAAAAATCCAAGGAAATGCGAAAGAAACTGAACTGGTGACCACCAGATGCCAAGAACCAAGAAAGTCGGACCCACACGAGGCCTGGGACCTCGCTACGGCTCCACCGTCAGAAAACGCTACATCAAAGTAATGGAGGAAATGAGAAAACCTCACCAGTGCCCGCAATGCGGATTTCTCAGAGTCAAGAGAGAAAGCGTCGGCGTCTGGAAGTGCAGAAAATGCGGGTACACCTACACGGGCGGAGCTTACACGCCGATAACAAAGCTAGGCGTAGTAGCGAAACGCTCAGCAAAGGGATTGCCAGCCGAAGAGATAACGAAAACAGCACCAGAAGAAGAAACAGAACCGGAAGCCGCTTGATTCTCCCACTTCACCATTCTGTCCAAAACGTCGTTTTACGATGAACAGTGGGTTTGAAGCTTGGCAGTGAAGACAAGGGCAACCATACGCCTAAAGTTCTCTTCAAAAGAAAAACTACAAACCGTTCTCAACTCATTGAAGCCAGAAACCAAAAACCCAGCCACCACTCGAGCGCGAACGTTCTTGAAGCAAGAAGACGAATCCCTGATTCTGAGCGTTGAAGCCGACGACACGGTCGCGCTACGCGCATCACTGAACGCATACCTGAGATGGACAAACTCCATCTTGAACGTCCTCGAAATTCTAGAAACACGATAATTTCGCCCCGCGAACAGAGGCAGCAGCGATGACAGCGCTGTTTCATGAGGCGCTGAGAAAATGTTAATTAACAGCTCGGCTTATTGCAGTCCAGACGGAAGGAATAAAGGTGAGTGATGAAGAGTCAACGCTTCCGCCCCAAGTTCAAGAACGTCTGCTGAGACTTCAGCAGCTTCAACAAACGCTCCAATCAGTGGTGGGGCAGAAGCAGCAAGTGGAAATGGAACTTATGGAGATAGACCAAGCCTTGAATGAGCTGCAAAAACTAGCCGACGACGCAGTCATTTACAAGGCAGCAGGCTCACTTCTAGTTAAATCTGAAAAAACCAGGGTAACGACAGACCTGAACGACCGAAAAGAACTGCTCAAAACGCGAATAACAGTCCTCGGAAAGCAAGAGGAACGCTTACGAGGTCAACTTAAAGACGTGCAAACCAAGCTTCAGCAAGACCTGAACCCAGTTTCCCCAATTGCCTAGCGGCAAAACGGGTGAAAACGTGGAGGAGCTCGGCCTACCAGACCTAACGAGCGAACAGGTCGAGCAACTGTGCTTAACGGCAGAAGAAGCAGCGAGGAAGCACGTTCTAAGACGGGTCCCATCAAAAAAGATAGAAACCCTGAACATAAGCGCTGAAGCAGACCACGCAAAGCCCCTGAGACTAGCGGTCGACGTAGACATCCAGCTGTCAACAGACGCAGAAAGTCTTAACGTACAAAAAATCGCTGACGAAGCCGTGAAAGAAGCATTCGCTTCAGCTGAAAAATACCTGAGGGAACTGGCTTGTCATACGCGGAAATAGCCAAACTCTTAGAAACACTGAATGCAAAACTAGTCGTTCTTCTATGCCACCACAACGCTGACCCGGACGCAATCTGCTCCTCGTACGCCTTCGCAAGCCTGCTCAAACAGACACGCCCACAAACAGAAATCGAGGTCGGAGCCTCCCAAGGAATAAGCCGACTCTCAAGACATCTTCTACAATACTTACCCATAAACGTTAAGCCACAACCCAGCGTCGAGAAAGCAGACGTAATCGTGCTGCTCGACACCAACACGATCCAGCAGTTGGACACCCTCTCCGAAAAAGTGAAAGACTCAAAAGCGCCAATCATAGTGATCGACCATCACGCAAGCCACCCCGAAACAGAAAGCCTCGCAAAAATCTGCATAACCAACGAAGAATCATCATCAACATGCGAAATCATCTACAATTTCTACAAGGAAACCGGCATAAAGCCCGGCGAAACCGAAGCCAAAGCACTGTTCCTGGGCATAACATTCGACACGCGACACTTCGTCCTGGCCAGCTCAACCACGCTGAAAAACATCGCAGAACTCATCGACGCCGGCGTAAACGCACAGGAAACCTTGCCGATGCTCTCCCTGCCGATGGACTTCTCCGAACGGGTAGCAAGACTCAAGGCCTCGCGAAGAACCAAACTCTTCAAGATCAACGAATGGATAATAGCCCTCTCCAACGTCAGCGCCTACGAAGCCTCAGCAGCCCGAGCTCTCATCGAACTGGGCGCCCACGTCGCAGCCGTAGCAGGGACAAAAAACGGCAAGATCGAAATCAGCCTGCGCAGCTCCCTTGAGTTCTACAAGCAGACCAGCATACACTTGGGAAGAGACATAGCGAAACCGCTGGGCGAACACCTCAACGGCATGGGAGGAGGACACGCCACGGCCGCCGGAGTGAACGGCGAGGGAGACATAGAGATCGGGCTTAAATGGTGCTTTTCCCTACTTAAAGAAAGGCTGGATAGCCACAATTAAGTAGCTACTCTTAAATGAGCCGAAAACCCGCTTCAAGCCAGGCAGGCATCGGTTCTATGGTCCTCATCGAAACAAAAGAACTTACGTACACGTACCCAGGCGCAACAAGACACTCCATCGAAGACATCTCCATAAGAATAGAGAAAGGCGAGTTCACACTGATCACCGGACCAAGCGGCTGCGGAAAAACAACCCTCTGCCGATGCTTCAACGGCCTAATCCCCCACTTCTACCAAGGCGAAATCAAAGGCCAAGTTTTTCTCGCCGGACTGAACGTTGCTGACCACCAGATCTATGAACTGGCTAAACACGCGGGGCTCGTCTTCCAAAACCCGGAGAACCAGCTCTTCGCACTTTCCGTCGAAAAAGACGTGGCGTTTGGGCTTGAAAACCTAGGAGTCCCAAGGGAAGAAATTCGCAAAAAAGTAGACTGGGCCCTGGAGTTAACAGGGATCTACGATCTGAGGGAGAGAGCTCCACACGAGCTTTCAGGCGGACAGCAACAACGCGTTGCCATAGCCTCCGTCCTTGCGATGCAGCCTGAAGTGATAGTCCTAGATGAACCGACCTCCTTCCTCGACCCCTTGAGCGCAAGAAGAATATTCGAGACGATCCACCAGCTGAACAAAACTCTGGGAATAACAGTCGTACTGGTGGAACACAGACTCGACTTGACAGCCAGGTTTACGAACCACATAATCATAATGAACGAAGGAAAGGTCGTCTCCGACGGCGACCCCCACGATATTCTACAGTCGGAAGAAACACGTCTGATCGGAGTTGGAATTCCAAAGGCAACGCGCCTCTATCAGTTGCTACGAAAAGCCGGAGTTGAACTGGGCAACACGCTTCCGCTGTCTTCGGAAGAAATGGCAAAGATGATCCAGGAGGCTCTCAAGACCAGATGATCGAAGTGAATGACATCCACTTCACGTACCCAAACGCTGTGGAAGCATTGAAGGGCGTATCCTTAAGGATTGAAAACGGCGATTTCTTGGCAATCATGGGGCAGAACGGCGCTGGCAAGACGACACTTGTGAAGCATTTCAATGGTTTACTCAAACCAAATCAAGGAAGTGTGCTCGTTGACGGCGTTGACACTGCAAAAACAAGCGTGGCAAAGCTTTCTCGAAACGTCGGCTTCGTCTTCCAAAACCCAGATCATCAGCTCTTCAGTGAAACAGTGGAAGAAGAAATTGCCTTCGCGCTGAGAAATTTCGGGTTTGACGAAAACACAACTGAAAAAAGGATAACCTGGGCCCTTAACCTTCTAGGCCTGACCCAGTACAGAAAAACCTCTCCCTTCATGCTCAGCGGCGGAGAAAGAAAACGTGTGGCCTTGGCCTCAGTGTTAGCCTGGGACCCTGAAACGCTGATACTGGACGAGCCAACGATAGGACAGGATTATGAGCAGAAGGAGAAACTGAGACAGTTCATCATGCAAATGAAAACTCAGAAGAAAACAACGATCATCGTTACGCATGATGTCGAGTTTGTGGCTGAATGCAACCCAAGAGTTGTGCTGATGCTGGATGGAAAAATCATCGCTGACGGCGAGGCTGGAAGAATCCTGACCGAAGCGGAAACGTTGGAACGAGCATCAATCGTGCCGCCGCAAATAGCGCAAATTTTCTTGGACCTGCCTGGTCTAGGTCTTCCGAAGAACGTGATCGACGTTTACGAAGCTCAGAGAATCCTCCTTCAGATTCTGGAGAAACGCGCAACATGAGCGTTTTCACCGGGCTCAAGTTTCGAAAAATCTACTCACCCATCCACAACCTGGACCCGAGAATAAAGTTTCTCTACGTTTGCGCAATCTTCGTCGCTGCGATCATGTTTTGGGAGTTATTACCTCTAATCGTGCTCTTCCTGATCCAAGTCCCATTTGTAATTATTGCAGGCGTCAGACGCGAGTGGCTACGCTCAATGCGCGGAGCAGCCTTCTTGGCCACCGTGATTTTCCTCACAAACTTCATCTTCTCATTCATCGGAGCCGGCTACACGGTCGTACCTAAGAACGTCGAAGGGGCCGTTGCCCTGACTCTCCGCTTCGTAGTGCTTGTTGAGTCATTCTCCGTCTTCTTCCTGACGACCTCGCCTGACCACTTGGGTCTAGCGTTGGAACAGACACACGTACCTTACGAGTTCGTCTTCGCCTTCACAACCGCAGTGCGTTTTGTCCCGGTGCTGGCTGAGGAGGCACAGACAATCATGGACGCCCAAAAAGCAAGAGGACTGGAGCTTGAACGCGGAAACTTTCTGAAAAGGATTAGAAACTACATTCCGGTCCTGATACCGCTGATCGTAAGCGCGATACGTAGAAGCTTGGAATTGGCCGAAGCCATGGAATCCCGCGCTTGGGGAGCCACAAAAAACCGCACCAACCTCTACGTGCTCAGAATGCACAGGGGCGATTTCATCCTCATAATCCTAACGATCATAATTTTGGTATCAGCAGTGTACGTTCGCTTATTCGTAGGAATTCCATCAGTATACGACCTCCTAAGAAGAACTCTTGAAGTTACAAAGCTTTCAATCTTAACTCTTGCGTGAAGGCCGTTTCGATTAACGAACCAGTTGAAACGGTTGAAAGCAGCAGAGGAGAGAGCGCCGTCGGCCTACATGAACCGCGAGGAAGACCTGAAGCACAGACACACGACGACAGAAGAAAAACTCGAAACGTCGCATCAAACCACACTAAGCTCTATTCCTTTGCGGTCTTCTTCGCATAGTTCTCTCTGACTTTCTCTGCAAGCTTGCCATCTCTGACGATGAAAGCTCCGCGATATCCACAGTTCCTGCATTCCCAGATGGACCAAAGATGCGGCAGGCCAGAAGCCCAGTAGATGTTTGTTGAACCACACTGTGGACAAAACAACATGCCTCGCCTGTAACCAGTCCGTTTTGGCTTGATCTCTTGTCCACCGTCATGGGCACACTTGAGCCTCTTTCTCTGCCTTCTGAGCAATCTTCGCTTTGGCAGCTTTGGCCTTCGCACGCGCTCAGCATCCTTTGTGACCCCACTCATCCAAGGCCCTCATAGCAACACGTAAGCTCTGCTTCTATTAAGGCTGACCTGCGTTAAGTGCGCTAAGGATTAGACGTGCATATAACTTATTAAGACTCACTACACAATACATATTCAACACCACTATAGACTGTAAACCCAAAAGGGCAGTGAAAACTACGACAGAACAGGCAAAGCCTTCAAACAGTCGAACGGAAGCGCCACCAGGCTTCATCATAGAAAGCCAAGTAAAGAAGCTGGCTGTCTTCAGAGAGGCCTATCCAATACAAGAACCATACGTGTACGCGGCAATTATCAAAGACCCAGAAACTCAGAAAGTACGCTACGAAATCATGGAGCCAACGCTTCAAGAAGAGGAAGAGAAACAACTGAAAGAGCTAAAGAGCTTGTTAATGCAGGAAGTTGACGTTAACTCGAATGAAATAGAAACTAAAGAGAAAGCAATAGATTACCTTAGAGAAAGGACGAAGGGAATAGTAAAGAAGTACAGAATGAAGATCGTGCCAGAAGCAATCGACAAGCTGGTTTACTACATAGTAAGGGACTTCATAGGCTATGGAAGAATCGACCCTCTAATGAAGGACCATTTCATTGAAGACATATCCGCCGACGGAGTGAACATACCGCTCTATGTCTGGCACAGAATGTACGAATCAATACCAACAAACATCATATTCAAAGAAGAATCAGAACTGGACTCATTCATAGTTCGTATGGCGTACCTGTCTGGAAAGAACGTTTCCATTGCATCACCAATGCTAGACGCTTCGCTTCCGGACGGCAGCAGAATTCAGCTAACATACGGAAAAGAGGTCACAAGAAGAGGGTCAACGTTCACTATTCGACGCTTCAGGGTAGACCCGTTGACAATCTCAGACCTAATCGCTTTCAACACCATTTCTTCGGAAATGGCCGCATACCTGTGGTACATAATAGAAAACAGAGCCTCAGTGCTCGTGGCGGGCGGTGTAGCCTCTGGAAAAACAACCATGCTCAATTGCCTATCAATGTTCATAAAACCTGAAATGAAAGTAGTGAGCGTAGAAGACACGCAAGAACTCAATCTCCCACACGAAAACTGGATACCATCAGTTGTAAGGTCAGGCTTTGGACACGAAGACAAGAGAAGCGGTACGATAACCCTGTTCGATCTCCTGAAAGCTGCTGTTAGACAAAGACCCGACTACATCATCGTCGGCGAGGTTCGCGGAGACGAGGCATACACCCTCTTTCAAGCAATGGCAACAGGACACCTGGGAATGTCCACAATACATGCAGAATCGGTTGAAGCTACCATAAACCGGCTTGAATCTGAACCGATGAACATTCCGAAACCACTTATCGCAATGACAAGCGTCATCATGATCATGACCAGAACAGAGATTGACGGAAGACCAGCAAGAAGAGCCAGCACAACCGCAGAACTCGTTGAACTGAACCCTGAGAAGAGCAATATTTCAACGAAAGAGGTGTTCAGTTGGAATCCCAAGTTTGACAAGTTCTCATCCCTCGGCAACAGCGTCTTACTAGAGAGACACATGAACAAGTTGGGAATCAATCAAGAAGATGTTAGACGCGAGCTGAACCGAAGACAGATGGTTCTGGACTGGGCGACCCGTGAAGGCATTCGACGACACGCCGACGTTGCAAACGTAATCAGAGAGTATTACGCTAATCCAGAGAGGGTTTTCCAAAAAGCCAGAGTTGGCCTCAAATGAAAACGGCACACACTCTTTTGGAAAGAGTCAAAACAGTCTTCAACAGGCTCAAAGCAAGATTAAGACCCCCAGCTTTCAGAATGCCCAGTAACACGTCCGATAACCCGCAAGCAAAGATCAAGCTGACCCTCGGCAGCCTTCAAACGATAGCCTACGAACTCTTCGGAGAAAAGACAGGACGTATCTTGCCCCTTTTCAAGGATCTTGACACAAACTTGCAAAGATCAGGAATGAGGGTCAACTTCAAAGCCTACGTCACGCTGACAATGTTTTGCACGATCTCGCTCTCCCTTGCAATCCTGACCGCTGTTCCATGCCTACTCTTCTTTCTACTCAACGTCGCCCTCATACCAGCCATTTTGTTCGGACTAGGTGGCAGCCTCCTAGCAATTGCATTCACAACCATAGGATTCTACGGTTACCCCATTTATCGCGCAGACACTACAAAAAGACAGTTAGAAGACGAACTACCATTCACGACGGGGTACATGGCGATCCTCACAAGCGCAGGCGTTTCTTCGGAGAAGATTTTCAGTTCCCTCGCAGATCTTCCGGTTGATCTAGCCATATCAACGCAGGCCAAAGATGTTGTAAGAGACGTAAACCTGTTTGGTCGCGACATCATCTCTGCTCTCGAAGATGCCTCGAAACGAACACCTTCCGAAAGATTCCGCGAGATGATTGAAGGGTTCATCTCGATGATTCACTCTGGCGGCAATGTAGCAAGTTACATGCGCGAAAAATCCGCGCAGTACATGAAGCTGAAGAGAATAGGTCTCAAGAAATATGCGGACACCTTGTCAATGTTGTCAGAGTTTTACGTAACCATTCTTCTCACAGGCCCCCTCATGCTAGTAATCATGCTGACAGTGATGGACATGCTTGGTAATAGCAGCCTTGGATTCCTGAGCCCAGACTTCCTGCTGAGCCTGCTAACGTACGTGGGAATACCGTTAGGCTCTGTAATATTCCTAATTCTCCTTGATGCAACATCACCGAAATGGTAGTGAAAATGCCAAAAATAGAGACAAAGGTGAAGCAAATCACATGGATCATCTCAGCTGCGCTAGCCATAGCCATATTTGCACTCGGCGTTTTCGTATTCTCGGGAACCGTAACATTCGACGAGTCGGTGTTCTTCGCGATCACTGTGAGCATCTTTCCTCCTGCAATCCTGACCTACATTGATTACAGGTGGAGAAAATCCATAGATGAACACTTGCCAGACCTGTTCAGAACAATAGTTCAAGCGCAAGAAACAGGCATGACGCTTCCCCAAGCCTTAGAGGAAGCAGCAAAAAGAAAATATGGACCGCTCACTGCAGAGTTGAGAAAAATGACCGCGCAAATGTCGTGGGGAATGAGTTTTGAAGATGCTCTTGTGGCCCTTGAAAAACGTGTCAGCACGGTACTAGTGCAAAGAACAGTGCCCATGATAATCGAAGCAAGCCGTTCTGGAGGACACGTTGAAAAAGTCTTTGAACCGATGGGAAAATTCATACAGACAACCCTTCTACTCGACAAGGAGCGCAGGACTCAAGCAAGACCCTACATAGCAATAGTCTACGTGGCCTTCTTCGTTTTCATCTTCACAATAGTGCTACTCTTTAGGTCATTCTTCGTAAGCATAGAACAGTTGCCAACGCTGGGAACAGCGCTTATGGCGCCTGAAGAAATGAAGCGCATGTTCCTCAACATGACATTAGTGCAAGCCTTTTTCGGAGGACTTGTAGCTGGGAAAATGGGGGAGGGGACAATCAACGCTGGGTTGAAACACTGTTTAATACTGATGGTCTGCGGTTACCTGGCCTTGAAACTCTTCTTGTAGAGGTGAGAAAATGCGGACATTGTTTAAGATCTTCAGGGATAAACGGGGCATAACCCCTGTTCTTAGCAATCTGTTGCTCACAGTCGTCGCTGTCGCTGCGATGGCGATTGCTACGTCAGCAACCTATGTCATAACGACTAATCTGCGTGAAAACATGAGTGAACGCGTAATCGTGGAAGATGTATGGTTCAACAACTACACCAACAACATTGGCATTTACGTTCGAAATGTTGGAAAGGTTGCAGTGTACATTACTGCAGTCTATGTCAACCGTACGTCTCAATCTTTCACCAACCCTTTCAGGCTGGAAATCAACGAACACCAGTGGCTGAACGTTTCCCAAAACTGGGTTCCAAACAGCCTATACTACATTGATGTTTTGACCACAAGGGGGACACATGTTGCTGCTTACTATGAAGCGCCTTAGACATGACAACCGTGGAATAAGCAACGTGATAGTCGTCATGCTAAGCCTAGTTCTAGTCGTGATCATTGTTTCTAACGTGATCCTGTCGAGTTACCAGATGAATGAATTTGACTGGGAAAGAATGCAAGAAAATGTTGAAATCGTTAACGTAGCCAAAATGGACAGTTCTTCCTGGTCAGTAGCTCAAAATGAATATGCCGTTAACGTTGGCAGCCACGTAAGCGGGTCCTATGTGGATACTCAAGCCATTGATGGTCGTTACGAAACGTTCATGGAAAGCAATTCTGGGGGAGGTTGGCTAGGAGGCTGGAGCAAACGGATAGGGATCACCATTGACCACAGTAACATCGATAATACACTGAACGATTTTCCGGTAATGCTATACCTTAGCAATTCTTCTGGCAGGTTCGGAAATGACGTTTCTTGCGTGTTCGATGAGTTACAAAGTGCCGGCAACAGGAAGAAAATAGCCATCACAACAAGCGACGGCATAACTCAGTGCTTCGTAGAGATTGAAAAATGGGATGCCACCAACAGAGAAGCGTGGCTGTGGACAAAGGTTCCTAGTATAAGCAGTTCACAAGACACTCTACTGTACTTGTATTACGACAAGAATCAAGCTGACAACACTGCGCACGTGGGAGATACAGGCTCATTGGCTGCCATGAACGTGTGGGACAGCAACTTTAAGCTTGTCATGCATCTAGCTGAGTCTAGCGGGGTCCATCAAGATTCGACTTCGAACAGCAACGTTGGGGTTCCCCAAGGCGGGGTAACACAGGGTGTTTCCGGCGAAATAGACGGTGCGGACGCGTTTGACGGGACAAATGGCAGAGTTCAGACGCAGGACAGTCCAAGCCTCGACTTTACAAACAGCCAACTCACGATCGAAGCATGGGTAAAACTCAGCTCTTTGCCAACCACCGAAACTGTTATTGCAAGAAAGGACAATCAGTGGCAGATTGGCTTCATAAACTCACACGCCATCAGAAACTTGGTGAAAACAAACGGTGCGGATGGATGGACAGGGGCGAATGATGAGAATTATCCTTTCCAGACGGACACATGGTATTATTGGACTTTTACGTATGATGGCTCACAGATTACGAATATTGAAGATGCTCAGCAAGTAGGCTCAACTCACACAGTGACTGGAAACATCGTTTACAACTCAGCACCTATTTACCTCGCTTATTGTGTTTATTCAGGAGGCTATTTGAACGGCATCATTGATGAAGTGCGGGTTTCTAACGTTGCAAGAAGCGACGCTTGGATCAAGGCTAGCTATGAAAGCGATAGAGACAATTTAGTTGTTTATGGTGCACAAGAGGTACAGGGCGGACAATCCAGTCAGCTAGAAGTTGTCGGAACATTTTCAATCGATTTGGGCGCAATACCTTTCACCTCAATTCAAACTGTTGAAATCCAATTGAAATATCGTGCAAATGACTCAGGTGAGAACTGGTATCTGAAGGCCTTTAACTGGACATTGGGGGAATACTCTGATAGCGGCTTCAACTCTACTGCGGGTAATACACCCACTACAGACTGGGACAATTACGCTCTCAATTTGACCGACCAGTGGCGGAGCTACGTTACTGACAACGGTATGATCTACGTGAAATTACAAGACGGGCAAATGGATGTTAATCAGACTTTTGTTGACATTGACTTCTTAGGTGTCAGAGCAGTTGTCGTTGATGGAGCAACGTTTACGTTGCAGAACAAGGGCTCCGTGACTGCTCATCTGGTTTCTCTGTGGGTAGACAGCACGGCAATCCATCAGAGATATGACATGAACTTGTTCATTATCGCTGGAGATTCAGTCAATTACACTCGCGCCGATATAAGCTTGGTTGATGACTCGTCCGTCGTCAAGGTCGTTACTGAAAGAGGAACCGTCTCAGTGTTCAAACCTTCTTGGCAAAACCCCTAGTTTCAGTTTAACACTTCTATTTCTTTGCATGCAGCTCTTCTGTGAGAATCGTCGTTGCGTCTTTCTGGTCCTTCACCTCAACCAGATGAATCTTGTACAATTCCGCCATTCTCTTTCCGTTGTCGTTTACCTTCGGAATTGCGATAAGGTACGCGTCCTCTGGCGATACGTCAAACATCTTTGCAAACAGTGCGATAACAGGCTGTTCTGTCACGCAAGCACCGGTTGAGGTTGCCAGATCGATGACTGTCACTTTCTCTGCAGTGTCTCCCTTACGAGCGACTATGTCAAACATGTGATTAGCCCCTGATTTGCCCTTCAGAAAGGCGGGGCCTTCAACTTGGAACCCGTTTTGTGCAAGCACCTCCTTTATCGGCGCAATCAGAACCCAGCCCAGAGCAGCTTCTTCTTTAGCTTCTTTCCTCAGCTTGTACGCATACACATCTTTGACCTTCACATCTTCATAAGTGAAGTTTCCATGACAATCCCGGCAAAAAAGTGCGGTGACTGGAATGTCGAAACTCTTGCTGCAGTCCTTGCAAGTGCACCACATTCCAGCTCTTCTGTAATCAGCATCGGGTTTTCTCAGTTCATCTTTACATTTTGGACAGATGAGCTTGTCATCTTTGTGGAAGTTTTCCTCGACATCCATGTATCCGCACTTTACGTGCTCGATCAGGGAACTTTTCCGTATGTCGAAAGATTTGCAGTAAGGGCAACAGTAATGGATGGAAATGCTTGTTGAACTGCATTTTGGGCAGAAGATAACTTTGTCAAGGAGTGTTCTCTCGAGTATTCCACCTTCGTAGAGTTTTTTGAGAAATGACTCAGCGCTTGACGCGTCTCCAACAATTGCCTCAATCGTCGGGTATCGATATCCCAGCTTAGGATCACACGTTGGTTGAACTTCGCTTATCTCGCCGTTCAAGAACTTGTTCAGTAGGACTTGCGTATTTCGATCGTTGTAGAGTTCCTTCCTTTCCGCTTTACCCGACGTGTACAATCCACTCCAAGTTGACCAAGCCGCTTAGTTCCTGTAGAGATTATTTCTAGTTCCACTCGTTTAAACATATCCAGAAGAGCTTTAAGAATTTTGTTCGGTCGACATGGAAAGTGATTGAGGCGAACGCTAGTCCCAGGCGAATAGTTCGAAGCCGAAGACGCGGTCGCGCATTTGACTTAACCTATGGCACTCTGAGTTTTCGCATCGTCAGGCTGCCAATCTTCAGTGCACTGCACAGGGACAAAATGCCCGATGTGTGGCCACGAATTGCCTTTGATCGCAACGCAAGTTCGTGACGTCATCTCTTCCACACCAACGGGGATCGCTGGATCACAGTCACATTTTTTAATGAGAATCTTCATAATTGAACCAAAATGCTGCCAAGAACATGCGGTGAAAGATTTGCAAACGCAGTCTGAACAAAAAGGACGAGTGGCCCGCTGGACCACAATGAAAGGATTAAACAAAGTGATCCTGTTTCTCGCAGTGGCAGCATTGATCGAGTTTCTCGTCGTTCTTTACGCTATGAGCTTGGGCGTTGAGGACACATCAGTCTTGAAATGGAGTTTCAACTTTCCAGGGACGGGTTGGCCAGAGACGATAGCGATAAGCCCAGCGTTCTTTCTGGTCCCCATTTGCGTCATAATCACGCTTGCAGTCAGCTGGGCGTACCTCACTAAGAAGGTATCTTTGCGACGGCAAGAAATACGAAGAGGAAAGGTTGAAACCTTCCCAAGGCAGAGGGTTCAAAAGAGGGGACTGCTATCACGAATAAGTCGCGCTGCAAGGAACTTTTCTAAGAGGATAAAGTCAAAGCTGCCGAAAACCAAGGGGATTTCTTCTCTTTCCCAAAGAATGCACATCCAAAGAGCCACAGTCAGAAGCGCCTTGATTGTACTGCTGGCTTTTGTAGCTTTCACCCTGCTTTTCTCTCTTTTTGCCTACCCGCAGGCAATCTTTCGGTTTGTAACGAACGCTTATCAGACCGACCCGTCGCTACGCAACTTCGTCATCTCGGTAGACAACTGGGCGAAAGGAGCGGCGCAAGCTCTGGGACCCATAGGCTGGCTGAGCACTTCCATAAACAACGGTCTGATTGCTGCTTCACCAGGGGTCAGAGATCTAGGAGTTGCTTTTGGGGGCCTGATCAGTCCAATAGCAACCTTAGCCAGTGTTGACAAGTTCTTGCTTTTCCAAAACGCTGCGGCCTGGATTTCTGTAATATTAGTTTTCATTTATGGAGAGCGAACAGGGAAAAGCTACAGGTACAAGAAATAGCCAGACCCACGGGATCTCTATGGATCGACGGCCCAGATTCGGTCCAGCTGGGGTTCCCCCACTGTTCAAGTCTATGAAGGCAACTTTGACGGATATTCCGAGACTTCTACGCGCAGAGGGACTTGACGCCTTCGAGTACGAAGCCGTTCAATGGGGAAAGAAGCCCCAAATGAGAAAAGAAGAGGCTCAGAAACTAGAGCTGGAAGCCAAGCAGAATGATGTTTGGCTCAGTCTTCACGGTTCGTACTTCATCAATTTCTGCGGCGAAAAAGCAATTGTTGAGGCAAGCAAACAACGCTTGATAGCGTGCGCAACTGCCGCTGAATGGATGAATGCGCACGTTGTGGTTTTCCATCCCGGTTTCTACGGAAAGAAAACACCCAAGGAGGCTCTCAAAACGTGCTCAAAAGCCTTGGAAGAGGTTGTTGAAAACATGCTGAGCCTGGGGATTAGAAACGTTAGGATAGGACCAGAAACGATGGGCAGGACTTATCAGCTGGGAAGCCTCGACGAAACCTTGAGTCTGTGCGAGACAGTTGAACACACGCAGCTGGTTGTTGATTGGTCCCATCTTCACGCAAGAGACATAGGGCGCTTCAGAACTATCGAGGATTTCCGCAAGGTCGCAGAGCTCATTGAGAATAGACTTGGAACTGACGCTCTCAAGAATTTGCACTGTCACTTCACGAAAATCGAGTTCACTGACAAGGGTGAAAGACGCCATCGCACGCTGCAGGAAGCACGTTACGGACCAGACTTCCGAATGCTTGCAAGAGCCATCATTGAATTCGAGCTGAAACCAGTCATCATAAGCGAAAGCCCAATCCTAGATCTCGACGCAATGAAGATGCGTGACATACTTCAAGAAGAGCTAAACAAGAGCTAAGAAAGTGCGATACGTTTTTACGCTGTCCTGTAGTGCTTTTCAAGAGGGCATGTTTTGGTTCGATTGAGAGGATTTCAAAAACTAGTCCCAGTAGAAACCGCGTTACAAACGTTTCTCGGAACATTGCGGATCAAACCGAAAGAAACGTCTAGTCCCTTGCACTCAGCTCTAAACCGTGTCCTAGCCGAACAAATAATCGCAAGGACAGATTTGCCGAGGACTAACAGGTCAGCGATGGATGGATACGCTGTAAACGCCGACAGCACTGCCCAAGCAACACAGCGTAGACCAGAAACTCTCAAGATCGTCAACAAGAGCGTCATGAACGAAGGCGAAGCAAAGCAGGTTTGGACGGGCAACTCGGTTCCCATTGGCGCAAACGCTGTCGTGATGCTGGAAAATGTCAAACTGGATGGAGACAAGGTCGCCGTGTCTAGCCCTGTGCCCCAATGGGAAAACGTTTCAAAAAAGGGCGAAGACGTGCGAAAACGACAGGTCGTTGCCGAAGCAGGAACTCGTCTAAAGCCTCAACATCTTGGACTGATAGCTGCCTTTGGCATCGCTGAAGTAAAGGTTTTCAGAAGGCCCAAGATCGCCATTTTAGCAACTGGAAACGAGCTTGCCGAGGTGGGTAGCAGACTGCGAAGAGAACAGGTGTTTGACACCAACAGAACTGCCCTAGTTGCATTATGCAGTGAGCTAGGAGCACAAACTCTGGACTTGGGCATTGCCAGAGATGACGTAGACGAAATCTCGGAAAAGCTGAGGCTAGGCCTCCTGAAGGCTGACGGCGTGATTAGTTCTGGCGGAACCAGTGTCGGGGGCCTGGATCTCGTTCCGGAAACTGTCAATCGAGTTGGAAAGCCAGGCGTCATCGTTCATGGCGTGGCAATGCGTCCAGGCATGCCAACGGCGTTGGCGGTCGTGAAAGACAAACCCATCATCGTACTCCCTGGCAACCCTGTTGCTGCTATGCTAGGCTTCGAGGTTTTTGGCAGACCGGTGCTGAGCATGATGCTTGGGCTTAAACGGGCAGAACTGAGACCCATATTGAGGGCGAGAATGACTAGGAGAATCTCCACCACCTTGGGAAGGAAGAATTTAGTTCGTGTCCACGTTGTTCAGAAGGATGATGATTTCTTCGCTGAACCAATTAGCGCTCGAGGTTCAAGTCTGATTTCCACTATGACAAGAGCTAACGGTTATGTCGTCGTGCCAGAAAACGTGGAAGGCGTAGAAGAAGGAGACATTGTCTTGGTCAACATGTTTGACGATTTAGAGGCGAATAGAAATCATGTTTAGGAAACTGTTGACTTTTGAAGAGGCAAAAAAGGTCATTCTGGAACGATTCAGCCCTAAGCCTTTGGGCGTTGAAGAGATTTCGCTTCTTGAGGCTAGCAGCCGTGTTCTGGCACAAGACGTGACGGCCGGCAGAGACATTCCACCATTTGATCGGTCAACAGTCGATGGATACGCTGTCAGGGCTCAAGACACCTTTGGTGCCGAGGAAAACAGACCGATTACGCTGACGGCTCACGGAGCAGTGCGCGTTGGAGAAACTTCTAAGATAGTTGTCAGAAAGAAAGAAGCAGCAGAAATAGTCACAGGAGCACCTATCCCTGAAGGCGCAGATGCTGTTGTCATGGTTGAGCAGACTGAAAGAAAGGCTAACCGTATTCGTGTTTTCAGCGCAGTTGCAAGGCGTGAGAACATAATGAAGGCAGGACAGGACATCGGAAAAGGCGAGACTGTTCTCAAAACTGGCAAACTGCTCAGTTCGAGAGAAGTCGGTGTTCTAGCTGCCTTGGGCATAGCGAATGTCAAGGTTTACGTAGTTCCTCGAGTGGCAGTTTTTTCGACGGGAGCTGAGGTAACCGAACCAGGCAGAAGCCTGCCCGCTGGGAAGATCTACGACATCAACGCGTACACCTTGAGCGCAGCAGTGCTCGAAAGCGGAGCGAAGCCCATTTTTCTCGGCGTTTTCCCTGATGACCTCGTCAAACTTCAAAAAGCGCTGAGGCACGCCTTGGCCTCCGCCGACGTTGTAGTAACGTCTGGCGGTGTCTCCGTAGGTCCAAAGGACGTTATGCCAAAAGCCGTGGCCTCCCTCGGCCAACCTGGCACGATCATATCTGGAATAGCAATGAAGCCTGGAAAACCCACGACGATAGGGTTGATCCGTAACAAACCAGTGTTTTCACTTCCCGGACATCCTACGTCTGCTTTGCTTGTTTTCCATCTGCTTGCCCGCCCGATAATACAGGCAATGGGAGGGAGAAAAGCAGAAGAAGACTCAGAAGTGAAGGCCCTAGCGAATGCAAGGATGTTCGCAGCAAAGGGAAGAAGAACATTTGTCATGGTAAGTGTGAACCGGAGTGAACTAAACAGGACTGTGGCCGAGCCTATTCTAGCAGGGGATTCTGGAGCGATAACGACCCTCACAAGAGCAGATGGTTATGTCGAGATACCTGAAAACGTGCAATTCGTGGATGTAGGCGAGGAAGTCACGGTGCGACTTTTTCGAAAAATGCCGTAAGCGACAAAAAGAATCTGGGGAAACGAAAGTTAACGCGATAGTATAAAATGAGAAAAGATGTCCTTATTCTTCTAGAACTTTTCTCTTGTTTGCGGCGTATGCTGTGAAGACCCATGTTAGAATGAGGTAGAAAATCATTCCGACGCCGAGAAAATAATTGGCTGTAAAAACACTGAAAATGACATAGGACGCGTAGGTTGTGCTAGCGAAGAACAAGATTATGATAAACCAGAATGACCAGGCTCTCTTCCTAAACATGCCATAGGCAGCGATCAGGCTTAGTATGCCGAGGATCCCAACGTGCGGCGGAAAGCCACTCAATGGCAAAAGAGCAACGAATGCTATTCCAACGATTGCGTAGAAAACAGATGTTGCAAACAATCCCCAGCTCTCAATCCTCAGCCTCGACCCGAGTGACATTTTCCATACGCCTTTAACCCTAATGCATTGACAGTAAGATTAATAAATCTAATGTTCCACTGTCCGCTTAAACTCACACTTTTCGATACTTGTCTTTCTACATAAGAGCCTATACAATCACTGGAGTATCCATTGTAGTTCCTTCAGAAAAGAACATGTTAAGTCCACTAAAGGCTTCGTTTCATTTGCTTGATGAAGTTTTCCTTTATGCAAAACTCGTACGTATTCCTCTTTCAGCTTGACTGAAGCCTTTTGAACGTTTTTCAAACCATGGTTCATACCATGTTTTAGATACCCACTTATGTTTTTCACACGCAAGGATTTTTGTTTTAACATTAGTCTTATGTTCTGGGTTATGAAATGGACAGTTTTTATTTTCGGTGATTTTCAATTCACCTTTAAGCAATGCCTCTTTTATCCATCCTTTAGTCATGTCTTCACCATTTTCTTTTCACTCATTTTTGAACCTCTCATTTGCTCTCTTTGTTGCCAAATCTCCCTTATTACATTACCCACCCTTTTGAATTCCTCATAGGTTAAAAAATCTGTCTTAGCCATATTACAGAGGGCGCAAGCCAAAACCGAATTCTCCAACGTATAACCTTGCTCGTTATCCTTACGGTCTATTTCCAACCTTCGTCCTCTCCTTCCAGAACCATAAAACTTCTTTTCCCAGATGCTAGTAAATTCCTTTTCCTCTATTCCGCAATAATGACACCTTGTTCCGTCCCTCTCGTAAAGTTGTTTTCGTAGTTTCTCTTTCTCTTTGACACCTCTTGGTGCTACATCTTTGAACTTTCTTGCGTGCTCTATAATCTTAATCCCCCTCTTCTGACTTATCATACTTCTTCCTCTTTGTCATTTTTGAACATCTAGTTTGTCCTTTGTAGTATGCAGATTTAAGATTTCTGTCTTGCCTATTCTTCACATTTCACAATAAGAAAGAACAAGATTTGCGATTCATAAAATCTAATTCCTTCTCCTTGACTAATCAAATACAAAGAAAGGTAACCATCTATGGGCAATTGTGCAAAATGCGGAAAGCAACTGAGCTGGATAGGTCAAAATGCAAGTTGTCAATTCATGCCACGTTTTGTAAAGCAACATCCAGAGTACAAAGGTAAGAAATTCTGTAGAGAATGCATGGTTAAGGAGACTGCCGAAAGACAATTTAGAGAAGCACAAGACGGAAAAACCGCATTCATACAAGACGACGCCCAAACAGTTTTGCAGGATAGACAAAAAAGATTGACAATCTACACAGATGTAGCGGCAAAATTCGGCTATACCTTTAAGCAAATCGAAGATGCCGCTTATAATAGAAGTGCTTATTCTATACCAGTTCAAATTCATCCTGCGACAATGATTTTCGAGAAAGCCATAGCCACTAATAAGGAAACCAATTTCCTCAATTGTCAATACTGCAAAACTCGCTATGATACAAACCAATACTTCAAATGTCCTCAATGCGGTTCGCCAGCAGCTTAGAGAAGGCAAAAGGGATGATGAGAATGGTGTGGGTAAAAGGTCACGCAAGAATAAGCGGAAAGTGTAACCATTGCAGGAAGGAAGTCAATAAAGGTGATACTGCTTTTGTTGAAATTCATGGCATATTTCCAAGGCCTTCAACAACTACAGCGTTATGCGAGGACTGCTTTAATCAATTGCATCCCAACGAAAAAACCGTTTCTGAAACGGGTTTGGCACTAAGAAGATTCACGTTTAGAACAAGCTAGAAGATTCATCAGACCAGATAGAACTACCAAATACACTTTCCCAAGAACTGGAAGAGATTAGTAAACTCTTGAAGGTGTGAAAACTCGAGAAGATGAATGAAAAAATGAAAGACGAAACGAAGTTGGATATTGCTTTACTCTTAATTGTTCTTGCGACTCTGTTTCTTGTACCTCTGGCAGCCACTTGCATACTATATTATTCGTCAATCTTTAGACCGTCAACATTCACGGCAATCTATATTTGCACCTTCATATTTTGGTTCATTGCCTTTTTCGCTATTGTTGGATGGTATGACGAACAAGAACAGAATCGACAGATATTCGGAAGAATCAGAAAAGACATTGAAGAACGTAGAGAGCTAAGAGAGAGAATGCTGGAAAAACTACGCAAAGAACAAGATGAAGAAACTTAAACCCTTTCCTCTTTTGTTTCATCGACTTTTGTTTCACTCGTTCCTGAATCCCCAGTTTATCTTCTGTTGCTGTGAAGATTTAAGATTTAGAGATTGATTTTCCCTATTTCTGGACAACTGTGCTTTTTCATTCTGTAACAAACTACCGTTCCATCGGTTCTTATGTGGAACAATGAGGAGTTGCAGTTTCGGCATCGCAGATATTTCTGTTTTCCATCATGCTTCAAGTTTTCCATGTCTCTCGGCCAGTTTGTCTTCTGTTACCGTGCCGATTTAAGATTTCTGTGTTACAGCTTGACTAGAGCCTTTTCACCCTTAATAATCATAATAGGGTGCTCCTATTCGCTTTGCTTCCTTTTTGAAATTTTCACCCTCTTCGCCCCAATCAGGTAATCCTCTTCTGTAAAGTTCTGCATGAACCATCTCATGTTTCAGAGTGGTTTCAAAGTTAGTTTCTTTGAGATTTAGACTAGCATAGTTTTCCAGCATATGTATTGTGAGGTTTTCTGGGTCTGTTCGTCCTTGTGCAGATTTCTCATCAAACAGAATAGTGTATGAGGGAAGTTTGCCCCCATAATACTTCTTGTTCAAAATAAAGAAAATTCTCTGTGCTTCTTGTCTTTTTGTATCATCAGTCATTTTGAAATCTCTACTTTTGTTCTTCTGTTGCTGTGCAGATTAAAGATTTCTGTTAATTGACGTCTGAGTAGAGTCTTTATGATGTCGGTGTAAACATGCCGACCACGTCTTCAGTGAAAGTCGTTGTATTTGTTTGGTTTGGTTGGACAGAAAACAGTTGTGCCTCGAACGTCAAATCGCCTAAATTGAAACCTATCGCAGTAACGTCAGGCGATATCCAATTAGGTTTTAGAAAGACCGTCAATTCCACGAGCAACTTATCTTCTATTGAGTTTATCACATTCCTTGAAATGAAGTATTGATGTATGGCTCCTCCTAAGTAAGATGGTGAGTGTTCCATGGAGTTTAGATATTTCATGTCAAGCTCCAAGTTTACTTCACTAGTGTTGGCGAGATTGAGAGTATTGACGTTAATTGTTAACATGCCGTCATAAGGAGTTACCACTTTCAAATCCACCGTGACAAGTCCATCTAGGCTAGCAAAAGTATCATTACGCACGCAATACATAGAGTTGAGCGTTGAGGTCGCATTAATCGAGAATATGAAAGGTTGAAAGTAGGTGAGAGAGTTTATGGAGTTCTGCAAGTTGTAACTTTGCGATGCATAATATATGTTGAAACCCGTGCTGATGAGCAGAGCAATCAAAGTAAGCATAGAGAGCCATTTTCTTCCTTTTCGAATCTTGATTCCATTCGCTTCTATATATGCCATATCCGCTAATGACAAACCCTAGAGAAATAAGATTTCTGTCTTTGTTGCGTTTCGTTTAGGTTGAACTAGGTTGCTGTGGGTTAGTAGGCGGTGGTGGTCGATTGGTTTCTACCGTTCTTTTCCTATGGCGTAGAGCGACCGCCAAAGCCATAATCACGATTAGAAGTATCACGACAACACCGATGATTATCAACAATTGCCCTATGTCAAAGCCAAAGACCGAAGATAAGCCAACGTCATATGTCAAGTACACCGTTTTCCCAGTAAACAATGAGAAAGTGTTGCCGAAATGTAATGTGTACGCTCCAGATGCTTGTGCGGTGAAATCAAATGTCTTACCTTGTGTGACTCTTCCATAGTCAAGGATTTTAGTACCTTGAGGGTCTGTCACCCAGAAATCAATATCATTGCCACCACCACTTATAGACAATGACCCCGTGAACTTCTGTCCACCATCCAGATTAAACGTCACCATTTCCTCGCTCAATGCACCTACTTGAACAGTTTCAACACTAGAAGCCTTTACGAACGAAAAAGCAACAACTGATAATAGAATTGCCGTTATCACTAGAGCCAAAAAGAATTTGTTTTTCAATTGACTGCCTCAATTCAAGACTGACTTTTGACTCTAATAAAACTATGGGTTAATCGTCATTTCTGAAAAAGAATCAAGATAATGAACAGAATATTCAGTTGGCAAGTGGTGGTGGAGGTGGAGTCGGCAATTGTTTCTTCTTCGACCTATTTCTCCTAATAACCAAGCCTGTTGTTACAGTTAATGCGCATACGACAACTACAATACCTATGGCGACATAGGTCCAAGGAAATTGTGGTTGGACTCCTTTTATCGTTATCCATACTGGGTCCTCAACTCCACCAATTATGCCACCGTCATTTGAAAAATATGGAGCATCCCCACCGCCAATAGGTCCGCTTCCTTCTTCGGATGCATCTTTGCAGTGGAAAGAACCAACAAGGTCGATGACATAATGGAGCTTCACGGTCTCATCCTGAGCGATATTTTGATAAGGTCTTGACGCATTTACCGTATATGAGAATGATTGAGAACTGTTGAGAACTAAAGTATTTGACTGCACCCGCACTAAAGTCATCATCTGTTTGGAAAGGTCTTTAGAAAGAATTCTCTCTGTACCGAGTTCTACATAGACATCGTACACGCTAAGACTGAGATTCTCCACATTTGGATTTATGTTTTTTATTCCTATTGTGAAGTCTATTTCATGGTTTTCCTTTAGAAGCCAAATGTCATTATCCCATGAAAAACGAATATCTACATCAAAAAGCCTAGGTCCTATCAACCAACTGTAATGAAAAGTCGTTACCTTGGACCCACCGCTACAATATACCGTAAAGACAAGATTGCCAAAAAGCAAGCAGAAAAGAGTCAGCAGGGCGATTAGAGTGACCGCTTTCATCAGTCTCACCATGGGTGTTCTGATGCATCTGTGGATTAAAGATTTCTGTCCTTGAGGTTTTGCGGAAAAGTTATAGCCGAACCGAAATAACACCATCTTCACAGGTGTTAGGAATGGTTGACATAACAGAGATTTCTGCCCTTGTAGCTGCTGCAGGTGTGCTAGTTGGTGTTGCTTACTATGTTCTAGACATGAGGAATCAGACAAAAATGAGACAGATGGATTTTGTCCTGAGACTGCCTTCTTCCTTCATAGGAAGAGATGTGTTTGAAACAATTGCAACTGTCATGAAAACAGAATTTAAGACCTTTGATGACTATGAAGAGAAATGTGGCATTGAAGCCCGTCAAGTAGCTGGCTTGGGTGAAGACCTTGGGCTTCTAGTCAAAAAAAAGGTCGTAGAATTTAACCTAGTCTATGAAAGGTATGATGTGAGGTCTGTATATGAAAAGTTGAAACCTTGGATAGAAGAGTCTAGAAGAAGAACGAACAATCCAAGAAATTTTGAATATTTTGAATATCTCTACAATGAAGAAAAGAAGAGAGAACAGAAACTCAAGAAATCAAAAGCGTAAACTATCAGTCTTTTTGAACCAGTTTTTGGTTTTGCGGAAAAGTTATAGCTGAACCAATGTAACTCTGTGGGTTGGTGAGTTGGGTTGCTTGAAGGTAAACTTGTGAACCTGCGAGCTTGGGAAAGGGAAGATATTGATTTCTTAGCTGAACATCGCAATGACATTAATTGTATGGGTGAGTACTGGCCCATTATTAGGCAGTATTCGAAGTCAGATTACCAGAAAGTGTTTGATAATCCTTCAAACTTGCAAATCTTACTTGAGGCTAAGACATTTGTCATTCAGAAGAAAGATGGGACTAGGATAGGAGAGATTCATCATTATCTAGATATAACCCATCATTGGATGGAGCTTGGTTATTGGTTAGTGCCGAGTGAAAGGAAAAAAGGATATGCAACCGAAGCAGTCCAGTTAATAGTTGACTACCCGTTTCTTTCAAAGGAACTTGTGCGTGTTCAGGCTATTACTGATGTCAGAAATTTCGCTTCTCAGAGGGTTCTTGAAAAAGCAGGGTTCACGAAAGAAGGGATAGTCCGCAAGAGTGCTTTCACCCGAGGAGAATGGAAAGACGGGTGCCTATTCAGTATTCTCAGAGAAGAATGGAAAGAACCAAAAATACTAACAAAAACCATATGAAGATGAATTGGCTGGCGTTTTTCTGTTCTACGCTTTCGACATAACTCTCTTCTTTTCTGATGTATTAGAAGTTCTAAAAAGAAAAGTGCTAAGATTCTAGAAATCTCTTGATAGTTTCCATTGGACTCTCTTCGGTCATCAGTGCCAAGCTCTCTGAGGAATATTGTCCCCGAGACTGCCCAAGTTCTCTCTTGATGATTTTTGCCAAGGCCATTGCAATAGTGTCCACATCCAATTGATTGGCCTTGCCATTGACTTTCTCTAGAGGAATTGAATTTACAATTTGTTGCCAAGCCTCTCGAAGTTCATCTCTAGACAGGATATATGTCAAAACATCCTTGTTCACAGTCTTGAACATCAGAATCCTTAGAATGTCTCGATTTACATTCAAATGGCATCCAGTGTCGAAGAATATCTTTCGCATTATATGAGGATTGAAGACAGGAACTCCAGCAATCTTGCAGATTCGTTCTAACATCTTGGCGATACCTCTTTTGGTTGTTGGCAATTCAAGACCTGACTTCTGAAGCTGTGTTGCAAGTCCCAGGGTCATTTCCGAAATGTAGACTCGGCCAGGAACATTCTCTTTTTCTGATTCTATCAAGAAAGTTCCTTCAGTCATTCTTGGAATAACTTTCTTCACCAAGTCACCAACTCTGCAAGGACAGTCTCTCATTAGACCCAGCACCGTCTTAGTCTGCAGATCTCCTAGCCTGAAGCAATTCTGTAGATTTTCCAAGGTCGGAATATTGACATCAATCTTCATCTGGGTATCTGGAATTTTGTTTTTCAATCGAAGTTCCAAATCATAGTAACTAAAGAATGAACTTGCTCCGAAGACATAATTGCTTGCTGTGGACTTGCTAAGTTTCTTTTTGTCCTGCAAGAATTTCCAGAATAAGACAATTTCTGTGGTGAACCTCTTTCCTTCCTTTCTTCTTAGTTCCAATATTTCTTCAGAGTCCATTCCAAGGAACTCTTTAAGATACAAGAATGCCTTAGCATGGTGAAGTTTGGTTGATTCCGAAATCAGACTTGCTAACCATTCTTGTTCCTTGTCCAACATAGGATCCAATTCTCGTGCCTCCCTTTTCGTTTTTATGAAGGCAGAATTCAGAAACGAGAACAGTCAGTTCCTACTTGGATCCAAATATCCATGGTACGTTGAAACCGAGGAGGGGTAGGTTCCTCAGCCCACCAAATAAGACTTCTCAACCCACTAAAATCTAAGAGGCGGGATGGAAGTTGAGTCCTGGCAAATGGGGACATCACCAGCCGACCCGCCCACTCTCCCTTCTTCTTTCTGCATCAACGTATTCTGGTCACTTGGCATTAACATATGCATCCCGCAGTCAAACCAGAACGCTTTAGCTGGCATCGTCCGACTATGGCACCGATAAATCTAATGTTCCACTCCACACTTAACTCCACACTTCACCGGATGGAACTTCTAGGAAAGCAAGAGCGCGCGTTACGCTTATTAGTGAGCAATTTTGAGAGATCGTTCACAGTGCACTTTACGGGGCTAAACTGCAATGGGAACAGCTAAGGAAGAAAACTTTGACGAAGTCAATTACGAGCATCAAATCAAAGTCACCAGGAATGGCCCATACATTGTTTCTGGCAAACTCCCCATATCCGAACAAATAATCATCGTCAACAAGGAAGGGATTCCAGTCGAATGGCGTTCGGGCAAGAAATATCCTTTACAGGAAAAATGCGGCCTTTGCCGATGCGGAGAATCAAAGAACAAACCTTTCTGCGATGGAACACACACAAAAATCGGTTTTGACGGTACCGAAGGGGCCAGCAGTGAACCCTACCTGAAACAGGCAAAAACTATACAGGGCCCAACGCTCAAGCTAACCGACGTTGAAGATCTTTGCGCCTCTGCGCGTTTCTGTCATAGAGCAGGCGAAATTTGGAACCTTGTTCCAAAATCAGACGACTTGGATTCTAAACGTGCGGCAATCGAAGAAGCAGCAGACTGCCCCTCAGGTCGCCTTGTAGTTTGGGACAAGAAAACAGGGAAGGCGATTGAACCAAAATTGGAAAAATCAATCGGGCTAATCGAAGACCCTCAGCTGGAGTGCAGCGGTCCGATCTGGGTGCGAGGAAGCATCCCGATCAGGTCTGCAGATGGAAGAATCTATGAAGTTCGCAATCGCGTTACTCTCTGTCGCTGCGGCAAGTCCTCCATCAAGCCATTTTGCGACAGCAGCCACTTTCCCGAGCATCTCTACGAAGAAATGATGTCTTCTAAGTAAAGTCAACATGACCTTAATATTTTGCCGCGCGTGCGCTGAGAAAAACGGGAGGCCACCTACTGCCATGCTTTTCGCACTGAGCATTTGAGCTAATGTTAGTAAGCTTCAACATCGATTACATTAGTCCAAGCTGCTTCATCATTCCGACTACGTCGTAGAAAAGACGTTCCTCTGCGATTTCGCTGCTTTTCCAAGTGGCAACGGTGCAGAATTCAAGGGGAAGCGCGCTAAAAAATGAGAAAAATCTACGGATTCTTGGTGAGTTCTGCTAGTTGTTTTTTATTGAGCCCAACTCCAGGCGTGGCATCAAGTCTCTTGTGCACCTTTCCTTTTTTGAAAAGAAGCACCGTGGGGTAGTACTCTATCGCGTATAGCTCACATAAATCTGGTCTGTCATCAACTATGACGCTCATGCACTCTTGCGGATTGCCTCTTGCGTACTCTTCAAATACTGGTAGGAACCTTTGGGAAAATGGGCACCAACTAGCGTAGAAAAGGACGAAAGCCCTTTCCTTGTTTTCTATTTCTCCTTCCGGACTGCTGCTTCTGGAGACTTCTACTTTACGCCTTTCAGCTTTGCTCATTCATCCATCGGCCTCTTCTTCAACACATCTTAACCCTGTATGTCAGCAACCATTAGAGTTAACCTTAACGCATTTTTTATCATGGTTACAAATAAATCTAATGTTCGAACAATACTGTTAAGGCAAGTTGCCCGGTTCTTTGAGGCCCCAATCCGTTTTGGATTGTCAACTTTTTTTGACTTAACATTGATTAATTCAGTTGTTTTCTGAGAGTTTGACACCTATTTCCGTCAAGTTTTCTTGACGAAAAGAGTTTTCTTCACGTTGTTGCACAAGTTAATTGGAGACATCTTATGTCTACTAATGATGAAGAACCATATTCGACGATTTTTGCATCTTTAAAACATCCCATCCGCCGTAGGATTCTGAGGATGTTGTCGAAGCAGCCTATGGGTTTCATGGAGATGATTGAGGTTCTAGGGGTGTCCAATTCCTTTCTGACTTATCATCTTGAGAATCTCGGTGAATTGCTCAGCAAGACGGAAGACGGCAAGTACAAGCTCTCTAGTTTCGGGGAAGCTGCGAATGCAACAATGACCAAGGTAGAAGACATCCCAACGACTATACCCCACCATTCCACGAGAATAAAGACACGTGGGTTTAGAGGCGGAAGTGCTGCCACGGCATTAGGAATAATCTGCATTTTGTTGATTGCTGGTTTGGGCGGAACACTTGCATACTATGCGATGGCAATTAACAACAAACAAAGTGAACTAAACTCTGCAAACAACACAATCAGCCAGCTAAACACTACCATAGCGAGCCAGAAAGAAGCTATTACCCAGTTGAATACCACGGTCACGAACCTTCAAGACCAAAACGGAAACCTGCAAACATGGCTAGATGGAAACCTGACTCTGACTAATAAGACTCAAATGTGGCTCAGTGGGAATGTGACTGCCTACAATCAGCTTCAAGATGAAGTTAGTAACATCCACATCGGGGGCACAAAGAACTCTACGGTTTTGGTGAACAACGAAACATACCCACAGTATGAAGGACCGACGATAACGGAAAACAACGAAACAATCCAAATCATTCAGCTGGGCTGGGGTTTTTCTGTGCCATCTGCAGGATATATTTCTGTGATGTTTTCTTCAAACGGTACCTCAACCCCTGTTGAAGTCTCGTACTATCAGAACAGCACCATTAACTGGCTTGGATTCAACCCGATCCTTCAGTTTGATCTGGGTTCAAGTGGAATAATAGTTTTTCCCGTTTCGGCCTCTACAACCTACCTAATATCTCTTCATAATCCTCTCGGTGAAACTTCTGCTTTCACAATAACAATAACGTACCACTACTAGAACCCATTTCTCTTTCTTTAGTCAATCAAGAAATACGAAGAATTTGTGTTGGGTAACTTACCTTAACAGTATCTGTTCGAATTTCCTTTCTTAGCGCGCGCTGTTTGTTAAGGTTTGACCTGCGCTCTTCAACTTCATGTTTTGATCTTCTTTTCTAGCATAACCAGATGAGAAATATCTTGCTCATCAGCCCCAAACTCTAACTCGCCCACAACTTCTTCGAAACGCTTCTCAAGCGTCACCATGGCCGTGTTCAAACCACCTTCCAAAGCAATCTTTACACTATGCGAAACCTGCCCCAGAACACCCTCTGAATCATGGGCATAAACTGTGAAACTCCACCACGGCTGATCCTTCCTGTCAGGCCTCAGATGACAAAAAGACAACGAATCGATCTTTTCATTCTTCAATCCAACGTAGAAACGATGATCCTTACCGATCTCTTCAAGATTCTCCAGACTAAACTCCAAAGCCTTCCAATCATAAACCAAAACCCCACCAGGGATCATGTCGACATTGTTTCTCAGCAAATCATAAAGCACGTTAGACCCCGTTTCTTCTAAAACATAGCGAACTCGCATCGGAGGCGACATCTTCACCGCAGTAGCCCAGAACACAGCCAACTCAAGAACGCTTGAGAACCCAGCTTTCACCGCAATCTTCAATGACTCGACATTCCGATCACTAGTCGTATAACGAAGCCGCGCAACACCCAACCGCTCACCCTCTGCAACCAAATAAGCAGTGATTTCATTCGCATACCCTCTCTGCCTAAAATCTGGATGCACCCTTAGGCCTTCCAACCAGCCAGTCCGTCCACCCTCAATCAGTCGTAAATTACCCACAGCCACAACCCTGCCCTCGACCTCCACACCGACAAAATCACATTTCGGATCATTCACCCACACATCAAAAACCGTTCCCAAATAATCATGTCCATCCCAAGTATGCGCTGAAATCTCCAAAACATCGTCCCGATCCGACTCAACCAATCTCCGAATCAACACAGACATGACCTCCCCAGCGGCTTCCATCCTTATTTCATTTTTCCCGCAAACACGGAAACGAGGAACCGCTCCCGAAAAACCGCGGGCGCTAACTTCCTATCTTCTTTTCTGTTTCTTTCCGCCACGGGCTCTTCTCGCCTGATGTCCCTTCTGCCTATCGATTGCTTTTCCCATAGGCTTACTTCTTTTACTCATTCTTGTCATCACCGCCTGAAGTGCGCTCAGGAGTTGATTCCGTTCCATTCGGATGCTTCTTCATCCACCTCAATGCGTAAGCTTCTGCTTTCGATGCAGTCGCATACTCTGGCGATATAGCCTCTCCCTTATCATCAACCCTTACCCTGGGAAACAGCAACGCCACGTATTCCGCCCCAAACTCCTTCTTTGTAACAACAAGATTCTGTCCTGTGGTCTCATTCACGAATCCTCGCTGTCGGTCCATTTTTCTCCAGCCTGCTACTATTTTCAATGACAATTCCTCAGTCGCTCTTCTTTGGCATGTGAGCCTTAAGAGCTGATCACTGCTTTCAACTGGCAGCTTGACTCGCGGACGCAGCTGAGCACGCCGTTTCTTCCAATGTTCAACTGTCTTTGGCCTTTGAACGTAGAAGCCCTTGCATTCTCAATCTGAATAGTATCTCCCGTAGATATGGAGCCTATCTGCTCGTTCCACAAACAAAGTCTGATCGTTCCTGTTTCATCTGCTATCAAGACATTTGCCACGCTCGCATAGTTTCCATAACGAGTGTAGACCAAGCTTGGCTTCGGAATCTCCAAAACCTTGGCCGTCAGACAAACCTGCCTCATCCCGCTCCGCAGATCTCTGATTGCAAGAACCGAAGATAGCCTAAGCTTCTTGGCTAGGAACCTGCATATCTTGTCAGTCCCCATATAATCTCTGATGGGATGACCCTTCTCTAAGAGGAATTCCTTGAACACTGAAAGCTGCGCAACAACTTTGGAACTCGTCATAATTAGAAACATGACCTTGTCCCGTGTTTCACCGCGCCATTCGATCGAAAGGTCCCCGCACACGGACTTCTTACCTTCTTCTGCCACAATCAACGCATAGAAGAGCCTGTCTGGGTCAACCTCGTATTTTGCTGAAAGAAACGCGAGATACTCAATGGTTGAAGTTTTCTTTCTCAAGACATCTCACTCATTTTCTATGCTTTACCTGTTTTGGAAATGATGGTCAAATTCGAAAGCCCTGACAGCAACTACATGGTAAGGTAGCCTTTGAGCCTCAATTGCTCAGTCTGGTTCTTTCTGTATCGCCAGAATATGTCGCCTCGTGTGTCTGACTGGAAGTCCCAAGGAGAGACTAGCACGATGTCTCCGTCTCGGATCCACACGCGTCTTTTCAGTTTGCCTCGGACTCTGCATAATCGTTCCTTGCCATCTTGGCATTTGACCATGATTCGATCGAAACCAAGCATTTTGACTGCCACTCCTAACACGTCATTCTTGCTTGGGAACAACATGTTTTCCAAGTTTTCTTCATTAATGACTTTTCTTTTACCCAATTTTCGCACCTCCAGAACCATCGGAGCATGGTTGCCTAAAGGGTCGTGACTAGTCAGAACGATCAGAGAAAAAGCGCACTCTGCGATCCAACTCTTCCTCTAAAGAATCCCAACTAGTAAGAGATGCGTCGCCAAGTATATAGGTCTATGTGGACAATTTTCTCAAAGTATCATCCGGCACAACTTTTTTGGCTCAGATGGGCCAGTGTTTTGAGTCTTTCGGCCTACGTCTTGTGGGGAGCACTCGGAATCATTTCCGCCCGAGAATACCCCATTACAGTTTGAAGACACTTGTGGGCTCCCGCTCAGAAGAAAATCGAAAAATGGAAGAAAAATGATGCCAAGCTAGCGTTGCCGGCTTAGCTTAGAATCTTCTTCGTGGCGGTCCTCGTTTCGAATAGCAATCTCGACAGTAAACAGGTCTGCTTGGGTCAGGCTTGAATGGAACTTCACAGTCTTTTCCACAATCAGCACAGACTGCCTTATGCATTTCTTTCTCGGACATTAACTCTTTCAACTCCTCATATGCTGCTGTGCAAAAATCGCTTCTTACACGCTGCATCGACGTTCGCCTCGGGGCTTATAAATAGAGCACCCTCAAATCGAGAAGATATACATGTTTAAGAGTGAGACATGCGTTAGAACGGTGTTGCAATGGTGTATGCTTGTGTCTCAACCGGTTTATGGAACAATAGTGAATTATCGCATAGGCATCAGAACACAGATGTCAAAATGGTGCCTCATCCAGATCATAGGCGAAAGTACCGTCTCTAAGGCAGGCCAGCTCATTGGACGAAGAGTCGTGCTAAAGTACGGAAAGAACAGCTTCACTGGTAGAATCATAAGCTTACACGGCAAGAAAGGCGTCGTCACAGCTAAATTCCGGAAAGGCATACCTGGACAAGCATTAGGAGCAAGGGTCGAACTAACTAGCTAACCGCGCGCGCTAGTTTTTGCCTGAGCTCGTAAGAGTGGGCTTCTCGAACATTTAAGGGCAGGTCGAATACTATCATTAAGGCCAGAGGATTTGACCATGCAGTTCCGGTCATTTGACGGTCACTATCTTCCAGTAGTTCGGTCTGTCTTCTAGAGAAGTCACGTCGACCTTGGAAAAGTGATTCAGCAATCTGAGAACTTCGCATTTCGTAAAAAAGTGATGCGTTTCTCCAAAGCGTTTCTTTTCATAATCCTCCAAAATCCAGAAAGTATTCTTCTCCAGCATTCGACCTGTTCCATATCGCAGATCGTTTACTGAAGCCAGGTTTGCGAAAAACCAACCATCTTTCCCGAGGATTCTGTAGACTTCGCTTACGCTTCTTACAATGTCCTTCTTGAGCGCATGATGCATGACGCTGACACTGACAACAGCATCTAGACAGCAATCATTTATTGGGATGTTGGTCATCGTTGCGCGAACAAGGGCTACATTTTCTAGTCTCTCTTTTTGAACCCACGACCTCGCCATTTTCAGCGCGTTCTTCGAAATGTCCATACCGATAACTTCAAAGCCACTGTTCGCAAGCAAGACGCAGTGTCTACCAACCCCACAACCCAGGTCGAGGATCTTCTTGACTTCGTGTTTTGTCAAGTCAGGTATAGCATCTGCAATGAACTGAGCAGTTTTCTTCAGTCTTTTTGGCACTTGCTTCAAAGTTGAATAGTATCTATCCCAGTTGGACCGCGTCTCGATCAATATTTACTTCCCCGGTTAAGCCCGCACATGATTTCTTTTGTAGGCAATCGCAATATCTCTTTATGCATAGGCGTTAACATAAATGAATTCAATGTTGAAGGTTTGGCAGCCTTACGGAATTTTTAATATTAGGTTATGGTCCACAAGTGATAAGTACGGAAAGAAATGTCTAGCAAGCGGATGAAGACAGATGAGCTATCATGAACTTTTTGTTTCGCCTTCAAACATCTTCAGCGGTTTTCAAAAACCATTTGACAAGGCAAACTATGCAATATTGGGAGTGCCGTTTGACGTCACTAGTACATACCGCACTGGAGCCAGGTTTGGACCCACCGCAATTCGGCAAGCGTCGCTTAACATAGAAACCTACAGTTTTCGCACGGGCGTGGATGTAGAAGACCTAGGTCTCCACGACCTGGGCGATTTGCACGTGTCTTCTGACACGGCGAAAACCTTGGAAATGCTTGAGCTTGTCATTGGGGACATCCTGAAAACGGGGAAGGTTCCGGTAACGATTGGCGGGGAACACACCATAACCTTTGGCATAGCAAAAGGCCTTGCAAAAATGGCTTCTACAACAGCAATAGTAAGCTTCGACGCCCACCTTGACATGCGTGACGAGTTCTTGGGACTGAAAATGTCACACACGACCTTCATGCGCAGAATAAATGAGGAAGTGAGACCCGCAAAAATCGTCGAGGTCGGCACACGGGCAGTCTGCAGAGAAGAGCTAAGGTACGCAAGAAAGGCACGAATAGAGTTTTTGACGACGGAGCAGATCAGAAAAGAAGGAACCAAACGCACAATAGAACAGTTGAGGGAAACACTGTCGAGCTACAAGAACGTCTACGTATCGGTCGACATGGACATACTTGACCCGGCTTTCGTGCCTGCCGTACAGAACCCAGAGGCTGACGGTTTAGAAATGCACTCTCTGCTTGACATTCTAGCAGGCATATGTGATAAGCGTGTAGTCGGCTTTGACGTCCTAGAGATTGCGCCTGACTACGACCGAGGAGTCTCTGCGATCCAGGCGGCAAAAGTCATTTTCGAAATGCTTTGCCAAATAGAAAAGTCAAGGATAGCCTAGTCGGAAATAAGAGAAGTCAAAGTGTGGCGCTACGAGAAGTCAGAGGATAAGAAAGGAGACCTATGCCAAGTAGAATTATTCTCAAGAACTATTCGACAGAATACTTGAATGTGAGCTTGCTGTGTGCAAGAAACCCGATGCCCTGACATTAGCAGATCACTTGTGGGAAGGAAGGCGCAAGCCAAGCCTTTCTGAATTGGCTCCTCAATCCTTGCTTTTCACAAGCTTCGCTATGAACAGACCGCTGCAGTGATGAACGTGCGGATACAGTCTCTGACATTTGTCAAGTCCTCTTAAGCCTCCTAAACCTATTCTTGGCAGTATTTCGGTCAGCGAAAACTCAGGATGCCATTTCAGAAACCTTTCAATGAGCATCTCATTTTCTTCAACTGTTATGCTGCATGTGGAATAGACCAATGCACCCTCAGGCCTGACGTATCCCGAGCAGTTGTCCAACATCTCCCATTGAATCTGAGCCATTCTGTCCACGGAACTTGGCGTCAGCCTCCATTTGAACGAGGGCAGTCTGCCAAAGATGCCTGTTCCCGTGCACGGTGCGTCCAACACCACCAAGTCTGCTTCCACGTCGAAGGGCAGTGGGCTGCGAGCGTCAGCGATGATTGGCTCGGCGATCTTCACACTCATGCGCTTCACCTCGTTCTTCCAAGAGACCATTCTGCGCCTAGAATAGTCCACAGAAAGGATACGGCCGTTGTTTTGCATCAGCTGCCCCAGGTATGTCGTCTTTCCTCCTGGAGCGGAACAGACGTCCAATACGGTCATACTTGGAGTTGGATTCGCCGCTTCAGCCGCAAAAGAGCTTGCTTTGTCCTGGATGTAAACAAGACCTTCTTTAAAGCAGGAGGTTTCCGTTATGGGTTGTCTTGCATTCTTGACCTCATACGCAAACATTAAATCTTTAACCTTATCAGCCTCAACCCCATCTTCAGAGAGCTTCTTTAGAATTCCGTCTCGTTCAGAATTAAGCGTGTTCAACCTTACGTAAGTTGGCATGGGCGATCTGTTCGATTCCAGCATCGCCAGGGCGTCTCTTCTGCCAAAAAGCCTGAAGCAGTATTCGACAAACCAGATGTGATGAAAAGTGCACAATGCGACTCGAGCTTCATCATTTTTCTGCTCTAAGACCACCTCAGGTCTTTGCGTTAGCAGCATGCCTAGAAAAGGCTCGATGGGTCGCAAGGTTTCCCATCCTAAAACGGAGCGTGCCAGTTTGACTATGTTTTCAGCCTCTTCAACGTCAGCTTCAGACCAGTGCTTAGCTATTCTCGTTTGATACACGTAAAGCCGCAGGAAAGCTTGAACGCCAAGGTTGAATTGACCTAGTTCTGCAGGCTTAATGGCTTTGTTTACAAAAGCATCTATGAAGTTCTGTCTCCGAACGGTTTCGTACACAAGCAAGCGAGCAAGTCGGACAGCATCTGGGTCTCGCATTCTCAGCTGTTTAACGGTCCTCGCCAAAGCTGAAGGCTCACTCAGCCTTCGCATTTGCATCCAGCTGAGAGTTTCAATCGCAATCGTCCAAGCTTCTCTGAGCAAAGTGTCCACACAGTCAGACATATGCAAGGTTCTACATAAAAATAGAAGATGCCCCATTCATTCCGCGTCCAGCCTGAAATCAACGAACTTAAAGAAGGCGTTTGACCGTCGTTGAGGCCATCAACAGTGACAAAAACTATTCCAGTTAAGAGAGACGACATGGCCAACAGCATCTGAGGACAAGAGATTTTAAGCAATCCAGTTCATAAAAGCAATCGAGTCAAGACCTCGATGACGCAGAAGACACAGAAACACTTGGAGGATTTTCCATCCAAGGAACGCAAACCTTCGACTGAAAAGAAAGTTGACTCTGGGCCGTTGGCAATCGGAGAGCATGGAAAGAGAGAAGGGAGAAGACGCGTCTTTCCCCCGCTTGCTCCTGAGAACTTGCCATGTTCATACTTTGTCTCAGCCACTTATGACGGAAGGGCTGGCAAGGCAGTAATCAAACTCTATGAACCGATTTCGGGTCAGATCTACTTCTGGTATGACAACACAGGCCACCAACCCTACTGTCTCACAAACCTTTCGCAGTACGAGCTTGAAAAAATCAGCCGTGTAATTCAACACCCAGGCTTCGACCGTTTTGAGATTGTGGAAAAATTTGACCCGCTGCTAGACAGGAAGGTGAAGGTCACGAAAATAGTGACCAAAGATCCGTTGGCTATCGGCGGCCGACCCTCGGGATGCATTAGAGACATTATTCCAGAGGATTTCCCAAAGGTCTCTGACGCGCCAATTGTCCCAGAAGAAATCAAAGTCTGGGAATCAACGATAAAGTATTACCAATCCTACATTTACGACCGGCAACTTCTGCCCGGAATGATTTACGAGATACGAGACTGCAACCTCGTCCTGAAAAGGCTCGAAGAAGCCGACAAGACCGTGTGTCAGATTCGAGGAACCTTCAAGGACTCGACTGATGAAGAGTTGGAATTCATCGAAGAATGGGCTAGACTGCTGGAATACCCTGCTCCCAAGTTTCGCCGCGTGGCCCTCGACATAGAAGTGTTGGCCCCTATCTCCACGAGAGTACCTGACCCCCGGGAAGCGGCTTGCCCCGTTATATGTGTTTCACTATACGGTTCAGATGGACTGAAGAAAGTCTTGCTCCTGAAACGCGAGGGAGTCCGCGAGGGCACGGAGCACCTGTGCGCGGATGTGGAGCTTGAAAGTTTTGATTCTGAGGACAAACTCATAAGTTCTGTTCTTGACGTGTTGTGGGAATATCCTTTCGTCCTGACTTTTAACGGGGACGACTTTGACCTTCAATACTTGTTCCACCGTGCTCTGAACCTTGGCATCAGACGAAGCGAGATCCCAATAGAAGTTGGAAAGAGATCCTGCTTGCTGAGTTATGGAGTTCATCTTGACCTTTACAAGTTTTTCTTCAACCGTTCAATTCAGATTTATGCTTTCAACAACCGTTACAGAGACGTGACGCTGAATGACGTTGGAAAAGCTCTGATCGAACTTGAAAAAGTGCCACTTGACAAAACTTTAGGCGAGTTAACTTACACAGAGCTTGCCGAGTATTGCCTCAGAGACTCTGAAATCACTTTCAAACTTACAAGTTTTGAAGACGAACTCGTCATGAAGCTGATCCTAGTCCTTGCAAGAATCAGCAGCATGCCGATGGAAGACGTGAGTCGACAAGGCGTCTCTCGCTGGATACGAAACTTTCTGCAACGGGAGCACCGCAAGAGGAACATGCTCATCCCGAGTCCCCAAGACATACTGGCGACGAAGGGCAAGACCGCAACGAAAGCAATCATAAAGGGCAAGAAATACAAGGGAGCAATAGTCGTCGAGCCTGTGCCAGGAGTTTACTTCAACGTTGCTGTTATGGATTTTCCAAGCCTGTACCCGTCAATCATCAAGGTGTGGAACCTGGGCTACCAGTCCATATTGTGTCCGCACCCGGAATGCCGCGGCAACGTCGTTCCAGGCACGCCAAACTGGGTTTGTACTAGGAAACGAGCGTTAGAGAGCTTGTTGATCGGTTCTTTGAGAGACTTGCGTGTGCAGTGGTACAAGCCTAAGACGAAAGACAAGTCTCTCAGCGCTGATTTGAGAAGCTGGTACAACATCACTCAGGGAGCTCTTAAAGTCATACTGAACGCGAGCTACGGCGTCTTCGGAGCCGAAAGCTTCGACCTCTACTGCCCACCAGTGGCTGAGGCAACGGCGGCCATCGGAAGACACTCAATAACGCGGATACTCAACAAAGCAGAGGAGCTGAGTATCCAGGTGCTCTACGGAGACACGGACAGCCTCTTCCTGAAAAACCCTTCAAAACAGCAAACTGAAGAACTGGCGCACTGGACAGAACACGAACTTAAAATGAGCTTGGACGTTGACAAGGTTTACAGGTATGCCGTTTTCAGCTCTCGCAAAAAAAACTATCTCGGAGTCTTTGAAGACGGCGCAGTTGACGTCAAAGGATTAACAGGCAAGAAGAAACACATTCCAATTCTCATCAAGAAAGCCTTCGACAGAATGAAGGACTCTCTCGCGAAAGTCAAAACTCCGACAGACTTTGAAGAGGCAAAAAAAAGCATCTGCGAAATTGTCCTCGAATGCTACATACAGTTGAAGAGGCGAGAATGGGAAAACCTACGTGAATTGGCATTTAACGTAGTCTTAGGTGAAGATATCGAGCACTATACGAAGACAACTCCTCAACATGTCAAAGCCGCTAAGATTCTGCAGAAGAATGGGGCAGAGCTGAGAGCTGGCGACCTCATAAGCTTCGTTAAGACGACCAGAGAGCCAAACGTGAAACCAGTCGAGTTGGCAACCAAAAACGAGGTTGACGTTGACAAATACGTAGCTTACCTACGTTCGACGTTTGACCAAGTCTTGGACGCGCTGGGTCTGGACTTTGACGAAATAATAGGATTAACAAAACTGGAAAGATTCATGTGAACGTTGCTACTTGTTTTCAGTGACCACTCTTAGGCCCCTAGACTTTAGAGGCTCAATAAAGCCTTTCCTGCTTAACACTGAAAGCAATAAGTAGCCAATTCCTGCTAACACAATTAAGCTGCTAATGGTCAAACTTACAACCATCGCAGCCCACGCTGGCAAGACGCTGAGAACCTGTGGAGGCTGAAAGTCGAAAACCAGCCAAAGGTAGCTGCCAACGATGAGGCCTATCGGAAGGGCCCCAAGAACACAAGCAGCGAACCGATGCTTCCTCAGAAGCAATATAACCATTGCCGCAATCAGATTTGCAATCGGCCCAATGACAACATCTTGAACTCCTATAAAGTAATAGGCGTTTGTCAAAAAACAGCCCAGCGTCACGCCTGCGCCGATTGGCCACCCCAGTAGCGCAACGAGAGGAATGAGACAGTCTGCGAGGCGCAACTGAACTGGCCCATATATCGTCGGGTTGCCAACTGAAACCATCTGAAGAACGTTGATGACAACATACAAAGCAGCGAAAACGCTTGCCAACACTAAATCTCTGGATTCAATTCTCAATCTTTCTGCCTCCCTCGCCCGGGGTTTACTAAGGCGGAACGGGTGGAGGCCCACTCACCCGCCTAAGGCCTAAGAACACCACAGATCTTTATTAAACATTCCTGAGACTCACACGCTCGCGCTCGTCAAACGAGCTTTGACAATTGAAAAAGTGGCTCTTACAATTAATAGACATCAATGGTACTCGCTCAAAGAAGTCTGGAAGATAGGCGTGTCGGACTAGGAAAACAGCCCACGTAGCTCCGCATCCAACCTGAACAACCTCACCGTTTTCAACAACGCTTGCAAAGTGTATATACAAAACGTATATACAAAATGTATATGCTTTCATTTTCACTTTTTTTGCGAATTTGGAGGATAAGCCCGCGCGGTGTACGTGGAAAATTTATGGGTGACGCATGAACGTCTGGAGGCTGCTTGAAAATGCTTTTCAAACAGTGCTACTTCATGTTAAGAGCCTGAGGGCGAGAGCAAGGGACGTTGATGCTGCAACAAGGACCGAGACGAGCAAGACAGCCTGACGCTCGGTCAGAGGCCGATGAAACGTGAGAAGAGTGAGTAGGCTTCTTCTGTGATCTGAAGACAGTCTTTTCCCATCAAAAGAGAGACTCGCCTTGGTCCGGTAGATAAAGAAGGTCAGCAGTATCAGCGCAGAATTGAAAATGTACGGCAGAACAGACACGACTAAGTCCAGCTTTATCTCGGATATGATCCCGAAAGAAGCCAAAGTCATCCCAATGGCGAAGGATCCTGTGTTGCCAACGAAGATCTTTCCTTCAAAATTCAAGAAAGCAAGGATGAGCCATACGGCCAAGGGAACGTAAAGCAGGACTCCGTTTGACCCTGACATAGCCATCAACCCTATCATGACTATTGCCGGACACACCGTTTCCAAACCGTTCAGCCCCCCCAGCTGATTCACCGTATTCGTAACTATCGTGACGAGCACCGGAATTATCACATAGTAGTACCACACCCCGAAGTCAATAGTGCCGAGCAACGGAATCGCCATAGACGTGCGAACTCCAGGAGTGTAAAACGCAAAGGCCGCAAGAGGCAACGCAACGACAAGCGGAAGAAACGCTTTAAAACGCCACTTCAGATCCATCCAGTCATCCAGCAACCCCATGAAGCCGCCGAACAGCACGCACACGGCCAACGTCAAAGGCGGAGAAACCCCGTTTGAGGCCTTGACTATGTTCAGAGAGTACAAGAGAAACAGGTACACGACACTGGTCAGAACGTAGACGATGCCTAGGCCATTAGGAACCAAAGGCTTGTTTGGCTTGTGCTGGTCAGGAGCCCTAGGAAGCAAAGACGTTCCCCTTTCTAAGCATTCGGATAATCTTGGTAGTACTTTTGCCAGTCGATTTTGTAGAGGCACACAAGTGGCACAAGCCCGCCGTAATTGCTCTGTGAGGCAGTGGGCGTCAAGGTCTCACCTGAGAAGAACTCTTCCGTAAAGTACGTAGGCTGAGTAACGTTGCCAGCGTCAGGGTCGCTAACGCTGTTGACCGTACACCAACGGTCTTTTCCCCAGCTCATCAACTTGTACACCGTTGAGTTTAATCCAACGCTGTTCCACACCCACGCGTTAGTCGTGTTGTCGAACGCGCCGAACGTGGTCTCATTTTGCCAGGAAGAGGCCTGGTCGATAAGGTTGTTACTTATGAACCGTTGTTGCGCGTTTCCGGAAATCTTTGCCATCCAAGTCCACTTTCCGTTGTCGCCGCCCGCCCAGTCAACCCAGCTTCCCTGGTAGCTAAAAGTGTCGAACACAAGTATGTATTGCGCGTCGTATTTCTTCAGCATGTTCACCGAATAAGTCTCGTTTGCCATAAAGATGAACCCAAGATTCTCTATCTGCGTACTGTTAATCGTGGCGTTGTCGGCAATCGTGGTGACGTTTCCCAGGAAGGTCAGCCAGTATCCGTAGTCCCACCAACTGACCACAACGGTGGAAGAGCTTTGGAAGTCGTTCAGGTATTTCAGCATGTCGAACCACTGTGTGACAGGCTGATTGGGCGTCACCGAAAGACTGCCTCCGGTGACCGTGACTGGCTGGTAAGCTTGTCTGTAGACTGTAGGTACACCGCCAGATTGTGGCGAAAATGCTAGGTTTGTCATCAGAACTATGAATATTAGGAAAATGGCAACTCCGCTGAACTCTTTTCCCACGTGCTCCAGAGCTCTTCTTTTTCCAGCCAATCTCGGCGGTTCCTTCAACAAGGTCACAAACGGTTTTGACATGCCCACTATTCCTACAGCCGCGACAAGAGCGAACGCAGGAGCCAAAATGACCATCAAGCGCACCTCTGAAGCAGCGAAGTAAACGGTCGTCAAAGCAAAGAGCAGCATGAAGAGATTCTTATTCGTAAGGTTCCTTGCAAGAAAGAATAGACCCACGCCAAAGAAGAGTATCGCTATGCCAAGGTCGTAGTACATTGAACCCCAAGAAGATATCCTGTGTTCAGCCACAGACTCTATTAGCGCGACATCCCCTCGCAGGTACGGATTTAGAACCGTAAGGATCTTTCCAGATATGCGCGTCATGTAACCGGACAACGTGAGCACGGTGAAACTGCCGATTATTCCCGCTACGAACACCACGACAAACATGAACTTTTCCCTGGCGGAGGTCAGGTTGTTGATGATCTCGTTCAGACAAAGAAGACCGAAGACTGCTGCAACAGGCAAGATGGCGGACGTAACGGCGAAATCGGTTGTGATTTCAGTTCGGGTGCTCATAGCAAAGAGGAGACTCGGCCCGAAAGTCAAACCATAAACCAAAAAGAGGCGCCGCGAGTATCTCTTAAGCAGGAGCAACGCGAAAACGAAGAGCGCGGCCAGGTCTATCGGATAGTATGACGCGCCCCATCCAAGAACGAAGTAAGTTAAGGCGACGCCTGATCCAAGTGAGTATGCAACTGTTGAACCTATCGGCCTTTCTTCATCAACGGCCCTTAGGAAGAAAAGAATGAAGGCTGGGAGCGCAACGATGCCAACGTTTTCGGTGGTAAAGAAGCCCAGCGTAATCTTGGTGATGACAGCGGGGCTTATCGCCAAGAAGAGGGCCGCAAGCAAGCCGACAGGTTTTCCTCCCAAGTCCTTTCCAAGGAAATAGAGTATTAAAGCGCCGAGCGCGGCCATTATTGGAGGCAACAGCGCCAAGAAGGCCATCAAGTCGAAGTTAACGCCCAAGAACGTCACGATTTCGTAAAGGACAGACCCAACGAATGGCAACCCAGGGAGAGACACCCCCATGTTTATACCGTCTGGGTACCAGCGCTGCTTGTCAACCCATTGCGTAGGCCAGTAGGGCGACAGCAAACCATGAGTCGTCATCTCCTTCGCAAGACTGTACTGATAGTACGGGTCAAACTCCGAAAGATGAATTGTCCCTAATTGTATCTCCCAACGAAGCGGCAGCACACGTATGGTGAAAGCCAGGAGGAGGACGAGCAGCAAGGCCGAAGAAGTTAAGATTTGAGTATGGTTTACTTTGGGTCGCAGTTTTCCTAGGCTCTTTATGCCTTTGACAAGACTCTCTCTTGATAGGACGCTGCTGAGCTTCACTCTTGGTTCATCTCTTACACACAGTTCTTGGAGGTGTTTTATTTTCCTTGCGGTTAACAACGTCTACGGAAGTGTTCAGATGAGAAGCGCCGTTCATATAAGCCTTTCCGACCCTCAAACAACCTGAAACAGACGCTACGCTCGTTCTGTTCTTCGCTTGTAGCCGTATTTTTCAGGGTCGTAGAGCGGGAACGCTTCTATCTTGCTCTTTGTCATCTTGCCGCGTATGTTTACGTTTATGAGTGTGCCTTTTTCGGCATAGGAAGCTTGAACATACCCCATACCGACGCCGCACTTAAGAAGCGGCGAAAAAGTGCCGCTCGTCACCCGACCAATCCTTTCCCCTACGGGCGAATAGATTTCAAAACCTGGTCTAGGTATTCCCTGATCAGTCATCCCTATTCCAATGCGTTTGCGTTTCAATCCTTCAGTTTTCTGTTTAAGCAACGCTTCTTTCCCAATGAATCTTTCCTTCTGCAGTTTTACAACGAAGCCAAGTCCTGCTTCTAGAGGCGTTGTACCTTCATCGATGTCATTTCCGTAGAGACACAGCCCAGCTTCAAGTCGGAGTGTGTCTCTGGCTCCTAGGCCGCAAGGTTCTATTCCGAAGTTCTTACCAGCTTCGATAATCGCGTTCCACACTTTCACAGCCAAGTCTGGCTTCTCTAGTGAAGCGTCCCACACGAAGACTTCGAACCCGTCTTCTCCAGTGTAACCTGTTCGAGAAAGAAAAACATCCACATCTGCCAGACGCGAATGACCACACTTGAACCTTCCAATTTCACCTAGGTCTTTACTGGAGGTTTTCTGAAGCGTCTTTTCAGCATTCGGACCTTGAACTGCAAACATTGCCACGTTATCCGACACATCCTCAATCCTCACATTGAAGCCCTTCGCATTCTTGATAAACCAGTTGTAATCCTTTTCACGATTGCTCGCGTTGAAGACTACTAGAAACTTTTCTGTCTCAAGCCGATACACGACAAAGTCGTCTACTATACCGCCAGTTTGAATGCACATGACCGAGTATTGGGCACTGTCCGATGAGAGGATCGAGACATCGTTCGTCATGACGTAGTTCAAAAAACGTTCTGCGTCAGCACCTGTGACCACCACGCGCCCCATGTGGCTGATGTCAAAGATGCCGACGCTGTTGCGTACAGCCATATGTTCAGGTGCTATGTCTTTGTAGTAAAGCGGCATTTCAAAGCCTGCGAAGACCGTTAGTTTAGCTGCTTTCATATGCATTTCGTGTAGTTGTGTCCTTCGGATTGCTTCGCCGTTCAAACCTCTATCCTCTTTAAGAACTATTTAGCAGGCTTCACGTCCACATCGATAGGTATAAGGGAAAGCTTCTTCCCACACTTCGGGCATTTTCCCTCGAGCTCGTGCAAGATCTCATCAGGGGGTCGCAATTCAGCACCTTCATACAGTATGTGACCGCATCCTTCACAGGCAACTCGTTGAGGCATGACAACTGTGCTCCTAGTGATGATAAAAGAAGTAAACGACCATGACGTATTTATCGGTTGCTAGGCAAGCGAACTCGATCCCGTTCAATGCAGCACGTGATGTCCTGATTCTGAATTGCAGGCCGTTCCCAGTTTCGCTTTTTCACACCACTAACGAACCCACCCCTAGGTTTTTTCTGCAGCAAACACCGCGATGCGATCTTTAACGGATGCCTAAATCCTTCTCGATCATTGACCTGCCACTTTCAGCATGAAAGTCGGAACTTGTGCTAGGTCGCCAACTTCATCGGTTTCCTGCCATAGCCTTTCCCAGCTTTCAAACCTTGACCTTGTTACTTCACGTCTCAAGGAGATAGAACATAGTTTGTCATTTTTCAGCCTTCTTGATTCGTGCCAGTCTCCGGAAAAGACGCCATGGAGCAACGAAGCCGCCAAGGCAGGCAAAATCTTAATCTCCTCTCAACCTTTACTTTGAACGATATGTGGGAAGAAATATCAGCGGCTCGTATAACGTATGAATAGGTACACCCTGATCATAACGGAGAAGCCGGATGCTGCACGAAGAATCGCCTGTGCCCTTGACGAACTGGAAAAGCCCAGGAAACTGTCGGACAACGGCGTGCCTTACTACGTAGCTAAGCGTGACGCGGAAATAGTTGTAGTTCCAGCCTTGGGTCATCTGTACACGATTGCTGACGAGCTGAAGGGAAGAAACCACTACCCGGTCTTCAATTTTAGATGGGTGCCGAGATACGTTGCCGAGAGAGGAGCAGCCCGGATTCGCGACTGGCTTCAGACTATCACGACGTTGGCAAAGAACGCTGAAGTTTTTATCGATGCTTGCGACTTCGACGTGGAAGGGTGCGTCATCGGTTACTGCATACTTAAACATGCTTGCGGGGGCAAGGAACACGTATCCAAGCGAATGAAATTCTCAACTCTGACGAAGCGGGAATTGGAAAAAGCCTACGCTCAACCATTACCACACTTGGATTTTGGCCTGATAGAAGCAGGACTTACGAGGCACGAAGTCGATTGGCTGTACGGCATAAACCTTTCAAGGGCCCTTACTATCGCAACCAGAAAATGCAGCGGGAAGTACGCAACACTAACTACCGGAAGAGTCCAAGGCCCAACTCTAAAGTTTCTCGTTGCAAGAGAAGAAGCTATCAGAAGCTTCGTGCCGACGCCGTACTGGAAAATCAGAGCCCAAGTCGAGATCGACGGCCGAATCTTTGAAGCGAGATACGTAGAAGAAAGAATTGAGAACAGGAACGAAGCGGAAACTATCGCAAACTCTTGCATAGACAAGAAAGGGCAGGTTGAAGAAATCGAGATCAAACAATTCAAGCAACCACCACCCTTCCCTTTTAACCTAGGGACCCTGCAGAATGAAGCTTACAGCCTGTTCAGGTATACGCCTCGACGCACTTTGAACACAGCACAACAACTCTACTTAGACGCATTAATCTCCTATCCAAGAACTGACAGTCAGAGACTCCCGTCGACTGAAGACTATAGAACGATACTGAAAAACTTGATGAAAGACGACCGGTACAGTGAGTTTGCGTCGGAACTTCTCGCTAAACAGGCACTTAAACCGAACGAGGGAAAGAAAGACGACCCAGCACACCCAGCCATCTATCCAACTGGAAACCTGCCGCGGCGAGCCCTTGAAACATCCGAGAGAAAGGTTTGGGATCTAGTCGTCCGAAGGTTCATGGCTACTTTCAGCGAGCCAGCAGTAAAGCAGAACATGAAAGTCCACATCAAAATCAACGGACACCGCTTTCACTTCAATGGGAAGCGAATACTGGTCCATGGATGGATGCACTACTACCAGCCTTACGTCAAGTTTGATGAAATCCTGCTGCCGCCGATAAAGAAGGGGCAGATCATCAACGTCGAAAAAACAAATCTAGAAGAAACGTTCACTGAACCACCGTCACGGTACAATCCAAGCAGTCTTCTCAAGGATATGGAAGACGCAAGAATCGGCACAAAAGCGACAAGGGCCGACATAATGCAAACACTTTGTGACAGAAAATACATTGAAGGCGAAAAAATGACTGTGACGAGCTTGGGCTTCGAAGTTTTCGATGTCTTGAAAAAACACTGCCCATCAGTCGTTTCCACAGCCTTAACGAGAAAACTCGAAGAAAAGATGGACAGAATTCGGGAGAACAGGGAAACTAGGGAAAATGTTTTGGCTGATGTCATCGGAATGCTTGACCCCTTGTTAGCAGCCTTCAAGAAAGACGAGAGGGTCGTTGGGGAACAACTAGACAATGCTTTGGAAAGATCAAAGCTAGAAGAAAGAATAATTGGCGTTTGCCCAGTGTGCAAAACTGGAAAACTCATCACAAACTACTCAAGAAAAACTGGAAAACGCTTCATCGGCTGCACGAACTACTTTAAGGGGTTGTGTAAAACCTCATTCCCGCTTCCACAAAGAGGCACGATAAGGTCAACTGGAAAAAAATGCCCTGCATGCGGTTGGCCCACTGTTCAAGTGGGTACAAAGAGACATTCATGGGTTTTGTGCTTCAACCTTGAATGCAACTCAAAAACAGGAAATGAAAAGATTTGAAATGTGCAGTATGCGACAGAAAATCGGGCGCAGACAAGTATTGCAGGTTGCATGAGAAAGCCTACGAAAACATCGCCAGAAGTTATGCCCAATGGAGAAAGGCATTTGAGATTTCTTGGAAAGAGTATTTAAGTCAGATTGCCAACAATCCATTAACAGGAGAATGGGTGAAAGAAGTCGCCGAGCATCTTATGAAAAGTGGAGAGCAGATAGATGTCAAAAACGGTTAAGAGAAGCATCTCTTCATTGTCATTTTCATTAAACAAACTTTATCGGACAATATCGAGTGCAAGACCATCAAATCTCATCATTCCATTTCTCTCGATAGCATTCACCGTATTCCTGTTCGGAGGTGGGGTGTACGACTTGATAATGAAACCGCTTCCAGCAGTCTATTACGGTGGGCGATTCCTTTTCCTCTACCCGTCGCTTTCCGACCAGTTCATAGGCGACAGCATCGTTTCAATGACCGTTTACGCCCTTGGAATTATCGGCTTGCTTACAGTTTATCAGAGCACCAAGTATGTGTACAAGCCAAGACAAGCCTATATGATGCTGATGATAGGAATTGTTCTTGTGATGTTGGCATACATATTTCTTGAGGCGTCATTACACTTCAAGTTGACTGGAGGGGCATGAAAGCGCATCGCCTGGTACTACCAGGGATTACTCTTTAGCCTCAACTTGAAAGCCGCGAAGTTTGTTAACAGATGGATCGGGGGGGTGATCACTAGAATGGTGACAAGCAACTCCCAATTCCACGCGATAGAAAGTAGAAGCGAGAAGAGAATCGCACCTAATATGAAGTCTAGCTGATCTACAACCGGCAACAACCCGCCTGGAGGAATGTTAAGTCTCCGTTTTAGAAAGGCTCCAGCCAAGTCTCCAAACAGGGCGCCAAAAGACAGCAGCAAACCAAACATAATAGGATAATTGAAGGCCTTGCTCTCTGCCAAGCCTGCCACAGTTCCTACAGCCAGCCCTGCAAAAAAACCTCTAAAAGTCTTATTTTTTCCAAATACAGGCTTCCCATCTGGCAGCTTTTTTCCAAAATCAATAGCTAGTCCACCACCAGCAAGTACAGGAACGGCGTTCGCGCAATACGCTGGAAATATGAACTTTAACGCTTCAAAGACTAGGTGAATAAGATCCATCTACCTCACTCCATTTGATGACGCCCATACTAGTGTATTCCAGATTCTTCAAGTCTTAGGTTGCAACTCATTGGAGCAAGACTCCGAGGGTTCTTTTCAACAGTTGCCGCGATATTTCGAGGGTTTTGAGTGAGCTTCATGTTGAGGACCGTGTCAGCCCAGAACTTTAGGACCCTTGTGGCAACAGGTTCGATGCTCACAGGAACTTGACTTAGAACACTGTGAACCTGACTGGTCAATAGAACCAGGATTCTCTGGGTTCTGGCAGTCTGTGCTAGTTCTGCCAACTGTCTGTTTAGTTCTCGGTTAAGCTCAAACGTTTTTGAAGGAGACTCAGCGATCCTGAGCCGGTACAGCGCTGTTAAGGTGTCAAACACTACGAGTTTGAAATTCTGGTTTATATAATCAGTCAACTGATCCACAACCAGTGTCTGCTCACGAAAGTCATTCGGCCTGACTAGAATTATCAGTTCCGGGACTTCTTTGAACTGTTTTGGAACGATCTGAGAAAGCCTTTGAGCTGAAAACATTCTATCCGAATCCACAAAGAGCGTTTTGTAGCCTTCTCTGGCACAGTTTGCGGCGCATTGCATGGACAGTGTTGTCTTTCCGGTTTCGGCCTCGCCATAGACGAGAGCCACACTGTCAACCTGGAAGCCTCCCTGAAGGAAGTCGTCGATTGATCTGCAACCTGTTGGAATTTTCTCAAGCAAGTTCGAACACATCAACAGGTATAAATCGCCGAATTATAATGTGTTTTTCTGTTCACAAGTCTCAAGCCGTTTGGAAGTCTCATGAAAGCGAAAATAGCCGTTGCAACAGTTTCAGGGAAAGCCTATTTCCTCATCGTAAGCGAACTTAAGAGAAAGAATGTTCCTTTTCTAAGCTTAACTCCGTTCGAACCCGTTCCAATAGAAGTCAAGGTTGTTGTAACGACCGAAGAGGAAAAGGAATTGATAAGTCATGAAGAAATATTAGCCTATAAGGATGGAATGGAAACAGTTGCGCTCATAAACGAAGCTTTGCAAATTGTTCATGGAAAAGAGTCTTATGAAAAGGTGACTATAGGTGTCGACCCAGGTGAGGTTTTCGGATTGGCAGTTCTGGCCGGTGGCAGAGTGGTTGAGACAGGAAACTGTTACAGCGTTGATGAGACTCTGCATAAGATAGAGACAATAATTAGGGGCCTTGAGCATGTTCCAGTTTCAGCGATTTCAGTGAAGGTAGGCGATGGGGTTCCTACGTGCAAGGAAAGGCTTTTACATGAATTGGACAGGGCCCTGTCCCCCAACGTGGTGTTGGAGAGCGTTGGAGAAGCTGGTACGAACCGTCGGCTGAACGAAGCGAAACACAGAAGAGGCTTAAGAGATATTGTTTCTGCGATTCAGATAGCAGGGAGAAGCGGTCACACATTTCAAAGGAGGAAGTAGAGTGAATCGTACAGTTGAAAAAGGCAAGACTCTTCTAGTTGACGGCCCAGCCGCGGTCACTGTGAATTCGGGCAAGGTAGAAGTTTTCGGGTCAGTGATAAGGGAAACAGGCAAAGTTGTCATACGTGAAGGAAAAAGGTTACCCTTCGCAGTCGAAGAAAAGACTATTCTCGACATTTCACTAGGCGAAAACGCAGCCTTGGAGGAAGTTGATGGCAACACTATCCCCTCCTCCTGGACTGAGTCAGCTCAAGAACTTCTGAACCTACAGATCAGACCCGCAACGGCAATGATCTTCGGAACTGCGGACGCCGGAAAGACCAGTTTCTGCACATACTTGATAAACAGAGTCTTACGCGAAAAACGTAAAATCGCAGTTTTGGACGGAGACCTGGGTCAATCAGACATTGGACCACCTTCAACCGTTGCCTACACCTTTGTGACCAAACCATTAACCGACCTCTTTAACTTGCAAGCAAAAAACGCTGTTTTCATCGGTGAAACATCACCGGGCAACGCCGTGGACAAGATGATCGAAGGCCTTTCACTTCTGAAAAAAGAGATCATGGCTAGCAATCCTGAGTTTCTTATCGTGAACACTGACGGTTGGGTTGAAGGAGAATGTGCCGTTCCGTACAAACTCAAACTTGCAGAGGAGCTTAAGCCTGAAGTGATATTCTGCATGGAGCAAAAAGACGAACTGGCACCATTGCTCACTGCCCTGGAAAAATTCAAGAAGACAACCGTTGAATCGCCTACCGCAATAAGACAGAGGGACAGGGAGAAACGTAAAACCCTCCGCGAGCTTGGATACAAAAAATACTTGCGAAACCCAAGAGTCCAGTCGCTTTCGTTGAACTGGCTAAAAGTCGAGGGAAACGATTCTTTTGGCCTGAACAAGACCCACATGAACAGCATGGGAGCAAGAAGAATATGCGATCTTCTTGGAATGAAACCTCTGCAACTATCTGTGTTAAGCGATAAAATCAGCATAGTCATAGGAAGAAGACGCTGGATTGACTCGGACAAAATAAACAAGGTTGAGCAGTTGACCAAGAAGAGGGTCATAGTAACTAGGAAAGGCGAAGAGGAAGGCCTGCTTGCAGCCTTATATGACGATGGGAGAAGATTTCTCGGGATCGGCATCTTGCAGGAAGTAGACTACCTTAGGAAGACCGTGAAAGTCGTCACCCCCGTGTCCGAAGAAGTCTCAATCCTCGCCTTAGGAAAAGTGAAGCTCGACAGGAACATGAAAGAGATCTCTCTGACTGAAGAAAACAACGTGGACTTTGCATCTTTCAAAAAGCTTTTTTGAAAAGGCGGGCATTGACACGAGAGTCCGCGGGACAAAGGACTATGAACTCTTCTTCAACTGACCTGCACCCTTTACAAGACTGAGTATTAGATTCCACATCACCTTGGTTCTCCGTGGATTCTGGCACCTGTCAAAATGAAAGCACGTCACGCCCAGTTCTTTGCACTTAGCTATGTTCCTCTTTGAGTCGTCTACTAACAAAACCTCGTTGGGGCCGACCTTTGACTTATCTAAAATGTATGCAATCTGTGCCTTCTTGCTGGGCAATCTTTCTCTAGTCAAAATCTCTCTGAAGTAACATTTTAGATCATGTTCACGAAGAAACTTTTCGACCACCACGGCACTTTGCATTGAAACTACGTACGTCTCAGAACAAGTTACAGAAATCTTTTGCAGGAATTCCTTGAAAAACGGTGTAGGCTCTGCGTTTTTCAGAGCCTCGAGTTCCAGTTTCTCCATTTCGCTACTCACTATCTGAAAACTTGAGGTGCCATGATAAGATTCGTAGAAGGTGAGCAGGCTTTTTATGTTGTAACCTGATATGGTAGATGCCAAACGTATTGCGGAGTTCCAGTCAACGTTTAGGTTTGTGATCACGCCGTCGAAATCAAGCGCGATCACCTTAACTTTGTTTTTCAGGTTTAGATTATTCTCCATGTATTGTTATCACACTCAAGAATTACGCCGGCATCCAATTGCCGCACTAGGTAATAGTTGCCTGGAAACAAATCATAAGTGGGCAAGTCAACGCTTAGACTCCCGTTCAACCCTAACATTAGGTACGCGTAGGCTATGTTCAACTCTGGCTTCTTGAACGCTTTAGCAAAGGCGTACCCCCACAATGGGGCAGTTGTGTGCCATTTTCCGTCCACCTCTGTTATCATAGGCTTGCCAGTGATGTCTTCCTTAGCGTCTACTGAAAAAAAGCCATGTGGTTTAGAATCCAGTGCTTTGATTGCTTCCACGCCGACTCGATTTAGTTCTTGTTCTCTAACCGTTTTTGCTATGGTCGGTGTACCGGTGATTCCGGAAAGCGAAACGTGTTTCAAAGCATACTCTAGTCTCTCCCTGGCATAAGAGGTTATCAGCTGCCCTTTGAACCAGAGTGAGTCAAATGCGAGGTCTCTTCCTGGTAGATATTCTTGGAGTATGAAGTCGCCGATAGCCGCTCGATTCTGAAGAGCGTTCAGTGTTACCCAATGTCGGGCCTGTTCCGGCGTGTCAACTTTTAAGCCAAGTCTTCCCCCAGCTCCATGCTTAGCTCTGATCCAGAGAGGGCGACCGATCTCTGAAAATGCGTCATCAATGTTGTTGAGGGAATTTGGGGCCATCGTTCTCGGCACGGGAACGTTTTGCTTTGAAAGCGCATTGTGCATTTCCAGTTTGTCGGGCATTATTGACGTTGGTTTAGGCAAGTACGTTTCCACTTTTTCATTCTTGAATAAAACCGAGTTTTCTGAAACCACTCGTGCCTCACTACTAGGATGAGGATGCAAGAACCTGATGGCATATTTTTTGATGAGTTTCAGAAGTGTTGGGACAAAGTTTGGGTCGTCGTGTCTAGGGGAGACGAATCTAACGTCTGCCTGAGGGAACTGAAGATAGTAAGGGTTGTGATCAGTGCACGCTAGGAACAATTTTGTGCTGTTTTGTGTTTCCGCCAGTCTCAATGCTCTAACGAAGTTGATTCCCCCGATTCCTCCTGTTCCGGTGACTAGTACGTTCGTTAAGCTGTCCATCTTTCTCACCGATCATTAATGCGTCCAATTCTTTGCTTTTTGCACTAGTTCAAAGGCTTCAATCCCTTTTAAAAAGGCCACATTTGAGTTGGAAGCGATTTGATTGATCAAGTCTGAGTATGCCCGCCCTCCCTTCATCATGATTGAATTATCGTGCCAGAGCAGCGTCATAATTTGAACGCCTGAAACGAAAAATCTTTCCATTGTCTTAAGCACAAATTTGATTATTGTTTTTTCTGTGAGACCCATATACGTAAATAGGTAGGCGTCCATGAATGTCACCGGGAAAACGACTAGACCGTTCTTACGCAGATAACCAGAATTTCTCGGGTCGACCCTTTCTTTGGAGTACGTCAGTGATGAGTCATATTTTAAACCTGCCTTAGCAAGGTTTGAAAAGGTGTTCTCAGAGACTTTCAAGTAGTGCACTCTTGACCCGTAAACTGATCTTCCAACGGTTTTTTCAAGTGATCTCTTTTCGGAAAGGATCTCTCTGATGGTTGATGTGCTGTTTACGTGCAGACCTACTTCCCATCCGTTTTTCGCGAGTTCCTTCGTTGTATCTTCGTACTGCTCCACTGAGGTTCCGTCGTCGTATTTGGGTCGAAAGAAGAATGTGGAACGAATGTTGAATCTTTCTTCAATTTCCGTGACAGTTGGGACACCATAGTATGGATTGAAGCCTTCATCCGCAACCTTCCTCATTATGTCTGGATCGAATCTGCTTCGACGAGCCAAAATATGCGAGATTCCGGGACCTTTCCGAGGCCAATCGACATCATGCGTTACAACCAACGCGCGCATTCTTTCGGACAGAAGCGGCGAACTCGATTTCAAGTTGGGCCCCTTGTTGTTTTATCAATAGTTCTGCTCCTAATAAAGAACGCGCGCCCACAACTGGCTTGCTCTAGCTCCATAGATGTCTCGATGGGCAAAGCCTAGCTAGTGGACATTCCGTGCACAGTGGAGTTTTTGCCTTGCAGTACTTTCTCCCGTGCAGAATCAACAATATGTGAACAGCGAGATAGTCTGTTGGATCGTAGATCGACTGGAGAGCTCCACGCACAGTTTCGTAGTCTGCCTCTTCAGCTACTAGGCCCAGCCGTTTCGATACTCTGTTGACGTGCGTATCAACTGGCACCGTTGGTTTCTTGGCGCTGAACAGCAATAACACGTCTGCTGTTTTGGGTCCTACCCCCGGAAGTTGCAAGAGCTCGTCCCTTGCCTCATCAAGAGGCTTTGACAAGATCTGTGCCAAGTCACCGTTGTATTTCTCGAGTATTATCTTTGAGACTTGGTGTATCACTCGAGCTTTGTTGTGGTATAGACCGCCGACCTTCAAGTAGTTTTCGACCTGCTTGATCTCAGCATCTGCGAGGGCTTCGGGAGTTATTCGGAACTTGTTCGAGAGGTTTTCGAAGGCTCTTGCCATGTTCTTATCGTTCGTGTTTTGTGAAATGATCGTTGCAATCAACGTTGCGAAAGGGTTGCGAGCCGCGGTCGTCCACGTTGGCACCGCAAACGTAGTGCGAAGTATTCTCAGGATTGTTTCGGCACGACGGTCAGCCATTACGGATCCCCTTGTTTTGAAAGCAATAAATAGTGAGTACCTAAAGCTACTAATAAGCAATGGAGAGGGAAGGTTGGAGCGGGCAAGAGTCTTTAAAGACGAAATAACTGAGCAGAGCACGCGTTTTCTTGCGGTCTACGTGGAGGCGAAGAATTCATGTTTGGTAATGCTGAGTGAGAGGGAAGACAAGCTTGGGACGCTTGCAATCGCCGTTCCGAGACCGAAGGATTTGCTCGGTCCCCCATCATCTTCAGTTCTCCTCGGGGACAAGAACGCGATTTCAGCCCGCATGTTCGCAGAACTCTTGGCTGCAAGAAAGGAGAAGATAGCCTTGGTCTCGGTTTATCTTGAAACGATGGATGAGACGCAGGCGCAGTCAGTCTTCAAACGCTTGATAGAGAAGGTTGCCCACGAGCAGCCTCAGAAGGAGGCGTCTGGCGCATGAGCCTCAGAGAATTTCTCAAGCAAATGGAAAAAGAAAGGGAAGTTTTGCACGTAAAGGATGAAGTCTCATCACGCTTCGAAATGGCGTATATAATGAAGAGCTTTGACAGCGAAGGCCCAATTCTGCTTTTTGAGAACGTTGATGATCATGCGACGAGGGTTGTTGCCAACGTCTCTGGGACCAGGAAGAGAATTTGCAGAGCGCTCCACGTTGGCCATGATGAGCTTTATGGAAGACTGACAGCTGCTTGGCGCTCGCCGAGTAAACCCAACGCGGTCAAGAATGCTGCAGCTAAAGAGTGTAAAGAGAAAGATGTTGACTTATCGAGGATTCCTGCTCTTACTCACTTTGAGAAGGACGCAGGGCCTTACATCACTTCGGCAGTTGTGCATGCCAGAAGTCTCGACGGAGAGGTTGAAAACGTTTCAGTACATCGCCTTCAGGTTTTGGACAGAAAGCACTTGGCTATTCGTCTCGTGCCCCGGCATCTTTTCAAATTGTGGCGAATGGCAAAGGAGGCTGGAAAAGACCTTGACGTCGCGATCTCTGTCGGCGTTCACCCGGCAGTGTTGCTGGCAGCTTCTTGTCCTTTGCCCTTCGGCGTGAGCGAGTACGGCGTTGCAAACGCCCTGTTGGACAACAACCTTAAGCTGACTGAGTGTGAGCACGTGAGCGCTTGTTGCCCAGCTGAGGCTGAGCTTGTCTTGGAAGGAAGAATCTCGGCGACGAAGGAGGTTGTTGAGGGTCCGTTTGTCGATGTCACCGGAACTTATGATGCGCAGAGAAGACAGCCGGTTGTAGACATTGTCGGTCTCTCGCACAGACGGGAATATGTCTATCATGCGCTTCTCTCTTCAGGAGCTGAGCACAGGCTCATGATGGGGTTGCCTCATGAAGTGCTGATCTGGGAAGCGGTTTCGAAGGTTGTGCCGAGGGTTTGTGCAGTGAACCTGTCAGTCGGTGGATGCGGGTGGCTTCACGCTGTGATCTCTGTTGAGAAACAATTGGAAGGTGATGGGAAGAACGCTTTGCTGGCGGCCTTTGCGGCGCATCCGAGTTTGAAACACGCGGTAGTTGTGGATTCTGACATTGACGTGTGTGACGTTTCAGACGTGGAGTGGGCTGTTGCGACGCGTTTTCAGGGAAGTGAAGACTTGATCCTGATGGAGAACGTGCGCGGCTCAAGTCTGGACCCTTCAGCGGATCAAGAAAGGGTCTTGACTGCGAAAGTGGGCTTCGACGCCACTAGACCTTTGGGCAAGCCGAGAGAGAAATTTGAGAAAGCGAGAATTCCGGCTGGCGACAGCGCTGAGAAGACCGTTCACAGGTTGCGTCGAGCATGAGCGGAGGTGACTTGTTTGGCTGGTGAGAAAAAGAGAGAAGGAGACGTGTCTCTGAGGGTTGAGGACATTATGGTGAAGGAGGTCGTTACCATAGATGAAGACTTGACTGTGAAAGAAGCTGCGGAGATCATGAACAAGTTTGAGATCGGCTGCGTGATCGGTGTGAGAAAGGGGAAGGCCATGGGAATACTGACTGAGCGAGACGTGCTGAAAAGGATAGTTGCAGAGGGCAAAGATGCGAGTAAGACTAAGGTCAGAGATGCTATGACGAGTCCTCTGGTCATCGCTGAGCCGAGTATGGACCTCGCGGAAGCGGTGAAGATGATGTTTCAGATGAAGATCAAGAAACTGCCCGTGGTCGATGGAAAACGTCTCGTAGGCCTAGTAAGCCTTACGGACATAGCTCGTTTTCAGCCTCAGATGATCACCATACTGAAGCAGCTTGCAGCAAAACAGACACCACCGAAAAGCATGCAGAAAGTCATCGACCGCTACGTTGTCTAGACAAACGCTCAAGGTCCCTATTCCGATTAAGCGAGCATGGGTGTTCCAAAATTCCCTAGCGCGCGCTAAGCATGAGCGCTACATCCCTGTGTTCGCGTTTTGACCCGTCTATTTTACCCTCCCCCTCCCCCTAGGGTGCTAGTACTGCACATAGGCGTTCGTGAGGGTCCTAGTGGATTTGTATGGGCTTCAAGCTGAGCGCGTGTAGAGGGCTTGAAGGAGGTCTGGGCGAGCGTAGTACTTTTCTATGTGCTTGACCGTCGCTCATTAGCGCGCGCTAGTAAACCAGGGAGCTTTCTTTCCACATTCTTAGAAGTTTCTGGCATTCCTCCGCTACTTCTTTTTCATGGGTCTTGCTCTTCAAAGCTTCGAGGAACTCTATTCGTTTCTCACCTGAACGCTTTTCCGCTACTCCTCCATAGTAGAGTTCTCCCTCAAGATACTCCTTCATGCTGTTGGCTTTCTGCACGAAGACGCTGGCCGCGTCAACCGAATTTTCAACAGCGTATTCATTTGCCCACAAAGCCGCCTCTGCTTGTCGGAGCTGCGTGAGACCGTCAATCTGTCTTACGCTGCGGACGTAGGTTCTGAAAAAATCGTAATAGCCGGCGGTCTTGACGAGAGCCAATGCTTTTCTGACTTTCTGCCTGAAGGCTGCGCTTCCTCTGATCCCTATGCGGTGCTTGTATCCCCCAGCGATTAGCGCTCTGGCCTGCTTGACTTCTTCTTCCGTGTAGACTCGCGCGGGGAAACTCGAGGAAATCTTGACCCTCATGTCGGTAAAAGCAGGTTCTGTAACTGAATAGGGAGCAGGCCCGTGAACGGCTCAGTCTACCCGGTATATTTTGATGTTGTGATTTCCTGAAACCAGTTGGATCGCGCCGTTTTCTTTTAGTTGATCCAATAAGTCTTTCGCTGTGCTTATGCGCATGTTGAAATGCGTTGCCACAGAATACGGTGTCAAGACGTGCATCTTCTTCAGTTCGCCAATGACCTTTTCACTCTTCGCGTCTGGCGGGATCACTGCAGGCAGTTTCTTCTCCTTTGAAGGTCCCGCCTTCTCCTTTTTCTTCTTGTCTTTATCCTCACTGTCCTTTTTATCCTGCATGCGTTCAACTTGTTTCAGGCTGAGTTTCTTTTTTCCACCCATTTTGATCAGCTTCCAGTATTGAAATTTGTAGGGTGGTTCTTAAGCATTTTCCGTGTCGGAAGCCGTTTTCGTGGACATTGAAGATGGTTGGAGACTATTAAGATCACGGAGTAGGCAGGCAGAAACTTCTGATTTGACAAAAAAGAAAGAGAGAATTGGCGAAAACGGCTATTTGCCCATCACTTTTTTCGCTGCGATCTCGATGTCCTCAGACTTTATGGTTTTTCTCCCAGCGTGCATTGCGAAGTCCAAGGCTTCTCTTGCGATTTTCACACCGATTTCCTCTAACGCTTTGGCCAGTTCTTTTGCTGCCGCTTCGCTTACTCTATCCGCCCCAGCCTTTTTGCACAATCTGTGCATTGGGGCTACGGCTAATTCTAATTCGACCACAAATAGTCCTCCGTAGCCTCTTTTTCTCTTTAAAGCCGTATTTAACGTTTATTGTTCATAATTCTTCTCGGTTGATCGCGCTTGTTTAATCTGTAGCCACCTCCAGAGATGGATTTAACGTCTCGAAGCAAAATGCTGTTCGACTTTCTGGGATCTAACAGTGCTATTTCTCTTCAATCGCATGTTTTTTTCAGTCTGCGCGCGCAAGCAGCGCATTCAGCACTAAACATCTAGGCTGTTTCAGATTATTCGACGGTTGGAATAGGTAAAGTTAAATTAGCCTTGTTATGCTTATGACAGCTTGCTTCAGCAAATCCTTAATCATGGAGCACAGAACAACAGAGATGTACTTGGAGGAACAGTTGCGTGGGAAGTGTTCGAACCGAACAGATCAAACGCACGGCCAAAGAACTGATTAGACGTTTCCCCGGCAAGTTTTCCCGTGATTTCGAAAACAACAAGCACATGGTTTCGACTCTAGTGCAAGGAGGGACGCCGAAAGTGAGAAATCAGATTGCCGGGTACATATCGCGCTATTTTGCGGCTGAAGAAACTGAGCCGCCAAGTGAAGTTGTGGAAGAAGAAGTGGAGTAGCTCTGTTAGGGGCGAGTTGACCTCAAAACTCGTGCAGAGACGAAGGAAATTGATGGACGAGTACAGAAAGGGTTGGGCGCTTCGATATCTGCGCGAAGCAAAAGCAGAGCTTGAAGCTGCGAGAAAAATGCCTTACATGGCTCCGAGCCTGGTTTTGGAGGCTGTTAGAAAAGCTCGAAACGCCATTTACTATAGTCTGGGGGAGCCTGCGTTCGTCGAAATCGTCGTACGAGACACTGCAGAAAAAACGCAGCCTCAGATGATTAGCGATCCCGTCCTGAAGTGTCTAGTTGAAATCGAAGGAATCGTGCTTCAGCTGTCACAACTTGAGGAAGTGGACAGTGAGAGAGCGATGAAGCAGGCAGACACTCTGATACAGTTAGCATCAGAAATCGTTGAAACTTTGACAGAAGAAAAAACAGAGGATTGAGGAAGCCTATTGTTTCTTCAGAGACTTTTCTATGCGGTCTAAGGCCTTCTTGATGTTCTCAATCGAGTTCGCAAAGGATATGCGCAGATAGCCCTCGCCGAACTTGCCGAAAGACGTTCCAGGCAACACTGCCACGCCTCCGTTGTAGAGCAGGTGATCCCCGAGCTTGCGACTGTTCATGCCTGTCCCCGTTATGTTCGGAAACACGTAGAAAGCCCCGTGAGGCTTCTTGCATGTCATCCCTTTTATGTCGTTTAGGCCTTTGACTATGACTTCTCTCCTCTTCTTGAACTCTTCGACCATTCTTTCCGGTTCTTTCTGAGATCCCGTTAAAGCTTCAACTCCAGCGAGCTGAGTGAAAGTGGCAGTGCACGAGTTCGAGTTAGTCATCAGCTGCGCGACTTTTTCAGCCAAGTCTTTTCTCATGACACCGTAGCCGAGTCTCCATCCTGTCATGGCGTACGTTTTTGAGAAACCGTCCAGCAGGATCGTCTTGTCCTTCATCCCTGGGAATTGGGTTATGCTTTCATGTTTGCCCTCGTAGATTATCCTGCTGTAGATCTCGTCAGAGAGCACAAAAACATCGTCTCTGTCTTTTAGACAGTCGGCAATGACCTTCAACTGCTCCTTCGTGACGACTCCGCCGGTTGGGTTTTCTGGAGAGTTGAGGATTATCATTTTCGTCTTCTTCGTTACCTGTTCCTTCACATATTCGGGGTCGAGGCCGAACTCGTTTTCCTCTTTGAGGGGTATGGGCACGGCTTTTGCACCGACGAAGTTTATCATAGACTCGTAGATTGGGAAGCCTGGATTCGGGTACAGTACCTCGTCGCCGGGGTTTACCAGCGCCAGGATGCTGAAGAACATTATCGGCTTGCCGCCAGGTGTGACGACCACTTCTTCCGGCTTGACTTCCAGTTTTCTGGTTTTGGAAATGTAATCTGCGACTGCCTGTCTCAGTTCTGGGATACCGGCAGACGGTGTGTAGTGAGTGTAGCCTGCGCTGAGGGCTCTTGTTGCGGCGTCCTTGATGTTTTTCGGCGTGTCAAAGTCCGGTTCACCTATCTCCAAGTGCACGACGTCCTTTCCCTGCTTCTCAAGTGCCCTGGCCTTTGCGAGAACTTCGAACGCTGTTTCTGTTCCGAGAGTTTTCATCCTATCTGCGAAGATAGAGCTCACTCAAATCACCTAGTTTTGAAAGGAATTAGACGTAGAAGAGGATGAGTATTTAACCATTTTACTTGTCCTGCTTCAAATTCATGATCCGACCTTGCATCATAGCTTCGAAAAAGCGATGAAAACATCAGAGAAAGGTGCGGAAAAGGTTGATTCGACGTGTTGCTTTGGCTATTTGCGTGCGATGCCTAGAATTGTCTTGTCAGTGGCCGAGTCTTCATCACGTCTGGGTTGATCAGGTTCGGCGGTTTCTTTCCTTCGAAGAACGCGACTAGGTTTTCTGCGACCATCTCGGCCATTCTGGAGCGAGTTTCGAGACTTGCGCTTGATATGTGTGGGGCTAAGACAACGTTGTCCAGCTTGAGCAACGGGCTGTCGACCGGTATGGGTTCCTGTTCGAAAACGTCCAGTGCTGCGCCAGCAATCCAACCCTCTTTTAACGCTTTGTACAATGCCTTCTCATCCACGACCGGCCCCCTTGAATTGTTTATCAGATAAGCTGTTTTCTTCATCATTCTGAGCTTCTGCTCGTCTATCAGATGATGCGTCTCTTTCATCAACGGGACGTGGATGCTGACGAAGTCCGACTGTTTCAGCAATGTATCGAGGTCGGCTTTCTTTGCTCCGAGCTTCTCTATCTCTGGTCTTGGCACAACATCGTAGAACAGGATTTTCATGTCGAACCCTGTTGCTCGTTTGGCCACAGCGTAGCCGATTCTTCCCGCGCCCACAACACCGATGGTTGTGCCGTAGACGTCTCTGCCTGCCATCATGTTGGGGTGCCATCCGACCTTCCATTGCCCAGTGCGAACGTACTTGTCTGCTTCGGCCACTCTTCTGGCAACCGCTAGTAGCAAGGCCCAAGCAAAGTCTGCAGTTGTGTCGGTCAGGACTTCAGGCGTGTTCGTTACGTAAATTCCTCTTTTCGTAGCTTCAGGTACGTCTATGTTGTCAAAGCCCACGGCTAATTGAGAAACGATCTTCAGCTTTGGCGCCGCATCAAAGACTTCAGGGTCTATCTTATCGGACAGAAGCGTGACAAGTGCGTCCACGTTTCTTGCTTTCTCTATTATCGTTTTTTTCGGCGGCGGAGCGTACTCAGGCCAGACTTCGGTGTCGAAGTGCTGCCTTATTATTTTCAGGCCTCTTTCACCGATATCCCGCGTAACGTAAATCTTCGGTTTTGTCATGTAATTCACCGTGCAAATGTTTGCGCAATTCTTTATTAGAGTTGACTTATTACACTTACGCAATCGTCTTTGAAGAAGGTCCGAGGGACTGCAGAGATGCTGGCAATAAGGAATAGGGAACAGTTGGTCAATAACGGCGAGACTCAGCGCAGCCGAAGAGCCAGGGAGCTAGCCCTCGGAAGCCTCGAAGCCGCGTTGAACGCGGTGGACCCCAAACAGTTAATAGAATCAAAAGTAGTGCTGAAAGACTGCACTCTGAAAGTTGATGACTATTCCTTTGATGTGAGAGAGTTCAAGAACATCTACGTCATAGGCGGCGGCAAAGCAAGTGGATCCATGGCGGAAGCCTTGGAGCAGGTTCTGGACGCACGCATAACGGATGGGCTTGTAAACGTTCTCCATGAAAGCAGAAACAAGACTAGAATCATAAAGCTTCACGGAGCAAATCACCCTGTTCCAGACGAGGCCGGAGTAGAAGGAACACGCCGGATGCTTGAGATAGCTGAAGGCGCGACAGCTGACGACCTGATCATATGTTTGATCTCAGGCGGAGGCTCAAGTCTAATGCCTCTGCCAAGGGGAGATGTCACGCTTGCGGACAAGAGACAGGTAACAGATGCCTTGCTTAAGAGCGGCGGCACAATAAACGAGGTCAACACGGTCCGAAAACACATTTCAGACTTTAAGGGTGGTTGGCTTGCGAAGAAAGCCTACCCAGCCACGATTTTGAATCTGATCCTGTCCGACGTCACAGGCGATCCGTTGGATTTCATCGCTTCAGGCCCGACTGTTCCTGACTCCACAACGTTCAGCGAGGCCGTAGGAGTTCTGAAGAAGTATGCCCTTTGGGCCAACGCGCCGTCATCTGTAAGGAAGCTCTTGTCGGACGGGGAGAAGGGCCTAGTTCCTGAAACGCCAAAAGCCGGAGATGAGGTTTTCAAGAAGGTTTACAGCTTTGTTGTTGGGAACAACCGGGTCGCCACTCAAGCGGCATGCGAAGGTTTGAAGTCTGCCGGCTTGAAGACCTTGATGCTAACTGCCATGTTGGAGGGGGAAGCCAGACAAGTGGGAATCGTGCTGGCTTCGATCGCACGTGAAGCTTCGGTTTCTGGAAACCCTGTTCCAAGACCAGCGGGCATAGTTGCAGGAGGAGAAACAACGGTGTTCGTGGTTGGGAAGGGCATGGGGGGAAGAAACCAGGAGATTGCCTTAGCAGCAGCGATGAAGCTTGAAGGTTTGGACGGTGTGGCTGTGGCTTCCTTGAGCACGGACGGCGTTGACGGTCCGACGGAGGCTGCTGGGGCAGTCGTCGACGGGCAATCGCTCGCAAGGGCAAAGGAGATCGGCCTAGCTCCTGAGAAGTTCTTGGCTGACAATGATTCATACCATTTCTTCTCTAAGCTCGGCGACCTCATCTTCACAGGACCCACGGGCACAAACGTCAACGATGTTTCGGTAATGGTCATTCTGTAAGACGGGAAGGAAAGCTGCAATGATTGTAAGTGTGAAGTTCGTCGGATCGTTTCGAGGCATCTCCGGCAAGGACAAGCTGACACTCAAGTTTGGACGGCCTGTTTCGCTTACGGCCCTCGTGGAGAAGACTGTTGAACAGCTGCCTAAGCTCAAATCTTCTCTGATCGATCCTGAGTCTGGAGAGCCTAGAAGGAGCATGCTGGTGCTCGTGAATGGAAGGGAAATCAGTGTTTTGAACGGTTTGGAGACGCGTGTGAATGATGAGGATGAAGTGGTTTTTGTTCCGGTCGTGCACGGAGGTTGAGCTCGTTTGAGGCTCATTGCTGTCAAGACACGTGTCGTTAAAGCTGGAGACGACTTGGTCGAGTTGGTTCTTGAGGCTCTAAAGTCTCAAGGCTTACAGCTGGAGAATAACGATGTGTTGGCGTTGACTTCAAAGGTTGTGTCCTTTTCGGAAGGACGCACGGTTAAGTTAAGTGAGGTGAAACCTTCGGAAGAGGCCAAGAGACTGGCAAGGGAATATTCGTTGAAGCCAGAATTTGCCGAGCTGATCCTGCGAGAAGCAGACAGGGTCTGCGGAGGGGTTGAGAGAGCCGTTTTGACGCTCAAGAACGGGGTTATGGCTGCTAACGCGGGCATAGACAACAAGAACGCGCCTTCTGATTATGCTGTCCTGTGGCCCAAAGACCCTGCGGCTTCTGCAAGGGAGGTTAGAGACCGAGTCAAAAGCAGAACTGGCAAAGATGTCGCCGTTATAATAGTTGACAGCGGCTTGGTTCCTCTAAGAATCGGAACGACCGGCTTGGCCTTAGCAGTTGCAGGCTTTAAGCCCATAAGGGACAGCAGAGGCTGCAAAGACCTCTTCGGAAAGTCCATCGTGATCACGCGACAAGCAGTTGCGGACGATCTGGCTTCAGCAGCCCACCTGCTGATGGGCGAGGCGACTGAGAAAACTCCCCTAGTGCTGATCAAGGATGCGCCAGTGGATTTTGACGGTAGCGTTTACGGTTCCGCTGACATGATGATGCCCTTCAAAGAATGCATATTCATGAACACGCTGGGGACGCAATCAGGCGTAAAGAAAAAGGCCAGAGCATGATCGTTGCCCTTCATGAGGCTCCCAAAGGGTTTTTCAAAACTAGCCCCGTTGCACGAGCAACTGCGAATTATGCATAAAGCCTTTTAAGAAGTATGAATTGTATGACATATGTGAAAAGTGGAATAGCTATGAGTACACGTGACGAAGGTATGTCGATTTATGGGACGGTGAAAGTCGGCGACCGAGGCCAAGTGGTGATTCCGGTCAAGGCTCGAAAAGACTTCAACATAAAGCCAGGTGACCTGTTGCTCGTGGTGGCGGGCAAGAAGAAGCGTGGCATCGCGATGGTCAAAGCAGACGCGATGAGGGAGTTCGCGTCAAGAGTCCTGAAGGGTCTAGAGCAGACCGCAGACGAGTAACGAGCACGGTGTCCATGCGGCTGGAATGTCATGTTTGAAAGGCGTGAACGGATTCAGAGATGGTTCAACGATGTCGTCGAGAAGTTTCGCCAGAAGGGAGCGGTCAGTCCTGACAAGGCGATGACGGCTGAGGAGCTCGGTCTTCCGCCGAGGTTCGAAGAGGCGATGAAGAGGCGTCTGGGCCGCTTAGGCGTGTTCGTGGAAGTGAATGGCAGGTACTATCTTTCAGAAGAAAGGTTGAAGCAAGTGGAAGAACTGCGATCTGCACGGGGCGGGGCATGGAATCCAGGAAACAGAATTATGACGTTGAGACTGTTTCAGTTGGTCACTATTGTTCTCGTCGTTACTCTTTTCCTCGTAAACCTCTTCGTTCAGAGTTGGGAGCTGAGAATAGTATCCGCCGTCCTTTTGGTTATCTGGCTAGTGATAGCCATGCTGCAGATATACTTTCTCTCGCGTGTCCGAAAGAGATACACTTCACAGCAGGCCAGCTAGGCACGGGGCGGCTATGCTGTGCCTTGCCCCTCGACGGAAATCGCGACATTCAACCGCACTCTGGTGTCTGTCTGGGGCACAGAATCCGTTGCTTATGACAAAGTATCTGCAGTTTGAACCTTTTGCAGCAGCTGTTCAACGCTTCCGTGGATCGGGCCAGAGATTGGTTGATCTCAAAACTCTTGACAAAGAAGCTCCGATAAATGTCGCGCTTAACGCGATGACAATTCGCTCTACAGGATAAAGAACCGTGAGTGTTTGCCAAGTCGGCAACAGATTTGTCGCATTCGGTATCAAAGCTTCAAAGACTAATGACCCGGCAATCTGACCCGCGAGCGTGGACGTCAGGCAAGTGATGAAAAATCCGAGGAGCAGTTTCAGGTTGCTTCCAGATTCTAGAGACCTTGCAGCTAGGGACTGCAGGGGCGAGACCAGAACGATGAGGACCGCTATCTGGAACCACAGTTCTAGGGGGAACAGCCATGCAGGTCCAACGATTGGATAGAACGCAAAAAGCAGTAGCAACGATAGGTAGGCTAGTATGCTGATTATTCTTTTTCCGCTTTTGACCATTCCAGCGCAGAATGTCGTGGCAATGCCTGAGGCGAAGCTCGGGTAGGAGAGGGCGCCTAGAAAAAACCCGATTGTTCCCCCAAGAAACGCGGATAGAGTTCCTATGTAAGGGCCGAGCAGTATTCCGATGATCGGCGCTACGATTGCAGCAGCAGTGATTGCTTGCCCCGATAGGCCGATTATCGGAGAGATCTTTATGAATCCGAAAACAGCGTACAAAGCCGTGAAAGTCACCGTCAACGCAGTGTCTTTGGTCGTCAGTTTTCCGTAGTGCGTCATTCTTGTAGTCCTTCGGTGCTATGCGTGGAAACCTAATTATTGGGTGTTGTTTATAAAAGAATGACATGGCTCGGCGCATAATCACTCTGACGACTGATTTTGGCTTGAAGGACCCGTACGTGGCAGAGATGAAAGCTGTCATTCTGAACATATGCCTCGACGCCATAATCATAGACATTTCTCATCAAGTCGACAAATTCAACGTTAGGATGGGAGCATACGTCTTAGCATCAGCATCTCCGTATTTTCCAGAAGGCACCATCAACGTTGCGGTTGTCGACCCGGGAGTTGGAACCAAGAGGCGTCCGCTGTGTATACAGACGAGACACGGCTATTTCATTGGGCCAGACAACGGAGTGCTCGTTCTGGCGGCGAAGGCCCAGAGGGTAGAGCATGTTTACGAGCTAACGAACTCAAGGTTCATGATGCCAAACGTTTCGAACACGTTTCATGGGAGGGACATCTTCTCGCCAGCAGCAGCCTACCTGGCAAACGGAGAACTTCCGTCAGACCTTGGACGAGAAACAAGAAAGATAACGGTCCCTGAATTTGCGAAAGTCGTCAGGAGGAAAGCAGGGCTTGTTGGTGAGGTGATTTACGTAGACGACTTTGGAAACATAATAACAAACATTGGAGAAAAAGAGCTTGCCCCGATGCGAACTATGAAGGCTGTGAAGGTCAAGGTGAAAAACACTTGGTTTACATTGAGGTTCTGCAGGGCCTACGGGGAAGTTGAGGCGCAGGAACCGTTAGCCCTTATTGGAAGTCACAATTTCCTCGAACTTTCCGTAAACCAAGGCAACGCATCAAGAGTGTTCAAAGTGAAGAGTGGAGACAGGGTTGTTCTTCAGCGGTCTTAGCCTCGATCATCAGTCCCCTGTACGGTCGTTCGATATGTCGGTTTCTTGAATATGAGTGTCCGGAACCTATTTCAAGCGTAGAAATCCTGCTTTTACGCTGAGATGAGAATGTGTTCTTGACCAGAAATGTTCCAGGGAATATTCTTTGACGCTACCGAGACATTGATACTTCTGTTTCTGTCCCAATTGTCACTGATCGTAATCGCAGGCGCGATCTGGGCGAGGATAAGACAGTGAGGCTTTTCAGAAATCGAGGGAAGGCTGTGAGAAAGTGGCGCATGAGAGCGCTCTTTGTTGATCTTCACAAGACGAGGATAACGATTTGGACGCCTCCGGGAAAGCATTTGCCTCCTTGGATTTTCAAACGGTCGACACCTTGCGAGAAAGCGAGTAATCATTCATGATCTGTGAGAGTGCGAGGTCTCTTTATTGAATATCCTAGGCTTTGTCGTTTTTGCTTAGGTCTTTGAGCCTGTTGATTCCGTCTATTTCTCTTATAAAAGCTGCCACGCTTTTGGGCACGAGTTTTTCCCAGTTTTCGTCCTTGACCATTCTCTTTCTGATTTCGGTCGAAGAGTATAGTTTCCTGTCAAAGAAACGAATGGGCTTCACTTTGTATTCAGCCTCCGTGAAGAGACGACGCGTCAACGGTTCGTTCGAGTAGACAACGTCAAAGCGAGGAGTATAGCCCTCTAAGGAAGACACCCACATCATGTGCAAGTGCACATCTGGAACGGGCACGATCCAAACTCGTTCATAATCTACTTTGCATTCTTCCAACGCTTCGCGAACCATAACCAGCCTTTCTCCTGCGGTGAACGGGTTGCTAAGGTTGTGGCTGTACTGCGCGCTGCCGATCACGATTACGAGTTCGTCAACCTCTTTCAGAACTTCCTTTATTGCGCTGAGGTGCCCCAGATGAAAAGGTTGAAACCTTCCTACGTAAAGGCCCCGTTTGCCCATTCGGATCGTCTCTTGCAACCTGTTATCTGTCGAAGAGAATTAACATTTATCCCTGCTCTGCTTTCCTGATCGCAAGCTCGACTGGAAACACTCGCAATTTCTTGCCGTTCACCGGAATTATGCGTTCAGCAGGGTATCCACGCCTTTCACGCTTCAGAAAAGCAAGCTTGACGTCCAAGCCGCCTCCGTACCCACCCAGTGTCAAGTCCGCCCTTACAACTCGATGGCACGGGCAGACCGGTGCAAAAGGGTTTGAAGCCATGACCTGCCCAACAGCTCTCGGCCCTCCTCCGACGGTTTTGGCAACTTCACCGTACGTGGTCACGTAGCCCGGCGGTACCTTGCAAACGGTTTCGATTACTTTCTTAGTGTACTTTGGCAGATGCTCCTCGGCCAGGGAGAACGTTTGAGACACGTCTTTCCCATCGTAAATCTCCTTCAACGCTTCGATTACAGAATGCGCAAACTCTGTTCTCTCTGGATTTTCCGCAGAACCATGAAAGCGGACACCCTCCCTCAATTCTCGTAGAGCATTGTTCTGAGTGAAGGCAAAAGTTGTCGCGTAGACAGATTCTTCTTCAAACGCGACTCCAAACCAGACATCTCCCACTTTCTCAGTGTAAACACTTATCATGCTTGCTTCCTCTCGTAGAACTATCGCCGCATCTAGTCTTATTTCTTGCTCCTCTAATTCAATCTTGCACGCACACGCTTCATTGAGAAAACCGCAAACACACTTGCCGAAGTGCGCGCGTTGAACGAAAAAGACTTGAACAACCATGAGAACCTGCGATGGGCATGGAATGTGATCGACAACGAAAGTCGATTTTGGCTTGCCTCTCAGATAACGGAGAAAAGGGAAATTGCAGACGCAAGACAGGTTCTGGCTCAAGCCTCAGGCCTTTCAAAAACGAGACCGATGGCAACAGTGACAGACGGACTGAGAGCCTATCAAGAGGCGATACCTAAGGAGATTTTCCCTTTGAAGGGGCCGAGGACTCAGCATGTTAATATTCCGAATATTAGAGATCGTTCCAACAACAACATGGTTGAAAGATTGCACGGAACGATTAGGCAGAGAAACAAGGTTATGCGAGGACTCGATGATCAAGAGACAGCACAGACAATGATGGATGGACTCAGAATTTACTACAATTTCATAAGGCCGCACACTGCCCTAAACGGAAAAACGCCCGCACAAAAAGCAAATATTGAAACTGACAAGGCAGAATGGATGTCTCTAATTAAGAAGTCAAGTCAACATCAGAGGTTTGAGACAAGTTCTTAAGGCGTGGTAGGACTCTTATTCAAACATGGCAGGAATTGATGTTAATGTTTTGCTGAATACAATACTTGGTGGAATCATAACGATCTCGGGAAGTCTTGCAGTTGCTGGATTGTACATAAGAAACCAAAATAAAAATCAAAGAAAAAGACGTCTGCAGGAGTTGATTCAACAAACGTACTTCGAGCAGGGTATTCTCCCAGTCCTAGCAGCATTGTCAGAATATGGAACGAATACCGTATTTGCTTTAGCTGACACGAGAATATGGCTGGTAAGATGCTTCAGACTTGGAGAAGGTACTGAAGTTCTAAAAACACGATTGGAAGAGATTGCAAAACGTCCCGTGATAGTGGATTTAACTAGCCACAATTTCACTAATGTTTTGAAGTGGCTTCCTACCCTTCAAAAATTCGGAATGCCATTGTATAGTTCAATCAAGAGAACTCTTCAATTCTACAGTAGCCTTGTAAGTGATGCAACTTCGTTTAGCTTATTGGAGAAAACCATTAAAAACTCTTCAGTTGAGGAGGTTGCTCGAAGTATGGGTGCAGTTGCCCAAATAATTGATTTTACGCTAATGTATCTTGAAAAAAGATTTACAAACCTCAGAGACTATTTCTGGCAGCAGGAATTGGAGAATTACCACGATTTCTCGCAAGTGTTTTCAGACACAAAATATCGTAACTTTCTATCAGTTATGGATCAGTATATGAAGCGGTTGACCCAATTGATGAATGCCATGCAATCAGAGAAGCCAGAGGACCGACCAAGAGAAACTCTTTCATTCAGCAAATGGCTAGGGGATAACTTGGACAATAACCCCCTTGAAAATAACGCCAAAACAGAAGAAGTACAGAAAATTGAAACAAAAAAGCCTAGTTAGATTTGCTTAACTTGGCAATCTTGCCTTTTGATAGAAACATCAATCATTAGAAAAATTCTATCTCAAGCAAAAAGTCTCCATAATAATATTATGGAGCAAACAATACAGATTATTCCAGAGCTTATAGCGACTTTGATAAGCTCTTTGTCTGGTTCTCTTTGCCACCATTCTTTTATTTTGAGAATAAACAAATCAATTCTAACCTTTGACGAATGAATCACCCTCTCATGCTCCAGTTTTTGAGAGAAAAGTTCATGCCTCGGAGAACCTGAATCATTGTTCTATGTGGGTTTCCTGACAGATGGTTCATTCGACGAAGACTATATAGAACGATGGAAAAGCCCCGACAGTTAACAAACTTCTTTAAGCCCCGAAGAGTTAACAGAACCCTTTATCAGGTTCTGTAAACTTATCGGTTGGTGGTTCTGTGATAATGTAACCTTGCCTGTCATGGCATTAATGGCTACTGAGACTCTGTAATGTGAATATCGTTTTGGATGTTGATCGCGACATTTAATCTAAGAGTCAGCGTTTTGAACCCAAGCTTTTGAGCGATCTGGAAAGAAGCTTTTTGATATTTCTTCGGTTCTGATTGATTGACCTTGACCTCAATAAAGAAGAGGTCACCATCTTTCTTTACGACAAAATCTGGAGCGATGCCGACACGACTATAATGACTTGCTAGCCTCGTTTCAGCCTCTTCCCTTGCCAACTTCCTTATAGCCTCAATGTATGCTTCCATATCTTCAAGTTTTCCACCAAAAAAGTCGCTAAAGAACTTGTCAAATTTTTCTGACTTTTTGCGATGCATATAGAAATCGAGTTTGAACATTATATCTCGGAACAAATGGACTTCATAGCCGTTTTGCTTCAAGTATTCTCTCGCTACTTTTTCCCCAATAGAACCGAACTCATTACTGACATTGACTTTCCATGTGCCGTCATTTGCACCTTTTGTCATGCCAACTACCTCAATAACAGTCTCCCAGTTGGGAGTATTAATCTGATCTGAAACTCGATACTGTAAACTTACCTGTCATGGGTTCTTGGGTTGAAATTTCTGGCATCGATTTTATTGGTACAATGAGTGCGCGCTCATGATGTTATGCGAAAATAAGAATGATCGTATTCTGGAACGAAATCTGGTTTTCCCTTTTTGAGTTCATTCCAGACTTCTTTGAATGTTTCTTCTTTAGATTTTCCACTTTTTGCGATATGGCTCTTTCTTACTTCAGAATACACTAGCCGAAAGTGATTTTGAAGAGAACCCTTTACTCCTCTAGGAATACGTGCCAAATCCTCTTTTACTTGTTGATTGAGAGTTTCTAGGCTTACCTTGACCATGAGACGACATCTCCACTATAACAATCTTCATTTTCTTGATTAATACATATTTCCAACATTTTTTTGTTCAAATGAGCCCTAAGCACAAATCCGATTTTTCTTCTGTGAACCATTTTGAGTTATCGAAAACGACATGACGCTAAGAAATGGCTTGTCGTAAGAAGGAAAGGACACAGTATTATCCGAGTTGTCGCTGGAGAACGATATAGAACTAAAAAAAGAGCTCTGAAAGAGGCTAGGGATTATAACAAAGCGTACAAGGGTTCCGATGTCAAGTTCATGGTCAGAAAAGAAGGGTGGAGAAGAAAGCGGTGGTGGTCATAATCAGGGTTCGACCCTTGTAAACTGGCATAAGATCACTTCTTAAAACGGGCCCTAACGCAACTTGGGAAAAAAGGGCCCTGATACAGCCTTCCTAAAACGGGCCCTATCTGATGCCTAATAGAAAAATCCTAGCGGGCTTTGATAGGGTTGAAGCAAATGTTAAATTCTGAAGAGCATGAAACAAAAAATAAGGCTGAGGAAATGCCACCAAAGAGAACAAGTCAGAAGAAACCCAGAAAAAGAAGAGCTAGAAAAAAATCTAGCAAAGGCGGTTTCTGGGATGAAGTTGAAAAATTCCTTGGAATTAAGCAGACAAGGAAGAAGAGAGCAAGATGAGAGTTTACTTGGATTCATGTATTCTCTTGGACTTTCTCCTAGATCGTAATGATGCATCGAGTCGTTTTATTGAGCATTTTGCGAAAGAACATGGGATAACTCTTATTCTGAGTAAATGGACACTAATCGAAACGCTCGGAGGCATGAAAGACAGATTTATGCTTCTGAAACTGATTTTTGAAGAGAACTTGGCTCCTGAAGAGGTACTGAGAAGGAGAAGAGAAATCGAGCCTAAGAAACATGAATTAAAAGGGCTACTCGATCAACTAAAGAGATTTGTCGAATATGATGTCAAAGGCATTGCTGAAGTTTTCGATGAACCAAACGCGACTTGGCATACGATTTTAGAGAGCTTGGAGACGCTCAAGGATACGGGACTTGATGCTGGAGACGCTCTGCATCTCCATAATGCATTGAAAGCAAAATGCGATGTTTTCCTAACGCGAGATAGCCCTGCGACTAGAAGGGTAAAGAAATCCAAGCTAATGAAGATTCAAACTCCAGAAAATCTTATGAAAGACAGGAAAACTCACTCTTCAAATTAGCATTTTTTGCTCGCATTTTGTATTAGAGTTAGCCACTTGTTCTTTCCTAGTTTCAGGTCTATGTTGGCTTGTTGTGCTGGAGTTTTTCCGTTTAGGGCTTGATGTGGTCTTATGACGTTGTAGTATGTTCTGTACGTTTCTGTCATTGTTTTTGCTGTGCGTTCTGTCTTTAAACCTCTCATAACCTTGTCTCGTTCTCTGATCGTGCCATGCAATCTTTCTATGATATTGTTGTTGGCTCTGCTTCTTATTCCAGCGTTTGCCATATGTTTTGTTCTCGGATTCTTCAGAGTCCAAAACTCCTTCTTGAAAGCTTCAGCGTACGAGCGTAAGCCATCCGTGATTATGACCTCTGGATTATGTCCAACCTTTTCCTTAGCTTTTGCGAAAACTTGTCTTGCATCTGAAGCTTCCCTGCCTTCAGAAACATGAGACGCAAGTAAGTATCTGGTCGAATTGTCCATACAATTCCATAACCAGAGCCATTTTCCACCACAGCGGATTTTCATTTCATCCGTGTTCCAGACTTTTGATAGCTCTGGTTCAAGCTGGTCAACGTAGGCGTTGATGATTCGTCCATACTTCTGCAACCACTTGAAAACTCCCATCTGACTAATGTCTAAACCATAAAACTGCTTGATATGGTCAACGATCTTTCTGAGGCTTATGCCCTTGAAATAGAGGTCTAAAGCTAACGAAACAATTTTGGGATCGAACCGCATCCTAGCGAACCCTTCATCAACAACGAAGCTTTGACCGCAATCCTTGCACTTGAACCTCGGAGTTTTCACGTTTCTGTTCTTGCGGTAACCCCATTTGATAATGTTGACTGACCCACAGAATTTGCAAGTGGAAGCCTCTGAAAATTCTCGGTAAAGCTGGAAAACATCAGCATTGTCAATTTTCTCTTTAAGGCTTATCCAGAAGCGAACAGCAAAAATGTGTTTGCAAACAACCTTTCGGTATTCGTGATCTGGGCAAGTGCAATCCCATTCTTTTCCGTTAGTTACAACATATTGACCGTTCCCAGATTGACTTTTCACCTTGAATATGTGAGATTCTTTTTGCTCTATCTGCTCGTTTTGGGCTATTATTGCGAAGCCTCGAACCATTCTTCCGTTTGTCAGGTTTTGAGTTGTCATGTTGTTACACCTATTGGTATCTAATGGTATAATAGCAAATCTTAAATATAAAGGTTGCTAATGGTATCTATAGGTAGTGATTCAGAATGCCTATGAAGAAAATAATGGTATCAATGACGCAAGAAATGGTAGATGCCCTAGAAAAAGAGAGAAAAAAACGAAAACTAGCTAGTGTCCCTGAGGTGGTCAGACAAATATTGGGAGAATACGTTTCTAGTGACTGAAGTAAATGCTGGTCTTTCATGTCTAAGATCAAGCAAGAGATGCCACACTTTTCTATCAGAGAAGTTTCTGCCAACGAATCGGAAAAGCAATTCGTGCTTGCGACCCTTCTCTAGTGAGAGTGTCGGCATCCCAAACACTTGTTCATCCTGAACAAGCTGGAAAAGGGCATGTTTGTCTTTTGTTATTGTACACAATCTTACTGAGATTGTTTGATCAGGATCAAGGTCAAAAGGCGCAAGTTTTTCTGGAAAATTAAGGTCTAAAGTGCCATACTCGCGCAAAAGCTTAGGCGGTTTCGGTCTCATGGGCAATTTTTGTTTTACTTTAAATTTGACCCTAACACCAATAGCTGTTCGTTTTCCAGCATTGTGAAGGTAGAAAGAGCAATCATTTGTTCCTACATGGCAATCTTCGATTCTAAGTTTCGGCTTGTTGATAAAAAACGGTAAAGCTCTATAACCGCTGAAATTGCCGAAAACGTGAACAGGACTATCAGAATCGCATCCGTCCAACTCGTTATAATCGGAATCGCTGACATGAGAAAACGGTTTATGGCTATTGCAATATAAGGTTATTCTCTGAAGGTCAATTCCCAAAAAAAAGAACCAACCGATAAGTTTACAGAACCCTTTATCAGGTTCTGGTAACTTCATGGGCGACAGAGAACCCTGTTAAATTTCGGGTGATGATTTCCCTTTTCGAGAAAAGGGTGTTAACAGTCGGGTGATAGACCCTTCAAGTGGGAAGGTGAGGGAAAGGGCAATAGGGAAGGAAAAATCTTTGCCTCTTCCCTCTCCTTGTACTGTTTCTTCTCCCTTCTCCTTCCCTCAAAACTTAGTTGAATAATCAAATATGGCTTATGGAGGATAGTTCTAGAGGAATCTTCTATTCAAATTCATCAAAAACAATTCTGTTTGATTAAGGGACCTGTACTAGAAAGAAAAAGATAATTGGTTTGTGGGGATGTAGGCTTACTTCTTTTTCATTGCTGCGATTTTAGCTTTTAGAACTGCTCTTATGGTTTCCTTGGCTTTCTCGTATGATATTATCTCATGCACGTCAGAGACAACGTAAGGAGAGAATATGAGTACACGCTTGTAGGAATCTGCAGTTTCCCCTTTGCCGATTACGTATCCAGAGTATCCATCGTGGAAAGCCCCCCACTCTTCAATCTCTCCCTTCTTAATCATTCCATCCATGCTTGCAAACATCATTTCGTAGAGTTCTAAGAGCTTAGAAGGGTCTGTAGGCCATGGTGCTGACGGATTGAAGTGCCAAAAGTTTAGAAATCTAGCCATTCAAGCCACCTCCCGTTATAGTTGTGTTTTGGGATGTTTGTTATAACTTCTATTTAAAATCATGGAAGAATGGCAGAAAATGAGGAAAACAACCTAGGGTTTGTTCTTAGACGCGTTCTCTATGATGGTTTTCCATTTGTCTTGTCCTTGAACCGTTATGCCGCATGCTTCCGCTGGAGTCTTTCCACCTAAGCTTTCATGGGGTCTGACATAGTTGTGGAAGAGTTGATAACCCGAGAGTATTGCTGAATCTTCTTTCTTTAAGCCTCTGAACACTTTCTCACGATCTCGGATTTCACCGTTCATGCGTTCCATCTTATTGTTCTCATGTTTTCCACGGAAGCTGATTTGTCGAATATGTTCAGTCCTAGGGCCCTTGAGAGTCCAGTATTCTTTCTTGTAAGCTTCATGATAAGACCTCAACCCGTCAGTGATTATGGTTTTCGGCTGTTTCCCCATAAGCTCCTTGCTCATTCGAAACAGCCTTCTCGCATCGTGCGAGACTTTTGTTTCAGCTACCTCTTGAGCGATCCAGAAACGAGTCTCATCATCCATCATGGCAAAGAGGTATTTCATATCGCCCTTAATCTTGACATAAAGCTCATCTGCTCTCCATGTATCGCTAACGTTTGGTTTTATTTTTTCAAGGTAATCATTCATCAGCTTCACATATTTTCGTATCCACTTCAAAACTGAAACGTGGCTTACTGAAACGCCCTGTAGCTTGAGGAACTTCTGAACGTTTCTGAGTGATTCTCCAGTGAAGTATAGCTGCATTGCCGAGGTTATGATTTGAGGCGAGGCTTTCATTCCCTCAAAGCCCACGTTGACCGAGAACCGTTTTCCACATGATTTGCATAGGTATCGCTGAATATCGTATTTCTTGTTATGTCGTACTGCGTCTTTGACTATTTGCTCTGAACCACAATAGATGCATTTTGAAGTGTTCAAAGGAGCGATGACAACGTTCTTCTTGACTTGTTCCTTGATTCTTATGCTGGTCTCAACCGCAAAAATGTGTTTGCACTTTACCTGTCGAAACCTGTTATCTGGACATTCACAAGTCCATTCATTGTCAACTTTGGAAACAGCGTATTCGCCGTTTCCTGATTGCGAAAGAACGGTATAGAAATTTTCTTCTACTTGTTTGACTTGGCTTTCTTTATGGGCTATTTCTAAGCCTCTTTCTTCTCTCAAATTTTCAGTCACGTTCATGGTTACATTCACCGATAGATGTATCTATGCATGGCTACTAATAAATGTGTCGGTAGCTATATAGATAAAGTTATAAATAAAGCCACCTATACGTTTATCGGAAGATGTTTCGATGAAATCAAAAGACAAATTAGGCGAAAAGTTAATAACAGTGCTTGGTGAGGCCAGCGAACCGCTGGAGACGAAGGAGATAGAGGAGAAGGTGCCAGCGGAAACGAGATCAAAGATTTTCAATCGATTGAAAGACCTGAGAGGCGAGGGTCCCATTAAAGGTAAAATGGTGGGTTCTGGCAAAGGAACGTGGGTTTGGTGGGACAAGAATGCTTTTGCAAGACCAAACAGAACGGAGAGTAAAAAATGAGTCTGAGCGAACAATTACTGCAGGTTGTTCCTCAGAAAATAGGCAAGTATTTGTACTACCGTCTTGGCGAAACAACGATTAATCAACTTGTGAATTTCGGTCTCATACCGAAAATTGATTATGGTGCATTGATAGCTAAAAAACCAGACGGCTTAATTGTCCATCATAAGGAAGTCAAAGGGATAGTAGAAGCGAAAAGTCCTGATGAGCTTAACACTACCGAGAAAGAGAATATTGCCATCTCACAGGAAAAGGATGTTGCAAAGAAACTGTGCAAGTTGCTGATAATCACTGACAATAGTTCAAAGACTCTTTGGATTAACCCTTTAAATGGGGGAAGAATAAAAGAAAAGAATGGCTCTGAAGTAAGAGCAGTATTCGACGCTAAGTTCACAAAGAACGTTAATGAGATTGAACGTCTAATTGAGGAAATAGACCTTTCAATCAACGAAACAAACTCAACACTTCGCGAAGAGAAGATCATAGACCCTTCTGATCTCGCTCGCCAGATGTGGCAAACTATCTGGGTAGCAACTGGAAAATCTCCAATAAAATGCCTATACAATGTCGTAGAACTCCTCATTTTCAAGTTCCTGAGCGATCTAAAGGTGCTGGAAGATGAGTATGCTTTCAACCACGTTTACGAAATCTCAAAGACAGACCCAGAAGAAGCTCTGACATTCTACGCACGAAATTCAAGAGTGAAGATATTAGAACTTTTTCCAGAGGGAAAAGACAAGACAACTCTGATCAACGGAACAATTTTCGTAAATGAAAGTGGCAAGGCCAATCTATCTCAAGCTGTCTTATTTCACCATTCTTTAAAACACCTCTATGAGTACGAATACAATTTCGGCACTTTCATCAAGATAGATAAGAGCTTCAAAACCAAATTATACGAGACCTTTCTCAAACAAGAAGTTGAGGCACTAGGACAATATTTTACGACCAGAAAAATCGTTCAATCAATGATAAGGCTATCGAAACTGGACGAGGAAGAATTTGATTTTAAGGGCAAAAGAATTTGTGACCCGTTTTGCGGAGTCGGTGGCTTCCTACTCGAAATCTTGAATTTGAATGATCGAATGAAACAGTGTTATACTCCAGATGAAAATGGCGTTATTGACCTTCCTTTCACCATACATGGATTCGACAAGGGATTCGAGAAAGATGATGAAAGAACGATCATATTGGCTAAGGCAAACATGCTCATCTACCTCACTGACATCATTTTCAGAAATCCTAACGCAACGAAGGAGTTTGCCAGAGTTTTTAATGAAACCTTCACATTGTTCAGAGACAATCTGGCCACGTTTGCTCACATAATCGAGAAAGAAGATGAAAAGTACGACTACATCCTGACCAATCCACCATACGTCACACGTGGAGCTAGAGTTATCAAAGAAGAAATCAAGACCAAAGGGCTGAAGCAATATTATCCGATAAATGCTTCAGGACTGGAAGGAATAAGCATCGAATGGGTAGTGCGAAGCCTGAAGAAAGGGGGAAAAGCATTCATCATCGTTCCCGATGGAGTAGCCGAAAGGGAACTTGCATCTGACAAACGACTGAGAGAATACATCATTCAAGAATGTTATCTGGATGCAATAATCTCTCTTCCTGTACGAACCTTCTTTGCAAATTTCAGGAAAACCTACATCATAGCAATAACGAAGAAAGCCAAAGTGGATGACGTGCAAAAGCACGGAGTGTTCACCTATCTTGTCTCTGACATAGGGGAAGACTTAACGAAAAAGAGAAGAGAAGAGATACCTGAAAATGATCTACCAGAAATGGAAAAATTGTTCGCTTTATACTCAGCTATCAAAGACTCACCTTCTGATTATCCCCTCATAAAAAGCCAAAGATGCAAAATATTGACTCTTGCTGAACTAGAGTTATTGGGTGGGGAGCAAAAACGCTGGAGAATTGAGAAGTTCTGGTCAGAGACAGAACTAAAGGAAATGAAATTGTTAGAGGATAAGGTCGAGCTTCAAACCGTGCTTGACTCATTGGAGAATTCGAAGGAATACATTAGAAAACTGATGCTTGCAAGGGAAAACATTCCAATAAGTGCAGGCCAAGTCAAGGTATTCAAAGTATCTGACCTATTCGATTTCGAAAGTGAGAAAGTAAGAGGATACATGAAATACACTAAGAAATACTGTAGAACACACAAAGGGGATTATCCAGTTTATTCAGGAATGACATATAATGATGGGTTAATAGCGATGATCGACCATTATGATTACGATGTCAAACAATGTCTAACGTGGACTGCTGACGGAGTTTATGCTGGCACAGTATTCCTAAGAGAAGGCAAGTTCAGCATGACCTACCATTCAGGGATTCTTTTGCCGAAAGGAAAGCTAGCAGAACCCCATTCTGCCTATGATGTAAACGGAATCTATCTGCCTTATGTTTATCATGTTTTGAACAACAAACTGAGGAAGTTTGCTTTAGGACAAGAGAAACAGAACAAGAGGGTGACCGTACGGGTTATGAAGGACATTGAAATCGAGATGCCAATCATGGATGAGAAAACTTTTGACAAGAAAAAACAAGAAGAGATGTCGATACAATACAATGCGCTTGAGCTAGCTCTTGATGAAGCAGTTCAAGCTAAAAATGAAGCCATAGAGATGTTGAAAAATGCACTCGGTAGATGAACTGCGCAAAAGACTTATTTGGTTACTCTTTTAACATAAAAATGGATGGTGTGGTCCAGTGCCAAAGTGTCCAGAATGTAAGAAAGAAGTGACTAGACCTTCTAAGAAATGGAAATATAGTGTGTTCACTGTCGAGCTATTTGACTGTGGTTGTGGAACGCAATTTAGAGAATATTCAAAGAAGGGGAAGTACAGCCACACACTGAAGATCAAAAAAGGCAGAGACAAAAATTACAGCAAAGTTTGAATATTTTCAATTAACCCTATTTCTTACTGGCCTTTGGGATTGTATGGCTTAATTTTCCTTCAAAATAATAAGCTTTGAAACACCTTTCACATTTAGGGCAATCAAACCTCTTTGCGTGAAAGCTTGCGTAGTCCCATTCTCTTGTGGGTTTTGGGACTTCTGTATTGCAACGAGGACACTTGACCAAAATGCGACACCCAGTGACTCTTACATGTTTTATGTTAATAATACTTTTCTGACTGATAAACTCGTTATCAACCGATTTTTGACAAGGGCTTGTATCAACGAAAGACTTCACAGAACCCCACAAATTACTCAATCGTCAAGAGTACCAGCGTTTTCTTCTCCAACCTTCCCGTCGCACCATAAACTTGACATCAGAACCCTTGTACGCTTTGTTCCATTCTCTAGCTTCCTTCTCAGCCTTCCTCTTAGTCCTATAACGTTCTCCAGCAACAACGCGGATAATGCTGTTTCCTTTCCTTCTCACGACAAGCCATTTCTTAGGAGAAGGTCGTCTTTGATAACTCGTAGGGGCTCACAAAAGAAAAATCTGAAAAGTTACAGGTTCACAGAACAGCCTAATAGAAGAAAGAAAAAGCTTGAAGAATCGCTATAGGTCAGATTGCAGTTTTCTAACAGACTACCATTTTCTTCATTGGATACTCTTGGACATTCTCTGGTTTCTTGACGGCTGCGATCATCATCAGTTGTACTTCTTTGTTTGTATTTTCTATTTGCACATCGTTTCTGCTTCTCAAGAAGGTAAGTAGTTCGTGACAGAATGATCTGGACGCAAAGATTATGTTTGAAAAATCTATTTGAACTGTCTGTCCTGACGGTACGTCTGAGATTCTTTTGGTTACTAACAAAGCAGTTTCTCTATCTCGCAATGTGTTCGTACCGAACATGTCGTATAGACTTATTTTCATGTTTTCTCTCTCCCTTTCAAGAGAAAGTTCTCACTTATGCTTAATTAAGTTAACGATGTAATGATTCGATTCTCTATTGTAAGTACTGATACATGATGTCTGTAGCCTTGAGCTTAAACCTTATTCCCACGAAAGAACCTTCCCACTCGAAACCAATTTGGTACGGAATACTTTCCTTCTTGTGGATGTACAACAAGGAATCGCCAGACAAGACGATGACCTCTCCACCATAACCTTCAACAAACATCCTTACTATTGTTGGGATTCCTGTTCCTCGCTCCTGAACTGGTGATTTAGAGGATTTGCCTTCTAACGCATTGGTAATCGCATCTAGATGAGTTCTAACTTCGTATGGTGTTCCACGATAGGATTCTCTATAGCCAATACCAGTATCGCACATTGCGATTTCGCATGTTCTCATTGCGTTCCAGTACTGTGCAAGTATCCAGTAGTTGTTGACCCTTGCATGTTCCCGAATGTTTGCTACTATCTCACTGGTCAGAAGTTTTAAACTATTGGTTGAGGGTTCTCGGTTTTTTTCAGGAAGCTTACTTAAAATCAGGTCTTCATAGGTACTCAATACGCAGTTTTCTTTGTCATCGCATGAAAGTTGGGTTATGGGAAGAAAGTTCTTAGAAGATTCCAATTTGGTTGTGCCTTGCTGAAAGGAAATCGCCTCAAGATAAGTCTGAATACCAGAGTCTTCCTCAGTGCAATTGATTGAGACGGCATGATTATTAGCGTATACTGCAAGAGGCAAAATTGAGATCGGAGTTACCCACCCAACTGGACGCATTTCATTAGAGTCTTTTCCATCAACTACCGTCTGGTGTAGCTCCTTGAGATTGCCGATCAGTTCAAGAAGCCTTTTGCTTGTGCTGTACTCTCGACTCAATTGCATGAACCATAAATAAGGTTGTGCAAGTTTTAAGATTTATCGCCATTGGACTAGACATATATTAATCAAAATGCTTTCGTAATTCATCACCCGACAGTTAACATGGAGAGTTGGAATGGTTGTTTTGTCACCCGATTCTTAACGGCTTTTCCTATCGCCTATGAAGTTACCAGAACCCTTTATCATTAAGTTTAATAGTTTGTCCGTGCATAAAACGGGAAAGGCGTTGTCACATGGAAAAGCAATCGCAGAATGGTTACATGTTCATTCCGGGGGCCACAACTGTCGGCGTAATCTTCAAAGATGGTGTTATTTTGGCCTCTGAGAAGCGGGTTTCATATGGTTATCTCATCGTGAGCAAGACGGGAAAGAAGGTTTTCAGGCTGACGGACCACATAGGCGCGGCTTGTGCCGGACTGGTCTCTGACATGCAGGTTCTCATCAGAGAGGTCCAAGCCTACGGAAACCTGTTCAACCTGGATGTTGGCCGACCCATATCGGTCAGATCGGCTGCTAAGCTCATGTCAAGTCTACTCTTCAGCCGTCGGTTGGCACCTCTCATCACGCAGACAATCGTCGGGGGAGTGGACAAAGAGGGCCCCTCACTCTATTCGCTAGACCCACTGGGTTCGGTGCTTCCTGACAAGTACACAGTCGTTGGGTCGGGAACGGAGATTGCGATGGGAGTCGTCGAGGAAGGATACAAGGATAACATGGGGATGGATGAAGCGAAGGACCTGGTCATGAGGGCAATGAAGTCTGCCGTGAGCAGAGACGTAATGAGCGGAGACGGGATAGATTTTCTGATAATAACTAAGGATGGAATCAGCGAAGAATCAATGAAATTTTAGGCCTCCCGTTCTCAGCAAAGATTTAAACTTTGATCTCTGCACACTAGTTATCTCCGCGACGCGGGGAGGGTTCAGAATTGTCGTTTCAGCTTAGCCAGAATGAAGGAAGTTTTCTCGTGAAGCTGGCACGGAAGGCCGTTGAAGAGTATTTGAAAACTGGGAAACACGCGAAGATTCCGATGGGTGTCTCAGAACAACTACTAAAACCATGCGGGGTCTTCGTTACCATAAACAGGCTTGAGGGTGACAAGAAAGCTCTCAGGGGATGCATTGGCTTTCCATACCCCACGACGCCGCTGGTTGAAGCAGTCGTAGAGTCTGCGATAAGCGCGGCAACTCAGGACCCAAGGTTTCCACCCATTTCTCTCAGCGAACTTGATCACGTTGTCTTCGAGGTGAGCGTGCTCACGCCTCCTGAGACGGTGGAGGTGAAAAACCCGAAGGAATACTGCGCCCAGATCAAGGTGGGCGAAGACGGTTTGATCGTTGAAAGAGGCTTCTGCAAGGGACTGCTCCTGCCTCAAGTGCCTGTCGAATGGGAATGGGATGAGGAGACCTTTCTCTGTCAATGCTGCCTCAAGGCTGGCTTGCCTCCAGATTCTTGGCTTGTGAAAGGCACGAAGATTTACAAGTTCAGTTCCATCATTGCCGAAGAGCTTTCACCCAAAGGCGAAGTAGTGATGGTCGATATGCGAAAGAAAACGAGGGCCAAGTAGCTCTAAGGTTCCGCGCGCAAAGCGTTTCATTTGCTATTGAAGTAGCAAATTATGCCATAGAAAAAACGTGAGAGACAAGACGTGAGCTACACGTATTTTTTGTCTCTGTCGCACCACCATCTCTGGTATTGCTCAATATACCGCAGCGGCCCGCCGCACGTGGGGCAGGTTGGTGCCGTGCTCTGTGTCTCTTGAACTTGGACTTGTGCAGGCTTCAACACTATGAAGTCTCCTATGGCTTGGACTTCTTCCCATGATATGTTTCGACCTTCGCCTTTTTTTCCCTCAACATGAAGCGACAAGCCCATCTTACCAACCACGAAAGCTACATCTTTAACGATTCCGACAGAACGACCATCAGAATCTACGACCGTCATGCCGACGAGCATGTCCTTGGTAACAGCCTTTTCCTGTTTAGCCATACCTATCCTCCTTTTCGTTGGTAAGTGCGTGTGCACAGCTTAAGAGTTTTACCTAGTCGCTCTGCGAGTCCCAAAAAAGTTAAGAATCGCTCGGCCTCCATTTGCGCTTAGTGGCGCATCTTTACGTCCTTAACTTTCAACAAGACTCTCAAGATGGTCTTTGATGAAGAACGATTGAGAGAAGAATGGAGCTCAATGCTGTTGGCGGGAAGTACGTTATGAAAGTCTATTTTGCTCCCAACGGGATCGGTTTGGGACACGTTGGAAGATGCGTGCCCGTTGCGAGGAGACTCAGGGAAAACGGCGCTGAAGTGGTTTTTTCAACTTACCGAGAAGGCATAGGATACGTTGAGCGCGAGAATTTTCCGCTCATAAAGGCTCCTCCTATCGGGTTCCAAGTCAAACCCGATGGGAGCGTTGATTTCACGCAGACTGCGATCAATCCGGGACCGTTTTTGGCCACGTTCACTCTTCTAAGACAGCTCAACGCAGAAATCAGAACGATTGAGGGTTTCAAACCTGATGTCGTTGTTTCAGACTCGCGTGCCACGCCTTTGCTGGCGGGGAGACTTTTGAGGATTCCCAGAATCTGCATACTAAACCAATTCCATCCTATAGTTCCAAGGACAAAGCGTCTTCTACACTTGTCAAGGTTCGCAGACGCGGTCACTTTGACTATTGTTGGCAAAATCTGGACAGGCGGAAACAAAGTTCTAATCCCGGATTTTCCGCAACCATACACGATATCAATCGGCAATCTCACCATCCCAAAACCTTACCTAAAAAATGTTAAGCTCATAGGACCGATACTCCCGACGAAACCAGAAGAATTACCGGCTAGAGAGGAAATATGCGAAAAACTGAACCTGCCAACAGACAGGCCAACAATATTTGCCGCAGTGAGCGGCCCAACGTCAGAGAAGGCTTTCGTAACCGGAGTCCTGAGAAAAATCCTGCTGGAGTTTCCAGAAGATTATGAAATCATAATGTCCCTTGGCTACCCAAGCGCAGACAACAAGCCCACGCGCCATGGAAACGTTACGATTTACAAGTGGGTTCCTAACCGTTTTGAATACCTGAAAGCGTGCGACTTGGTCATAGGACGCGCAGGGCATGGAACGATAACTCAGTGTATGTGTTATGGCAAGCCCATGATACTAGTGCCCACACCTAGTCACACCGAGCAGATCAGCAATGCAAAACAGGCAGAGAACATCGGTGTTGCAAAAATCGTCTTACAGAATCGCTTGAGCAAAGAAAAACTCCTGCAAAACGTCCAAGCGACATTGCAGAGCGAAATGGTTCAGAGAGCTGCTGAGGTTCAAAAAGAAGTCCTGAAGTATGACGGATTGGAAAACGCTGTTCAGAACGTGATGGATGCGGTTGGAAAATAGAAGACTGCAACAAGTGTTTTAAGCCGAATAGCTGAGAACTTAGAGGCATGTTCTTGCCGCGCAAGATTCTAGAAGAGAAGCTTCGAGCTTTGTTGGCTGAGGACGTAGGACAAGGAGACATAACTAGTTCTTTGATAGTTCCAGCGGACACGAATGCGCGGGCCTCAGTAGTGGCAAAGCAGCTGGGGATCGTTGCTGGAATTGAAGAGGCAAAGATTTTTCTTCAGAGTTTAGGGCTTGAAGTGGAAGCTTCCGTGAATGACGGGAAAGAAGTGAGACCAAGTGAAGTTCTGCTCAGAATCTACGGAGATGCTCGCACGCTTCTGGCGGCAGAACGGACCCTGCTTAATCTTCTTTCGCGCATGAGTGGCATAGCGACAGCGACGAGGAGCTTGGTCGAGAAGCTTCGAAAGGCCAAGGTTAAGACTAGGGTTGCGTGTACCAGAAAGACTGCGCCTGGACTTCTGTACTTCGACAAGAAAGCCGTGCTGGTAGGCGGTGGAGACACGCATAGGCTCCATCTTGATGATATGATACTGATAAAAGACAATCACATAGCCCTGGCTGGAAGTGTCGAAAAAGCCGTTGAAAGAGCTAGGAAACACGCTTCTTTCAGCAAGAAGATTGAGGTTGAAGTAACTAAGACTGAGGAAGTTCTGGCTGCTGTTCGAGCTGGAGCTGACATCGTGATGCTGGACAACTTTTCTCCGAAACAGACAGAGAAGACGATGACGTTGCTCAGGAAGGAGAAGTATTATGGAAAAGTTTTGGTGGAAGCCAGTGGCGGAATAACTGCTGAGAACTTCATGAGGTTTGCCTCAACAGGGGTCGATGTCGTGAGTTTGGGCGAGATAACTCAGAGCCCAAAAGCCCTAGATATGAGTTTGGAAATCAACAAATAGCGAAAAGTTGATCGATGGGATAGTATTAGCCGCTAGTTGCATTTATCAGGGCGATTTCTATTATTGCAGATACTAACAATATCAAAGTTACAATGGCGATGAGGACAGCGGCGTTTCTAAGCTCTCTCTTGCCGTAGCCTTGCATGGTCCTTCGAATGAGCCAGACGCTTTCTGCTAGGCCTACAGACATCGAGATGTTCTCTAACCAATAGATCGGAATCAGAAAGTATAGGAGGAGCAACAGCCACGGCGGTAACCCCTGCGCCTGCGGAGACATGGATTGTGCGACTATGACGACTCCTGAGCTGTAGCTTGAAAAGAAGCCGAAGATTGGTCCGCCAATGGGCACGAATGTTGCTAGACAGAGAATGAGGTTGTGTCCGAAGATGTTTTCAACACTGGCTGTGGCCCGCTCCTGATCTATTTCCTGGTTTATACTATTGGCGTCTTGTTGACTTAGGTGCGTCAGAAGTCCTACACCGGTGGCGACCTGCCACAGCAATAAGAAGACCGCGACAGTGATAATCCGCTTTCTTCTTGATGAGGACCTTTTCCAAAAACCGGGCATCAATCACTTTGCCTCCTTTGGACTTATTCTTAATGCTCTGAAACCCCTTGCCACGGGGTTTAATACTTCTGTGATATTGACCTTTTTGAGAACTTCTCCTGTGTCCTCCGCGTCACCTCTTACGTCGTGCTCTGCAGGCATCAACGAGTACAGGTAGACGTTGTTTTCCGTTAGCCTTGGCTGGCATCTGGAGGGTAAACCTAGCAGGACAGTTTGTTTCTCATCGATAGCTCTTGCGCTTGCATAGAGTATCGCGTGTGCGCCCGATGTCAGCTCGGCGATCCTTACTGGTACGCTTTCTTTGCCTATGGCCAACACTTCAGCACCGTATTTTTGCATTATTTCGTTGGCGATTTTTCTGAGCCTCGGCAACACTTTTAACAGGTGGCGTTTGGCGTTTGCTGAGATTTTCATGTTGGTGAATTCTATGGGGGAGAGTTGTTCAAGCGTCACTGACCCCAGGGACATGTCGAGGTGCACAACGTCAGCCTTTGCTTTTGCGATTAGGTCCCTGCAGAGTTCTGCTTCGTGTATTATGACTTCGTGGCCGTTTTCAGCGTTGGCGAAGATGGGTTCGGCCAGAAAAGCGCTTGCTTCCCTGTATGGTGGGAGGGTCAGGACTGATGCAGCTGCAACGATCGACAACGGTTTAAACTTGTCGTTGAGTATGGCTGCTGAGGAATCTGCCGCGATCACTCTCAACCTTTCACCTTGCTTGTCAATTAGCGCGGTGACGAGGATTTATGTTTGCTGTTCTAAGCCTTGCTTCTTCAGGTGTGTTCCTAGAATGAAGATTTCTGAGCTTTTGGCTCTGCTGGCTTTCGGTTTCACCACGACTATGGTTTCGAAGCATTGTTCCACCTTGTGCACGAAGTCGTCAAGCATGTCTCCTTGGAAGACCTTGACGAAAAAGTTTCCTGAAGGTCTCAGTGTCTGCTGCGCTATTTCGAGTGCGCGTTGTGCTAGGTCTATTTGGCGAGCATGGTCAACTTCCCATATTCCTGAGATGTTCGAGGAAGCATCGGAGATTACGGCATCGGCTTTTCTTGGGAGCATTTCCAGAATCTGGTTAACTGCTTCTTCTTCTGTTATGTCGCACACTATCGTTCTCACGTAGGGTTGTGGAAACGGTTCGATATGTTTCAGGTCGACGCCTAGGACAAAGCCTTTTTTGCCGACGGTTTTTCGTGCCGCTTGGACCCAGCCGCCTGGCGCTGCGCCCAGGTCGACGACAACGTCGCCGTACTCTATGAAATGATACCTCGTTATAGCTTCAAAAAGTTTGTAGGTTGCCCTTGAGCGGTATTTTTCCAGCTTTGCCTTCTTGTAGTAGTAGTCTCTTTTTCTATTCTGAATCCACGCCTTGGGCAAGACTAGCTGTCACCAACAGCGCCCAGCTGGTCTTGAGAAATATAATGAAGCCACTCTGTGAGCTTTTCACAATCTTGCGGTGAAATGGCACTTGACGGGTCACATCGAGGGTTGTCTGGGCACATCAGGCATGGGCAGTCAGCTATCGAGTCTATTGATGCCGGTAGCCTTTTGGGGAACAGTCTGTACGTCCATCTTCCCTCTCGGAGTTCTTTCTCTCTCCGGATGAGCCCTTTGTTCTCGAGTTTAAGGGCTATTCTGGAGCCTTCGCGGCTGCTGGCGTCCAACTCATGCCAGAGGTCAGATTGGAGCACACCCTCAAAGCCTGTGGTCATTATAAACTGCAGAGCCCTCTGCTCCAAGTCATTGCGCTTCGGCATCTACATCAATTCCAAATCTTCCTGTTTAATATGTACAGCTTTTAAATAAAAACCTGTATGTTTAAGATCGACAAAAACAATGTTGAAAGATGGGAAAATGAAGGTTAAGGCACGGAGAGGCTACTGCTTGGGAATCGAATCGACGGCTGACGACTTCAGCGTTGGTGTGTCGACGTTTGACGGTGAAATACTTGCGAACGTGATAGACGCTTACGTGCCGCTGGAAGGTGGCATCCATCCGCGAGAGGCGGCCAGACACCATGCTGACGTGGCAAGTAAAGTTCTTCGAGAGGCTTTCGAAAAATCTGGGCTAAGGCCGAAAACCTTGTCTGTGTTGGCGTTTTCTCAGGGTCCAGGCTTGGGTCCGTGTCTGCGCACTGGTGCGACTGTGGCCCGGGCTTTAGCGTCCTACTTGGGCATTCCGCTTGTCGGAGTAAACCATTGCATAGCGCACATTGAGATAGGTAAGCTTACGGCGGGCGCCAAAGACCCTGTGACACTGTATGTTTCTGGTGGCAACACGATGGTTGTAGCCTTTGAATCTGGGCGTTACCGGGTTTTCGGCGAGACGCTGGACATCGCTCTGGGAAATTGTCTTGATGTTTTCGCCAGGGAGGCTGGGCTTCGTCAGAAGGTAGGTGTGCCGTTCGGCGCCGTAGTAGAAAAGCTCGCGTTGGACGGGAAGAAGTTGATTCCGTTGCCATACTCGGTCAAGGGCATGGATGTGTCCTTGAGTGGTCTGTTAACGGCGTCCGTTGCTCTGCTTGAGAAAGGAGGCTGTAGGCTTGAGGACCTATGCTATAGTCTTCAGGAGACGGCTTTTTCGATGGTGACCGAGGTCACTGAGAGGGCTCTGGCTCACACTGGGAAGAAAGAGCTTCTCTTGACCGGCGGCGTGGCTGCTAACAGAAGGTTGCAGTCGATGATCAGAGCCGTGGCCGAGGAGCATGGCGTCAGGTTCGAAGCGGTGGAGACGCAGTTTGCGGTGGACAACGGCGCGATGATTGCTTGGACTGGGGCTCTGGCTTACAGTCATGGTGTCGTTACGCCGGTGGAGAAGAGTTTTGTCAGGCTGAGGTGGCGTCCTGAAGAGGTTGAGGTTCCGTGGGCAGAGTGAGTTCGCCAGTGTTGATCAAGAAGGGGGCTGAGGCTAACCTTTACCTTGCAGACTGGCATGGCAGAACGGCGGTGATGAAGAAACGTCTGCGCAAGGAGTACAGGCCGCAGAAGCTTGATGAGCAGATTCGCATTTTCAGGACGATCCATGAGCCGCAGTTGATGCATGAGGCAAAGAGGGCTGGCGTGCCTACGCCGATGATCTTTCTGGTCGATGTGAAGAACACGACTATAATCATGGAGTACATCGATGGAAAACAGGTGAAACAGTTGCTCAGTGACATTTCTAAGGCTGAGAGGCAACGCTTGTTCCTCAGGATTGGCCAGTTGATAGCACAGCTTCACAAGTGCGGCTTGATTCACGGCGATTTGACCACGTCGAACATGATTGTAGGCTTGAGCGGGAGGGTTTTCTTCGTGGACTTCGGGCTTGGCGACAGGAACAGGGAGGTTGAGGCGAGGGGCGTTGACCTGCACTTGATGAAGAGAGCCCTTGAAACCACGCATTACCAGTTCGCTGGGCCTTGTTTTGAGTCTGTTTTGGCAGGCTACGAAAGCGTGTTAGGCGCAGGAGCAGCAAAAAGTGTTTTAGATAAAATCAAGGAAATAGAGAGGAGGGGACGCTATGTCGCAGAGAGGAAACAGGAAGAATCTTCAGCTTAAAGGCCGCGTCATATTCTTTGCAACGAACAACGTTAACAAGTTCGATGAAGCCCGCAGAGTCCTAACCGAACACAACGTAGCGGTTGGCATGCTGAGAGTGAAGTCGCTTGAGATTCAAAGTGAAAGCCTCGAAGAGATCGCCAGAGCAAGCGCTTTGAACGCTTTTGAGAAGTGCCATCTGCCAATCATAGTGGAGGACGCCGGGCTGTTTACAGACGCTCTGAATGGTTTTCCTGGGCCGTACGCGGCTTACGTGTACAAGACGGTTGGAAACCAAGGTCTGTTGAGACTGATGAAGAACGTAAAAGCCAGGAGGGCTCACTTTGAGTCTGCGGTTGCATACTTCTCAGCGGAGCTACAGTCGCCGATCTGTTTTCACGGCGAAGTGATCGGAGAAATAACGGATGAGGAGAGAAAGGGAAGCAACAGGTCTGGTTTTGGTTTCGACCCGATCTTCAAGCCGCTGAATAGCCATAAGACATTCGCTGAGATGACCATCGAGGAGAAGAACGAGCACTCACATCGGGCAAGAGCCTTACGAAAATTCGTACTGTGGTACAAGAGCTAAGATCCTTTGGCCTTGGCGCACGTTTTTAGGATTAAACGTACTGATAGACACTTCATAACGTTTATTGTTGAGAAAGATTTATGTTCAAACAGTGACGCTTTTGGAAACAAGGGTCGAACAGGAGACTTTCATCGTATCTGAAGAAGAGCTTGAACGCTGTCGAATGTGCAGCAAAATGTTCAAACCATACAAGATTAAGGAACGTGGACGAGAGCTTGACAGCGCCATCTGTAAAGAGTGCCGCGAGAAATCTGCCTAGTGCACGCTAAACGTTTCCTGTTAATGTGACACAATCTCATTTATCTTCCAGATCCTTGAAGGGCTAGCTGCGCGCGTTTTGAGGGTACACAAAACTTTTAAAAAGACTTCTGATGAACTTTACTCGATGTCAAATTGGCTCAACCGAGCTATCCTCCGCCTCCTCCAGCTGAACACCCTCAAAGTTCCCGAGGAAGCGGTCTTCACGGCCCAGAAACCCATTTATTCACAAGCATCAGAACTCATTTGACTTTCTTAGAACAACAACTCCCAACGTCGTTGGCAAAAAACTTTAGAAAAGGATTAGTCTTGGCCCTAATCCTCGGAGCAACACTCAGCATAGCGTTATCTGCCCTCTTCGAACTCTTGATCGGGGTAAGTCTAGTTGCGATAGCAACTGTTTTTCCTCTTCTGGAAGAGATTTTCAAAGGTCTGAGCATACTGCTTGTAGCACTATTCGTCTGGAAGACAATTCCAAGCCGTCGGTACGGCGCGATCCTTGGAGCATCAACTGGGTTGGGATTCGCCATATCAGAAAACATCATTTACTCCGTTCAATACGCGTTAAGCAACGCTTCAAATTCAGCTGAGCTTATAGCCTCCAGATGGGTCGGTGTACCGTTCATGCATGTTACTTGGGATGCTTTTGTCGGAATAGGGATTTTTGTCCTCTTGGCCCAAAAATCATCACGCCGAGGCACCCCATTATGGCTCGCAATGCCGTTTCTGCTTGCAGGTGTGCTCGCTCACATGCTATGGAACTCCATTGCAGTTGCACTTTCAGGCATAGACGTTTTCGGGGTCATTTTGGTGGATGTGATAGTGATTTTCATTCCGTTCGCTATAATGCTGAGAGACTTCCTCGGAGGGCATTTCAACCTCCAAGGCTTTTTGAAGTCTGCGACCGAGCCACGAGCTCCTCAAATTTTAATTCCGCCTCAGCCACCACCCCCACCCCCTCCACCCTAATGTTCCCAACGGAAATCGCAAGTTTACACATGTACGATAACGATGCAAAACTCCCCATAGGCGACTCATTTGTCGTTTAGGAATCTCCAGCATTTCCATAACCAATCTTTGTTCGTCCACTGAGTCAGTCTGCGATATGGGCATGCGCTGAGTGAGTGCGAGAGTTATAAGAGTGCCAGGTTTGTTCTGGTTATAAATTCACACGTTAATGTTTATGCTGTACACGCACATAATCCAGATGCCAGCTGCGTTTGGGATCGTGGGGGAAATTATTACGCTAGAAGTATCGGCTTCCAAGCGTCTTGGTGTTGTTGCTTGGTACTCTCCGTCCAATCCTACCGTTACCGTCGTTTCGTTGAGAACGACATGAAAGGTGTTCCATTGGAATGGTGTCAATTGTGTCTTAACGGACGACACGTACCTTAGGTACTGCCCCTCTATTTTTTGCGATAATTCCAGAACTCCGTCCTTGTGGAAGACGACGTAGTAGTAGTTATCTTCGTTCGTGTAGTCGAAGACTATCCACGGTACATCCCAACTGTTCGCTCCCGCTATGATGGTTCTGATGTGTACGTCGAAGCTGAAGTTTCTGGAGGTGACAGCCACTTTTGTGCCGATTCTTCCTGTTTGGAACACAACCAATATCAAAAGCAACGACACGACTACGACTACGACTTCTTTCTTTCTGATTAAATGGAACTTATCCACACGTTTCTCGCTGCGTGCTTTCATCAAGGGTTTCGCAAGGTAGAGATCCGTTGCTAACGCAGGTATTATGTAGAAAGGAATGGATGTTTGGTTTATCTGAATTGGGAATTCAAATAGGTGGTTCAATACTAGCGATGCCATGAGTGATGCAATGAAGATCAAGAGAATAATCGTAGTCAATGATTTCTTAATTCCCAGAAATGATGCGACACTTTTTCTAGGATCGTTCATTTTCCCTAGTCCTGCGAGAAGTTCTCCTGCGAACGAGAAGAAGACTATGGCTAGCACGGCTAACAGTGCCGTTGCGTTGAAGAAACCTAGCGAGCCGTATCCCAGGATGAAAATGAAGATGTATCTTAATGCGTGATGTATGGCATCAAACGGGGCTTTCCCACTACAAATGGGATAGAGAGAGTAAACTATCAGAATCAAGACTCCCATGACTATTTCAAAAGGTGTAAGTGGCATGAGAAGTGGAATCAACGATGCAAAAGCTATTGTGGAGTAGATTCTTGTTTTCTTTGAAGCATCTCTATTCTCTGCGAACATCATTGAAAAAAGTTTCGACATCACAACAAATACAGATACAAATACGAATACAAACGGGCTGATCGCGAGTCTTGACGAAATCAGGTATCCGAAGAACGCAGTCAAAAACACGTGTATGATTGATGACATGTGGGAGGGGAGTCTTGCCCAAGGACTGAGTGAGCGTGCCATATCCACGTGAGATATCCCCTCGTTTTTCATTGTTTCACATCGCTTACAGGAGTTTTAGGAAGTTCTTCCATTTTATTTTTTCTTGCAAGCTATTGATGTAACGTGTGAATAGCATTTAACCCCTTGTCTAGATAGGTACATCCTGATGTTCTTAGGTAAGAGTATCAGCAGCAAGTTGAAAAGGCTTGAGGAGTGGATCAATATGTGGAAGGGTTTGATTTCCTTGGATCTTCAATCCCTAGTTTGTCTATGTCCGTGCGCAGATTTAAGATTGCCTAGCGCGCGGTCTGTCAGAGAGAGTAAGTGAGAGGTGCGTGAGAGATAGAAGTAAAAGGTTTGGAGTTTTCGGGATAGAACTCTACCCAACCAACCAATTTAACGAGGGGTCAAGGCAGGCTGGGAGACAGCAAAGAACGCAAGAGAAAAAGGGAAAAGAAAAGGGGAAAAAAGGTGTCTAGAAGTATTTCTTGGTCGCGAATGCCGCTATTGTAGGCCCTATGATTATTGCAACGGCTATCAGCGCAGCTGCCTTCGAAATGTCGCCGCTAATGCCGAAGACTGATATTCCCCAGTTGGCAATTCCAAGCGCTAGCACAGCTAGGATTATGGCTAGGATTATGCCTATGATGCTTATCAGTAGCTCTTTTCCAGAGGAAGCTGCTTTTTCAGCCATTTGTTCAGCTTTTTTTTCAGCCATATAAGCCACAGCCTTGTATCTCTCGGTCAGCACATAAAACACTTGTTGTTCTAACTCATCTGCGTGTTTATCCGCATCATGTTTTTCCGGGTTTTGGGGGTGGAGGTTATCCCAAACCAAACCTGACGACGATGCCTTGCTCTGGAAAAGCGCACGCGTGGTTGGTTTAGGCACCCACGCTGCATTTTACAAAAGATAGCTAGGTTAAAATATCCGTGCAACTTAGGAAGATTCAGGGAAGGGGGGACGTGCCCATGGTAAGCCTTTTCAAGAAAACCACGTTTCTAATGGTATTGCTATCATGGTCAACTCTTGTGATTTACATAGTGGCCGCGTCGGGTGACCAAGGGATATACATAAGCGCGATTAACCCTCCTGAAGTGTATCTTGGGGATAGTGTCCATGTTTATGGGGGAGGTGCCACACCCGGAAGCGTGGTAGTCGCCAAGTTAGTCGGCCTTCCTAGAGACGCGGTAGTCAACAACTTGACACTAGGATCAACCGTTGCAGGAGAGACGGGAGACTGGCAGATAGACTTCGTTACGCCGATAATCTTTCCTGGCAACTACACCATCCACGTCTTCGACGACAGAAATGTTCCGAGCAACCTCACAAGCTTTCAAGTTTTAATGAACATAACAATCATACCGGCGACCACCTTCACGTTTCAAGAAGTAACGAACACGACTTGGCAGTTCGGGCCCGTGACAAACGCAACACTGCCTATACTGTTCTTCGTGCCCCTCACCGCTGCGCCCGCATCTGGACCATCAGGTGCATGGGTGACGATCTATGGACATTATGCTTCAGGAGGTCAAATTCAAGTCTACCTCAACAACACGCAAGTAGCCACGGTCGCCAAACCAAGCTCAGGAGACTGGAGCACCTCTTTTCAGGTACCCAGCGTTTCACCAGGAAACTACACGATAAGAGCTGTAGACACTGGAGCAAGGATCATAAGTCTCGCTTCATTCTTCGTAACGTCTGAAGTTAGCTTGTCACCAACCCCACTCCTGCTGCTAATCGGACTGTTTGCGCTCGCAGTGTTTTCAGGATTAGTCATGCTAGTGCTGCTCGCTGCCTACGCGAGACAACGCAAAAAATCAATCTCAGGCCGACATTGACAAAGCATACTTTGCGGCCTTCGTAACACTTCTTTGGTTTGGTGGGAGGTAGAGTTTATCCCAAACCCAAAGAGCGTGTGCCCGATGCATCAATAAGAGAAAAAAAGAGAGTTTGCCACGGATATCTCCATCGTAGGGTGAATAAACTTTTAACATATCATTCCACGTTATTTCAGTGATGAGGAGCACTAGGAGACTTGATAGTCGATTGCGTCTTGGCAAATGCCAAAGCTTACTTTAAGCAGGCAATAGTAGACTGCAGCATCGCCTTCAATGAAGGTAGGATTTTCAAGATAGGCAGAGAATCGAGCATGCCCACCGCCGACGCAAGATTCGACCTAAAGAATCAGCTGGTTCTTCCTGGGCTGATCGACGCTCATGTGCATCTTCGGGATGAGGGTAAGTCGTACAAAGAAGACTTTGTCTCTGGCACGGCCGCTGCGGCTGCGGGTGGAATGACGACTGTTCTTGACATGCCTAACAACGAGCCAGTGACTACGAGTGCTGATGCTTTGAAGAATCGAATGAAGGTTGCGAAGGGAAGGATTCTGGTCGACGTTGGCTTCCGGTCTGAATTCCCGGGAAACGTTGGGGAGATAGAGGGAATTGTGCGAGAAGGTGCTGTGGGTTTCAAGTTTTTCATGGTTAATCAGGTCGGCGGGTTGGATGTAAACGATGATGAAGCCATGCTGGAAGCGTTCAAGGCTGTCGGCAAGCTTGAAGTTACGACCTCTGTTCACGCAGAGGACGAACAGACGTTGAAGAGGGCTGAGGCTGAGCTACAGCGCCGTAGACAGAATGATGTTGCCGCTTTCCTCAAGGCTCACTCCGAAAAGGTCGAGCTGAGAGCTGTAACACGTGTTCTGGACACGGTCAAGCAGGGCAACGTCCACGTGCATTTCTGCCACGTCAGCACGCTGGAAGGCTTAGGAGCCATTGCCGCTGGAAAGAAGTCTGGAATGCCGATATCTTGCGAAGCAACGCCGCACCACCTGCTTCTGACTGTTGACGACTTGAAGAAGGCGGGAACGTTGGGTGTGACTATGCCGCCGGTTCGGGATAAGCAGCACGCTGAAGCGTTATGGGAAGGTGTTAGAAACGGTTGGGTCGACATCGTGGCCTCGGACCACGCTCCGCACGCTATTGGGGAAAAGGAGGCGGAGACCGTTTGGGACGTCAAGGCCGGCATACCTGGGGTAGAGACAACTCTTCCGCTTCTGCTGACTCAAGTCAAACGAGGGCGATTGTCGATTGGTGATGTGGCGAGGCTCATGTCGGAGAAGCCCGCTGAGATCTTCAGCTTGAAGGGCAAAGGATGCTTGAGAGAAGGAAACGACGCCGACTTGACCGTGGTGGACGTACGCAAGAAGTTCAGAATTGATTCATCCAACTTTCAGTCTAAGGCCAAGTACTCTCCTTTTGATGGGCGCGAGGTCGAGGGAAAACCTGCGAAAACGTTTGTCGGCGGACAGCTGATCATGGATGAAGGCGAAATCGTTGCCAAACCGGGAAGCGGTAGAATCATTCGGAGACAGTGACCATTTGAGGTTCCTCGCCGACGGCATGCTTGGAAAACTGACGCGTTGGCTTCGCATGCTGGGACAGGACGTGAAGTACTCGAACAGCTTGGACGACCCGGAACTTCTGATGATAGCGAAAAAGGAGAAAAGAATTTTGCTGACGAGGGACTTTGAACTTTATCAACGAGCCAATGCCAGGGGAATCGATGCCTTCTACTTGGAAGGACTGACTGAAGAAGAAAAACTGGCGGAGCTTGCCAAGAGGTACGATGTCAGACTGGAAATAGACATGGCGTCATCCAGATGTCCAAAGTGCAACTCAACCGTGAAGCCCACATCCAGAAAAGGGGCTGAGGACAAGGTTGAAAGAAGCACGTTTGACCATTACAAAGAGTTCTGGAAATGCCCAAACTGCGGCCAGATATACTGGCAAGGCGCACACTGGGCGAGAATCAGAAAGACGCTGAACGCGGCAAAACAGATTTTGGAAGAAACAGAAAGAGAAAAATGAGTTTCTAACGCTCTTCCAAGAGCCACTTCAACGGAATATCCTGGTAAGTCTTGTCGGGCAACGTTCGTCTTACAGTCATCGGCAGGATACCTGCTCCGAGCTCCTTCAGCGCTATGTCTATCGGACCTGAAAAGCCTTCTGACACGTCGACGAGTATGGGGGCCCCCATGGATATTTGCAGGGCCCTAGCGCCCACTATTCTTGCCTTCTCGAAACGGGTGAGCTTTGGCGGTCCGATCGTGATCCGTTTTGTCTCAGACGTTTTCTAGTACTCCCCCATTCCTGGGTATCCGCCTCCTGGGCCGCCTGGGCCTCCTGGAGGTGTTGGGGGAGCTCTCATTTTTCCAGAAGCGATTACGTCGTCGATCTTCAGTATCATCGTAGAAGCTTCAGTTGCTGACTTCACTATTTGTTTCTTGACTGCCAAAGGTTCGTAGACTCCTGCTTTGGCCATGTCCTGTGCTTTTCCGCTGTTCACTTCTATGCCTGCCCACGTTTCGCCTTTTTCATGTCGTGCTCTGAGGTCGGATATTACGTCGATTGGGTCCAGCCCCGCGTTTTCTGTCAGCGTGATCGGCACGGCTTCAAGAGCCTCTGCGAAGGCTTTGACTGCAAGCTGTTCTCTTCCTGGCAGAGTTTCGGCGTATTTCTTGAGCATACGTGAAACTTCCAGTTCTGGGGCTCCTCCTCCCGCAACGATCTTTGGTTCTTCAACCACGTCTCTGACCACGCACAAAGCGTCGTGCACTGACCGCTCTGCTTCGTCAACGATGCGTTGGGTTCCACCCCTTATCAGTATTGTAACGGCCTTGGGATGCTTGCATCCTTCTATGAAGGTCATCTTGTCGTCGCCTATCTTGCGTTCTTCGACGAGAGCGGCATAGCCTAAGTCTGCTGAAGTCATGCCGTCAAGGTTGGTCACTATTTTTCCACCGGTAGCCTTGGCCAGTTTCTCCATGTCTGACTTTTTGTTCCTTCGAACCGCAAGTATCCCTTTTCTGGCAAGGAAGTGCTGAACCATGTCGTCGATACCTTTCTCGCACAGAACAACGTTGGCACCAGTCTTCGCAATCTTTTCAGCCATGTCGCGCATCATGTCCTCCTCCTGCTTGAGGAAGGCATCCATCTGCTCCGGGCTTTCAATGTTGATCTTTGCATCAAACTCTGTCTTCTCGATCTCAAGGGGGCAGTCAAGCAGAGCTATCTTGGCCTTTTCGACGCGCTTAGGCATACCTGAATGAGCGATTTCCTTGTCAAGGACTACTCCTTGAATAAGCTTCGTTTCCTTCGTTGACTCACCTGGTTTCTTCTCGACTTTCACGTCGTCCACATCCGCCTTGTACTTGTCACCGTCCTTCTCTGCGACAGCCAAGATCGCTTTAACCACTAGGTCAGCCAGATACTCTCTGTGCTCAGCAACGAGCTTGCTTGCCATCGAGGTCATCGCAACCTTCTTCGGGTAATCTGTGGAAGTCGGGTCTATCGAAATAGCGATTTTTTCCAGAACTTCCAATGCTTTATCCGAGGCTTTCTTGTATCCGTCGATTATTATCGTGGGATGAACACTTCTTTCAACAAGCTCTTGAGCCTTGTTGAGCAGCTCGCCGGATATTATGACCGCTGTTGTTGTTCCATCGCCTGCTTCGTTGTCCTGAGTTTTCGCGACCTCCAGCATCATTTTTGCCGCTGGATGCTGAATGTCCATCTCGTCCAGAATTGTACGTCCATCGCTTGTTATGGTAACGTCGCCAAAACTGTCCACGAGCATCTTGTCCATGCCCTTTGGGCCGAGGGAACTCTTCACAGTCTCAGCCACTATTCTAGCAGCTTCAATGTTTGTGTGCAGAGCTTCTCGCCCTTTAGAACGGCTAGAGCCTTCCTTCAACACTAGAACTGGAACACCGCCAGCTGATTGTGATGCTGACAAGTTCTTAAACAATCCTCCCTTTTTGCGTCACAATGAAAAACAGCCTCACAATATAAGTTTTTCTAAAAGGAACGGGTAGAAGCTAGATTTTGAACATAGACTTTCGCAAATTGCGGCAGTCAGGGTCGGACCGTTGCTGTTTTCAAACCCGCTCCAGTCAAAACTATCGCAGCGCTACTGTCAACTGATACTTCTTTGTTCTTGACTTGTTTCTTGTAGCCAGCGTAGGCAACGGCTGAGCTCGGCTCCACGTAGAAGCCTCTTCCCGCAAGCTCTCTGAAGGCTTCAAGTATCTCTTCTTCTTCAACAATGACCGCGTCGCCGTCCACTTTCTTCAAGTTCTTGACCATAAGCTCCAACAGCGGAGGATCAACGCTAACCAGAGCGTCAGCGACCGAGGCTAAAGTGTCAAGTGGCGTGTAGCTCAAATTCTTCATGCGATGATAAAGCGGCGAGACCTGCCTCGTTTGGCAAGCCACTATTCTCGGCATCGATTCTATCACGTTTGAGCCGACCAAATGTTGGAAGCCACTCACGACGCCCAAGAGCAGAGTTCCTGCAGAAACGGGCAGATAGACACAGCCTGGGGCTTTCCAACCGAATTGTTCACTCATCTCATAAGCTAGACTTCTTATTCCGTCGCGAAACAATGGATGGAGTATGTGGCCGACGTAGAATTTTCCAGGTTCAGGCTTCTGCGCTTCCTCTGCAACCTTGCTACGGTTCCCAGAGACTTTAACGACGTCAGCCCCGTAAAATTGGATCTGGTTGAACTTCGGACCAGCGACGGCCTCTGGAACGTACACCTTCGCCCGTAACCCGGCACGCGCAGCGTACGCGGCGATCGATGCGCCTGCGTTACCCGAAGAGTCTTCAGAAATGTAACCTCTTCTCTTCTTTACCAATTTGTGAAGTGCAGAAACCAGTAGCGCAGATCCTCTGTCTTTGAAAGAACCTGTAGGGTTCAAACTTTCAAGTTTGAAGTAGACACGCTCAGAGAATCTAACCAAAGGTGTCCACCCTTCTCCGAGCCTCACGATCTCACCATCTCTTACGTAAGGAAAGAATCTTCTGTATCGCCATAATGAGAAATCTTTCTTGGAAATTCTCTTAGTTTCAAAATCGAGGTGAACTTGTATGTCCAACGGCATGCCACATGAAGAGCACTTGAAATCAAGCAGATTGCTCGAATGATAGCTGCACGCTGAGCATTCAACATCATATTTCATATTGACAACGCCGCATTTATTCGACCAGACCGATGGCCAATCCAAGTCTCATTTCTATATTATCTTGCTGTTTTAGGACTTTCTCTCGGGGGCTGTCCCGCTCTTGCTCAAAGCACCTTCTTCCTTGACTTTACAGGTTGCCCAGAAGACAGGCACACTGAAGTAAAAAAAGGTAGAAGATAGGCTCATCCAAACAGTGGTCTCAGTGCATCGACGAAAAGTAGAATCATGGACACTGCGAAGAAAAAGACGGTGGCAGAGTACGTCCATTTCTTGGCGAAACGCGCTAGGCAAAGTGCAGACGTTGCAACGCTCAAGATGAAGAACAAATGCACCGTGGCACTCAGATAGTACCAGGCATCGCGCGTTGTCGTGTACGAATATGAGGGAAAAGCATAGAGAACCGAGAGGCCTATAGATGCAAAGAACATTATGAGCGAGACCACCAGAATCCACGCAACGTTTCTTTCAGGTGCTTCCAAGAAACCAACTCTCCTGCTATTGTTCTCCATATGTGCATAAAAAGTTATCCCCTGCCTAGAACATGGTACAAAAAGCTAGGACAACGGAGCTACTGTCGATATCTTCTGGTTTTAAATATGCGCTAAGAGATATTTTGGGGAAAGCAGTCAGAAGAGTGGGGCTATGATCAGGAAGCTTGTTCTGGGGCTTGGGTTATTGATGGACCTAGTCGGAGTATTCATGCTATGGTATATTGCCCCAAGGATCATTCACGACGATTCAGGCATATATGCACCGGATATCAGTTACACATATTTTGTCGTCGCTCTGACCGTTGTCATAATGGCACTTGTCCTTCTCGTTGCTGGAATCACCTATCCAGATGTCAGCAAAACCGGTCCAGAGGCAGAGTCAACAGGCAAAAAGGAGCAAGTCTGATTACGAGGGCTTACCGAACACTAAGAATTAGAGCTGTAATCCTTTTCTGAAGGCGTTGATGTTTGTTTCAACGGTCTTTGCTGAAACACTTACTCTTACCGCTTTTTCCATTGATTGAACCGTGACCAGTTGAGTTGTCTTTATGAAAGCCCCGAGCATGACCATGTTAGCGTACATGGCTTCTCCGAAAGTTTTCTTCGCCGTCTCTGTCATCGGAAACCTATGGACCCTTGCCTTTGACTCGGGCAACGTAGTCACGCTGGAACTGTCAATTATCAGCACTCCGTTCTCCTTCAAATCCTTGAGCAGCTTGTCAAGTGCTTCCTGGCTCATAGCCACTAGTACGTCGGGCTTCCTGACTGCTGGGAACCCAATTTTGTTGTCTGAGATTATGACTTCACTCTCGGCAAGGCTTCCTCTTGCCTCAGCCCCGTATGCCTGCGTTTGTACCGCGTTTTTCCCATCTAGGACTGCTGCCTTGCCCAGTATTTGGGCGGCCAAGACTACGCCTTGTCCGCCGCTTCCCCCTATTCTAATCTCTGTTTTGCTCGCCGTTTTCCTTTGCCTCCTTAATCATGGCGTATACTGTTTCAACTAGCGTTGGGCGTCTTCTTGAAACGAATTCTCCGACGACTATTTTCGCTTCAAGCTCTTCGGGACTCATCTTTTCAGCTTCCTCAACTGTGACTGCGCTTTCTTTGAAGTGTTTGAGCATTTCTGCGATATTCTTGAATCCTGCTCTCCTGCCGTAGGCCGTTGGGCAGTGGGTCACGACTTCGATGAACCTGAAACCTTGCATCTGCAATGCTTTCTTGATTGACTCTACTAACTCGTGCAAATGCGCGGTTGTCCACCGCGCTGAGTATGCTGCTCCAGCCGCAACCGCGAGCTTCGCCGCGTCTAATGGATACTCGAAGCTTCCATAGGGCGTCGTCGTCGTCCTCGCTTTGAAGGGTGTTGTGGGGGCCACTTGGCCGCCTGTCATCCCGTAAACCATGTTGTTGCCCATTATGACGAGGATATCGGTGTTTCTCCTCGCTGCGTGCAGGAAGTGGCTTAGGCCTATGCCGACTATGTCTCCGTCGCCGCCGAAGACCACGACGTTCAAGTCTGGGCGTATGAGTTTTATGCTGGTGGCGGGCGGTATGCTTCTTCCATGAAGTGTGTGTACCGAATCGGCTTCAAAATAGGGCGAAGGAATCCATGAAGAGCAGCCTATGCCGCTTGTGAAGCAGAACCCGGTCAGGTCTTCGTGGCCCAGCTCATGCACGGCTCTGAGAAAAGCGTCACTGAGTGAAAAGAGTCCGCAGCCTGCGCAGAAGGGCAATCTTAAGTCTCTCATGTACTTTCGAGGTGAGAATGCTTCAGTCACTTTGCTTGCCTCCTTCCAGAATCTTGGTCAGCAATTCTTCAGGCGTGATAAGTTCCCCTCCGCCGATCTTGTTCAGCGGAATGACCTCCGCGTTGCAAGCGACTCTTTGCACTTCGCGGCTGATTTGCCCAAGGTTCATCTCTGGAACGATTATTCTCTCAGCGCTTTCAGCGAGTCGTTTGACAGCCTTGTCTGGAAAAGGCCAGATCGTCTTCAGCCTGACGTAGCCTGTACTCATTCCTTCAGCTTCTGCCCGTTCAGTAGCCTCGTAGACAGCGCGGGACGTGCAGCCGTAGGAGACTATGCCAACCTTGCAATCGTCAACGTTGTAGTCTTCGACTTCAACGATGTCGTCTGCGTGATCGTTTATCTTGGCGTTAAGTTTGCTTAACATTCTTCTGTGAACAAGCGGGTCCTGTGTAAATCGAACACCATACTCATCGTGGGTTGAAGCCGTTACAGCGACGTTGAAGCCTTCGCCTACCGATGGCATCGGCGCAACTTCTTCCGAGCCGAAGAAAGCTCTATCGCTGGGTCCTGGTTTCTTTCGGTCGAATATTTTTATTTGCTCAAGTCGCGGCACAGTTGCCTGCTCCCTCAAATGAGCTATAGTCTCGTCTGCCAACAGGATCACGGGCGTGCGATACTTTTCAGCCAAGTTGAAAGCTCTTACCGTAAGTTCGAACATCTCTTGCACCGAGTTGGGCGAAAGCGCGATTGCCGCGTAGTCACCGTGAGTACCCCAACGTGCCTGCATGACGTCTCCTTGACCACACTTGGTTGCCTGCCCAGTGCCGGGTCCAACTCTTTGAACATCAACTATCACGCACGGGGTTTCAGTCATGAAGCCCCAGCCGATGGTCTCCTGCATCAGACTGAAGCCCGGTCCGGAAGTGGCCGTCATAGCCTTCTTCCCTGCCCAGCTGGCGCCCATAACCGCGCCTATCGAAGCCAGCTCGTCTTCCATCTGCATGAATATGCCGTTAAGCTGCGGTAGGCGTTCTGAGAGGCGCTCAGGTATCTCGTTTGAGGGCGATATTGGGTATCCAGCGAAGAACCTGCAACCAGCGATTATTGCTGCTTCAACGCAGGCTTCGTTTCCTGACCAAAAATAGGTGCCTGGTTTGACCATGTTACCTGTTTCTCCTGATTACTTAGCTTGCATTGCTGATGATCTTATTTAGGCATTTGTCGTTTCCATGAGAAATTGGGATATTCTTTTTCGACCTTTCAGATGGTCTATTCATTGCGGATGGCCAGTGGAAATCTGGATTCAGAATGGCGAAAGAGTGCAGTGGAGGCCGAAATTTTCCATTTAGTAGTGAAAAAGAATGACAGAGGGCCACAGCTGAGCAGCGAGTGCTACTCGATTATCTTGAAGAAGTCCCTTTCTGTAAATATGCCTACGAGCGCTCCGTTTTTGACAACGGGTACGGCTCCTATGTCTTTCTCCCTCATGATTTTTGCAGCTTGACCCACATCGGTTTCCGGTTCTACGGTTGAAACGTTTTTCGTGGCTATCTCAAGCGCTGGGGTATTTAGAACCTGGATTATCGTGCCAGATCTCAGGTGGTTGAAGACTTCTCCGCAGCCGAAGAAGCGGATGATGTCCATGGCCGTCACTATGCCGATGAGTTTGCCGTCGGAGGTTATGGGCAACCTTCTGAATCCCTGCGCCACCATGGTTTTTTCGGCCTCAAATATCGTCGTTTTGGGCAAGGCCGTGACCACGTTCTCCGACATGAGTTGAGCAACCGCTACGCCGCTCGTTCGGTCGGCGAAGAGAACTGCGATGTCACGCTCGGTAACTATGGCTTTTACGCTGTTTTTTTCATCCACTACCGGCAAGCCGCCGAGGTTCGATTCCTTCATCTTTTCGATTGCTTCACCTATTTTTGCTTCAGTCGTGATCGAAATGACTTTCTGAGTCATTATCAGCCGGATCTGCTCGTTTATGGCCTTGAAGAAGTTTCCACCGTACTTATGCTGAATTATCTCAAATTTTTGCCCACCGCCGAGGTATTCGACTATGTCCGTGGCGGTGACAATTCCCTCCAAGTATTTGGTTCCAGGGTTAGCTATGGGTAGCCGGCGAAATCCTTCCTTCGCCATTTTTTGAACCGCGTCATAAATGGGCGTGGTTGGAGCAACCATCACAACGGGGCTTTTTGCAACTGTAAGTATTTCCCCTTCACGCTTCTTCGAAGGATGAGTCTTTAAGTCTAGGGGGCCTGTTCCCCGCAGTCTTCTTCTGAAGCCTTCTTTGCTCAATTGTGTTCACCCTCACCTGACAACTAATCTTGCAACGTCTTCGCGATCCAATATGCCGAGCAGTTTCCCATTTTTGTCCGCTACCGGTATCCTTCCAACATTTTTCGTAACCATGACTCTGGCAACCCTGATCACCTTTGTTGAAGGCTCAACAGAAACCACGTTTGTATTCATTACGGAAGATATTTTTGGCGAGTCTCTGAAGCGTCCTTTCTTAGACTCGAAGGTCGGCAGCATGGCTCCAGATTCAAGAAGGTCTTTCTGCGTAACTATGCCTACTAGCTTCCCATTCTTGACAACCGGCAATCCTGCGAAGCGCGTTTCTGTCATGAGGCGCCAAATATCGTCAATCCCGTCTTCTGGAGAGCACGATACGACCTTTGTGGTCATGATTTCAGAAACGTCCTTCACGAACCGGTCAGGACTCGTTTTCATCAGTGATTCAATGAAACTTTCTAACCCTACGACTCCCCTGTAGCTTCTGTCCTCGGCTGAAGCGACAACCGGTGCATGCCAAACATCCACTCGAAGCATGGCTCTAAACGTTGAAGTTACCTCATCCTCAACCGTTGCGACGTGCCTTGCAGGAGTCATAATACCTTTCACGGTTATCGGCGACACAGATGAAGAAATGGTCATCACGTCGCGACGCGAAACTTTTCCCAGAAGCATCTTATTCTTGTCGGTTACCGGGAGAATCCTCAGGTCAAACTCTCTCATTATCGCGCGTGCTTTCGTGGCGAGCTGGTCTTCATAAATCGACGGATGCTTTTGATCCATGATCTCTTTGACACGCAAAAGATCTCCTCTCACTCCTCAGTTTCCAGTTCAACCTTGCAATCTTCGCAGAGGAATTCGCCGTTGACTTCTGTCAAGTCGTCAGACCAGACTCCGCAGTGGTCGCAGTATCCTGCGGGAGGTGCCGATTCCTTCTGTGCTTCTTCAGCCATGTTCTCACCTTCTAACATGGCTTTCTCTTGTATTGTTTCCAAAAGTTCAGGCATGACGGCCAAGACGTCTTTGCTCGAAACTATTCCGACAAGCTGCCCCTTGTACATGACTCCTAGACGTCTGATGTTCAGTTTGCTCATTAGCCTGGCTGCATCGTTTATCGTTGCGTCTGATTCGATCGTCATCAGCGGAGAAGTCATGACGCTCTTGGCCCTGACGGTGTCAGGTTTAGCGTTTTTGGCTAAGACTCTTACAACGAGGTCCCTCTCAGTTATGATTCCCATAGGTTTTGCCTGCTTGGTCGTCACTAGGATGCATCCGTACTCGTGTTTAGCCATGAGTCCCGCAACTTTGTTAGCAGGAGCATTTTCGTCCACGGTAACCGCTGGACTACTCATGATGTCTTTAACCAGCATCTTAGACCTAAGTCCAATCTCGGCCATGGTTCTCGCCACGTAAATAATGCATTCGACTATTAAGGTTTGGCTTCACTGAACTCAAGAGAGAGCCCCAAATTTAAAACTTGCCGTATTCCTCTCGCACGTCACAATTTTGGCTGAGGCCAAGTCTTATTAGTTTCCGCCTTTCAAAGCACCTATGCTTTGGGGAATGATGAATGCTGAGAACCAATGAGGATAAGTTAGTGAAGATCTCGGTCGTCGGCGAAGTAGTGAGTCCCGTTTTCGGAAGAGACGTCTACAGGATCACTGCCCAAGGGAACCCGGTGGTTTTACCAGGCGTCGGAGGAATAACCTATAACATCAGGGTAGGCGACCCAGCCTCAGGATGGCAAGCCGATCATGTTGAACCAGGAGTAAGCGTTGAAAACAAAGAGAACGACCCGCGCTTTGGACAAGGCGCAAACGCCGCCTTCAACGTGCTCTCATGCGTTGGAAACGAGGCCACGATAATAAGCGGCGAAGCCAAGGGTTCAAAAGGAGTTGTCACGGGCAAACACGGCGGAATAGAACACGTGCTAGTCGATGTTCAGCCCGAAGTCATGGACAAACTTGTGATCGGTGACAAGTTTCTCATCAAAGCTTTCGGAGTTGGCCTCCAACTGTTAGACGCTCCTCACGTCACGGTGATGAATTTGGACCCCAAGTTTCTGAAAGCATTGAAACCCAGATTGAAAGGAAACAAGCTGGAGGTTCCAGTCAGTCACATCGTTCCAGCCGCTATCATGGGCTCAGGACTCGGCGCCAACCAGACTTACTCCGGAGACTATGACATTCAACTCTTCGATGAAAAAGTGAGAACACAGTTTGGCCTCGACGACCTCAGACTAGGAGACCTCGTTGCCATAATTGACGCAGACCACACCTTCGGAAGGATATACAAACAAGGCGCCATCTCCGTCGGTATCACAGTGCACACAAACTGCGTCATAGCCGGCCACGGCCCAGGGGTCACAACACTGTTCACATCTTCCACCGGAAAAATCATCCCGAGAATCGACAAGAAAGCGAACATCGCCTCGATTCTGAAGCTAAGAAAGGACATCTAATTCACTTCAGCCAAGCGCCGCGGCCTGGCGCCTTGTGTTCCACGACACCGCATCGTTCCACGTAGACCGAAAACATTCCACGGGCTTCCGCGAATGAATGGGATATTTCTTCCGGAACAGAACCGTTGTCGACAGAGCTGCTAGCATCATTAATGGCGCAAGGTTCGCTGGGAATTCTGCGATGGTCTGGGCTGTCCTAGAATGTTATTGTTACCATCCATTGTTACTGTTATCATTACTGACGTGTGCGACCGCGCGCGCTTGAAAAGGTCAAGGCCAAAGCCAGAAGCGCGATTGAAGAGGACAGCAGGAAAACACGGTGTCTTCGCATGGAGACATTTTCCAGCGTTGTGCACGTAAGAAAGATTTCTTGGCGTCTTGAAACTGGAATTGGAACAGATATATAAAGCAGCAAACTAGATTGTTTGCTATAAGGAAGTATAGGAGTAAGAAAAAGTTGCCGTTCAAACGAAAGAGCCGTGGAAGGTCAAAGGGCGGTAAGGGCAGCAGCGGTGTCGTTCAATGTCAAAGTTGCGGGTCAATGGTGCCCCGTGACAAGGCTAAGAAAGTGACCAGGACACACTCTATCGTGGATTATCAACTGGCGAAGGAACTACGCCAGAAAGGCACGTACATTGAGATGCCATCCACGACCAAGTACTACTGCGTGTCGTGCGCAGTGCACCGTGGTGTCGTGAAGGTAAGGGCAGAGAACGAACGACGGATTCGCACGCGGCCGAGAAGATTCTAGTTTTCACTCAAACTTTTTTCTTTGATTTGCCGTAAACGTAGAAGCTTCTCTGCAAGACCGTCAGGTTTGTGAGCACTGCAAGCAGTATGATTGCCGCGTTCATCACCATGGTAGGTTGCCAGAAGATCGCCACTAGACTTGCAACGGCAAGGATTAACACACGTTCCGCTCTTTCCGCAAGGCCGATCGATTCCATTTTGAATCCCGCAGCCTCGGCTCTGGCCCGACTGTAACTCACAAGCAATGAACCTATTATCGCCGCTAAACCCCAGTAGAAATCGCACAGACCTGCGAAAATTATGCCGACATACACAGCAGCATCAGCGTATCTGTCAAGCAGAGAATCCAGAAAACCACCGAACACCGTTGCTTCTTCAAACAACCGGGCGACCACGCCGTCCAAGGCGTCGCAGAACCCTGAAAGCAAAAGCAGAACGGTTGCAAGCAAGAGAAGAAGGGGGTTCGCCTGCCATCTTGCGTAGACAAAAGCTGACAAGAAAGCTAGGAAAGCGCCGAGAACGGTTATCTCGTTGGGTGTGAGGCCGATTCTGTGGGCGATTCTTGCTTCAGTCGCCAGCATCGATTGAATCTTCTGCTTCAGCCTCGTCAGCATTGGCAGGTGTTTCTCCAGCGATTCTTATTTAAGCGTGGATATGTCATGTGTGCAGTTAAAAGGTGTTCGCCATGATAAGCATCATGACAATAAAGGTTGACGGCAAGAGCTGCTTGGGCCTCCGCACAGATCTCCCTGACAGCCCACCGCTTCTTCTCATCACCGCCGAAAAAGGCTTCGTCATGTGCGGCTTCCTGAACGTCGAATCAGCTGAAAAACTAGGCGTAGCCGCCGCAGTCGTGAGCGGAGTGAAGACTTTTGATGACGTGCTCAACGGACAGGTCAAAGCAGTAACGTCTAAGGCCAAAAGCTTGGGCGTTGAAGTAGGCATGAAAGGAGCTGACGCCCTGAAACACCTGTTCTGAGCAATGTATCCGTCGATTCGTGGAACCGCGAGGATGCGGGATGGCCTCATCGTGTCAAATAAACATCTTTTAGACGCTGTTGCTGCAGAAGTCGTGGTCTGCGTCAAGTGCGACCTTTGGAAAAGCCGCAAAAAGGCTGTCCCAGGAGTTGGCAGTCCTGAAAGCCGAGTGCTGCTTATCGGAGAGGCTCCGGGTCAATCAGAAGACTTGAAGGGCGAACCTTTCGTCGGTGCAGCAGGAAAGTTTTTGGACACTCTGCTCTCCGAAATCGGGTTTTCAAGAGCAGACGTTTTCATCACTAATGTTGTGAAGTGTAGGCCCCCGAGAAATCGTGACCCCAAACTGGATGAAATCGAAACGTGCACACCTTACTTGAACAGGCAGATAGGCATTATCCGACCAAGATTCATCGTCACTCTTGGCAACCATTCAACCGCTTATGTTCTTTCAAAAGCAAGGTTACCCTTCCGCAGCATAACGCAGGCGCGGGGCAGGGTTTATGAAACATCTGTTTTTGGCTTTAAGACTGCAGTCTTCCCTACCTTCCATCCTGCGGCTGCTCTATACAGCGGGCGGTACAAGAAACAGTTGGAGGAAGACTTCCGCCGGATAAAAGAGGAGCTTTTGAAAAGGGGACTTATCAGCGCTTCAATTTCTTAGCAGATTTTATGTTGTCAAGATCTGAAGGGTTCTTATGCGCTTACTTGTGGAGGCGGCGGACGTGCCGACCTGCCTAGTTTTCTGCGAAGAGCAATGTGATACAGTTTTCTCAGAGATTTCACCAGACGCTCGAGACCGCACAGGCTGGAGTATATGAGTGGGATACCATCATACTCCGCCAACCGTATTGAATACTCGTCCGGCTGAGTGCCGTGAAAAATGACAACACGCGGCTTCAAACTACTGACCCGCACGATGAGCATGGGAGAAATGCCATTTTCTATGTTTGTGAATATCAACGCCCGCTCGGTTGTGACGCCGAAGAGTTGCGAGAACTCGAGCCCCGAAAGCGTTTCAACAGCTCTCTGGCTGTCCACAACAGTGTAACCGTTGATCTCTCTAACGTATCTGTCCATGCACGCCACGACTTTGCCCTCGATGGCTTTGCACAGATGTTCCACGCGCACGGGCAGTGGGAATTCACGAAGGTCTATTATGGCGTTACTCGGCGAACTCGTGAGTTTGGCAAACTCGTGCGTGAAACGACTTCCACGTTCTGCATCGATTTTCAGCAAGGCCCAAACGAATCTTCTCACAAACCTTGCACCGGGGCTCGGTCGCCTGCCACTTTCGTAGTCGCTGATCACTGATGATGAAACCACCATCTTGTCTGAAAGTCTCATCTGGGAAATAGCGAAAAGTTCACGCCACTTCCGCATAGTAGCCCCAGGCTTGCTTGAGAGAATTATCTCGCCAGCGATTCTTCGGGCCAGAACCGACTCGCGAGCGCTCGGAGACGCTGACATTCAATCTCTACCTTGTAGATCCGCCAAGTTCCCCCTTAGAACGGCACGCACTATAAAAAGCTATACGCGGTTTGAAAAAAGGACGATTTTATGCTAGAAAGACCAGGAAAATTCCAACCACGACCATTATCGATCCAAAAGCAGTTCGGGGAGTGACTTTTTCACGCAACAAGAAAACACTTGCTAGCGTCGAAAAGAGAGGGGTCGTTGAAGATATTGGAACAGCCCGAGATTGCGCAATCTCCACGAAACTGTACGCCAGAAAGAACCATCCGAGACCCAGTGCGACGACTCCCCCAGCAACCAAAGCCATCACGGTTTTCTTCGGCACTTTCAGAAAGCCCAGTTTGCGGTCGAGCAGAGGAGAAGCCGCGAACAAAAACGCCGCAATCGCGATCACTCTCATCGTGTTGATGGCCAAAGCGTGATCCAGGTCCGGCGTTTCTCTCACTGCGATATCCATCATTGCGATACTGATAGACCACACTATGGCAGTCAGAAGGGCGAAGATCATGCCAATAACCAACGATTTCCTGTTTGTATCAACTTCACTTGTAAGAGTGCCTTGGCCAAGAAACCATATCCCGCCAACTATGACAACGGCCCCGAGCACAATCGCCCAAGTGATCGGCTCACCTACGAAGAAAACAGCCCACACGAGACTAAACAACGGATAAGTGCAGGTTATCGGAACTGCTCGTGCAACGCCTATGCGGCTCAGACTCACCATGTACAAGGTGTCACCTAGACCCAGACCGATTATGCCGCTGACGGCTGAGATAACAACGACTCCTGAAGGCAAACCAGTCAAGAATGTAAGCTTGCCTAAAATAACGAGGAACAAGAGCAAGATCGAACCTGTCAACGTGAGGCGAATGATGTTTGCAGAGATCGGCCTAGCCTGTTGCAGCGCTTTTCCATAGAGTAATGCTGACACTGTCCAACTGATAGCAGCGCCCAACGCCGCAAGCTCACCGATCATTTCTTTTCGCCTTCGGTTGAGATTCTGCTTGAAACTATTAAGTGTGCAGAGGCAAAAATATGAACTGCATGGTGCGCGAAAATGCAAACAGATGCTAAATGGAGCCCTGAAGTCTCTGTAGTCGCTAATCAAACAGTCTTCAGAGGGGGAAATAGAATCTATCGGAGTGTTCCAAAACAGTTCTGGGTAGAGCTTGTTTCTCATGTCAGGTTACTGCTGGAATAATACAGGAAAGGCAGTGCGAGAAGAACTGTATTGCGGCCTCTTGTCGTGAGCGAGTACCCTACTCTCAGAGGAGGACCCTCGTTCACTGACCTCCTGATGTATCCGTTCTGGTTGAGCGTCTTGAGTTTGTCCGATAAGGTGCGAGAGTTGGCCCTGAGAATCTTCTTCAGTTCGCCGAACCCCGTTTCTTCTCTAAGAAACAGTATGTAGAGGATCTGGAGGTTCCATTTCTGAGACAGAAGGTCGAAGCTCTCCTCAAGTCCTTTTATCGTTTCCCTCAATTCTTCCAGGCCGAGCTTCTGAGCTCCGAATATCTGTTGCAGCGTTTGCTCTATTCCCTCTAGATTGCTCTTCATGCGGGATTCAACGAGTTTCCGGAGCTCAGTGCTCAACAATGGCTGAGGTTTCATGCATGCCACTAGGTGTGCGGTTTCTTACTCTATGTTTTATAAGGTTTAACTTTTAAAGTTAGTGTAGAAAGCACACCACAAATCGCCGTGATAATATGCGACCATTGATAGATTGCTTGACGACCACCGTTAAAGAGAAGATGGCCCTGCTGGAAGGGACCGTTCACTCCTACTCCCACGTTGATCGCGTCTTCAGAATCGCAACCTACTTAGCCAAGAGAGAGAAAGCAGATGTCGAATTGGTACAGATAGGAGCCATCTTACACGACATAGGGCGAACGGTTGGTGAACCGCACAACGAAACGGGAGCAAGACTCGCAAGCGAGATTCTAAGCGGAACAGACTACCCTCACGAGAAGAGTGACAGAGTCGCGAGCATAGTGTTACATCACGCGCTTCCTCTCAGAGACAAACTGGAAACACTGGAGGAGAAAATTGTCTGGGACGCCGACAAAATCGACCTGTTAGGAGCGGCGGGCGTTGCCAGAGTATTCCACTGGCTAGGCAAGAGACCGTTTGAAAACGTTGTGAAAGACTGTTTTGAAGAATTGAAGCCCATCTACAGTCTACTAAACACCCCCACGTCAAAGAGAATTGCAAAGAAAAGACACGCGAGAACCATGGCTTTCCTGTCAGCTCTGGAGGAAGAGCTTTCGCTGAAGGATTTAGACATGAGCCAAGAACAACAGTCGGGCAAGTGCAGATAGCAAAAGAGTTTTTAGTCTTATCACCAAGTAGAGAGAGGCGTTTGAGTTTGTCTTTCCGCGTCGAGATGGAGAAGAAGGCAAGAGAAAAGGAATCTAACATCGTTTTGGCTTTTGACTTTCCGTTTGAAAACCCAAAAAACCGAGTGGCCCTCTTTCTCAAAGCGGAACACGTGTTGGACACTGTGCATCCCTACATTAGCGCTGTCAAATTCAACCATCATCTGGTCCTTCCTCTGGGCACGTTTGACGGTGTTGAAAGACTTGTCAGAAAGGCTCACGATGTCGGATTGATGACAATAATGGACTGCAAGGCGAATGACATCGGCGCCACGAACCAGGTTATCGCTGAGTACTACTATGCCGCGGGCTTCGACGCCATAATAGCCAACCCATTCATAGGATGGGAAGAAGGGTTGAAACCCATTTTCGATGTTGCGCGCCGACTGGACCGCGGGGTGATCCTCCTCGTCTACATGAGCCACAAAGCCGCAGGTGAAGGTTACGGGCAAACAATCATCGAACCTGAAAGCGGCGCGAAAACGTTTCAGTACGTATCCTTCGCAAAAAAAGCTCTGAAATACGACGCAGACGGCGCGGTTGTGGGCGCAACCTACCCTGAGAAGATAAAAGAAGTGCACGAAATTCTCAGAGAAAAGGTTCCAATATACTCACCTGGAATCGGAGCTCAAGGTGCAACGGTTCAACCGGCCATCGAGGCTGGCGCGCGCTATCTGATCGTTGGAAGAGAGATAACACTCGCGGAAAACCCTGCGGAAACAGCAAAGAAAGTCAGAGACCTAGGAAAACCCAGCTAATGACGCCTTAATAGGTAGAGCCTACACGAAGCCATTTTGATGCAGAAAACCTATCTTCGCTGCTTCTGGGCCAGTATGATGTTTCCTCTGACCCAGTTTCCGTGGTAATAACTTGTGAAAAAGTCTTTTTCGAAACTGACAATTTGGAAGCTTCTGAGAAGACTCAGTAGCTCTCTGCGGGTGAAGTGATGGCCAAAATGCAGAACCCTACCAGTGCCGTCTCTAACTGTGACTGTGCCCAATTCACCGGTGACCTTCAAGTCCTCTTTGTATCGCTTTCTGTAAACCGGATTCTCCCAAGTCCTACCGAATTCCTCGATGAAGACGTAGCCCATCTGTCTTAGGACTCTTTCAACTTCGTTCACTATTCTCGGCCTTTCGGCTTTCGGAACCATAGTGAGGACTCCTAGCATCGTGACCGCGTCAAATGAGGAGTCTGGGAAACACAGGTTTTTAGCGTCGTTGACGACAAAGTCTATTCCAGTGTGAATCCTCCGCGATTTTGCTTCCTGTGAAGCTAATCCGATTTGTTCTTTGTCTAGGTCGATGCCTGTGACGCAAAGACCGTTCTCATGTAAGAAGAAGCAGGCTCTGCCATAGCCACAGCCGAGTTCTAAGACAGTTTTTGCCGACTTGCCTCTGAGAAAACTGATGAATCTTGTGGGCAGAGGAATTGTGTATTGAAGTTTCCTTCCGCTGCAAAGCTTCATCTTCCGCGTCTTTCCCAAAGCTCTTTCTTCAGCAGATCCCTCACAGAAGACCGTATAGCTGAACTTCTGCTCGGATACATGTTAGCTCTCACAAGCTCATCTAAACCTTCCAAATAAGCTTCGGGCAATAATACGGTTACAAGTTTCACGCAACTTCCCCCAGACATGTTAAGCATATAACATGCAGCGAATATAAAATTTCACAAAGTCAAACGGCGTTTTTGACACTTGCGAGCTCTCTGTCGCGCGCGCGGTCCTTGTGTGGCCGCGGACAAAAAAAACACTAGGTTTCAGGTGTGGGTGGCGCTGGGGCAGAGACCTCTTTCTTTTCTTCTTCCTGCGAATACCGTGTAACAAGTATGTACAGCATGGAACCCCCAGACGCAATAGAGACAACTGACAATATGAAAGCGTTTCGCGTGCGGTCTGGGTCGAAGTTTTCAACGTGTGTATCAGTCATGGAGAGGTTGATGCGCCACACCTCGCCGTAGATTATCAGCCAGACTAGGCTCCCCACGAAGATCACGAGAAGAATGATTATTAGAACGTCAAAGTTCATTTTCATTGTTTTCATAATACCGTGGCTTCAAAGAACTATTATGTCTTTCTGCCCGCGCCCTAGCTTATCTCTGAATTCGCAAAAAAAGAATTTTCAAAGCATATACATTTTGCATATACACTTTGCATGTACACTGTATATACACGGTTTGAGAGCATTGTTGAAGACGGTGAGGCTGTTCAGGTCGGATGCGGAGCTATGTGGCTGTTCAGGTGCGGACGCATAATAAAGCGGGCATGGCAGCGCGCCGGTCTCAATTCATAAGAGAGCTAGCTGGGAATTGTCAAGGCGTCATGCTGCGCAAATCATAAAGCCGCAAAACAGTTAACAGTTTGAGAGGCTAGGCCTTGCTGATCTTTGACCCGAAGAGGCTCGTTGCGAATGCGATCGCAGGAGTGAGAAAAATCATAGGAGTTGCACAGCATTCCTACACGAGTAAACGCCTAGTGAGAAGATGATTGGATCAAACGTTCCAGCTCACCCCGGTAGAGGTGGCCTGTCAACACTATTTTGCATATGCGGAAAGGTGGGGTTGCGAGTGTGCGCAGACCTACATCACTCTGTCTCGCACGTGGAAAACTAGGGAATTATCGCCCGAAGAAACTCTTGGTTTTAGAACAGCCTGGCAGGCAAGCAGCGTCAAGCAGGTCATCGCCCACGTTCCCCTCATAGTAAATCCGGCAGCGCCAACTGATGCAATCTGGCAGAACTCAAAGACCAGGCTGGCTACTGAATTGTCAATTGCTGATCAGCTTGGAATTCAGCTCTTAGTGATGCACCCTGGATATAGCGGCAGACTTGGCAAGAAGGCTGGGATCGGTCGAACGGTCGATGCGTTAAACGACGTTCTCAACGGTGCCGAGGCTTCACACGCCATGATTCTTCTGGAGACCATGGCTGGTCAGGGCACAGCCATTGGTTCACGCTTTGAGGAACTGGCAGAAATCATAAAAGGGGTGGAAAAGAGCCATCTGCTGGGCGTATGCTTTGACACGTGCCATGTTTTCGCCGCGGGATACGACATTCGAGGCTATCAGGGATACGAGAACGTTTTGAAGGAATTTGACGCCAAGGTTGGAAATGACAAGCTCAAGATGCTGCACGTGAACGATTCGAAGGGAGACTTAGGATGCAGAATCGACCGACACATGGCAATAGGCGAAGGAAAACTAGGATTACAAGTCTTCCACGCCATCGTTAGAGATAAAAGGTTTGAGGACACTCCGAAAGTCCTCGAATTGCCAACTAGAGATGAAGAAAAGATCCAGCAACAACTCAGACTTCTCCGAAAGCTCCAGGAGACAACGGAACATGTTTCCGAACCGAAAGAGGTCAAGATTCAGTCAAGACTGGATGAGTCGTTTCCACACGATGCCGCAGACTGAGTTAGGACGTTGGAGACCCTTCCGAAATCTATAAAGCCCCTTGAGCCTCTTCAGTGGTGACTGACCATGTTTCGCGTAAGAGTGCAGAAGATCGAATCCATCCATGACCCGGACGGTAACCTTGGAAAACGAATAGAGCTGATCGAAGATCGCCAAGTTCCCCACTTTACAGTGAGGCCTCAGACAGAAGAAGCCAAGGTTGTTCAAGATGTGCTTCAAGCCCTGCAGCAGCAAATGCCGATGTTCCCCGGAAGAGTGGATCTCGCAATTCCAAAAATAATCCTGTTTCTAACAGAACAAGAATACGAAACATTAGGCATAGACTTTGACGTTAACCAGATATACGACATAAACCTTGAAAATCAAAGTCTGAAATTCACGAAAACTGCATGATTTCTTTCCTTCTCTGTCTCAAAGCTGAATGCTTCGGATGGAATGACAAGACAAACATCATGTTCCTCAGTCGCATGCAGATGTCTTCGATGCTTGACTGCTCCTCGCCTACGCAATAGATAGGAATAGGCTCTTCTTCACCGTTCTTGTAGTAAACGTAAATCGGATCAAACTTCTTCGTGAAGGTCTTGATTTCGAAACTCAGCTTCAAATGTTTAGCCATCTTTTCCGTGGCAACACTCACGGGTTTGAAGCGTTTTTCGCGCGATGCAAAACTCGAGGCGTAAACGAACAATTTTCCGTTACAGTTCTGAAGCATGCATGCTCACCTAGATCACGGTCGAACGGACATCTTTTAAGACAAGTGCTGAAACAACACGTCTACTAGGCAGAGAGATGAGTTTAAGTGAAGAGCTTCCGCAGGGAGAAGCGATGAAAATCAGGGCGCACATGTTCGCGCGAGGCAGAGTGCAAGGCGTGTTCTACAGGTCAGAAGCAATGTATGAGGCGAGAAGGCATCATGTGAACGGATGGATCCGCAACCTACCGGATGACAGGGTTGAGGCTGTCTTTGAAGGTGAAGAACAAGACGTGAAGCAACTCGTAGAGTTCTGCAAGCGAGGCCCTCCCTCTGCAAGAGTCGAGGCCACAGAAGTTGCTTGGGAGCCTTACACAGGTGAGTTCAAGGATTTTGAAATAAGATATTAGCAGACGCTTTTACATGCTGCGGAAAGAGTGTGTTCAAGTCATATGTTTAGGAACTCTGAAGTGCGATGCTTTTCCGGCGCTGACGTATTCTCCTCCAGCTTGACGCACAACAGATGCGATCTTTGAGAAGTTATCAGAACCCAAGTACTGCCGCGGCTTGATGATTATGTAATCGTCCTTTTCCTCAAAATTCAACATGCTTTCCAAGTCTTCAGGGAACATCGTCCGCAGGTCCTCTATAGCCTTCGACTTCTCAGCTGGCCGAGGCGCCCCAGCGACACTCGGAGACTGACCCAGCGACAAAGGCGGCGGCGCAACCACGGGCTGAGTGATCTGTTGAACTGACAGCGACTTCAACGAAGCGGACACTTTCCTCAAGTCCTCGGCGATTCCGCTCAAGATCACGACGAGTTCGTCAACTCTCTTGGTAAGATTGTCCACCTTCACTTTATCCGTGCTCATAAGCCTTCAACCCTCCAAATCCTTAATACTTCACCCATTTATTAATTGTTTCCGACTCTTCTCACAAGCCGAAAAAGAGGCGCACAGAGCATACTTGATCGAAGTTGACGGCAGCAAGAAAGGAGGAAGCGGCACGATCCTCAGACTGTCAGTCGCCCTGTCAGCCATAACGGGGCAACCGCTTCACATCTACAACGTCAGACACAACAGACCTCAACCAGGCTTGAAACCCCAACACTTGGAAGCAGTCTTGACAGCCGCAAAACTGTGCAACGCTGAACTCGATGGCGCAAGAATTGATTCTCGCGAACTCTGGTTTAAGCCTAGAGAAGTTGAAGGAGGCAAGATCGAGGCAGAAATCGGCACCGCCGGAAGCATACCGATGCTCTTGATGACCGTGCTGCCGATCTGCGCTTATGCTAAAAGGACCGTTGTCCTGCACGTTTCTAAGGGTGGAACCGACGTTTCAAACGCGCCCACGACAAATTACATGCGCTTCGTCCTCTTGCCAACTCTCTGCCGCATGGGTCTAGAAGCAACTCTGAAGGTCAACAAGTACGGTTACTACCCAAGAGGAAACGGCGAAGTAACGGCAACAGTGAAGCCTGCAGAGTCACTCAGACCTTTACACATGGAAACATTCGGCAAGATAAAAGCCATCAAAGGAGTATCAGTCTGCACATTCTTAGCCGAGAGGAAAGTGGCTGAAAGACAAGCAAAAGCTGCAAAAGACTATCTGAAAGAAAAAGGCTACGCAACAGAGATCCAAGCAGTAAACGACACGTCAAACCCCCTGCAGAAAGGCAGCTCAATAGTGTTGTGGGCCGAAACCGACGCGGGCACATTGTTGGGAGCTGACGCGATAGGCGAACTGAAGAAGACAAGCGAAAAAGTCGGCGAAGAGGCCGCCCAGAAACTCTACGCGGAGATTTCTGCCAAGCCCACGGTTGACGTACACTTGGCCGACCTGCTCATCCCATACGTGGCCCTGGCTAAAGGAAGCTCGATCTATTTCACGCGGGCAGTTTCAGAGCACTTAGAAACAAACATCTGGGTTACTGAACAAATCTTAAACGCTAGGTTTAACGTTGAAAAGGTGAACGGGCTTCACAAAGTAGAAAAAACAGAGTGAAGAGACCACATGGCCAGTAGCACCCGCAAAAAGACGGTTCAGAGATACTATTCTATCAGGGCTAAAGATTACGACCAGCAGAAGAGCAGGACGTGGAAATCTGAAAACGGTTTTGGAGCAGAAATACTTGACGAAGTGCTCAACGCGTTCACAGGTTTTGAGAGCAAACTTCTGCTAGAAGTGGGCGTCGGAAGCGGAAGAAACGCGAAGCCTCTGCTTGAAAAAATCAGACCATGTCTCGTAGGGCTTGACTTAACGAGAGAAATGCTGAACAACGCGAGAAACAAGCTCCTCGCTTACAAACAGCATTCCGACCTCATTCTGGGGGATGCTGACCACTTACCCTTCGCAGCCGAAGCTTTCGATGGAATACTGTGCATGAGCACCATGCACTACTTCGAAGACCAAGAAAGAACGCTGGAAGACTATAGACGATTGCTCAAAGAAGGAGGCACTTTCGTGTACGGCGATCTGTCTCCACACGATGCTGACGACCAGAAATTCTTCGAAACATTGGAAAGAACGATATCCAGGGCGCACACAAGATACTACAAGGCTTCAGAAACGAAGAGACTGCTCGAAACTCACGGATTCCATGTCTCTAGAATGAAAACCATTGCATACAAAAAACCCTACGACGCGTTGATCGAGGACAAAGGAAAATACTTTGCCATCAAGCCCGAAGTACTTCGCAGATACGTGCATGCGGCCAGCAAAGAAGCAAAGGAGCAATACGTCCTCACGGACACCGAATTAACCCAGTTTTACACAGTCATCACGGCAACACGAGAGAATTGAACCTGCGTGACAAAATGCCAAAGAAAGTCAGATGCTTAAGAGTTCCGAAAAAGCAAGGCGAAAAAGCAATAGCTCTGGCAAGCGAAGCGAAGATCGTCGATAAGGAATTTGAATTTCAGAGAGACGAAGATTTTCTGTGCATCCCGCTCATCAGCCAGCCTCGAGAGGATACTTTGAAGACTCTCAGGGAAAATGGAGTAATCTATCAAATTCTAACGTGTACGTTCCAAAGAAGGAAGAAACAGAAACCATCCTTGACAGAAGTGCTTTCAACCGAATTGCCTCCTCATCTGCTGGCCGGTCTGCCGCACGCCGTGGATTTCATCGGGGACATAGCCATAGTCGAGGTCCCTCAAAAGTTAGGCGCGTACAAAAAGATCATAGGTGAAGCGATTCTCAAAACGAACAAGAACGTACGGACCGTGCTAGCAAAAGCTGGCGCTGTCAGCGGGACCTACCGATTGAGAGAATTCAGTGTCATAGGTGGAGAACAGAAAACCGAGACTGTCCACAAAGAATTTGGCTGCCAATACTCAGTTGACGTTGCCAAGGCCTATTTTTCGCCCCGTCTCTCATATGAACACAAGAGAGTAGCCTCTCTCGTTAAGGAAAACGAAACGATAGTGGACATGTTTGCAGGAGTCGGCCCCTTCTCCATACTTATAGCCAAAACCCACCAAAACGTGAAAGTCTACGCGATTGACGCGAATCCCAAGGCTTTTGAATATCTCAAGAAGAACATCAGGCTCAACAGGGCCGTGGGTGAAGTTCATCCTTTCTTGGGAGACGCGAGACACGTCATTGATGAAAAGGTCACGTGCGTCGCAGATCGAGTGATTATGAACCTGCCCGAAAAAGCAATCGAATTTGTCGACGCAGCTTGCAGAGCCCTCAAGCCTGAGGGAGGTATGATACACTTTTACAGCTTTGTCAGCGCTTCAAACCCGCTAGAAGCAACAAAGCTCCGCCTTACAAAAGCTGTTCAAGAAACAGGGAGAAAGGTCGCGGATGTTCCGTTCTCAAGGATAGTTCGAGAGACAGCCCCGCACGAATGGCAAGCCGTCATAGACGCAAAGATTCGTTAGACGTTGTTGTTCCATGATAAAGCGTTTTAGCGTTCGCAAGAGGCACTCTAGATTTTCATGGTCAGTGTTATTCTCACATTCTGCTCCTTGTTTTTCAATTTCTTAACAAGACTTCTTGATAGCTCGCATGCTGCCTGGTCTGCATGGATCGCCAATGTTCGGTCGCAGACGTAACTGCTCTTCCTCACAACAATGTCAGTCGGATGGGTTAGAATCAGGCGAGAGCTTCCATGGGCGCTTAAGGTTTGAGCGACTCCTCCTGCGTCGACTGAAATAGTGATGCGTGCGTGGTCCTTTAGCAAGTTTTTTTTAAACTCGGAACTCAAGTCACTTAATGCTTTGTTCGCCGACACAGCGATGATGCAATCGCCGCTTTGTGACAAGTGCGCTTCTTTCGTGATTTCAATAGTTGTCTCATGCGTGGCCGAGATGTTCTCGTGTCCACTTGCAAGGATAACCTCTTTCAATTCGACGGGATACAAGTTACTCAAGAACCTCTATTGAGTCAACTTTTCCGTCGCCGTCCAAGTCGAAGCCCTGAATAACCTTGGCAAAAGTCTCGTCACCCTTGTAGTTTTCCAAGGTTTTTTTCCAAAAATTCGTCAAGGCTAGGACACAGGCTTTCGTGCCAACTGTCTTGTTTCCGGCTAGGACTATGACGCGCTTTTCCTTGTCCCAGGGATTGACGATTTTCGCGACCAAACCAACGTTATCGGCGGTGTAAACGAGAGATGTTCTTTTGGACACTAAGCCTCCGAACATGAAGCCCTCCTCCGAGTGCCGCATGTCGAATCTTATCGGCAAGTACTCGTTTATCTCTTGGGTAAGCAGGTTTGTGCCCGGTCCGCCCACTAGAACCAGGTTGTTCTTTTCTTCCTTCTCAGCTTTGACGTCAACGTCAAGTTTTATCGCAAATTCGTCAGGCATCCTAACAAACTGGCCTAGAAAGAAGGCGAGATGAGAAGCGTAATGTCCGTCTCGCGCGCTCGTCTTGAACGGGCCATGGGGCGTTGGGCTGCCCACAACTATCTTGCCTTCGAAAGAGCTGTCCTTCCGAATGAATTCTCGGAAGAACTTCTGGATCTGCCCCTCCATGCCTAAGAGAGAGAGCTTCTTTATCGGCGTGTAACCTTGAGGAAGTTCGATGCCGAAAGCAGGAGAAACTGTTTTGAAATATTTAGCGGTGGCTCCTTTCTTTTCTTCCTGCCTGACGACAGTTATCGCGCCCGCCTTCTCCAATTTTCTTATGTGGTAGTACACTTTCTGCTCATGAACTCTGAGGGCCTTAGCTATTTCCAACGGGTACATCTCTTTTTCAGAAAGCATCTCCAGAATCTTCCAGCTCAGCCTGTTCAGAATCATCTTCAACTTTTGCGGATCGTCGAATACTGTGATCTCCTTGACCTTCTGTGTCTTCCCATCTTCTTGTAACAACAGCTTCTTCTGCAAGGTCGTCCCTTGGCTTAGTGAAGCAAAAGATCACCCTTATAACATTTTTTTTAATGCTGAAGGAAAAACAATGAAGGTTAAGTGAACCAACCATGTTGCAGCATGAGAGATGAATCAGAAATTTCTTTTAGGGCTCAGATTTACGTATTAACAATGCTTATTAGCGCAAAAACGGTTCGAATAGCCTCACTGCAAACAGATGAGGACCAAAGATGTGCGGAATATTCGGCTGCATTCTCAAAGACGAACCCGCTGCACCCGTCATTCACGCAGCGCTGAAAAGACTTGAATACCGAGGCTACGACTCGGTTGGAGAGGCCACTATACATGAAGGAAAACTCTACGTAAAGAAAGACCAGGGAAAAATAGACGAAGTCCACATGCTGCACAACCTAGATGACCTGCCGGGAAACCTAGGCGTTGGACACACGAGATGGGCGACGCATGGCGCACCGCTACAGGTGAACGCGCATCCCCACGTTGACTGCACCGGACAGATAGCTGTCGTCCACAACGGGATCATAGAGAATTTTGCTGAACTAAGGCTTGAACTTGAGAATCACGGACACGTTTTCAAGTCCAAAACCGACACAGAAATCATTCCCCATCTTATCGAAGAAACCCTCAAGAACAATTCCTCTCTGAGCCTCGCTGAAGCCGTTCTCGAAACCGTGAAGAAACTTCAAGGATCATACTCCATCGCGGTCATCTCATCGAATGAACCTGACAAGATAGTATGCGTCCGAAACGAAAGCCCACTCGTCATCGGAGTCAATGAAAAAGCCGTGTACTTTGCCTCAGACATCCCGGCGTTTCTGCCTCTGACCAACAAGGCAATTATCGTTGAGGACGGAGAACTCGTTACGCTCTCTCTGGGAAACGTTGAGATCAAGAAAATAGCAGACTCAAGAGTCGTTGTCCGCGAGCCCAAGCTCATCGCGTGGACAGCTGAGATGGCGGTTAAACAGGGTTATCCGCATTTTATGATAAAGGAGATCCATGAACAGCCAGACTGCTTGCGGAACACGCTCAGGGTGCAGGAGCACTACGCTGACCTTATGTCAACTTTTCTTGACCGAGCCCGCGACGTTTACCTCGTAGCTTGCGGCACATCCTACCACGCGTGCCTTGCATCATCCTATATGTTCTCCAAACTCGCTTTCCTTCCAAGCTTTCCTATAATAGCCTCAGAGTTTGTTGAACAATGCGGCAAATCAGTGAACATTGACAGCACGATTCTCGCGGTAAGCCAATCGGGCGAAACAGCTGATACCCTGGCCTCCGTCAACACTGCTCGCCAAAGAGCAGCAACGATCCTCGGATTAACGAACACGATCGGCTCAACGCTAACGAGGGTATCAAGAGTGTACATTGGTCAACAGTCAGGACCAGAAATAGGTGTGGCAGCGACGAAAACATTCACATCGCAACTCTCAGTCATGGTTCAGCTGGCGCTACGACTTGCAAAGAAGAGGGGCAAGGTTTCACAAGACGAAATGGACTTCCTGGAAGAAAAACTGAAGAAACTCCCAGACACTGTTGAGGAAATAATCGAGAACCAGGAAGAAAAGATAAAACAGATCGCGAAAAAATACAAGGATGCAAAAACCTTCTTTTTCCTCGGCCGCGGAATAAGCACCGCCACAGCTTACGAGGGCAGACTCAAACTTATGGAAATAGCCTACGTGCCCGCTATAGCCTTCCCAGCAGGAGAAAGCAAGCATGGACCAATCAGCCTAATTGAACCCGGCTTCCCAGTGGTCTTCATCTGTCCAAAGGATGAAACGCGCAAAACGTTGATCGGCAACATAATGGAAATGAAAGCTAGAGACGCCTCGATAATCGCCATCCTAGAAGAAGACGACGAAGAAATCAAAAAACTCGCCGACGACTACATCGAAGTCCCAAGAGGCATTCCTGAAGTGCTGTCACCCATACCCTTCGTAGTTCCACTTCAGCTCTTAGCTTATTACATGGCCCTCGAAAGAGGCCACAACCCAGACAAACCGAGAAACCTAGCAAAATCAGTAACCGTAAAATAAAAGATACAAGATTAAGCGCGCAGAACCTGAGCTCTTATCTTTGCTCAAGACTGCGCGCAACTCCCTTCTTCAACATGCTTGTTATGCCGTTTTTGAGCTCTTCATAGCATGCGCTTATGCGCTCGGCATCGACTTTCGACATTCCGGAGAGTAACAGCTCTTTCTCAAAGGCCCTCCTAGTCTTTCGCACTCGACTTCCCAAGGTGAGATACGCGTAGAAAAGCTGCAGTGACATTCGAGCCAAATAGGGAGATGACTTGAACAATTCTGTGAAAACCGACGATTCGCTCAAGCTTCATCACCATGTTAGACAAAGAGAAGAGGGGAAGTTATTCTTCTTCCTCCTCATCCTCATCTTTCCTTCCTTTCGCAAGTCCTTCGCGGATTCTTCTTTCGACCTCTTCACTGATGTCTTCTCCAGCCTTTCCGGACCATCTACCCTTGCCAGCGCCTCTGAGCATGTCGCCTAAGCTTGTGAAAGTTCGCATGTAGTCTTCGGTCAACTTGACAGCCACAGGTTCAGGCAGTCCGCCGTTCTTCAGTTCCTTGTAGTATGCAGCTGCCGCCTTGCCCATGCTCCTTCCTGCTTCTTCGGAGAAAACAGAGCCAAGTACGTTCTTGATCAGTGAAGGAAGTTCTGCCGAGACCACGCCTAGTATTTCTTTGATGTTCTCTGGACTCTGCGTCTCATGCCTCTTTTCATGTTCCTTTTCATCATCAACCATTTTCTTTCACCTCCCAGATAGTTTACCCAAGATTGCAGTGAAGTCGTGAATGTGCCCAAGCATTTTCCAGCGTGATTTCATGTCTGTTTTCTGGCTTTGCCAACCTTGAAGGAACTGCTGCGACTATTTTGTGTGAGTTCGCATCCAGTTCTTCTGACGGAGTTGGCATGTTGCTTCTTCTGCTTATGTTGCGCAGGTATCCGTTTCTCATTTCTTGCTCACCTTAAACTAGCAATGGAGTGGTCACAATAGTTAGGTGTTCTGTGCAAAAGTGACCAGTTAGTGATCAATCTTTTTCGACTAACTCGTAAGTGGGAACTCTGCCGCCCTTCTTCAATAAGACTCCATGTTCTACGAGATTTTTCAGCCTGTCACGTACTATGCGTCTGCTTGCCTTTCCTCTCATCGTTGCCACCTGTCGCGTTATGGCGGAAACATTCAAGGCTCCTTTCACGGCCAATGCCTGAATGATGCACCGTGAAATATCGTCTTGGGCAATGGCTCTTAGACGCAAGTATGTCTCGGCGTTTTTCAGACGAGAAGCAATTTTTAATGGCTCACCGTACATGCCTATGCCCATTTTTGTCAAACGTAAGGAAGCGGCTAAACCTTCATACTCTGGCTTTTCAAGGATCAACTCTTCTAGAAGGTCGAGTCTGTGAATTATATGGTCTAGCTTTTTGCTCAGCTCTTCAGCGCTTGAATCAGGTTTTTCTTTTCGGCTCAAAACGCTTCCTGCCAGCGTTTAACGGTTAGACCGTGTTTGTTATTTAACATCTTATTCTCACATTCAAATATGTTAATAACCAACTCGGCCACTGTTTATGCTGGTGCTCCAAGTGGAAGAAAACGAATGGGAAAAGCTCATTCAGAACCTGATTAAAGAAGGAGTTCTCCGCTCTCCGAAGGTTATTGAGACGATGCGTAAAGTGCCGCGTGAAAAGTTCCTTCCCGAAAACATGCGGTCTTATGGTGCTGTCGATACGCCTCTTCCAATAGGCTTCGGGCAGACGGCTTCTGCGCCACATAGCTAGGCCTCGTTGCCGGCTAGGCGAGACATGGTTTCAATAATGAATGAAGCCCTGCAGTTGGAGATCGGACTCAAAGTCTTAGAGGTCGGAGCAGGTTCAGGCTGGCACGCCGCTACAATTTCTGAGCTGATCGCACCGAAAACTGCGCCGCGAAGCGAGTGGGGACACGTGTACACAGTTGAAATCGTGCAAGGTCTAGCCGAATTCGCCCGAAAGAACATCATGAACTGCGGGTACGGCGACCGAGTGACGATAATTCACGCCGACGGTTCAATAGGCTACCCTGAAAAGGCTCCGTTCGACAGAATCCTTGTGACAGCAGCTGCACCTGACGTTCCTAAAGTGCTAATCGAACAGTTGAAACCCACAGGAATAATGCTGATTCCAGTTGGCAGCCTGTCTCTATTTCAAAACCTGATCAAAATTACCAAGACGAGCGAAGGAGAAATCAAGGAAGAAAATCTCGGCGGCGTAGCGTTTGTGCCATTGACTGGAAAGTACGGCCACAGATTCTGATGAAATCGCCTCTTATGAAATTTCTAGCTTTTCCTTATACGCCTCCAAGTCCAGCCAGCCATGTCCGCTTATGTTCATGCAGATCGTTTTCTCTTCGCCAGCCTTTTCAGCCTTAACAGCCTCGTCAATACTGGCGCGAACTGCATAGCTGGATTCTGGGGCGGCTAACCAACCCTCAGCCTGGAGGAAAAGTCTAGCCGCTTCAAAGATTGACTTCTCGTCAGCAGGATAGGCCACGGCTTTGACGATGTTATGCTTTTTCAGCAAGCTGACGATTGGACCAGCCGCATGGTACCGCAAGCCGTCTGCTTTGATCGGGGTCATGTCAGCTTTGTGACCCAGAGTGTACATCTTTAGGAGCGGCGTGTGTTCAGCGACGTCACCAAAATCGTACTTGTATTCTCCCTTCACAAGGTTAGGAGCCGCCATCGACTGGGCTGCCAAGAAGTCGCATTCTCTTTTTCCTTTCAGGACTTCGCCTATGAATGGAAGTGCGATTCCGCTGAAGTTAGAGCCGCCGCCCAGGCAGCCGACGATCAAGTCTGGTTTCTCTTCGATCATATCAAACTGCTTGATCGTCTCCAATCCTATCACTGACTGCTGGGTCATAACGTGATTCAAAACGGAGCCCAGACAGTACACAGTATTATCATGCGTCTCTGCATACTCCAGTCCTTCCGATATTGCTATACCAAGCGAACCGGAGCTGTTCGGGTTTTTTGAAAGAAAATCGTTGCCGAACTTGGTTTGTTTGCTTGGCGAGGAATAGACCTTTGCGCCAAAGAGATTCATCAAAACCCTGCGGTCAGCCTTCCAGTCATAGACCGATTTAACCCAGAAGACCACACATTTAAGCTCTAGGAGCTGCGCAGCGTAAGCAAGCGCTGTGCCCCACTGTCCGGCACCCGTTTCAGTGCTCAGGGTTGTTTTCCCCTCCTTAAGCGCATAGTAAGCCTGAGCGATCGCAGTGTTAGTCTTGTGCGAACCCGTCGGAGACAAGTCCTCGCGTTTATAATAGAGCTTGACCTTCTTCAAGCCGAGACGCTTCTCCAAGCGTTTGGCCCTGTAAAGCGGCCTGGGCCTTCCCATGTGAATGTAGAGTTCACGAATTTCTTCAGGTATAGTGATCCAGCTTTGATTGGACATCTCCTGCCCAAGACACTCTTTAATCATGGTTCTGCCCAAGAAATCCATCCTCGAAGGCCCAGTTTCAGGCTCCTTCGGCGGAGGAAGCGGCTCAGGCAAGTCTGGCGCAATGTTGTACCATTTAGTGGGAAACTCGTCTATTGGCAGAGCTATCTGATCCTTCTCCATAGAGGTCACCATTTCTGAAGAGGATGCATACTATAACGGGTTCATAATTAAAGATTTCCGACGCTGTACACTCGCCTGTGGCCGATGAATTACCCGAACCACTTCTCCAGAGTTGTCTTTCCCTTTTCCTCAGTGATTCCTCTCTGCATCTTTTGTAAGGCTTTCCGAACGCGGTCTTCTGAGAAATCTCTTCCTCTGCACATGAAATTCACCACAGCCTCGACGTCAGGTTCCTTCCACTCGATCCTGTAGTCGTCAGTTACTGTTGGGTGCAGAAAAATCTCCCTGATTCTTTGAGGTTCAACTGGAAACTCTGCGTTCTTGATGTGTGGGATGGCATTTTCAAGGGTTCCATGTTCTTTTATCAGTTTTAAAGCAGTTTTCGGCCCTAAACCCTTGATTCCGTCCGGGTTGAAGTCCGTTCCGATCAGTATTCCAACGTCGACTAGCTGCTCGTAAGTTATCCCGCACTCCTTGAGAACCTGCTCCAGCTCGACTACTTCAGGAACAACTTCGACGTAGACGTTCTTGCTGGGAAGCTTTCTCCGCCCTGAAATGGTTACGTTTCTGACGAACCTTGGAGCACCGAATAGTAGGCTATCATAATCCTGGCTTGCGCAGTAGTCTGCTGCCCCCTTCTTGGTCAAGTGGGCTGCTTGGGCCTCACCTTCACTTGGCGCTTGAATCCATGGGATTCCCATCAAACCCAGCAGGTTCTTGCTGTCCTCCGCCATGTAGTCCTTCAACTGCGACGTTACTTGGGCGTACATGCGCGCTTCTTCAGTCTTACCCTCCTTTAGGGCCCGCTCATACTTCACCATAGCCTCTTCTTTCACCTTTCTTCGCCTCTTGATTTCAACTTCCTTAAGCGCTGGTGGCGCTCCGTCAAAAACGTAGATCGGCTTTGTGCCCAATTCCACTAAGTTGCTCGTTCTGTATAGCAGACCGCTGAGATGACTCGTGACTCTGCCGGAACTGTCCTTCAAAGGAGTGCCGTCTGGCTGGCGGATTATGGCTAGAAACTGGTATAACGCGTTGTACGCGTCTATGGCAATGGCTTTTCCGCTCAGGTCCTCAAGCCTGACAGTCGTTTTCGGGACAAGGTCGCGAAGGTCTACGCCCAAAAAATGACCCCGCGTCAATATTGGCGGATAACTGAAATAATAAAGTTGCTAAGACCGAGACATATAAGATATAAGGAAGTCTCGCGATTAGAGAACCATTCACGAGGACATTTAGCATGACTGAAAAAACGTCAACACTGATCTTAGTCTCATGCTCGAGCTGCGGCAAACCGATACCGCCGGGGGCAGAAGCCACAAAATTCCTTTGCCCAAGCTGCGGGGAGATTCAGATAAAACGGTGTGGCAAGTGCAGAAAGTTCGGACGCCCGTACAAATGTCCAAAGTGCGGTTTGATCGGCCCATAGAATGAGGAAGAGGAGACTTCAAGATGGGTTTCGTCGTCGTAACGTACAAGATTTTTCCAAACGACATAATTTCAGACTTCAGCCCCATGAAGAAGAAGATTGAGAGCAACCTGCCTGAGTCTGCGTCGGTACACGGGTATGGCGAGGAACTCGTTGCTTACGGTTTAAAGGCTCTTCTGGTGCAAATCAAATTCCCAGAAGACAAGACTGGCCTGCTCGAAGAATTTGAGAAGAAGGTTGAGACGATAGACGGCATAAGCCAGGTAACGACCCTCATGGTCAGAAGAACGAGCAGGTAGCCCTCAACGGTTACTTAAAACATTTATGCTCAATACATTTATATCCGAAAGCCATTGTGTTTCGAACGTACCACATTATGGGAAGGATTTTTCTTGAGTGAGATACAGTTACGTGTCGGAGACGCAAGACAGAGAGACGTAGGCAGGGGCATAGCCCGCATTGACCAAAAAACGATGCAGAAGCTCGGCATATCAGCTGGCGATGTGGTAGAGATCTGCGGCAAGAGAACAACCTCAGCCATAGCCTGGCCAGCCTACAGCGAAGACCAAAACCGAGACCTGCTACGAATAGATGGGTACACACGCAAGAACACCGGAGTAGCCATCAACGAGTACGTAATCGTTCGGGCAGCCAAGGTCAAGCCTGCCCTAAGCATCGCTCTTGCGCCAGTCGACATGAGACTGAACGTTGACGAGGACTTCACGAATTTTGTGAAGAACCGCTTGATGGAAAGGACACTTGTAGAGGGGGACACGACCCTCGTGATGATGCTCGGGCATGCTATACCCTTCACAACCACGAAAACCCGTCCACATGGGATAGTGAAAGTCACGGCAGAAACAAAACTCACGATACTCAACGAACCCGCACCTGAAGGAAAAGGACTGCCTAGGACAACTTATGAAGACGTTGGAGGACTACACGAGGAGATCCAAAGAGTGCGGGAAATGGTTGAACTTCCTTTGAGGCACCCTGAACTTTTCCAGAGACTCGGAATAGAACCTCCGAAAGGTGTTCTGCTCCACGGACCACCAGGCTGCGGCAAAACACTTTTGGCTAGAGCTGTGGCAAACGAGTCAGAAGCCAACTTTTTCTCCATAAACGGGCCCGAAATCATGAGCAAGTTCTACGGAGAGTCAGAAGCCAGGCTGAGAGAGATCTTTCAGCAGGCTCAGCAGAACGCCCCAAGCATAATCTTCATCGATGAACTAGACGCCATTGCACCTAAACGAGAGGAAGTCACGGGAGAAGTTGAAAGACGCGTGGTCGCCCAGCTTCTAGCGCTCATGGACGGTCTGTCTGGAAGAGGAAACGTGATAGTGATAGGCGCAACAAACAGGCCTGGCGCCCTCGACCCAGCACTTCGCAGACCCGGCAGGTTTGACAGAGAGATCGAGATAGGTGTTCCCGACAAGCCGGGAAGGTACGAGATCATCCAGATCCACACTAGAGGAATGCCGCTGGCCGAAGGCGTTGATCTTAAGAAACTGTCTGACATCACCCACGGCTACACGGGCGCCGACCTTTCAGCTCTGGGCAGAGAGACAGCGATGAAGTCACTGCGCAGATACTTGCCACAGATAAACCTTGAAGAAGAACGCATACCGCCGAGCGTGCTGGAGAAAATGGAAGTGACCATGGAAGACTTCATCAACGCGTACAAAGAGATAACACCGACAGCCATGCGCGAAGTGTACATAGAAATCCCCACAGTTCACTGGGATGACATAGGAGGACTTGGAGAAGTCAAAGAGGACCTCAAGGAAGCGGTTGAATGGCCGCTGAAGAGCCCTGAAATCTTCGTTAGGCTTGGCATAAGACCGCCTAAGGGTATTCTGCTTCTTGGACCACCAGGCTGCGGCAAAACACTTTTGGCGAAGGCTGTGGCGACTGAGAGCGAAGCCAACTTCATAACGATCAAAGGCCCCGAAGTCTTTTCCAAATGGGTTGGAGAATCGGAGAAGGCGATAAGAGAAGTCTTCAGAAAAGCCAGGATGGCTGCTCCAGCAGTGATCTTCTTCGACGAAATTGACTCTCTCCTGCCGCGCCGAGGTCTGGGTTTCAGCGACAGTGGTGTCAGCGAAAGGGTAATAAGCCAACTTCTAACCGAAATGGACGGCATGGTCACTCTGGAAAATATAGTTGTCATCGCTGCAACGAACAGGCCTGACATAGTGGACCCAGCGGTGCTCCGTCCCGGCAGATTCGACAGGCTGATATACGTGCCTGAACCCGATGAAGAGAGCAAGATCCAGATTTTCAAGATCTACACGAAGAACATGCCGCTGGCAAAAGATGTGGACGCGAAGGCTCTAGCATCCACCTCAAAGAACTATTCGGGCGCCGACATAGAAGCCCTCTGCCGTGAGGCGGCGATGATAGCTCTAAGAAGAGACATGAATACTAAGGAAGTCACGATCAGAGACTTCGAAGAGGCGAGGAAACGCATCGGACCTTCAACAACACCAGACATGGAGAAATGGTACAAAGGCTTCATGCAACAAGCCAGACAAGTGCAGAAACCTGCGACACCAGTTGCGTAGGCGAGTGTACACATGCCGATGCCGACTAAGACGTGGAAAACTCATCCCGCATACTTCGTCCTACTCGACCTCTTGGAGAAGAAGGGAAGCCTGACCGACGCAGAACTCTTTGACGCGCTGATTGAAGAGTTTAAAGACTTAGGCTTCAAAGACTTCAACGAAATATTGATGCGGCTTGAAATCAGCGGAAAAGTCCGCATGACTTCTATGGCCCGCGGGAAGAGACGAGTTGAACTGATAGCGTAAGCTTCGAGTCCGCGCGGAAACATCTGGCTGAAACCTTGAAGAAGGAAGTTGCAGACGTAATAGTGGTTGGAGGCGGCCCGTCTGGCTCCTTCGCAGCCTTGAAACTTGCAAGACTAGGCATCAACGTCAGAGTGTATGAAGAACACAGCGAAATAGGCCTTCCATCACACTGCGCCGGCCACCTCAGCATACGAGGTCTTAAACGTCTGAGGATTCACCCTCTTCCCGTCGAAATCGTTGAGAACACTTTTCGAGGTGCTGCTTTCTACTCGCCGAATGGCAAAAAATTCTTGGTCCGCTTTGCTTCGCCCGTGACCTGCGTGGTTGACCGTGCCCTCTTTGAGAAGCACCTTGCAGAAAGAGCACAGGACGCAGGAGCAGAGTACTGCTTAGACTCAAGAGTTGAAAGTCTGATGGTCAAGGATGGCATCGTGAAGGGAGTCACGATAACACGACAAGGCAAGACCGAGAAGAGAATGGCAAAGATAGTCATAGACGCTGAAGGAATATCCTCAAGAATACTCAGGCAAACGGGTCTCCGAGGCCCCAGCCGGAGTATGCTAGTCAACGGCGTCGAAGCAGAAGCTGAAAACGTCAAAGACACACAGCTCGACACGGTTGAGGTATTCCTAGGAGCAGATTATGCTCCCGGCTTCTACGCGTGGCTGATACCGAAGAAGGATGGAAAGGCAAAGATTGGACTTGCAGCAAAGGCCAGAAACCCAAAAGAGCTCCTGCAAAAGCTTTTGGCCAAACATCCAGTGGCCTCAAAGAAACTGCTCAAGGCAAAAATCGACAAGATAATTGCTCACCCGATAACGCTGGGAGGCCCGATACCAAAAGCCTACTCAAACGGCTTCTTAGCGGTTGGAGACGCAGCCTCACAGGTGAAATCCACCACGGGGGGAGGCGTCATCTTCGGGATGACGTGCGCGGCAGTCGCTGCTGAAGTTGCACATGAGGCTATTCGCCAAGACGCTTTTTCCTCAAAATCCCTGAGCGCTTACGGACGCCGATGCGATGAAGCCCTAGGGTTCGACGCGAAGATGATGATAAGAATGAGGAAAATGCTCGACGCTATGTCTGACAGAAGACTTGACGGGCTAATCGGATTGTGCACAAAACTCGCTTTGGACAAGACTCTTCAGAAAGTGGAGGACATCGACCTTCAGGGAAGAACGCTTTTGCATATCTTGCGGAGTCCTCGCGCACTGGCCGCTCTCAGCTATTTCTTCTTGGCGGGCTTTTTTGCGAACCTTTAAAATCTTTGAAGCGCAGACTGATAGGGAAAGGTAAAGGGAAGCATGTCTGAATTTCGCTACAAACAGGTTATTGTCTTCCGGTCCGACCTGAAGCTGAGCAGGGGCAAGACGGCGGCTCAGGCTGGACACGCCGCGGTTTCGGCAGCGGAACAGGCACGTAAACATCGCAGCAAATGGTTTGAAGGCTGGCTGGAAGAAGGACAATGCAAGATCGCGGTTAAGGTAAAGAATGAGAAAGAAATGGCTAAACTGGAAATGCAGGCCAAAGAATCTGATTTGCCATGCGCGTTGATAGTTGACAGGGGACTCACAGAGATTCCGGCTGGAACCGTCACATGTCTAGGAATTGGTCCTGCACCTGTAGAAAAGATAAATAGAATAACGGGCGCACTCCGGCTTCTTTGAGCAGGCGGAAACATTGCTTGTTCCAAGCTTGGAGAGATCGATTGGAATAGAAGTTTATGCAACACGCTCTCCGGGAATCGGCGGAACAATCAGACAGAGCGCGGAAGACTTCGTGGTTGAGGAAGTCCTAGTTGATGGATCTAAGGCAGAAGTGAACCGGTCTGATGGAAACACTGGGCAAACAGTGCTCGGATCCTCTTCCGTCAAAAATCGTTATCTATTATGTGTCTTGTTTAAGCGAAACTGGGACACGTTCATAGCCCTTCGAAACGTGGCCCAACAATTAGGCATAAACACAACGAAGATTCAAATCGCCGGCATAAAAGACGCGAAAGCCTTGACTGCCCAGCATGTCACGGTCGAAGATGCCGCGATTGAAGATGTTCAGAAGCTCCACCTCAAGGACATAGAGGTACGCCCCATAGGCTATTTGCGAACTGAACTTTCCTCTTACTATCTATTCGGAAACAGTTTCCAAGTAAGGATCAAGAATGTGAAGCATCCCAAAACCGTTATCGAGACAAGAACTGCGAAGACCATGGAAGAGCTTCACAGGCTAGGAGGAATTCCAAACTTCTTTGGCCATCAGCGCTTCGGAACAACCCGCTCCATAACTCATCTAGTAGGAAAAAGCTTTGTCAAAGGAAATCTGAAGAGGGCAGCAATGTTGTTCTTGGCGAAATCGACCCCTTATGAACATCCCGAGTCAAGACAAGCACGTCAAGAGTTACAAGCAACGCAAGACTTCAAACAAGCACTAGAGACTTATCCAAAACAGCTACGGTACGAACGCATGATGCTGAGAAGCCTAGCTGAAAAACCCCGCGATTTTGCTGGCGCGTTCAAGCGGCTGCCGACTAAACTTCTGGAACTCTTCACTCAGGCGTACCAGTCTTATCTCTTCAACAGGTTCCTCAGCAACAGAATCAAGGATGACCTTCCGCTGAACACGGTCGAGGTTGGGGACTACGTCGTAAACGTTGAAAAGTCTGGAGTGCCATTGACGAAAATGTATAGAACAGCAAACTCTGAGACTCTTGCAGAAATAAACCGTGCAGTTCGAAACGGGAAAGCTCGACTGGCCATTCCACTCACAGGCTTCAGACAACATACGTCGCAGGGAGTTCAGGGGGAAATCGAGAGCAGAATACTCGAAGAAGAAGGCGTTTCTCCGAATGACTTCAAGGTTTCAACCATGCACGAGATGGGCTCAAGAGGACAACTACGAGCCATTACGGCTCCTCTGCTAGATTTCATGTTAAACGACGTGTCCGACGACGCTGGCGACCCTCAAAACCGCACGTTAAAAGTGGATTTCACACTGTGCCGTGGTTCTTATGCAACGATAGTTCTGAGAGAGTTTATGAAGCCACGCGACGTGATCAAAGCGGGGTTCTAGGTCTGACCCAACTTGTTAACAAATCGTCCTCAACAAGTCTGACCGCGTTATTATGCCCACTGCTTCTCCACCTTTTTTAACCAGCACGCCTGGACTTTTCTCCAGCATCGCGCGAACAGCTTCTATGCTCGTGTCTTCTCGTACCTCAGGCATAGGCGGGTCCATAATCTTGCTGACTTTCGCGCTTGCTAAGCTCGACCTCAAGTTCCGCACTATGCCCTGCTCTGTTATGGTTCCAACAACTCTGACTCCATCCAGCACGGGAAGTTGTGAAACAGCGTTTCTAACCATGATTTCACTAGTCTTCAGAATGGCTTCGTTACTTTTGGCGAAGATCACGCCCTTTGTCATGACGTCTCTACATTTTCTTTCCTGTCCCGGCTTGAGAGCGACCAAGATCCGATTGACCGTTGAGAGCCGGGGATCAACCTTGCCCTGTTCTATTTTCGCTATGTGTGCTTGGGAAACGCCGACGAGTGCCGCAAGGGCTTTCTGAGTGAGACCTGCTTTAAGCCTTAACTCTCTTATGTAGCTGCCCGTTACTAACATGAAATAACCACCAGTTATTTTCATCTTATAAGCATACAGTAAAATATATATTTATCGCAAATATACATCGTAAACTTCGCAGAAAGGAGACTCCCAATGCGAAATATAATCGTAGAAGACTTGAAACAGACACCCCTTGAGAAACAACGCCTAGAGATAGTTGAAAGGAAAGGCGTCGGGCACCCGGACTACATCTGCGACGCAGTGGCCGACCGCATATCGATCAGCCTCTGCAAAGTGTACATGGAAAAAGCGGGGACTATACTTCACCATAATGTTGACAAGTCACTGCTAGTCGCTGGAGAAACTGAGCCAAGGTTCAACGGCGGCATCATCAGGCAGCCGATACTCTTCGTGTTGGGTGACAGAGCAACGTCCAAAATCGACGGCCAAACGATAGACGTCGGCGAAATAGCCGTAAAAGCCGCCAAGAACTGGTTCAAGGAGAACATGCGCTTCGTCGACCCTGAAGAGCACGTGAAGTACCAGGTGGAACTGAAGCCCGGCTCAGTCGGACTGACTGATATTTTCAAACGAAAAGGCAAAGTGCTCGGCGCAAACGACACTTCGGCCGCTGTGGGCTACGCGCCTATGACGAGAACAGAGAAGATAGTTCTGGGAACTGAAAGATACGTGAACTCAGCGCCGTTCAAGAAGCGCTTTCCCGAGTCAGGCGAAGACGTGAAAGTCATGGCCTTCAGAAACCGCAACGACCTCAACCTCACTGTTGCAATGGCGTTCGTCGACCGTTACATAGACGGCGAGGAAGACTACTTCGAAAAGAAGGAAAGAATCGCTGAGGAAATCAACAAGTACGTAGCAGTTAACGCGGACTTCGACTCGGTAGACGTGCAGCTGGACACGTTGGACGTGAAACAAAGAGGCGTAGGAGGGTTGTACCTCACGGTGTTAGGCACAAGCGCAGAAAGCGGCGACTCAGGACAGGTAGGCAGAGGAAACCGTGTCAACGGCCTGATATCGCTCAACAGACCGTTCTGCTCAGAGGCCGCAGCGGGAAAAAACCCGGTGAGCCACGTAGGAAAAATCTACAACTTCTTGACTTTCAGAACAGCCGAGCACGTGTACGAAGAGGTTGAAGAACTGGAGGAAGTCTACATCTGGCTGCTAAGCAAGATAGGAAGCCCTATAGACCACCCAGCGATCGCGGCTGCGCAAGTCATAATGAAGGGAAACAACAACATAGACAAGGTCAAAAACAAAATAAACGAAGTTCTAGACGAAGAACTTGAAAACATACAGAAATTCTGCATGGAATTAGCCCAAGGAAAAATATTGCCTTGCTAACATGATAATGTCACAAGCTCAGACCCAAGTTTGAAACTGAATTTCTCAAACAACATCGCTAGCGCGCAGTTGAAACGTTTAAATGCCAAAAGCAAAACCTTATCATGGATGGGTTGAAATATCATGACTGAAGGTGCAGAGGAAAAACTTCCCATATCTGATTTCTACAAAGTCGTTGATCACGTCAATCTTTTCAAGAGTCAGAAATGGTGGGAGGCAGTTGTCATCTTCGAATCGTATGGAAAACGGTCAATCGGCCTGTACTTGTGGCAAAAAAAAGAGGACACATGGAAGAGAAAACACAAGTTCAACGTCAGAAACCTGGACGAATGGAACAAACTGAAAACAGCCATAGAGCAGCTTGCGCCCAAACTCGTCTCAAAATAACCCTTTTACTCCTGCGTATTCTGAATTCTTATTCCGCATCAGAATCTCAAATCGAATAGTCTTATTAGTGCATGGACCGGAACAAGAGCCAAGGCGAACAGTATGGAGGCTAACGATCAAGCTCCCCAACAAGAATTGAAGAATGATGAGGAGCCATGGTTAGAAGACTCTGGACAACAATGGGAGGAAGAACAAGCGGAACCGAAGTCTGAAGATGAAACCATGGTAACGGTGAAAGAGGAGAAAGACCCACCTTGCGAAAGCGGCAAGCTCAACGTTAAGCAAAACAAGAGAGGCGAGACAAACGTTTTTGTCAACGGACTCTCAGTGGGATTAGGAATTGGATGCATCGTCACCTTCGTCATAATGTGGCTTGCAGTGTTCTTCTCTCCACAGTTGCCGTCAGGAGCGACGTATCAAACCATGCTCTCAATATTCATTTATCCAATGGTCTATTTGTTGGCAGTAGGCCTAATTGCTCTAACAGCGGGCATCGTAAGAGAATATTATGTCCCTAGAGTCAACGGATAGACACCAAGATCTGCCTTTGCCTATCTTGGCGTTCAATAGACTATCAGAGCAATCTGCAATTCACATAACATAAGGTTAGAAGGTGTATTTGTCGCCTTGGGAGAGGATGCGTTCTAGGGCTGTGTTGAAATTTGTTATTCCGTCATTCGTGCTGGCTGAAACAGGAATCAAAGGAAACCTTAGTCCGAGCTTGTAAATCGCTTGCATCACGCTTCTACTCAGTAAGCGTCTTGTCCCTTCAAGTTTCTGTTCAATAGCGTTGGATAGAGCATCCTGGCTGGTCGACCAGTCGACGATTTTGTTGACCTCCTCTTTCGGAAGCAGGTCGCATTTCGAAAGCAGATACAGTTGAGGTAACATAAACCTGTTGTAGACTGCTGACGAGAGAAAGAGATTTGAAACGTAGTTAAGCGGGTTGACCGAGAAAACGGCGTCGAACAGGTAGACTATTGCTCTGGGCCCCTTTGTAAGTTCGTTAGCGATGTAGGGTCCACTCGCTCGGAAAGCGAACAGCTCCATCTGTCCCGAAGTGTCGACCAGAACGATATCGGAGTGTAACTCTTCAATCTCCTTCGAAATCTCTTCAACCTGGTCTGCAATCAGGTCAGCGGCCATTATCAGAGCGCCGTTTGGGCCCAGTTGATAATCCTCCATCAATTTTCCAACATCAATGTAGTCGCGAACATCGATTTCCGGCGAATATGGAAGTACAGACACGCCTGGGTCCAAGTTGACGATTGAAACGTCCTGTTTAGACATCTTCAGCCAATCGCCAAATGCGGCTGTGAGTCTAGTCTTTCCAGACCCAGCAGTTCCTATTATGAAAACCATAGACATGTTTCGCTGGTCTCCATCCACGTTTTGATTGCGTGCTTAAGCTGCCAAACCTGGGTCTTCAAGTATAAGCCTTTTCCGTTCAAAAACAACATCTCTTAGCAAAGATTTCTTGCTTCACTATCCTCTTGCTGATCAGATCTTCACAAGTTCTTTTTCTCTGCAACTGAATCTGCACGCCTCGGCATAGCCGACCTTCTTAGCAAGTCTCACGGCTTCTTCAAGATTTTTCCAAGTCGTTCGGCTTATGGGCGTCTGAACCAAAGACTATGGGAACATCGTGATCGTGAAGTATTTTCAAGAATTGTTCACTCGGATAGATCTCTCGACAAGGTCTGTTCAACCCGCTTGCGTTGATCTCCGCACACATGTTGGACCTTGCAATCGTCTCTGCCGTGTTCTCGTAGATCTGGGTCAGATCTTCCTCCGGCCTGATGCCAAAGATCTTGATCAGGTCAGGATGGCCTAGAACATCGAACAGCCTGCTTGCGCACATTGCACTGACAAGTCTGAAATACTCCTCGTAGACTTGGAAAGGACCTCTTCTTGAGTACTCATCCTTCGTTAAAGGATCGTCAACTAGCCAATCACCGATCACGTGAACAGACCCTATCACGTAGTCAAAAGGATACTTGCGAAGAAACGCTCCCGTTTTCCCAATTGAGTCGGGAAAAAAGTCCACCTCGGCGCCCAGTTTGACCGGCATTTCCACTTTCTTTTTGAAAGCCAAGAAGTTTCTAACGTAAGCAGGCATTGCATTGACGAGGAAATCTGGATAGCCATCGAGATGCCGCAGAAAAATGTGATCTGAGAAACCTACTTCTTCAACCTTTTTCTGTTCAGCCCTTCTCACGTACTCTTTCATGCTTCCCTCAGCGTCTGGCGAAGCCTTAGTGTGAACATGATAATCCGCGACCGTTGTACCCACCTCTTCTCTACTTCGCCTTGCTGACTCTTCCGCCGTTCTCCACTACCAGTTCTGACAGCTGAGTTATCGCCTGGGCCAACCGGGACTTAGCGGTATCTGAGTCCTCTGCCGTTGTGGAGAAGTGAAGCTCTATATGGGATCTTCTTCCTTCAACCTGTGGATGCGACTTCGTGAAAACGTGCGATTTTATATAAACATCAGGATTACCGTGCATAGCCTTGTCAATCAGTGGCGCCAGGCTCGACTCCATTACGCCGTTGACGTAGATGCTTGCTTCAAAAAAGGCATTTTTCCCCGCGTCCCTCTTGAGCATGGGTACTACTGACTCCTCAAAAATGGCCTCCATTTCAGGGGGAACGCCGGGCAAGGCTATCAAGAACGTCCCATCAACACTCGCAACCATTCCTGGGGCGGTGCCAACAGAATTGTGCAGCGGTTTTGTATTCTCTGGAAACGTTGCCATTTTGACTCTTGCAGGGGTCAACTCAACCTTCTCTATTCTTCCTTCATTCAGAAGGGCCTCATATTTTCCTCTGACCAACTTCAGGGCTTCATCATTGACTTCAAGCTTCCGCCTGAAACCTTTGGCAATTCCTTTGAGCGTCTTGTCGTCAAAAGTCGGGCCGAGTCCACCCGTTGTTATTATGAAACGTGGCTTGCGTCTAAGAGACTCGCGCATCGCGCTGGCAATTTCATCAACGTCGTCGCCTACGACTGTTATTCTGTGGACAGTTACTCCCAGAGTGGTGGCACGCTTGGCTAGCCATTGAGCGTTCGTGTTCAAGGTTTTGCCGATCAACAACTCGTTGCCAACGCAGACTATTTCCATCTGGACGCTCATTCAAGACTTCTCCGCTGCTTGAGCGATTTATTGAAAAGCCGTTCATTCTTTTATGCTGTTTGCTGACTTTCTTCATGAAAAGCTGAGGGCCCGTTCTATTTCTTCTTGCTCAAGTACCATTTCAGGTATTCTTTCTTCTGCTTCTGACGCTCTTCTTCCGCAGACTCCATGTTGGGTCTGAGTTTTTCCCTCAGTTCCATCAGTTCCTGCTGCGTCACAGAGAGCCCACAGCTCTTGCACACATAGTGCTTAGTGGCTATCATGTACTGCATTTCGCCGCCACATTCGGGACAATATGTCATTCTCGTTCACTCGTTTCTGCGTCTAGAAATGAGGGCAGCTTGAGAAATACGTTTCGCTCTCGAAGAAGCAACTTCACGTTATGAAGTTTGTCAGATTTGCCTTCTTGGCCAGTTGAATAGCTCGGTCCATCTCGGCGCTTCTTAGCCTCCTACTTAAGTCTGGAAGCTCGCATGCACGCCACTCCGGTCTGTACTGGAACATGACGTTGACCCTCGTTTCAGCGCCCAGATTCTCCGCTATCCAATTGATGATCGGCTTTGCACAGCACTCTAGATGATTTGGCAAGACAAGGATGCGCACCACGAGTTCTCCGAATCTCTTACCCTCCAAGTGATTGGAAGTACAAACTTCCCAGTAGCTCTGAGCGTCAGAGATCTTTTCTGCACAATCTCCCGGTCCGTATTTGAAATCTGACAAGTAAACGTCGGCAAAGCCTGCTAACAGCTTGGCCGTCTCTGGGCTGTAATACGTGTTTGAGTTCCAGACAACCGGGACGTTGACGTCAACACGCTTGAACGTGCCGAGCCATTGTTGAAGCCAAGGCGTTGGTTCTCCGCCTACGAGATTGATGTTCCTGCAACCGTTTAGGCGCAGTTGCTTCACCTCTTCGGCTAACGCGTCCAGCTCGTAGACTTCGCCTCTCTCCTCCCATTGAGAGATCGTCCAGTTTTGGCAGTGCTTGCAACGCATCGTGCAGCCCATCGTGAAAACGGTTCCTGAAGGCACAAGTTCAGGCTCTTCGCCCGTGTGCTCAAAAATGCTTGAAACCGCAATCTTTGAACCGCATCGACAATAGCCCAGCTGCCCCCTCCGCCTGTTGACCTGACACTTGCGTGTGCAAAAGTGGCAGGAAAGCAGAATTCTGTTTGCGATTTCAATTTTCAGGTCAAGATAAGACTTAATTGGAGTCGGCATCTTCGCCAGGCTTTGGTGGCTACAGTCAATTTCTTTTTCGATTTCGCAAAACTCTTGAGTGAGGCTTGCGTGTTTTTGCCAGAGCGTCTCAGTTGAATCGTTTTTACTGAATTCTGCGGGAAGCTTTTTGGCGATGGCGAATTTTGCAGGCTTCTCATTCTGCATGACGGCGAAGTATCTGGCCAGACTTTTCTTTGCTGATTCATCTCGGAGAACGGCAAGGGCATCTGGGCGAAGATGTCTCCACATTTCTAGTCAGTCTTACTCTGCGCTTTGGATTTGTCAGAACAGGGCATAGGGAAGCGAGTGTCCGCTTGGGTGCAATGTACCCTTGATCGGGACGCTTTGTCCGCAGACGGGACAGCGCATGTCCTTGGTCAGATTCCACCGCGTGACCGCGAAGCTGTACCGTTTGATCAGCATTTCGTTGCAGTTTGGACAGTAGGTGTTCTCGTTTGGATGCCCTGGCACGTTTCCGATGTAAACGTAGTTTAATCCAGCTTCTTTCGCTGTCATGTAGGCCTTCTCTAATGTTTCGATCGGTGTTGCAGGGATTGAGGTTAATTGATAGTCAGGATGAAAACGCAGCAGGTGGAACGGTGTGTCCTTGCCGATTCCGTCTCTAATCCAGATTGCGAGCTCTTTTATTCTCTCTAGAGAATCTCCTGATTTCGGCACGATCAGGTTCGTGATTTCAAGGTGGATGTTGTTCCTTCTCATCTCTTTCAGAGCCTCGAAAATCGGGGCAACCGAAGGAACCGCTGAAAAAGTCTTGTAGAATTCCGGGTCTCCACCGCCTTTGAAGTCCACGGTTGCAGCGTCTAAATATGGTGCAATAGTCTTTACAGCCTCTGGCGTCATGTAACCGTTTGTCACAAACGTGTTGAAGAACCCGACTTCGTGTGCCAGCCTGGACGTGTCGTAAGCGTACTCGAAGAATATCGTCGGCTCCGTGTAAGTGTAGCTTATTCCCTGACAGTCGTTCTCTCTGGCAGTCTTAACAACCTCTTCAGGAGGAAGGCTGTTGCCCGCTATCTCCTTCTCTTGGCTGATCATCCAGTTGTCGCAGAACTGACAGCGGAAGTTGCAGCCCACCGTAGCGATGGACATAACCATGGCCCCGGGGTTAAAGTGTGCCAACGGCTTCTTCTCCACAGGGTCCACGCCGGCAGATATTGCCTTGGCATAGTTAAGCGAAAAAAGAGTGCCGCTGTTGTTCTTTCTTACCAGACAGAAGCCTGCCCCTCCGTCATTTATGTGGCATCTTCTCGCACAAAGGTAGCAGTTGACTTTCTTGTCCTCCAATTTCTGGTAAAGCATCGCTTCGTGAAGTGACATTTGATTGTCCTCTTGAGCCTTCATTCAAATATGGACTTATGAAGTATAACATCTATTCGTTCATTTTGTGTCTTTTTCTATCATTTCGAAGACCAACGGGGAAGAAGTGGTTTTCACGTCTAATTCTACATCAAGCAAACCCTCCAGCAGGCCAGCCCAAATCTCAGATTCGCCTATGAAAGGCGTTTTTATAAGAAGGTACTTGTCCTTCAGGTAGAAATCACCAAAGCCCTGCACCCGCAAGCGCTTGAAAACATCCGACCATTTCTCCCTGTCCTCTGTTCGTAGTCCCAGTGTGGTTTCAATCGACACCTTTGTGGCTTCACCCATTCTTCTGCCGATTTCGCGCCATTTCTCCCGCGGAGTGTTTTGGATCAAGATGTTGAGCAGTTCAACGTTCACGAAGGCTACGCGGCTGATGCCGCAGTAGTACTCGCCTGGAAAACGCCAATCGTAAATCATCATGCTCCTGTAGACATCCAGCATCTTAGAAATGAGAGGCTTGATACCAGGCTCCTTCCCCTCACGGATCAAGGAGTCGATAAACTCTCTTTCATCTTTCTCAAGGATTATTGTTGTTCTCTTGGCTGAACTTCCGCCTTTCTTAACCATTTCTTCAAGTTTTTTCTCTTTGTCGTTCTCCATAACCGGTATATCTCGCAGCATATTTTATATAATTTGCGTCCCTACAGAAGCATATTCAAACATATTCACGCCCGAATCATCACCAAGAGCATCTTAAACCTTCGAGTCGCCCTCAACGCGTGCGGCTTATTTGCCGGCATCACAACCATTTCTCCTTCCTTCAGCGCAAAGGATTTGCCGGCCACGGTGACCTGCGCTTCTCCATCGACAACGTAAATCAAAGCATCAAATGGAGGCTTATGCTCGCTCAGTCCTTCTTCCTTATCAAAAGCGAACAGCGTAACAGTCCCAGACTTCCTGTCGACAATTGCTCTACTCACAACGGAGCCTTTCTGATAAGTGATCAGATCAGCCATTCTTGTGGGCGCCATCAACCCAGCTTTCGAGACGTTCTTCCTGTTGTGCTGCATTTCCACACCTTTGTTCTACTCATGCAACAGTGTTCAATTGACGTAATTGTGGTTCGCGAAAGTATATGTCTTGCTTAACTTCCTTCGACCGAACCGTTTTTAACGGGCCTCAGGCACCTTTAGACCTGCCGATGACGAGCCTCATTGTCTGAAAAGGGTGATGTACTCTAGGGTATCTGAGGCAAAAACAGCCTGCGCTCAGGAAATGACTTTCTTCTTGATGAGGTACCACATCAACAATAGACCTAGAACCATGGCTCCTAACGCAAGCGCCGTCGAATAGAGAAAGCGCAACTTTGCAACAGAAATAAAAGCATAAGCCGCGTAAGGCGCTCCAAACAGCAAGAGGCCCATGACAAGCACGAGAAGCATTCTCCAGTACTTTGAGTTGAAGAATCCAGCTTTCGTTTTCTGCTTTTGTTCCGTCAACCTTCGCTTTCGCCTCGATGAAAACTTAGAATCGATGTTTTCTCTTATAACCCTTCCTTTACCTCGTTGCCCAGAGCCTTCATCAGAAACTTGAACACGGTAAAACCTGCGCCTCGGTCTGCCTTGAAGCCCGTCGTTGCCCCCAGCAGGCACACACCTTCTAACCCCCGCTCCTTTGCAAGCCCCAACGTGAGACCCGTAGCCCCGACGACCCTGGCCTTGCTGTATATTACAGCGCCTTTCTCCATAAAATCCAGCGCAATTCTTGATGAAGTCGCCGCGACATACACCTGTGCCTTCTCGTCTTTGACGGGCGCTCCGCCCAGCGTTACAAGGAAGCTGCAGCCTCTCTTTTCGATGAAATCCAGCGTTTCACCGCAAAGAGCGTAATGCGCGACCACATCGTCGAAAGAGGGCTGCGTGTCACCTGTCATTATGATGAAATCGTTTTTTTCTGTAGGCGCGGCGTAGAACTCGTACCGCGGCAGATGACAGATCCCTTTTGAATTGATCGAGACATAGTCTGGGAAAGAGGGTGAATACAGCTCGGCAAAAAGCTTCGCTCCAGAGAACTTCATCAACAGGTAAGCTGCAATCTTGCCAACGTTCCCGAACCCGGGAAGACCTTGCACAAAAATCGGATTCTTAAGGGTAGGACTTGTTGTCTGTCTGAGATAGGGTTTGTTCAAGCCTCAATGCACCAAACTCAATAGGTAAACATTGCGAGTCTAAAACGTTTCCGTCTTTCAAGCAACTTCAAAGAGACCCGAAAACTCTGGTCGTAAGCCAAATCTTTTTGGTAAAAGATTTAAGAGAGCAACCCTTCAGCATAAAAGAAAGCAGCGGGGTGGGGTAGCCAGGATTAACCCGCTGGGCTCATAAGAGCTCGAATGCTCTGAGGGACCCAGAGATAGCAGCAAGATCAAGCTGCCTCTAGCGGTTGTTCAAATCAACCCCCCGCTATCAAACAGACCTGTTGAAGATTTTCGCCCAAGAAAAAGAAAGTTGAAACTGAAAGGTCAGCGCGTCTTCTCTATGAATGGAATTCTAGGCTTTTCCTTTCTCTTCCTTCCCGAAGTATGTTGTCCATTTGAGCTTTCGTGCGTCTCTTCCAAACAGCAAAGAACTCTTTCTACATTTGCTTGAGCAGAACCACAAGACTGACCCATCGTTCTTGACGAACATCATGCCCGTGCCCGCTGGGAAATCGTTACCGCAGAATGAGCATCTCCTAGGTCTCGGCATGATGGGCATCCCCTGCGACCTGATTCAAATTTATCTATTGATCTTCTTTGCTTCTCTCTCAGTTTCTCTGAGCATGAGAACGTCTTGAGCCCGAACTGGTCCCTTAACGTTCCGCGTTATGATGCGCCCTTTGTCTTTTCCTTCGAGAATTCTTATTCTGACCTGAGCGATTTCACCCGTCACACCTGTGCGCCCGATGACTTGAATTACCTCGGCCGGGGTAAGCTGCACATGCTCAGTCTCTCTTGCCTCTTTGCTCATCACTTTGCCCCGCTTTTGGCCTGCTCGATTCTTTCAACTATCTCCTTGACCAGTCCCGTGGCGTCTCCTTCTTTGACGATGCTTGCGGCGCCAGCAGGAACATCAATGCCTATCGCGGCCCCTATCTTCTCCTTGCTCGGGACGAAGACGTAAGGAATCTTCCTTTCCTCACACAAAAGAGGCAAGTGCGCGACAACCTCCGGCGGCTGTACATCCTCTGCCACAACCACAAGCTTGGCCTGAGCTCTTTCAATAGCCTTCGTCGTTTCGTTCGTGCCTTTCCTCACAGAGCCTGTTCTTGCGGCTATTTGCAGGGCTTCATAGGCCGCATCTGCAAGTTCCTTCGAAACCTCAAACTTCACATAAAACGGTTTGGACATAGCCTCACCCTTCAAATGCACAGTCTAATCAACAGTCCTTATTTATGAAGGTTTCGACCTCTCGAAGTAACCTTCTGCCACGTCTTTTCATGATAAGCCCGACCCAGTCCGATACAGTGCGCTGAGAAAAAGTGTTTTGTCGTGCCAATGGACAAGGAGTCTTTCCCTTCAGGAAGGTTTTCACGCAAACCACACGCTTGGACAGTGAAAAGCTGACATCTGGAACGCGCAAGTCAAATTTCTGCCAAGATCACGATGATAACCAAGGTTAAAATCGGCTGTTGCAGGCCCGCTTTTAGAAAATGGCCGTGTTCCTAAAGTTTAGACGTAGAAAAGTTTAAATAGGCTGCTTGGCTGAAGCCTTTTGCTTTTCGTGAGGGGAAAATTAAAATTTGCAGAGACTAGGCCTAATCCTTCACATAAGCCCAAGTCGGAACATGATAGCGAAGGTTGAAAACATTCCGAGGATCGGCGAAACAGTCGTTGATGAAAACCTAAAACCCGTCGGAAAGGTTTTTGACATACTCGGTCCAGTGTCCTCGCCTTACGTTGCAATACGACCCACGGTGCATGGCCTTGAAAGATTGATCAACAAACCGGTCTACGTGATCCCCTCAAGAAGGAGAAAGGAGAAAAACAAGTATGGATGATAGTGACGAAGCTCAGGCAAACCCAGATTCGTCCGCATCGCCGCAGAACCCTGAGCAAGTGAAGATCCAGACCTGTCCGGAATGCCACAGCACAAGGCTCATGCGCGATTATGAATGTGCAGAAATCGTTTGTATGAACTGCGGTTTCGTCCTGGCTGCGAAGATAACTGACAGGGGACCAGAGTGGAGAGCTTTCGACGATGAACAAAGAGCCAAGAGAACTAGGGTAGGCGCACCGTTGACCTACACTATTCACGACAAAGGCTTGTCAACAATGATTGACTGGCACGACAGAGACGTTTATGGGAAAAGCCTATCGCCAGGACAGAAGGCGCAGGTTTACAGGCTCAGAAAATGGCAGCGTCGCATAAGGGTTTCAGACGCAACGGAACGTAACCTTGCCTTCGCATTGTCCGAAATCACGAAGATTGCCAACAACCTGAACCTTCCCAAGAGCATTCTTGAAACAGCTTCGGTCATCTACCGAAAGGCCGTCAAAGAGAGGCTCATAAGAGGAAGGTCCATTCAAGGCGTAACCGCAGCAGCAATCTATTTGGCCTGCAGACAGTGTTCGCTGGCTAGAACATTGGAGGAGATAGCGCAAGCTTCGAGTGTGAACAAGAAGGAGGTCGGACGGAGCTACCGCTTTCTAATCAAGGAACTGAACTATTCGATACCGCCCCTGAGACCAAGCCAGTACATCACAAAGTTCTCAAATCAACTAACGATGCAGGGAAAGGTAGAAGAGATCGCCCACAAAATCCTAGGAGCAGCAAAAGAACTCAAACTGACCTCAGGCCGAGGCCCCACGGGCATCGCAGCAGCAGCAAGTTACATTGCCTCTGTACTGACCGGCGAAAGAAAAACACAGAGAGAAATAGCCGAGATAGCGCAGGTAACCGAGGTCACCATTCGAAACAGGTACAAAGAACTTGTTGAACGACTAATGTTCCACATGACCATCTAACACCATCCCTCCCTTTTTTCTTAACATCAACAGCGCGTTTCATGCTTTTCTACGAAACAGATTTTAGACGCAGCACGCGATAAATCATTCGGGGAATCTGCTTGGTCAACTGCCCAAAATGCGGCTGCGAAGTGGCCGCGCCTGTCAAAACTTGGCCGATTCCCTCTCGTGCACCCTTGAAAAAAGGTGAAAAAGTCAAACTTGCTGCCATATTTGAATGCCCCAGTTGCAAGGCCAGGTTCAGATCGGCCGTTGAACACGAAACGAAAATTCAACAGACAGCAAGTATTAAAAATATGGTGGGAAGAATTAAGGGCATCAAGGAAGAACTCATGCAGACACTCACGAATCTCCGCGAGAAGATAAAAACTCTGGAGACAGAACGGGCAAACCTCATGGGCGAGATAGAAAACCTGAGAAAAGTTGCAGAGTCTAGAGCGGACGCCCTTGAAAACGAAGTGAGTGGGCTCAGAGAAGAAGTGAGATCTCTCAGAGACCTTTTGGGAAATTCGGAAAAAGAAAAATAGAAAAACCGCTTCTCACGGTTTTTGACTTGAAGACCAGATATTTCTGCGGCTAAGCCACCAGGACTTTCTTGTAGAATTCCTGCGCAACGGCCACCGCTTTCTCAGGGTTTTTCAATATCACGTATTGTCGACCTGTGACTCTTGCTGCATCAGTGTAATGTTCAACGACTTTCTTCACGTTTCCCTCGTAGATCGCTAGCCCCCCAGCGACCTCATACCACATCCCAGCCCTTGCCATGTCCCCGTCTTTTTCACTCTTCTTAGCGTTGTCAGCCGCCTGCTTCAAAGAAGTCTCGACCTTCCTAGGGTCGAGAAACATAGTTGAACATAGTGCTTCGTAGGTTTCCTTGTCGTTCCCAGTAAGCTGTTCAAGTTCCGAAACCTTCTTCTCATGTTCAACATCAGATTTCTTTTCTTCTCTTCTTCTTCTGAACCTTTGCAAGCTAAACCTCCGCTTGGAATACCTTCAATTTTGGACTAGTATACAATAGTTAATCTTAAAGGTTTGTCTCTCCACAAGCTATGGTATGCCATACAAGTTCACGTTTGATCTTTCAAAAATCCCGCGTTTCTTCTTCACCGAGATAGCTAAGGCCAGCTATCAAAAGGGCATGAATAAACAGGTTAGCAAGACAGCACAAGAGATCATAAGAAAATTCAAGATAGAAGAGGCAACAGGCCTCAACTTGTACGACGCTGTAACCCTTCTAGAAGACTTGATGGATGCACAAGCAAGAAACCTCATCGAAAGAGAAAAATTCGTTCAAACAAAAAGGAGAGCCTTGTTCTTGCCTCACTGTTCCAGGAAGTTTATGGACAACAGATGCGGGGCGTCCTTCGACCCGAGCATCCCCTCTTACGTATGCGTCCATTGCTCATCAGACTGCCCTGTAGGAAGAGCGGTTCTTTTCGGCCAGAAGAAAGGCTATGACGTGTACATCCTGCCAGGAGGTTCGTGCATTCCGAAGATTCTGAAGGCCAAGCAGTATGAAGGCGTCGTGGGAGTTGCTTGTGGCGAAGAAGTGAGACTCGGAGGAGACGTGTTGAAAGCCATGAACGTCGTTGGCCAGCACGTTCCACTGATAAAAAATGGATGCGCCAACACTGCTTTTAACATTGAAACGCTGTTCAACGTTCTGTAAGAGAACAGAAAACAGCGAAGACTACTTCACGATTTCTCTTTTCTTCCACCGCAAGTTCTTTGCATGACACTTTCTGCACTTTGTGGCGGTTGCTGCGTTCCTTGCGCCGCAGTCACGGCATATTTTCATGTACAACCTGTGCTTCTGAGCCAGTGCCTTCTTCAGCGGATCCAATATTGGCATTTTCTCGTCCCACTTTTCGGAGGCTAACACTCACACGGTTCAGTGTCAAATATACTTTTTGTTCCCCTCGACAACGTTGGCTACTCTATGATACCAACCTTTTTGCCAACAGTTCAGGTACGTCACCCGGTTTCTCAGCGACTGCAACGCCGGCTTCCTTGAAAGCTTCAATCTTGCTTTCAGCCGTTCCTGCTTTGCCCATAACTATCGCTCCTGCATGGCCCATGCGTTTTCCCGGCGGAGCCGAACGACCAGCCACGAATGCTACAACGGGTTTCGAGTATTTTTCCGTCGCAATGTACTTTGCCGCCAGCTCTTCAAGGTTGCCGCCGATCTCACCTATCAAAACCACAGCTCTTGTTTGAGGGTCCTTCGCGAACATCTTCAGGGCGTCTGTGAAGTTTAGCCCTGTTATTGGGTCTCCTCCAAGACCGAGACACGTCGACTGACCTAAGCCTTTCCTCGTCAAACCGGCAGCTATTTCATAAGTGAGGGTACCGCTCCTGGAAACCATGCCCACGCTGCCAGACGTGAAGATGTGTGAAGGCATGATGCCAAGCTTGCAGGCTCCAGGCGTTATTATGCCAGGAGTGTTCGGACCAATTATCCTTGCCTTCTTCTGACTCGCATAGGCCATGATTTCGATAGCGTCTCTTATCGGGATGTGTTCGGTTATTATCACGACCGTTCTTATGCCGTTGTCAAGCGCTTCAAGCGCTGCGTCTGCTGCAAACGGCGCCGGCACAAAGATTATCGAAGCGTTGGCACGACGTTTTTCCTGGGCTTCCTCAACGGTGTCGTAGACTGGAACGCCGTGCACTTCCAATCCTCCCTTCCCAGGCGAGGTGCCGCCAACTATTCTTGTTCCACAGTCGATCATGAGCTTAGTGTGGAAACTTCCTTGAGATCCGGTTATACCTTGAACGATTGCCCGTGTGTTCTTGCCAATTATTATTGCCAAAGCCAGTTGCCTTCCTACTTGGACATTTCAACGACCCGCCGAGCGGCCTCCTCCATGCTTTCTAGCACGTGGATCCCGGCTTCTTTCAGTATTCGCTTACCCTCCGCGTCGTTTGTGCCTACGAGTCTGATCACCATGGGTGTGGTTACTCCGACCTTCTCTTTCGCCTCAAGTATACCTCGTGCAACTTCGTCACAGCGCGTGATCCCGCCTAGAATGTTTATGAAGAGTGTTTTTACTCGCGGGTCAGACAACACTATTTTCAGCGCCAGGGCCGTTTTTTCTGATGGCGCTCCGCCTCCGACATCTAAGAAGTTGGCTGGTTTTCCCCCGTAGTACTGGATCGTGTCCAGTGTCGCCATCACGAGGCCTGCTCCATTGCCGATCACACCTATGTTGCCTTCCAGTCTAACGTACGCTAGATCGTTGTTCATAGCTTCCAACTCCTGTGAACTAAGGTCGCTTTCGCCTTCCAGAAGCCTCTTCTTATAATCTTGATGCCTGAACAACGCGTTGTCATCGACGATAATCCTTGCGTCTGCTGCCACAAATCTCCCTTCCGCAGTTTCCACCAAAGGGTTCATCTCAATCAATTCAGCGTCATTTTCCAACGCAGCAACGTAGAGTCTTTCAAGGGTTTTTCCCAAGTCAGATATCTGGTTGCCCCTGTAACCCATCTTCGTCGCAATTTCTTTGGTTTGAAAGGAGCGGAGACCGAGCTGGGGGTTTATGGAGGTTTTCACCACTTTTTCAGGCGTTCTTGAAGCTACTTCCTCGATGTCTACGCCGCCCAGTGAAGAAGCGACAGCAACATAGCATCGGTTAAGTCTGTCAGTTGTTATGCCAAAGTAAAGCTCTTTCTTTACCTGAATTTTCTCCTCGACCCAGACGCTCTTGACAGGTATCTCCTTTATCTTCATGCTCAGCAGCTTTTCTGCTGCTTTTTCAGCCTCCTCAGCCGACTGGGCAAAAAGTATGCCGCCTGCCTTTCCTCTTCCAGCGACCAACACTTGAGCCTTGACCACTACTGGCAGCCTGAGCCTAGCGGCGACTTCGCGAGCCTGGCCCGCACTCGTCGCCAATCCGCCTTGAGGCGTTGTGATCCCGTGTTTCCCAAGAATGTTTTTTGCTTCATACTCGTAAAGCTTCAACCTCTCGCCCCCTCATCTTATGACTTCTATCGTGACGTAGGACTTTGTATCTTGTATACCGTCAACAGAAGACAGCTTTTTCAACACTTCGTCAAGCTTCTCCCTGTCAACCACGGCGAGTGCGTCAACGTCTCCTGCGATTCTAAACGCTCTTTGAACGGCAAGTTCCTTGACTTTCTCGTAAACGTAACTTCTCTTGAGAGGTGAAACCTTGATCAGTATGAAGGCAGGTGTTGAGGATATTCCAAGTGCGCTCAATCCCCGGTCTGTCACGTCTATGAAGCCTCTGCCGGTACGTATGTAGCGCAGGTCCCTGAGTTTTCTCAGATGTACGTTCAAGGCTTGTCTGCTTATGCCGAGCTGTTTTGCCAGTTCGTCTTGCTTCAAGCGAAGTGTGTAGGTGCTTGTGGCCTCGCCTCTTTCATAGAGCATTCGAAGCAGTTGCATTGAACGTCTTGTCAGCGCTTCCAAACACCGTTCCTCATCGTTGTAGTTTGTTAAGTCAGAGTTTTACAATAGTAGCTCTCTTTTAAGTTTTTAGCAAGACAGAGGCAAATTGGATCAAACGCAACAGGATTTGACGTTTTGTCAACTGCGAATTGAAACCGTAATGTATTTATTTGCCGAGAATGAAGGTTATCGAGCCTACAGAAAAAATAAAACCTAGGAGTAAGGCGGTACAAAATGTCTGAAAGCAACGCAGTGCTGATCGGAAACAAGCCAGTAATGAACTATGTACTGGCATGCATAACCCTCTTTCACGGCGGAGCGAAGGAAGTGAACGTCAAGGCACGAGGGAGATCAATAAGTCGAGCAGTCGACGTCGTCGAAGTCGTCAGACGCAGATTCCTGCCAGACGTAAAAGTCAAAAGTGTTGGCATTGGAACACAGCAGATGGCACCCAGAGAAGAGGGTGGCTCGCCTTCAAACGTGAGCACAATCGAGATCTCGCTTGCACGCTAAGAATCGTTTATAGCTAGAATCAATGCTCCGCCGCCCCTCCTTAGTTCGCGGAGGGCGATTTTGTAGTTGAAGATGGGGCTTTGCAGCTTCTGTCTAAAGAGTGGTATGCTGTGCCAAAAGTGTTTAGCTAAAGTAGAGTCTGGAGAAATAAGCGAGCTTGACCTGAAAATCGCCCGAATACTGATGTCGTTAGAGGAAAAGTACCCCTCTCTTCAAAACCTATACTTTCACAAAGCAATCGATGCCGACGGCACCTTGGCGATAGTGGTTGGCCCCGGAGATGTCCCACGCCTCCTGGGTTACGGAGGGAAGATTGTCAGAGCAATAGGCGACGAGACAGGCAAGAACGTGCGTGTTTTAGAGTACGGGGTTGATGACAGAAAATTTCTAGAAGACCTTTTTGCGCCTATCAGCATAATGACGATTAACACGATATGGTTGCCAGACGGAAGCATGGAAACTCGAGTTATTCTGCGAAGAAGACGTGTGACACACCCGTCTTTTGATGTAAAGGCTTTAAAGGAGATCGCCAGTAGAGTTCGCAACATAACGTTGCGAGTAGAGTTTGCGGACTAGGCAGCACGGTGAAAGGCTCTCATGAAACTGGATTCCATTGATGATTGGCGCAGAACGCACTATTCTGTTGACGTTAAACCTGACCTCGACGGCCAAGAGGTTACCCTTTTCGGTTGGGTCCAAGAAATAAGAGACCTGGGTGGAATTCGCTTCATAATATTGCAGGACAGGGAAGGCACGATTCAAGTCACCATCCTTCGAAAGAAGGCCCCCAGCGAAGTCATATCGAAGTCCGACGGACTGCAGAGACGCTACAGCATAGCCGTGAAAGGAACGGTGAAGAAGACTGACATGACGCAAAGAGGCGTCGAAGTCTTACCGAATGATATCAAGATTCTGAGCACAGCCACGCGAGAGTTGTCAATAGACATTTGTGACAAGACCCCAGCAAGTATCGAAACGTGCTTGGAAGCACGAACACTGGACTTGTGTCGAGAAAAAAACATCGCAGTCTTCAAGGTCCAACACACCGCGGTAGAAGCAATCAGAGGTTTCCTTTTCGAAAGAGGCTTCTTAGAGGTGCACACGCCTCGCATAATTGCCTCAGCGACAGAAGGAGGCTCTGCACTCTTTCAACTTGACTATTTTGACAGAAAAGCATACCTGGCTCAGAGCCCGCAGTTGTACAAAGAAGAGCTTGTCATGAGCCTGGAAAAGGTCTTCGAGATCGGACCCTTTTTCAGAGCTGAAGAGTCGCACACTCGGAGCCACCTGAGCGAGTTCGTGTCGATAGACATCGAACAGGCTTTCGCAACAGCTGAAGATGTGATGCAGATACTTGAGCAGCTCATGCGACACGTTTGCAAGACCGTGGGTGAAAAACGTCAGAGGGAACTGAGGACGCTGAAATATAGCTTGAAGGTGCCGGATGTTCCTTTCAAACGACTAAAATACTCTGAGGTTCTCGAAGAACTGAACCGGGAGGGCATGGAGATTCCATGGGGACAGGACATACCGACACCAGCCTATAGGAAGCTGGGAAAGCTTCATCCGTCCTTCTATTTCATAGTTGATTGGCCAACGGAGACAAGAGCCTTCTACACAAAGCCGCGTGACGACTGCCCCGAAATCTCTGAAGGTTTCGACCTGATGTGGCGCTGGTTGGAGCTCGTTTCGGGCGGTACCAGAATAGCCTCGAAAGACCTGCTCATGAAGCGGCTTAGAGAGAAGGGTCTGAGCCCGGAAGCCTTCAAGCACCACCTTCAAGCTTTTGATTATGGAATGCCGCCGCATGCAGGTTGGGCAATCGGGTTGGAAAGGCTGACGATGATGTTGACAGGTAAGAAGAACATAAGAGAGGTCACACTTTATCCTCGAGACAAGTTCAGACTGACCCCGTGAGGCTTCGATTAGCATTGTTCTTGTAAAAGTCGACATGGTATTTAGTTAAAAATGTGCTCAAAACTGATAAATAGCGGTTCCCTTACTGCCCAGTCATGGGAGACCAGCCGAAGATCGCATGTGGAGTATTTGCAGCTGTAAACTACGATAAGCGGCCAGTGTTTCAAAACATTTATTGGGGTTTACGGGCTGAAAACCACAGGGGACATCAGTCTCATGGTTTCCTCACGTATTTTGACGGAAAGTTCCACGTTCACAGAAGCCTCGACCTCGTGCCGAAGATTAGAACGAGCGCAATTCAAGAATGGTTTGGCCGGTTGCCTGGAAATGTCGGCATTGGAAACGTGAGGTACACAACGTCCGGAAGATGCGACGAGAAATCGCTCGTGGAAGGCACGCAACCAGTGACAGCTTCAAAACAAGGCCATGGGCTCGCGATTTCCTACAACGGCAACGTGGTCAACACGTTCGAGCTTCGGAAAGAGATATCCAAGGAGTTTCCACAGTTTACCAGTGAATGCGACGCAGACCTAATCTGCTATAAACTGCTGATCGAAGTCTTGAGAGGAAAAGATCTAACGTCCGCCGTTGGGACATGCATGGAAGAAATCGACGGAGCCTTTTCTGTGGCGTGCATTGACCAAGACGGCAATCTCTTCGCCTTCAAGGACCCACATGGAATAAGACCGTTGTGCGCAGGCCACAGCGAAGACCATTCAACGTATGCATTCTCGTCTGAAACCGTCAGTTTAGACATAAACGGTTTCGTAAGAGATTTCGAGCTGTTGCCAGGAGAGCTGGTCACGGTTTCAAACAAGGGGTTTCAAAGACAGAAGCTCATAAAAGGGAAAGTAAAGGCTTTCTGCGCCTTTGAATTCGCATACTTTGCAAGGCCAGACTCACGGTTTGACAGCAAGTACGTCTATGAGATTCGTGAAGAATTTGGAAGAAACCTTGTGAGAGAGAATCCGAAGGTTGTCAAGGACGCGGACATAATTCTTTCCGTGCCTGAAACAGGGGACGACTCGGCCCTCGGCGTTCACGAAGCTTCTGGGTTGAGATGGGAGAGGGCTTCACGAAGACACCGCTACGTAACCGAGAGGGCATTCATCCTGCTTAGCAAAGACCGAAGCCCAACGATAGAGAGGAAAATCAACATCCTCGGTCCCAGAATCGAAGGAAAACGCATCATAATAACCGAAGACAGCATCGTCAGAGGAGACACGACAAGGGTCATAATTGACAAACTGCGCAGGATGGGCGCCGAGAAAGTGTACGTTTTCGTCACTTTTCCACGGATAATCGGACCATGTCTGTACGGAATAGACATGGCAACATACGGCCAACTCATAGGCTCAAGACACAGCACGGAAGAAATCGCAAAGATCATAGGGGCAGACGGCGTGTGCTACCAGTCACTCGAAGGCCTGGTACAAGCAACAGGGTTCAAGCAAGACGAGTTGTGCACGGGATGCATAACAGGCAAATATCCAACACCGCTGGCCCAAGCAATAGCCGATGAGATGAAGAAACGGTTCTCGCAGGGTTTTGAAGAGAGAGAAAGACTGTACGAAATGGAAGAAGCTGTTCCTAGAGCCTAGCGCAAGAACTGGTCTTCACGGTCAATCCGATGGCAGACGGGTTACTCATGGAAAAAGTGGGCGTGCTTGTCGTTTCTTATGGGTCAAGAGAAGTAGCCATGGTGGACGCTTTTGCCCGCAGCCGAAACTACAAAGTGGAGATCTACATTGCTGATAAGCAACGCAACCCCTTCAACGCGAAGAGGGCAGCCAAACACGTTGTAATACCTGACTTGAATGTTGAAGAAATCTGCAAATTCGCAGAGAGGAACAAGCCTGGAATTGACTTCGGTATCGTGGGCACTGAAAAACCGATAATCGAGGGAATTCGGGATCTCGTGGAGAAACGAACAGGAATACCCATGATCTGTCCAACAAAGCGATGTGCTATCGAGGGAAGCAAGGTTCAACAACGGCTCCTCTTCAAAAGAGTCGCCCCCGAAGTCAACCCGCGCTTTAAGATATTCAACCCAAAAGAGTACAAAACCGTTGCAGAAGTCAAGAAAGACGTTTACGATTGGCTCGACAAACTGGCTGACCAAGCTGTAGTTAAACCGGACAAGCCAGCAGCCGGAAAAGGCGTCGGCGTCTGGGGCGACCACTTCTCGAACCGAGAACAACTGTTCGAACACTTCCTCTCAAACTACCAACACGGTTCAGTGATAATAGAAGAAAAAATCGAAGGAGAGGAATCAAGCTTTCAGGCGTTCTGCGACGGAAAACATCTTCTACCTCTGCCGGACACCAGAGACTACAAACGGGCGTTCGACGAGGATAAGGGGCCGAACACGGGAGGAATGGGTTCGTACAAGGGCGTCGGAGACGTGTTGCCGTTTCTATCTGATGCTGATCGTGCCAAAGAGCTGAACGTCGTCAACACGATCTTTCAAGGATGGAAAGGAGAAGACAGTTCAGCCCTTCGAGGCGTCCCTTTCTACGTTGCCTTCATGCACACGCGCAGAAAACTGAAGATTCTTGAGAACAACAGTCGACCGGGAGACCCCGAGATGATCAACATAATGCCCGTCTTGAAAGATGATTTCCTTGATGTATGTTACAAAATGTTGGAAGGAAACCTGACAAGGCTCCAATTAGAAAAAGCCGCGACAGTGGTAACCTACAAGGCTCCACCTTCCTACGGCGGATACGCAGAAACCTTCCCAAGCCTTGTCAAAACAGACAGCGTTGACAGACCAGTCGACCTGGCGAGAGCTTATGAATTGAGCAAGAAATATGGTGACGATATTCGAATCTACCCCGCATCGATGGAAAAACGTGAAGGCAAGACCTTCGCCCTCAAATCCAGAGCCGTGTGCGCCGTGGGCATCAGCGAAAGCATAGAAAAAGCTCGGCAGATCTCACTTGAAGGCTTGAAGGCAATACGGGGTGGATCCCTCTGGAATCGAACCGACGTAGCCTCAGAAAACCACATAGAGAAAAGCGTAAAGCACATGGAGAAGCTGAGGCACAAGCCGTGAAGAGGCTTTTCATCACAGACTGCGAAGGACCCATTTCGAAGAACGACAACGCTCTCGAAACGCTGTCACATTTTGTCCCACAAGGCGACAGACTCTTCACCGTCGTAAGCAGGTATGACGATGTCCTTTCAGACGTGTTGAGAAGACCAGGATACCACGCAGGCGACACGTTGAAGCTTGTGCTACCCTTCCTGAAGGCATACGACGTTACCGACGAAGAGAGTAGACAGTTTTCTGCCAGAAGCCTCGTCTTGATCGCACTCGCAGGGGACTCGCTTCGACACATGAGAAGCATTGCACCGGCATACATCGTCAGCACAAGCTACGAACACTACATCAGGGCCTTATGCAAGGCTCTTGAGTTTCCGTTTGAGAAAACCTATTGCACTAAGCTCAGCTTGGACGCGTACACCGTAACCTCAGAGGAGAAAGACGGCCTAAGAAAATTCGGCTGTGAAATCGCGCAGTTACCCATGTTCGAGAGTCCAGCAGAAACGAAGAGTCTAAAAGACCTTCCAGAAGAGGCTCAGACAACAATTCGAAGGCTGGATGAGATTTTCTGGAAAACCATTGCTAAAATGCCGATCGGAAAAATCTATTCTGAAGTCAACCCTGTTGGAGGCAGAGAAAAAGCTGAAGTAATAAAGGACATAACAGGCAAGGAATGCGTGGCTTTAAAGGACACGATGTACGTGGGTGACAGCATAACTGACGAGGAAGCCTTCAAGCTTGTGAAGGAAAACGGCGGTCTGACTGTTTCATTCAACGGGAACCAATACGCTGTCAGAAACGCTGAAATCGCACTGCTCTCCGAGGACAGTTTGACGACGGCGGTGATCGCTGACGTTTTCATCAAGTTCGGAAAAACGGAAACACTAAAACTAGTGGCGAAATGGAATAGCAGAACGCTAGAGAACAGTTCAATGAACGAGGACTTGCGAGAACAATTTCTCAAACTGCATCCTCGAGAACTGCCCAAAGCCAGAATAGTAACGAGGGAAAACATGAAAGACCTAGCGAAGGAGAGTAGCGAGTTTAGAAAGAAGATCAGAGGAAAAGCCATCGGCAGGTTAGGATAGGTTTGATCAAGAAAGACTTGATTGAAGACACGTATGCCGAAGCCTTTTCAGGATTATACTGCCGCGTCTTAGTGACCGCGGATGACGAAGAGACAGTTAAGAAGGCTGCTGACGATGCGACCGCAACGCCTTCAGGTGTTATAGGTAGACTTGACAGCGGAGTCGAAAGACTGCTGGGGAAGAGTGAAACGCCCGATGCTCGAAGAGGAGCAATCTTGCAGTTCTGGAAGGGCCTGGACAGAGGAAAACCTCTGGAAGGCATGCTTGACCGTTTTGAAAAGGAGCTTTCCTACCGAATTCGTCAAGACATCTTGGTGAAGCCTTTCACAGCGGTCTTCGACGCTTTGTCCGTGGAGCCTGAGGGGAAAATGGACATGATGGAAAGGGTTGGCCACTGCGGAGACGGGTATGAGTGGGAAGAGCAACTGTACGGAAAGAAAGTGATCGTCGTCCCAATCATGGTGCCTGACTTTCTCATAGAGCGTTTCATCGGCTACGCGAGAGGAATCGCTGGCGGCAACTTCTGGTACATGTGCAAAACGAAAAAACAAGTAGTTCTCGCCGGAAAGAAGGCGCTGGCAGCCATACATCAGGTTGAGGGCGTAACAACGCCATTCGACGTCTGCTCAGCCGGGTCGAAGACTGAAACGCGCTTTCCCCTGATAGGGCCCACCACAAATCATCCGTACTGCCCCTCCCTGAAGAGGAAGTTAAAGACCGAGTCCAAAGTGCCAGAAGGCGTCAACTACATCCCAGAAATAGTGATCAACGGCATCTCCATTGACGCAGTTAGAAAAGCAATGAAGGCCGGCATAGAAGCGGTTTTGAGCGTTGATGGCGTGGTGAGGGTTTCTGCGGGAAACTACGGTGGAAAGCTGGGTGAACACAAGATAAATTTGAAAGAGCTGTTTCGATGAGCAGGCTCGATGCTATAGGATTCGGCGCCCTCAACGTTGACAAGCTGTTTAAAGTGAACAGAATAGCCGCTGCTGAAGAAGAGAGCTTTGTAGCCTCTCACTCAGAGACTTGCGGCGGCTCAGCGGCAAACACCATGGTGGCCTTGGCAAGACTTGGCTGCAAAGTAGGCTTCATCGGCAAGATTGCCAGCGACGCTGAAGGAAGAATGCTGCTTCAAGATTTTCGAAAAGAAGGCGTTGATACAAGAGGCGTAACGGTTGCGACGACGGGAAGAAGCGGCAAAGTAATGGGTTTCGTGGGCAAAAGGGGAGAACGCGCATTGTACATAGACCCGGGCGTGAACGACGCAATAAAACTCGCCGAAATAGACACTGAATATGCGTCAAACACTAAATTCTTGCATTTATCATCCTTCGTTGGAAGACAGTCGTTCGAAACACAGAAAAAACTCGTTAAAAAGCTGCCTGAAAAAGTCAAGGTGAGCTTCGACCCTGGAGCACTGTACGCGAGAATCGGATTTGCGAAGCTGAAGCCCGTCTTAGACAGGACCTCTGTGATGATGCCTAACGCGGGTGAACTGGCCTTACTGACGGGCAAGAGTGACTACAAAGCGGGCGCACGATTGCTAATTGACGAAGGGGTTGAAGCCTTAGCTGTGAAGCTGGGAAGCAAAGGATGCTACGTCATGGACAAAGAAGAAAGCTGCCTAGTGGAACCCTTCAAAGTCGAGGTTGTTGACACGACTGGAGCTGGCGACGCGTTCGACGCTGGCTTCATCTACGGACTACTCTCCGGCAAGAACATCAATGAAGCCGGAAAAATAGGCAATTTCATCGCCTCAAGGTCTATCACCGCTATGGGCGCCAGAGCTGGCCTGCCAACACTTGACGACTTGAAGAAATCTCTTGGCACAAGTCGAAATTAGCACACGGCCATCCCTTAGGCTGCCAATCTATCAATCCTAAGAAAAGTGTGCTCAGCTACCAAGTGAAAGCCTGACCTCCATGGGAAATGATAGACGGTCAGCAACATGTGAGCGGGGCAGAAAAAAGAACTCCGCGTGATAGTGCCGTACATTGAAAAATCACAACCCTTGCCCAGACTCTCGGCAAGGTCCTCGGCACGCACTCGTCTGTAAGCCCGTACAAATCCACTAGGGCCTTCATTAAGGTCCACGTGCAGTACCAGTACCCTAGGGGGAGGGGGGTGCAATAGACGAGGCCAAAAGACGAATACAGGGATGTTAGGTTCTCTGTGGGCAAACCGTGAACACGGCGACAAGAGCAATCATAACGTGCAGAGTTCTTTTCATCAAGCACGCAACCGTGCATGGAGATTTTCGAAGACAAGCTGCCCTAGAAGGAATGTGGTGCGGTCGCCGGGATTTGAACCCGGGTCGTCGGCGTGGGAGGCCGATGTCCTAGCCATGCTAGACTACGACCGCATTGTTTAGAAAATCTTGCACAGAAGAGACGACTAGCGTAGACTTTCAACCCTCGCCCCACGGCTCTTCAGCGATCGCACCTCGTCTCGTTTATCCCTCTTCTTCAACAACACGAGCTTTCGGCTTTTTGCTGCCATTAGCCCGCGTCGATAGGTATACCGTGGTTATCAAGAATGCTGCCGTTATTGCCCCAAAGACGTACGTGAGGTTGTGAATGTTTTGCACGCTTTGAGATTGATCCATCAAGCTGCTCTGTAAAGACGAGTTCAACGCCAGATAGCTGCTCTGCAGTTGGCTGAGGTTTTGCAGCAAGAGGTCAAAGCTGCTCAGCAGAGCCTTATACGTGGAGCTCATGTTGTCGATCTCAGCCTGCAGGCTCGCGTTATAGTTGCTCAAAAGAGCTTGGTATGTCGCGTTCAAGCTGTTAAAGTCTGTTTGAAGCTTAGTATACTCGCTAAGCAATTCGCTCTGCAACTGTAGTACTTCTGAAGAGATCACAGTAATGCTCTGATCCCCGTGCGGGTAGCTGAAGTACAAATAAGTAGTTGCGTTATCAGAAGCGCTCAACAAAGAGGTTGCAACCTCTCCTTCACGATCTACGACGATCAAGGGGTACTCCATCAGCGACACCGGAATCGTCATCCTACAGAAACCAGATGTACCGTCCTTCCCGACTGCACTGAAGCTGACCATCTTGTAGCCCGTTTCTCTGCCAACTTCAAACTTGAAATCAGGGATTGTGGAGTTGCTGATAACGGTTATCTGAAATTTCTCATAGTTGTACATTATGTCGTACTCGGAAAAAGTTCCCACCAAGGGATAGTTATCCTGGTTATTCTCATCTATGGTATAGTTCTCGTCTCCAATCCCGTTTGTGCTCGGTCCTGTGAAATTGTAGTCAGCGAAGTAATTCCCTTCACCGTCACGACTCCAAACATTTGTTGACGGACTATTTACTTGAATTGGGTTTGCGTCCAAAAAGTTGTTATGGTAAAAGAAGTTCCTGTTGCTGTCCGCAGAAAGAAAAACATCAACGACATTATCTGAAAACGTGTTACCAGAAAACAGGTTGCTGTAAAGGTAACCATTAAAGACGACTCCGATTGAGTTACTTGAAAGAATGTTATTCGAAAACACGTTGCCGCTTGAACCAGAGATCATGATTCCATTGGAGTTATTGACGATAGCGTCGTTCGAAAAGGCGCCGTTGCTGGACAAGTCAAGAGTCAGGCCAGTGTTAGTGTTCGTGATCTCAGTGTCACTTATGACGACTCCAGTGCTTCGTGACACATGTATCCCGACGCCGGAATGGCCTAAGATGGTATTGGTGATGGTCAAACTTTCAATGGTCACGTTTCCACTGCTTATTGAAATCGCGTAGTCGCCACCATTGCCATCAATAATCGTTGTCGTTCTGTTTTCTCCGACAATAGACAGACTCTTTTTGATTGTGAGATTTTCATGGTAGGTGCCGGTGGCCACCAAGATCGTGTCGCCTGAACTTGCATTGTCAATGGCTGCCTGGATCGTTCCAGTGGTTGAAACGTGGATAACGCCCGGACTTGCATAAACATACACTCTACATCTAACAAAGGAAAACATGAAGAGCAAAAATAACCCAATTAGCACAATCGAAACGACTTTCTTCAAATCAATCACACATTCTTTTCTAGTCCACAGAATTATTAAACGTTAAGGTAACATCCAAAATCATCTACGAGCAAGCATTTCTCCCAGTATCAAGGAGCAAATGACAGATACACACAGACCGGAAACAAAAAGAACCGTATTGATGACAGGCTGTACGAGTGCCCACAAAACTGCAGAATAGGAGGCTATTACAAAGAACATTAGTGCGACAGCCCTGAAATATCCTCTTCTACCTCTCTCTTGCTGGACCGAAGCAGAGCGGAGTAGGTCTTGCATCTGTCTTATCTGCTCGTCAGTCGCCAGGACAACAAGGTTCTTGTCACTGTCTTGAAACTTGAAGCTTGAAAGCGCGTATCTCTGGAGTTGCCAAGGATTTCTCTTTGGCAAGATTCTGACAATGTGACTCTTCTCCATCTTCTTCAGTATCGTCTGAATCTTACGGACAAACTGGAGGTCAACCGTCTTTTCTTCTCCATACAACCTTCTTATCAGGTCTTTGACGTCCGGAAACGTCAATTCCAACTGGAAGGACGCGATTGCCTTGACAAGATTGAACTGATATTCACCTTCTCGCAAACGCAAATTGCCAGTAACGCAGTCTGCACTCGCGGTTTCTTTAAGAAATTTTATCTCACTTGGCAACAAACGGTGCTCAGACACTGTTTTCCCTGAATCAATAGTTTCAATTGACCTATATAATAAATACTTCGTGCAGGAAATGTGCGAATTCAACTCTTTCAACTCATCTGTCTCCATTTTCAATAGCGTCTACAGAAAAATCCCTTAAGTGATTAAAACGAGTGTTAACAAATGGGAGTGTTATATATGGAGAATTATGTCATTGACCGCAATTTGTCCTATTTACCTTTGCAAAATAGATACCGTCTGTGCGGTTTCCCTCTGGGCAAGAAGTACAGAAGCCACTTCGAAATCATAGCTTTGATGGTTGAAGCTGTCAAGGATGGAGGACAGACGAGATTCTCCATAATGAAGCGCGCAGGCATCAACTGCGGCCAACTCAAGAGATTTCTTAGGTCTCTCATTGAGATGGGCTTCATCCAAGAATATGTGAAAGATGGCAAGGTCGTGTTCAGAGCAAGTGAGAGAGGGCTTGGCTTTCTAAGGCAGTATTACGTGTTGCTGACCATGGTTTTGGCCGCTGAGAATGGAACTAGACGGTCGACTATGGTGTATGAACCGCAACTGAGGCAGAGATGAAGCTCTGGAAATGCCCTAATATCCTGCTAGACTCGAAACAGAATTCTCTTTTCCCACATTGACTGCAACGTAGTTCTGATCCACTGCTACCAAGAGCAGTTCATTGGCTCAATCTCTTTTGCAGGGAAGGAACGATGTTTTATAAATCAAGAACCAGATAGACTTCAAACAAGAAGGCCTAGCAGTGACCCGAAAACTCACCTACTCCGACTCTGGAGTTGACAGAGACTTAAGAGCTGAGTCAAAAAAAGCGTTACACATATTGAAGCAGACTTACGAACATAGCCGATACGGTAAAGTTGTCGAGCTTCCATACGGAAACATTTTTCCATTTCACGACCGTTATCTGGACCTGACTATTGAAGGAGTCGGGACAAAAGTGCTCATTGCCCAGCTAGCAGACAAATACGATACCATTGGAATTGACGGCGTGGCAATGGCAGTCAATGACGTCATACGTTCTGGCGCGAGACCAATCGCAATCGCAGATAACATCCACGCACAGGTTTCCGACCCTTCTCTTGTCAAAGAATGGATGAGAGGCATTTCAAGAGCGGCAGCCGAGTCAGAATGCATCGTTCCCAGCGGCGAGATTGGCGACGTAGCCGATCTGATAAATGGTCTCCGGTCAGGCAAGGGGTTCGACATGATTTTCGCGGCAGTAGGTGAAGTCGCTAAAGAAGATGTGATTTCAGGAAGAAACATAGGCCCTGGGGACCCAATAATAGGCTTGAAGAGTTCAGGGCTTCACAGCAACGGCATATCTCTCGCCAGAAAAGTTCTTTTCAGGCAATGGGGCGGGAAGTACGAGGCGGACGCTGTTCCTGACGGGTTTGAACAAGAGCTAGTCCGTGAAGTCTTGGAACCGACCAGAATATACGTCAAGCCATTTCTCAGACTGACAAAAAAACTTGAAGTCAAGGCTGCAGTGCACATCACTGGCGACGCATACCTCAAGTTTGGCCGCCTTGCAAAGCCTTCCCAAGCCATAGGCTTCGAATTTGACAACATCAAACAGCAGCCAATCTTCGACTTGGTCCAAAAAACCGCAAGCGAACTGAAAAGCCCGATAACGGACAAGGAGATGTTCAAAACATTCAACATGGGGTGGGGATTCGCAGCCATAGTGGAAAAAGCCGAAGCAGACAAGGCCTTAGACACTTTGAACAAAGCAGGAGTAGAATCAGAACAGATAGGCCACGTAACGAGCTCCAGAGGAATCAGAGTCCTGCACAAGGGTAAGAAAATCATTTTGGATTAGCAGTTTGCTCTGAGGGTGGCAAAAGCGTTTAAATCCATTTCGGTCCAAGCCTAGCCTATGAAATACTGCCTGAGAATCGAGGTGAGCTTGAAGCCTGGGCACAGCGACCCTGAAGGCGAGACGACCGCACAGTTATTGAAAGAGCTTGGCTATGAAATTGAAGCTGCAAATGTCAGCAAAGTCTACACCGTAACTCTTGAAGCTGGGTCAAAGAAGGAAGCTAAAACGAAAGCTGAAGAGATGTGCAAGAGGCTTCTGGCAAATCCAACGAAGGATAATTACTCGGTCAAAATTGAGGAAAAGCGATGACTGCAAGCCTCTACATCCGCAGAGAAACCCCTTTTCCCCTCTTTGAAATCAATCTTCACGACGCAACAAACGAGCAGCTTGTTGAGATAAGCCGTGAACTCGGCATCGGCCTGAACCTGGAAGAAATGAATCTTGCCAAACAGTATTTCGCCAAAAAAAGAGGGAATCCGACTGATGTGGAACTTCAGACAATAGGCCAGACGTGGTCAGAGCACTGTTTCCACAAGACTTTCAAGGGTAAGATAAGATTCGGCGGGAAGGAAATCGACAGCCTGTTCAAAAAGTACATCGGCAAAGTTGTAGAGAAAATCAACCCATCCTGGTGCTTCTCTGTTTTTGAAGATAATGCTGGTATAGTCGATTTCGACAAGGGCTACGGAGTGGCAATCAAGGTTGAAACGCACAATCACCCATCTGCGGTAGAGCCCTTCGGAGGGGCAGCAACCGGAACAGGCGGCGTCATCCGGGACATTCTAGGCGTTTGGGCGGACCCGATCGCGTGCACCGATGTTTTGGGATTTGGACCGCTGGATTTTGATTATGCGAAACTCCCAGCCGGGGTTAAACATCCGAAATACGTGTACATGGGCGTCGTCGCTGGCATAGGAAGCTACGGTAACAATATGGGAATTCCAACGGTCAACGGCGCCATATACTTCGATGAAAGCTACGTTGGGAATGTTGTGGTCTACTGCGGATGCATTGGGCTCCTTCCACTCAACAAGTTTAGGAAAGACGCAAAAGCGAATGAAGTCATCGTTTTGGCCGGCGGAAAAACTGGCCGGGACGGCATACACGGCGTTACCTTCGCCTCTGCCGAACTGACGGAAAAATCAGAGGAGATTTCTCGCCCAGCAGTTCAGATAGCCAACCCGATCGAGGAGGAAAAGCTCAAGAGGGCAATAATCAAAATTCGAGACCTCGAGTTGGCATCCGCGATCACAGACTTAGGCGGTGGTGGTCTATCCTCTGCCGTGGGCGAAACCGCGAAAAAGTTTAACTGCGGCGCAGCGGTGGAGCTTGGAAAAGTTCCTCTGAAACATGTGGACCTAGCCCCATGGGAAATCTACGTCTCAGAATCTCAAGAAAGAATGCTCCTAACAACGCCGCCTGAAAACCTGGACCGTTTGTTAGCTGTCTTTGAAGATGAAGACGTTGAAGCCACGGCTATCGGAAAGCTGACCTCAAACAAGACACTGCGACTAAGTTTTCACGGCCTAGAAGTTGCAGAAATGGACATCGCATTCCTGTTTGAGCCCCCTAGAATGACTAAGACGGCAAAATACAGAGTAGCAGACTTGGAAGAGCCGGAAATTGCCACACGAGAAGACCTCGCAGAAACGGTTTTGCAGCTTCTTTCTTCGCCCAACATTGCGAGCAAAGAGAGTGTCGTGCGAACGTACGATCATGAAGTGAAAGGGAACACGGTGCTGAAGCCGTTGCAGGGCAGGAACGGCGGTCCCAACGACGCTGCCGTGTTGAAACCTTTGGATGAATGCTGGAAGGGTGTAGCAATCTCGTGCGGCATGAACCCTAACTACGGAAAAATAGACACTTACTGGATGGCTGCTTCTGTCATAGATGAAGCGGTGCGAAACAACGTGGCTGTGGGCGGAAGACGAATAGCCCTTCTTGACAACTTTACATGGGGCAATCCTGAACGGCCAGAGAGGCTTGGAAGCTTGGTCAGAGCGTGCGAGGCATGTTATGACTTCGCATTTGGATACGGCACGCCGTTCATCTCGGGGAAGGACAGCCTGTACAACGAGTCACCCTTGGGCCCAGTGACTCCGACGCTGTTGATAACGGCGCTAGGCATAGTTCCTGATGTTCGTTCCGCAGTGTCTGTGGACGTCAAGGCCCCAGGCGATTTGATCTACATCGTTGGAGGAACCTTCAAAGAGCTCGGCGGTTCAGAATACTACAGAATGAACGGCGCTCTCGGAAGAACCGTGCCCAAAGTGCGGAGGAACCAGGCTAAGAAGACCTTTGACGCAGTGACCGAGGCGATTGATTCTGGACTGGTCAGAGCATGTCACGACCTTTCTGAAGGAGGTTTAGCTGTCAGCGCAGCGGAATTGGCTTTTGCAGGTGGGTACGGGATCGTGCTGGATCTGAGGAAGGTTCCTTCGCAGAAGTTGAACCGTGACGATTTTCTGCTGTTCTCGGAGTCGAACAGTCGTTTCCTCGTAGAAGTCTCTGCAGAGGCGAAGGAACGCTTTGAGACCATAATGCGAGGCAGGGTTTTTGCAGAGATTGGCAGCGTTACAAAGTCTCCCAAACTGTGTATCACAGGGTTAGCGGGCGAGGTCGTCGTGGACGTTTTGCTCAACGATCTGGCGGCGAGTTGGAAGCGAACGCTCAGCAAGAGGGTTTAGGCTGTGAAGCGAGAAGAGATCAGGATCTGTGTCTCGCGAGTAGGCGGAACGAACTGTGATGCTGAGACGAAACGGGCGTTCGAGGCGCTGGGCGTTCAAGCTGAAGTTGTGCATGCGAACGAGATGGTGAAGCGGCGAAGCATGTTGGACTATGATGCGCTGGTTTTTCCAGGCGGTTTCGCTTACGGCGACTATGTTAGAGCTGGAGCCATATGGGCGAAGTGGATAATGTCCAAGTTGGGCAAAGAGTTAAAAGTCTTTGTGGACGAAAACCGTCCGATCCTCGGCATCTGCAACGGGTTTCAGGTGCTCGTTGAGGCAGGGTTGCTTCCGGCTTTTGAAGGAATCAGCCTATATCCTGAGGCAGCGTTGGCCACTAATCTTCCGCCGGGGTACAACTGCAGATGGGTCAGCGTTAAGCATGAGAGCAGAGGAAAGTGCGTGTTCACGTCAAAGATTCCCCGCGGAAAGGTACTCCGCGTACCAGTCGCGCACAGTGAGGGCAGGTTCATGTTTGCAAGAGAAAAAGAGAGGCAGTGCTTGGAGAGGCTTTACGAGAACGATCAGCTTGTCTTTCGCTACTGCAACAGCAGCGGCGAGTACGCAGAAGGTGCTTATCCGACAAACCCAAACGGCTCGTTTCATGACATAGTGGGCGTTTGCAACCCTGAGGGAACAGTGTTCGGCCTAATGCCGCATCCTGAAAGAGCCTTCTACTGGTGGCAGCAGCCAGACTGGACCAGACAGAAACAGACATCCGAGTACGGAGACGGAAAACTGATCTTCGAGAGCCTGATAAGCCATTTGGAAAGAAAAGGTTAAGACGCAGAACAAGACTGTTCGAAGTCGAGCACATACCCGAAAGCTTGGCAGAGGGTCTGGCAGGGTAGTAACTTTTCAATGTTCTGGAAGCGCTGGTGGCTAGCCTCTAAATTCGCCAAAAATTCGAAACTGAAAGCATATACAAAAAGCATATACATTTTGCATATACACTCAACATGCATTGTTGAAAACGGTGAGGCTGTTCAGACGGGCTGTGGAGCCGTGCCGGCTGTTCAAGAACGCACGTATAACAAGGAGACAAGACAACGCGCTAACTGTGAGCCCGATTTCAAGTCTGACGCGTGCGTCTTGAGGTTTTCAGGTTTTCAGGGAGAACATGTTTAAGAATCCGGGTGGAAACAGAATCCCTGCGGGACCTTTGACCTGAAAGAGGGCATGCAGATGGTATTCTTTTTCAAAGAGAAGTCTGTCTTGTGCCTCTTGCTATTAGCAGTCCTGCTTGTTGCTTGTGCCTCGTCAGCGGGGACGTCGGCGCTGGTTCAGTCGTCCAATTCTATTCAGCTTGAAGAGTTTAGGTGGACCTGGACCAGATTTCCTCTGAGGGTTCTTGTTGAAATGAACCAGTGGAGTGTGCTAGACTACGCTGTTGCTGTCCGCGAAGCTTTGGACGATTGGATGAAAGGCATATGGAACTACACTCAAACGTTTAACGACACTTCGCTGCCGGCGGTGAGCTATGTTTTCTACGTTAGCAGCGTCAACGCGACGCAGGATTACGACGTGCTCGTGACGTTTACTCCAGACAGGATGCCGCCGGGTTCCAGCGTCGTCGGCCTGACGACTTATAATTATGAGCCGGCAACGCACGAGCCGATTCCCCCAATAACTATTAACGTTACAACCAGCTCCGCAAACGCGAACAGCCTGTTCGTGAAGGACGTTGTGATGCATGAGTTTGGACATGCGCTCGGTCTGGGGCATGCCGCTTCATCCAGCACGTTGAACGGGCCGGAGCTGATGTATTACACTTCGTCAAAGAACGAGGTTGTTTATCCTTCAACACTTGACGTTTACGGGCTCACGGAGCTCTACAGAGGAGTCTTCAGCCAGAGCGTTCAGCTACCGGTCGACGTGCCCTACGTGATGTTGACCGAAGGCACCGTTTCCCCTCCTACGGTTATTCCTCCAGCACTCAGTCTGTGGGAAGACTACAAACCATACTTGCCCATCATAGTTGTGCTTCTTTTGCTCATCGTCGTCGCCGTCGTCCTAGCACGGATCGGGAGAGAAAAGAGTCCTGAAGAACCGCCTCAGCCGCTTCCTCCGCCGCCACCAACTGTCTAGACAATGCTCAAAAGTGCATCGGGTCTTCCCGACGGTACGTAACCATAAGCACTACGGCTTGTGTTTTCATGTTTCAATTCTCAGTTGGAGCGCGCGCTTCAGCATGCAATTCTTGTCCTGGCGTTTCCGTCTGTTCTTCAGTGGGGATCTTATCCCTGTTCCTAAGCAAGTAAAAGACTAAGAGAACTTCCACAACGATGTTGCCCGCCACGAAAACCACCTCAGGCAGCGTGCCTGTGCCCAGCTGGACTGAGAAGATGTAGAAGATAAGAAGACCCAGCAGGGTCCAAACGAAAATGAAGTCTTTGGCTAAACTTCGTGCCGTTGCTTTCCATTGAGTTTTATACGTGCGCGCTTTGACTGAATGTTCATCATTCATCGCGCGTTTGCTTTCTTCCCATGTATCCTCTTTGCGCTTAGCTCTGCTGCTCCCATAGAGGTAAAAGCCGGCTACTATTAGAAAAGCAATGCTCCAGGAAATGCTGATGGCCCACCAAGCAAAAAGGTCAATAGTCGGCACAAATTTCGGCGCGCGCACCCACCAAGCGAAAAAGCCAACAGTCAGCACAATTTCCTCCTTCAAAACTTGCATATCTTGTAGAAGAACACTTTTCCGGCATCCACAAGAAACAGATAGGTAACTGTCATAAGTGCGACTACAACCCAGAATTCGGCTGGAAGCGGCACCATTCCCAGGAAACCGCCGAAAGGTGTGAATGGCAATATGGTTCCGAACGCGACGAACCCTATTATGAATCCTGCCAGCCACTTCCCTGGACGGCTTGTGAGGAACGGGATGCGCCTGGTCCTGATGACGAACATGATCAAGACTTCGGTCCAGAATGATTCTACGAACCATGCACTTTGGAACAGTGCTGCCAGGTGGTTACCAGGTGCAGCTGTTCCGGCCCAACATCCGAAGACGAAAAGCATGATGCCGTAGGTAAGAAAGTCATAGACTGAACTGAATGGCCCGAAGAAGATTGTGTACTTGCGCACGAAGCCTATGTCCCACTTCCTTGGCGTTTTGGTGTACTCTTCATCAACGTTGTCAGTCGGTATCGTCATGTTCGACATGTCATACAGAAGGTTCATGAAGAGTATCTGAATCGGCAACATTGGGAGAAATGGAAGGAAGATAGAGGCTGCTGCGGCGCTGAACATGTTTCCAAAGTTCGAACTCGTTCCCATCAGAACATACTTTATCGTGTTACCGAAGATCTTTCTGCCCTCGTTAATACCGTCTACTAGCACTGGCAAATCCTTTTCCAGAAGCACAATGTCCGCCGCGTCTTTGGAGACATCAACCGCTGTGTCGACTGATATGCCCACGTCTGCTTCGTAGAGGGCTGGAGCATCATTCACTCCGTCGCCCATGAAGCCCACCACATGCTTGTTCTCCTTTAGGGCTTTGATAATGTCCAGCTTCTGTTCTGGGGTGATCCGAGCGAAAATTGTGGTCTCTTCTGCTACCTTTCTAATTTCAGTCGAGCTCATCTGCGTCAATTCTGAGCCAGACACTATTTTTCTGCAGGGGACATCTACTTCCTCACATATTTTTCTCGCCACGAGCTCGTTGTCCCCTGTGAGTATCTTGACTTCAACTCCCATCTCCTTCAGCTTCGTGATCGCTTGATGGGCATCTTGCTTACCGGGGTCAGTGAATACGAGGAGGCCAAGAAACGTCAAGTTCGCCTCGTCTTCAACCGTGTACGCTTTTTTCTGCTCTATGCTTCGACATGCAATTGCTAATACACGGTATCCCTGCATTGAAAGATCGGAGAACTTGGTGCGAATTGACTCTGAAACGTCGCGTATTGGTTCCTTCTTACCTAGAGTCTCAGAGTAGTCACATCTGGAGAGAACTGATTCTGGGGCACCCTTAGTGATGAGGATGAAATCGCTGTCCTTTCTAACTACCACCGACATCATTCTTCGTTGGTAGTCAAATGGGATCTCGCCCATCCTACAGTAGGATGTCACACCTTCTTGCCCGCCATTCTTGATGGCGTACTCCCAGATCGCCACGTCCATTGGGTTGCCAGTGATCTTTTCCCCTAGGACCGCGGTGTTGCAGAGCAGCGAATAGGGGATGATCCTAGGATCTTTGTCTTCACTAGGCGAATAGTAGTCCTTTAAGGAGATCTTACCCTCCGTGAGCGTCCCAGTTTTGTCAGTGCACAGGACATCCATGTTGCCGAAGTCCTCTATCGAAACTAGGCGTTTCACGATGACCTTCAGCTTCGACATATTCCTCGCCCCTTGAGAGAGGCTGATCGTCACGATGGCAGGCATCAGCTCGGGTACGAGCCCCACGGCGACTGCCAGAGAGAAGAGCAGAGAATTGACCATGTTATGACCAAGGGCAGCGTTAATTGCGAATATTCCCAATACGAGCGCAAGGGTAAGCGTAAGAAGCATGTTTCCATAACCCCTCACGCCCTTTTGAAATGGTGTTTCAGGGTGGGTTCGGATTAGGCTCCTGGATATGGCTCCGAACTCCGAGTTTTTTCCGGTCGACGTGACGATGCCTCGACCGCTCCCGTTTGCCACCACGCTGCCCATGAACATGCAGTTTGTCAACTGCTGAGGCGTGGGGTGCTGAACATCGAGGCTTTCAGAGGTCTTTTCAACAGGAAAAGATTCTCCAGTGAGTGTTGCCTCATTCACGTGAAGGTCTGTGGATTCCACTATCCTGATGTCAGCTGGGACGATGTCTCCCACGTAGAATGAGACAAGGTCACCCGGAACAAGAAGCCTCGATTCAATTTCGGAAGGCTTACCGTCTCTTATGACGACAGCCCTGATAGATACACGCTTCTGAAGGGCACGAACGGTCTTCTCAGCTCTGTACTCGTTGACGAAGCCCAAGACCACGGCTATAACAATCATCAAAAGTATTGATATTGCCTGATCAATAGTGGCGAAGAGCCATGATACAGCGGCACATGCGATTAGAATAACGAATATTGGATTCCTGAATTGTCTAATAAGAATCGGAGCCCAGCCGAATTTCGATCTTTCCAGCTCGTTGTATCCGTATGTCTCCAGACGCCGTTGAGCTTCTTGTTCAGACAGACCCTTTTCATTGGTTTCAAGGGAATGGTAGGCATCCGCAGGGGACATGGACCAGCAGTCTTTCCGTGCATCGATTGTTTTCTCATTTGCCGTATTATTGAATCCGCCTCGACCATGACCACCTATCGCGCATAATGGGGTTTGTAGCTTCCATTACCACTAGAGACAGATATAGGCATTTCGCAACCGCGGGTACTGGTGCGTTATTGGGCGACCAAAAGCTATTTGACCAGAAGGACTAGTTTGTCGTAAGGAAGTGTGGACCTTGAAGACGGAGACCGTAAGAGGAACATCGACGAATGCCGTGCCTTGTGGACCTGTACGAAGGGGACGCCAAGACATTATCATGGGCATCCTGAGGATGGCGGAGTATGGAAGCACGAGAGCCAAGATGATTGACAAGTTAAAATTGAGTTCCGCTCAATGCAACAGATATCTCGTTGACCTGAAGGAAGCAGGCTACGTTGCTGAAGTCGGCCGCCTATGGGAAACAACCGACAAGGGGCGGCAAATTGTTGATGCGTGCAGGATCTGTCACAATCTTATGAGTCTGACAGCACTGCCTACGCGTTAAGCCGGCTCTTCATGGACGTCTATCCTGGTTATCTTAGGGTAAGCAGTTCTGAGTGCTTTCTCAAGCTTGCTGGAGATTTCATGCGCTTTTTTTATGCCAAGTTCAGGCTCGAAACGACACTGAAGAGTCAAGTGTATGCCCTCGCCAGCTTTGCGGACTCTGATTCCCGAGACACTCCGGATTTCTGGAAATTGCTTCGCGACATGCGTAATGTATGATTCCAGCTCGGTTTCGACCCCTGCCAACTCTCTTGAGATGCGGTCTGATGCCGATTCGATGTGAACTGTTACTTCTGATATTTCCGGCTTCGTTATCCGTATCTTGCCCTCGACTTGTTCAGCAACATCGTGCGCCTCTTTCACTGTCATGTTCGCGCTTACCTCCAGATGAAGGTCGACGTACAGTTTTCCGTCAATTCTTTGAATGTGAATGTTGTGAACTCCCCTTGAACCCGGTGCATCTTCCGCCGCATCCTTCACGGCCTTCCAGACACCATTTTGGCCTGGTCCAATAGGTTCCGTGTCGACTGAAACCCGCGCATTGGGATACTCGTTTCTCACAACTCTTTCGATGTCAAGAGCAACCCCGTGCATATCCTCGCTTTTGAGGTCATTATCCAAGAACGCGTGAACATCCACGTCAAGTCTTTTCCCACTTATTCGAACATCGAGGTGGCGAATCCCTCTGACCCGGTTTATAGCTTCAACTTTCTTTCGAATAACTTTGGCAATCTCTTCCTTAGATCGCTCAACCAGTGGAAGGGGCAAAGTTGAACCTCACTAGGATTCTTAGACTCTGAAATATATAGCTGTTCACAGCGGGCGGCCCTTCAGACTACGCGATGGTTTGCGTTTCCGGCTCAACGCCGTTTCCACATGCAAGTGAAGATGTCTCGAGGGAATTCTTGCTTAGCGCTCCCGTTCGCTTTAAGGTTCTAGAAGAGTTCGATCCAGATTCCGTCTGGGTCTTCTATGTAGGCCCATCGGCTACCGTCTGCTTTGATTTCTAGGATAGTCTTATACCCTGCTCTTTTCGCTTCTTCCAAGGCCTTGTCTAGATTGTCCACGTTGAAGGCAAGATGGTCTAACCCTTCTCCCACAACGTATTTCGCGTTAAACGGGCTGTCTTTTTCGTAGTAGTTGAGTTCCAGGGTAAAACCGTCTTTCTCGCTTTCGAGGCCGACGGTTTCGCCTTTGGTTTGGTCAATCTTGCCCCGACCTTTAACCTTCATGCCAAGCACTTTCGTGTAAAAATCAATGGACATTTCCAGATTCGTTACTCTTATTCCGGCGTATGTGAATTTGGACTTCATAGGGATCGCTTATTCGTGTGGCAGAGCTTTCATATATCATTACCTGATAGGCTCAATCACGACTTTCACAACCAATGACATCTGCCAAACAGCTGGAACTAAGGGGTTTTTGACATGGTATTTTTGCCTTGACACACAGCTAATTAACCAGTGCGCTGACTTTGATGCGGACAAGAAACCCTTGGAGGTAAGGAATGGCACTGAGCGCCTTTGACGACAAGTCGAGACAGCCACGGGATCGTGATTTAGCGGCAACGCTTGGGAGTACGTTCGTCTTTTGGAGCGAGTTGAAAAGCCTCATGGCTTCGAGGTTTGCCCCTCTGTCGATAGAATGGGGATTCGCAAGTAAAAAAACGGGGTGGGGATTACGGCTCAAGCGAGAGAAGCGAACCATTCTCTACATGACACCCTGCAAAGGTTACTTCGTTGCCTCCTTCGCCTTAGGTGAGAAGGCCGTGAAGGCAGCACGTGAGAGCGATTTGCCTGTTTCGGTTCTGGAGATCATCGACAACGCAAAGAAGTACGCTGAGGGCAGAGGTGTGAGACTTGCAGTCAGAAGCGCCGAGGATGTTCGCAACGTTGAAAAGCTTGCGGTCATCAAAATGGCGAACTAACCTTAGCTTCAACGGACATCACACGTTTGGTCATGAGAGCGCGATAGCGCGCGATGAAACCATATTATCAATAGTTGAAGAATAGCGAATTGAATGAAAGGTAGGTCGATAACTTCGAAACCGGAACATTACAGAGTAATGAGAGCGTACAAATCTCCGTATCCTGATCCGATAATTTTCCGAAAAGGAGAAAAAGTCACAGTTGGTCAAGAATTCAAGGGAGATCCTGATTGGATAAATTGGGTTTGGTGCGAAGGAAACAGCAAGAAGGCTTGGGTTCCAAGGCAATATATCACTATCGATGGCGCGAATGGAGTGTTCAAGAAAGACTACAATGCCATGGAGTTAAGTGTCAAGGTTGGAGAAGAATTGGTTGTTCATGAAGTTGTCAATGGCTTTGGAATGGCAGAAAAACTAGACGGAACAAAAGGCTGGGTGCCAATGAGAAATCTGGAGATTGAGGAACAGTAGGCATCCTAGCACACGCTATTTCATGAGAAATGGTTGAGCAGTACTTGAAAAACGCTAAGAAGTGTCAATTGTAGCAAATTGAAAGGCGTGCGCTGTCTGGTTAATCAACTGATCAATTAATGCCGTTCTTAGCGAAATATCAGGTATATTGTGAAAACCCAGAACTGAAAAATTGTACTCCGGCAATCTCCTTTTCGTCTCTGGCCAGTGCAGGAGCCAGCGTTGCGCGTGCTTGGTCATTCTTTTGTCAGCGCCTTTGCTGGAATGAGCAGCAGGTTTTGCGCGATGAGGTTTGCAATTAGTGGTGGGAGTATCTGCGGGCCAAATGCCGTAAGGCCCACAACTAGGGAGAGGGCTGCGTTTTTCACTGTCGTCGCGATCTCAATTGATACTGCTTTCTTGTGGCCGAAGCTCCTAGTGAGAAAATGGGTTAACGTCCAAGCAAGCGCAAGGATTCCAAGCATGAAAGCGTTCAAGAGTACAAACTCAGCAACGTTATCTCTTACGTACTCTACTCCTGGCGCTACGGACCCCCAAACTAAGAGAGCGAGTATGCACAGTTCCGCTTTAGAGCTGAAATGGTCGACTCTGTTCCAGTCAAGGTGGACAAATCTCCTCACTAGGAAGGAGGCGATCAATGGAACCAGGATTATTTCTGCCAGATTCAACATCATGCTTGCAACGTCAATGTTGACGAATGTGCCGATAGCAATCAGCATTGTTGCAGGCACCGTGATTATCGAAAGCAGGTTTGTGGTTATGCTCATGACTAGGGCGGTGGCGACGTCTCCTTTGAAAGCCTTGGCCCAGAAAGCAGAAACGATCGCAGATGGGCAGCAGAGTGCGAGGATGATCCCGGCGAAAACGATGGATGAGGTAAAGGGTTTTGCGGAAAGCGCCAGCAGAGGCATTAGGACGAACACTGCGAACAAGCCCGTAACTATGACTGGATAATTCCTCATTGCATGTGCGATTTCGTTCGGTTCTATGCTTAGCGTGACGAAGAACATCAAAAACATCAGCAAGACAGACAGGTACGGTTTCCAAATCACTCCGATCTGCGGAAGAGAGAAGCCCAACGCTATGCTTAGAACTATAATTGACAGCGCCGAGTATCTGCTGATGAGAGCGCTCATGTGATTGAGGCTTCCAAGAGAGGTCAATATAGCCTTCTCAGAGGTAATTAAAGTTTAATAGCTGAACATTTTCAATCAAGAGCTAATAATGTGCGGTGAGAAGGGAGATGGGTTAGAGTGCCTCAGCATATCCGAGTGATATCTCGTATTTCATTAAATTCACCATCGTGTATAGTCTCGGGGAGGCCTTACTGTGGATAAGAACTCTTCTGACCAGGCAAAGGAACTGTCAGTCAAGGCAGTTGAGGCGATAGGAAAAGACGTTGAATACGCGGACGTACTCTGTGAAAAAGCTGAAGGTGTCTCTGTGGCTAAAGATAATGCTGAGGAACGCGTTTCGACGCCTGCGGCTTTTCAGGGCGTTGTCCTCAGAGCTTACAAACTGGGACAATGGAGAGAGACAAGCACTTACGATCTTTCTGCAGCAAACGTGGTGAAAATGGCGAGGAAACTTGCCCGGTTCGAACCGCTGTCTAGGAATTCCGTCAAACTGCAGGAACTCAGGCCTTGGAAACTGGATGAAGAGTTGAACGTAAAGATCAGCCCTTCTGAAGTGGATGTTGAAGAGAAGCTCAAGCACGTTCGAAGGCTTCACTGTGAGGTCGTGAGCCACGACAAGAGGGTCGTTAACGCAAGAGTCCACTACTCGGACACCGTGTTGGAGAGGGTTTTTGCAAACACCGAAGGCAGCTTGTTGCGGCAGGTCGTTCCGCGGATATCTCTTCAAATCTTACCGATCGTCAGAGAATCGGGCAAGATGGATTATGATTATCTGTCCTGTGGAGGAACTGCGGGGTTTGAAACTGTGAAGGACTTGGAAGAAAAGTCTGTGAAGGAAACTGTGGACAGTTCGATCAGCCTCTTGAAGGCTTCCGCTCCGCCCTCAGGACATTTCAAGGTGATTCTTGACCCAGGGATGACGGGGACGTTTGCGCACGAATCCTTTGGACATGGTTGTGAAGCTGATCAAATTGTTAGGAAAAGGTCGTATCTGGTGCCGTATTTTGGTAAGCGCCTCGGATTCGAGAAACTGAACATCTGTGATGATGGAACGCTTCCGGGCGGAAACGGCTCCTTCCTTTTTGACGATGAAGGGGTGAGAAGCAAGAAGAACTACATCTTGAAGAGCGGCATTCTCAAGGGTTTTCTGCACGAGAGATACTCAGCATCGTTGATGAAGGCTGAGCCAACGGGGAACGGAAGAAGAGAAAGCTTTCTCCGCAAACTCTTTGTTCGCATGACTAACACGTACGTTGAGCCAGGCGACTACAGCCTTGACGAGATGGTAGAAGAGATCGACCACGGCGTTATGTTCGCGCACTCTTTTTCAGGAATGGAGGACCCGCTTGCAGGCGGAATGGAGCTGAAGTCCAAAAAAGGCTACGTGATAGAAAAAGGAAGAGTGAGCAGAGTTCTTTCAATGCTTACGCTGACCGAAAACGTTCCTGATTTCATCGCGTCAATAGACGCCGTAGGAAAGAAGGAACAGTTTGACATGGAGCAGGGAACCTGCGGCAAAGGTTACGAAGATATGGTACCGGTCGGAGACGGCGGCGTTTACATCAGAGCCGAAGCAGTGGTGGGCCAAGGATGAGCGAAATCAACTCGATCCAGAAAATTCTGAGAGAAGAACGCATAGACCAATGGGACATCTACGTTGAAACCGCCGAAGAATACGATGTTCAACTCCGCAACTTCGACGTCGAAACTGTAAGGGGTCCGATAACAAACTCGGGCTACGCTGTCAGAGTAATAAAACCAAAGGGCAAGAAAGTCGGAATCGGTATCGGAAGTGGAAATTCCCTGCGACCCGCGCACATAAAGAGATGTCTAGAGACTGCTTCCATCGGAGCCAGAATCACTGAATACCCAGGTTACACACTGCCAAAACCTGCAAAGTATCCGACAGCGAAGGTCGCTGATCCCAGGATTACTGCAGACGCCGAGACAGTCGTCAAAGACAAGACTGAGGAGCTGATTTCACTCCTAAGAAAGTCAAAAACGGTTCTGCCAACGTTCGGGAAGGTTCGAACCTACAACGTGTCAACCGTGATCCGCAACAGCGAGGGAGTGCACGCGGAGAAAAGAGAAACCTTCTTCTACATCGAGCTAGCGCTGAAAGCGGAACACGAAGGAAAGCTTGCAGAATATTGGCCAATGCATATTGTCAGAAAAGCGGACGACTTGCACCTGAGCGAGGAGATTCCAAAATGGGTGAAGCTTGCTGAAGACGCCCTGAAGGCGAAGGTTCCAAAAACCTTGAAGACAGCAGTTATCTTTCATCCTCAAATCCTCGGAAACATACTCCCTAGCACCGTGGGCTTTCACTGTCTCGGATCCTCCGTTTTCAGAGGAATCTCCAGGTTCAAAAAAGGAGAACAAGTAGGCTCTAAGGAACTCACCGTCCACGATGATGGAGTCTTCGATTACGCCCTTGGGTCCTCGAACTTCGACGACGAGGGAACACCCCAATCAAGAACGACCCTCATCGAAAAGGGAATACACAACAGTTTTCTCTACGACGCAATGTATGCGGCCGTTTTTAACGTTAACTCAACTGGGAACGGCCAAAAGCTCCCAGCGTTTTCACTTGCATTCACAAGAGTTGACCTCAAGTACGCAATGCTACCTTCTGTGCAGCCGACGAATATTCGCGTCGAACCCGGAGACATGAGTTTAGACGAGATGATCGAAACGACGAAGGAAGGGATCTACCTGGAACAACTGTCCAGTGGTGGTTCCGATTCTGTCACCACCTCTTTCGGTTCGGAGATTAGAAACGCGTACCTCATCAAGAAAGGAGAACTCGCAACACCGCTGAAAGGCGGCCAGATCAACGGATTCCTCCTCGACAGCCAAGACACGAAAGGTCACAAAACAAGCGGTCTGTTCAATCAAATCTCCGGCATCTCCGACAAAGCCCAAATCTCCGGCAGATGCATAACACCTCACATCAGATTTGAAGATGTCCAAATAGCCGGCAAATAGCCAATCCTTATCAACCGGTGAGAATTGGCCGCCATGTGGACGCTTCTCCCGCAATTCATCTATCGTCCCCGTTTCAGCAAAGCCTAGTGAGGCGCTCTGGGGAAAGGTACGAAACGGTGCAGTAGTGTTCTTAGGTGACTGCGCAGCTGAGCATTGTCACGGTAGCTATTTATTTTGGGCCTCTGCTTGTTCAGCTTCTGCTCAATGGAATTGGGTGGGTCGTGTGAAAAAGCTGCACATTTTACCGCATAGAGTGTGCGAATCCACGTGCTATGTTAACGGGTTGGAAGATCTCGTTTCCTGGAGGGGAGCGCACTATGCTGATTTCTTGCTTTCTGTTGTTGGTGGTATGGCGGGTTTTACGTATCTTCGCTTCAAGAGGGCTGACCCGCCCTGCCTGGTGTTTTGGGGTGCCAACCCCAGATACTTGATGAAAGATCTCGCCAGAATTATTGGCTTCGAGGAGACTGTCATCGAAGGGAAGACGTTCAGGAACACGTTTACGAAGCTGAAGGAGTTCATTGACGGTGGGCAGCCCGTTGTGGTCGGAGCTCTTGACATGTACTATCTGCATTATTACCCAGATCTGTACAAGAAGCTACACGTTCCTATTCATTATGTTCTCGTCGTTGGATACGATGATGAGGAACGCGTCGTCTTCGTGCATGATTGTAGCCGTGAAGGTGTCCAGCGGGTACCATACGATGAGTTTGAGACGTCTTTGGACGTCAATGTTCCTGGGATGAGTAAGAGAAACACGATAAGGAAGTTTGACTTGCCTGAAAGATTGCCGTCTGAGTTCGAAGTTGCCGAGAAGGGTTTCTGCTACAAGGCTGAACGGTTCTTGAACCCACCTGTGAAGCTGTTTGGCATTCCTGCAATGCGCAAGCTTGCCGATGAGATTCTTGAATGGGATAACAAGAAGTGCTTTGAGCATATGGCCACTTATGCGACAACCCCTCCGATGCTGCCTAAGACTTTCGAAAACAGTCATGGAATGCGGTTCTGGCAAGTAGACGTGCTCAACGTTCTAGGAGCCAAGTACAGCGTAGACGTTTGGACTGAGGCATCGGCTCTCTTCAGACGATCCGGACAGAAGATTCAAAAACTTTGTGAGGCAGCTCTGAAGCAGAACAGGCAGGAAGCATCGAACAGTCTGGTGGAAATAGCCGAGATTGAGGAACAAGCATACAGACTGCTCAAAACCGCTCCTAATGAATAGGTTACTTTGTCCCCCCGTTCTGAGTACACAGGATAGCGTTGACGATGACCACTGGAAACGATTCAACGTCTAACAGGCTGATCTTTGAGAAGAGCCCTTACCTTTTGCAGCATGCCCACAATCCGGTGGATTGGTATCCTTGGGGTGCTGAAGCCTTTCAAAAGGCCAGCGCAGAAGACAAACCGGTCTTCTTGTCCATCGGCTACTCAGCATGCCACTGGTGCCACGTGATGGAGAAAGAATCATTTGAAGACCCAGAAGTCGCCAGAATGCTCAACGACACTTTTGTGTGCATAAAAGTGGACCGCGAAGAAAGACCAGACTTGGACGCTGCCTACATGAAAGTTTGCCAAGCGATCACGGGAACAGGCGGATGGCCTCTGCACATAATCATGACCGCGGACAAGAAGCCGTTCTTCGCAGCGACATACATCCCCAAAGAAAACAGGTTCGGGCAGTTCGGAATGAAACAACTTGTACCGCAGATCAAGCAACTCTGGGCGACGAAAAGAAACGAACTCATCGACTCTGCAGAGAAGATCACAACGCTTCTCAAAGGCAGAGAAAATGAATCAAGAAGCCTGCAGCCAACTGAAGAACTCGCTGAATCTACCCTGGACGAAGCATACTTGCACCTTGCAGAGAACTTTGACGAAAGCAACGGCGGCTTCGGGACCGCACCGAAATTTCCTTCACCACACAACCTGAGCTTCCTTCTAAGATACTGGAAGCGAACTCGACACGACAAAGCCCTGCAAATCGTTGAGAAAACCCTCGACGCCATGCGGCGGGGAGGCATCTACGACCACTTAGGCTTTGGCTTTCACCGCTATTCCACAGATGCGAAATGGCTTGTCCCCCACTTTGAGAAAATGCTCTACGACCAAGCGATGCTCGTTATAGCTTACACTGAAGCTTATCAGGCAACAGGAAAAGAAGATTACAGACAGACAGCTAGCGAAGTAATCGCATACGTCCTGCGTAACCTGACCGACCCAAGCGGCGGCTTCTATTCGGCTGAAGATGCTGACAGCGAAGGTGAGGAGGGAAAATTCTACGTTTGGACTGAACGAGAAATCAGGCAAGCGTTGTCTGAAGACGAATCGGAACTCGTCAAAAAGGTCTTCGGCATGGAAGAAGAAGGCAACTTTGTTGAAGCGACAACTGGCAAGAAGACTGGAAAGAATGTTCTCTACATGAGAAAACCGCCTGCTGAACTAGCAGTAGACTTGCACTTTTCGCCAGAAAAGCTTCAGAAACTAATCGAAGAGGCCCGGCGGAAGCTTCTTGCCGTTCGCCAGAAACGCGTTCATCCAAGCAAAGACGACAAGATTCTCACCGACTGGAACGGCTTAATGATCGTGGCTTTGGCAAAGGCTAGCCAGGTTTTCGACGAGCCCGAATACTCGGCAGCAGCGAGAAAGGCCGCTAACTTCATAATCGGAAACTTATGCGACGCAGAGGGCAAGCTCCTTCACCGTTACCGAGAAGGAGAAACAAGTATAGACGGTTTCTTGGACGATTATGCTTTCTTTACTTGGGGGCTCATAGAACTTTACGAAGCGGTCTTTGAAACGAAATACCTCCGGTACGCCATCAACCTTGCAGACAAAATGCTTGCGCACTTCTGGGACAAAGAACGTGGAGGCTTCTACCAGACTGCCGACTATTCGGAGGCAGCTCTTTTGAGAAGCAAAGGGATCTATGATGGCGCTTATCCATCAGGCAATTCTGCTGCAGCCTTGGATTTGATCTACCTAGCGCGAATGACGGGCGAAACACGGTTTGAAGAGAAAGCAGCACAGTTAATGCGTACCTTCTCAACGGAGGTGATAAGGGATCCCTCTGCGCATACGCAACTAATGAGCGTTCTTGATTTCGCACTGGGGCCCTCAAGTGAAGTAGTAGTTGTGGGGGATCCGAAGAAAGACGACACGGCTAGGATGCTGCAAACTCTTCGGAGCAAGTTTCTTCCCAGAAAAGTCGTGATACTCCGCTCCTCAGCCGAGAAGTCTCAAGAAATAACTGACATTGCCAAATTCACAGAGAGCCTGCACGGTCAAGGAGACAAGGCAACGGCGTTTGTCTGCCGAAGCCACGTCTGCTACCTCCCAACGATAGATGTTCGCGCCATGCTGGAACTGCTGAATGGGCAATAACAGGTGCGGCTTATCCGTCTAGAGACTGGTGCCACAGTTTGGGTGAAGGACAAATCACGTTGCAGGAATACTGACTCGAAAGTAGCTATGGAACGTTGTTTTTTCGAAGTGGGCAGAGAAGTAACTGAAATCTAAACACTAATGCAACAAAAAAGAGCCCTGTGCATGGGCTCGATATAGAAAATGGCAAATTCTAAGGGTAAGGCAGAAGGACAGCGGAGTTCTCGACAACCGAGATCTCTGCAGATGATTCTCTTAGTTCTCTCACGCGATTCTCGACGGTTTCATGAATCTTCCCTCGGATGTCATTGCTGTTTGAAGGAGAGATCCTTCCTAGTTCCTCGGCAAGTTTGGAGTCGCCGAGAATTTTCTCGACCCAGTTTTGAAAGTCTCTTCTCTGAAGATGGAACATAAGACTCTCTGACTTGACGGACTTGACCCTGTCGAGAAAATCAGAGAGGTTTCTTGCAACTTCGCCTGTTGGTTTTCCAACAGCTTCGTAGAAATAGAAGGCTTCTTGAGGCCCTACTGTTCTCAGAACTTTTACAGCTTCTGTGAGAACCCGTGGATTCTGCGTGTCCCCGCCTTTTTGCTTCTTCTTGTTTCTTGAAGGCATGGTTTTCTTCATTCTTGTTTCACCGTTAAACCTTGCCCGTGACGTGTATCTTGCGACTTAATAAACATTCCCTAACAAGTGTAGAACTCAAACACTCATCCACGTTTCATACGCCGATGCGACAGAAAAAAGAACAGTAAGGGCGTAGGTTTTGCCAATCGCAAGAGTTAACTTCACGTTCTCAAGCGGCAAGAGGTTCGACGAAGTAGTTAGAGGAGTATTTGAACCACTGATCCAGCGCTTCCATTTTAGAATTAGTAATATCTCTTCAACGGGTTTCGCTGATCTGTTGCCAATTTCACTTGTCGCGGAACAGATATGCCTGGCCAATCCAGTCTAGCGGTGCTCTTTCTGCTGCTTTCAATACTGATACTGTGCACATGAAGCGCGTAGGCCATTGCACGGTCTTGAGGGTTCTCGATCTGAAGCATCTGTTTTAAGCTTAGGTGCTCGAAGACTCGACGAATTGGGCGCAGAGAGTTACCGTGACATGAGATTGCCACGTTACCAGGGTTCTGTCGGAGCCATTCTTCAAGCTGCAATAAGAAGGGCAACGTTCGATTTTCAACCATCTTCAGACTTTCTCCCTCTGGCGGTGGAAAATCGTAGCCCCTGTGAATTTGAGCAAACCATTCAGGCCTTTCCAGGGCAACCTTTCTCTTGCTCTTGCCCTGAAGCAGGCCGTAGCAACGTTCGATGAGGCGGTCATCCGTAAAAACAGGAATAGCAGGATGCTTTTCAAGGACTATTTCAAGAGTTTTTCGAGCTCTTTTGAGGTGTGAGGTAAACGCATAGTCAATCCTGTCTCTCCCAAGCTGCTCTGCAATCTCTCGTGCCTGCGAAAACCCTTTCAAAGTGAGCACTGGGTCGCGCCAGCCCGAGAATATTCCACGGCTATTGTCAGTCGTTTCTGCATGTCTAAAGACAAACAGATTGCAGATCATCTGAGGCTTCCTCCATACGAGCTAATACAATCTTCTAAATAGAACTTACCGCTCTTGTTCATTGTGAAATTCGCAGCGGTCCCCTTGAACTGGACATGGGAGAATGAGTAAGTGAAGAAAACCAAGATCATCTGCACGATCGGTCCAGCTAGCATTTCGCGAGATACGCTCAGGAGAATGTACCGTGCAGGAATGAACGGTGCTAGAATAAACACGGCTTATGGGACACTTGAGCAATACGGCATAATGGTTAGCCGTCTGCGAGAAGTAGCAGACATTCCCACAATTGTCGACTTAAAAGGGCCTGAGATAAGGCTCAGAGCGAAGGTTAAGAAAATCGTCAATGCGGGAGACGTTTTCGAACTGGGCAAGGGTAAGAGGATAGGCTTCAACAGCGACATCTATGAGGATGTAGATGTCGGAGACACTGTTCTTGTGGACAACGGTAGGCTGAGAACGCAGGTCGTGGAAAAACACGGAGAAGTCTTGAAGCTGCTTGCAAAAACAAGCGGCGAAATAGATGATGGAAAGGGAGTCAACATCCCGAACAAGAAGCTCGCAGTCCCAACTCTCTCAAAAAAAGACTTACAAATAATAGATTTTGCAAAAGAGAACGATGTCGAATTCATTGCTCTCTCGTTCACAAGAAGTGCCCAAGACATCACTAACCTGAAGAAAGAGGCCAACGGTTTTAAGGATGCAATCATCGCCAAGATCGAGAATTCTGAAGGTGTCGACAAATTCAATGAGATCCTTGACGCCTCAGACGGAATCATGGTGGCAAGAGGCGACCTAGGCGTTGAAATAGAACCTGAAAAGGTCCCGCACGTTCAGAAATCAATAATCAGAAAATGCAATCAGAGAGGAAAAATCGTCGTAACAGCGACGGAAATGCTAGAATCCATGACGCACCAGCCGATCCCAACCAGAGCCGAAGTCAGCGATGTCGCCAACGCAATACTTGATGGGACAGAGGTAACGATGCTTTCAGGAGAGACAGCGGTGGGGCAGTACCCTGTGGAATCTGTCCTGATGATGTCCAGAATAGCGAAAGAAACTGAAAAAGCAGTCAAAAGTCACGTCGAAGACGAGGGGTTCATCAACATCTCGGACACTGTAAGCAAGGCGGTTCAAAGGATATGCCAAGAAATGCCTGTGCACAAAGTCGTCACGCTGACTAGGTCAGGCTACACTGCTCGAATGATCTCAAGGTTTAAGATCCCACAACAAATCGTCGCCGTCACGCCTGACAACCGCGTCAAGAAACAACTTGAACTCTCCTACGGCGTCTACCCAGTGCACTTTGACTACCTCAAAGAAGACGACCGAATTCTGGCCGCAGCAAACAAGCTTCAAACAATGGGCCTTGTCCGCGACCAAGACACAGTTGTTTTCACTGCAGCCTTCAGAACCTCCAACCCGCATTCGAGCAATCTGATCGAGATACATAACATCAAAGAACTTGTACAGCTGACCGATACATAACAAACTGCTTTTCTCTCTATGGCGTCGCGCGCATGACAGGAGGGCTAGTCTAGCTCTTGTTACCAATAACCGACTTGTATATGTCGATCGTTTGTTCTGCAACCTTTCTCCAAGTGAAGAATTCAAGAACTCTCTTACGTCCATTCCGGCCCCATGTTTTTGCTCTCTGTGGGTCCTCCAGCGTCTCTTTTATTCCCCAAGCTATGTCGGTTGGCTCTTCACCGTTTACGTGCATTCCAGTTTGATTGGGACCAGAAGGGATGACCTGTTCTCTGAACCCCACCACCCCGTGCGCGCCGACCACTATGGGTTTCTCCATGGCCATGGCTTCAAGGCTCACGATGCCGAACGGTTCGTACACGGAGGGAAAAACGCAGAGGTCGGCAGCTGCATAGTGCAGTATTCTTTCATCTTCTGGAACAAATTCGAAGCGGCAGATAACGTTCTCTCCGATTCCAAGCCTGGCCGCCATCTCCAGTATGTCCTTTTGTTCCTCCCCTCTGCCCAAGATGACAAGCTTGGTTTTCGGGTACTCGTTCAGAACCATCGGAATAGCCTGCACTAAGTTCCTGACGCTTTTGACCCATGTGAGTCTGCCGACGAACAGCAGCAGGTTCCAATCCTTTGGAACTCCATACTTTTCTCTTAACCCATCGATTGCTTCTTGACTGCAGTTTTTGGGCTTGTAGCGTTCTTCGTCGACACCGTTCCAGACAACGCTGATCTTGGGTTCGTTCCAACCGTGGCGAGTAAGGTCGTCGTGCATCGCGTAGCTTACGGTTATTATGTGATCGGCCAGTTGTGCCGTTGCCTGCTCAAAGTGAGAGACCACTTCAGAGCCCTGTCCTCCGCTTCTTCCCCATTCGGTGCTGTGGACATGAAAGACCACGGGGATTTTCGTTTCATTCTTGGTTATTATGCCAGCGATGCTGCTCAGCCAGTCGTGAACGCACACGATGTCGAATTTGCTACCTTCTTTCTTAATGAGTCCATTGATGAATTTCGTGGCGCTCAGAACGTTGTACATGAAGATGTCGCTGAAAAACCGGATATTGGTTCCCCATTTCACCAAGTCATTCGTGACGAACATCGGGAAGACGTTGCTTGCGTCGGCAATCATGGGACGATGAACTTCTACCCCTTTCATGATCTCACGTGTCTTCAATTCTCCCGTGTTTAGAGTGAAAACGGCCACATCATGGCCCATTTCAATAAACTCATGAGTTATGTACTCAGCATAAGTTCCAAGCCCGCCTACGAGCTGTGGCGGATACTCATAGACAAAGAAGCCAATCTTCAACGGGTGCCCTCCACGCGCAACAACTTGCGCGCTTGTTCCTAATTAAGCAGTTCCCTTTAAAGAAGGAGCGGTTTAGCAAACTTCCATCAATCGAATGCGTCAACCAAGAAGGAAAGAGCCGAAGGAATTAGCAACAGGCTGACGACGAGATGTTCACTGCGTGCGCTGCGATGAGAAGAGTATATGTTTACTAACTTGTTTTAGTGAGGTAAATGTGATAAACTAACATGCAGTCTCTGCTTTGGCCAAAGGGATGCCGTTGACGTCACGACAATGTCTTCAAAGATTAAGAAGAAAAGCACCGCAGCTGTTGATTCTAGCAATAGTCGCTGTGTTGGTTCTAATCGTTCTGCTGGGTACTCTTGAAGATACCTTAATCGAAGGCGGCCCGTTCACGGGCACACCGCTCGATTTACTGTTGAGAGCCCTCGTCACGCTCACTCAAGACGCCACTTCCACCGTCTCTTCGTGGGGTTATGCCGGAATCTTCTTGTTGATGTTACTCGAGGCCAGTTCTCTGCCTATTCCAAGCGAAGTGATACTTCCATTCGCGGGTTACCTTGTTTCCTTGGGCCAGCTCAACCTGTGGATAACTATCCTGATATCAACTCTTGCAGGAATTATGGGTTCGCTGGTTGACTACTACATCGGAATGAAAGGAATAAACCTGTTGACGCAACGGAGAATGCTGGACAGGGTCTTTTTTAGCACGGCACGCTTAGAGACTGTTGAGAAGTGGTTCAACAAGTATGGCTCGCTCGTTGTGTTTCTGGGCCGCATGATCCCCGGGTTCAGAACCCTAGTGTCATTTCCAGCAGGAGCAGTGAAGATGCAGCTTCGCAAGTTTGTCGCATACACAGCATGTGGGTGCCTAGTCTGGGACGCCTTTCTAATCTACATTGGCATATACGTAGGCGCAAATTGGCGAGAGGTTGCCGGTGTGTCGCATTACCTGATCCTCGGGGTCTTGGCCGCGATCCTCGTGGCAATCGTGGCGTTGCTTATCAAGAGAAAGAAAGGCCAGCAAGGTTCACAGCACTAAGAGCGCGCGCTGCTGAAACGCTTATATTCATTCACGCTTGTCAAGGTCATGAGCCTAATGTCCGACTCTGGTTTCAAGGCTATGGCTTTCACTTTCAGGATACGGGATTTCCTGAGACCGCGCAGCGACATTGTGAAGGAAGCAGGGATAAGAGAAGGCTTTCGCGTGCTTGATTATGGTTGTGGACCAGGCAGCTATGTGAAAGCTGTTTCTGAGATTGTTCGAGAGTCCGGAAAGGTTTATGCTTTGGACATTCACCGGCTTGCGGTTGAGAGCGTTAAGAAAATTTCGGAAAAGAACGGCCTCAAAAACATAGAAACGATTCTCTCCGACCGCAAGACTGGGTTGCCAGACGGGAGCATAGAGGTGGTTTTGCTGTATGATACGTTTCACGACTTAGTGGATCCGAATGGCGTGTTGGAAGAACTCAGCCGTGTGTTGAAGCCAGATGGAATTCTGTCGTTCAGCGACCATCACATGATAGAGGACGAGATAATTTCGAAAATCACGAATAGAGAACTGTTTAGATTGTTGAGAAAAGGAGAAAAAACGTACAGCTTCGTGAAAGAAGCATTTCCTTCAAAGGGCACCTTCTAAGCAACCCGAGTTTGGCAGAGCTTTTTCAGGAGCGCATTTTTCCCAGAATCAGGAAATTGCTGAACTTCTTTAACCGGTTTTCAGCATCATCCAAGAGCTTCTTGAGCTCTGAACCGTCGACCTCGTATGGATCAGCGCTGTTCGGGAACTTCCAGATTTGAACCTTGCCATCTTCGTCTGCTCCGATCGAATCGTCTATTTTGCACTCGTCTATCAGGCGAATGATAAACGTGACGATAACTGCCATGTCGTTCATAGCTGATTTGTTGGAATAGGATGGTTTGATGAAAACGTAGGCGTATTGTGCCCCAGTTCCTATGACCTTGTAGTCGTTAACCCTGCTTGATGTTCCCACTGCATCGACGCAGTACAAGAACGGCTGAGCCAACTTGGGCTTATGACACACAAGGGCTTCAAAAGCCTCAGACTCGTAGTCAAACCCCTCAGCCTTGTAGCGAGGACCGTAGATCTCGTATATTCTGTGAGCAACATCCTCAGTCAGCCCAACGAATCCTCTTGACGGGTCTTTCTTGACCAAACCCTTTTTCTCTAGGAGGTGCAAGTTTCTTATGTCTTGGACAAACTTCTCACGTATATCCAAGAACCCAGCAGCGGCCACCACCAGGTTCTCATACTTCTCAACCGAGATTATCTTATCCTCATAGTAAGTCATCTCGCCAGCCTTCACCTTCTTGTCACCAACTATCACTATCCCGTCTTTGCAGACTACTCCAACAATGCAAGTCATAACAGAAACCCCATTTTACGCTTGGATGGTTTAATCATTATATAAGGTGTTCGATCTCGAGCGCGCGCTCTACACTGCGGCTATAACTATAAGGACATGAACATGGCTTTGACCTGCTGAATGCCGCGCATTCCTCTTACTCTTCCGATCAGGTCAAGTATTCTCTCGTTTTTCCCTTGCGCTATGAAGATTTCTAGGCAATATTTGTCGTCGATGTGTCTGTGGACGTTTTCCACCACTACGTCGTCAAATTCATGTCTGACTTCAGTCATTCTTAGGTCAACATCTCTTCTCGCGTAGTCAGAGGTGATCATTATCGTTGCAGCCACAGCGCCGGTTTCCACTCTTGCAATGTCAGCCTCAGCAATCAAGTTTCTCACGGCGTCTCGAAAGGCTTCTGACCGACTGTAGTAACCTCGCGCCTTCATGAAGTCGTCGAACCTGATGAGAAGGTCGTTTGGAAGCGTAATGCTGATCACGGTCATGTTTTTCACGCCTGCAATATTAACTTAGCATCATGAGACTATTGCCTTATTAATATTTCGCTCGTATTTGTCAGCACTAGATTAATATCGCAAACTGCGCATTCATGACTTAAGGCTGACAGCATATGGCTTGCAGGGACGAAGAGCAGACAGAGGCTTACAAAGGAACGAACAGACAGAAGTGGATGTTGCTCGCTGTAGCCTTGGGTCTGACTATGCTAGCAACGACTTTGCTTGATCTCTTGTTTCATGGAATTCCGTTGGGCTTCAGCTTGCCTTTGCTCAACGAGCCTGCAACGATGTCAAGGATAACGTACTATTTGGCAATCATTAGCGCAGGCGTGTTCGTAGGGCTCTTAGCGTTAAAAGAGCTGGTTGCCGAGAAGAGGTTCTCGGTCGAGTTTCTAATGTCAGCAGCCGCGTTTGGCGCTGCTTATCTGGGTTTTCTCTTCGAAGCTGTGACAGTGCTTTTTCTTTACGCGTTAGCCGAATATTTTGAGGGTTTTATCGAGGACAGGGCTCGAAAAACGATTGAGAGGCTTTCGCAGTTTATGCCGGATAAGGCAACAGTGCTAGTCGGTGGCGCTGAGACGAGCGTCGGCGTGAAGGAAGTTCAGCCAGGTATGATTGTCCTTCTGAAGCCCGGCGAGAGGATCCCCCTCGACGGGGTTGTGGTTGATGGCAACTCTTCTGTTGATCAGTCGCTCATCACAGGGGAATCAGTTCCCATGACAAAGGCGGCCAATGATTGCGTCTACGCGGGCACGTTGAACTTGAGCGGTGTTCTTAAGGTCCTTGTAAAGACTGGGTCTCAAGACACTTTGGCTTCAAGGATTGGCAAGCTTGTTATCGAATCTAGGAAAAGAAAGGCATCCGTCGAAAAACTAGTTGACAAGTTTGCCCGCATCTACATCCCGATAGTCATATCCTTAGCTGTCCTGACGGCGCTGGTGTTTCCCAGAGTTTTTGGCGGGCCATTCGAAACCTGGCTCTACAGATCCTTAACGCTTCTGGTGATCTCATGCCCGAGCGCATTCATAATCTCGGTTCCAGCAACCATTTTCACGGCAGTAACGATTGCCGCGAGAAAAGGAGTGATCGTCAAGGGCGGCGTCTACATCGAAAAATTGGCCAAGGTCAAGTCGGTTGTTTTCGACAAGACTGGAACGCTGACCTTCGGCGAGCCCACAGTGCACAACGTGAACGACGTTGAGCATGCAGGGTCGCGTGCCCTGATGTACGCTGCTGCCCTCGAACAGTATTCTCACCATCCTCTTGCTCGGACCATCGTGAGAAAAGCAGCTGAGCGCAACCTGGATTTAAGTAAACTGGAAGTTAGGGAAGTGAAGGAGGTTCCAGGCAAGGGGCTCATCGGCTACGTTGGTGATGCTCACGTGGCCGTCGGAAACATGGAACTGATGGAAGAAAACGTCTGCAACTGTGACCAGATAACTGAGCTCTACGAGAACGATAAACACACGTTCATGTGCGTATCGATTGACAGGTCTGCCGTGGCAACCATCTGCGTGACTGATGAAGTTCGAAACGATGCTGTTGAAACAGTAGAAGCTTTGAAGAGAGCTGGTATCCACACGGCGATGCTGACTGGAGACAAGACCGAGATCGCCAATGAAATCTCTGCGAGACTTGGAATGAATGAGGTCCATGCAGAGCTTCTTCCAGAAGACAAGCTAAGAGTTCTGAGTCAGATAAGAGCCAAGCATGGACAGGTGGCAATGGTGGGCGACGGGGTTAATGATGCTCCGGCGCTGGCAGCCGCTGACGTGGGCATTGCAATGGGAGGCAGGGGAGTCGATGTTGCTCTGGAGTCTGCTGACGTTGTTCTCGTCAAAGACAAGCTGAGCCAGATTCCATACATGATAAAGTTAAGCGATAAGACCGTCAAGATCGCAAAACAGAACATTGCTGCGTCCATTGCCGTTAAGGTGGTCTTGGGTGCGCTGGGACTGATCGGCTTGACTCCGTTGTGGTTTGCAGTAGCCTCAGGCGACGACGGTTTAACACTCTTAGTGCTTCTGAACACCTTACGCCTGAAGCGCGTAAATGTCTAGCACAAGCAAGTCCTCCTTTCTTCGCGGTGTCCGGCGCAAGTTGTCGTGGCAACGCTAGTTAGGTTGAGGCAAATCAGTTTGCGAGTTCCACGATTTTCATCAAGTAATCGGTCAGGTTTTCCTCAAATTCTTTCTCCGTCGGATTTTCTTTTAGATTCGTCATGAAGTCTTTGAGGTAGGCGAATCCTTCTTTCATCCGCGAGTTCGTTTGAGATAGGAATTTTTGAGCCTTGTTTTCTGCTTGGTCGTTAACGTCTGGTACGCCGTGCCTTATCATGTTGCTCAGAGCAAAACAGTTGTCCACCAGTATGCCTATGTTCAGCCACACACTCTTGACGCTTCTGGAGTCTAAGGGTTTGTCATTTATCCAGGTCAAAAAGAAATTGAAAGCTTCGTCAAGAGTAAATGACCCACTAAGGCTGAAAGCTCGAAAGGCCACATCGTCAGCGTACAAGTCTTGCACATGATTGATTGCCTGTTGAATGACTGCGATCTGATAGTCTTTGGTCAAATGGCTTTTCTCCAAAACGGACTTTTCAACCCTGTTCAACAATTCATGATTGTGAGATGGATGGTTCGTGTTGATTCTGTAGATATGAGACATTTCATGTACTAGCAGTCCCTCAACCACGCTGGACGCTAACGCTCTACCTGAAATCACAATGACGTCGCCGCCGTCTCTCTTCGTTGAGTACCCCATGAATGACAACTTGGGATCGACAAAGACTTTTAGGCTATCCGAAATCTCGAAACCCGCATCCTTCATAATCTTCAACGCGCGGCGTATCGCCTTATTTGGGACAACCTTTTCGGAAGACAACCTTCAGATCACTGAACCTGTGGTCCGCGCTTCTACGGACTCGTGTTCTGCACTCTCTGAATTTATAATGATTCTTACAAAAAAAGGATGCGTGCACAGACGCGGGATTTTGGCTCGAAATGATGGAAATATCCTGTGCAATTCTTTCTGTTAGCAGACCTCGCAGGTTCGTCTTCTGCTAGTTCCAGTGTTCTCGCAGGAGTATGCGGAAGGAAAGTTGCGAAGTTGAGCTGGCGCTAATATGTGGTAGCGGGGAGGGAAAAGGACGGAGCGGTCTGGGCGGTGGAAGATGTGAGGGTTCCAGTTCGGTCTCCGAATTCATTGAGAACCTCTCACTCATCTTCTTCACCCCCAGCAGTGCTTGGAATCACGGTGAGCTCCATCAGTTTCTCTCCGCGGAGGATCGAGAGTTTCGTCTTTTTTCCGATTACATTTTCGGTCAGAAGTGTCGGAAGGTCGTAGAAGTTTGTCACGGGACTTTCGTTGAACTTCAGTATCACGTCGCCCATTGCTAGACCGGCCTTTTTCGCTGGTGTACCCTGCTCGACTGAGAAAACCATGACTCCTGCATTCTGGTTGATACCTGATTGACTCGCGATTTCCTGCGGGATTGAAACAGTGTTTGACACTATGCCCAAGTATGCTCTTTTGATCTTTCCTCCGGTCATAAGCCTGTCGACGGTGCCTTTCACCTTGTTGACTGGAATCGCAATGCCACGAGACCAGATGAAGGCTGTGTTGAGACCTATCATTTTGCCGGAAACGTCGACCAGCGGTCCGCCTGAAAAGCCTGGATTGAGTCTAGCATCGGTGGCTATCACATCCTCCATCGCTGTTCCTCTCCACCCTCTGAGCGTGCTACCCACGTTTGTGATTATGCCGGTGGTTGCGCTTGGCTGTCTGTTGAACGGGTTGGCTAGGGCCAGAACGAACTGGCCTGTGCTCAGTCTTTCGGAATCGCCGAGTTCTATCGGTTTGAAGACTGACTGTTCTGCCTTGAGCAGTGCTATGTCGGAATAGGGGTCAACGCCTACTGTCTTGGCTTCAAAGATTCTTTCTCCAGAGCCGATTCTGACGGACGCGCTTCTTCCGAGAACATGGTTGCACGTCACTATATAGCCCTCTGAACCGAAGACGACGCCTGTGCCTCTTGTCATCGTCGTGTTCACGCTGACCAAGGAAGGCGTGAGTTTACGCACGAGTTCAGTAGTAGCGTCAGAAAGCGACTTCAACACCTGCAAAGGATTAATTGACTGACTCATACTTTTTCACCTCAAAGATGAGAAGCCAGCGTCGTATTTGTTGACTAAGGAAAGCAGAAAGTCGGTCACACTACGCTGGCGTCAGATGCACGTCGAAATCGCCAAAATAAGCTACGCGTCTGATCAACCGCGAGCTTGAACAGAGTTTACCTATGTAAGTCACAAGCTGATAAGAGGCTCTCAAAGCCATGTTCAAGTCCTTATCATGCAAGAACTTGGCCTCAATCGTGAGCGCTCTATCCGATATGTTAGCGTCAACTTGAATGCCGCCATCTTCTGTGATCCACTTCAAAATGACCTCTTCGCGGCCTTTCTTTTCTGAGCTGCCTAACCAACGAAGCAAACCGAACCATCTTCCCATCAGTTGCGAGGCCAGATTTTGAACTGACATGTCGGAAGGCAGAAATGTCTGAAGCAGAGGGACACGAGACTGATCGCTGCAGACCGGATGTGGTCCTAGAAGTTCATCAATCTTCGGCGTAACCCTGTAACCTCCCTGCCCCTTCTCCACTATGCCTCCCTGCTCTAACCTGCTAAGGATTCTGGAAAGTGTCTCAGGATGCAGACCCATTCTTCTCTTAAGCCCATCGAACGTAAACAGGGCCAAGTCCTCTTCGCTTATCAAGTTAAGAACGTCGGCGTCTCGTTCACTGAACGAAGACTCATCGATGTCGTGCCAGTCAGCATTCAAGGTTGGCGTTGCCACCTTCATGAGTTAATTCATAGGAAATTTCCAATCAGACTTCTCCATTACGATTATGCGATACCTATAGTGTTGCCTACGCCGACGACGATGACCGTGTCTCCTTCCTTGGTTCGTTCTTGGATAATGCTTCCGAGTCTCGAAATCACGCTGTCAGCGGCGTGAGAGACTTTCTCTGTGATCGGTGCTAACACTTCTTTCAGCGATTCCTTGATGACTATGGCGTAGATCGGGATCTTGCACTTGGTGGCTACTTCTTCTATCTTGTACTTGTCAACGCCGATCCCGCCTATTGCGGCCCCTACGCCCTCTGCGATGTCCCCTGAGTCTTCACCCTCCAGTTTGAGACCAGCGTCAATCATTACGATCAGGGACACCTTTTCGTTGTTTGCCTCAATCAGACTGCTCACGGCGTCTCCTGACTTTCCGACGGTTCCACCAGGACCTTTAGCCTTTGTGACAATGACTCGTCTGCCGTCAAGTGTTGTTTCTGCCGCTATCATGTCTTTGGCCGCTTCAAACTTTTCGTGATCAGCCATGAGTTTTGATGCTGTCAAGGCGCCTATGCCGTCGCCGACCGGTGTGCCCTGTTTGAAAGCGTCCAGAAAAGAGATGTATGCTTCGGCTTCTTCCATGATCGTCGGCAGTTGCATTTGAATTTGCAAATTGCTGTAGAGTGTCCCGTCCTTTTTTCCTAGCAGGTAGTAATGGCGCACGACGCGATACATGTTGTTCAAAGCCTGTGTAGCTTCTACGAGGTTCTGCAGATTCTCAAGTTGAACTTCGTCAGCGTGCGGCGCGATTGCTTTTACCTCGTTTTTGATTCGGATGTCTGCGGTGTCAAGAACGTGTTCGAGTCTATGGACAACTCCAGATGGGTCCATGCTGACAGGTTCAACGGTGAAGAACTGAAGGAGCGATTCCAGCCGGGGCGTTGGGTCCTTTTCAGGGCTGCCCACTTCGCTGATCGCCGAGATCACTGTTTGTTTAGCTTTGTCTCTCATGTTCCTTAGCTTGATCAGAGCTCTAGATATCTGACGCGACATTAGACCGGCTTGTATCCTTTGAGAGAAAAACAAGAAGATAAAGAACGTAAGCAGAGAAACCACGTTCACTATTGCGCCGATGAAGCTTGAATCTGGAATCAAGGACACCTTCACCGCCTCCTTCCATGAACAGCCTTGCCCATTGCTTCTGTTCTCTTCGGCTCCTCTAGCTGCGTCAGTCTTCTGTTGATTGCCCCAAGCTCTTTTTGCAGCTCCTTCATCATACCTTCAATCTGTGCTCGCTTGCCCTCTAACACGCTGGTCGTATCTTCAGGTTTTCTCTTCCTCTCTTCAAGAAAGACTGAGAAAAAGTTCGGTATCCTCGGCACTGGAATCGGGTTCATTCGTATGTCCAACACGTCTTTCATAAAGTCTCTGAACAAGTCGCTCATGCTGTTGGCGATCTGACTCTCTTTGCCAAGGGCTCGCTGGAGAACCAGCTCGCCCGTCCCCGTGACCTTGTACGTTTTTCGTCTTCTCTTCTTTTGAACATCCCATTCTCCCTCTATGTACCGGGACTTTTCCAAGTTTTGAAGTATGGGATAGATGCCGCCAGCCGTCGGTCTCCAGAAGCCCCCGGTCCTCTCTTTGATCTCTCTCATTATTTCGTAGCCGTGATATGGCTTCTTGCTTAGAAGAATCAGAACCGCAATTCGGATGTAGCCCTTCTGGGTTTCCTTAAGCCAATGCGCAGCCGTTTTCTCTTCTTCCGAGATCATCGTCTTTCAGCCATACTGCATGTAATCGGAATATTTATATTTTACTTCGATATATTGCGTTCCGTAATATATGAACATCATTTCACACTGAGGAGGATGCATGAAATGGTAAACGAGCTGTCTGCAGAAAGGCTGAGAAGAGAATGCGACCCTAATCTTTTGCATTGTGAGACGACGCAGGAGCTAGTCCCCCTTCAAGAAATTATTGGCCAGGAAAGGGCTGTCAGAGCGCTCAAGTTCGGGTTAGGAATCAGGGAACGCGGATTTAACATCTATGTTGCGGGCCTCCCCGGAACAGGAAAGAAAACGGCCGTTAGAAACTTCTTGGAAGAAACGGCTCAAACCAAGCCGGTGCCCTCAGACTGGTGTTACGTGTACAACTTTCGCAACCCGTACGAGCCTAAAGCCATGAGGCTCCCTCCGGGCAAAGGGAAACACTTTCGAGACGACATGACCACCTTCATCAATGAAGCATTGAGAATTCTGCCAAAATCCTTTGAAAGCGAGGATTACGGCGTAAGAAGAGCGAATACCGTTAAGACTGTTGAGGAGGAAAGGCAGAAACTCATCGGACAGCTTACGAAACGGGCCCAAGAGGAAGGTTTCATCCTTCAAGCGTCACCTGTGGGTTGGCTCATGATTCCAGTAATCAAAGGAAAACCTGTGAATGACGAAGAATTCATGAAATTAGACCAGAAAACTCGAGAGGGAATCGAGAAGAAGAGAGAACAGCTGAGCGAGCAATTCCTGAACGCCATGAGACAACTCAGAGAACTGGAGGGGAAAGCCGACGCAGAGCTCAAGAAATTAAACCACGAGGTTGCCCTCTTCGCCATCGGACACATAGTGACTGATTTGAAAGAAGAATTCAAGGATTTCCCTGATGTCGTCTCTCACGTAGAAAACGTACAGAATGACATCCTCGATAACCTATCCCGGTTCATAAAGGGTCCGGAAGAGCAACCGCAGACTCCTTTCCCAGTTCCTTGGATGAGAGAGACTCCATTCAGAAAGTACGAGGTAAACCTTCTCGTTGATAACTCGGATGTTAAGGGAGCTCCTGTGATAATGGAATCTAACCCCACTTATCAGAACCTTTTTGGTCGAGTGGAAAAGGAGGCTCAGCTTGGAGCGCTTGTGACGGACTTCACCATGATCCGTGGGGGTTCCATACACAAGGCCAATGGCGGCTATCTGATTCTTCCAGTTGAAGAGCTATTGCGCAACCTTTTTTCATATGACAGCTTGAAAAGAGCGCTCAAGAACGAGCATATTGTCATCGAAGAGGCGGAAGAGCGTCTAGGCTTCATGAGCACTAAGAGCTTGAAACCTGAGCCCATTTCCTTGGATGTCAAGGTGATTCTCATTGGAGACCCCTACCTTTACCAAGAATTGTACATCTTGGACACGGAGTTTAACCAGCTCTTCAAGGTTAAGGCAGACTTTGATACGACGATGGATCGGACAGAAGAGAACATACAGCAATATGCAGCTTTTGTGTGCACGCTATGCCAGAAGGAGAATCTGAAACACCTCGATGGCTCAGCCCTAGCCAAATTGGTCGAACACAGCTCAAGATTGGCTGAAGACCAGCAAAAACTCTCCACCAGGTTCGCTGAGGTCGCTGACATCATTCGCGAAGCCAACTTCTACGCGACACAAGATAACTCGGATTTCATGACTGGAACTCACGTGAAAAAAGCTATCGAAGAAAAGGTCTACCGTTCAAAATTGATTCAAGAGAAGATTCAAGAGATGATCAAGAGAGGGTTCCTCCTCATCGATACGGACGCAGAGAATGTGGGTCAAGTCAATGGCCTTTCCGTGATAGGTCTGGGTGACTTCGACTTTGGCACTCCTTCGCGAGTAACGACCAGCGTGGGTCTGGGTCGAGAAGGCGTTATCGACATTGAAAGGGAGGCTAAGATGGGAGGACCGATCCACACAAAAGGGGTCCTTATTCTAAGCGGCTACCTCAATGAGAAGTACGCGCAGGACAAGCCTCTCAGTCTCTCAGCCCGCCTTGTTTTTGAGCAGAACTATGAGGGAGTTGAGGGTGACAGCGCTTCAAGCACCGAACTCTACGCTATACTTTCGGCCCTGTCTAACCTGCCTATAAAACAAAACATAGCCGTCACTGGCTCAGTGAACCAGAAGGGCGAGGTTCAAGCCATCGGCGGAGTGAACGAAAAAATCGAAGGCTTCTTCGAAGTCTGCAAGGCCAAAGGATTCACCGGCAAACAGGGAGTGATGATACCAGAGAGCAACGTGCAGAACCTGATGCTTAAAGAGGAAGTGGTGCAGGCAGCTCAACAAGGAAAATTCCACGTATACCCCGTCAAAAGCATCGATGAAGGAATAGAAATTTTGACAGGGGTCAAAGCCGGCCAAAGGCAAGAAGATGGATCTTTCGAGAAAGAAACTGTTAACTACAGAGTGGACAAACGACTCAGAGAAATGGCCGAAAAACTCAGAGAATTTCCACAGTATTTCACTGAAGAAAAGAAGAAAACTGAGAGTTAGCCACAGAAAAAAAATCGCGCCCGCCGAAGATTGTTGTTCGCTAGCAAAGGCTAGAATGACAAAAACCGACGTCTCTGCCGCTAGTTCGGAAAATCTCCAAAAACCGCCGTGGCTATTCTATCTCTCTCGTTTTTGGAAAAGTCGCCTTCATTTTCTTAATGAATTTGTTTTCGAAATCAAGGGCTTCCATCGTGTCGGTAATCTCTTCCACATCCTCGTCAGAGGCGTATTCAACGGGTTTTCCGGTCAGTTCGTCGAGTGCGAGCCCGCACGAGTATATGATGATCCCTTCTTCTGATGGCGAGATCACTACGTGCACGCCTGACCTCTGCGCCGCTTTAATGTACTGTTGCAGACTGAATGGATACAGCAGGGTTCTCAGTGTCAGCGGCACCAGCGCGCCTTCCCGAGCCAGCAGGGTTTCGCTGGCTTCTTTGGTTTTCTCTTCTTTCATCACCTTTAAGCCCATTTCTTTGAAGGCTTTTCGACAGGCCAAAGCCACATCGTCGACCTTGGCTTCTGGAATTAACAGCTTTCTTTCCAAACACACAGCATCATGTGCCATTCGAGGACCTCACAGCCAATGACTTCTCGCTTTCTTATTACGCTTTCCGGGCGTGAGGAATTATTAGATGAGTACACCTAGTTCAGGTTCCCAGTTCGTGCAATTGCGAGTGGCTCAAGATCAAAGCTTCTTTGGAACCGAGGAATGTAATTCGATAACCGAAGTTGGCAAACGATGATCAAGCAACATTGGCATTAGTCTTCGACGTAAGGGTCAGCGCAATCTTTGCACTTTACGCAGCTTGGCGTGCTTCAATGCTTAAACCAGTAGAAACCCTAAGATACAAGTACGACATGACCAAACCGATCTAAGCACGCACAAAGGTTGCTGGCAATGCCTGAAATAGAGAACACCGATGGTTCCTTGAAAACATCTGACGAAATGGACCAAAGCGGAGTTTCGGAAAGCGTGGGCAGCAACGGCAAACGCGGGCCTAGGGGAAAGAAGTTTTACGTTCTCGGGCTCGTCATAGTGTTCGTGGCGGTGTACTCTCAATATCTGTTTCAATACTGGGGGGTTCATCTCGGCCTGATTTCCGGGTCTCTACTTGTTTATGGAGTCCCAGTACTGGCTATTACCTTGCTTTTGGGAACAGCGACAATCAGGAGATTCTTCAAGAACACTTATTCCGGGTTAAAGCTCGGTTTAGGATTATTCGGGGCTTTCACAGTCTTAGGAATAGTTTTGGCTGCGGTGATTCTTATTTTCTTGGCTGCGCTTGACCCTTCCACCATAAAACTGCTGGATAACCCTAATCCTGTGCTGCAAGTTTCTCCTGATTTTGCTTGGATCATGGTGGGCGTCTCCTTTCTGGTGACGGGGCCAGCTGAAGAGTACATCTTCAGAGGTTTTATGTTCGGGGGATTACTTGGCATCTTCAAAAATCGCCACTGGTTGATCCTCGCCTTCGTTTCCTCTCTTCTGTTCAGTGCCACGCATCTCTACTATGCTTTCGCGTATGGACCAGCCTCGTTGGTTCAATTCGCCGATCTAGTTACTTTCGGGATGGCTATGGCTGGAACTTACTATTTCTCAGGCGGCAATCTGTTTGCCCCAGCGCTGATCCACGGCGCCTTTGATGCGACGGCATTCGTCGGAGTAGCGACTTCTACAATTGTCGGCACAGGCCTCAGAGCATTCATGATACTGCTAGGAATAACAGTTGCATTCTTGCTGTACATTCAGAGAGGAAGCAGAAGAAATCAAATTCCAAGCAACCTGCCTCAGGAAAACACACGCGCGACGGGGTTCCTCGGCGGAGCAGACCAGATTTAGAAATGCACCGGCTCACGACGTTTCCCGTAGGCTCCCTCTTCTTTTTCAGCCGCATTTAATGGCAAAGGTCATTAAAGCATATTAGCGTCCTCTGGTAATAGGCCACTTCATGAACTACACAGAAAGACAGGAGATAATCGCTCGGTCGCCTATTTCTTTTGCCTATCTGAAGCGGTTCAATGCTGCTGCAGGTGTTTTGCACCTGATTCAAGGAATCTTAATGTTGAGTTTGGGCTTCGTATTGAATTGGCCCATAAGCGTGTACACGTTCTACCTGAAAGCCGGCAGTTTACCGTGGATGCCTAACCCTCAGATCATCTTCACGTTCAACAATCTAGGAGTCATACTAGCGACTTTCCCTCTGATTTCTGCGATAGCGCATTTTACAATTGCTTATCCGAAGAACAAAAGCTACGATGAGAATCTGAAGAAGGGCATGAACCCTTATCGCTGGTACGAGTATGCCTTCTCAAGCTCCATAATGATAGCGCTGATAGCAACCTTTGTCGGCATCTGGGATTTCTGGTCCCTCTCAATGATTTTTGTGTTGAACGCGATGATGATAATGTTCGGATACCTGATGGAACTGGTGAATCAGAAGACAGAGAAGACGAACTGGTCCGCATTCAGCCTTGGCTGCATCTCTGGCGGCCTCCCATGGGTCGTGATTTTCGCCTACTTCGTAGCCGCCGTCAACTCCTCAACCGCTGGTCCGCCTACGTTCGTGTACTTCATACTCTTCACTTACTTCGCTCTCTTCATGGTCTTCGCAGTCAACATGGTTCTGCAGTACAGGGGCGTCGGACGCTGGAAAGACTATCTTTACGGCGAAAGAGCCTACATAATCCTCAGTTTCGTAGCGAAAACACTCCTAGCCTGGCTAGTGTTCGCCGGAGTATTCATGCCACATTAAACATTCAAGAACAAATCGCTCTTAGGATGCACCAAGTAATCTGGAGGCAGCTGCAAAAACCCAAAAACATTTCTTGTCAGAGCATTCGCATTAGTTCCGCAGTCGACTTGACCTTCAAGAACACGTCTTTTGCTAGCTTTACTACTGCATCATGATTTTCTTTGGTGGTTCCAGTGCATGCGTCCTCAATTAAGAGAACGTCGTACCCTATGTCTCCGCCGCAGATTGCGGTTGCGAGAACGCATTGATCAGTTAGGAACCCCGTTACGATGATACTGTCAATATCCATGTTCCTCAGAACGAAGTCCAGATTGGTCCCCGTAAACGCTCCCCCATTTGTCTTTGGGAAAATCAACTCTCCTTTCGCTGGTTTCACTTCATCCAAGAACCTGCCTTTTTCCGCGTCCATAGGCACAATGAAGTCAGCTTTTCTGTTTATCTTGGCTGTATGCCTGGGGTTGCTTGTCTGTGCCCCTAGCTTAATGTGCACTATGTCGTAGCCTTTCTTCCTGCAGACTTGCAGTATTCTACGGGCGTTTTTCACTGCTTTCTTGACCCTTTCATCATATTCTCGCAGAGCTTCTCTCACTTCTCTTTCAGGCAGCCCTGCCCCCAGTGCTTCTTGTAGCAATGGTTTTGAGCTAACGAGGTTTTGAATGTCAATCAGAAGTAACGCAGTCTTTCCAGGCTTTATTTCGAAGTCAGGAAGCGGCTTCGCCAAGGCTTTAAAGACATCGTCCATACTTAATTTTCCCATTGGACAACCTCACAACCATTTTTGGCTCTACGACTAAGAGATAATTGCAATTACGCGCAGCGCATATTTATAATTTGAAGACTTGCACATGCCTCGAAGTTCTATTCGTGTTCAGAGTCGGTTGTGATTATCTTCACCGACTCTCTGGCATTGACTCCTTCAGGAAGTTTGTTATGATTTCTGGGTTAAGGACTTCAGGATGGAACAGACATCCGTAGAATCTTCTATGTTTGTGCTTGACTATGCACTTCAAGTTGCCAGATTCGCCGAGTGTCTCAAAGCCTTCGCTCGGTTCCACCGCCTTAGAATTCAAGAAATAGGAATAGAATTCATCCTTGGACGCCACACCACTTTTTCTGATAATCTTCACCTTGTATCTGCCGATTTTCGTTCTTTCAATGATGTGGCCATTGAAGAGTTTCGCAAGGATCTGCATTCCCGCGCAAATGCCAAGGATCGGTTTCCGCGATTCATTTATCCACGTGAATTTTCTTGTGCTATCCAGATATTTGAAATCCTTCAAGGCTGTTCCGCATATGATCACTTTTTCTGCTCGGCTGATGTCACGGTGATTCAGACTCAGGAAGTGCCTTGTGAAGAATTCTGCTCCAACTTTTTCTAGAATGTCTTCGACAGGTTTGACAAACTCCAGATAGCTGAGCTTGTCTGAACACACGTTTACTATCAGAATCATTTGTCGATTAACCTCAGACTTTTTATCCTGAACATGCCGGAGTAATTCTTGTAAGAGACCTCATAGTCTAGGATTTCTAGCCTTTTCTTGAAAAAAGGGGCGTCTGTCACGGTTGTTTCTATTTCCCCACCTTCTCCAGCGGGGCTTAAACCATACTCTTCCTTCAACCTTGCTAGCTTCTGAATCAGTTCGTCATCCAAGCTTTTTCCCAAGAATTCTCTGTCCAAGGGAAAAGCGAACACGCCAGATATGATAACTTCATATTTACTTTTGACAACTTCGTTCAGAAGCTCTATTTCATCCTTTAGCCATAAGGGGTTGAAGCACCACAAACCGAGCTGTTTACAGATTCTTTGTACGCGTGTTGACTGATAGATTGATCTTACTGCGCCTGTCACTATTCCTTCCAAGTCGAAGTCGGCCTTGGCCGCACAGATAGCTCTTTTCAGGTCTTCGAGTTCCTTCTCTTTCTTGCCTTCCGTTCTTCTCTGAACCAGCGGCAACCCGATAGCTTCAGCCTGTTTACCAGTCAATTCTATGTTGGGAACATGAAACATGTAGCTCTCCTCACTTTCAGAGATCAAGCTTATCAGACAAACCACATCATGAAAACTCTGAGATTTGCACAACGCCAAACACGAGTCTTTTCCGCCTGAGAAAAGCACTCCGACTCTCATGACAGGTGACTGAAACGCCTTGTTTTATAAAGGCATCCTCCTCGTCAAGACTCAACGCGATCTTCAGGGTCTTCTTCAGGAAGTCAGCTGAGTTTGGCGCGCGCAATCAGGGTGCACGCGCGCTTGTTCTTAGATTCTGCTGAAAAGAGAGCATTGCGTTTTCTCATGGTCGATGGTTACTGTCACGGTTCGAGCGGTGTTCTCTTGCTCTCACACCCTCCCCCCGGTATCCTATATGACCCAAATATGACCGAAGAGCAAAATGGGCAGCACAAGCTACTTTCAAAGAGAATTTAGGAACACGCTAGAACGCTTCTTCTTCGTTCTAAGCGCTTTCGACTACGGTTCATGTCAGAATTGATTGCAGGATTTCTCAAAGGGAGATTTTTCGTCCTCGACAAGCGCGGGCGACGATGGAGCTTACAGTGCTCTTAACACCTTTGATCTTCATAACCCTGTTCTTGAGAATGTCCCTGAACTCCTCAATGTCAGACGCTGAAAACAGAGTCACAATATCAAACTCGCCCGTTACCTCGTACAACTCCTCGAGATTGTCAAGTTTTGACAGTGCCGCTACTACGTTGTCCATTTCTGGTGACTCCACGAAGATGTCGACGAACGCTAGTAGGCGGGACATGTATGATCATCTTTCTCACAGGGACACGGGCCGTGTCCCTTTAAACCTTTCGGTAAACAGGACTGGTGGGACGCTGATTGCAGGCGGAGATGAAATTTGCGTCTGTTGGAAAAGGATGTTGCCGAAGGCTCTGTGGCTTCAATGGGATTCTGGTTCAGTGGAAGTCCTTGTAGCAAGAAGCATTTGTATTTATCAGCGCTAGATTGACTCGTAGCACGTTCACGTAGGGGCTGCCAAAAACCCACAGTGTGCCTTCTTGATTCTGATTCACTATATTTCTTAACAAATCGGCAGGAATTCCAGTTGCATCGCTTATGCCAGGTATCTGGGAATATGCTTCCTGAAGCGTAATGTCAGGATCGACGCCTGATGCTGAACCTTGAATGCCCACGAGCATTACCAGTTTTCTTTTTCCAGGCTGGTGCCCTCGTACGGCGATGTGAAAGCGAAGGGTTTGCGACTGGTCTCTCGTATGGAAGAAAATGGGCAAGGTGAAGTTTTGGGCTATAAGATTTGATCCGATAGCTTGTCCGTGGAGTTGCACGATTTCGCCGTTCGCTTGGTAGGGAAAGAGAACTTGGCTTATGCCCGTGATTAATAGTGGGAAAAGTATTCCGCAGATTAAGAGCGAAACCAGTGCTAATCCTATAATAGGTTTGAGGTTCTTTAGGTTCCATTTTTCTTTTTGTTCTGTTGTCATAGTCATTCTTTCCTAAACGTGAAAGACTCCCACAAGGAGCAAATCTATCAGTTTGATTCCTATGAATGGCACGATGACGCCGCCTACACCGTAAATTAAGGTGTTTTTAAGAAAAAGCGTCATGGTGCTGGTAGGTTTAAAAGCGATTCCCCGCATTGCCAGAGGAATCAAGAGCGGTATGATAATAGCATTGAATAGTAAAGCTGACAAGACTGCACTTTTCAAGCCAAGCTGCAGAACGTTCAAAGCTTGCAGTTGCGGTATGGCAGTGCCGAACAGTACAGGCATGATAGTGAAGTATTTGGCGACATCATTTGCTATACTGAAAGCAGTAACCGCGCCTCGAGTCATGAGCAACTGTTTGCCAAGCATGACGACATCGATTATTTTTGCGGGATTTGATTCAAGGTCAACCATGTTCGCCGCTTCCTTAGCAGCCTCGGTGCCTGAATTCATCGCCAGACCGACGTCAGCAACAGAGAGTGCCGGGGCATCATTTGTTCCATCGCCTATCATTGCGACAATTCTACTTTCAGCCTGCTCCTTCTTGGCGATGTTGAACTTGTCCTCCGGCTTGGCCTGCGCTACATATTCTTCGATTCCAACCTCAGATGCAATACTTTTTGCAGTGAGTGGTTGATCTCCAGTTATCATGACTGGGCGTATTCCCATGACCTTAAGAGCCTGAATTTTTTCTTTTATGCCTTGTTTGAGGACGTCTTTTAATCTGACTATTCCGATGGCTTCACGGTTTCTTGCGATAGCTATAGGCGTTTCACCCTCTGCAGATATTCCCTCAACAATGAGGTCATAGTTTGGAGGGACGAAAGTTACAGTTTTCTTGATGGCTTCTGGAGCCCCTTTGACGATTTCAATTTCAGGTTCGATTCTTGCGGCAAATTCTTGTTCGGATACTGTTGAGGATTTTCTTCGGATTCTCAGTCGGCCTCGTCCTGATTTGTCACCTTTAGGAAGCCTTAGGCCCATGTGGGTTATTTTCACTCCGCTCGTGCGGGTGCTGGCTGAGAACGGGTAAGTTTCAGAAAGTGCAAGAGAGTTCAGTTCTTTTGGCACGAAACCTTTCTCATATGCTAGGCCTAGTATGCTGCGCCCTTCAGGGGTATCGTCGTTCCATGAGGATAGAAACGCTGCTTCCCCTACGTCTTCTTCTGATCTACCCTCAAACGGCAAAAACTCTATTGCCTGTCTGTTGCCAACAGTGATGGTGCCTGTCTTGTCCAGAAGAACAACATCTGCGTCACCTGCGGTTTCTATGGCTTTGCCTGACTTGGCAATTATCAAGTGTTTGTACAATCGGGACATTCCTGAAAGCCCAATTGCAGGCAATAGGGCCCCTATGGTTGTGGGAAGAAGGCAAACGTAGAGCGCGATAAGCACGGAGAGGTCAGCGCCCAGACCCAGCGTGACCGACATGCCTAGCAAAGCAACTGTAATGATAGTGAAAATGGCCGTTAACCCAATCAACACGATAGTTATTGCAATTTCGTTGGGCGTCTTTGGTCTCTTAGAAGATTCAACCAGCTTTATCATTTGGTCAATGAAGGTCTCTCCAGGGTTCGTCGTAACCTTCGCCGTTAAACTATCGCTTACCACTCGCGATCCACCGATTAGCGAGTCCCCAGGCGCTTTCCGAACTGGGGCTGATTCACCCGTGAAAAGCGACTCGTCAACCATGGCAATTCCCTCAAGTACATCTGCGTCTAAGGGAACAATGTCACCTTTTTCAATCAGGATACGGTCGTCTTTTCTGAGCTCAGTTGATTTTACTGCTACTATCTTCCTTGTCCATTCTTCCGTTACAATTTTCTTGCTGGACACCTCGATTTCCAACTTCCGTAAGGCGCCAGCTGTACTTTTTGCCTGTTGCTCGGCAAGAGCGTCGGAGAGTGTGCTGAACCAAACTGTAATGAGGAGAATTGCGGCAACTTCAACGTAAAAGGTTTGCAGGTCGGAACTGGCTATCGGCCCGAAAGCCTGTGGAACAATTGCCATTGCCACAACAATGAAGAACGTGATTTCAACGATCAGCATCACTGGATTTTTGACCAGTGATTTGGGGTTCAAACGAACTACTGAATCGACTAGCACTTTTCTAGAGAAAGCTGACCTCAATCCTCCACGGGCTGATTCGTTGCTTTTTGTTGGTGCCAAAGTTTTCTTGTCATCAGAAGCCATTCTGTAACCTCCTGAAGAATGATGAAATTGGTCCAAGCGCCAAGAACGGGAAGAACGTCAATACTACGAGTATGATGATGCTGCCGACAAGAACTATTGTGAATATTGCGCTATCGGTTTTGAGACCTGTGGTGCCGCCTCGTCTTCGCCCGATCATGGAGCCTGACAGTGCAAGCAGGATTGCGATTGGAGCGTATCGTCCTATGAGCATGACGATACCAGTGGCTATGTTAAAGAAAGGGGTGTTTGCTGAGGCGCCTAGGAAATCGGAACCGTTGTTCGCCGCCGCTGATGTGAATTCGTACAGGATTTGCGTGTAACCCACAGAGTTTCCACCTACCCCAATGGCTGCCGCTGCGCCCGAAGCATACGCCATTACCGTGGGAATTAGGATTATGATGGGGTGGATTAGGAAAGTCACCATGACAAGCTTTACGTCACGGCCAGTGATCTTGATTCCTAAGTACTCTGGGGTTCTTCCAGACATTAGCCCGACGATGAATACGGTGATTATGATGTACATCACCATGTACATCAGTCCCACGCCTTTTCCGCCTGGAATCGACTGAATGAACATTCCCATTAAGCCAGAAGTTATAACCAGAGGATGCATGCCTGCGAGCGCAGAGTTAACGGATCCAGTTGTGGCAGCGGTCGTAATCACAGTGTAGAAATTTGACATGAAGCCTCCGAACCTCGTTTCTATGCCAGGAGCGACCAGAGGGATATTTGGGGCAAAAGCTATGACGAGGTTAATTCCGACAAGAATGTACGCACCCCACAAAAGGGGTCGAGCCTCTCTCTTTTTACCCAGTAATTCTCCGAATACGAAGATGAGTGCTGTGGGAAGAAGAAGCATCAAGGCTATCATAAATATGTTCGAGTAGGGCGACGGGTTCATGAGCGGGTAAGCGGCGTTGGCGCCGTAGAATCCTCCGCCGTTCGTACCCAATTGCATTATTGAATCAAGAGAAGCAACGGGTCCGACGAGGATTGATTGTGTTGTACCTTGCAACGTTGTTACTGCTGTGGAAGCGTTAAGAGTCTGTGGGACACCCATGACCACGAAGACAACCGAGGCTATGAGGCACAGCGGCAACAGTATTCTGGTTATGGTTCTGACGAAGTCTACGTGGAAGTTTCCCACGTTTTTAGAGCCGACAATGAATCCCCGTATGAATGCTACACCCATGCATATTCCGGTTGCTGCTGAGATCCATTGTAGAAATTGGATGGCGGTCATCTGGCTAAATATGGAAAGTGTTGCCTCTCCGCTGTAGTGCTGAAGGTTAGTGTTTGTTGCAAACGATATTACGGTGTGGAAGGCTAGGTCCCAACTTAGACCTGGGAAGCCCAGAGGGTTAAGAGGCAACTTATCTTGAAAGACCAGTATTAGAAAAGCGATAACCATCTGTGCAACGTTAAGCAGTAAGCCGGCAAGAAAGTACTGTTTCCAACCCATCGGATGCTCTGGATCTATGCTGCATATTTTGTAAATAAAATTCTCAACAGGATTTAGGACTATGTCCAGACGGCTTGGCGCCCGCTTATAGACCCTAACAAGGTAAGGTGCTATGAGTTTCGCTATAAGTATGGTTGTCCCAAGTATGAGGACGACTGATATAGCTTGAATTGCATCGATCAACTATTCCCAGACTCCAAAAAACAGCAAGCTGACTCACTATGGCTCCTTTCCGCTCCTTCCTATTTTAAAGGTGAAACTCACGTTCTTCTGTTAGCATTTAGGTCCCTTGTGAAACTCCAAGATTATAGCGGCTATTGTGCTTTTATGCCTTTAAACTTTATTTTCTTCCGTAGAACATCTCTGAACTCTTCGAGGCAAGATGCAGAAATAATAGTGCGGAACTCCGCCCGCTATTCCGTGTCCAAGAAACCAATGTAAAGGCTTCAGGGGCATTCTGAGAACCAATCGGAAATTTAGGAGTCCTAGTCCTCAAGAATTCAAAACAGCTCACAAATAACAGGTAGTAATAGAGCGAGTTTTCAGCAGACTCAAAAACCTGTCAAGTCTTACGCAGCATCTCAGAGGATTAGCCAAGGTAACGTTTCATTCTCAGCTCTGCGTCATTACGATGCTTCTGACAGCTCAAGCAGCTGTCAACACGAACAAATCAAGCAAATCCAGAAGCATCAGATTTTTCGCGAACTAATTCTGGAATAGCTTGTCCGCCGATCTCATCGGTTGGCGTCGGTCAAGGGATATCGAGTCATGGCATCGATTATTTCTTCACTGAAGGTTTTCTTGCTAAGGTGCCTAGCAAAATCGGAAGTGGCTATAATACCGACCAACACGCCTTTCTTCATAACGGGAAGCCGCCTTATTTTGTACTTGACCATTTTCCTCGCAGCATCTCTGATCGAGGCTTCCTCCTCGATCGTTATAAGCGGATCAGACATTACCTCAGAGACTTTAGTATCAAGCGGTTTTTTCTGAACGATCACCCTTCTAACTAGGTCTCTTTCAGTAACTATGCCCTTTGCGACATTGCCCTCCATCACTACGAGATCACCTACATCCTGTTGGTGCATTAGCTTTGCAGCCTCAAGCACGGTCCAATGGACATCAATTGTGATAACGTTCGTGGTCATAAAATCTCTTACAGTTGGCATCATTTTACAAGGACTATAAACCATCGTATAAAAGCTTTGGGACATCGCAATTCTGGATCGCAGTTCAAGAATGTTAGCGCCTGCCAGCTGTGCTAAATCGATTTCTCTCCGTCAATTTTCGTTATCTTGCGAGCATGGTGATGCATCTAGCCTTTTCCAGCCTGTTCAAGCAAACCAGAGCAAGGGAAAGGCGAAGCTGCCGCGCGTTGACAAGTACCTAAGGACTCATGGCCCCGTTGTCGAGAAACAAATCCACAAACAAAGACGTGAATGGCATCGATCAACTTTTGCAAAACCTCTTCCAGCTATGGCTTGGTCCCCCGCCAAAATACTTTAGCCCGGTCCTGCCTACTGACGTGAGCGGGGCCGAGGTCCTTTGTGTGTCTTAAGAATGATTGAGCTTACAGTGCTCTTGACACCTTTAATCTTCATCACCTTGTTCTTGAGAATGTCCCTGAACTCCTCAATGTCAGACGCTGAAAACAGAGTCACAATGTCAAACTCGCCCGTAACTTCGAAAAGTTCTTCGAGATTATCAAGCTTGGAAAGAGCTGCCACTACCCTGTCCATTTCTGCCGATTCTACGAAGATGTCTATGAAGGCGAGAAGTCTTGGCAAACTTGATCATCTTCCCAACCGAACGAGCGCCCGTTGATTTATACCTTTGGGTACTCGGCCTGCCCTTCAAGAGACACTAGGACAAACGAGCGCTGGCTTATCCTAGACTAATCAATGCGTATTCTAGTACGTGGAGTCTCATATTTGTGGCCTCCGTCCAAGCCTAGGAGGTGGGTTCGTTTGGCGCCAAGCTACTGCAACCCAACGCATATTAGCTGATGTTGAAAATTAAATTCGATTGAAACATGAAGCGCTTGTCGGCGAAAGCTGTAGCGTTCACTGGGGTTTTTGCGGCTTTTCATGCCACGTTGTATCTAATTTCGCCGCCAGTTTTATGGCGAAATTGGGCTATCTATTTATCGCCTATCGAGGGCATAGTTCTGGGTCCCTGGGCAGGGTTCATAGCCGCCTTAATTGGCAGCACGATAGGCAGAGTGCTGCTTCCCAGTCCTTTCTGGATGTTCGCGATAACTGCAGAACCGTTGAGTGTGATGTCCGCAGGCTTCTTGACAAGAGCCAAGTGGCAGCCGGTCATAGCTCTTTACGCCGTCATGCTCGCCGCATACTTCATCAGTCCCTTTGGCCAGTCGCTTCCGCTTTGGCCTATGCTGGACACCATTGCTGCGGTCTGTCTAGTGTACCCTGCAGGCAAGTTGAGTAAAAACTTGTTCAGTGAAAAGGTGAAACTTCTCCCCATGTCCATGGTTATCGTGTCGTTCGTAACTGTGGCCGCGGACGGTCTGACCAGAGTTTTCCTGTTTATACCAGCCGGGCTGTACAGCAGTTTTCTGGGCTTATCCTCTGCGGATGCCGCAGCTCTGTTTGTAGCCGGCGGGGTTGACTCTTTCGTCGAAGATGCCTTTGTCGTGCTAATCGCTCTCGTTGTGGGTGTTCCAATTCTTTTGGCCTTACGGAAGGTTTTGGACCTAAGAAAACCGTTGAGTTAAGGCCTCAAGACCTTGCCTTCTGCAATTTAGGGACAAAGCAGCGTGCCAAGCAGTCAAACAAGCAGTGTGGTCAAAAGGACGCCTTAGAGCTGCATAGAATGTGGCCAAAACAGGTCAAAATTTGGAAAAAAGGAGTGCGATGGGCCCGTTAGAGTTTCAGGCCCTTTGCCACACGTTTGCCAAGCTCGGGATCAGCTTTCGTGAGATTGTTAACCATGTGTTGCTGAATCGGCTTGTCTGCTTTGTCCAGCGAATCAGTGATGTTATCAACTAAATGGTTCTGATCCTGTTTGCTGAGCGATTGATAGCGTTGGCCTGCTTGCTTGAAGTCGTTGGTCAAACTGATTTTCTGGCGTCCGATGGTGCCTTTGAGATTGTCACGAGTCGCGGCGGTGGCTGGTGCTTCATTTGGCATTCCAGCCGCCAGCGTGTTAGGTTCATAGTTGACAGTTCCTCCACCGTAAGGCGCGTACTGCATCGCTCCGTCGCGTTGGTTGTTGTTGACAGGTACCTGCGGCCGATTTATCGGAAGTTCCAGATAGTTTGCACCCAACCGATGTCTCTGTGTGTCTGCGTAAGAGAAGATTCTGCCCTGCAAGAGCTTGTCAGCAGAGAAATCGATTCCCGGAACGATAGAGGCCGGACAGAAAGCAGCTTGCTCCGTTTCAGCGAAGAAGTTTTCAGGATTGCGGTTCAGCACCATTTTGCCAACAGGCATAAGGGGGAACTTGTCTTCCGGCCAGGTTTTTGTGGCATCAAGCGGGTCGAAATCCTGCTTCAACTCATCGGCAATCTCCATGATTTGGACACACAATTCATACTCTGCTGTCTTTCCTGAGACAATGGTTTGGTGCAAGTCGCGAGTGGCAATGTCAGGATCCTCGCCTGCCAAGCGATTTGCCTCATGTCGGTCAATAGTCTCTATTCCTGCTTTTGGCTTCCAATGATACTTAACGTAGACTGCCTTACCTTTGGCATTCACCCACTTGTACGTATTGACGCCAAATCCTTCCATCTTCCTGTAACTCTTCACTGTTCCCCTGTCGGAAAAGAGCCAAGTGATCATGTGAGTTGATTCAGGAGTCAGCGAGATGAAATCCCAGAACCGACTGTTTGCTGACGAGCTTGTGGGGTAACCAGTGTCAGGCGCAGGTTTGAAGGCGTGCACCATATCGGGGAATTTGATGGCGTCTCGTATGAAGAAGACCGGCAAGTTGTTGCCTACCAAGTCATAGTTGCCATCTTCAGTGTAAAACTTCACTGCGAAGCCTCTGGGATCGCGCGCTGTGTCTGCGGACCCTCGTGAACCGACAACTGTGGAGAAACGGACGAAGACAGGCGTCTTCTTCTTCGGATCTTGGAGGAATTTTGCGCAGGTGTATTTTGCCATGCTCTTGTAGACTTGGAAATATCCGTGGGCACCAGCACCCTTGGCGTGGACCACACGTTCGGGTATGCGCTCACGGTCGAAGTGTGCGAGTTTCTCGATCAAGTGCACGTCCTGCAGCAGCACGGGCCCGCGTTCGCCGGCCGTGAGTGAATTCTGGTTGTCGGAGACGGGAACACCCTGATTCGTTGTAAGATGTTTATCTTTCATAACGCGTACACCCCCTTTCTGTTATTGCATAACGTCACTGGTTCTGAAGGGCTTAAAGGTTTATTTAAGACTTATTATTATCTAATAAAAAATATGAGTTACTCCAAGAAATCAGAGGCATCGATAATCGAAGCTCTGCGCAAACGAGGATTCAAGGCGACTCCACAGCGAATAGCCATTTGCCGATTGATACTCAACAATCGAAATCACCCAACTGCGCAGAGAATCTATGATGAGGTCAAGGAATTTCACCCCACGGTCAGTCTTTCGACGGTTTATAAGACACTTCAGATGCTGACGAAACTCGGCCTGATACAGGAACTAGGTTTTCCAGAAGGACAGGCAAGGTTTGATTCCTATGTTGAGCCTCACATAAATCTGGTCTGCTTGAGATGCGGCAGCATTAGTGACATCGACGATCCTGCTGCGCGGGATATGTTAGCAAGAATCACTGCTACGGCCGAATTCACGCTGAGGGGGCAACGCTTGGACATCTACGGCATCTGCAAAACATGTCGCCGCAGAAACAAATAGACGTACAAGAGCGATGACTGAGCATGTTGGACCTTTTCGATTTTTTGATCGGGTTCTGCGTAGTTTTTGGTTGTCTATTTTTTGTTGGCATTACTCGGGGAAAATGGGTTTCACAGAAAATGTGGGTTTCCTTATGGTCAACTGTCTCCTTGCTGTTCGCCATTTTCATATGCGTATCTTTTGTTCTGGAAACAGTGTTCTTGAGCTTCGCGTTAGGAGGCTCATTAGGTTTTGTAATTGCAGTCGCGGCACACACAATACAGCATGCGATAAATGAAATTAGAAAATCAGACGCGCGATGATTTATACACTTGATATGGTGTCAGTTCGAAACAACCGCGTATTCATCTTCGTTTTTTACTCCAAGCCCGAGGGCAGTTGCGCGGCGGATCTGAGTGTAGCTCCAAGGGTTGGCTTTCAGTTTGGAACCTTCGAAACTTTCAATAGCTTTGATGGATTCAACGTCTGTAGCTACTCGGTCTCCGGAAGCAAGAATGACGTTTGGGTTCCGTATCTCACCACTGAATGGCCCTCCAGTTATGAAGCATTTTCTTCCGTCCATGATTACCAGGTTCGGATGCACGACTAGATTTAGATCGATAAGCTTCTCTTTCAGATGCCTGATGTGAAATCTGTTTCTTTCGCTCTTCTTTGTGAACCCGAAGGCCAATTTCAAGCTTAAGGAGAAGTCAGCGCGGAAATGTGTCTTCATGCAGCAGGAATAAACTATCTTGTCAACCTGCATCGCCCTCTCCGATAAGCTGACGCTTTTCAGGTATTCGCCGCCGACGTTGACTTTGACGTATTTTTCTTCATCGAAAAACGCTATCTCTGCACCTGAATCCTTGAGCGTGGCAAGTGTCCCAGTTCGTTCCAGCGCCTTTCTAGTGGACAGCGCTTGCCAAGAAGATTCTCCAACGATAACTCTTCCAGCGTCATGCTCGAAGAGCAACTCAACTATCGCTTTGAGAAATTGCGGGTCGCTTGAAGCGGGAGGAGAATCCGCGCTGTTAAAATTGGGTTTCAGCAAGACTTGGTCGCCCTTGTCTAGGGCCTTGTTGAAACCGCCAATCAAATCAACAGCTTTAAGGATGTCCGCTTTAAGGTTTCCAGTCGTCGCAACTTTGCTTAGAAGGACTTTTCCATCTTTCGTAAACGGGTTGCTCGCAACTTTCCCTATTCCTTCACTGGATCCCATAACAGAACACTAATGATAGCGCGATGCGCCCGAGTTTTAAAACGTTGTGACTGCAACCCGATAGGAACACACTTCCCAAGAGCGGGTTAAAGTGGAAGCGGCCTATTCGTTCTTTTCCTTCATTTGTAGCAGGTGCTTGGCGAGGGTTGAAAAGGTCAAGTAGCGGTAGTGGACTTTGTCATCAAGATCTATGATGAAATGATGAAGGCCGTACTTGCTCAAAGAACCGAACTGCTGCAGCCAATGTTGAAACTCCACAAAGTCCGAATAGGTCTGATGAAGAGAGATCACTACTCCGTTAGATCCTTCACCTATGCCTCTCTCAATCATCACGGCTTGAGGAATTTCCGACAATCTTTTTCCCTGTTCTTCAATAAGCTTCCTCATGGCTTGCATCTCCTTCGGCGTCTCAAAATTTGCGAAAGTCAAGGCACAAATGTGGTATCCGATCTTGTTGAAGTCAGGAATAATGGTGTATTCTCTAATGAAGCCACCTTTCATCAGTTTGCCGATCAGTCTACTGACTGTAGGTTGAGAAACTCCGATCGCTTTTGCCAATTCCCTGTCACTCCTGCGACTGTCCTTCAGAAGCTCAGCAACAAGCCTCACCTCAACGTCCTTCAAGAATCATTATCCTGCCTTGGCCATACTTCTTTCTGCTTTGCTATAGAGATGAAGAAGGACTATATGTTTCTTTTCCATGATTATGTAGCTACTGAAAGTTGCTCTGTCTTTCATCTGCCACCACGCCCGCAACGTCTTCCAAGAACGCGAGCGAACTCATAAACGAAGCATAAGACCAGTGAGGCTCTTCTGCGTTAGAGGGTGGGATTTGAATCTGCAACCAGGCGGTGAAAACTGGCAACTCCTACTTTTTCTATTTTACTTTAGCGTATTTCAAACTATCAGACCTTAATCACGATGAGCAAAGCTGGGGAAAACGAAGGTCTGCGAAGCATGGCGGTTTCAAAAATATAGGGTCTTCAGAAGGGGTGTGCTTGCAAAGAGACTTCAAAGTTTCGGAAAAAAGAGCTTATTTGGGAATGCTGTCCTTAGTTCTTCAGTGAGATGCTGAGATTGACGTTCAGAATAGTGAGATATAGAACTGAATATCGGGATGTCGTCGTGGGGCTGTGGCGAACATGTAACCTAGTCGTTCCCCAGAATGACCCGGTGGAAGACATAGAGAAGAAGATGCATTTCCAACCGAATCTTTTCCTTATAGGCCTGTTGGATGGGAAGGTGATAGGTTCAATCATGGTTGGTTACGATGGTCACAGAGGTTGGATAAACTATCTTGCTATCACTCCTGAAGATCAGAGATACGGCTACGGCAGAAAACTGGTTCAAAAAGCCATAGATGAGCTAAAGAAGATGGGTTGCCAGAAGGTAAACCTGCAGATTCGCAGAAGCAATGACAAGGTGATCGACTTCTACAAACATATTGGTTTCAAAGAAGATGATGTAGTCAGTCTAGGCATGAGACTCGCTGCAAGGCAACGTACACTTCGTGGCGGGCGGGGTGGGATTTGAACCCACGACCACCAACTTAGGAGGCTGGTGCTCTATCCAGACCAAGCCACAATTCAGGGAGCACCCCCCACAAGAATAATGACCCAGCTATCCGTCCTGAGCTACCCGCCCAATACATACAGCAACTACCAAGTATAGAAAAGCTTCTAAGACACCTCGAAGGAAAAGGCCGAAGCCCAAACACAGTAACAGCCTACACTAAAAACCTCAAAGCCTTAGCACTACGAGCAAACCTACAAGACCCCGAAGCAGTAGAAATAGAAATAGCACGCTACAAAAAGAAAAACGAAAGACCCGCAACCAACAACTACAAATCCAAACTATGCGACTGCTACAATACCTACTGCAAATTCTACAAAATCCAATGGGAAAAAGCAATCTACACACCCGAACCCACAACCATACAACCACCATCCAACGAAAAGATACTAATGTTCGTCGCATCCGCCAAAGGCACACTAAGCCTAAAAATTGACATCAGCAACCAAACAGGACTCAGACCCATAGAGGTTCAGGGCGAAAAAGGACTACACGCAAAGGACATTCACCCAGACCAAAAAACAATAACAGCCCGAATAACCAAAGGATGCAACGCAAGACCACCACTTCCAATATCGCCCGAACTTACCGCAAGACTCCAAACATACATAACAAAAAACAACTTACAACCCGACGACCTACTGTTCAAAGGAAGCGAACGACGGTACGGCGAACACTTCAGAACCTTCAGAAACAGACTAGCCAAAAAACTAAACGACCCAACAATCAAAACAATCCGACTCTACGACCTAAGACACGCCTACGCCACAAGACAACTCCGAAGAACACAAAACGCCGAAACCGTCAGAATAATAATGGGCCACAAAAGACTAGATACAACACAAAAATACCTGCACCTACTCGGACTAGACAACGGCGAATGGATAGTTGAAGGAACAACAGACAAAAAACGAGCACAAGAACTACTAACCGCAGACTTCACTTACCAACTGACAACACCAGACGGAACAATGCTCTTCAAAAAACCGAAATAAAAACAACCTTCTTTTTCTCCTTTCAGTATCATGCTTAACCATTATGTCGCGCTCGCATCACGCTCGCGCTCCAACTTACAAGAACTCAAAACAACAATAAGCAGAAAAGGCAGAGCAGTTAAGCGCGTGCGAACTAATCATTAAATACTGAATGCAACATACTGCTCTTGGTGATTCCACGGAAGAACTGAAGAAGAAGTTTATAGTTGAAGAGAAACTGGATGAAAAACGGGTTACCAATTACGTCGAAAGAATTCTTCCCTTCTGCAAGATATCGAAAGATGGTATGGTAATAGCTGAAGCCAAAGATTTGAAATCACTGCAGAAAGTCAAGCTGGCTTTGGTAGCGAGATATCTAGCAAACTATCTCGACAAAAACATACCTGCTGAAGTCACTAACGAGGAATTAAGCACTTCTCTAATTATCCCAGAAGACCAGATTGCGGCAAGAATAGCCGAACTAAGAGAAGACAAATTCGCAATTCCTGTGAAAAGAGGTTCGCATCAAGCAAACCCTCTGCAAATTGAAGAATTCATAGCAGAGTTAGAGAACACACACCAAAAGAAAGCGGAGAAACCTTAGTGAATCTGAACGACTACTTTCCTAAAGATGAAGTCGAAGATGCCAAATACATAATTCATGAATTTCATGATAAACTGCTTCTTGATGACAAACCGAGCGACAAAACTGCATTGCTACTGTCACTCTACATGTGCTCTAACAAGAACAAGCAATCCGAGATTACGTACGGCGAAGTTAGGAAGCTATTCGTTACGCTTGGCAGAAAGGAAGACAATTTCGCAGTGAATCTGTTCAATGCAAAGAGAGAGGAGCTTGTGGATGAAAGACAAGAAGGGCGAGCAAAATTACTCAGCTTGAAAGTCAAGGGATTAAAAGAAGTAAAGGACACGTTAGGAGAAACGATTGGAGTCAAAACATGGCTGATTGAATCTGGTAAGGTTTATAGTGGAAAGAAACTTTTCCAAGAGATAGTAATGTCGAAGATTGGTTCTGCAGCCAAAATCTGTGACCCATATTGCGGAACTAGAATTCTCGAGTTGATAAGTGGAATTGAACACAAGTGCGCAATCTTTCTTTTGACACAAGCAATCGAACAAAAGGAATCCTTCAAAAGGGAGTTGATAGATTTCTCAAAGGAATTTCAGCACTTGAAAATTGAGGTTAGAATTTTCAATGGAAAGACGTTGCATGACAGATACATAATATCGGATGGCAATTGCTGGTCTGTTGGTTCAAGTCTGAAGGATTTTGGGAATAAAGACACCACATTAACGAAACTGGAAGACGAAGTAAGATATGCCGTAGAAGAAATGTTCGACAAGAGATGGCAAGAAGCCACTCCGTTTCCATAAATCGCGCGCGCATAGCAGGAACATAATAGGCATTCGTTACACTTCTATCGTCTTTTCTGTTTTGTGCATTCTGTAAATAGAAAGGCGCGCTAGGCACAATTCAATGTTAACTATTAGAGAAGCAATCTGGCAGTGCAGTCTTTTTAACCAAGCTGGCTTTATTCTTTGTTATGCTGTCAACGACTCATTGTCTGCTCACTGGTGGAAGATGTGCTCATTTACCTATCTCTGTTGAATTGAACAGTTTCTTCGTATCCGAGCCTTACGATGAAGAAAGGCAACAAAGGGAACTCGCAATCAAGAAAGCACTAGAAGGTTTTAACTACATAATATCGGACCACAAAATCATGAATATTGCTCTCACATGCAAGATATGCCGTCAAATTCAATCATCAGAATTTGGAATCGTAGACATATCTGGATGTAATCCGAACGTCCTGATTGAATTAGGTATGCTGTACGGTTTCAGCAAACCGACAATTATATTACTTAAGAAAAGCGAGCACCCTGAGTTTGACGTTCCATCGAACATTAAGGGAATCGAGCAAATTCGATACGAGGATTTTGACGAAATCACTGGAAAAATAAAGAAAACCGTGAGCGTGTTTTTTGAGCTTCGGGCCAAAATGGATGAATACATAATTGACATGAGACCCATGCTTCAGCATCTCATACGGAGGCTTGAAATTGAAATTGAAACGAGAAAATTGGTCGAAACTGGACTCAAATCTCAGATTATTGATTTCAAGACTCTTGGAAATGTTGGGGTTGTTATACTTGACAAAGGAACAAGAAATGGTGTCAAAACAGGCATGATTTTTGAGGTCTACCGCTCTGATAGAATCTCTATGGGAGACTATCTAGAAGAGAATGTTGGTCTAATCATAGTGACATTTGCTCAAGAAAGAATTGCACAGTGTCAACCATTACAGATTGACCCAGACCTGCAGTTCTGGAAAGATGTTTCTTCAAACACTTTTGCCAAAAATGTCGTTAAGCCATACCCGAGTAAGACGTACAAAGATATTTCGATAGAGCAAGCAAAGACTATCCTAAGCAAAGCAGAAATATTGCACGAATACATGTACTCTGGTAGGGTATGTTGATGTCAGCTATGCTGAAGGGCAAAATTCTGAAAATCTTGAGTAGTTACAGCGTTGTCATCAGTCTTGGCAAGGAGCAAGGCGTTACAAAGGATATGAAATTCATTATTTATGAGGAAGGGGATATGATAAAGGATCCCGAAACTGGAGCAGATATTGAGAAATTGGAAATTCTGAAAGGAGAAGTGACTGTCACTCAGGTCCAAGAAAAAATCAGCGTTGCAGAAAGCTTTGCGATCGAAAAGAGAGTATACAATCCTCTTGATGTGGTGTACGCATACACATCTAGAACTGTCATAACAAAAGAGAAGAAACCGCTAACTGACGAAGCCATTGAAGCTCCTGCTCCTTCTAAAGTGAAAATCGGAGACCTTGTCAGGCAAATTTCGTGATATCCTCACAACACGATGTTGAACAGGGTGCTCGAGCCAAGTCGTGCGCAACACCAATAACCATACTCTAAAAAGCCTCCAAAATCAGCCAGCCATCAACAAAAGACCAACGTCTCTTACGATAACCAGACAACTTAACCAAACGCTTCAAGGGAACAGACTCAATACGGCAACCCTGAGCACGAACAGAAACAAACAGACGCACCTTGCCCAAAAGCACAGCCTTCATAGCTACCGCTATTCGACTCGACGGATTACAGCGTCAGGATAGTTAGGTTGACCGAGCTCATCAAACTCATAGTCAACAAACCAAGGAACATAGTCAGGGTGACCGACATCCTTAACGATGTGACGCTTACCAACGTAAGCGCACGTACCCATTTCTTCACCGCAAGCAGGACAGACATCTTCGGACTCCAACCGCACACCCTTAAACTTACGATAACTCATCGAACCAAACCACGTGACAACGTGAAAACGCCCGACACCGACCCGAATCGTCGCATGGTTCAACTGATACCAAGCCGTACCGAGAAGGGTCTTGCGTTTATCGTGAACCTTAACGAGAATGCCATCCTTTTCACCGCATCTATAATTACGGTCAACAAAGCCACCGCAACCCTTGAAACAAGCCCTCTTGCAAGCACGGCACTTCTCTCGGCCAGCGACAGAAGCGAGAGTGTGATAGTGAGGACTCCAAACCAAACGCTGAAGGATTCTGTTAATGCGGAATCCGTGAAAAATCATGCAACCGCCGACAACGCCCCTGTCCAGCAAAGCCTTTCTAGCCTTCACTCGCAACGCGACCTCAGGCAAATGCCTATCAGCCTCAGGAAAAGACACCGTGACGTGCTCGGCAACACCTAGACCACGCCTCTCAGCCTCAATCAAACGGCCCTCAATACTACGAGCCTCACGGAGAGCCCAACCGCGAATAAAGCAGACAGGACAGCTACTCTTATGACACCACAGATGCTTATGACGAACAACTACCTTATCCGTACAATCTACCCCGCCAACGAAAACGCCTTTATGCCCTTCGACGTTCTTACAAACCTTGTAAGCAACCCAACGACCGCAAAAATCGCAAGTTTTAGCACCCCTGCCAACAGGCTGATAATTCTCATGCCCAACGTTGTCAACGGGCAGACACCAATACTTATTCTTCAAAATAGCCCTATTCAAACGCAGACGCTCAGAAAAGGAACGGTTCACAGCCTCAACCGATACCAGCCAAAATCACCTCAACTCTCCATTCAAATAACGATCAGGATGCTTCTCTACCCACTCCACAAATCTCGCATCCTCTTCATCCTCCTCATCCATCTCACGCTCAAATCTCCTATAATGAGGACATTTGAAACACCTAGCCATGATTCCAAACTTTGCGTCTTTACGATACGAACAGAGAACGTCAGGCAAAAACGCGCAGGATAACAACGTTTCAGATGAAGCCATTCCTTACATCCCTCTCTAAATCATTCCCTAATCAACGAATGAGATATATAGATATTCAAGGGTATACTCATAATTGAGGGACAATGGTGAATCCTAACAATTCCAGCTACAAACAGTACAACCAACAACTGATTCTAATGGCTCTTTTAGACGGTCAATGGCACCGAAACATGGAACTCAAAGAGAAAACCAAATTGACCGCTCGCACATTATCCAAGCATTTAGATGAATTGGAAGAAGAACTTCACTGGATAGAAAAGAAAAAAGATACTGAAAGCGGAAAATACCCATATCCCGTTCTCTACAAAGCCAACCCGACAACCATAAAACACACAAAATTCGTCATGTCAATCCACGAATATGCGGACAACATAGAAACAACGTTAAAGGAAACAAAAGACCCCTTCCTAATGTTAGATAATTTTCACATGCTCAACCAACTAACCTTCACACTAATCTTGATGGCAGTTCAAAGTAACAAATACATGACTTGGAAACAAATAGATTATGCGACAAGCTTCTTTCTTTTTTCACCTTACGAAATCTATACTCAAAACCTAGTTACAGCAATCACCAAAGCCATACAATCAGGCGCACGATTTGACGTCAAACAACTATTAGTATCTCAAGCGAAACGACGAAGAGTAATTCCCGAAGAGATTATCAAACCCTACGACGAACTGGGAATACTAACGCCGTATCCGACAAAGCACGTTACGGCAAAGCGTGACCTAATAACGCAAGACAAAAATCAAACTTACACACGCACTGGGAAGTCTCCTCGAAGGCATAAGCCTTTCCCTCATTTAAAAAAGAGGTAAAGTTAGAAATCATCCCGTCATGGAAGCCACACAACTTGAAAACAAAAGTGACTCGCTAGGCTTCCAATGACTAGAATCTTTTATGAAAGGCATATTGCCTTCTCGTCGCGTCAACGAAAAAACAATGAAGGTCTGTGAAATGAGAATCGGAGATGTGAAAATGAGAACCCTTAATAGAACCCCAGAAGAAGTACGAGTCGCCCAGCTATGGGCAGAAATGGAACTATCAAAACTTTTGAAGGTGAAAGAATGACTACAGAAGAGACTGAAACACAGGGTAAAGCCACAAATCCAATGGACAATCAAGCAGAAAACAAAGAAGCTTTACTAAGGATAAAGTCTGGTGCTCTATCCGTCCTGAGCTACCCGCCCAACATTTCATTAGGCTGAGACTAGTTTGATGCGGTGTAGATTTTAACCTAGTGCCAGCCTCTGCAAAAAAGTTTAACTGCACACAAATATCAACCTTTATCGCTGCGGGGGTACCCGAGCCAGGTCTAAATAGGCGGGCCAGAAGCCTAAGACAAGGGGGAGGACTTAAGATCCTCTGGCGAAGGCCTCCGTGGGTTCGAATCCCACCCCCCGCACCTTTTCATTACGCGCTGGAAGAACCCACTTGTCACTTCGGAACAATCGGTTATGGGTAGTGTTGTAGGAAGTGGTTTGCGAGAATTATTGCGTCTAAGACGTTTACTATGTTGTCGCTGTTCAGGTCTGCGTTCGGGTTCCAAGCTGGATTGCGCGATGTTAGAAGGAAGGAGTCAGCTAATGTTGCGGCATCCAATTGGTTCACTGTTCCGTCGCCGTTGATGTCGCCTAGAATGCTTCTAAGATCGAAGGTCAAGGATGCTGAGACATTTTGTCCAAGATAGTTTGAGTTTACGTGCACAGTGTAGTTGCCTAATTCTGTTAGATCTGTGAGAACAAATGTGGAGTTGTATGTGCCCTGTGTGTCTGTGAAAGGAGCTGCAGTGACGACAGTGTCATTCTTGAGATTTTGAACTTCCATCGTCACTGACACTTGTGGCACGGGGGATCCGTAGTACGTCAGGTTTCCCTGTACGAGTATCTGCTCGCCTACGTGATAGATCGTCCTGTCCGTTCCTACTGTTATTTGGAGCACTGTGATTTTGTAGAAGCCGTCGACCGAAGCAGTCTGGTTGACGGCATTGCCAAGCGTGTCCTCAATCCTTGTGTCGTAGAGGTGCAGTGGACAAGTCAAAGCGTTCGGAAACAATGCTTGCATCGTCGCGTTGAACTGGATTATTGCCACTGCTCCAGAGCCTTGTGGCCACGGGGGATGCAATGTTCCGTTTACATCGGGATTCACAACAATGCGAAGCTGAATGTAAGTGAGGTTAACGAGTTGCGTAAGCGATGTTCCCTGGTTTGGCGCAGCTCCGTATGAAGGCAACCACGGTCCCTCCCAAACGTTCAATACTTGCAGTATCGTACTGTTGTAGCCCAGCTTGAATTCGAAGCCTACGGCTTCCCAGCCAGGGTCTAGGCTGTTGACTTTGACGCTTATGTTGAAGACTTCACCGACGTTTGATGCAGTGTACGTTGGTGGGTCAACCGAGAAGAACGGGGTCATGACGGGCGGAGACCAGTTCAGCGTGTAGGTTCCGTTCAGGGTTGTAAGCGGAATTGATTTTGCGCTTATGTTACCCGCAATCGCTTCGCTGAGGCCCAAAGCGGATGACACACTGCCGCGAAAGGGGGGTGTCTTTCCAACTCTCATGGTCAACGTTGCCAGCGTAAGTTTTCCTTCAGGCGGAAAATTCGCTGTGGTTACATTAACTGGTGCGTATCCGTCACCAACTGACGCGAGGTTGTCCCTCCAAGTCTGCGCGTAGTCAGCGTAACCGCCAGTGTTGTTGAGTGCCAACTTTACGTTCCACAGGTTGCTCCATTTAAAGACGGGCGTTACCGTGTGGAACAAGACTTCTTGTATGTCCTGGCAACTCAGCAATGTTGGATCCCATGTTAGGCGAAATTGGACACCGACGAACCCTGTGATGTTGGCGATCGTAACATTGACCGTGAACGTGCTGCCAGAAACCATAGGCGGCGACAGCAACACGATGTCCGAGGGGTCCACAAACACCTTTGCCCCTTCCGCCGCACGAATTTGAAGCACGTTTGCGAAACTGAGAAGCGCGACCGCAACCATTAGCACTGAGAGAACTCTTACCATACTCTTCATTCTGGCTCATCATATTCTTCTGTGCAACATAGCAAATATTGCTTTTGGATAAATCCTTCAAAGCTTTTCTTATCAGAGAAGAGATAAATTGCGGCAGAGATCACTCAGCCGAGTGGAATCCGGGTCCCATCGCCTTCACGCTGAAGAAATCAGCGGAAAGAAGCTTAAGAACGACCTCACTCGATAGTTAGGAAAAGCAAGAGAAGCACGGGTGTCACGATGGCCATAAACGACCTGACGTGTTCAACGATTCTGAGGCTTAGACCGGTTCCGCCGTACGACTTTGTCCTTTCGGTCCACAAGCCCGCAGGATGGGCCTTGTTGACACCGTTTGAAATATTCGAGAAAGGCGTGCTGTGGACTGCCGTGCGAACGCCTTCAGGAAACGTGCTCGGGTTGAAACTGAAGTCCTTCGGCACCGTTGAAAGGCCGGAGATATCTTGCGAGACGTACTCTCGAAGAAAGCTTGGATCGAGCGAAACAAAAGAGCTGTCGGAAACCGCAGCGTGGACGCTGAACCTCAGCGAAGACATCAGTCAGTTCTACATGCTTGCCGAGCATGACCCGTTGGTCAAAGCGTTGGTGAAAGACCTGTACGGAATGAGGAACACGAGACAGCCTGACATTTTCCCGCGGCTCATCTTGGCCGTGACTCTGCAGATGGCTCCGATATCCAGGAGCAACCAGATGATGGACTTGCTGATCAAGGAGCACGGCGAAAGAGTAAGGTTCGATGGAAAAGACGTTCTTTACTGGCCCTCTCCAGAGAGGATTGCTAGCACCACGGTTAGAGAACTTGAGAAAAGATGCAAGCTCGGTTACCGGGCGAAATCTCTCCGAGGCATAGCCGATGCTATACGCAGGGGTTTCCCATTGCCTCAAGAACTTGAGAAGATGACGGAACAAGAGGCAAAAGCCAAGCTTATGGAACTCAAAGGCATAGGCGAATACTCCGCGGACATTGTTTCTCCTCACCCTGGATTCGCGCTGGACGTTTGGAGCGCAAAAATATTCAGCCTGCTCATCCTCGGCGAAGAAGCGGAGTCGCCGCGCAGCGTGATTCCGAAGCTCAAGAAGATCGCTGAGGACAGGTGGGGCCAGTGGAGAGGCTACGTCTTCATGTACGTGCTTCACGACCTGACCAACTTGTCAAACAGATTCAACCTAGATCTTAAGCGATTCTAAACACGACAGACGTGACGGCTTCAGTGCTCCGCTAGTCTTCATCGGAGAGAGGAGCAACGCACACGTTACAGTTACTTTGCGTGATGAGTGCCACTACAAGTGGACCGAGAACTGTTCTTAGCTAAGAGCAGAAGCTTTACGTTGGGGACAACCAATTCCACAAGCGGATAACAAACAGGCTCATGGGGCAAGAAAGCAGATTGAACACAGAAACAAGGCAAATAGCAAGACAGCGCATCCAGACGCTCTTCAACCTAGCAAGGGAAATCGTTCACGAAGACCCTGCCCTAGCCCAACATTACGTGGACACGGCGAGAAAGATAGCCATGGCCGCAAAGATTCGCCTAGCGAACGGGTACAGACGCCAAGTCTGCAAGCATTGTAAAGGCTTTATGCTGCCGGGTGTAAGCTGCCGTGTGCGACTGAAACAGAGACGGGAACCCCACGTGGTGATCACTTGCCTGAGATGCGGCGGACAGACAAGAATACCGCTAGTGAAGAGAAAGGAGAAGCTGAAAACGTGAGCAAGCCGACGGCTGCAAAGAAACGATTGATTAGAAGGAAGCTCCGAGGAAAAACCCACGGTGTGGGTTGGCAAAGGAGGAGCCTCAGCAGAGTTGCTTAAGGAAATCGATAAACAACTGGCGAAAAAGGAGATTGTAAAAGCAAGAATCTTGAAGAGCGCCCTGTCTGAACGCGAAGCTAGGCAGGTTGCTTCAAGAATCGCTGACCAGACTGAAGCATCGTTGGTAGAATCTAGGGGCCACACGTTTGCACTTTACAGACCGAGCGACCAGGAAAAGCTCTAGTGCTTGGTCATTTCGGCTCCTGTGAACTGCCTTCACCGGAGAGCTTCTTCTCGAATTCAGCTTTCAAGCATGTGAGGTTCTCAGTAACCTTCTCCTTTTTTACCTGCTTAGGAAACGTTTGAAACGCCACTGAAAGAAGGTCTTGCCTCTTCCATCGTTCGTAACGCCTGTGGAACGATTTTACAAAAGTCCCAAGAACCTGCTGGTCTAAATCTCTCGTCTTATCCTCGCTCATAGTCTCGTTCGCCTTCTCCTTCTCCTTGATGTCGATAACGCTAGTCTGAATAAAAGGCGTTCTTCCCAAACTCGCAATATTTTTTTCCAGAAACAGCGCTGGCTTTTGATCACAAGTTGCGTTCACCCCTCCCTTCTCACACGAGCCTTCATCGTCAACGAAGGCAAACTGAGGTCCATCAATAACGTCTATCATCAAAAAACGAATGTAAAAAGAGGAGTTGTGAAGATAGCCAAGCGACGTGAGTCGTGGGCCAGACAATATTTATATTCGGCGTCATGATTTTACTGAAGGAAACCTCAAGAGGACAAGAAGCATTGGTCACCCCAAACGACGTCCCAGCATCTAAACTAATCGAAAGAGTAGCGAAGTACCTGAAGGAAAACGTGGACGCGGTAACGCCGCCACCATGGGCGGCCATCGTGAAGACGGGTGTTCACGTGCAGCAGCAGCCTCAGAACCCAGACTGGTGGTACGTCAGGTGCGCCTCGATACTGCGAAAGCTCTACGTTCACGGCCCGGTGGGCATCCAAGAACTGAGGGCTAATTATGGTGGGAGAAAGAGCAGAGGCGTCAAACCTCGGCGTGCAGCAAAGGCAGGCGGTTCGATAATAAGAAAGGCGCTGCAGCAGCTTGAAGTTGCAGGCTACGTTGAAACAGTGAAGCCGCGCGGCAGAAAGGTGACGCCTGCCGGATTGAAACTTTTGAAGGAATTGACTGAAGAAATAGGCGGAGAAATGGTCAAGGAGCTTCCGGAACTCCAGAAGTACCTGAAAGGTGAGTGATTTGTCAGAGGAAGAGCTGGAGGAGCTTCGCAGAAGAAGACTTTCAGCTCTGCAGAGGCAGATGGGTGATGAACAGCGGGGCGTGCAGGCTGAGCAGCAGCTGGAACAGCAGAAGCAGGCGCTGCTGAGAAGCATACTGACGCCGGAAGCCAGACAGAGACTGGCGAACCTTAAGATGGTTAGGCCGGATTTCACTGCACAGCTGGAGCTTCAACTGATCCAGTTGGCGCAGCAGAGAAAAGTGCCTGTACCCCTAACGGACGAGCAGCTGAAGAAGATACTCATTCAACTCCAAGCTCGCAAGCGTGAGACTACGATAACGAGAAGATGAAGATGACTCGAAACAAACCGACAGCAAAAAAACGCAGGCTTGCCAAAGCGGGAAAGCAGAAGAAACCCGTTCCCTCATGGGCTATAGCCAGAACAGCCGGAAAATTCAGAGTCCACCCCAAGAGGAGACAGTGGCGAACAAGGAAAATAAGGGCGTAGGAGAACGCTTCATGGAGAAAGAGAACGAAAAACAAACTTTGAAGGCCGAGGAGAAGCAGAAAGAACCTGCCGAAACCATGGAGGAGCAGGAGCTGGAGGAAGAGGCGGAAGAAGAAGCGGAGGAAGCGCCTGAAGAAGAAGTGCAGCCGGTTCCACCGGAAGAAGCAGGCGCCGAAGCGAAAGAAGAAGAGGTACCTGCACCTGTCGAAGAAGAGGAAGCAAAACCGCCCGCTGAAAAAGAGAAGCCTGAAGAAGAGATAGTTGAGGAGCGAATCTACACGGTTCCGCTGGGCAAAGCTCGGATCGTGCCCGCTAACAAGAGAAGCTCGAGGGCAGTGCGGATGCTCAGGAGCTTCATAATCAAGCACATGAAGCTGGAGGCACGCAAGGAAGGAGAGGCAGAAGAGGAAGAGCCCAAGCGGCTTATCATAAGCAATGAAGTTAACGAGAAGATGTGGAAGAGAGGGATAGAGAAACCTCCGAGAAAAATCCGTGTTCGAGCCGCAAAGGACAAAGAAGGAAATGTGACGGTTTACTTGGCTGAAGGAGACTAGTCCTTGGCCATTTACCTGTCAAGCCTTTTGGGAAGCGCAAGCATAGGTGTTTACTCCCTCGTCACCGACAGAATCTTCATAGCTCCATGCTCAGTGCCCATTACGAAAGCCGAAAGGCTCAGTCAATGGATGAAAACAAAGCTGGCCCGCACGTCAATCGGAGGAACAATCCTCGCCGGAGCACTCGCGTGCGCAAACTCCAACGGCATCCTGCTACCAAAACTCATAAGAGAAGAAGAACTCACGGTCCTACGACGATGTTTTGAAGGAAACATAACCGTGATGGACACCAAAAAAACCGCCTACGGAAACCTTGTCCTCGCCAACGACCACGGCGCCATAGTGGACCCCCGGTTCAAAAGCCCAGAAATACAGGAGATTTCCGAAACTCTGGGCGTCGAAGTTGCACGAGGCGAAATCGCAGGCCTGCCATACGTAGGTTCGCTGGCCGTTGCAACGAACAAAGGAGTTCTAGCACATCCGCTGTTGAAAGACTCGGAGCGCAAACTTCTTGAAGACCTGCTGAAAGTCCCAGTCGACGTCGGCACCATCAACTGCGGCATCCCATACGTAGGCACAGGCTTGATCTGCAACGGACACGCGGCCATCGCAGGGTTACTCACAACCGGACCCGAGATATTTATAATAGGCAATGCACTGGATGTTGTAAAAGAGGATGACCAAGTTGAAAGTCTACAGAGTAACCGGTGAAGTTCTGAAGCCTAACCTAAAAAGCTCGTTCAGAAAAGAGATACTGGCTGAAAAGCCCGAGCACGCCAAGGAAAAAGTCTACGCAGAATTGGGCAGCAGACACCGAGTGAAGCGTTTTCACATCAAGATAACAAGCATCGAAGAGGTTTCGCCAGAGAACATTGAGAACCCGCTGTTGAAGAAGTTCGTCACAGGAGAAGAAGAAGTTGGCAAGCAAGAGTGAAGAAGAGCTTAGAAGACTGACAGTGGAAATGCGACTTCTTGAACAGACGGCCGAAGCATTACAGTCAAGAGCAAACATGATAAACGCCGTCACGACCGACCTGTCCTACGCCCGCATGACGCTGGAAGGACTTGAAAAAGAGACTGAAAAATCAGAGCTTCTCGTGCCGATAGGCGGCACGTCCTACGTCAGGGCAAGACTCGAAAACCCGGACAAGATAATCGTGGGGATGGGCGCAGGAGTCTCGGTTGAAAAAACAAGGGAAGAAGCAAAAGAAATCATCAAGAAGCGCCTAGAAGACCTAGAAAAAACCAGAGCCTCAATACAGCAGCAGTTCGCTCAAGTCGCAGAAAAGATCAACCTAGACAGAGAAAGAGCCGATGCACTCGTTGCAACGATGAGAGAAGGGAAACTGCAGTAAAATGTTTGAAAAACTCAAGTCCGGGCTGAAAGGACTTGTAACCAAAGTAACCACAACCGAGCTGAAACCCGAAAACGTGCGCCCGATACTTTCTGATTTCAAAATGAACCTCGTGGAGAACGACGTGGCTTATCCCGTGGCCGAACGAATCTGCAGCGAGATGGAGCAACGACTGAACAACGTTCAAGTCAAAAGGATAGAAGACCGAAAGAAGATCGTGGAGAAGAACCTCCGAGAAGTGCTCCTGGAGACCATGCAGACAAACAACAAGATCGACTTGCTGAAAGCCATAGAGGATAAACGCAAGAAAGCAGAACCATTCGTCATAGCTTTCGTCGGAATAAACGGCACCGGAAAAACCACAACCATCGCCAAAGTCTGTCACTTCCTCAACAAGAACAAGTATTCAGTCGTCATAGCCTGCAGCGACACGTACCGAGCTGGCTCGATCGAACAGCTGGAAGAACACGCAAAGAGGCTCGGCACAAGGATGATAAAACACGCGTACGGCGCAGACCCCGCAGCCGTGGCCTACGACACGATCAACCACGCCAAGGCCTACGGAATAAACGTCGTCCTAATCGACACAGCTGGAAGAATGCAGACAAATCAGAACCTAATGAACGAACTTGCAAAGATCAAACGCGTCGTGAAGCCAGACCTAACAATACTAACCGTGGATTCGCTCATCGGAAACGACGCCGTCACACAGGCAGAAGAGTTTCAGAAATGCGTCGGAATAGACGCCACCATACTGACCAAAGTGGACGCCGACGTTAAAGGCGGCTCAGCCTTAAGCGTCACGTACGTCACTCAAAAGCCAATACTGTTCATCGGAACTGGACAAAAATACGACGACCTGGAAGAGTTTAAACCGGAAACCTTCGTGCAGATGATTCTGAGATAATAGAGAAGACAGGTTCGCCACGTGCGAATCATCGAAAAACTAGTATTTCCCCAACAGTTTCAACAGAATGGTTTTCGCAGAGTACAGCCTGTTCTCGCTCTGCTGGTATATCACCGACTTTGAGTTTTCAACGGCATCCCCGGTTATTTCGTATCCTCTGTGAATAGGCATGTCATGCATCACGTAGGCACTGCTATCCTTCAGCAACTCCTTGTTGATCTGATAAGGCATCATCAGTTTGACGCGTTTCTCCTTCGCTGCCGCAAACTTGGGATCCGTGAAGAATTCCATATCAACCCACGTGTCAGTGTAAACGAAGTCCGCGTCTCGGACAGCTTCTTTCACGTCCGTTGAGACTTCCCAGAGCCCTGTCTTCCTAGCGTTCTCCAGAAGCTCATCGTCTCTGCTTGGCTCATTGAACAAGGGCGTCACAGTGGTTATCTTGACACCGGCCTTCGTGCACCCTTCGATGAGTGAATTGCAAACGTTGTTGTGGATCCCCACGTAAACAAGCCTAACCCCCTTGAACGTTCCCTTCTTTTCCTTCACGGTGATCAAGTCGGCTATCGCTTGGCTTGGATGGTACTTCTCGTCACAACCATTAATCACCGGAACCCGAGAAGCCTTGGCCATGGTCTGCAGATCCGCGTTTCTCATCAGCCTAGCCATGATGCAGTTAACGTTTCGGGACAGATATTGAGTCTCATCACCCAGGTCCGCCAGAGCGAAGTTCGTCGTCCTCCAATCAATGAAGAGTGCGTGACCGCCAAGCTGAGTCATGGCCACTTCGAAAGAAACTCGAGTTCTGGTTGAGGTTTTCTGAAAGATCAAGGCTGACGACTTGCCTTCCAAAGCCTTTCGATAATCTTCTGAGGCGCGTTTAACCTCAATACCCTTGTCTATCATCTCTGCCAGCTGGTGACCAGTCAATTCTTTGAAATTAAGCAAATGCACGTTTCCACCCGTTTCCAAACTTTCAAGCGTTGAACCACCTTCAACGATTATAAGCTTTATGGAAACCATATCTCTAGAAACTCGCAAAGTATTCCGGAAGCGCAACGTATGATTCTGGTCGTCGCCTCAAACAAGGACGTCGCAGGTCTAAACATCCAAAAACAGATCTTGACTCATTACGATTTTAGAGAAACAACTCGAAGATTTCAGGCAAACCCAACGTACGAGGCTACGATTGACGACAAGAACGTGGAACTCATAACGTTGAACGAGGAATCGGTCCGCGCACAGAGCCTGCCAGACGCCTTCAACAGACTGGAACTCATTATCTTTGCCTCAAGACACAGCAGCGTCAGCGGAACGCCCACACTGTCGGTGCACACGCCGGGCAACCTAGCTGAGGCAGAGCTGGGCGGAATCCCGAGAAAAGTGTCCGTCTCCCCTGCGAACCCGATGAGAGAAACCTTGAAGACCATGATGAAACTTAAGGAAGAGATGCAGCTTGATTATGAAGTATCCTACGAGTGCACGCATCACGGGCCTTCATTAGACGTTCCTACGATGTTTGCCGAGCTTGGCAGCTCACCTAAACAGTGGAGTGACATGAAAGCCGCTGAAGCTGTCGCACACGCAACGATGGAAACGGTTCAAAGGTTCGGTCAACATCCAGTCAAAGCAGTCGTGGGCATAGGCGGACCCCACTACAATAGCAGGTTCACTCGAATGGCGCTGGAGAAAGAATTGGCTTTCGGACACATGATTCCAAAGTATGCGGTTTCAAAGGTCGATACAAACATCCTGAGACAATGTGTCGAAAGAACGATGGAAAACGTCGAAACTGTGATTCTCGACTGGAAGGGAATAAGAGGAGGAGACAAACCGCCATTGATAAAGATCCTCAACGAAACGGGCACACCGTTCGTGAAGGCATAGCACCTTACGTTCTTAAGCAAGGGTCATCTCAAGGCAAAGGTTAATAGAAATGTGCGTCTTTATCTACCAGAGCCTACAGTAACCCTTATATCAAATTGAAATATTGAGAGTGCGATGAAACATGGGCTTGAGAGATTTCCTAGCTCAATGCGGAAGAACGCTGAAGCTGGCTATTAAGCCTGGAAGAAGCGAGCTTTGGCTATCCATAAAAATATGCTTCTTGGGCATCATGGCGATAGGCTTAATCGGTTTTGTCATCAAACTGCTGTCCTCAGTCATCCAGCCAGGAGTCCCCACGTCTTAGAAAGGGGAAACTCGATGGAAAAACCCGAAGAGTACACCACAAAGATCTTTGCTGTGAAAACAACCACGGGTCAAGAAAGAAACGTTGCCAGACTCATCGCAGCCAAGGTTGCCATGAACAAGATACCTATAAAGGCCATTCTCGCGCCCGAAACACTGAAGGGATACGTCTTCTTAGAGGCTGAGGGCCCGCACCTAGTCGAGGAAGCCATAGGAGGCATAAAACACGTGCGCTCAAGGGTTCCAGGCATCGTCAGTTTCGCTGAAGTTGAGAGATACATAGTCAAGAAACCGATCATAGAAGAGTTGAACGAAAGCGACATAGTCGAAGTAACCGGCGGACCATTCAAAGGCATGCGCGCAAAGATAACCAGGATTGACAAGACGAAGGAAGAAGTCACGCTTGAGCTGCTGGAAGCAACCTTCACCCTGCCCATAACAGTGAGCTCGGAGTACGTTAAACTGGTGGAGAGAGCAAAAACCGCTACTCGCGGTGAAACATAATGGCCGACAAGAAAGTCACAGAACTACTCGTGAGCGGAGGACAGGCAAACGCAGGACCCCCGCTGGGACCAGCGCTCGGACCGCTCGGCGTAAACGTCATGGAAATCGTGAACAAGATAAACGAGCTTACAAAAGACTACTCTGGAATGAAGGTTCCTGTCAAAGTCATCGTCGACCCTGACACCAAACAGTTTGAAGTAACCATTGGAACACCCACAGCGTCCGCCTTGATCGTCAGCGAACTCAAGGTCGAGAAAGGCTCAGGCACACCGAGCACGCTGAAGGTTGGAAACCTCACCATAGACCAGGTGATTCGAATAGCCAAGATGAAGCGCCCAGAACTGCTGTCAAAAACCCTGAAAGGAGCAGCCAAGGAGATCCTAGGAGTTTGCGTCAGCATGGGAGTGACGGCTGAGGGCAAAGACCCTCGCGAAGTCCAACGAGACATCGACGAAGGCAAGTACGACGAAATGCTGAGCAAAAGCCAAGCATAAGAGAATACTTTTATAACCGCGTATCATTCCCTCAATGGCACGAGGCCTCTAGATGCCTTTAGACCAAAAAACGATCCTCGCTGCAGTAAAAGAGGCAAAAGAAAAGTCTCAGAAGAGAAAATTCAACCAATCAGTAGAGCTCATCCTGAAGCTGCAAGACATCGACATGAAAGCACCTGAAAGCAAGATCCAAGAGGTCGTAGAGCTCCCGTACGGATTCGAAAAACCCAACTCGATCTGCGTCATCGCCTCCGGCGAACTGGCGATGAAGGCGAGAAAGGCAAAGGCAGACCGCGTCGTCGAAAAGAGCGACCTTGAAAGCATGGCCGGCAAAAAACAAGAGATGCGAAAGATAGCTAACGCGTACGATGTTTTCATCGCCGAAGCACCGCTGATGCCGCTGGTAGGCAGAACATTAGGCTCCGTACTAGGTCCAAGAGGCAAGATGCCCATACCCGTCCCGCCGACAGCAGACATTGAAGGCTTGTTGACCAAAAACCGCAAGACGATCATCGTTAGAATGCGCAACCAGCCCATACTGCAAAACCGCGTCGGAATGGAAAACATGAAGGAAGAGGAAATATCCGAGAACATCCAAGCGGTTCTAAGGGTGCTAGAAGGAAAACTCAAGAAAGGAATGAAGAACATCAAGTTCGCCTACATAAAAACAGCTATGGGCGCGCCCGTGAAGATCAAACCATAAAGAGGAAAACCGATGCCGTCCAAACAAGCTCTGCAACAGAAGACCAAGGAAGTCGAAGAGATAACCAACCTCATCAAAGGTTACAGCATCATCGGAATCGCAAGCCTGCAGAAAGTCAGAGCGGCTCAACTGCAGGAGTTCAAGAGAAACCTGGCGGACAAGGTGTACATGCGAGTTTTGAAGAACACATTGATAAAGCTCGCCATCGAGAACTGTAAGGAAAGACCCGACCTGAAGAAACTCGAAGAACACGTAAAAGGGTCAAACGTTTTCATGTTCACAAACCTGAACCCGTTCAAACTGTCACTGATCCTTCAAAGAGGAAAAGTCAAAACGACCGCCAAGTCAGGCGACGTAGCAGCCTTCGACGTTATTGTCCCAGCGGGAAACACTGGACAACCTCCAGGCCCCATAATCAGCCAACTAAACGCAGTAGGCCTGCCAACACGAATCGAGTCGGGAAGCGTCTGGATAAACAAGGACACGCTGGTAGTCAGGAAAGGAGAACAGATCAACGAAAGGCTAGCCAGCATGCTGTCAAAGCTCGGAATAAAACCCGTTGAAGCAGGACTCGCGCTGACCGTGGCCTTCGACGACGGTCTAATCGTGACAGAGGAACAGCTCAGGCTTGACATTGACGCAACGAAACACGATGTCGAAAGTGCCTACGCCGAATCATTTGCCCTGTCATTAAGCATCAGCTATCCCACCAAGGAAAACATGGCCACACTGATACAACTCGCTCACAGAGAAGCATACGCTCTCTCACTTGGCGCGGCAATACCTACGAAGGAAACAATAGAAGACCTGCTCAGAAAAGCAAACGCTCAAATGCAGAGCCTAAACAGCAAGGTAACTCACTAGTTAAGACCTAGCTCATTTGCTTTTCAATCGACGATTCTGTAGCGCGCACGTTTTCAACATTGATTTGCGGTTGTAGATATCTATCCAAAATGGCAATCTTTATTTTATTGGCAATTATCAACAACGATCACGGCAGTTCAGATTCAAAGCAAGCTGGAAAGATAGATGAGCAAAAAGAAAAAGAAGCAGAGAAAAGGAACACAGGGCGACGCAGAGAAGATCATAGAGGAAGACAAGGCATACAGCACGATGGAACGAGAAGAAGACTTTTAGGCCAATCATGTTAGAACAAAAGTTACCAAACATTATTCTCTTTCGAGTCCTCAGTGTTTGTGCCTTCGAGAACAGAAAATGCGCGATCATCCAGGCACGCTTTCCTCAAAATACCACCTTCCACAGTTTTCTATGCACAGAAAGCTTAAATCATGGGATTTTGTATGTGAAGGAATACTGCTAAAGTTAGGCAGTGGGTAGCACAGTGCCCAACTAATGGGATTGAACAAGGTATTAGGGTCCCAATAGTAAGGGAAAGGGCCGCGCCAACTGAAAAAACTTAAAATAGTCGATGTGAGAGGTGAAAGGGTATGGAATATATTTACGCTGCAATGCTTCTCCACAAGGCAGGAAAGGAGATAAACGAGGCAAACCTGACACAGGTTTTGACAGCCGCCGGAATAAACGCCGACACAGTTCGCGTCAAAGCCTTAGTGGCTTCTCTGGCTGAAGTGAAAATAGATGAAGCGATCAAGACTGCTCCAACGATGATGGCAGCGCCAGCCGCAGCAACGGCAGCCGCAGCAGCACCAGCAGCAGAAGCGAAGCCGAAGGAAGACGAGAAGAAGAAGAAAGAAGAAGAAAAGCAGAAGGAAGAAGCAGCGCTCGAAGGCCTAGGCGCCCTCTTCGGTTAAACGCATCTCAATTTTCCCACATTGTTATCTGAAATTCCAGTTCTAACCACTGGTCATTTGTCCCACAGCTGGAGCTTCCAATTCTGACACAGTTGCTTTTCTTACAGTCAACTGTTTCCAAATCACTAGAGGCGCCCATCCACAGATGATCATCAACGTACCCGCAAACGGGATTCGCCAAAAGTTCAGCAAGAGTGTTTCGAAAATAAAGAAAGAAACAGTCATCGCTGCCGCACACACAATTGCGAACTGTTTGCCGTATTTCTTGAAGGTCTGCACGCCCAATAACCCGGCGAAGAAGAAGTCGCCTAAACCCAGACTCATCATCGAAACGCCCAACCCGGCAGCCGGTGGAATCAAGGGAAGCGAGACCATCACAGGAAGTCTAAGACCCACAGCAACCTTGGCAGCTTCCACCATAGTTCGAGTGACCAGGACCAGAATTATGTCCATAACGGTTATCAACACCCCGAAAATTGCCGTGGTTTTCCACGTGAACAGACCTACCAGGTAAAGGGTAATAAGCACTGCAAAGACTAGGCCAAAAACGTTGGCTAAATAAAGAGTCCACAGTGGATCGTCTCGAAGAACACCCAAGAAAACGTATAACAAGATGAAGACTGCCGGAGGCAAAATGCCCAAGTACCAACGATTCTTTGAAAACAGGTACGTGAAAGTGAAAAGAAGCATAGAATAAGCGAACATGTACAAGACCATCAGGGCGTAACTTATCTCTCTGACGAAGACAACCAGAAATATCATAACGGACATCACACCGACTAGCAGAGCGGCGTCCCAAACACCCATCTGCCTATCCTGCAGCAGATTCTCTTTCAGTTTACCCTCAGTCTTCTGATTCGCAAACAACGCCACAAGGGTAACCGCGAAGAGAGTCAACGGCATCGTGATGTCGAAATACATGCACCCAACATTAGAAGAACGAACATTTATTCCTTTGTCAGAGCAACCCGCTTTTTCTCCCTCAGCCAGTTGGAGCTGTTTTGAAGTCACATCCTAGCTGCTAAGGTGATGTTGAAAACTGCCAAAGAAGCAATGAGCGCTTCCTCGGTCCTAACGGTTTCAGTTCCCTGCGATGGAATAGTGTTAACCACAAAATCGACGATGTCCTCTAAACGAAGCCCTTCACGCGCAACTATCTCATTCAACCCAAGGGCTGGGGCACCGAAAGCCAAGAGAGCGCTGCTCGCTCGGACCCATTCTTCAACGATCTGCCCTGTAACCTGAGCAAAGGGCAAACCGTACTTCGACGTAGCTATCGTCAAGTCGAAACTTCGGCTCTTGATCATTTCCCCAAAGCGATGCTTTTCCACAGTGACCAAGTAGCCCCAATAAGTGGGCACCTCATCACGGTTCACCAGTTCAGCCTTCACAGGTTTGCCAGTCCTTACAATTCTCACCGTGACGCGTCTACCAGCAGTCAACTGCGATTTCATCACAAGTGCAGGCGACTCAACACCGATGTCTACGAGGGTGCCTTCTTCTGTTTTTGACAGGGCTACTCCTTCCCGGTATTCGCCGACCTTCAGATCCTTGCTTCTTCGGTTAAGCGGATGATGCTGTGTGCGCAACGGTGGAAGTATTCCCGCGTACTGGAGAATTGGATTCAGCTTGAACAGCGTTTTCCGAAGATACTGCGGCGTCTCCATGTAAGCGAGCAAAGTCGCAACTAGGTCCACGTCGTTCCTCTGGCTGACGCCCGGACAATCTGGATAGATTATGATCTCATTCACTCTGAAAATGGCAGCTGCTCTTCCAATGAGACCTATCTTAGATGTCTTCTCACGCAGATGCGGAGTGTCCGAGACAACCGAAGCGGGAATAGCTATGTACAGCTTCTTCATGTTAAGCCATGCTCTCTTCTGGCCATGCTCACTGAACGGGTGTTATGGCGCATTTGGTTTAAAAGCTGAACGCGTAATATGGTCTTGACTACGTATCAAAGCGGTAGTGAGCAGTTGCCAAAGCTAACGATTCTGGATAGTTTGGATGAAATCAAGAAAATTGACAAGAGCAACATGCTCTCTTTCTGCGTCGAAGCGCCCAAGCACTATGGAAACGCTGCTAAGCTAGTTAGTCAATTCAAAATTGGCTATCCGAAGCCTGAAGTCATAATCGTGGCCGGCATGGGCGGATCAGCCATCGGCGGAGAGCTTCTGAAAGACTGGGCTCGAGACAGATTGGCCATACCGGTCGACGTGTGCAGAGAGTACCATCTGCCTGCTTATGCCAACAAGAACACGCTGGTGCTTGCCACGAGCTACTCAGGAGAAACTGAAGAGACCTTAAACGTGTTTCTGGAAGCTCTCAAGAGGAATTGCATGATAATCTGCATAAGCTCAGGCGGAGCACTGACAGAGTTCGCGGGAAAACTCAGCATCCCTCATCTGCTTGTACCCAGCGGAATGGCTCCACGCGCAACTCTGCCGTACCTGTTCATGCCTCTACTCGGGATCTTGGAGAAAATGGGGCTGGCAGCTGGCGTGGACACCGAGTTCTCTGAGACTGTGAGAGTGCTGAAGCGGATCAGCTCAGAGAATTCTCCTGAACGACCGCTGAACGACAATTTCTCTAAGAAGCTGGCGGCAAACGTCGATGGAACGGTTCCGGCAGTTTACGGTTTCGGATTCTACCGAGCTGTTGCCCAGCGCCTCAAGACACAGTTCAATGAGAACAGCAAAAACCTGGCGAAGTGGGAATCTCTTCCAGAACTCAACCACAACGAGATCGTAGGCTGGGAAGCAGCGAAGGAATTCGCAAAACTCTTCTCTGTGGTCTTCATCCGCGACGCTGAGGAGCCGAAGGAGATAAGACAGAGAATTGAGTTCACCAAGGAAACGGTCGGCAAAGGAGCAGTTAAACTGTTCGAAGTGTGGAGCAGCGGCAAGAGCAGCCTAGCCAGAATGTCATCTGTCATATGTGTCGGAGACTTCACAAGCGTGTACCTCGCTGTGCTGCGCGGCATAGACCCGACGCCTGTCAGAACGATAGTGCTGCTCAAAGAAAGGCTCAAACAAACCGGAGTGAAGGAAAAGACGGTTCGTGAATTGCAGAAGCTTGCGAAAAAGTGACGGTTTCGCCTCATGCCTCGCTCGCAATGAAGTCGGCAAACAGCTTCTCTGCAGCTTCAAGGGACAAGAGTTGAGGCGGATGTTTGAAAGCGTACGCACAGATTGGCAGTATTGAGCCTTTCAGTTTTCTGTCCTCGGCCACCTTGACAGCTCTTATCACGTCCAGCAGGACAGACCCGGCGTTCGGCGCGTCGACCGTCGAGAGCTTCAAATCCATCTGCATTGGCACGTTGCAGAAGTACAGCCCCTTGATCCAGAAGTAGCTGTCTCGCTTGTTCTGCAGAAAGTCAACGTAGTCTGTGGACCCGGCTACAACCGCCGCGGAGTAAGGCAACGCAGCCTCAACAGACTTTGTCTTGACAACGCGTTTAACATCTTTTGTCCGCTCCAACGTGTCCAAAGACTCCGTGCCTCCGCCGACGTCAAGCTGGTACGTTTGTGTGACTCGGACGCCGTTCAGTGAAAGAAGGTTGAGTAAAGTCTTGTGCAGGGTGGTCGCGCCCACCTGGTCCACCAGATCATCACCAACCAGTGGAAGCCCAGCCGTTTCAAACCTCTCAGCCCATGCAGCATCGCTAGCGATGAAATTGGGCGTCACGTTAACCAACGCGCAACCCGATAACAGTGATTGCTCAGCATACCACTGAGAAGCCTTCACGCCGCCAGACGGAAGCAAGTTCAGCACGATCTCTGCGTCACTTTCTTTTAGAACCAATGCAACGTTCGCATCATCGTGGCAACTCACGTGAACAACACGCCTCGTGTACTCCCCCAAACCGTCCAGAACGGGCCCTTTGTTGACGATGACGTTAGAAGGTGGCACATCAGCCAGCTTCGGAACATTGTTAGGTTGAGCAAGAACAGCCTCAGAGAGGTCTTTCCCGACTTTTCGGTCGTCAATGTCGAAAGCGGCAACGATTTCAACATCATTCGGGCGAAAACCGCCCAGAACAGCGTTTCGCAAGCCAATGCATTCTGCTTCTTTGGTGCAGTTGCCGTAGTATTGCAACCCTTGTAACAAGGCTGACGCGCAGTTGCCGACGCCGACTACGGCCACTCTTATCTTTGACAAACCCTGACACCTTACTGGAAAGCTTTTACATGGACTTTCTTAAAAAAGCCTGCGCTCTCTCTTCAGCATATTTCAGATGTTCTATCCAGAAACTCGACACCGGCTTATTTTACGGATATAGTTTTCACAAATTCTGTTACCAGTCTTATGGTGTTCCGCAGATCGTCAGCGTGGATGATTGACGCCGGTCCATGAATGTACCTACAGGGCACGGCTACGGTTCCGCTTGGCACTCCTGCCCGCGTGAGATGGATCGCGCCCGCATCTGTTCCGCCCACCGGCACCTTCTTGAACTGAAAGGGTATTGACTTCTGCTTTGCGGCCTTGATCAACGCCTTGAGAACATGAGGATGCGTGAAGACTGTTCTGTCCATTATTGTCAGCACGGGGCCGCCCTTGATTTTAGATGAAACTCTGTCTGGTCTCGTGCCGGGAACGTCTGCGACGAAGGTTCCCTCCAAGGCGAGCCCATAGTCGGGGTCAACCTGCCAAGCTGCAGTTCTTGCCCCTCTTATCCCCAGTTCTTCCTGGACCGATCCGACGGCGACAACGTTGAAAGGGGAGTCTTTCAGAGTCTTGAACACTTCTGCAAGGACGGTGCACCCAGCTCTGTCGTCAAGCGCCTTGCCTCTGAAGTATCCATCTCCCAAGTCTGTGAACTCTACGTCGAAGACGCCTAAGGTTCCTATTTCTGCGCCCTTTCCCTGCGCCTGAGAAAGACTCTCAGCACCTATGTCGATGAAAAGATCTTCCTTAGGTATTATCCGGTTCTGTTCTTCAGGCGTCATGATGTGAGGAGGCTTAGTTCCGATGATTCCCTTAAGGTAGCCTTTGTCTCCCCTGAAGAGTAGCCTCTGCCCAGGCATGATGTTGTTGGTTATGCCTCCGAGTATGTCAAAGCGTAGAAAGCCGTTTTCCTCAATGAATGTGATTATGAAGCCGACCTCGTCCATGTGAGCTGAAAGCATGATCTTAGGATAGCCCTTTTTCCCGTGGTGGTAGAAAAGTGCGTTTCCAAGCTTATCGACATGCGTTTCATCAGCGTATCCCTTGAGCTCTTTCTTCAGAATCTCAGCCACATCTTCCTCGTTTCCAGAAGGCCCAAAGGCATTTGAAAGTTTTTCGAGAAGCTTAACGTCTGCAGGCATGCGATTCACCGATCGTATTTTTCACGTCACCAATGAAGTTAAGTTTTGCCCTCACAATTCAAAACGACATCGCAAATTCGGGAACAAGCTTATTCTTGCATTCAGAAACACCATTTTGCATAGGGTTCTCATTCTTGTTGACGGCGCATTTATTTAGGCGAATCATCCAGAAGTTTCAGGCGATTTTGCATGTTTGTCACAGAAGGAGAATAGAAATGAAACCAGCTTTACTCGTTATAGACGTACAGAACGAGTTCTTTAACCTCAATCAGAGTTGCTCAGATTCCCTGAAGTCTGCTATCGAGTACATAAATGCGGCCATAGACCTTTTCAGAAAAAAGAATTTTCCCATTGTCGCGGTGCAGCACAAGGATGAGGAACAGGGCCTTGTACCAGGTAACACAGGTTTTGATATGCCTCAGAATGTGAAACTTGAGCCTCAAGACATACACATAGTGAAGACCTACGGTAACTCCTTCACGAAGACAGGACTCGCGGAAAAACTAAAGGAACTTGGGGTTGACACCGTCATTGTGTCAGGTTTCTGTGCAGAGTTTTGCGTCTTGTCCACCTATAGAGGTGCTGAAGATTTCGACTTCAAACCAATAATATTGAAAGGTTCTCTTGCATCTACGAGTGCAGAGCACATCAGATTCGTGGAAGAGATTTCAGAAACGATCTCTTTTGGCGCTTTGAAGACATTGCTCTGATTCTGTTCAAGTGTCTTATGATTGTTTTCCGAAAGTGAGTGAATGCCGATTAGTATCTTTGTGTGACTTCAGTTTTGGGTTTGGAGCTCAAGTCTTATCTTTGCAATTCTGTTTTCCAGACATGTAGGTTAGTAAGGTTAAAGTTTCTGAGATGTTTAGTTTAAGGGAGGCTGATGAAATGACGGGTGAAAAGGCCCAGGATAAGTTCACGATCATCAACGAACTTGCACGGCGACGCGGCTTCTTCTGGCAATCGTACGAGATCTACGGCGGTGTAAGCGGCTTCGTAACATACGGTCCGTTGGGTGCAAGGCTGAAACAGAACATCGAGAAGAAACTGCGAGATCTTTTCGTGAACAAACTCGGAGTCTTGGAGATCGAATCACCTGTGATCACTCCAGCAGAGGTTTTCGAAGCCTCAGGTCACATCACTCACTTCAAAGAACCCCTCGTTGAATGCACTAAGTGTGGTAAGAGATTCCGAGCAGACCACTTGCTTGAGGAATTTGTGAAGATGAGTGAGGCAGACGCTGAAAAGCTGAGTTTAACCGAGATCGACGAAGCGATCAGGAAGAACAAGATTAAGTGCCCAGACTGCGGGGGCACGTTTGGCAAAGCAGAGACTTTCCTGACGATGTTCAAGACCACTATAGGTCCGTATTCAAAGGCTGTTGGTTACGGAAGACCCGAAGCGGCGCAGGGCATATTCGTAGAGTTCAATCGCCTGTACGGAATTGCGCGAGAAAAGCTTCCCTTCGGCGTCCTTCAGATAGGGCATGTCTTGAGAAACGAAATCTCACCTAGACAGGGCATGATAAGAGTGAGAGAATTCACAATTGCAGACTTGGAATTTTTCTTCGACCCTGAAGAACCCGACTGCTATCTCTTGAAGGACGTTGAAGATGAAAAGCTTCGGATTCTTCTGGCAGAAACAAGACAGAACGGTTCAGAAGACATCACAGAAACCACGGTGGGAGACGCGTTGAAAAGAGGAATTATCAAGTCGGAGTGGCATGCAACCTTCATGGCATATGCCGAGAGACTCTTGGTCGAGCTTGGCGTTCCAGCGGAGAAACAAAGGTTCATCGAAAAGCTGCCGTATGAAAAGGCCCATTATGCGCGCCAAACCTTCGACCAGCAGGTTCTGGTGGAACGGTGGGGCTGGCTTGAAGTCTCTGGGCATGCTGACAGAACGGACTACGACCTCAGAAGTCACATGGAGCACAGCGGTCAGGACATGCAAGTTTTCAAGGAATACGAAAAGCCAGTTGAGACCGAACGCCTTGCAATAAAACCGATCATGGCTAAACTTGGGCCAAGCTTCAAAGGAGAAGCCGCAAGAGTTGCCGAAGAACTGAAAAAAGCCGATCCTCAAGAACTCGAAGCATCCCTGAAGACGAACGGCCACTACGTGCTTGGAAAATACAAGATCCTTCCTGAACACGTCGACGTTCAACGCGAAAAAATCGTAGAGCGCGGAAAACATTTCATCCCTCATGTCGTTGAACCCAGTTTTGGCTCAGACAGGCTCCTGTACGTGGCTCTTGAGTACGCCTATCAGGAGAAGGACGGCAGAGCGATGCTGAATTTCCCGCGCGACATTGCACCTATTCAGGTCGGCGTCTACCCTCTCCTAAGCAAAGACAAACTGCCCCAGAAGGCTTTGGAAGTGCACAAGATGCTGATTGATGAAGGCTTCATAGCGGAGTATGATGAGGCAGGCTCTATTGGCAGACGATATGCCCGCGCAGACGAAGTTGGAGCACAGCTGGGCATAACGGTGGATTACGACACGCTGAATGATGACACTGTTACGATCCGCGACCGTGACTCGTGGAAACAGGTTAGGACAAGTATTTCGGACCTGAAAACGCTTCTGCATGGATATTTCAGGGGAACGATCGAATTTGACCAGTTAGGCAAACCCGTTTGAAAACTATTGTTTCGCTATCTTTTTTAAGACTTCAGCACATCTAAGGTTAGAATAAAGTGCCCTATTTTGCGGGCGGGAAAAAACTTGGTCCTTCCAGCAGAAACTGAAGAAAGAGTGAAACGCAGAGCGCTCAACGTCTGTCAAGACCATCTGCGCAAAGTCGTAGACGTTACCAGAAAGGTTCCTCAGATGATAGACTGTTTCAATAAGAACGACAAGGAAGGAGCAAAACAGCTCTTCAGCGAAATCAGAAGCGGCGAAGACGAAGTCGATACGGCTAGAAGACTAGTCTCACAGGAGCTGGCCGAAATAGGGGCAATCCTGTTCAGCAGAGAAGATTTCTTAAGGTTCACGAATTTAACGAGCGAAATCGCGGACTTCTCCGAGGGCATAGCCTTCCGACTGACCGAAATCACGAACCACAACTGGAAGGTCCCCATGGACATAAAGAAGGAACTGCTGACGCTCTCAGAAGCCGTTCTTGAAGCAGTTGTGAAGCTCAAAGAAACAGTGATGGTTCTAAACTACGGTGCAAGCAAAACGATGGAAAAAGCCAAAGACGTCGAGATCGCCGAACGCAAGGTCGATGAGATCTACCGCGAACTCGAGATAAAACTGCTCAGCAGCAAAATCGACTTCCCAGCCTTGATTCTGTTAAGAGACGTCCTGCAGCTTCTTGAAGATTCTGCAGACAAAGCAGAAGACGCGGCTGACGCTGTGCGAATCCTCTCCCTCATGATGTAAAGGCGAACAAACTGATGCCTAAAAAAATAGGGGTAGAACTGATTGAAAACTTCCTAGTAGTTTGGAACCCCACAGACGGCTCAGAACTCTACAGAAAAGGGTTCTACGGCAAACCCCTCGGAATCGCCAAACCCAAAATCCCAGAATTCAACGTTCCACTTATTCTGGATCTGATGGAAGGCTTGTACCTGGTTGAAGAAGACATCATCACCGTTTACGAAGGCCCCAAAAAAATCAAAGTAGGCCCAAGGAAGCTCCGCCAAGTGGCCAAGCGACTGTACGAAGAGTTTGACGACAAGTACACTGTATACCGCGACCTAAGAGACAGCCAGTTGATCGTCACACCCGGCATAAAGTTCGGCTGCGACTTCGCCGTTTACAAACACGGCCCAGGAGTCGAACACGCCCCCTACATGGTCTCAGTCAAAAAAGCCAAATCCGAGATGACAGCCACCGAAATAGTCAAGGCCGGAAGACTCGCGACAACCGTCAGAAAAAGGTTCATAATAGCCGTTCCCAACTCGGAGAAAGCAAAGACAAGATACTTAATATTCAAATGGTTCAAAGCGTAAGAACCGATTTTTCTAGATAGACTGCACCCGCTAAAGGTTTGCACTTATGGTCAAATGGAGACTTCTATGCGCCTTCTTCTGAGGCGCCGAATCTAGAACAATTTTGAAAAATCGTCATAGACCTTCTTCCTATGGCCAATAGACAGCACTACAACTTGTCCTTTGGTTCTGTTAATCTCGTAGATTGCACGGTAATCTCCTACTCTAAGGCTCCAGAAGTTGGTGTGCGTCAGAATTTTCCCGATTCTTTCGGGATTATCCTTCAAATCCCTTAATTTTTCTACTATTCTGGTTTTTGTCGCGTCCTCAATTCTTTCCAGTTCTTTGGCCGCCTTCGGGTGCAAGAGTACAGTGAACACCACTACAATTCCTCAAGTGGAATGAGGGACTTAGGATGTTTCTTTGCTTCCTCGCTGCGTTTTGTTAGCATTTTAAAGAATTCGCGCGTCTTTTCGCGTTCCTCATAGAAGTTCAGTATCGTTCTTATGGCGTCACTTCGGCTCTTGAACTTACCCTCTGCTACCCACCTGTCTATTTCCTCAAGCATTTTTTCAGATAATCTAAGCTGAACTTGAGTCAAAAGAACGCCGTAAACAATACTGTTTACAAGACACTTAAGCATTTCTCCTTAAAAGCTGACCACCGAAACCAGCATAGAAAAAAGCTTAACTGGTAAAATGGCGCCTGGGAAGGGATTTACGCATAAGTTTGCCAGTAAAAAGTTGGTTGATTATTGCACTTCGCTTAGTCTCTCTATAATTTCATCTGCGGATAGGACCATCGCGAACCCTTTTCTCAGAGTCTTCAACTCTGCTTCGTGGAGAGCTGGGTCGTCAGTGGAAGTTACGTCGCTTCCCATCACAACCTTGAATCCTCTCTCGTAGGCTTGTCTGGCGGTTGTGCCGCAACAGAAATTCGTCAGTGTGCCACAAATGATGACGGTGTCCTTCTCCAGGTTCCTAAGGATAGTCTCCAACGGAGTGTCATAAAAGGCACCGTATGACGGCTTTTGGATAACTATCTCCCGCTCAAAAGGGGCGATTTCATGCCATATATTCCCGTTTCTGAACCAAGACGGGTCCTTGGACCCTAACTCTCCGTAGTGGTTAGGCATAAACTTCCCAGTTAATGGGCGATCAAAATAATTGTGGGTCTTTGCAAAGGCAGTGAAAATGATTGAAATCCCCTTGTTTCTACAGAACTCCAATAAATGCTTTATAAGTGGCACTTGGCGAGTTGCCTCAGGAACCCAGAAAGGTGTCCAATGAGGTTTCACGAATTCATCCTGCATGTCAATAACCAGCAAAGCGCATTTCTCTGGTTTGATCTCAAAGACAGGGTTCTTCTCATAGGCCTGTTTCGCCAGTTTCAGTACTTCTCGTTCTGTGAACTCATGACTATCTGATTGAAATCTTCTCTTCGACATATGACTTAACGGCGCATAATTTTCGCTTATTTGTCTTTTGGCCAGGAATCATTGTGATTATTGTTCGGTAGGAAAGTCATTATCCTAGCTTTGTTCTCCTCAAAGTACTTTTCATAATACGTCAGTTTCAATATCTCGCGCGAGCATCGTGCGTGAGTTGCAGGAAGCGGAGGTTAGTGAGATTTGATGATTTCGTAAAGCTCCTGTTCTAGAGTGGGCCATCTCTTAGGAGACTCAATTATTCTGCCTATTTCTTTGCCGTAAAGGTCAACTATTATTATCAGTGGAATCTTGTCAACTTCAAACGTTATGACTTCAGGCGGAGAAGGTGGAATCCTCCATTTGCAAACGTGACTGAGCGGGTCTTTCATTAGTCCTCCGAACACTCTGACTTCTAACCCCGCGGCTTCGAATAGCAAGGATAGGACGGGGATGTATTCCGCGCAGTCCTTGCACCATGTGACTGAAAAGACGATAGCTACGTACTTTTCCGCGAATCTTCTCAACTCGTCAATTGTTTGCGGCTGCAGCTTGTACTCTTGTTTTCTGTTTAAGAACTTCTCCTTAAGCGGCTGTTCCAAGCTATCGATATACTGATCTACGGAAACCGTTTTCTTTCTGATCTCTGATAGGTCAAAGTTCATCCTTCGGTCCAACAATTCATGAGGCAACTTCCAATAAATAGAGCTACCGTTGCCTTTTACCAGTATTAAACCGTCATTTCGCAGAATGTTGAGGAAGCACTGTTTTCAGCCTTCAGCCTGTCATCAAGGTCTGGTTTTCGAATTGCCCTCTGACGTATTGGTGCGGGTAGATCTTCGTTGCGGTCAGTGTGCAACCTTGGTCAACTATTACGTCGTCGGCTATGACCGAGACGGATTGTATCTTTGTCGGTTTTCGAGGGCTTGAAGAAACTGTCACGTGCCGCCCCACGATGCTGTCCTTTATGGTCGTGTTGTCCCCGATTATGACTCGGTCCATGACTGCAGAGTCCACTATCTCAACGTCTTTGCCTATCTGTGTGTAGTTGTCTATGCACGAATTCACTATTCTGACGCCGTCGCTGATCTTGCAGTGTCTGCCTATGAGGACAGAGCCTTCAACCTCGATCTTGCCCATCTTGATCCTCCGGATTATCTCCTTCCTTCTTCTCATCGATTCGACGCTTTCCCCCTGAACCCAGATCCTCTTCTCGTCGTTCAGTCTTCCGCCGAAATCGGTTAATGAAGCAAACTTTCCGTCAAGCATGTCCTTCATCGCTTCAAGGTAGCGTCTGGGAGTGCCAACGTCGTACCAGCTTCCTTCCAATGTGTAACCGTACACCGGTCGCCCGGTGCTGATCAGGTAGGGAATAAAGTCGTAGCCAAAGTCGAGGCGATGCGTCTCCTTGATCAGCTGCTTGACTCCTTTCTCCTTGAATATTTTCCTTATCTCGGGAGAAACCATGTACAAGCCCGTGTTGGCGAGGTCTGACGGAGCGTCCTTGGGCGCCGGTTTCTCGACGAACCTGGAGATTCTCATGTCCTTGTTTATGTCAGCTATGCCGTATCCTTCAACGTTCTCAACCTTCCTCAACGCTATGGTCATCACCGCGCCCTTCTTCTCATGAAAATCCACGAGTTCCTTCACGTTCACGTCAAAAATGTTGTCGCCCTGCACCGCAAACACTGGGTCTTTGACGCTGTAGTACTCCATGTTTATACTTGCAGAGTCCGCGCTTCCAAGGTCTTCAACGTTCGGCTGATACTTTATGTGAACACGCGGCTCTATACCGTACCTCGCAGAAAAACCGTAACCCGACTCAAAATAATCGTGCAGGTCCCTGTAATTCGTGTAGCCCTTAACGCCGAAAATGAAGTTTCTGATACCCTGACGGGCAAGGGGCAGCAGCGAAAAATCTATCAGAGGCCTGTTCAACAAACGAATGCACGCTTTACTCGTCTCAGCCGTGAGGGGCAACAAACGCGTGGCCTTTCCCCCAACCGGTATTATCACCCTTAACCTTTCCAAAGCGTAGTTGCCGCCCAAGGATCTACACCAGCAAGCTTTTGAATGAGTTATCAACGCTAAGCGTATTAAACTTTTGAGGCCAGACGCGAGTTTTATAACTCACCTAAGAAGAAAACCCTAATGTTGCTCCGAGGTTCGATGATTGATGAGAAGACTCAGCGGCTTTCTGCGTTTGACGCGGCCCATAAACTGCTTCATGATGGGCCTCGCCGTAATAGTCGGTGCAAGCCTCGTCGGCCCGAGCAGCATGAGCCCAGCTTGGCCGCGCCTAGTCTACGGTTTCATCACCGGCTTCACCCTTACCGCTGCCTCGATGGCAATAAACGATTACTACGACAGGAAGATAGACGCCGTAAACGAACCGAGACGGCCTATCCCAAGCGGTCTGGTCAAGCCCGGAGAAGCTTTTGTCTTCGCACTTATCCTTGCCATCGTAGGCCTCGTCGCAGCGTATCTGACGAACACCGCGTATCCGCTTTGTCTTCCAACGGCCATAATCGCCTGGATCATTTCCGTAGCGTACACGACTGTCGGAAAACGAAGCGGACTGCCCGGCAACTTCCTCGTCAGCCTGTGCGTGTCAATACCGTTCGTCTACGGAAGCGTTGCCGTAGCTAACGAAGTCAAGTTAAACGTGCTCCTCTTCGCCTCGATAGTCTTTCTTTCAATCACTGGAAGGGAGATAACCAAGGGCATAGTGGACGTGCAGGGAGACAGGACGCAGAACGTGAAGACCCTCGCCGTGCGGTACGGAGAAAAAAACGCAGCCGTTGCCGCAGCGCTGTTCTATCTCTCCGCCGTAGGGTTAAGCCCGACGCCGTGGCTTCTCGGCATCGTCTCTTTCTGGTACATCCCGCTCGTTGCGGTCACAGACATCGGACTTACAGCGTCGTCTCTCATGCTTCTCAAAAACTATTCTAGAGAAAACAGCAGAAAAATCAAGAACACCGTACTCCTATGGTTCATCTTCGGCTTGCTGGCATTCATCATCGGCGCCGCAACGTGACCGAAAACTGAACAACGGAGATTCTCACAAACCTCACGAACACTTTCATGATGTTCCTCCGCGACACTTACGCTCATCATATGGAAAAGACGGCACAACAAGCAACGAAACCTGATAGACCTAAGCTTAAGCCCGCCTCAGCAGCCCTTGTCGGAAAGAAGGACTCGCAGTGAAGTGCACCCTAGGAGGAAGGAAGGACAAACGTGCCAACATTGCTCAGGAACTACCTTGCCTTAGCCCTGTTTCAAGCCCTCGGCACGTGCTCGGCCTAAAGCGCGTACAAATCCACTAGGGCCTTCAGGAGCGCCTTTGTGCAGTACTAGTACCCTAGGGGGGAGGGGGGGTGGATTAGAAGGGGAGAAACGCGAATACAGGGATGTAGCGTATGCTATCCTCGCGAGACAGCAACGAACAGCCTTGGTAATTCCGTCATGCTGGGCGGTAGTGATGATTGTTCTAGAAATTGGAATTATAAGCACCGTTTAACTAGTATTATGCTGCGAAGCGTGGCGAGCCTTGAACGCTGAGGGCGAAACCGAGTTTGAGTACGCACTTCGAGGCAAGGATTGGAAAGTCTACTGGCTACTGTTGAAGAACGGCAGGCCGATGAGCGTTCGCGAAGTTCAGAGAACCCTGCACTTCAGCAGTCCAAGCGTGGCGCAGCATCATCTTGAACAGCTACGCGAGCTCGGATTGGTCACAAAACAGGAAGTCGGCGGCAGCTACTCTCTCGTCAGCGAGGTCAAGATCGGCGTGCTCCGACACTTCGTCAAACTCGGAAAACTGCTGTTTCCGAGATACTTCTTCTACGCCGTGTTCTCCACCACGTTCTACGCGGCCTACATTCTGGTGCTGATGCAAGGACTCACAAGAGAAAACCTGTTCATACTCTCCTTCGGAGCCATCGTCACGGCGATCTTCTGGTACGAAGCCGCCCGCGTATGGTCAACGCGACCGTTCTAACTTCTGGAACACCGTGTCCTAAGGCTTAGCATAAAATCCAACGTGACCCAATAGGCTATAACGGTGAACGACGAATGCAGAAACAAATAAGCAAGCGTATGAAGCTCTATGGCATCGCAGCCATCCTTCTAGCCACACTACTGGTCTCACTCATCTACCAATTTGGTTATGTGTCACGAACCTCACCAAACCAGCCCTCTTCAGCCATGTCAGCCTTCTCTTCCTACGAAGAACTCACAGGATTCCTGCAGAACAACACTCAACCCCAATCGACATATCCCTATGCATTGTCTGCAATGCCGGTAATCGTACCGTTTGCCTTCGCAGCCAACGTTGCCATCTCCAAACAAGGAGAAGTAACCGAAACCCCACAATACTCTGCAACAAACGTGCAGGTCGCCGGAGTTGACGAAGCAGACACTGTGAAGACCGACGGTGAATACATCTACCTAGTCACAGGCAGCAACGTTTCAATTCTAAAGGCTTACCCCGCAGACCAAGCACAGCTTGTTTCTACGATAGCGATAAGCGACATGACGCCAGTGGGAATCTTTGTCAACGGCGACAGACTAGCCGTGCTGGGAACACTATCTATCATGTCTCAGCAGCTCATCAATGGCACAGAAATAGACTTCACAAACACAACAACCAGTTCGCAGATATACGACATATCGAACAGAACGAACCCTAAACTGTTGGCAACCTTCACAGCGAGCGGCAGCTATTTCAGTTCAAGAATGATAGGCGACTTCGTCTATCTCATCGCAAGCGAGCCGGCCCTCTACACCGATGAAGCCGCATCGAACATTGCAATTGACACGGTCAACGTACCCAAGCTCGGAATGAACGGAAACATAGCAGAGGTAGCTCCCTCCGACATTTACTACTCCAACACCACCGACAACTATTTCGTGTTCACAACGATCGTAGCGTTCAACATTCAAAACACGGCGGAAACGCCGAGCTACAAAACCATTACACTCGGAGGAACCAGCACTATCTACGTCTCGCCGAACAACATCTACATAACCTTTCCAGAACAAGACCACACATTGATCTACAGAGTGCACATAGAGAACAGCACTATCAATCCTGATGTAAAAGGGGAAGTACCAGGCAGCGTGCTCAACCAGTATTCAATGGACGAATACAACGGCTACTTCAGAATAGCCACCACAAACACAACATGGATAACAAGCACGATAAACGTGATTGGAACACCAATCGTCCCGAGCCAATTCATGAACGCCAGTGGAAGTTTTGCCCGCGTCATAATACTACCACCTACTGCATTAGCAGGCGAGCACAACGTGTACGCTCTTGACCAAAACTTGACCATCGTTGGCAGACTTGAAAACATAGCTCCGAACGAGAACCTGCACTCAGCAAGGTTCGTGGGCGACAGATGCTACCTCGTTACCTTTCAGAAGACGGACCCGCTTTTCGTGATCAACCTAACCGACCCGACTGAACCAGCCGTACTTGGTAACCTCTCGATCTCAGGATTCTCAGATTACTTGTACCCGTACGACGAGAACCATTTGATAGGAGTGGGCAAAGAAACCGTGGAAGCAGATCAAGGATACTTCGCGTGGTATCAAGGAATAAAAGTGGCACTCTTCGACGTCAGCAACGTCAGCAACCCGATTCAAGTGGCTAACTACACGATCGGAGACAGAGGCTCAGACTCCCCTGTGCTGAGTGACCCCAAAGCATTCCTGTTCGATAGGTCAAAGAACCTCCTCGTTATACCAGTCCTCAACGCGACAATCGACCAGAGTCAATATCCCAACTCAAGCGCGGTTCCCCCAGGTGCTTACGGGCAACCTGTTTGGCAAGGCGCCTGCGTGTTCAACTTGACGCTGAACGGAGGCTTCGTCTTCAGAGGCGGAATAACACACATCGAGGACGGCACAAGCATATGGGACAGCAACTACTACGTAGAACGGTCGCTTTACATCGACAACGTGCTCTACACAGTGTCCAACGCGGAGGTAAAGCTGAACAGCCTAGACGACCTAGCTTTCATAAAAGAGATCGAGATCGGCTAATCCCTTCTCCTCCCATTTTTTTTCACTCTTAAAGACAGAACGCCAACCGAGGAAGACGCTCAACTTGGCTCAACGTGAACCGTAACCGTCGTCTCCGCAAAGTGCTCTCTGACCTGCTCTTCAATCTGCGAAGCGATCCCATGTGCTTCTTCAATCGAAATCTGCTTTGTGAAACTGCAATCAATGTTTATGTAACGCTTCCTGCCGGCAACGTAGGTGACTATCCCCTTGACACGAAACGCCTGCTTACAACTAGCAGCTACTGCATGAACAATTCTCCTGATCTCACCGTCGTCCACTGCTGCCCCTCGTCTCTCCTCGAGACTCAAAGGCTCGATATGCACTGCCACGTCCTCAACGCTCTTTAATCCCTCCTCTATTCTCACCTCAATTCTCTCAGCTATTTCGTGAGCCTCCTCAACCGACAGCTTCGGATCCACGTACGCGTGCAACGTGATGTACAGCCTACTCTTCACGTATGCTACGTTGACCTCATGCACCTCCTTTACACCTGCAACTTCTGTCGCCAATTTCTCCACAAGCTTCTCGGTCCGCATTTCTGTCACACAAGGCTCGGTGTGTATCGCAACTTCCGCGTTGCCCAGCATGTTCTTTATCTTTGCTTCAACGTTTGAGGCCAGATCGTGAGCCTCTTCAAGGCCCATGTAATCTGGGACCTGCAAAGTAGCTCTGACAAAGGTCTTCTCGCCTGCCTTTCTGATCTTCAGGTCCTCGAACCTGCAGACACCATCAGTGCCTAGAATCTCTCTCCTGACCTTGTTTGCTAAGCCCTTGGACACGGTGTCGGTGAGTTCCATTCCGCTGCTCCAAACAAGTTTGACGCTAAGATAGGTTAACAAGGCGCCCAGAACCATCGATGCCAGCGAATCCCCGTAGTTCAATCCCAGCGCCGCCAGCCCAAACCCCACGAATGCTATCACAGTCGAACTCAGGTCCGCCAAGGCATGGTAGAACCCTGCCCTCATCGTGGAGCTTTCACTCCTCCGCGCCCTCAAGAGCGTTCCCACCCTGAAGAAATCTATGCAGAACGTGTAACCGATTGCTATGAAACCTACGTATTCTATTCCTATGTTGACAGTCTGATGGGCCACTGTTTTCAAAACGGCCTCGTACAGTATCAGCAACGCCACGGCTATGAGCGCAAAACCACCGATAAAACCGCCTACTGACTCAAACTTCTCGTGCCCGTACATGTGCTCCTCGTCGGGAGGCTTAACAGACATGCGGGTCGCAACAAAGAGCATGAACGTCGTCAAAGCGTCAAGAAGGGCATGCAAACCGTCACTCATTATTGCCAGACTGTTCACCATCAGGCCGAAAATGACTTCCACGAGAACGACGCTCGAAATGGCAATCGTCGAACGCATAAGCACTCTGAGCTTGTAACCGCTTTCCAAGGTTTCCAAAACAGTCTCGCTATAATGCTCAAGAGCCGGAGATTTAAGAATTATGATGCATCAACATGCTTCGCATCTTACAGCTTATATGCGTGTTTTCCGTGGCACTTGAACGATGAAGCAGATTTCACGTCGCGCTAACCGCTACTCGTTCCTCAGAGGAAATTTTCTGATTCTGATGATAAGCTGGATACTCATGAACTTCGCGGGTCCGATTCCTCAAACGTACCAAAGCTTATACTTCAAAGGCTTAGGAGCTACCGACTTTCTCCTCGGAGTCATAGGGTTCGCTGGGTCAATCGCACTCGCACTCGTGCAGTTTCCAGGCGGCTATCTGGCGGACAAGCATGGCAGAAGATTGCTAGTCGTAACGATGACCTATGGACTTGCGTTGTCCTACGTTTTTTTCGTCCTCGCGCCTTCCTGGCAATTCATTGTCCTAGCCTTGATAGTGCAGAACTTCTGCCTTCTCTACCAGCCTGCGATGTTTGCAATGATGCTGGACTCAGTGCCCCCTGAGGAACGCGGAAAAGGGTACACCTTGCAAGCAGTCGTGAGCAACCTTGTATCTTTACCCGCTGCAATAATAGCAGGCTACTTGATTCTCATCTTCAATCTGGACCTTGGCATGCGAATAGCCTACTTGATAGCCTTGCTGGCATACCTTGCCGCAGCAACGTTCAGGATAAACCTCAAAGAAACCTTGCCGCAGAACAAAGACAAAAATTCCCTCAACTTCTTGGCCGCTATCCGCGAGTACCCAACGTCCGTTAAAGAAGGTCTACAAGTTTGGAGCAGGATACCGAAAGCCGTGCTCTATCTCTTTGTCGCAACCATAGGAATCACCAGCTTGGTTGCGGCTTGCCAAATGTTCTTCGTCGTCTATGCAACGAGTGTTCTCCGCATCGACAATTTTCAATGGGCTGTTGTGATGGCGTTCATGTCAGTTAGCGTAGCGATACCCGCAATTCTTGCCGGTTTCAGAATGGATGTCGTCGGCCGCAAACGCTACTTCATATTGAGTTTTCTTCTGTACATCCCAGCGATGCTCATCTTCTTGAACGCAAACTTCATCATGCTTCTTGCTTCTTTCTTTCTGTTCGGCTTGGCTCAAATGCTTCTAGGAACCAGTTTCAACTCTCTTCTAGGAGATTTGACGCCCAGAGAACTCAGAGGAACAGTCATCGGATGCGGCCAATTCTTCATGTACGTAGGTCAAGCGTTTGCCCAGCTTCTCGCCGGCGCACTCTACACGTATGTCTCGCCACAGCTACCCTTCATTCTGCTTGCGGCTAGCGCTTTTCCCCTGTCAATCATCGCCTTCCTCAAAATCTCCGACCCTAGCGCCAAGGAAGTGTGAATTTCAGGATAGGTATTTAGGTTTGGAAACAGTATTGAAAGGGAAAGGTTGACCTGCATGCGCATCGTTCCCATACAGAAAGTCTTGAAAGGCCATTTTGAAGGCAAGACAGTGGCGGTTCGAGGCTGGGTCTACCGCAAGAGGGGAGAGAAGCAGACGATTTTCCTGCTTGTGCGCGATTCGACAGGAATCATTCAGTGTCCAGTGAAGAAAGCAAGCAAGGCTTGGCCTGAAGCTGAAAAGGCCACGATCGAGTCCTCAGTAACGCTTGAGGGCACAGTCAGAATGGATGCACGAGCTCCTGGCGGGTATGAAGTGTCAGCTGAGAAACTCTCAATCATCGGGTTGGCAGATCCCTTCCCAATAACCAAAGGCACAAGGGTGACCGTTGGAGAAGAACAGGAGGAAGAAGCGGACACCGAGGATTTTCTGCGAAATGTTCGGCATCTGTGGCTCCGAAGTCGAGACATGACCCTCATAATGAAAGTGCGCAATGATTTGCTGAGGTTCACGCATGAGTTCTTCAGAAAACAGGAGTTCGTGGAAGTTTCTCCTCCGATGTTCGTCACGAGCGCTGTTGAAGGCGGGTCAACGCTCTTCGGCCTGAAGTACTTCAACGAGAACATGTACTTGACCCAGAGTGCGCAGCTCTATCTTGAAATTCTGATTTACTCACTGGAGAAGGTCTACTGTATCGCTCCGTCTTTCAGAGCTGAAAAAAGCCGGACAATACGACACCTAAGCGAATACTGGCACATCGAAGCAGAACAGGCATTTGCCGACATGAACGATCTGATGCGGCTTGAGGAAGAACTCCTGGCCTATGTCTGCAAGAGAACCATGCAGAGTTGCAGACCTCAGTTTGAAGAGCTGGGTTCCGACATGAAGAAACTCCAATCGGTCAAGACGCCGTTCCCAAAAATAACCTACACGGAGGCCATTGAGAAGCTGCACGCCAAAGGTCTAAAAACAAAATGGGGCGACGACCTGGGCTACGAGGATGAAAAAGCCCTGGCAGACGACTTTGGCAAACCCTTCTTCGTGTACGACTACCCAAAACAGATCAAAGCCTTCTACTGCAAAACATACAGGGACAAGCCGGAAATCGCCATGTCAACAGACATGCTCGTCCCAAGAATAGGCGAGATCTCAACAGGCGGAGCAAGAGAGGACAACAAGGAAGAATTGATCAGAAGAATCAAAGAACAAGGCTTGAAAGCCGAAGATTACGATTGGTACATCGACCTACGACGATACGGCACCGTTCCACACATGGGTTTCGGAATGGGCGTAGAAAGGGTTCTGATATGGATGCTCGACTTAAAGAACATAATAGACGCCATACCCTTCCCGAGGACAACCAGACGATTCTACCCATAAAGCAACCCTTACAGCCTCGAAAAGACTTTGCCTATGTTACTGCTAGCATTACTGCCAACATTACTTTTAGCATTACTGTTGGCACAGTTGAAACGAATTGAGAAAAACGGGAGCTACTTCTTCTCCAGCTGTTTCCTCATCTCTTCGTAGGTCGCCTTGACCTCGTCAACAGAAGCTTCGTCCTCCAACGTCGACACGTCGCCTAAGGGTGCTCCGACTAGTACGGCTTTTAACAGTCTGCGCATGATTTTTCCACTGCGCGTCTTCGGCAGCTTGTTAACGATCACTATCGCGTCCGGAGTTGCGATCGGACCTATCGTCTCCCTTATGTGCTTCACCAAGTCCGCGCGCAGCTGGTCTGACGGTTGGAAACCGCTTCTCAGCGTGACAAAAGCCACGGGGACCTCGCCTTTCAACGCGTCTTCCTTGCCCATGACGGCAGCTTCCGAAACCGCCGGGTGCGAAACAAGCGCGCTCTCAAGCTCCACAGTGCCTATTCTGTGTCCAGCAACCTTCAAGACTTCATCAGCTCTTCCGAGTAGCCAGAAGTAACCGTCAGGATCTCTCACCGCGTAGTCTCCACTGTAATAGATGTTGGGCCATCTTCCGAAGTACGTCTGCTTGTACCTGTCTGGATCCTTCCATATCGTTTCAAGCATCCCTGGCCACGGCGTCTTGATCACCAAGAACCCTTTGACACCCGTAGGCGTCTGCTGCCCTTTTTCATCGTAGACCTCTGGGTAGACGCTTGGCAGAGGATTCGTCGCAGAACCCGGTTTCAGCGGCACAAGCTCTATGCCCGGAACAGGAGATATCATGAAACCGCCCGTTTCAGTCTGCCACCAAGTGTCTATAACCGCAAGTTTCTCTTTCCCTATAATACGGTAGTACCACCTCCAAGCCTCGGGGTTTATAGGTTCGCCAACAGTTCCCAAGAGCCTCAGCGTGCTCAGATCATGCTTCGTCGCCCACTGTTCACCGAACTTCATGAACATCCTGATCGCCGTCGGCGTCGTGTAGAGTATAGTCACCCCGTGCCTCTCAATCATGCTCCACCATCGATCTTGTGCCGGATAGTCCGGCGTCCCCTCAAAAATGAACGATGTTATTCCCAAGGCCAGAGGAGCGTAAACGTTGTACGTGTGACCCGTGATCCAGCCTATGTCGGCCGTGCACCACCAAATGTCCTTTTCATTCGGGTTGAAACCCCACTTCAGCGTCCAATATCCCCAGACCAGGTAGCCGCCGATTCCGTGCAGAACCCCCTTAGGCTTGCCCGTAGTTCCAGACGTGTAAAGTATAAACAGAGGCTCAGTGGCTTCCATCGGCTCAGGCGCAACGTAAGCATTCGGCTCCACCTTGCTCATCGCTTCATTGTACCAGACGTCGCGGCCTTCCTTCATCGCAACGTTCTGTCCAGTCCTCTTGACCACAATGACTTTTTGGACGCCGGGCGTGCTCTGCACCGCGCGATCAGTAGTGTCTTTTAGTGCCACCGTTTTTCCACGTCGGTAGGCACCGTCAGCCGTCACCAGAATCTTTGCCTCACAGTCGTTTATCCTGTCTGCAAGGGCTTCCGCGCTGAAACCTGAAAAAACCACCGTGTGCACGGCACCCAGGCGAGCACACGCTAACAACGTGATCGGAAGTTCAGGGATCATGGGCAGGTAGACGGCCACTCTGTCGCCTCTTTTAAGGCCTAGGTCTTTGAAGACTTTGGCGAGCTTGTTCACTTCCCGATAAAGTTGATAGTACGTGAAGGTCCGGACCTCTCCGTCCTCGCCTTCCCAAATGTAAGCCAGCATGTTCTTTCTGGACGTTTCCAGGTGCCTGTCAAGCGCGTTGTAACATATGTTCAGAATGCCGCCTGAAAACCACTTGTAGAACGGCTTGTTCGAATCATCCAAAACTTTGTCCCATGTTTTGAACCAGTCTATGGCCTTTGCCTTTTCCGCCCAAAACTCCTGTGGGTTCTTTATTGACTTTTCCCATTCCGCCTTGAGGATTTTCCCAGGATAGACCTTCTCATTAAACGGTAAGCTTGCTTCTGACATCTTCCAACCTTCGGCGAGTTCGTGGAAAGACCTTCTTTCGAAAATATAAACGTTTTTGGTTGAAAACAGAAAGGGGAAAGGCTTCTACTTGTTCATAGGACCTATTGGCAAGAAAGCTTTTCCATGGGCCTCGTTAAGTACTTCAGCCAAGCCCAAGTAAACCGCGCTGAGTCCACAAACGACTCCTTCGTAACCTGTTATATTCAGAAGTGTCGCATTCCCCGTAATCTGACTGGCAGTTAGCATGAAGAAGAGTATAGCTAGGCTCATGAAGACAAATTGTATTGCTCTGTTTGCTTTCAATGTTCCAAAGAACATTACAAATGTGAATAAGCCCCACATGAAGAAGTATGCCGCCATAGCTTGCGAATCATCAAAGGAGTTTGGCAATCCCGGAACTAGTTTTGGCAGCAAGATCAGGAAAACAATTGACCACCAGAAGAAACCATAAGAGGAAAATGCGACCGTACCAAACGTGTTACCTTTCTTAAACTCCATTGCACCTGCTATTATTTGAGCCAGCCCTCCGTAAGCCAACCCCATCGCCAAGATCATGCTTAAAGAGGTTGACAATAACAATCCGGCGTTGAAGAGATTCAACAGAACAGTCGTTAGACCGAATGCCAAAAGTCCAAGTGGTGCTGGATTTGCCAATTTTTCGCTCATTTCTCTTCAGCCCATCAATCCTATTGTTAGACGCACTTCTCACATTGCTCCGAATTTAAGTCTTTCTAGACATGCCTCTGCTGCTTGTTATCCACTTTGCAGTCTCCAGTGAACCGAACGTTATCGCCGTGAACAGTGCTGCAAACGCCCAATCGAGTGGTTCAGGTGCCGACACGCTGAAGACAGCGTTTAGACCTGGTGTGTAGAGCACAATAAGCTGGAGGAAGAACGACGAGAGCACAGCGTACCACAGAAATTTGTTTTTGAAAACACCCACTTTCCACACGGGATATTTCAGCGACCGGGCAGAAATAGCGTTGGCCAGCTCCATTAAAATCATGGCGGTCAGCAGCTGAGTTCGAGCCTCTACTAGCTGCGCTGAGCCTTCCCACGGTCGATAGAAAAAGTATCCAAACAGAAGCAGAACAGCCATCAGTATCGGAATCAGCGACAGGTAGAGTTTGACATCGAGTGTGAAGACACTTTCGTTTGGGTCACGCGGTTTCCTCTCCATTATATCAGGGTCACCCGGATCAATGCCCAGCGCGATCGCCGGTAAACCATCTGTGGTAAGGTTCACCCAGAGCAATTGTGTCGCAGTCAAAGCTATCGTTGCGACACCGATGTCGGCGGCGCTGGCGTTCGGCGAATAGATCCTTGCAAGACCTGGAACAGAGACCACCGCTATGAAGATGACCAAGATTTCCATTATGTTGCAACGCATAAGGTACGTGAGGTACTTCTTGATATTGTCATATATTTCACGTCCTTCTTTTGCAGCCTTGACTATCGAGGCAAAGTTGTCGTCCGTTAAGACTATGTCCGACGCCTCTTTGGTCACATCAGTTCCCGTTATGCCCATAGAAACGCCTACGTCTGACATCTTGAGAGCCGGCGCGTCATTAACACCATCACCAGTCATGGCCACGATGCGGCCCTTCGCTTTCCAAGCCTTAACTATCCGCACCTTATGCTCGGGCGAAACGCGCGCATAGATCACAACTCGCTCAACCATGTCAGCCAACTGTTCATCGCTCAACTCTTCCAGCTCAGCGCCTGTCAACACCTTTTTTTCCTCTTCGCCATCACCAAGCAGATTGAGCTCCTTAGCCACTGCCACTGCCGTAAGCCTATGATCACCCGTTACCATCACAACGTCTATCCCGGCTTTCTTGCACGTACATATCGCATCCTTCACCTCTTCGCGCGGCGGGTCAATCATGCTCATAATGCCGACAAAAACAAAGCCCCTCTCAATCTCCTCATCGAATACAGGCACTGTTTCAGGCAGTTCTTTGAAGGCAAACCCTAAGTTCCTCAAGGCTTGTCTCGCCATGGCCTCATTCACTTCAAGGATTCGCGCCCGACCATTCTCAGTGAGATCAGAAACTTTGCCACCTGCCAAAACCTTTGTGCATTTGTCCAATACTGCTTCAGGCGCTCCTTTCAAGTAGGCGATTTTCTTGCCAGACACCACGTGCATGGTCGTCATGCGTTTTGTCTCTGAAGAGAACGGGATCTCCCCGACACGGGGCTGCTGCTTTTCCAAGTCCTCCTTCCACAACCCGGCTTTGGCCGCTCCGACGATCAACGCTCCCTCTGTGGGGTCTCCCCTGATGACCCATCTTTCCGTGGCAGTGTCTCTTTGCAGTTTCGCGTCATTACACAGTGCGGCAACAGTCAGAATTGTGCGCAATCCCTCACTTTCCGGGTCGAATTTGCGGTTTTCCAAGAGAAATTCACCTTTTGGCTCATAGCCGATCCCTGAAACTTTCAAGACCTGATCATCCACGTAGATTCTCTGCACTGTCATTTCGCCTTTCGTCATCGTTCCCGTCTTATCAGAGCATATGACACTGACGCAGCCCAGCGTTTCAACGGCTGGCAATTTCCTGACTATCGTGTTCACCTTGGCCATGCGGTACATGCCCACTGCAAGTGCTCCCGCCACGATGGCTGGCAATGCTTCAGGAACCGCAGCAACTGCCAAGCTTACTCCCCACAACATCATGTCAATGATGTTACTGCCTTCAACGATGCCTAGACCGGCCACTCCTAGACAGATCGCCACGCACAGTATTCCGATCCATTTGCCGACCGATCGAGTTCTCTTCTCAAGCGGAGTTTCCTCTTCCTCAGCCATCTGCACCATCCTAGCGATCTTTCCAAACTCTGTGTTCATTCCTGTCGATGTAGCAACTGCTTCACCTCGACCGTAAACGACAACCGTTCCCGCGAAAACCATGTTTCGACGTTCGCCAAGCGAAGTTTTTTCAACGCACACGTCAACATTCTTCTTCACAGGAGAAGATTCGCCTGTCAACGGAGCTTCATTCACCTTAAGATTAATGGATTCTATCAATCGTGCATCAGCTGGAACCCTATCCCCAGTGTACAAAAGCACGATATCTCCAGGAACAATTTCGCTCGCCGGAACCTTGACTTCTTTGCCATCGCGCAACAATGCTGCAATTGGCGCTGTCATCTTCTTCAAAGCTTCAACAGCCTTTTCGGAACGAAACTCCTCCGCAAAACCCAAGATCGCTGTGGCCAACACTATGGCAATTATGACTACTACGTCTATCCATTCGCCAATGGCTATTGAGAGAGCTGTAGCGATCAGCAATATGACCACAAGTATGTCCTTGAACTGCTCAGCAAACATCTTTGCCGGAGAGGCATGCTTTTCCTTTCGCAGCTCATTCAGACCGTATTCGCTCAAGCGTTTTTGCGCTTCTCCCTGACTCAAGCCGGCCTCAGAAGAGTTCAACGCTTTGAGCGTTTCTTCCAGATTCATCGTATACCAAGATTCTGAGGTCAACTAAACGCTTCCCTAGTCTCTGCAGACCCAATGACTTTGGCCAGAAAATATATTCCTTTCTAAGAAACCAGCTAGGAGCAACACTGAACCTTCACTTGAGAACGTGATCCCATTGACGACCCTCCTCGCTTCGCTGCTCGCGGCAATGATCATCAAATGCGACCTGTTGGAGAGGGGGTCAACCACCCGCTAGCCCAACTGTTTTCCATTTGCCAACTTTGCCTTCAGAAGGACTATTGTCTCAAAAAGCGGCAGGTCTCTTTTCGCAACAATCTTTACCGTCAAACCTCTCTCCTTGAACCTGCGGAAGGTCTCTTCAACGTTTGACAGCGTTGACTGCATCAGCAAGATTTCACCGTTTTGTTTCAGGTATTTCGGAGCCTCGCGGATGAAACTGTCAATTACGTCACGTCCAGAGGCGCCTCCTGCCCAAGCTCGGGCAAGCCAGGAGCTCTCTCCAACCTCTTCGGACGGGAGATATGGAGCGTTGAAAAGGATCAGGCCGAACCTCCCCCCGACTCTTATTGGTCCAAACAAGTCTCCCTGCGTGAGAGAGATCTTGTCAGAGGCGTGATTCAGCTTGGCGTTTTCTTTCGCGCAAGAGACAGCATAAGGGTTTATGTCTACCGCTAGTACTTCGTCCGCCTTCGCTGCCGCCAGGATACCCAATATTCCGCAGCCGGTTCCCATGTCAATAACTCTTTCTTTCTCTCTAACCTGCAGATTCTCAGCGAAGAGGAACGAATCTTCGGCGGGTTCGTAGACGTTCTCTCCAACTTGGAAAACGCAGTTCGCAAAGAAGATTCGCCTATTCGACGAGGACATCCGCTAACGCTCCGAAATCCTCAGGCGCCAGTTCCCTAACCCGCATGTCACGAAAAGGAAGTGTTTCAACAACCTTACATGCTTCTTCTTTGGATAGAAGCCGTACATGTTTCAGGTACGGCAACACCGCGTTCCTGACCTTCTTATTTCGTTGCGTAAAGAGCATTTGCGCAATTCTCTTGAAAGCGGCTTCATTTTCCAGCTTATGCAGCCTCGATCTTCTCGGAGTCAAGCGAGTGACGACAGAATCTACTTTTGGCGGCGGATAGAACATGGATTTGGGAACATCGTCTAGAAGCTCAACCTCAGCCCGAAAGTATGTCAAGACCGTAAGCCACCCGTAGTCTCGATTTCCCACTGAAGCTGCAAGACGATTTGCAAACTCTTTTTGGAAGACCAACACTGCACGGTCAAACTCTTGGTTCAAGATCCATAGGAGCAGACGTGAAGAGATGTTGTAGGGTGGAGTCGAAACAATCTTGTTGAACTGAGGAATACTAACTCTGAGTATGTTACCCTCAATGATTTTCACGTTGAAGAAGTGAGAAAGTTGTCGACGCAAAACAGTTGCGAGTTCTGGGTCAGCCTCAACAGCTACGACGTTTCTGCACTTGTCCGCCAGGAAACGCGTCAAGAAGCCTAAGCCCGCGCCAATATCCAGCACCGTGTCGTTCCGGTCCAGTGAAGCGTAATTGACCATGAGTTGATAGATTGAAGGTTCGATCAAGAAGTTTTGTCCAAAAGCCTTTTTCGGCTGGCTTCGATGGCTTCGAAGTAGTGACTTCGTCCTTTCTAAGAGACTCATATCCACCAGTTAGTTGATTTGACCGCGCTACTGGGCCCTCGTAAACAACCGATACTTGCCGTCGCTGCTCAGTTCTTCCATAACCCGCTTCGTGATCAGCTTAACGGGATTCGGCAGCTCCGTGCGTTTCTGCAGGTCTTCAAAGTTTTCGAAGGGTTTTCTCTCGCGCTGGTTAATGACTTGCCACATGTATTTCTTGCCAATACCGGGAACCAACTCCAGCGCGTGCATTCTTGGCGTCACAGCCCGTGCCGTGTTGAAGAATTGAACGAACCATTCTTCACGGTTCAACACTATTCGGCCGATCACAGTTGAAAGCTCTGTTCGCGCAGCAGCCGTCAGTTCCTCGTAACCTATCCGCCCGATTATGTAGGTGATTTCCTCACGCGCCTCCTTTCCAACGAAAACACGGTCGTTAGGCTTAAGCATCACACCCTCTTTGACCAAGGCTTCCAAGAGGGTGAAGAACTCCTCCCCCACCAGTTGCACCAAGGCTCCCGCTCGATAACCAGCCCGGCCTGAAACGTGCACGCCCGGACGCCCATGGGGCAGAAAGTCCAGTATGTAAGCGTACTCTTCGTACCGCTTCTCCATCATAGTCATAATCGCCTATAGATAGTCTCTTACTGTTTAAAAATCTAGTTGAAGTTAGGATTAACAACTCACTATTTCAGTTTTCGATGTTCATTCAGCAGGTTGACTATTGCCTCTAACTTTGCGGTTTCAATGATTTTGCGACCTCCAGCCAGAAAAACCCTCAATTCCTCAATGCTCTTCGGCATGCAGTTGACTATTTCGATGGCCTCCACCTCTTCCAAACCGAAATCCGTCATAAGCTTTTCCACGAGTTTTTCGCCTGCCTCGGCGTCAACCTTCGCAAATTTGGACACGTAATCGAACGTGCGGCGCTGGAGCTGGTCAAGGTTTTCTTCGCCGATAGTCTCCATTATCTTCTTGACCTGTGGCAGCGTGAGCTTCTTTTCTGTTATTTCTCTTTTAGACATATTAATCGCTCTTATACGGTTCTAAATGTTCAGGCCTAACGATGATCTCTCTGATAGCGTCTCCCTGTGAAACGCTTACCACGTAGCTTCTTCCCCGTTTATTGAGTATAGTGCCAACTCTACCATGATAGCGCCTGTGAGGCATTCCCTTCTGAACGCTTGAGTCGATCTTGACAACCACTTGAGTCCCAGGCTGATACTCGTAGAGCAGCTTGCTGAGCTTCATCTTGCCATGCTCCCTAGGTTCCTTCTTGAAAAGGCGACGCGTACCAGAACGATAACCTTTTGATTTTCTCACTTTTTCGCCAACTCCTAGGCTTCCATGATTACGCTCAGAACGTCAAGCTTCATAGGTTTCGCTTTGTTGTTGAGAATTTCTGAAACGCTGGGGACTGTTCTTCCTTCATCTCCGGTCACCAATTCTTTAACGTAGAGTCCTCCTTGACAGCGTATTTTCATTTCAGCCTTTTTAAGTGACAATTTCTTAACATTCACGTCGTATATGTACTTTTCCCGAGTCATGTCCGCACGTCGATGCAAGACACGAATCGGCGTTTGCTGCTTGATCATTGCGTTTCTCAATGTCTCTTCCAATAGCTGCAGATCTTTGGCCGAGACCTTACTATCAAATTCTATTAGGAGACGGTATTCTTTCTGAGTGGATTCGCCCCTCTTCAGTCTCCTTACGACATTCTTGTCCCCAAACTTTAGGTCCGAAACCTCAACTTTGCCCCTTCCCACAATGTTTACCTCTTCTTCGAGCCTCCCAAGGTCCAAGAAACGCTTTCTCGGCATTGTGACTTCGATCACAAAAGGTCTACCGTTGCCCAGCATGCGCGCGTCAATATCCTCTCTCCCAGAAGCGTGAAAAGAAGCTTTCAGGCCGGCTGTCGCTTTCAAGAAGGGCCCTTCGACGATTTCTTGCACCGATTCTGCATACATTTTTCCTGTCCAGTTGCATTTTTCGCAGCCTTTCCCACGGCAGCTTGAGCAGAACCACTTCGACTGCGGTATGCCTCGGACAAGCTTTCGGTATCTTCCCGCCACGAAAAGCGGGTTCACCTGAAGCCCGACCTGTCCACTGAAGGGGTTGACGAGCACGACTATTTCGGGCCTTCCAAACTCCACTGTCTTTCCAGTGCGCCGAGCAATCTCTTTTCCTATGACCCTTCCGAACTCGTTGCGCATGTTTTCGCCGTGGCCTACTTCAAACTCGGCCTTAAACTCGTCTTCACGTTCCGCAACTGGCACGGGTAGCTCTGTACCGACTAGGAAGGTGTTGTACTCAAAATCCTGAAGAAGCTGGAGGGCCATTTTGACCAAATCGTCCTCGGCGGCGAATTTATCAGCGCACAAGTAACATTCTGTCGGTCGACCATCCGCGGCGTTGGGTTTTCCCATTTCTTGAAGAAGTTCCTTAGCAGTCTCACAGAAGCCGTTCGTCGCCAGTACTCTCAGAGTGCTCACGCCCCTTTTCTTATCTGAAAGTGACGACGCGTGGCTCTCCAGGGTTAACACCAGCTTAATCGAGTCTCCTCGCTGGTCATTCTCGATCCCATGGCCAAGAAGGGCAAACTGTCTTCCCAGACAGTGGTCGCACAGGGGATGTTTTTCGAGCATCTTCAGGGCTGTTTGCAGAATGTCCATAGTGCAACCTTCGTTCCGACAGGCCTACTTCATGTCAATGGGCAGGTTCTTTCCAAAGAATGGAAACTTCTTTCTGCGCCGCATCGTCTTAAGCATTCGGCGCATCATCACATACTGCTTCAGAAGCTCTTTTACCTCTTTTTCGTTGGTGCCTGAACCCTTTGCCACACGCTTCGTTCTCGAAGCATTAAAAATCTTTGGGTTATCCCTCTCCTCAGGCCTCATCGACTGAATCATGACGCGCCACTTTTCCAAACGCCCTTCAGCCATGTTAACCATGTCGTCAGGAATATTGTAAGACATTCCCGGAATCATCTTCAAAAGTTTCTTGAAGGTGCCCATGCCCTTCAAAGCTTCGAATTGTTCATACATGTCAGTCAACGTGAATTTGCCGCTCAGGATGGCCTTGGCCTTCTTATCTGGAACAGATATCTCCGCTTCACGCACTTTGTCCAGAAGGGTCTCTAAGTCGCCCATTCCCAAGAGTCTACCAACAAAACGGGAAGGCACAAAAGCCTCTATGTCCTCGGTTTTTTCGCCGGTTCCGACGAATTTTATAGGGGCCCCTGTTGCAGCAACGGCGGAGAGAGCTCCTCCGCCCCTAGCAGACCCGTCCAGTTTAGTGACCATGATAGAGCCGATGGGCGTTGCCTCGTTGAAAGCCTTTGCCTGAGCTAATGCCTGCTGACCTATCGTTCCGTCGATCACAAGCATGACTTCATCTGGCTTGATGCTCTTTTCAAGCATCTTCATCTCTTTGATCAGTTCTTGTTCCTCCTTGTGACGACCGGATGTGTCAACGATGATCACGTCCTTCTCGCCGAACAGCTTTAGGCCCTCATTCACCACTTTGATGGAATCCTTCGCCTTCACATCGCCGTACGAGGGCACGTTTATCCTGTTTGCGAGCTGTTGGAGCTGTGCAAAGGCCCCAGGCCGAAAAGTGTCCCCGCAGACAAGAGCTGGCTTCAGCCCCCTCTTCTGAAAATATCTCGCAAGCTTGGCCGCCGCGGTTGTTTTCCCTGAACCTTGAATGCCCACGAGCATCACTAATTTTCTTTTTCCAGGCTCAACCTTCAGCGGCACCGGCTTATCGCCTAGGAAGCGCGTCAACTCTTCATAGACAACTTTTATGACGTGTTCGCGTCTAGAAATGCCTGGAGGAACCTTTTCCTTCAAAGCCCTTTCTTCTATTCGTTTAGAGATGCCAAGTACAAGCTGAACGTTCACGTCAGCCTGAAGCAGTGCTCTCTGGATGTCTCGAACAAGCTCTTTAACGGTAGCTTCATCCACGACCGAAGCTCTGAACACTTTCTTGAGAGCGTCATAAAGTGAGGAGCCCAGGCGTTCCAGAGACATGATCTTATCCGTATGTAGAACCTTTCACGCCTTTAATAGCTGTTCCGTAACCCAAGCTCAGATTCCATAAACTTTTTACATTCACAAACCCTTAAGAAACGTGAGGGTTTAATTTGAGCGAACAAGTAAGAATCATCGAGCGAAAGAAGATTCCGTCCGGAGCCACATTGATCTTCGGATTTCCCGACGTTGGACTCGTAGGCGTGATAGCGGCTTCGCATCTGATTGACGAACTCAACCTTGAAGAAGTGGCCTATCTAGACTCCAAGCTTCTACCACCACTCATTGTTCTGCACGAAGGCCTACCACACTCTTCGATACGGATTTTCGCAGCCGGCAACATCTTACTAGCAATATCCGAAGCCCCAATACCTGTCGACATCATCTATCCCATAATGGATGCATTAATCGACTGGGGAAAGAGCAAGAACATCAAGATGATGATTTCACTGAGTGGTCTCCCCATCCAAGATCGGCAGGACGCCAAGGAGCTGAAAACCTTCGCCGCCGCATCAAGTCCCGAGGCCCTTAAAATGGCTCAGGACAAGAGCATTGAAATTCTGACGGAAGGCTACATGGTTGGCCCTCAAGCAATCATGCTGCAGCGAGCGGCAAACGCTGGAACTCCAGCTTTAACATTGCTTGCCCAGTGCTTCTTCAACTATCCGGACCCAGAAGCAGCGGCTGAAGTCTTGAAAGACCTTGAAAAGATCACAGGAGTGAAAGTCGACGTCGCAAAACTCCTTGAAAAAGGCGAAGAGATACGGCTGAGAGCCAGAGATGTCATGAAGAGAACACAGGAAGAGATGTCCAAGATGAAGAAGGGCCAAGAGTACGACATTCCAATGTATGTTTCATAGGGAGGAAAAGTGGAATGGCGATAAGAAGAAAACGTTCAGTTTCCGAAATAATCGACGAGTATTTTGCAGACTTTGACAAGTGGGCTGAAGGCTTCAGAGAAGTCTTCACGGACAGACCAAGTTGGAACCTTCGCAACTGCTCAATAGAACCCCTCCGCGACATGATGATGACTCCGAAAGAAGTGTTGGTCACTGTTGACCTACCCTTCACAAGCAAGAGCACGGTGAAGGTTGAGCCGGTTGGCAGCAACTCGCTCGAAATAACGGCAAAGATGAAAAAGAAAATACGACTTAACGACCTTGGAATAACCTACTGCAGAGGAGAATTTCAAAAATTCCATAGCCATATGTTTATTCCAGTTTCAGTCAACATGAAGAAAATGCAAGTTCAATACAAAAAGGGCATCTTAGAGATACACTTGCCGCGCAAACATCAACTTTCAACATAAGAAAAGGCTGAAGCCTCAGACATTTGAATTATCGTCACAGATCAGACGGCTCTTCTTTACATCATCGGCCTCACCAACGTGGTGGCCAGACACGAAGATAAACTTTGACGGAAAATCTTTTATCGACAAAACGATGCTCAGTTGTAAGGATTGAAAAACAGGCGAAAATCATTGACGGCCGAACGCGCGATCCACTTCGCCATATTTACATTTCTTCTGATCGGTTTAGGAAGTGTGAGCGCTTGGGCATGCTACACGTACCTGCTCGAATTGATACTCAAAATCGCGGTCATTGCATTGAGTTGGGGAACGATACTTTTGGTTTTCTACGTGGGCTTTGGAAAACTGGGCTGGGACTGGTGGAGCCAGAGAAAAAGTGAACCAGATAAAAAAAGCTAGCTCAAGAAAGGTCCTGCAGTCTACTTTGTTCTCATGATTTTGGTTCTGCCAAGAATCTTCCAGTACTCAACCTCGACGCCTTGAGTGAGCTTGGCTTTCAACTCTTCCTCCTGCGGGAAAGGAGCATCAAAGTACTCGTAGGTTTCCAAATCCATTATTTGGACCCCAGAAGGGGTGACAGCAAACACTTGGCCCATTCTTTTGTCGATTATCGGCACTTCCGCGCCAAGATCAACAGGTTTAACAAACTGACGTTTCTGACCGTCAAACACGCCGATCGCAACTATTCTAAACTTGGCAGAACCGTGCTTACCAGGCTTCGACTTCGTAATGTCAACGATGTGGCAAGGTTCACCATCAATAATCATGTAGCCCCCAACGCGCAGGCTTCCAACGTCAACAGGTTTGCTCATATTCTCACTAACAGCCCACGATCACTATCCTCAGCAATTTTGAACAACATCCATATATAGCTTAAGGTGGCGCTACTACGCTGAAGGTGAAAGCCTTGTTCAAAAGCGTCGGCCTGGTTGCACGGTTCGACAGAAAAAAAGCAGTCAGACTGGCAGAAGACCTGGCCAAGCACCTGAGAGCACGGGGCTTAGAGGTCTATGCAGAAGAGACGCTGGTCAAAAAAACACGCATTAAAGAAAAATCTGTAACACTGGAGCACATGAAGACTGACTTCATAATCGCGATAGGCGGAGACGGAACAATCCTTAGAACCTGCATTTCGATCGCCAAGCCAGAGCCTCCGATACTCGGCATAAACATGGGCGTAAGGGGTTTTCTGACAGAAGTAGAACCGAAAGAGGCTTTCACAGCCGTGGACAAGTGCTTAAATGGCGAGTTCAGAATTGAAAAGTGCATGAAACTCTCCGTCATAGCAGACGGATTGAAGCTTCCAGAAGCTTTGAACGAAGTTGTAATCTCAGCCGATGAACCTGCAAAGCTGCTTTATGCTCGAGTCTTCAGAGACGAAGAATCAATCATAGGCTGCCAGTCAGATGGATTGATGGTGGCCACACAAACCGGCTCCACAGGCTATTCGCTCTCTGCGGGAGGGCCCGTTCTGGACCCTGGAGTAGACGCCTTCGTCCTCACACCAATTTGCCCGCTGACGATTTTTCGACCAATCGTTTTTCCCGCGAACTCAACACTCGCAATTGAAGTTAGCAAACCGAGAAGAATACAGGTGCTGATAGATGGACACCATCGGCAACTCGTTACGTCCAGAGTTCCACGCCTCACCGTCACACGGTCAAAGAATGAGACATCCTTCATAAGATTCCGAGAGAATCTGTACCACCGATTAAGAAGCAGACTCTTTTTCAAGGGAATGAGGTGAAAGCCTTAAGCAACCCGACAGGCAGAAGAGCCATCGTCTTAGACACCTCTGCTCTCGTCGCCGGCTTGGACCCTTTCCAGATGAATGACGACCAGTACACCGTTCCAGCAGTCAGAGACGAGATCGCAGAGAACTCGATTCTCGGGTTCAGACTTCAAACCGCTGAAGAAAACGGTAAAGTGAAAGTTGAAAACCCAGACAAGACTTACTTGGAGAAAGCTAAAGATTCAGCGAAAGAAGTAGGGGATCTCTACTTCCTGTCAGAAGCAGACCTGCAAGTCTTGGCACTGGCCCTCGAACTCAGATCGCGCGGCTGGTCCCCGTTAATAGCCACGGACGACTATTCAATACAGAACGTCGCGAAACAGGTCGAAATACCGTTCGCCCCACTTGCTACCTTCGGCATTCGCCGCCGCCTGCAATGGTTGCGATATTGCCCCGCTTGCCACAAGACATACTCTGCGGGCTACAAGGACTCAAAATGTGAAGTGTGCGGAACAGAGCTGAAGAGAAAACCTCTTCGAACAAAGGACTCTGAGCGTTAGAAATTCCAAAACTATAAGACAAACTCCACAGTTTTATAAGCTTGCCATCGATGAGGAAGAAACTATGAGTCTCGTTGAAGAAAAGACTGTCTACTTCGCAAAAGCAGGCGAGCAAAACACTGACACTCTTCTGGAAGTCGTGAAGAAATACGTGGAAAAGGAAGACATAAAAGACATCGTGGTTGCGTCAACAACCGGTCAAACGGGAGCAAAAGCGGCTGAGATGTTTAAGGGCCGCAATGTTGTCATCGTTACACATTGTTTCGGTTTCAAAGAGCCTGGCAAGAGTGAACTCAAGGATGAGTATGAGAGAAGAATCCTGGCAAACGGAGCAGCGATTTTCGCGGGCACCCACGCCTTGAGCAGCGCTGAAAGAGCTGTGCGCAAAGATTTCGGCACAATCCAGCCTTTGGAGCTGATGGCAAACGTGCTCCGCCGTATGGGTGAAGGAACAAAAGTATGCGTTGAGATAAGTTTGATGGCCGCAGATGCTGGTTTGATTCCGGCCAACGAGGACATTATAGCTATCGGCGGAACCGGTCGAGGCGCCGACACCGCACTTCGGATACACCCTGCAAACGCTGGAAAATTCTTCGATTTAAAGATAAGACAGGTAATAGCGAAACCGCACGACTTCTAGAAATGCAGACTGTTCGAAGTTCATCGCAGGCAAATGTGCGGAGACTTAATCTAGCTTTTTCGTGAGAAACGATCAGACATCGCTGCTGTCCCGCTTGCTGAAATACATTATATCATGATGCTCCTCATAGCCGCACTTTCTGAAGAGGTTTCTTGACGCAACATTCGGACCTTCAATCAAGACACAGAAGATTCTCACACCGCGTTTTCTGAGGATTCTCTCGCTTTCATCGATCAGAGCCCTCGCTATGCCGCGGTTTCTGAAGGCCGGATGCACAGCTAAACGGTTTATCCAACCCTTTCTCAGGTCACAACTTATGACTACTGTCCCAACAAGAAGCCCTTGCTCGAAGGCCCCCAAGAAAAAGTCTGGATTAGCTTTCATTTCCAACGCTATTGCTTGCTCGCTGTCACGTCCCCTCGGTTTATGAGGCAGCTGGGCGGTAGACCAGAACCTCACGATTTCGTTGTAGTCTACTGCTGTTAGCCTACGGATTTCCATTTGAACACGCGTGCAGACCTAGCTTTCCTTTTCAACTTCTCTTGTGACGTCCTCAATTATGTCCAGTGCCGTATCCACAAGCTCTCTGGTTATGATCAGAGGCGGGGCAACTCTAATGGTTGAAGCCCCGCAGGTAATGACGTTGATCCCTCTTTTCCATGAGCGGGTCATTATCTCGCTTACTTTTTGAGGTGCGGGCTTCTTGCTTTCCTTGTCTTCAACGATTTCCATTCCTATCATCAAACCCTTGCCCCTGACGTCTCCCACGATTTCACTCTTCTCTTTCAGTTCTGTGAGCCGCTTCATGATGTAAGCACCTTCCTTCGTCGCGTTCTCAAGAAGCTTTTCTTCCTTTATGACGTCAATCACCGCGCTTGCCGCGACACATGACAATGGGTTGCCGCCAAACGTGCTTGCGTGAGAGCCTGGAACCCAATCCATGATTTTGGCTTTAGCTACAGTCGCTCCCAAAGGAAGTCCCGAAGCCAGAGCCTTTGAGGTACAAAGGATGTCTGGTTCAACGCCCCAATGTTCAATTGCAAACCATTTTCCACTTCTGCCCATTCCTGATTGTACTTCGTCGTCTATCAGCAGCAGCCCATATTTGTCGGCGAGTTTCCTCAGTCGCTGGAAGTATTCTGGTGGTGGCACAACGTATCCGCCTTCACCTTGTATGGGTTCAACCACAATTCCAGCAGTGTCTTCAGCAGGAACGTACTTCTGCAGAACCTGTTCATCAATAAAGTCTACACACCAGTAGTGGCACTCAGGGAGTGTCAGCTTGAACGGGCATCTGTAGCAGTACCCGTAAGGAACATGAGTTACCCCAGGCATCAACGGGAAGAAATAGCGTTTCTGAGTCGGCTTGCTGGCTGTTAAGGACAGTGCTCCCACTGTGCGACCATGGAAAGAGCCTGTGAACGCTATGAACAGCTGTTTGCGGCTGTGCCATTTTGCAAGCTTGACAGCAGCTTCTATTGCTTCGGCTCCACTGTTGCCAAAATAAACCTTCTTTTCGGGGCTTCCAGGTGTAACATGCGCCAGTTTGTCCGCGAGCTCGACGACCTCCCTGTAGAAGAAGTCCGTGTTTGAGTAGTGCAGAAAGCGGTCGCACTGATTCTTTATGGCTGCAACCACTTTGGGATGGTTGTGGCCGACGTTCATGCACACCAAGCCAGAGTTGAAGTCGATGTACTCGTTGCCGTCGACATCCTTCACGATGCAGCCTCTGCCTGACTCGACGACAAGGGGATAGAATCGACCGTAGGAAGGCGAAATGAGTGTTTCGTCTTTTCTAACTAGTTCTCTTGCTTTAGGGCCCGGTGGAGTGACAATAATCTTCGGATAACTAGCCATTTCCATCACCGATTGGAGCTAGACGATTAGAAAGCACGGTTTTATATAAGTATCTGTAAATCTTCAAAAAATCACATAAAAAAAGCGTGGCTATTGGCGCAGTGTCTACTCGCACTGTGGGGTTAGCTCATGCTTTTGCATAGAGAGCGAGTTGAGACGCGTTACCGGATGCCAGCTTGCGATATTGCTCCCAGTCCTCGTCAATCCATTTGTGGATCTTTTCAATGTCCTCTTCCGACATGTTGCGGAATCGACCTTGTGACGTAAAATACTCCTTGACGGGCTTGCGCTTGGCCTTGTCAACTAGTCGGTCGCTGGGAGAGTTGAGCTTGAACTTTCCATCCTCAATCTCGTAAAGAGCCCACAAGCCGGTCAGCACTGCGAGCCGACCTATTTCTATCGTTTTGCTGGTGTCGTATCGCCACCCAGTTGGGCATGGTGCTAGGAGGTGGATGTACTTTGTTCCTTTGATCTCCTTGGCTTTTCTAAGCTTGTTCACAAAGTCCAATGGGTAGGAGGTGCAAGCAGTCGCGACGTAGGGTATTCTGTGGGCAGCCATTATGAGCGGCATGTCCTTCTTGCGCTCTCTCTTTCCAGACGGCGTAGTCGTGGTCCAAGCCCCGTAGGGTGTAGCTCCACTTCGCTGCATTCCAGTGTTGCCGTAGGCTTCGTTGTCATAGCATATGTAGATGAAGTTGGTTCCTCTTTCAGCCGCTCCTGACAGGGCTTGAATTCCAATGTCAACGGTTCCGCCGTCTCCAGCCCAGCCCACGACGGTGATGTCTTCGAGGTTTCTCTTCTTCAATGCCGCAACGATTCCTGATGCTGCCGCACCTGTAGACTCGAACAATACGTTTTCAAGAGGAACAGCAGAAGAAGTGTAAGGATAGGGTCCTTGAATCACTGTTGTACAGCAGGCTGGGACAACCATTATGATCTTGTTGCCTAACGCTTTAAAGAGTGAGCGCAGTGATACAGCTGGACCGCAGCCAGCACAGGCAGCATGACCTTTCAGCAGGTACTCTTCCTTTGGAAGATCTTTTATCGTCACCATGCTTTTTCACTCCTTTAAGTCGACCCATTCGGTCATTCTTTCAACTTTGCCAGCGTGCATCCATTTCAGAGATTTCCGAGCCATTGTTTCAATGGTCTCGGCGGTTACGTCTCTGCCTCCTAAACCCGCGATGAAGCCGGCCACCATGGGCCTATCTTTGTCGTTAAACAGGGCTGCTTTGGTTTCCGATGCGAGAAAACCCTCCATTCCAAAGGATATGTGGCGGTCAATCGTTGAGATCATCTGGGCGCTTCCGGCCAGCTTAGCGATTTCTTCGACTGGGTATGGACGGTAGACGCGGACTCTTGCCGACCCAACTTTCTGTCCTTCCTGGCGCAGTTTGTCAACAGCCAGTTTGGCGTCGCTTGCCATTGTTCCCATCGTCAGCATTATCAGGTCCGCATCCTCACACTTGTACTTCTCAATGAGACCGCCGTATTCCCTTCCAAAACGCTTAGCATACTCTCTGTCAATCTGCGGGATCAATCGCCTAGCATTCTCCATGGCTTCTTGAATCATGTACCGAAACTCCATGTACCATTCGGGCGAAACCAGACTGGCGTGAGAGTATGGGCGATTGACATCCAAGGTCCAGCCAGACTTATACGCTGGTAGGAAATCATCGATCTTGTCTTGGTCTGGAATACTGGCAGGTGCGTAAGTGTGGGAGAGAATGAAACCTTCGAGACAGACCATTGCTGGCAGAAAGACTTTTTCATCCTCGCACAGTTTGTAGGCTTGAATTATAGTGTCAAAAACTTCCTGATTGTCAGCGCAGTAGAATTGAATCCAGCCCGTGTCTCGCTGGGAAAGAGAATCGCTGAGGTCGGGCCATATGCTCCATGGAGCGCCCATGGCGCGATTTACAACGGCCATCACAACTGGCAAGCGTGAGCCTGAAGCCCAGTGTAAAGCTTCATGCATAAGGGCCAGACCATGAGCGGACGTTGCCGTGAAAGTTCTAACCCCAGTCGCAGCAGCAGACATGCAGGCCACCATAGCGCTGTGCTCAGATTCCACGCGAATGTACTCCGCGTCCATCTGTCCTGTTTCCACAAAGTCAGCTATCTTCTCAACAATGGTTGTCTGAGGGGTGATAGGGTAGGCTGCAACAACCTTAACCCTGGCGGCTTTCGCAGCGTAACCTGCCATGTGGTTTGCCGTATCAATTATCATCTGCGTCATTACTCTTCCTCCCGCTTCATCGTTATTGCCTTGGTCGGACACTCGTTTGCGCAAATTCCGCAGCCCTTGCAGTAGTCATAGTCTATTTCTGGAGAATCGTCCTCTCGCCGAGTGATAGCTGCGTCCGGACAGTAGATCCAGCAAAGCGTGCAACGCGTACACTTACTGTAGTCAACCCGCGGACAGAACGTTCTCCATGACCCTGTTTTTCCCATGCTCCCGACCGTTGGGGAGGACAGAGGTGTGAGAGGCCATTCTTTACGACTCTTTGTAGTCGCATTCATTATTCTTCACTTTCCCACCATTTTGTCGCGCGCTCATAGGCCAGTTCTGTCGCTTTCGAATTCTTCTCACCAGCAGCACCTGCCCAAGTTTGGTTGACGGCTTTGAACACGCTTTCCAGTTTTACCTCGTCTGTTGCTTTGGCAAACGCGCCTAAGATTGACGTGTTTACAACGGGCAAACCTGCAACAAGCAGGTTGAGTTCAAGAGCTATTCCTGTCGCATCAACCGTGGCGACTCGCCAGCCTCTCAAGCCGAGTTCTTCAGGCTTTCTCTTCGTATTAATGACGACAATCCCGTTCTTTTTCAGTCCTTCAGTTACATCCACAACCTTGTAGATGTAAGGGTCAAGCACTATGACGTAGTCAGGATTGTAAACTTGACTGTGCACAAGTATCGGATCACTGCTCACCCTGGCGAACGCTTTAACCGGAGCACCTCGGCGTTCCGCTCCAAAATATGGAAAGGCTTGGACCCATTTACCCTCGATAAAAGCAGCGTGTGCCAGAACTTCTGCCGCGGTGACGCTTCCTTGGCCACCGCGACCATGGATCCTGATTTCCTTTAGCATCGGTTCTGCCTTCTACCGAGAAGTTAACCATGGAAAATTCGACCTTATTAGTGTTAGCTCAAACAAACCACAAAAGCAACATTAATAGCAAGCCAGCTGTTACAAAGATTGGGGCAATGATTTTCTTTGCTGTTTGAACAGTTTTGTCTATCAATGAACATAAAGTCTCAAGTTGCTTCGCTCCGAGAACCGTGATGTCGGTAACTTCTATGTCGCTACAGGAGGCCTTTACAGGCTCCAAATGAGACGTTGCAGTGCGGGCTGCCTCTTTGACATAGCCTATTAGCTTCTCCCTGTCCATTACCTCTCCGACGGGGTGGTAACCATGTCCTCCCAATATCAGCGCGCTGACTGAATGAGTGTCCGTTGTGAAGACTTCGCCCTCATCAATCCCCATTGACTTCAGAGCTAAAAGAATTTCTTCGCGCAACCCAGAAACCATATTGTTGCCGTCGATAACAACATAGGCTGCTTTCTGCCCTCCACACTTAACAACGACGGCAGTGATACCGCCAGGTCCCATGCCATCTTCGAGAGTGAATTCCTTAGGTGTAACGGTCGCGGCTCCAACTTCAAACGGCAACTGTTCGAGCGAAACCACTTTCTCTAGACACTTTGTTGCAGCATCCTTCAAAGACTCAAGAGAGTTCTGCATCTCTGCAGTTCCGTCAATACTGTTGTGTGCGTTAACCACCGCACAGAAGCTTAGGCCTCTTCTCTCAGCTTCATCTCGGACGAACAAACCTATTTCCTTCGGCAGATCTTCAATCGTCTTAGGCGCCAAGGTGAAAGAGATTATGGCGGATTTGCCGAAAACTTGGCAGCATGCAGTAGCCAAACCATTTGTGACCTTTACGAAAGGAGACGCTCTCGCTTCAGAAACTTCTAGACTTCGTGCAGACGCAACGGCTTGTTCAATGACCTTCTCATTCTGCCTCTGAGAAGCCAAATCAAACTCGTGGCCAAGCAGACCATGGGGAACGCAGGCAACGCAGCCTAACTGCTTTTCTAAAGAGGTCTTTAGTAATGAAGGCAAAAGACTACTTCCAATATTTTTAAAGGGTCCTGGGTGAACAGAAGGAACCACAATAACCGCCTTAGGCTTCGATGAGGCGAATTTCAGAAGGCAAACTTCAACATCTCTCTTTTCACCTAACTCCTCAAGGAGATGCTCAAAAGGCGCGTTCAGACCTAAGACCCAGTTGAGCATGAACGCCCTGAAAAATGACAGCGATTGCATTCCCAGCGCCCGTTTGCCCATGTTGTCTAAAAAGTGGAGAAAAGTGAAAGTCGAAACAAGAGCCACAACCACGGAAAAAAGAAGGAATGCGGGCACACGCGCTGTGATCGAATTTCCGATTCCAGTCCAGAACGCCAAGAAAGAAACCATGCACAAAAACGGTTGGAGAAAAGAGGCACCAAGAAATCTTGCATAACTCATCGCTGACGTTGAAGAGAACACAACCAAACGCAACATTATGGCAGCCGAGAAGCCCATGAGACAAAACCTGATCCACCACTCTTCCAAACCAAGTAAAACAGTTAAACCAGCGCCCAAAAAGATGAAAAGGAGCCAAATCACCCAGCAAAAAAGAGAGAGGGCCATCGTGCGTCTCAAGTTGTAGATCGTGCCTCGCTTCAGGATCAGCGTACTTGCCGCATAGTCGGCGGCTAGACTTGCAGAGAAGACTGCGACGCCCAGTAGAAGGCCATAAGTCAGCCCTTTCAAAGATGGAAAGAGGGCCACTGTGGAGAGTAGGCCCCCGCCGACACAAGAAAGCGCCGACAGTAGGAAGACCTTTCGGTCAGATGGAAGCCTGAACAGTGATGAATAGCGCTTCACCGCCCTATCCATAGACTGCCTCAGTGAATCTTCAGTTGGCATCAGATTCCTCGAGAGTGACTTTGCTAAGGAGAAGTGCCCACATATTAAATTGTCGTGATCCTAAGCACGGAAGACCCCAATCAATTGAAGCATTATTTAGATAATTTCTATATGAGTGAAGCTCAAGCTCTAACATGAAACCGCCTATGTTGACCCCACAGGTTTCATCTGAAGAAACATGGCACCATCAGCACAGTATATATCCAAGAACGGCAACTATTTTATCCGTAAAGTAGAATTACAAGGTTTTGCGAATCCTATGCCAGAAGAGAACATCCCACCCACGATATTTCATATGCTTGAGAAAAACGTGGGAAACAAAATACGCGTGATCTTGGATCCTGCCTACGGTTTTGAAGGAACTCTTGCGGCTGTAACTCGAGAACCGGCGGGCATATGGCTATCGGAGAGTGAAGCCATCATTCTGCGCGCAACGATCGCACAGCCAATACCGCAGGTTGCAAGCCGAGAGGAAAGAAGCGAGATATTTGTGCACTTGAACTCCGTGCAGCGAATAGAAGTTTTACATGCTTCCTCTCGTCGTTAGAGTTGCAGTCTAGGTGAAGAATATGTGCGCCAGGGAGCACACGACTATCAGCGCCACTGACATGGCCACAAGCACTTCGGGCCGAACCTTAACGCCCTCAGTTTCCTCTTCAAAGAATCTCAGCAGCCCCGCGCTTGCAGCAGGCATTGGCGACCTGCTATCTTTCTTTTTCTTACTCAATCTGAAACCCTCAGCAGGATGCTAAGTAATCTACCATTCTCTACATTAATTAACGTTACGCCGGTTCAAAGAGTTTTTATTTTTGAACAAGTGATATGGTGATGCAAAAAGGCGATTTCAATGTCCACCCCAAGAGACGAATATGACCATGTTTTTGACCTCCTTCAAAAGCATCACAAATGGTTTCAGGAAAGCATTCCCCTCATAGCAAGCGAAAACGTGCCAAGTCCAGCCGTCCGTGAGGCAATAATAACAGACTTCGGCAACAGGTATGCAGAAGGCTGGCCCGGAGAAAGAGTCTATGCCGGGTGCCGCTTCATCGACGAAGTGGAGTTCAAATGCATTGAGCTCATGAAACGACTTTTCAAAGCAGAATTTGTGGACGTTAGACCCATTTCAGGCGTTGTGGCAAACCTAGCAGTGTACACAGCTTTCACTGAGCCTGGAGACACTCTGATGGCACTGTCGATCCCCAGTGGAGGTCACATCACGTCGGGCAAGAAGGAACTCGGAGGCACGGCGGGGGCAGTAAAGGGGTTGAACGTTGATTATCTGCCCTTGGACTACAAAGAATTGAATATAGATGTGGACAAAGCGAAAACTAAGATTAAGGAACTTGCTGCGAAGGGCAAGCCTCCGAAGTTTGTCATGTTTGGCGCGAGTGTGTTCCCGTTTCCCCATCCTGTCAAGGAGCTGGCGGAGATCATTCGTTCGGTCGGGGCAACCGTGGGGTATGATGCAGCGCACGTAGCAGGATTGATTGCCGGAGGCCAATTCCAAGACCCGCTTAAGGAGGGGGCAGACGTTGTCAGTCTGAGCACGCACAAAACGTTTTTTGGACCGCAACATGGTGGAATTCTCTCTTGGGATAAGTACGCCGAAAGAATAAAGAAGGCCACTTTTCCGGGAATGGTGAGTAATCATCACCTGCACGAAGTTGCTGGACTTACGGTAGCATGTGCAGAGATGCTTCAATTTGGAGAAGAATACGCAAACCAGATAGTGAAGAATGCCAAAGCCCTCGCCCAAGCGCTTCACGAGAGGGGCCTCAACGTCTTAGCTGAGCACAAGGGATTCACGCAGTCACACGTCATTCTGATCGACATAACCGAGCACGGTGATGGCGGTACGATCGAGCAGACGTTGGAAAGAGCAAATATAATCATAAACAGAAACCTACTCCCATGGGACATTAAGGAGGGAAGGCATTTCATGCATCCCGGCGGCATAAGAATGGGAACTTCTGAAGTCACTAGACTCGGATTGAAAGAACCTGAAATGGCGGAGATAGCAGAATTCGTCAAACGCGTCATAATAGACAAGGAGCCACCGGAAAAGGTGCAAGCGGACGTCGCAGAGTTCAGAAGAGACTATCAGATGGTACATTTCTGCTTCGAAAGCATGACAGAAGCCTACAAGTACATAAGAATCCGCTGACCTCCTTAGCTTTAGCTAAAAGTAGCGCGTCAGCATATTCCTGGATTGTTTAGAGAAGCAGATCGTGCTACTCATTCTGCTCCCCAACCATATTTGGGTCATATAGGATACCCCGGGGGGAGGGCGTGAGCACGAAAGCACCCAGCCCGAACCGTAACAGTATAACCATCCCCACCGGAAAACGCCAAGCCTCCGTCTTGAACAGAATTTAAAGAGCAAGCATGTGCATTACGGGCATCGGAACCAGCGCGTTGCCTTGTCCCTTTATTATGCCTGCGCCCTTGAATAGCCCACACGGCTCGCATCCAGCCTAACACTCTCAGCGTTTTCAACAATGCTTGCCAACTGTATATGCAAAGTGTATATGCAAAATGTATATGCTTTCAGTTACGCGTTTTTTGCGAATTTAGGACAAGCCAACGCGCTACAAAACTTATCTTGTACACTGCGAACTCTTGCCTTAAGCAGAAGGGGTGAAACGCAAGGTGCATATCCGCGAGTTTCAAGAGATGATGCGACGCCTGTATTTTCACAGAGACTGTAAACGAGGCACGGCCGGAACATACGAGTGGCTCACCGATGAGGTTAAAGAGTTGGGCGAAGCATTAAACGCGAATGACAAGAAAGGATTGGAAGGCGAGTTTGCGGACGTTCTTGCGTGGTTAGCCTCTCTCGCTAACATCACAGGCATAGACCTTGAGAAAGCAGCTCTCAGGAAATATGATGACAAGTGTCCAAAATGTGGACATTCGCCCTGCGAGTGCACTTTTTAGCCTGCGGTTTCCAGCCGCTTCTGCCCCAATCCGGTCAAACCCCAAACGTAGGGCCTGCCGCTCTTGCGTTCCACGATGCCTTCTGCCGCCAACAGCTTCAAATGGTGCATAGCCACTCCGTAGCGCAACCCAGATTCCTTCGCAACCTTGTTGGCATCGCCTGACAGTCTCTCCAAGACATTCAGTATTCTTGTTCTGGCCCTCAGCCCCAGCTTCATGTTCCTTATGCTGGCTAGGTAGGCGTTAGGATGATAGGTCTCCTTGAGCATACTCCTTCAGAGTATCCTTCTTTCTCTGAACAGAAAAGGCTTTTTCAAGCGAAGTCTGTCAGACTGATCTGCTTGGGCTTCCTACTATCAAACAGCGAACTGATCTCCTCTTTCACAAGCGAAATCCTCTGTGAATAGTACTTAGGCAAGTCATACTTGTCAATCAGATGCTGCGCTACTTCCAAGTACTTTTCAATGCCGCCCCGATAGACGGTCAACGTTAATTCCCCACCGCACGTTGGGCATTTGCCCCGAAGGGGCAGACGCCGGAAGCGCTTGCTACATGACTTGCACCTGAAACTCTGTGTTGAAAAAGCCCGCAGGTTCCCCGCGATGTCTCGCATGAAATGTTTCGTCAAGACCCTCAGGGCCACTTTGTCTGCATCTACAGCCACAATCTTCTCGGCCAATTCAAGTTGGCCCTCAAGCTTATCTGTCATCGTTTTGAGACTCTTATAAGAACTTTCACGGTTGCCCATGTTAACGTTAGACACGGGCGTCGTAAAGCTGAAGCCCTCAAACTGTGCCTCAGTACCAAGACGGTAACCCACAAGGTCTATCATTGAACTGACCTGTCTGGCTTCAACCTTTTCCCATGTCTTCTCAAAAAACTCAAGCGGATAGGAATCTGCAACGTCAAAGTCGTGGGCCTGCCTCTGCACCTCATTCGTGTTCACAACTGGAATGAGCAGGAGCGGAGCATCCATTATCCCGCCGATCTGTGCAGGCAGGTACTCGCGTGAGAAGTTGAGCAACGTGTCGAGGGCAAGCATCAAAGTGTCTTCATCGCCGTCACAGTCTCTCCTCTTCGCCGAGTGCCAGATGGGGTGTGCATAGCAGAGGTTCAGGTTCGTAAAGCCTATAATACGTCCCAGGATTCCCACACAAGTGTGGGGAGCTAGGCCAACGATGAGATGCCCAACTAGGTCTTCGATTCGTCGGACATGATAGTATGGTGGAAGTCCATAAACCTTGGATAGAAGTTCGTCTAGAAAACTTGCGACACTCACGAAGTATTCTGCAGCTTTCACAGGAATAACGACGTCCTGAAGCTTGAGTTCACACACTTGACTTGCATCCGTCAATGGCGCGCCTTTTACGTCACAGGCGTAACCAAGCGCCCTAAGTATCTGAACTGAAACCTCAACTTCACAAGGCTTGAAGTGCGTCAAAGGGGCATTGGTGGTGTCAAACCGTATCGTTCCATCCTTGTAAACTGAGAGGTCATGCTTTGACCGCAGAACGCCCTTTTCCAGTATTTCAGGCGTTTTGGTTTGATTTGTCAGCCCTTTCACTCCCTTCAAGATCCGTGGCATCGAAACGGACAAGTCACGGCATGCACTCTCAATCGTCTCTCTGAAATTGACGACCTGCTTCTGATATCTTATCGCAGAGGTCTTGCAAGTAGGGCACGCATCTTGTTTCAGGCTTTTTCCGCATCGTGGGCAACTCTTCTCAGGAGCCGTCTCCGAACCGCATGCAGGGCATTTGACGCGAGAAGTGAAGGTCCCACATTCTGGGCACTTCCGTTTGATGATTTCCACAAAGGTCGGCCCATGCTTTGCTGCTTCAACGAGGTCTCTCTGCGAACCTCCTGCTAGACCGACTGGGAAAAGAACGTGCACAAGCGGCTTCATCTCGCGCCTTTTTGCCTTTTCAGGCCTGCCCATTCTTGCGCCTACAAGCGTTGGGGCCTTATCCTTAACCTGCACGCCTGACAAAGAATTGACGGCTTCCAAGACGGTCTTTGCAGATGAAAAACCCAGGCCGCACGGAGCCCCGTAGCCTAAGCAAAAAGCGAAGGCACCCGCGTCTTCTCCCTCAATGAGCATCTTGCCGTCCAGGACCTTATGAGGAAGACATATCATTTCCAAGGCATGCTTAACCTCTGAATCCATTTCGCCAACAATCTTTCGAACGGCAGCACCTTCAGTTTGTACTTGAGACGCGAGAAGCCATGTTCTCACCTGTTCAAGTTGTTCGACTGAGGAAAGGCTTGACCAGAAGAACGTAAAAGCCGGGTGCAACGGAACACGCATTTCTGTTGACAGCGCAACAGCTTCAGAGAGGCTAGGCTTACTCACAAAAAAGTCTGTCAAGAGACTCTTCAATCTTTCGGGTTGAATACCCACAGTTTCAGAGACCCTTTCAAGGTTGCCATCAAACTTTTCTGCAACCTTCTTTCGCAGATCTTCAGCCCACCACTCTTCGACGTAGCCCGAAGGCGTTAGAAACCTGCTGTTGTAGAGGAAGTCTCCAAAACTCACGAGGATGTCTCCGAGGAAGAGTATCTTCTCAATTCGGCCTCTTGCCTCGTTGAACTCGTCCACTGAGACTCGGATAACCGATCCGTCGTTCAGCCGCACTACTGGGCCCTCGATGGTGTCGACGGGGACCACGATGCCGCCTTTTCCTGGGAGCTCCATTCGGAGTTGTGTTCCGCCTGCGAGGAAACCGTCTAAAACAAGCATTGTTGCCGGATGGATGCCTACGGCTGCTAGGCCCGTGTTTCTTGCTCTGCCGTATCTCAGGCGGAAACCTCCCCGCCTTGAGGGAAAAGAGAACACGGGACGTCCGGCAATGACGTCGTCCATGAAGCCTGAAGATTTCTTCTCGGATTTTCTGTGGATATCGCCGAGCCAGTCCCATCCCTGAAAACCGAGTTTTTCGATGATTGTGAGAACTTTTTGCGCTCGTCCGACGATGCCGTCGTTTACTACTCTGAGCGCTCCGCCCCTGACGCGGTTTGTTTCCACCCGCGGGAGGTTACGGAACGTGGACACTTCAATCGGGTCAGACTCTGTGCCAGTCACCTCAACTGGCAACCACCCAAGGGCCTTTCTCAACTCTTCATCAGGAATGTGATACTGGAAGCGCATTCCTGAGGAGCGCTCGTAGATTCTGAGTTCTTCAATGAAGCGGGACATTTCTTCCTCCGTGGGCTTATAGCGGTCAAGTCCGAGGAGACGCCGTACGAAGTCACCCACGACCAGCGTTAACGCTTGGTCTGTTCCGCCTGCGGCCCTTATAGGCCCTGCAAAGTATATGGCAAGGTAACGTGTCCGGTCGCTATTTGCTTTGATCTTCACGTGCGCTACTCCCTGTATTGGCGCAGCCGTTAGACCTTCCGTGAAAATCGCTAGCGCCGTTCGAATCGCCTGTTCTGCAGCGGCTTCTGGTTCCATGTGTCCGAACTTGCCGTACACTATCTCTTCGGTCACCTTGAATGCCAGCTCTTCCCTCGAAAGCCTAGAGCTCAGTTCCCTTATGCTGTGAGCAACTCCCTTCGGGCCCACGAGCCCCTCTACGAGGTCGGCCAGGTCCTTAGCAATCCTGCACTCAGGTTCAAGCGAAGGGTCAAGCCCCTTCTCCCTAGCCTTCTTGCTCAATTCGCAGAGTTGGGTCAGTCCACTTTCAAGGGCCTCAGTGTATTGCCGATAGGCTGCGCTCATCTTTTCGCCCAAGTCTCCCACTCGCAAAGCCAGTGTGTATGAAACAAGCTTATTTCTGTTCTCTGACAGGAACAAGTCAAAAAGCCAAATCACTGAACCCTTCTATTCCGTGCGAATTCTACAAGAACAAACTGCTGGTTCCCTCACTCCTGGCGCGGAGCTGGTTGTTCTTTGGTCGCTTCTCTCGCAGGTTCACCTCTTCTAATCACAGTTTCTGTGTGCGGCTTTTACATTGTAAGACGCGACCGTCTCAAATCTATGTTGAAAGTGGTGCCCCAACCAGTAACAAGGCTGCACGTGTCTGACTGAGAGTCGCTAGCTGGATCTGCTGCAGAAAAGACTGGGACGGCTCGTCTTGTTACCGAGGTTAAACACAAAACAGGGAGGCTCAGCCGAGGCTACACCAAAGGGTCATCTTCGCGGGAAATTTTCATGGCGTTTAACGAGCTTTAAGAGCCGTCAGCGGCCTTTCACGTCCTGCCGCGTCTTATGCCTTCGATGATTTCCGAAACCTTGTGTTTGATGCCTGTCTCCTCAATGAGGTTACCCGTGACGATTATGTCTGCGCCCGCAGACGCCGCGGTTAACGCTTGCTCTCGGGATCTTATGCCACCCCCAACGACCAGGGGCACATCAACGTAATGCTTGACGCCACGGATCATCTCGGAAGGAACTGGATTCTTGGCACCTGATCCACCTTCCAAGTAGATGAAGCGCATGCCCAGGTACTGGCCTGCTAACGCGTGGGCCGCCGCTAACTCAGGCTTGTCGTACGGGATCGGAATAGCCTTACCCACAATGCCCGCTGTGCCGCCCTCACCAACGATTACGTAGCCGAGCGGGAGAGGTTCCAAACCGTACCTTTTTACAAGAGGAGCCCCCAAGATCTGAGCCCCCACCAGAAAGTACGGGTCCACCGAGTTCAGAAGCGACATGAACCATATCGCATCTGCGTAACGGCTTATGCCAGTAACATTGTTGGGAAAAAGGATTATTGGAATCTTCACAGCACGCTTGACCATCTTCACAACATCATCCAAATGAGCCGCAGACACGAACGTCGAGCCACCGATCATAATCGCTGAAGTCTCGCATGCTCTCGCTTTGCCCGCGATCTTCGAAGCCTGTGGCGGAGTCACCCTTTCAGGGTCTATAAGCGTTATATGAATAGAACCCTCAGCCGCGATCTTTTCAAGAAGATACTTCTCAACGTTGCCTTCCATACAAACCGACCTTATCAGGCACCCTTGATCACAGCAGAAGGCCTTCGAGACTGGCCATAAGTCTTATCGGTGAACATGCAGTAAACGTCAACCTCAGCCTGAGCAGGCTTAACTGGGAACCGCTCCCTGAGACCACAGCTACCGCATCCAACGACTGCGCATCCTTCCTCACGAAGGATCTCAACCCTCACCGTTTCCTTCCCACACCTGGGGCAAGGGAACAGTCTTGGAAGATGTTTCCTAGGGATGCGTACGACCTTTTTCCTTCTTCTACCCATACACGGGTCCTTCTCCGTTGGAAACGGCAGACACCCATATTTATGTTTGTCCTTAAATAGTTGCCTACAACCATACATCCATGGGAGCGCATCTCCTTGATGTTGACGCCTGTAGTTCTTGATGTAAATCTGCCAGAAACGGGGAACAGGATCCAACGGTTCATCAAGGACTATGTGGAGAACATGGGCGCGAAGGGCATAGTCGTGGGGGTATCCGGTGGAGTAGACAGCTGCACCGTGGCTGCGATATCGGCTAGAGCCATCGGTGGGGACAAGGTCCTGGGACTGATGCTACCCGAAGAAGAAACGCGAAACTCCCAAGACATTGCAGATGGGAAACTCGTTGCTAAAGAATTCCATTTCAAAACAGAGAAAATCGACATCACACCTCCGTTGGAGGCGTTTTACAGTTCAATGCGTATTTACGACCCTTCAGACAGACTGAGCAAAGGTAACATAAAGGCGCGCACACGCATGATCTACCTGTACTACTACGCTAACAGACTGAGCATGCTCGTCTGCGGAAGCTCAGACAAGTCAGAAACCATGATGGGCTACTTCACGAAATGGGGAGATGTTGCAGCGGACATTTCGCCGATAATGGATTTGTACAAGACCCAAGTCCGAAAACTAGCCCAGCACATAGGCATTCCAAGAGAAGTCGCCGAAAAGCCCTCTACCCCTGCCCTCTGGCCAAACCAGCTGGCCGAAGATGAACTGGGCATTAGGTATGAACAGCTCGACCTTATTCTGTACGGACTGGAGCACTTCATGAAGCCAAGCGAGATAGCCCATCAACTGCAGATCAAACAAAGTATAGTCGACAGAATAAAGAGCAGGTGGCTTTCAGCTGAACACAAGAGGCGCATGCTACTGACGGCAAAGCTTGAATACCGAACGATAGGTACTGACTTCAGACTTCCACGCGGCCCCAGCTAGACTGAACGGAGGAGGATAATTAATGAAGGAGAGGTTCAAGGTTGCTCTTGCACAGATTAGCTGCAAACCGGCAGACAAGGAACAGAACCTGAAGAAGATCAAAACAACCGTCACCAGAGCCAAGGAGAAAGGAGCAGACCTCGTGATATTGCCAGAACTCTCGCTCACAGGCTACGTCGTGAGAGACCAGATCTATGAATTGGCTGAGGAGATCCCTGGACCATCAACAAGAACCATACAGAGAATTGCGAGGGACGCAGGCATGCACGTCATTTTTGGGATGCCTGAAAAGAGCAAAATGGCGCAGGCTACCCTTCACAACACCGCAGTACTTGTAGGTCCCAAGGGCTTAATTGGCAAGTACCGTAAGATGTACCTCCCAACTCACAGCGTCTTCGAAGAAAAAAGGTACTTTCGCCCAGGCTACGAGACCGGTGTCTTCGACACTGACCTTGGAAAGATAGGTTTGCTCATATGCTACGACATATACTTCCCAGAGGTCACTCGGCTCGCGCGCCTCGCAGGAGCCCAATTGACCGTGTGCATCTCAGCTTCACCTGCGGTTCGTCGATCATTCTTTGAGATACTCACTGCTGCGCGCGCAGTCGAGAACACGACCTTTCTGGCCTTTGTGAACCTCGTTGGAGTCGAGGACGGCTTGCAGTTCTGGGGCGGCAGCAGGCTGGTTGGCCCTAACGGGAGAGTCCTCGCCCAAGCCAAGTACGACGAGGAAGATTTTGTTATTAGCGAGGTGGACTACGCCGACATACGACCCCTTGAAGCCTTCATCCCCACGTTGAAAGATCTGCGTCCAGAGCTGTTTGACAAGCTAAAGGCACGCGCAGAAGAATTGTAGATCCAAGAAAAAACTCAACCGCCAAGATCCGTTTACCAATTCGTCGAAAGCTGCGAAACAACCAAGTTGATAATGTCACAAACCATCGTCCTGGCACCTCATCAGAAATCACAACCACGTCACGCTCAACTGTGATCCTCTTGAAATGATGGCGTCTTTGCAAGGAAGAAATCAGGCAAACGGGTTGTTTGGAAATGGTGGCTAATCACACGTGACTCACGTGTGACGGCTGGCATCACATAATGAACAACATGTTTGAAGATCAGTATACCATCAAAAGAGATGCTGGCTGTTTTGCGGCCAATAGAAACGGGTCTATACACAACGAGCCCAAAATCGGGGAGCAATATTACAGTGGCCAACTTCGCGAAACGGCCAAAACAGGGACACTTTCGCCCTCGCACGTCGCAGTTCAGACCACACCTGAGTAAGTCACCGCCCCGATATGTTCCTCACGCTAGAACCTCCTAAAACTCAGCCATCCTTCCCTTGTTGCTCCCCATCGAGCCCCAAAACATCCCCAGAGAGCAGACATCGGCCTTTCCGCAGGCGCGGGTAAACTCGCTTTCGCATTCCTCGGGCTAAAACAGAAAAACGGCACTGCACACAAAGCTTCAGTCGTTTGCGCCTCCAGAATTGGTCAGAACCAGAAACCGCTCGCTCTCTCTAATTATCTGCCAATTTCCTGGCATATGCTTCTCCTGTCCCCCGAACTCAAATCGCGCCGCATTGGAATGCGATACTTTTAAGAGCTGGGTCCGTATACAAAACCGTATCCATTCAAACCATCTCAGGGGCGATGATATTTGAAGCTGAGAGACAGCGTCCAATCGATGCTAGTAAGCTCAATTAACGACCCTATTGCCAAAATCATGGCCGACAACAGCCATTTAACAAAAACTCAGCTTGAAACGCTCCTCATAGACATATTGTCCGACAATATCTCAGACAAAGCGCTGAAGTACGACGAAAAGGCCCGATTAAGGCTAACCAAGGCCAAAATCAGTCGTGGAGCGTTCAACCGGACTCTAAAGCAGGCCAAGGAAAATGTCACAAAATCAGTCTACACTGTAATACTGCTAGGGTACTTGGGACTCTTCGAAACCACAACTCTTGACCCATATCTTGAGGTCGCAAACCAACTGCACACGTATTTGGATGCATACAAGAACGCGGTCAGCGAAGGTACAAGCATCAGTGAGCGCCTGAAAATCATAGGTTTGCTCCGCCAACAGCTCGAAACAAGCCTAAAAGAACTCTCCAGTCGTCCGACCAGGCCAATGTGACATCACAAATCACGCCCCAAAATACGGTACTTGTACCCTGCAACCACAGCTGTTAGCAGAAGCCCAATTCACATCGCAAATCGTGATAAGAACCCAAGGCAGCCATCTTTCCCGGAACATGTTAATGAGGCGCTAGATGCATCGGTTATACTTAAAAGTGTGATGTGTGACATCATGCCTGCTCGTCACCATGGTACGCACCATAAGTCTTAAATGCTGCATGGGCGAGATGTGATGTGTGATGCAACGTGTTCGAGTCACGTATAATCACGTTTGAATCACAGGTGAATTTCTATTGGATTATCTATTGTTTATCCTCGTGAGTTGTCTTCTTGCAGCGACCGCCGTCTCGGCGCTGGAATACTACCGTAGGTTGCGTCAGGCCAAAGGGGAATACGAAGAAGCACGAGGAGCGGTCGAGGACATTGTTTTGAGTTTCAACAGGCAGTTCAGGCGCGAAGACGAGAAACTAGAGGCGGTTGCTTACAAAGTTGAGGCTGTGGATTCGAAAAGCGACAGAGTAGTCAACAAGATGGGAGATATGGAAAAGAGGTTGAACACGGCGGAGGCAAAGGTCGGTGCCGACTCTGAAGGCAGTGAGAGATTGGCAGTTCGACTGGCTGAGGTTGAAAACAAAACCCGTGATATGATAGCATCACAAGAAGCAGTCACAGCAAGAATTGTGGACTTGGAACAGCGAGCTAGGCAATTCTCAGCCTTCCCTGAAGCTAGCCTTGAAGCGGCGATACCGATAAGGAGAGACAAGGCGTTGGCACAGTTGACTGCTACAGAGGTTGCAGTGTTGGAGCTCCTGGCATCAGAGGGGTCAAAGACCGCGCCACAGATAAAGGAAAAAGTCAGACTTAGCAGAGAACACACGGCAAGGTTGATGAAGAAGCTCTACGAAGAGGGGTACTTGGACAGGGAAACCATCAAGATCCCGTTTAAGTACAGCGCCAAGAAGGAGATAGAGAAACTTCTCGGGAAACCGCAGGATCAAGCTGCCTAATCTGCCTGCCTCGAATGAAAGCTCGCGGCTGCGAGAAGGCTCACTGTTTCACTGTAATGTCCGTTACTTTCGCAGCGACTTGGGCCACACTTGTCGCCACTTTGTACCTCAAGCTGTTGGATGGCCCGGCTCTTAATAGGAGCTTCTTTCCTGCCATCCTCGCGAGGTACGTTGCTACAGTACTCAGGCCTATTGGCTCTCTAAACTCCTGTTCGAAAATAGTTTGCACCTCTCTGGAGGAGAACCAAACCAAAGTGAAGTGTTTTTGAACTGTTGCTCTGACCTTGTCATACTTTGACGGTTCTCTAGCTAAAGTGGAATTTGAACCTGGATTTCCACCATCCCCGGGGACCCCACCAAGGAGTTCCACCAGGTCGAGCAACCGCACCGCCTTATCGCGTGTGACCTGCCCTTCAAAGCTTATTGAGTAACGATTGCCCTCGCTGTCGAAAAGTTCGACGCGCATTTTTCTGGCTGGCATTGGCATGTACACCTGGCGGCTGCGTTCACAATTTCACAGTTCACAAGCTATAGGTGTTACGGTGAACACTGTGCTGCAAAAGGGAAACAAAACAGCCTCTAAATCAATAAAGCAGCTATATTTCCAGCCTTATTGAGATTGCGCGGGTAACAGGTTTTCAGAAAGTCAAAATGAGAATAGACTCGGTACGAAACGCGTTTTCCAGTGGAAGAGCAGGGGTGAGCTATTCACAGAAAAGAAGCATAGATGACTCAATTGGAGGAAATAGGCGGATGTGGAAACGACATTGGTAGGTAAACTTCACAAGGATTTCACGGAAAGTGAACGAAAAAATGGACGAGTGCGCGCCGCTACGGGTGGAAGGTTTCAGTGGAGTGGAGTTTAGAGGTGTTAAATAAGCAAAAGGTTCCAATTGGCAGTCTACACCGCAAGCAGTATGTAGAAAAGAAGTCACACCCCTTCATTTCCATTGGAAAGGGTGTAAGTCTAGTATTGTCTGTAAGCAAGTTTGAAATGTTTTTTAGTAAATGTCTAAAATTCTAGCTGAAAGTAAATATAACGTCATTTACCAATTACATAGAGGAGTACAAGTTTTTCTAAGTATAATTAGCATTTCTTCAACTCAAAGAGTGAACACTTCCATCAGAAGCTGGGGGGTGTGCCTGTTCATGTTGGAGGGTATTTAGTGTTAAAGGTGTGCTTCTTCTTTAGAATTCTTGTGCTTAGTATTTAAATTTCTGTATGGTAGGGCTTATGTTTTCCACAGGAAGAACGCTTGTTACTACTGGACTCTGTGAGTTGATGGAATGAGTAATGCTGATATTCTTGATGAACTCTTCGAGAACTTCGCGAGCAACACCACAGTTTTTAGGGATCGAGAGGTACTGCGACATGATTATCTTCCAGACAGGCTGCCTCATCGTGAAGGGCAGATCAGGCAGTTGGGGGAAATTGTTGCTCCCTTGCTTAAAGGTGCAAGAAGCTCCAACATTTTTATCTATGGCAATACAGGAACCGGGAAAACCGCTGTGGTCAAGTATGTACTAACTCGTCTTGAGTTTAAGGCTAAAGAATTCAACGCACCTGTTAAGATATGCTACGTCAACTGTAGGCTAGCCGGATCCGAGTACAGGGTCTTCGCAAGTATGTGCCAGAGTTTAGGTGTTCAGGTTCCATTCACAGGGTTATCCGTCGGTGAAGTCTATGATAGGTTCACTGCAGGTTTGGACCTTTCGGGCACGATTTTCTTGGTGGTCTTGGATGAAGCCGATGCGTTGACAAAGATGCGCGGGGACACTTTTCTGTATGAGTTGACTAGAATGAACGAGGTTTTGAGGCACAGCAAAATAGCCCTTGTTGGGATATCTAACGATCTGCGCTTCAAAGAGTTTCTGGATCCTCGTGTCCTAAGCTCACTGAGCGAGGAGGAGATTGTTTTCAGGCCCTACGATGCAGGTGAGTTGAGAAACATACTCGCTGAACGGGCCCAGGCAGCCTTCACTGAGAAATCATTGTCCGATGCCGCGCTTGGCCTTTGTGCTGCTCTTGCTGCAGCAGAGCATGGGGATGCGCGTCGAGCTTTGGACCTTTTGCGTGTTGCCGGCGAGGTAGCTGAACGAAAAGGGTTAACCGTGGTGTCTGAAGAGCATGTTCGCGAGGCTGAGAAGCATATTGAGCACAACCGTGTTGTTGAAGCTTTGAGCAACCTGCCGTTGCACTCGAAGCTTGTGACATTGAGCATCTATCACTTGGGCAAAAGAGACGCTCGGGGCGCCATTACGGGTGAGATCTCTGAGGTCTACGAGGAGCTGAGCGGGGAGTTGGGAGTTGCGCCGCTGACTCAGCGGCGTCTGAGCACGTTGATAAATGAACTGGACGCGATGGGACTGTTGAACGCTAGGGTCGTTAGCATGGGAAGGTACGGGCGAACGAAGAAGATACGGCTTGAGATCGGGCGCAGCCTTATTCGAGACGTGTTTGCTGAGGATAGTAGGCTTAGCCGCCTAGTTAATTACGAAGTGCAGTGCATTTCGAAGCGCGCTGATGGCAGAAACTAAGGCTTAATGCCCGCCTCATGCTTCCCGGTGCTAGCGGCCATCTGCCTATGTTTTCAGTCGAACGGAATGACGGTGACCTCTAGGGTCTGAAGATTAACCACTGGAACCATCGCGGGTGTCGGAACAAAGCCGTTCCTGCGCATGTAATCGGTCTGCCTTTGCCAGCAGCCTGAGTTTACGATCAACACTCCACGATAGTTACCGTATTCTAGTGCGTGCACGTGGCCAGCATGGAAGATGTCTGGGACGTGGTCGATAACGAGGAAGTCTTTGCTCTCCGGCGACAGAGGTGTCTTGCCGCCATAAAGTGGTGCTAGGTGTCGGGTCTGAAGCAGCAGTTGCATTGCTTTTTCGGGGTGGCTGTGGCTCATGCCTGGGACGGTGGAGATTATGTCGTCGAGGCTGCGGCCGTGGAACATGAGCACTTCTACTCCGTGGAGGCTTAGTGTGCACGGGCTGCCTAGAGATTGGACCCTTCTCGATTCTTGAAGCGTCTCTAGGAAGGAGTGGGAGATTGCTGGCTGCGGTAGCGCTTTTCGAGGAGCATCGTGGTTTCCTGGCGTGATTATGACTTCCACGTAGTCGGGGATTTGCTCTATGTACTTTGAGGCAAACTTGTACTGTTTGTTCACGTCTCTTATTGCGAGTTCTTTTGCTTGGTTGGGGTAGACGCCGATTCCGTCGACGATGTCCCCTGCGATTAGCACGTATTTGACGTGGCCTGCTATGTCCTTCAATCTGGCGTCGCCGTATTTTCCGTTCAGCCAGAGCATGAAGCGGTTTAACGCTTCTTTCGTGAACTGTCTGCTGCCAACGTGCATGTCTGATGTGAGCACTGCGTAGACTGGCGCTGTTGCTTTGTGCTGAATTCTCTGGGCAACGTCTGGCAGGATTATGTCTTCGGCGACGAGCAGGCTGCTTCTGGTCTTGACGACGGTGAGGCAGATGACTTGGTCGAGCAGGAGCATTCGCGCCTTTTTCTGCAGGTCTGGGTGAGCGTTCTGTGTTACGAGAACGATGGCGCTTGCCTTGAGGTCCTCAACGGTTAGCACCGTTTTCTGTTTGGACTCTCTCTTCTCTGTGACCATGGCTATTATCTTGAGTCGCGTGTTTGATGGGGCCTTCACTGCGTCCATGACCGAGGCTGCGCTCTTGACGTCCATCCTTTGTCTCAGCAGCTTCTCTAGCTGTTTGAACCTATCTTGAAAGTAGCCCAGGTAATCTTCGATCGTCCCGGCTGAGCTTATTTTTGAGCCTGGGTCTTCCATCACTTTCATTTCGGCTTCAACACCTTTCGAGTATGGGCGGAAGGGCACTTTGGCTTCAGTTAACTGCGGAACCTGAACCTCCATAGTTTGTGGGAGATGTTCTTCTGATGGTTGGGCGACGTTTCCCTCTGCTCCTTCCGGCGGTTTGAGTAACTCTTCCAAGAAGCACCGCTCTATGAAGAAGGGTTTCTCCTCAAGGTTTTCGATCTGCTGGATTGCTTTGGCCATGATTTTCGCTGGGTCCTCGGTTGTGGCTACTAAGCTTAGGAATTCGAAGGCTTCTTTGTTCAGCTGGTAACCTGCAGCGATAGTGAGTTCTACGGCTCTCTGGAGTTTTTCCGCCTCGCTCATGGCCTGCAGGTTCTCCCTCCTCGTATCCTTCCATTATCAAATCTGTTCGGTGAAGCTGTGTGGATCACTTGCTGCTTGTATTTCCCGTTTCCGCTATTAACGCGTTTGGTCCTGAACAACATTGCACTGCTCGCGCTCTCGCTTCGCACTGCGATGGATACGCTACATCCCTGTATTCGCGTTTTTCCCCTTCTATTCCACCCTCCCCCCTAGGGTGTTAGTACTGCACGTAGGCGTTGCGAAGGGCCCTAGCAGACTTGTACGGGCTTGAAGCCGACCGCGCGCAGAACGCTCGGCCGAGGGTCTGGCAAGGGTACTAACTTTTCAATACACTTCACCCTCTGCCTTTTTCCAGCTTTATCTGCCCAGCTCAGAGCTTGCCTAAACGCCTGCCCCTCGCCTCTCTAGGCCGTAGCACGAGAAGTTCCCAGACCCGACATTGTCGCCGTTTGGCCTGACGCGGACGGATGTCCTCGTGAAGGGTTCTTTCAGATCTTTTAATATTCTCCTATCGAGTATCGTGTCGTAATGGGGTTGGAACAGATGAGTGATTTGCGCAGGGTTCAACGAACGCCCGGGGGCACCTTCTTCGTTTGTTTGCCTAAGGCTTGGGCTGAACGAAACGGTTTGCAGCGTGGAGCGATTGTGGGCATCAGTGAGGCTCCAGACGGCAAGCTTATCGTCGACGCGAGGTACGGTGCGGAGCCCTCGCCCAGAACTGCGATTTTGGAGCCTGGGCCTCACTTGGGCCGTGAAATCATAGGTAAATACCTTCTTGGCTTTGACGTTGTGCGGGTTGAGGGGAGGGAACGCATAGGCTTTGAGGTTCGGGAGGCTGTGAAAAGCACTGTTAGCCACTTGGTTGGTTTGGAGATTGTTGAAGAAGATCATTCTGGGATTGTTCTGCAGTGTTTGTTGGAGCCCTCCGGTTTCCCTCCTGAAAAGATTCTGCGGCGGGCGTACGCAATAGCCGCGGGGATGCACCATGACGTGGTCAACGCCTTCGTTGACGGAGACGCGCAATTGGCGAAGAGTGTTATGGCCCGCGACGATGAGGGAAACAGACTGTACTTCCTTCTTGTCCGCATTTTGCGCACGATAATTCAGAACCCGAGCCTGAGTGAGAAGCTGGGTGTGGGCCCCATTGAGTGCCTCGACTACCGCTTGGCCGCCAGCCTGGTTGAAGCCATCGGAGACGAGTGCGTTCGAGCGGCGCAGAAGACCGTTGAGCTAGAAGGTCTAAAACTCGGTAGAAACCTCGGAAAATTGTTCATGGGCCTTCAGGCGGTTTGCTTCGAGGCTCATGAAGAAGCCTTGAACGCTTTTCTCGCTGGCAACATGAACTTGGCCGAAAAGGTGCGTAGCACGCGGGACAAGGTTGAGAAGGAGTTCGCAAACATCGAGGAGCTGGCTCAGGCACAGTCGCTTGACGTTGTGCCTCAGATCCTCGCGGTGGCTTCTTTTTTGAGGCAGATATACGAACACAGCGTCGATATATCTGACTTAGCGGTTCCCAAGAAACCTTGATGATGTTGCTCCCTTCAAGGGGGAAGCGATTCTACTCTCTGCGGTGCTTTGGCCAGAGAAACATGTTCACCCTGCCTCAACTCGATGATGTACTGCACTTCTCCTCTTATGTTACAGTAAGATTCCACCGTGATGTTCTCACCGTAAACGTTCTCTGCGCTCGCCCCAGTTCTCAGCAGAACGTGTTTTCCGTGGAGGTCTTCTACTTCAGCACCTTTGCCGACGACGATTTCATCTGCCCTTATAGGCCCATGAACCTTGCCTCTGCTTCCTATCTCAACAGAGCGTGCTGCAACACCTTCACCAGTGTTTATCGAACCTCCGACTTCCACATCTTCGGTGGCTGTAGCCTTCCGCGCACGCAAGGCCCCACCAACTTCAATGCTTCTTGTACTGACCTCTCCACTTACGTCTACTCTTCCCCCGACCTCTAATGATTCGGAAAGCTTGAGAGATCCATCGATGTCCACTGTGCCCCCGACCTCCATTCCTGTGCCTTGGGCCAGGCCCTTGATCTCTATTGTACCGCCAACCTCAACCCCTTCGAACTCCAGATCACCTTCAACTCTCAGCGTTCCCCCGACCTCAATGTGCCCGCCCTTGCTCTTGCCGGCGAGATGCACTGTGCCGCCTACGTCTACGTCTTCGAATTCCAAGGAGGCCGTTGACTTGAAGGTACCGCCAACGTCTATCTGAAGAATTCTTCCGCCTGCAACTGTTGCCGCTCCTCCAACATCTAGACTCTCTATGTTGACTTTAGATTCGATTAGGAGGCTTCCTCCGACTTCCACATTGCGTGCAGTGACCTCGCCTTTTGCTGCGAGAGTCCCGCCGACTTCTATGGCCTTGGCTTTAGTATTTCCTCCAACCTCCAGGCTTCCTCCCACATCCACCTCTTCTACCATGAAATCCTTGCTTACGTATACCGCGTGGTCTACATCAACATTCTTTGCGGTCATCTTCCCGTAGACTGCGAGGCGACCGTCCTCAACTTCAACGTCTTTGTCTATCTCCAAGTCACCCTGAACCGTCACGGAATCCTCAGCTTCAAGCTCTTGGGCGGACAAACTGCAATCAAAGGTGTTATGGCCTTCACAGTAGACTGTTCCATAGACCTTGACTCTCGGCGGGCTTCCTGCACCCTTGACAGTCACGTGCTCGCCAATTTCTAGATCGCCATTTACAATATCCAGTGTCACCGTCGTACCTGATGGAATAGAAACTCTGCCACTGTTCATTTTACTGCGCCTACTTGTTTACATTCCAGCCTCGCTTTAAAAGGGGTACTCACATGTGGTGACTGAGACTTGTTCACTGAAGTACTTGGGCCCTTCTGAGGAAGAAGACTTCCATTGCACTTGCGATGTAGACAGTCGTGCCAGGATAGCCTCTTTCTTCCATTGTGGCACTTGCAGATACTGTAGAGATTGGCTTTGGTTTTCTCGGTGCACTAGTGCTCTTCAAGATATCGAGCTTATGGAGCTTCTCCAATTCCTTCTTCTTCCAATCCGACTCACCCTTTGTTTGAACTTTCATTCTTACCACCTCGTTTTCAGATGAGAAGGAGTGAGTCGTTTGACACCTTAAAAGGCGACGCACCTAAAGAGAACACGCTTTGTAGTCACAAGTTGTAGGGCTGCCTACTGTTCCAGCGCAGCGAAGAATTTGCGCATGCGCTTGTACGTCTCCAGATATTCCAACCCCCACTTCGTCGCCCGGTACTTCTTCGAATCCTCTAGGTTAACTTCACTGATGAAACCGTGAGCGACCAGAAAGTTGAGCTCCTTCTTAGCTCGGTCAACAGGCATGTTGGCTCCATAGGAGACCCGTGTCAGCGAGCACAACCCCTTCCGAGCAACCGTCTCTATGATGTCTGCGTAGATGTCGTATTTTGTCCTTCTGCGTTCGTCAGACAAGCGGCAGTTTCTCCGAACCCACTGTTATTAAGTCTCAAACGCTTAATCTTAGTTTTGGTGAGAGACCGTGCACCCAAAAGCTTCCAACATCGAGCAATATCATCTAGTGTGCAAGGACGGCGACTTGGCTGAGTACCTACTCGTACCCGGCGATCCTGACCGTGTTCCAAAGATTGCCAAGTTTTGGGATTCAGCAAGAGAAATCGCGACCCACCGCGAGTTCAGGAGCTTTACGGGCAAGTACAAAGGCGTACCAATTTCCGCCTTGTCAAGCGGCATAGGCCCAGCCTCCATGGCCATCGCGGTCAACGAGTCTTCCAACGTCGGCGTAAAAACCTTCATCCGAGTCGGCAGCACTGGGGCCATACAAAAGGACATCAACTGCGGTGATGTAATAATCTGCTCCTCCGCCGTACGCCTCGACTGCACGAGCAACTGTTACATCATCCCTGAGTATCCTGCAGTGGCAAGCTATGAAGTCTTGCTCGCCCTGATTGAAGCTGCTGAAACACTAGGCATAGGCAACTACCACGTTGGCATGACAGCTACAACCGCCGACTTTTACGCTGGACAAAGACGCAAAACACCCGTAACATTCTCCTCAGGTACAGAAAACCTGCTTCCCACGCTCCAGAAGGCCGGAGTGCTGAACTTTGAGATGGAAACAGCGACGCTGTACGTTTTGGCAAGTCTTTTCGGGTTGAGAGCAGCCTCCGTGTGCGCGGTCTACGGCAATCGCCTTACAGGCGAGTTTATCAGTGGGGCAGGAGAGGAGAACGCCATCAAAATCGCAAACGAAGCAGTCAAAATCCTAAGCGAGTGGGACGCTATCAAAAGAAGGAAGAAAAGAAGATGGCTGTTTCCATCGCTCGCGTGCTCAAGGTGACTGCAGGGTAATGAATAGAACATGGGCCTTGTTTCGCTCCCTAACGGGATAAAGCTAAAAGGCGCAGTTCAGAAGTTCTAAACAGTGCCGGGGTGGCGGAGCGGTTATCGCGCTGGCCTCGAGATCATTCGCGAAGAAAAAGGGCCCAGATGGATGATGACAAGTGAGCCAGTGGGCCTTCGGGCTCGCAGGGGTTCGAGTCCCTTCCCCGGCGCCATTTTCCCAGTAGGAGCCTTTTTTAGGCTAGTTCTGTGCGCGCGCTCAACTAGTTTTGATCTTAACTCTGATTGAATTAAACCGAGGACCTGCACCAAGAATCTGTGGATTACTTGATGCCAAGCTGTTTAATGGAACACCGTTCTTCCCAGTCAAAGGCCTTGGCGACCACAGAACTCCCTTGGAAACGTTTTCGGTTATGATTGCTTCGACAGTCAGTGCTCCAAACTCGTTGAAAATGGTAACATCATCTCCGTTCTCGATCCCAAGAGTGCCTGCATCAGCGGGATTGATCCAGACGATCTCTGGGATCGGACCGTAAACGTCTCTGAACTGGCTGTGGGTCCAATTAGGGAGAGAACTGTTCAGTAGGGTAAACCAGCTTTCATTCTCCTTGGGTGGCAGCTGCGCTGGCAGAGGGTTCGCACCTATTTCATGGGCTTTTGAAGAATATAGTTCGATCTTCCCTGAAGGCGTCTGATACTCTTTCGTGGGCCGCTGCCGGAGTTTGAGGATCTCCCCTTTGAACAGGTCATCGAAGCGTCCATTTTCAAACGACTCTGCCGTAGACTTTTGAAGGGCTTGCCATGGGTCCTCAAACACCCAAGACTCACGGCAACTCATCCTCTCAGCAAGCTGTTGCATGATCCAGACTTCGTGCTTACACTCCCCAAGCGGCTCAACTGCCTTTGCAGAAAATCGAGTGTAAGGGTGATGGTCAGAGAAATTCAAGTCAGACTTCTCTAGGTACGTGGCCGCGGGGAGAACAACATCCGCGAGTTTCGCGGTCTCGGTCCAATGTGTCTCATGAACAACTACAAACACGTCTTCTCTTGAAAGACCAGCTCGTACAGCGTTCTGGTTTGGAAGCGTTGAAGCAGGGTTGGAACCCTTGATGAAAACGAACTTGAACTCACCAGAGCTTAATCGCGAACCGACCGAAACCTGCTCAACGATTTTGGAACTTCTGCTGCTCATCTTGCTGCCGTTCATATAACCCCAATCAATGAATCGTCCTCTGGAGTCACTGTAGTGGAACCCACGATGCTGCCCAAGTAGCGCCGGTAGTAGACTCACAGCCCTAACGGCCTCTGCGCCATGACTCGACTTGTTTAACCCCAAACCTATCATGAAGCATACGGGGAGTTTTTCAACGAGTAACTCACATAGCTCCTCAACTCTTTTCCACGGGAGGTTTGTTGAACTTTCCACACGGCTGGGTGTCCAGCTCTTTGCCTCTTCCTTGAACTTGTCGTATCCTGTGGTCCATTCTTCAATGAATTGCTCAGCCAGTTTATCGTGTTCAATGAGCCATCGAGCTATTCCGTAAGACAGTGCTACGTCGCTGCCTGGGCGAGGGTTGACCCAGAGGTCGCAGCTCTCAGAGGTCTCGCTCTTTCTAGGGTCAATAGATATCAACGTTGCATTTTTTTCCTTCCGTGCTCTCAGCGAGAGGGCCCAAAGGTGAGGTGAACTGACTCTTGCGTTGTTTCCCCAGAACAGGATGGTTCCGCAATTGAGAACTTCCTCAAATCCGAGACCGTATGTGAGCCCGTAGTGGAGTCCGATTCCAGTGTGCCCGGATGTGCTGCAGAGAGCGCCGTCCGTGACCGTTACGCCTAGTGCGCGCCATAGTCTTTGGGAGAACTGCAAGCTAAGACATCCTTGGTTGCCCGCATAATCATAAAGCAAAACCGATTCATTGCCGTAATTCTCCAGGACACTAGTCAATTCTCTGGCAACCAGTTCCAGAGCGTCTGACCAAGAAACCCTTCCAAACTTGTCTCCGTTATTGACGTGAGGATAAAGAATGCGCTCTTTACTATATACCCGCTTAGGGTCTCCCACGCCTCGGGGACAAAGAAATCCCTGAGTTATCGGGTTTTCTTTGCTGCCCCTCGTAGATACGATCCTGCCATCTTCAACGATGACGTCAACAAAGCACGTATCTGGACAATCCCGGTGGCACACAGTCTTTACAACATTGGTTGATTTCTCGGGCCTGATTGACACAGCTGTCTCCTTCTCGGTTGGTCACGCTTTCATAGGCAGATGAAGGAGATTCATAATAAGCCTTCCTAGATCTTCGAAGCTCTTGCGCAACAGGCAACTTGCGGCGCTCACTCGAGCTCTGAAAGCAATGAACTTGGAGGACGAGGCCAAGCAAACCAAGGGGTCTTTTGACCTGCAAGGTTCGAGTTCCTTCGATGACGCCATTAGCTTGTGCTGGGGTGAGGATTGCAACATGTTTAGTAGTGATCAATTTTTCTGGTTCATAACCCATATTAGATTCATAACAGAGAACGTGTTTGAGGGTTCAATCTTGACTGTAACTGCGTGCGATGAAAAGGTAGTCATATCGGCTGAAACGGTACTTGCGAATGAGAGAATAGTGGAAAGGAAGACCATCGTCTACGAGACTCGTGTTGACCCGACCGTGATAAAGGTGGCCGGGGAGAAGCTCAAGGATCAGCTGTTCACAAGGTTTGGGTTCTTGAAGCCTAAACCAGAAGAGATTCAATTCGTTTCCATCGATAAGTACTATGAACCCTACACGATGATCAGTGGAAAATACGCGATTGATTACTACCGCAAGTGCGTTCACTCGGTTAAAGTGGACAAAGAAGTTCTAGAAGTTGTTCTTCTAAATCAAAAGTTTGAGCCCGAACAATCGACGGATTCTTCTGCCAAAGACCATAATGTGATTAGGCTCGAAGGAGAAGAGAGGTTAAGGAATGAGGTCAAAGCCTCCCTTATCCTAGACAGGTTTGGGCGAGACGTCACACTTGAAAAACTCCCATCTGCTCCTTCGGAGAGAAATCCTAAGAAAATACTAGCACAATATAGCGTGGAAGAAATCGCTTCGAATGCTGATTTAGACTTTATAAGATCCAAAATAGTCAACCGGCCAAGGGACATAAATCGGCTTGTCAATGAACTCTTTGAAGTTAACGAGCGAGTCGTAATCTACACTCCAAGGTTCAGAGTTCTCTACAGAAACGCAAAAACAGGCGAGCAAAAAGCCGTAGAATTTGACGGTGTCACAGCTGAAAGAATCCAACAGAGCAAGAACGCAACTTCACGTGACGCTCTTCCTGTTCCTCCTCCGCCTCCTCCACCTACATAAACACGGCCTTGTCTATTTCTCGAGACTAAGCAAGCGTCAAAGTTGTTCGTTCGAAGATTCTTTTAATGCTTCTTCCATTTGAGCTTCCAAATTCACAAACGCACCACAGTCAACATTGTATGACCAATCGGCAGCCTTCATTTAGTTTTTCGATGCTGCTCCTGAACCCCAGCAGTCTGTAGGCATGAGGATAGATGATAGAGCAAATGTGATCGCAGAAGTAGTCAGAGGGTAGGTCTTCACGGTGTTGATTACTCATCAATCTGATTGGGCACTTCTCCACGACGCCGACGCGTCCCTCAACGTTCAATTTCTCGACTTTTCTTCCTACCCATACCTTTTCTATTCTAGCCTCAAATTCAAGAAAGTCCTGTTTAGATCTTGCGACTAGGTTTCTTCTTTCTGCCGAAGCGCCAGTTTCTGCCCCGAATCTTGCAAAACTTCAAGCACATTTATGCCAGTTTTTCGTAAGATAATGGGTGATCAACAGGTAGACTCCAAACTCGAAAGACTTTCTTAGTTTGAGCTCCTCTTCGGGTGAGACTTTCATTTCTCTGTTCATTTGTGACACTAGAGAGAATAAAATTAAAGGGTGTATCAAGAGATTTTGTGAATTGTAGTGGTTTGATTTATCGAAGTTCGAGGGATACTATGAAAAAGCTGTACGTTTGCGGAAGTTTCAGGTTCACCAGTGAGATGGAAGGATTGGAACGTGAGCTCAAAGAGGAGAACATCCAGTTTAAGATATCAAAGAAAACGGACAGTCGCGGGATCCTGGGATGCTTGAAAAAAGTCGATGGTGCAGATATCGTATACGTCGTTAATCCACAAGGTTACATTGGTAAGAGCGTCTCCGTTGACATAGGATACGCCTATGCAAAGAATAAGTCAATATACGTCATGTACGCCGTAGACGACCCCCCAATAATGAACTTGATAAGCGATGTCCTATCTCCGAAAGCTTTAATCGCCTTTCTCAAGGAAAGCATTCCTAAGCGACGCTGAACCGAGCCAACCACTAGGATAGGCGACTGTAATTGCTTGAAGGCAGGAACGTGAACTTAAGGCTCATGGAGAAAGACGACGTAGACTTCATGGTGCAGTTGCGGAACGATATAGGTTCCAATGCGTATGTTTCTGTAAAACAGATATCGAAAACAGAAGCAATGAAAGAGTTTGACAATCCTACACCGTTAGCACTGATAACCGAAAGAACATGCTTCATCATTGAGAAAAAAGACGGCACAAAAATATTTACATGGTGCACTGGGTCGTTCAGCCCTCAAGGCACGTGGAAATCGGGTATTTTATGCTTACTAGCGAAAGGGGGAAAGGCTACTGCTCTGAAGCCGTTCAAGTAATGGTGGATTACCTGTTTCTCCCCAAGAATATTGTGCGGATTCAGGCAGGAACTGACGTAAGAAACGAAGCTTCCCCAAAAGTCTTGGAGAATGCAGGCTTCGTAAGAGAAGGCACAGTGCGCAAATCGGCCTTTAACAAGGGAGAATGGTTCGACGGCTACATGTACAGCACTCTTAGGGAAGAATGGAAAGAACCTAGGATACTCTCAAAGAAGCTTACTCATTAAGGGCCGATGTTTAGAGACTGAAATGGGGGTCAATGTCTTCTTGTCGCGCGCGTTTTTGGTATCGCGCGCCATGGATGACTCGCCGGTGATGGATTTGATAAATGATATTTTGTCCTTAGAAGCGTTGATTAACTTTCAAAGGGTTCTTTGCCTACCTGTATTCTCTTCACCTGTTACCGTAACCTTGTCAAGGAGGTCGTTTCTTGCCGCAAAGGTTTAATTTTTCCTTGCCTAGATTTGACTACGAGAGTGTGTCTAGTTGAGGGAACCTTTTGCCGACTTTGTTAAGGCCGAGTTAGAGCCCAGAACTCTACTGATTACCTGTGGACTCCCAGGAACCTGGAAAACAGAGACCTCAGAGGAGGTCTCAAAAATCAAGGGATACCCCATCCTTCGAACCGATTTGATTCGATTGGAGGTTCTCAAGAACGAGGACATTTTTGACGAAAAAGTTGCCTCGAACATGAGCAAACGAGAGCTTGTCTATGATGAGACGTTTCGCCGGGCAGAAGATCTTGTAAAGATGGGCAGAGACGTAATATTGGATGCTACCTTTGTAACCCAAGAACTGCGAAGACGAGCTGCTGCGATCGCTGCAAAATACAACATGACTTTTGCCATACTTCAGACTCACTGCTCTGAAGAAGTGTCAATTGCACGGATTTTGAGAAGAACCAAAGGGAACTACGAGTCAAATGCCTTAACCAAAGAAGCTTATCTTAACAACAAGAAGAAGTTTGAGACCGTTGACTTGGATGATTTGGAAAAGAGATATCCGAAACTTCGGATACTACACTTAACAGTCGACACTGAGTATGATAATCCTAAGGACTGGTACGTAATCGGGATGGAAAAAAGGTAGATGGACCCTGTTTTATGATAATAGATTTGCATATTCATTCAAAAAGCTGTTCTGATGGAAACTTAACTGTTGAAGAACTTGTTAAGGAAGCCAAAATCAGAAAAATCGGGTTGATGTCGATCACGGATCACGACTCAATTGGCTGTCAAGAAGAAGCTATAGCTTTGACGAATGAAAACGGAATCCGTTATGTTGTTGGAGTTGAATTGAACGTAACCCTGTTGGATGCCAGATTTTTGAGGGGCAGATCACTGTCTCTAGATTTCTTGGGTTATCAATTTGACACGAAGAATAAGGAGTTAGGTGACAAGCTGACACAAATCGCACAGTATCGAGAGGAAAGAGCGGCTAGGATTTTGGACAAGATTAATGCAGAGTTTGAAAAAGAAGGAATCGAAAAGTTAACGAAAAACGATTTGGGCAAGATTCAGAGTTCCGTTGACGGAGTTATTGGAAGGCCTCATATAGCAAACTATCTTGTGGGAAAGGGAATTGTTAGAACAAAACAAGAAGCTTTTGACAAGTATCTTGTGAAATGTGATGTTCCCAAGTTTCCTCTTTTCATAAAAGAGGCTTCGAGAGTTGTAAGAAATGCTGGAGGACTAGTAGTTTTGGCTCATCCTAACGACCCTCATGGGACCTCACTTGCGACCCTGACCAAATCTCTGCAAAAGCAGACGGACATGATAAAAGAGTTGTTCTTAGGATATATTGATGGAATAGAGTGTTGGCACTCTAGAAGCGACTCCGCAACGACGAATCATTACATAAAGTTTGCAAAAGAGCATGGACTAATCATGACTGGGGGAAGCGATTGTCATCAAAAGCCGGTCCTCATGGGAACTGTGAAAGTCCCGGAATTTGTAGCTGATCAATTCAGCCCTAGGTGAACTTCCGGTGATTCAGAGGGCCGCGCTTTTCTTTGGGCCCATCAGAGTTTCCGCATAAGCGGAAGCTAGTTGGAAGTATGCCTTTGCTTCTTCCATTGCTTGTCTCTTTTCCCCGCTACTTACACTGGCGTCTTCAAGTTTGAAACTGGCAACTTTTCCTCGCACGTAGGCTCGGTAGCATTTGTAGAAAGGAAGAATCTTCTTCAACTTTCGGTCTCCAGAATATTCGACATATCTATTGATGAAGAAGTCAGATAGATCGGTTCGTCCTTTGAAGTCTAAATCCATAGCTAAGAAGGCGATATCGGAGGCAACGTCAGAAAACCTAAATCTTTCGTTGAATTCTATCGCGTCGAAGATGTAAATTCGGTCTGCTAAAAAGATGTTACCCGAATGAATGTCCCCGTGACAGTCTTTGACTCGGTCCTCCTCAGCCCTATTCTGAAAAAAAGACCCAGTTCTCTTCATAAACTCGTACACTCTTTCACGGATTAGCTTGAAATCCCTTGTTGATATCGTTTTGCCGACAAATCTCGAGGTCTGTTCAAAATTTTCTTTCCAATTGGTTTCTATTATCGCCAAGGAACCGAACTCGCTTATCATCTTGTTCGTATCCGCCTTTGAATGGAATTCAGCGATGATCTTCGCTATTCTGTCAATAAGCTCATTATCCACCTTGTTCTCTTCGAGCAGCTTGCTCATCATCTTTTCCTGAGGCATTCTCTTCATCTTCACAGCATATTCGACAGTTTGCCCTTCGCCCCTAATCTTAATCACGTTTGATCTGTTGATAGGAACAACCTCAAGATACATACCTTCGCACAAGCGCTTGTTGAGCTCCAGTTCTCTTTCGCAGAAGAACCGCCTCTTTTCGAGAGTTGTGAAGTCCAGAAATCCAAGATTCACAGCCTTCTTCACTTTGTAGACAAAGTTTCTGGTCAAAAAGACGAAGGATATGTGGGTCTGGGTAAGTTCAATTCTGCCTGGTTGCTCATCATAAGCCTCAGGTGTCATTAGAGCTTCTACAACTTGTTTCTGAATGGACATCTACTAGGTCTGCTTCCTTTAGACCATTTGACAGCCTTTCTGTCGCTGATAGAACATCAATTAGCCATATAGGGCTTTCCAGTATCGCGAGCTAGGCGGGTTCAAATCTGCTTTTTCATCCACATGCACGGCTTTGATACGAAGCAATTATCCTTTATGAAAAATCTCCAAGGCAAGTGCTTCCATTCCTCTGCGTAGTCTACGTTAACCCTTGTTGTTTGAATGACCTGTTTCTCATTTATCGTCACACCCGTGTCAATGAATAAAGGTGGAACAGACAAGTCTGTACCATTTTGTTTTTTCGATATGCCCATGGCAATGCAAAGCTTGCTTGGGCCATTGGCTAAACTTACTATCCGACTTCTGGCAGAACTCCTCCTTCGGATCATGAGGTCAACGCCCTCTATCGGCTCAAACGCTCTAACCAAGATTGCCTCCGGTTTTCCAACAAGGCTTCCACTCGTGACGTTAAAACAGAAATACATTCCATAAACTTGATAGATGTATGCGTGTCCCTTAGGCCCGAACTGAACTTCTGTCCGTTGTGTCCGGAGATTTTTGTAGGCATGAGATGCCTTATCCTCTGGACCTGTGTAGGCTTCTGTCTCAACGATTTTGCCTATCGTGGTTCCTTCTGTGTTCTCATGAACAAGGAATTTTCCAAGGAGCTCTTTCGCAACAGTTAATGTGTCTTGTTCATAGAACGTTCTGTTCAGGATCATCTGTCACAGTGAGGAGTTGGATTATAATAAATTCTTATCGCCCAAGATCCTCTGCCTTTCACGCGCGAAGCTGGATATCTCATTTATGAGGTGGCAGAAAAACTGTTCGGCAACATTTTCTTGAGCTAACGCCTTGCTTTCATCACAGCTAATGCTTTCAATGGTCTTTTTTCTTGTGGTATGGTTACAACCAACACGGCCATCTTTCTAATGGCTTCTTCCGCTGCATGTCGGGCCTCTTTTCTGGCTTCATATTCCCCTTTAAGCTCAATCCAGGGCAGTGTTTCTTCAACTCTTATCATCACCGTATACAAGCTTTGACGCCTCTGAACGAGAGGTTACGTGTACCCATTAAAACGATTATGAATTCTGAATAATGACCCTAGATCAACGTGCGACGGAGAACGAAGAACATGCATTCCTTATTAGTGATACTGACTCTCACTGCATTAGCACTATAAGGGGCAAGATCTGATCGTTATCGATGGTCAATTATGCAAAGAAAGAAGAAGAGTGCCAAAGAAGGCAAGTTTGCGTGTCCGAATTCGTCGTGTGGCCTGGTCTTTTCGAAGCCTGTGAAAGTCAAGAACGTGGGTTCCGAAGATTCACAATGTTATGACGCGTGTCCACGTTGTCTGACATCTATAACCGTAGAAGAAAGCGTTCCAGTTGTTTACGCGAAGCCGGGTGCAACGGTTGAGAATAACAAAGAACAGGATATTGTCGTCGGCAGCTCGGAAGAGAGAATGGCAACGTCATCAACGACTGTGCAGTGTGCGTACCATCTTGGATACCTGAGTGAACGGGCAAGGAATGAAAAGATACCTGAAGATTGTATAGTTTGTGAAAACATAGTGAAGTGTATGCTCAAAGCTGTCAACGGTTAAGATGACTGAAGACAAAAAGATCGTTAGCTGACTTTTACCTTTTTGCCCCAGAGTGAAATTGGTTAACACAAGCTTCTTGTAGAATAAAAAAAACTAGGCGTCTTGGTTATTCTTCGCCTTTTTTCTTCTTTTCTGGTTTCTTTGTCTCTTCCTTTGGCATTTCCTTTGGCGTCTCTTCGGCTGGTTTTTCTTCAACAGTAGGCTTCTCTTCTTTTTCCATTTCACTTGTGATCTCTTCGATCGGTTTTGGCGGCGGTGTCGTGGCCATTGTCCAACCTATCCATGCGCCTATGCCCATTATGGCGATGAAGGCGACCAGAACTGGTATTGCTACGACCCAGAATTGGACACCCGAGGTATCTAAGCCGAATGCTTGGTTGAGCCATCCTGGCCAGAAGAGCGTAATGACATACAGAAGGCCAACAATCGCGCAGACGATGAATATTACTCCACCTATCGCTTGATCTTTACTAACCATTGGCATCACCACATGTTAGCCATGTTTATCTCTTTAATACCTTTTAAAGTTTACCATGTCTTAAGGTGAGCTGTTACGTTGTACCCAATTCCCATGTCGCTAGATATTTTCTCTGCTCCTTCGTTAGTCTGTCAACCTTGATGTGCATAGAGTCGAGTTTCAGTTTTGCCACGTCATCATCTATTTCTTTTGGCACCGGATAGACTTTCGGCGGTAACTTCGCTTCTTTCGCTAGGTATTCAACGCAGAGAGCTTGGTTTGCAAAAGACATGTCCATGACCTCGGACGGATGTCCCTCGGCTGCGGCCAAGTTCACAAGTCTTCCTTCGGCCAAGAGGTACAGTCTTCGTCCATCCTTAAGCGTGTACTCGTCGAGGTTTAGTCTGATGTTTCTTTTTTTCGTCGAGAGTTCTTCGAGGTCTTTGAAGTCTATTTCAACGTTGAAGTGTCCGCTGTTGGCCAGAATGGCGCCGTCTTTCATCCTCACCATGTGTTCTTTCCTTATCACGCTGGTATCGCCGGTTGCCGTCACGAAAATGTCGCCTACTGCAGCCGCTTCGATAATTGGCATAACGCGGAACCCGTTCATCGCGGCTTCAAGTCCCCGTAGCGGGTTCACTTCGGTGACGATCACGTTCGCTCCCATCCCTTGTGCTCTCATCGCGATGCCTCTTCCACACCAGCCGTAACCGCAGATGACAAAGTTCTTGCCCGCTAGAAGAATATTTGTTGCTCTCAATATGCCGTCCAACGTGCTTTGGCCCGTTCCGTAACGGTTGTCAAACAAGTATTTCGTGTAAGCGTCGTTCACTGCAATTATTGGATACTTGAGTGCACCCTTTTTCTCCATGGCTCTCAAACGAAGCACGCCCGTGGTTGTCTCCTCTGTCCCTCCTTTGATTTTCGGCAAGGCCTGTTTTCTCTTCCTGTGCAGTGTGCCAACGAGGTCTGCCCCATCATCCAAAGTTATCGTAGGGACAAGATCTAACGCTTTCTCAACGCACCAGTAGTATTCTTCGGTCGTTTGACCTCGCCAGGCAAAGACGTTTACACCTATCTTTGCAAGCGCTGCTGCAACATCGTCCTGTGTTGAAAGAGGGTTAGAACCGCACAGTGCAACTCTTGCTCCTGCGGCGACGAAAGTGTCAACGAGCACGCCTGTCTCTTTTGTCACGTGCAGACATGCCCCTAGGGTCAAGCCTATCAGCGGCTTTTCTTTGGCAACTCTCTCCCTAATCTGGGTTAAGACTGGCATATGCTTTGATGCCCATTCGATCTGCAGATTTCCACTGGAAGCTAACGTTAGGTCTTTGACCTTGAACTTTTCCATAATTGTTTTCTCCATTACGTTCTGTGACAGTTCGCTATTTAAGGCTAAGTGCGAATTGATTCATTCTTTGGCACTTCCCTTGATTTCTCGGCTTGTATCGCTATATTTTTAACTTGTAGCCGATAACTCTTCGCTTTGGATGTGATTTCTTGCTTGAATTGAAGGCTGAAAGAGTGGAGGAGTATCTCTCAAGTGTCTATAAGGCAGCGGCTAAGGTCTTGCGAGTCGTGCCCTTGCGTAACGGTCAGGTTGCTGACTTGAAAGGCTTCGGGTACGGGGTGCCCTACCTTATTGAGTTCAGTGTACAAGGACAAACCAAGCGGGTGGTCTTGGAAACCATGCGGCCTGAAGGCTTTGGACATGACTACTTCTCTGACAGGGCCGCCGTTCTGCTGTGGCAGCACTCCGCGTTTAACAAACTGCCTAAGCATGTCAGTTCTGTTGATGTTGGCTCCTTTTCAAACGACGGAGAGACTTTGAAGTCATTGGGAGACTGTATTGAATTCTTCATCCTAACCGACTTTGTTGAAGGCTCATTATACCTTGAAGACTTAGACCGCATCAAAGAAACCTGCAAGGTGACGGATCTAGACGAGGAACGGTGTGTGGCGTTGTCTGACTATCTTGTCGAAGTCCATTCGGTCAAGAAGAATGACGCGCCAGAACTTTACGTCAGACGAATTCGCGACCTGATTGGGCAAGGTGAAGGCATCTTTGGACTGACGGACAGTTATCCGAGCAAATTGGGCTACGTTGACGAGAAGTATTTCATCGAGCTTGAGAAGAACTGCTTGGAGTGGCGCTGGCATCTGAAAAAGAAGGCGCAAAGGCTTTCGCAAGTGCATGGGGACTTCCATCCTTGGAACGTTCTGTTCAGGCAGGGATTAGATTTCACCGTTCTAGACCGCAGCAGGGGCGAATGGGGGGAGCCTGCCGACGACGTGGCTGCTATGACGATCAACTACCTCTTCTATTCTTTACAGACCTTCGGTGAGATGAACGGACCTTTCGGAAGGCTGTTCATACTTTTCTGGAAGAACTACTTGGACAAGACGGGTGACGACGAGATTTTGAAGGTCATTCAACCTTTCTACGCTTGGCGCAGTCTTGTCGTTGCATCACCCTTGTGGTACCCGAATCTTCCCTTGATTGCGCGGAGGAAGATCCTCCGTTTCGCGAGCAGGGTACTCGAAGCGAGAGAATTTGAGGTTGAAAGCGTCAAATCTTACTTAAAATAGCATTTGCGACCTTTCACCGCCGGCGTCAAGACGATATATCAACGGTGAGACTAAAGTATAAATAGAGTCAAGGGTAAGGCTGATTTGGGTAAGGGGTTCAACCTTGGGCGTAGAGTCTATAGATGACCTGAAGAGACTTCTCAGCGAGATGGGCTATTCTTCGAACGCAGTCAGTGAAATATTGAAATGGTACAGGGAGAACAGTTCTACCAGAAGAGCATGAAGGGCATCTACGTTCTCATAATCGCAATAGACAGGAACATCAGTGTAAACATTGGCGCATTAGGCAAGTTGAGTTTGGAAAAGGGCCTATACGCTTACGTGGGCTCAGCCCAAAACAACTTGGAAGAACCCATCAAACGGCATCTCAGAACAGAGAAGGCGAAGTTTTGGCACATCGATTACTTGCTGGGCAACTCGCCTGTCAAGGTTGTGAAAGTCTTCTACAAGAGAGCAGGAAAGCCAAACGAATGCAAGATCGCGACACAACTTGCGAAGAAGGGTTCTCCAATACGAGGCTTCGGCAGTTCAGACTGCAAGTGTGAAAGCCATCTGATCAGGGTCGAAGACTATCAGTTTTTAAGAGAACACATGAGAGAAACTGTAGTGGGACCAGCATGAAAGAAAGAGCCTCCGCTAGACTGGGCTGGTGCGTTTGGGTCACAGGCTTACCTGGAAGCGGCAAGTCCGTCGTGTCCGAAGCTCTGCTCAAGCTTCTCAATCAGAAGGGTATCCATGCTCAACTGTTGTCCGTGGACGCTCTCCGCAAAGTTTTGACTCCTAAGCCATCCTACTCTTTGGAAGAACGCGACACGGTTTATGCAACGCTCGTCTACTTTGCTGAGCTTCTGACAGAGAATGGTGTGAACGTTTTGATCGACGCGACTGGTAACCTTAGACGCTTCCGCGAGGACGCAAGAAAGCGAATTCCAAAGTTCGTCGAGGTCTATCTTGCGTGTCCAATGGGAATTTGCATGGATCGTGAGGACAGAAGAAGGAAAACTCACCTTGCTCCAAGGAAAATCTACTCAAGGGGCCTGAAGGGTGAAGCCACAACTGTCCCCGGGATCGGGCAACCTTACGAACCTCCTGTAAACGCTGAAGTAACGATCAACGCTGCCAAATGCTCACCGCAAGAATCTGCACGGGAAATACTGCACAAGCTATTACTTGTCCAGACTGGAGAAAGAGAGTAGGCCTTCAGGCATTCTTGACGTAGTTGAAAACAGCGTCGGCTTGCTCTTTCGAGATTTTCGAGTCTCGAAGGAGTCTATCTGCAAGCTCGGTGACCTTTGCTAGGGAGTGCACTCCGTAGCCAAGCTTTCCTAGGTTTTCTGCGCCATGCTGTTCCCTGTCCACCACTACTAGGATGTTTTCTACGCGGGCCCCAAGCTGCTCGAGGGGCTTTATCGCTTCGAGCTTGGACAAGCCCTCGCTGATAACATCATCAAAGAAGAGAATCCGTTCGCCTTTTGCGACTTCTGCACCTGCAATTCTTCCCGTGGCGCCGTACGCTTTTACCTCTTTCCTCACCACGATGCATGGCAGGTTCGTTCGACAAGCGATACTTGGCAGAATCAAAGCACCTTTCAACTCGATCGAAGCCAATTTGTCTATCCTATCCTTGGCCCCAAGGCATCTAATTCTGTCTGCAGCAATATCTGCAAGGGTGCAGAAGTCTCTGGGAGAGGACAGCAGGCATGCAAGGTCAATGTAGTATGGACTTAGGGCTCCAGATTTGATGTGGAAAGTACCAAACTTCAAGCAACCGGAATGATACAGAGCTCCTGAAATCTCAGAAGCAGTATCGACCATCATCAATCCTCAACAGGACTAGACACCGCCATATTTAATACTTGCCAGACTTTGTTTAACTCGTGAATTTCAAAGTGTACAAGTGTAAATAGCCAAGTTCGGTATACAACAAATCACGCACAGGCCGCGATAGAAGCACGCAAATAGACGCTGAAACACTGCATGCAAAGTTCTAAATCCATATGTGTCTCAGTTGAAATAAATGATGCAAAGGAGAAATAGTATTTGTCCTGGGAAAGTTCAATTATTCTTGAAAAAGGCGAGAAAGTAGTTACTTCTTGGAGGGGCAATCGTGAGATTACCGAGAAAGTGGTAGCGAGAGGTTCCTTCGGACGAAAGAAAGTAGAAGAGGCGAAGGAACGTAAGAATGGTTACCTAGCGTTGACGAACCAGAGACTATTGTTTCTTGAAGAGCACGGGATGTTCGGCAAATCATACCATCAAGTGCTTGCTGTACCGTTGATGAAAGTGGGAGGAGTATCGATGGGAGGCATGTTGTCTCCTTTTGTGTCAATAGCAGACGATGTGGAGACTCACATGTTCCATGTCTCAGGAGTTGGCAAGAACGAATTCGAGCCTTTCAGACAATTGATTACAGAACAGTGTCGTGCGAGAAAAGAAGAGTTCGAAGCGGAAAAGAAGAAGGAGAGGGTCCAAGTGGTCTTGGACTTCTCATCATTGAAAGATTACATGGAGAAAGGCGGCTTGGTCCTCCAAAAAACGAAATGCCCAGAGTGCGGAGCACCGATGACGTTGCCCAAGTCAGGAAATCAGACCAATTGTGAGCATTGCGGAAGCACGGTGTACGCGCAGGACATCTTCGAGAAGGTAAAATCACTGATTGGATGATGTTCGAGGAGTTCGCTACGGGGCAGGGTTCTTGCTGACTTTGGTCAGCTTGTAGTTGCCAATGAAGTCTTTCTTGTAGAAATGGAACAGGCCACAATTCCGACACTTCATAATCTTCGTTGACTGCTTAATGTCCAATTCAAACAATTCTAGAGGGCCACCGCAATCGTAGCATTTGCCAGTGTGCTTTTTTGGTTCCTCTTCAACCATGCAAAACCCAACGTTTCTTGCTGTTTACTTCTCTAGGCTAAAATATCTTTCCGTGGAACGACAAAATCAGAATAACTGTTCGTGGCGGTTCTGCTTTTCCCAATTGTCTCAAGGCCACTTACAATGTTTGAGATCCAAAGTTGTGGGTGTTCTGCGAAGAAGGCTCTATTGAATTGTGGATGATTTGCATATTGTGGCGCTCATGGATAATGCAAATGATTATGACTGTATGGAAGATTTCTTAAACCACTTACGAAATAGTATAGATAGGCTTGTTTGTCAGGAGGCAGGTTGTTTGAAGGAGATAGAGATCAGACTGGTTTGTGAGCTCATTAGGAACAGCAGAAAAAGTGATAGGGAACTGGCAAAGGCAATTGGTGTTTCTCAGCCTACAATCTCCAGAATCAGAACAAGGCTTGAAAGAGAAGGAGTCATCGAGTACGGCGGATCTGCGAATCTGAGAAAACTGGGTTTTGAGATCATAGCAATTACGTTTGGAAACAAGAAACGTGAACAGCGTCCCGATACCAAAGTTGCAAAGGGAAAGGTTTTCACGGCAAAGAATCCTAACATGATCTTCGTTTCCACCGGCATGGGCTTGAGTTCAGACATGGTAGCAGTCTCAGTCCACAAGACCTATTCAGACTATGCTGAATACTTACAAGAAATCAGGGCAGAATGGGCGGAATCCATGGCAGTGACTGGCTCATTTCTCATAGCCTTAAACAGTGACAACGTCTTAAGACCTCTCTCCATGAGGTACATAGCTGATTGCTTAGAGAGAGAAATCAGAGCAAGGACTCAAAGCCCTGTAACACGAAGGATTTCGGGAGATAACAACAGTTCAAGGTCGAAGCAAATATAGAGGCGTTATTTTTCCGCAGGGCCAGCCGATTTGGGAAAAAGTAGGCCAACCCCTTCTGGCGCAACGGAACCAAAATGTTAATAACTCATTGTTCTCATTCCTAGAAGTCGCGAAGCGAAAAAATAATGGGACATCGTAAGACGCACGCTCCGAGACATGGTTCTCTGGCATATTTGCCCAGGAAACGTGCTGAACACTTACTGGCCAGAGTGCGCTTCTGGCCCAGAGTTGAATCAGAAACGCCTCGGCTTCTAGGGTTTACGGGCTACAAAGCCGGCATGACCCACGTGTTCACGATAGAAGACCGGAAGCGGTCGCCGGATTTTGGCAAGGAAGTGATTCTTCCAGCCACGATCTTGGAGACCCCGCCCATTATTGTCTGCGGTGTAAAGGTCTACGCGAAAGATGTCAATGGTTTGCGGACCTTAAGTGAAGCATGGGCGAAAGACCTGCCAGACGACTTAAGAAGAGTTTTCACGGTTGCGGAAGATTTCAAGACGGAGGAAGCTCTGAAGAAGATTGAGGAGAACCTGTCTCGAGTTGTGAGGGTCCGTGTTATCAGTGTGACTCAGCCAAGGCAGGCAAGTCTGCCGAAGAAAAAGCCTGACATGGCAGAAATAGAGATAGGTGGAGGAACAGTCCAGCAGCAGTTCGAGTACGCAAAAAGCCTTCTTGGAAAAACCGCAACCCCAGCGGAGATTTTCAAGGAAGGCCAGTACGTTGACATAGCTTCAGTTTCAACAGGTAAGGGCTTTCAAGGACCTGTGAAACGTTGGGGAGTCACAATACTTCAGGCTAAGGGAAGAAAGACAAAGAGAGGCGTTGCAACGCTAGGCCCGTGGAACCCGCACCACGTGATGTACAGCGTCCCAAGAGCGGGGCAGATGGGTTTTCACCAGAGAACAGAGTACAACAAACGAATCATCAAGATAGGCAAGGATGGAAAGGAGATCACGCCAAAAGGGGGTTTCCTGAGATACGGCATAGTCAAAGGTTCATACGTGCTTCTTGCAGGAAGCATAGCAGGCACGGAGAAGCGTCCAATACGGATTCGCTACCCGGCACGCCCGCCTAGAGGAATACCGGAAGAGCCGCCGCAAATAACCCAAATATCCCTTGAGTCTCCACAGGGAAGATAGTCGGTGAACGCCAATGGTTAAGAAGGCGGCGAAGGTTTTCAACCTTGAAGGTAAGGCGGTGGGAAAGATTGAGCTTCCAGCAGTTTTCACGACACCGCTGAGACCGGACGTCATAAAGCGGGCTGTCCTGGCAATACAGTCGAATAGGCTTCAACCACAGGGCAGAGACCCCATGGCTGGAAAGAGAACGACAGCCGAATCCAGAGGCACAGGCTCAGGCCAAGCCAGATTGCCAAGACGCAAGACTGCGTCTGCAAGAGCGGCTTTCGCACCGGGAACGGTCGGGGGAAGGCAGTCTCATCCGCCGACTTCCGAGAAGAAGATTGTTAAGAGGATTCCGAAGAAGGAGAAGAGGCTAGCCTTGTTCTCGGCTATAGCAGCGACGGCGTCGAAGGAGACTGTGACCAAGAGGGGTCACCGCATTGAGGATGTGCCGCAAATTCCGCTTATAGTCTCGCCTGAACTGGAAGGCTTGAAGAGGGCCAAGGAAGTTGAAGAGGTTCTCATACGGTTGGGAGTATTGTCAGAGATTCTCCGGGTAAGAGAGAGCAGAAAGGTGAGGGCTGGGAGGGGTAAGAGCAGAGGAAGAAAGATGAAGCAGGCTGTTGGGCCACTCATAGTCATTAGTGAGAACAAGGGAATAATGGAAGCAGCAGGAAACATTCCGGGCGTGGACGTTGTCGCGGTCACAAACCTTAACCCGGAGATATTGGCTCCGGGCACGCATCCTGGAAGATTCACGATATGGACGAGCAGCGCGGTTGAGGAGCTTGCTCGGTTGCACGGTCAAGGAGGACAGGCATAATGGACCCCTACGATGTCATACTCTATCCTTTAATGACAGAGTCGTCTAGTCTCATGGTTGAAAAAGAGAACAAACTGGTTTTCATGGTCAACCTGAGAGCAAACAAATCTGACGTCAGAAAGGCGGTTGAAAGGCTCTACGAAGTGAGAGTTGAGGGCGTCCACGTTCTTATCACCTCGACCGGCGAAAAGAAGGCGTTCGTCAAGCTTCATCCAGATTTCAAGGCAGTTGACATTGCAATCAGACTTGGAATACTTTAAACCTGTATGGTGGACTGAAAATGGGAAAGAGAATTCGTGTTCAAAGACGCGGACGTGGGGCCTCTACGTTCCGAGCCGCAACTCACAAGAGGGTGGCCCCTGCTCGGTACCCGCCAACGACAAAACTGAAGGAATTTGAGTCATCGTTCAACTGCGTGATTGAAGAGCTTGTTCATGACCCAGGGCGAGGAACACCTCTGGGGCTGATAAGGTCTGAAGATGGACAAACATTCTACACGGTGGTTCCTGAAGGGGTCTACGAGGGCAAACAGATTCAGATCGGCGGGAGAGCCGCGGTCGACGTGGGCAACATCATGCCGCTTGGCAAGATCCCAGAAGGAACCATGGTCTGCAACGTAGAGCTCCGCCCCGGGGACGGCGGCAAGCTTTCAAAATCCTCAGGATCGTACGCGACGGTCGTTACTCACACGCCCAATGGGACGATAATCAAGTTGCCGTCGGGAAAGTCAAAGTACGTCGCTGATTATTGTCGGGCAACGATCGGCGTCGTCTCAGCGTCCGGAAGAACGGACAAGCCCTTCCTGAAAGCAGGCGCGAAGTTCCACTTAATGAGAGCTAGGGGGCGCAAGTACCCGAGGACAAGTGGAAGAAAGATGGTTGCAGCCGTGCATCCGTACGGCAGTAGTAAAAGAAGTGCAAGAAAGGTCACTACAACGTCGCACGGCGCTCCACCAGGACAAAAAGTCGGCTTGATTGCTGCAAGAGGCACCGGAAGGAAAAACAAGAGCGCGCGCGATAAGCAAAGAATAGGAGAAGGTCCATAATGTCTAACGTGGCAAGCAGGGTGAGATAAAATGCCGAAAGAGTTCATGTATCGCGGGCTTTCGCTGAGCCAGCTGCAGAGCATGTCCATGGACGAATTCATTGACCTTCTCCCTTCAAGGCAGCGAAGGAGTCTTCATAGGGGTTTGCAGGCGGAGCAGAGGATACTGCTTGAAAAAGTCAGACGCGCGAGAGAAGAGCTTCGAAAGGGAGGCAACCCTGCCATTAAAACGCACGTGCGGAACATGATCATTCTGCCTGAAATGGTCGGCTTACTGATCCAGGTGCACAACGGCAAAGATTTCGTGCAGGTGGAAATAAAGCCCGAAATGATTGGACATTACCTTGGGGAGTTTGCAGTCACAAACAAGCCTGTTAGACACGGTACTCCAGGTATCGGCGCGTCGCGTTCATCGATGTACGTGCCGCTGAAGTAACTGTTGCCAGCTTGCTTCTCGCCCTGTTCAAGCGCTGTAGTCCCTGCCTGAGGGTTTCTTCTCCCCTGGCTTAGTTTCCCCTGTTTGGGGCAGCGGGATTGGCGGCGGGATGTTCAGGGTTCTGGATATCAGGACAGACTCGATGAAGGCAACGTTTGAAACTGACTGTACTATAATTGGTGGCGGGGGTTTCTTCTCTTCGTATTCCTTGTAGACCTTTTCAGTTTCACCTTTGTCGCCGACCACGAACGCGGTTCCTTTCAAGTTTATCTGCGCCACTGAAGGGTTGTAACTGATCGTTAAAACGAACGGAACGTCTAATGACTCATCCGCCCTCTTCTCCATCCCCGTTAGGTTAAGGTTCGTGTTTATATGAACCTGAGGGAAAGGCTTTCTAAAGTCCAAGAAACGTTCCGCAGAAATGTTTGAGATGACGACGTTTACTCTTAGCATTTGGCAAATCATCAGGAAGCTATCACGGTGTCGGATAATTTAAAGATGTTCATTCCTTAGCGGGCTTGTACCGCGTGAACCCGCAGTGTCCACAAGTGTACCTGTTACCATGGTCTGCCATGAAGTATCCGGGTCCGCACCGTTCGCATGTTGGGCGAAGTCTAATGACCTTTTCAGCCTCAACCTTGTACAGTTTGAAAACGCCCTTTTCCTTCTTCTTCTTTTTCTCGGGTTTTGGAGCTTTCTCAGGTTTCGCAGGTTTTGCTTCTTCCTTCGGCGCTTCCGCTGGGGCTTCTTCTGCCTTTTTCACTTCTTTCTTGGGTTCTTCTCCCTTCTTTGGCGCCTCTTTCTTTTCTTCCTTCTTGGGCATTTTCTACTCTACCCCTTCTTCTCTTCTTCTTTGGGCTTCTCGGGAGGAGGAACGTTTCTCTTGACTACGTAATCGGGTTCGATGAGCTTCGCCTGCTCGGCAGAATCGTAAAGGTTCGCCACGCCTACAGCCGTGTGCGTTCCAGGCCTTGTTTCGAATTTTTTGACATAAATCAGGTCCACGTTTGACTTTAACGCGTCTGCGACTGCTTTTCTGACTTCTAGTCTCGGAGGCGTGGCGCCTGCGACGTGTTTAACGTTAAAACGAATTTCCTTCCGCTTCAGCAGCGGGTTCTCTTTCTGTGACACTATGTTGACTTCCATCACGTTTCCTCGTGTGCGGTGTTGACTTGATGTTACACTCTCTTATTTAGCTTTTTGAGCGCTTCTCCATGGAGTTGAGGATTGATGTGATTTCTGTTTTCTTGTCAGGAGTGACCTTGACTACGACGATGCCTTCGTGGGGCTGACCGTATATGACGTATGAGTCTTCGGACGCGTGGGCGATGGCGGCGAGCGCCAGCAGGTCTTCTTCGCCTTTGACGACGATTTTGACATGTTCACTCTGTTTCAAGGCGGCTTCTATCGCTTGTTCGGCTTCGTCTGTAATTGTTCCTCGAGGGTTTGTTATGTAAACTGTCCGGTCTGCAGGTAACTTGAACGGTTTCGTGCTTCTCCTCATGCATTTGTTGTCTATGATGAACAATTTGGGGGAAAAGCCGTTCTCTGCAAGGTTCTTTGAGACAGTGTCTCCAACGGAAATTATGCTCGTGGGGTTTTCTTGCTCAACCATTTTCTTCAGTCTTTTCATCGTGTCGACGAAAGAGCCTCTAATCAGAGTGCCTAACGGTTGCTTCAGAGCTTTGCGCAGTTCGGGTGTAAGATAGTGTTTAACCGCCATCTTATCTGACCCTTAGGGCAAAGCGGCCTTTGTCTTTGATGTTCATGGCCTTTGCGATTGCTGAGCCTTCAGGATCAAAGATGATCACCAACCCGCTAAAATCGTCGCTCAGGCTTGTCGTTTTGCACTTAGGACAGACGTTTCCTCTGCTCAGAGAGTGACAGTTTGGGCAGGCTTTCTCGCTCATTCTGCTCTCACTCTTTTTTCGGTTGCTTTCTTCTCCGCTGCTTCCTTCATCTTCTTCAAGTCGGTTTCAATCCATTCAAGCTTGCCGAGGAAGGGCTGTCTTGCTGTGACGCCGATTTTTCCTGAACTTCCAGCTCTGCCAAGCGATACTGCAGTTATGCGGACACGAACTTGGTCGCCGCTCATCAGCTTGCGTTTACTTTCCTTTCCCAGCAACACTCCTTGCTTCTCGTCGTAAGAGATGAAGTCGTCCATGAGTTGGGAAACGTGAAGTAGCGCGTCAATCGGTCCGATGCGGACGAAAGCGCCGAAGTCGGCCATCTCAACGACCTCGCCTTCCACGACTTCTTGAATTTTAGGGTAGAAGGTTAAAAGCGAAAAGTTCACCTTGTGATACGTGGCGCCGTCGCCTGGAATTATCTTGCCTATGGAGCTTACTTTCACTGCGGTTACGGCTATGACATAGCCTAGCTCCTCGTCGACGACTCCTTCGTATTTCGCCTTGACCTGCTGGTGTCCCACCGATTCAAGTGGGTTGCCGAACGTGTTAGGCGGAATCCGAATCGTGTCTTCTAAGGTTACAAGTTTAAACAGGGGTTACAGCCTCCCGTCAATTTCTAATCGTGACTTTTGCCTCACATAAATAACTGGCACATTTATATCTCTTAGCCTGTTCTTGAGTTGTCTGTCGTTCGTGAACACCGGGTACTTGTACTTGGCGGCCGCTTGAACGATAAGGTCGTCTGTGGACGCGTCTGGTCGTTGAGCAACATTCAGTGGCTTGCACCTTTCAGCCAGTTTCAGTGCAAGAGCCGCGTTCTTGCGCCTGCTGGAGGAACCGTGAGTTGCTATTCTCTGAAGCTCCATCCGGGTTGGCGAAAGCAGGACAAGTTCAAAATTCCTGTTCAAAAGCTTTCTTAAATCTTCAAAAAGGTCAATGTTGAACTGAAGCGGAACGAACAGAGCGTTTGAATCGAGTATGATCTTCAATTTTCTTCTTGCAGGCTTAAGTTCTGCCGTCATTTTACCGTATCATTCCATAGCCTATTAGCCGCCATCTCCCCGCCATTTTTCTGCTCAGTGCAACTCTTGATCCTGTTTGCACGCAAACTGGCCGTGTGAGTTTAATCTGAACGCTGTCCTTTCTTATTGAGGAGACTTTCCCGACTGTTATGGCGGCACCGACGTGCATGAGCAGTGTTTCGTTCATGGCGACTTCTTCGATTTTCATCAGCTCTTTTGTTCCTACAGCTCTTTCAAGAATGTGAGTTTCAAGGATAACCTCTGACGATATTGGAGGCAGCATTCCTCGTTTTCCAGCGATGTTTCCGATGAGGCTGTCGGCCTTCGAATATGATGGGTCAAGGAGTGTTCCTACGCCTACTAGGCCGCCGCAGTGAGCTTCATTCACGTCTTTTCCACCGGCTTCGAGGCTTACGATTTCGCTGAACAGGGGCTCGTACGTGATCTTTCCTTCAGTCGCTATTCCTGGGAGTATCTCAAGTTCTTCAGCGACCGTGAACTTGCCCTGAACTATCGTGCCCCCTAGCACCCCGCCTTCAAGCTTGTCGACAAGCGTGCCCGGCTTGTTGATGTCAAAAGAACGTATTATGTACATGAACGGCGGCTTTGTTTCATCCCTTTTCGGCGTCGGCATAACCTCTTCCATCGCTTGAAGGAGAACATCCACGTTGACTCCGTGCTGTGCTGAGATGGGAATGATGGGGGCGTCTTCCGCCACAGTTCCTTTCACGAAGTTCTTTATCTCAGCGTAGCTCTGGCGGGCCCTCTTCTCGTCAACGATGTCAATCTTGTTCTGGACTATGACTATGTTCTTTATGCCTACAACACCGACCGCGGCCAAGTGTTCTCTGGTCTGCGGTTGAGGACACGGTTCGTCTGCCGCTATCACGAGTAGCGCTCCGTCCATTATCGCCGCTCCTGAGAGCATGGTTGCCATCAGAGCCTCATGACCTGGGGCGTCAACGAAGCTGATCGCTCGGACGAAAACGGCTTTGGAGCCGCAGGCGGGGCAGGCTGGTTTTGTAGTGTAGTTCTTCGGCGGCTCACACTTGGGACACATGTAAACTGCCATGTCTGCGTAGCCCAGTTTGATCGTGATGCCTCTCTTGAGTTCTTCGCTGTGCCTCGATGCCCAAACACCCGTCAGCGCCTGAACGAGTGTTGTTTTGCCATGGTCCACATGTCCTATTGTGCCGATGTTGATTTCGGGTTGACGAGGCATTGGTGCCCGTTTTTCGCTGCTCATTGTTCACTTTCCTATGAACGTTTACAAATTATTGAAGGATTAGAAATGCTGCGGCTAATAAACGTTTTAGCCCTCATCAAGTGCTGGTTTGCGTTTGAGCTTTGGCTTGTTGCTCAGGTTCTTTCGGAGCCGTTTTTTCTTCCTTCTTTTCCTTCGGCTTCTTTCCTTCTTTAGGATGTTTTGGCTTTTCCACGATTTTCGCGTTTACCTGAACGATCTCGTCCGTTATGACGTTTCCCCGAATGCTTTTGCGTCTCCTCATCCCTCCGTTCAGCGGGTTGAAACCTACGCCGCCGCTGAGAACTATGCGTCGGCGAACACCGCCATGTACGCTCGGCCTCATCGGGAACCCGTCCTTGTCGGAGCCGCCCATGATTTGGACCTTGTGTCCTGCGAAATCGACTATTGTTCCGTCTATGACTTCGCCTATTCTCCTGCCGATCAACGGGGTAGCGCGTGCTTCTTCAAGCTCAACCGCTTTTGATGTTCCCGTTTCGGGGTCTGAAACGATGACTTTGAACTTGGCCATTCGTCGTAGCCTCTTAGGTGGTGGTATGAAAGTTGAGCATCTCTCTATTAAGAATTGCGTGTTTTAGCAGTGTGAAGTTTGCGTCAATCGATGCCCAAAAAGCGCGTTGGCTTGTCCCTAAATTCGCAAAAAAATGAATTTTCAAAGCATATACGTTTTGCATATACACTTAACGAGCATCGTTGAAAACGGTGAGGCTGTTCATGTTAGCTGCGGAGCTCTGCGGGCTGTTCAAGTTCGCACGCATGATAAAAGGACACGGCAGCGCGCTACAAATTGCTCAACAACCTAGGCGCGTTCTTGATGAGAGAATCTTGACGAGGCAATCGGTTGCGATTCGTGATAACGCGCTTTTAGCGTGCAGTTCGAGAGGGAAATCAGCTTCGAGGGAGTAAAAGTTTTAATCTTGCTTTGAAGAGGTTTTCTGGCCATGTGGCGGCTGGGGTTCTTTTTCCACGAAATGGGGTTCGGATTGCTCTCGATTTTTCTGCCGCTTTACTTGCTTAGAATCGACGCTGCGAATGGGCTGTTCTACGTTGGGGTAATCACTGCTATCGCTCTCTTCGCGGCTATTCCTGCCTCTTTCTTCTGGGGCTATTTATGCGACAGGACACGGCATTATAAGCGTTACATCCTTCTTGCGTTCCTCGCGTCGGCCGTCTTGCTCTGCCTCTTCGCGTTTACGACAGAAATAACTTTGCTGATTGTAATATACGCGATAATGTCGATTTTTCACGTTGCCCATGAAGCTCCGAAAAACATTCTCATCTCTGAGCTGTATTCTCATCGAGATTGGGAGAAGAATTTCGCCTTCTACGAGGGGGTCACGGAAGTCGGGACGCTAATCGGTCTTCTGTTAGGCTTCTTTGCCTCGTATTTTGGGGTTAGTGCGGTGAACACCCTTTTTCTCGTAGCAGGGTTGAACTTCGCAGCCTTCGTTCTATCTGCAATACTCGTCGTGGACCCCCCAATGATTTTTGAGAGAAGCTTAGTGAGCATCGAGAAGACTGTTGACTTCGCGTCTCACGGTGTCTTCCTGGCTTCCAGAATGGTGGACGGCATAGGTCTGGATGAGAAATTGAAAAGAGAGAACGTCACAGCCTTCTGCTTCGGACTAGTGCTTTTCTCGCTTGCCACGAGCATACTGTTCACTCCTATGCCCGTGTTTGTGAACAGCATCGCGCCGGCGGGGTTCGTCTTCGCGATTTTCGTGCTCAATTCCGGGGGAGCTATAGGGGGCTACGCGTTGGCTGGAAAAAGGTCGCAGGGGCCAACTGGAAAAGCCCGCGTGGCCGGACTAGTGCTGTTTCGAAGCCTGCTTGCCTTCGTACTTCTCGCCGCCTTGAATCTGTCATCTTTTAACGTTCTGCTGACCACTGGAATTCTAATCGTCATGGGATTTCTCTTTGCATTCTTTATGGTGACGATTCTTGCTCTATCTATGGAGCTTATACCAGCGGGCAAAGCGGGTCTGATCAATGTTCTGATAGGGCTGGGAGGAGCATTCGGCTCATTTATCGGCCCTTTCATCGCTCAGGTTTCGGGTTTCCTCCAAGTTTTCATTGTGGCCGGTGCAATATTCTTCGCCGCCTTCGTCTTCTTCAAGATCTTCGCATAGGCAGGAGAAGAAAAAGGGGACAGATGCTTACTCGACGTGTACTCTGAAGAGGTCTATGTCTTCTCTCATTTCAGGCGTTGCTTCGAGGAAGTCTCTCACCGCGTGTTCAACGTCCCTTGATTGTGTCACGTATCTTCCGACGATGATTATGTCAGCGCCTTTTTGCAGGGCTTCTCTTCCAGTCTCTGGCACTATTCCGCCTGCCACAGCGATCAGAAACTTCTTGTCCTTGAAGGTCTGCCTAATTTCCGGGATGATCTCCAACCCGTGTGTTCTTCCTGTTTCTTGGTCTATTCCCCTGTGGAGGATGATGATGTCGGGGAACTCTTTGATCGACCTAAGCTTCTTGAGTGCGTCTTCAACGTTCATCATGTCGACGACGGCGTATATTGCGAGTCTCTTTGCTTCGTGAATGAACGAGTCGAGTGTTTCAGGAGCTGCCAGTCCCGAGGCGACAACGGCGTCTGCCGTTTCGTCGTAGGCGAGGTCAACTTCGACTTTGCCGACGTCCAGGGTTTTGAGGTCGGCTACGAAGAAGATGTCCTTGGCCACTTCTCGCAGTTCGTTTATCACTTTTGTTCCGTATCTCTTGATCAGAGGTGTTCCAACTTCCAGGATTATTCTGTCGCTTCCCGGCAGCTGTGCTATCACTTTCTTTGCTCTTTCTACGTCTGGGTTGTCAAGCGAAATCTGCAGGTACGGCGGTCTCCACAGGCGGGGCACTTTGAACCCCATTATCGGGTGTCTGGCTCTGTCCTTGTCGTAGAGGATCTTCTCGAGCGATGGGTACTTTGCTAGGGCCCTTTTTAAAGCCAGCTTGGTGGCTCCGTAGTTGTAGTGATAGATCTTGCGGAAGTCGCTTGCTTGAGGATGCACGAATACGCTGGCCACTATGACCCAGTCGTCGATCTTGTCTCTGGGGATTATTCCGTCTTCCACTGAGTCAGCAACAGCTTTTGCGACTGCAGCTTGGGCTGGTCCAAATATCTTGCCCACGTCTTGAATGTTTTTTATGGTTACTTTGGGCACGAGCAACGTGTGCGGTTTAGGCGGAAGGTTCGGTCTTATGACTGCCAACAAGGGCGTGTGTCCCGCAGACAGGTTGCACATTCCTGCTGCAAAAGCAGCTCCGACCGGCCCGTTCTTGTCGCCTATGAGCAGGTCTATGTGTGCAACCTCGTTTCCCTCTCCGACAAGTGCCTCGCCAATCAAGTATGTGCATCCTGATTCTTCGACAGATTCCGACATTAGATTTGTCGGCAAGCTGTCCGTGATCTCTTTGAAATCAACATTGAATTCTTTGAGCCACGTGTAAAGCGTGTCCCTGTGAATGTCCAAGGCTTCAGCCGTTCCTAGGACTGTAGGCTTTGTCGGTTTGATTCTCGTAACAGTACGGGTTTCGGTGGCTCTCTTGGCAGCTTCCGTCAGCATCTTAACGAGTTCTTCTCTTGTTTCAGGCTTTTTGATGTCGTGTTCCGACATTTCTGACTCACAACTGGTATCTAGCTGTGCATTAGGTATATAAGAGTGTCGGCCACATAGAAGTCAGAAGGACCAATAGCCCTGTGGCCGCCATAGAACTGTCGCTTTTAGGCTGCATATGAGGTATTCTTCAGGCGCCACCTGTGGTCTCTGGTCGCAAAGTGTCGGAGTTGGAGGGCCGAAGGCATTTCAAGGATGGCTAGGTGTCGGGATGTCTGATGTCAGACTGCATGGTGTAATGGTTGATGATTCTGTTCTCAGAGCGGCAAAGTCTATATACTCTGAGACAGTGTAGAACGGTAAAAACTGGCTTCGGGAGTTGCCTCGATGTGGCGGAGAGACGTAGTGTTTCTGTTCCTAGTGATCTTAGGTGTGGTCTTGTTCTTGTATGGCGCTAACTATTATGGCGTCACAGTGGGTTGGACTGGCATCGGCCTGCTTGTTGCTGGGTTTTTTGGTTATTTGGCTCTGAAAGTGTATGAGGCCTCAGCGAAGAAGAAAGAATGAGTAAGATCCGCGGACGCTACATCCTTGTATTCGAGTTTTCACCAAGGCTATTTCGACTACCCCTTCCCCCCTAGGGTGTTGCTACTGCACGTGGGCGCTGGGGAAAGGCCCTTTGACTTAGTTATCATCTATTCTTCCTAGGTTACTCTGAGCTGTTCCACTTCTTCTTTCTGTGGGACTTGAACACTCAGTGGTTTCTCGCAGCGCTGCTTGCCGAATTTCACTTGTACGTTGCCTTGTTTCTTGTCTGAGTGGTAAGCGGTCAGCTCCGCGGCTTTCTCGATGGCGATTCTGGTTTTGGGTCCTTGGAGCAAGGCTATGGGGCTTCCGCAGTCTTGGGCTTCGAAGCAGTAGTCATTCGCATCCTTCATTCGGATCAGGAGCTTGTTTTCAGTTTCGTTTCTGCCAACTATGATTTTGTTCTTTTCAAACCTGAAGTGTCGTCCAGTTTTCAGCAGCTGCACGTCCTTCAAGGAGACTCTTCTTTTGTGCTCAAACAGGTCTTTCAGTTTGGCAGCAAATTCCTTGTACGTTAGTAGGCAGCCTCCGCTGGGGCACGAATAGCCAATTACGCTCATCTCTTCTGCAAGCTTGATCTGCTTCTTTCTTGAGCGGCCCTCGATGCCGAGCAGGGCTTCTCCGTTTACGAAGCCCTTCTCTTCGGCTTCACTCTTCGGCAGCAACCTTGCAGACAGGGGCCTGAGGACCTTTCCCTTCAAGCCTGCTTTTTCCTCTATTAGGCTTAGAGTTCTTCCATGCTGTGACATTGGTCTTTGACCTAAGACTTCGCCGGTGATGATGAACCGCGCGCCTGTTTCCTCTGCATACTTCTTGGCCTTCTTCAGCATGAAAATTCTGCAGTCAACGCAGGGGTTCATGTTCTTTCCGTAGCCAAACCGCGGTTTTCTGACGATCCTGAGGTATTCCTCGCCGACGCTGATCGTTCTCAACGGTATGCTAAGGCTCTTTGCCACTTCTAGGGCTCCGCAGCCGCCTTTTCCGCAGAGACAGAAGGGGCTCACAAAGTTAACTGCTTCAACATCTATGCCTTGATCCAGCATGAGCTTCACGGCCAGCGTGCTGTCTAACCCGCCGGACAGAAGGGCTAGAGCCTTCGTCTTCTTGCCTCTCGAAGCCATAGTTTTCACAGCGTTAACACACGCCTTTAACATTCTGACGTATTAATGGGTTACTCAGAAGCTTCGCACACTAGAAAAAGAGGGTTTGTCAAGGGGTTTATTTTGCCCTTGATCATCCTTCTGGAACTAGACAAAGAGAGTTACGTCTGCACCTGCTGCTATGTTGAGGAATGTTGCTGCGCCGACTAGTTCATCCACTTCAGGAATCAGGGCTTCTTTTTTTATGCTGAACATTTCCATGCTCGGAGTGCAGGCGTATATCTTGAGGAGCCCCGAAGTCTTCATTCTCTTGAGCATTTCGTAAGGCGTGGGATAATTCATCTGTTTCAACCTTTCTCTCATCGGTTTTTCCATCTGCTTGTAATCGCTTGGCAAGCTTGCTTTTTCCATTGCTCCTTTGACGAGTGCTTGGAGACCCCAGAAAGTGAAGTAGAGGTGCGCTTCCCACCCCATCGACGTTGCGGTTGACCCCAATATGAACGCACAGTAGAGTTTGTCCAACGTTCCGCTCTCAACTATCAACGCTAGTTTCTTTTTTTCAGGCATAAGGTCACATTCCATTTTAGGTTAAAGCGGAATATGACATATGTAATATTTAATGCTTTCTGCACCCTCTGTTGAGTTGAAGCACTAGCGCGGGCTTCTCCAACGGTACCAAGAGTTGAAAGATTGTCTGGGGATGCTTAGAAATGAGGGTTGAATTCAAATGCCGTTTTCGTATTTCGCCAGGGCAGCTATTTCGACTGGCACCACTTTTCTGTACACGGACTCGGGTTTTCGTACAACCCCATCAACGTTCAAGAGATCTTCGACTTGTATGCCGAACTGATTTTCGTTTTCCTTGAGCAAGGGCAATATTTTCCCCCAGTCTTCTTCAGAGATCGTGCAGATTCTGCCGCCGTTAAGCTGGTCTTCACCAACTGTCTCTCTGGGGTCTCTCAGGTACACAGCGCTTGCCGCGGCGAGAGGAAACAGGTTTCCGCCTTGGTAGGGGGTTTCCTGCTCTGCGATTTTTCCGTGGTCATCAAACGTCATTCCGTTTAGAATTGTGAACCCTCTCGCTGCCATGCAGGATTCGCCCATGTAATCTTTGCATGAACCGTTGATTACGGCGGTGGCGCTTCCGACAGCGTTGATCAGCGGTCTGTCGATCAAATCCCCTAGAATGAACGTCACTCCGCCCTTGGCGCCGTATTCAAACGCTTTTCCAGCGTCCCCGAAGATTACCAGTTTTCCTGATTTGAAGCAGTAAGCCACAGAGTCCTGGGCGCTTTCGTGAACGTAAAACTCTGGGCCGTCTGCAAAAGCTGCAAGGCAGTCGCCGACTCTTCCGTACACGTCGATCCTAACTTTGTCTCTTGCAACGAGACCAGCTCCGAAGTTTCTCTGCCCTCTGAAGTTGTAGGCGATGAAGTTTTTCCAGCCTAGTTCGTAGGCTCTTTCAAGAAACTGGCATGTTCCCTTTTCTCCCTCGGGCTGAAATTCAGAAGCGTCTACAATGAGAGTTTGACCCAAACGTGCTGGGCTTCTCAGGTCTTTTCTCTCTTTAAAGTTGGTCAAACAGTAATTGCTGTTCACGTTGGACCCTGCAGAATGCGCTGAATCGAAAATGTTGAAGAGTTTCTCTTCTAGCAGAGAGACAATGTCACTTCTTCTCTTGCCGCCGGTATCATATCTTCTGTCTATCAGCAGCGTAAGCGTCTCTATGACGACTGATTTCTCTTCATCTCCTTTGTCAGCGTATTTCTTCATGATTTCTGCAAACGAACACACCTCGTCGAAACTCCAGTCTCCGATGTTCTTTGCAGCGTATGCGAGCAGGTCGGCGGCAGTCGGCCTTCCCTTAAGTCTTTCATCAAAGCTGGAAGGTCGAGGTGGACCATGAATATTTATTCTCCTGGAATGTTGCTGGCTTCTTGTGACTGTGATTGGTTTCCCAAACTTGTCGGTGCAGATGAGGTTGTTTGATTTGTCGACGGTGAAAACAAAAGCGCCTCCGTCGGTGTAGCTGCCTCCTCTGGCATACCAGTATAAGTCGCACATTGGATAGAATCTCGAGTCTTCCTTCGACAGCTCTTGTACCATCGCGTCTATTGCCTGTTTCTCGGAGGCTATGAACCCCAGTTTGACTTCTCCTTCTTGGAGTGCGAAGACCTGTGGTCTCAGCATTGACGTGTCAGTTATGCCGATTAGCTGGAACTCATTTTTGTAGGGATTGTTTCTAGCGATGATGAAGAACCATGGTCCGTCTGGAGAACTCTGAATGTGCGTTGCTTGGACAGCCTTGTAGATTGTCTTCTTATCCTCTGGAAGCATGGCAAAGTCTCTTTCAGTCGTTGGTGCAATGGCTTCAATTGCGTATTCCAGGGGGTATCCATAGATCCTCGTCAAGAGGTCCCAGTACAGAGCAGCAACCTCCGTGTCCGTTAAGAATAGGGGGAAAATCTCTCTCTGCTTGAGGTATTCTGTTATTGAGTGATAATTTGCAAAATCGCCGTTGTGAACCAAAGCATCGTGCAAGCCTATGAATGGGTGGGAACCGCCGGGATGCCAGATTTTTCCCTTCGTCGGGTATCTTTGATGTCCAATCCAAATGTGTGCCTCAAACTCTTCAAGTTGATAGTACCGCAGAACCTGTTCAGCGTATCCTACAATTTTGAAAACGACCATGTTTTTTCCATGAGAAAGAACGAAGGCTTCCTTTTCGCCCAGAGAAGCGTAATATTCTTTGTTGAGGGCAAAACTGTTTCTGTAGATGAACTCGTCCTCTGCTCTTCCAGATTCGAACCCTTCTAACTCATTCTTCTCGATGAATTGTCTTAGTTTGTTTTCTTTTGCTCTTACGAAATATCTCCAAACCTCTGGAGGTCTTACTTCTAGACCTATGCTTGTGTGGTTCTCGATCACGGGGATTTTCTCTACGTGCTCAACGTTGAGGTTGGAGTTTATGAATTGAGATTCAACTTCCCCTCTTGATTTTGGGTCAATGTAGGCTATTTGCAATATGTAATCTTCTTCCAGGACCCTCTGCGAAACGCCTAGTTGTTTCGCAGAAAGACCGACCGCCGCTATGCCGCCGCCCTTACCGTTTCCCCTGTTGTGCATCTGAATAAGTGGCCTCAGTAAGTGTCTTCCTTTTATCGGGACGGAGCTGGCCACTCCGAGGACGCCGCATCCCCCTTCAGCCACTTTCTCATAGACCAGATCATTGGAGTGGTCTGCACCGCACTCTTTCCTTGGAACATTTGGATTTTGATCGTTTCTATCCACAGCTGTCACCTCAAATGGTCGAGATGAACCATGTGTCCAGTTCTGCCTTTTTTGAACTTCACTTCGTCGCGGGGTCGAAGTTCTCGGATGCTCTCTAAACCCAGCTTCCCCAGAATGTAGCTCCACTGCCCCTTCCATGCGCTGTAAAGGTTGATTATTCTTTGAGAACCCCAGTCCACGTCGATGAAATACTTAAGCGCCGCGTCCGTTGTGGCTATACCAGCCGGGCAGCCTTTTCCTCTCTCGCAGTTTTCACATCTCTTGCATCCGAGTGCGATCAGTTCCGCTGTTCCGATTACCGCTCCATCAGCTCCTAAAGCTATAGCCTTAGCAACGTCAAACGCCGTCCTAATCCCACCGCTGGCCATTATCGTTATCTCGTCTCTGACTCCTTCTCTTACCAAGTAGTTGTGAACGATTGGGATTGCATACTCAACCGGCATAGCAATGTTTTTCTTAGCTATGTCAGGGGCTGCCCCTGTTCCGCCGTACCCGCCGTCTATTTGCAGAATGTGGGCTCCCGCGTAATAGCTGCCGATCGCTACCATGTCAACGTCTGTGGGAGTTGAAACTTTCACAGAAATCAGGGCTTGAGGGTTTATGTCTTCCATCAATTGAACGTGTCTGTAGTGATCTTCAACAGAGTAAACGTTGTGAAAGGGGAATGGAGAAAACAGACTTATGTAGGGGACTACCTCGCGTATTCGCGCGACATCAGGGGTGACCTTGTCAGCAAGTAAGTGTCCTCCCAGGCCGGGTTTCGCGCCCTGCGCGTATTTCAGAACGATAATCTTTGTTCTCTTAACAGTGCTGGCGTTCACCCCGAAGTGGCCAGTGGCAACTTGCGTTATGACGTGATTCTTGTACTGGATTAACTCGTCAGGGTAGCCGCCTTCACCCGTGCTGGTGAAGGTGTTCCAGGCCTCAGCTGCTTTGGCTCTTGCAAGCATCACGTTCAAGCTCACGGAGCCATAGGACATGTCACCGCCGTAGACTGGAATGGGAATCTTGATGTCTGGTCGTCCATCATTTCTCTTGTTCAGAACTATTGAGGTGTCCCTGTCCTCTTCGTTATACAGCTCGTCGTCGCAGAGTCCTTTGTCATGCAGTTCAAAATCAAATCGCAGCTTGTCAAAACCTCCTCCAGAGCCTCCGACTCTGTGCTCGTATTTTTTTGATACGTTTCCGACTTCAGCCTGTTCCCAAGTTGACATTACCAAGTCAGCGGTCCATCGTAGGTCGCCGAGGGCAAGGTACTGTGGGCTGAGTTTAACGGACAAAGCCTTGTCTGGGCACTCGTTCACGCATCGGTTACAAGAAAAGCCTTCACAAGAAATCTTTGGAACGGCTAGGCGCAGGTATCCACTGGGCTTCTTGTAAGCTTCATAATCGATCGATGAAGATCCTATGCACGATGGGCAGACTTCGGCGCATTTTCCGCACATTGAGCATTTGGACCTGTCCATTATCACTTCATACTTTTCTATTGAGCTTGGAAATTGAAAAGGGGCGGGTTTTACTTCTGGCGTTTGAGAAAGAAGTTCTTTTTGCATCATTCTTTGTCACCGAAAATCTTTGTTTCAAGGTCCTCATAGAACATCGCTCTGCCAAGCTCGCCTGTTTGTCTTCTGACTTCTCGCAAGCCCATTCCTCCGAGCACTTCCAGCAGTTGGTCCCTCCATGAGCCGACCAGGTTTGTGATTCTCTGGGTTGCCAGTTCCACGTCTCCATCTTCCAGATTCATCGGGCAGTCTTGGCTGTGCTTATTTCCATGGCAGACTTTGCATCCGAGGGCGATTTGGTATGCTATTCCGACCGCGACAGCATTGGCCCCGAGAATTATGGATTTAGGAACATGGGCTGCCTCCGCTATTCCTCCGCTGGAGACTAGAGTGATCTTGTCCCGATTGCGTTTGTCGACGAGATGTGAGTGAACAGAGAGAATGGCTCTTTTTATTTCGTCAGGGTCTCGCTCGACAGCTCCGTCGTCAACGTGAAGGTGAAGGATGTCGCCTCCCATCTCAGCAATTGCATCCGCTCTTTCGGGCGCCTCTTTATCATAAGACAAGTAGAAAGAGACTAACACTGAAGGATTGGTCGCTTTGACCTTCTTTAACTGATCCTTCATGTCGTCATCCTTAAAGTCAACTTCAACGATCTGCGACGTTTTGATCAGATCTTCAAACTCATCTATTGCATCTGAGTTAATTCTGGGTATCAGATTTGCTTTGTAACGAGCTAGGCCGGAGGAATATTCTCTTGCGTTCACTATGGCAAATGTCTTGAGCCCAGTGGCAGCCTTTGCCAAAGCTAATTGGAGACTCTGACCTGTTTCGCAACTGAGCGGAGCATCAAAAATCATGGGTATAGGAATCTCTACAGTTTTGGGAACGTTGGAAACCAGCTTCTCATTCTCATCAAACTCAAGGGATTGGAGTCTTCTTCCCAAATCTACCGAAGTCGAAATGTACTCTCTACCGTGAATTCCATCCCTTGTCGGTCTAACTATCTCTGAAAAATCGAACCAGATGCTGTCAAAACCCTCTCCCGCGAAAGGCCCGGTATAACCGGCGCCAGAAACAGGAACCCTGCCGGTTTCTGCTTCAAAGTAGATCGTCTTTATTCTTTCTGGAGAAAAATAGGAATTTCCTAATTTTCCAAATTGAGGGTTGATTCCGATCGAAATGGCGCCCTTTGGACATTTTAAGACACACATGTAACATCCCCTGCACAGATCTTGGATAGGCTCTGCAATCTGCTCGCCCTCGGTCGCTTCGTGAACACCGTATATGCAAGCTTGGGTGCATTCCTGAGCATTTGTGCAGTTGTTATAGCGATTGACTATGTACTTTGGAGGCAATTTGATTTTTGGCGGTGCATCTTTCACCGTTATGTGGTATCTTTCGTAGACGGATTTCATTAAGAGCACCTGGTCCAAGAGTCGCAGTTCGGGATTGTTTGAAGCCTAATGTGTGTCATGGTGTTACCTTAATGTGCAAATTAATAATATATTGAAGTTGGGATGTACACATAAAAACTTTATTGCCATTTTGGAAGTCAAATGTTAAGCAAACAATGTGAATATTGGATGAACGTACAGTAACGCTTCTTTAACCAAGCATTGGACGGAACAAACGTCAAAATCTTCGTTGACTGCTGATGTTAAACTTTCGTTCAAGCTCTCGATTTAGTGATGGATGCGGATTGGATTTTCATAGTTTCATAGGTCGTGAATTACCCCCGGTGTTTTGGGAAAAACCTGCGTCTCTCCGATGTGCTTGGCTCCAACTATCCAGCTGACGAGTCTTTCTATGCCTATTCCAGCGCCGGCTGAGGGTTTCAGTCTTCCCTCTTTGGCGAGTTTCAGCAACAGCTTGTAGTTCTCCTTTCTCACGCCGTCTCTATCCATTTTTAGGGCCATCTTATCGTATTCGAACTCCCTTTTTGCACCGGACAAGACCTCTCCGTATCCCGGCAGGTACAGGTCGTAGTTGTCCCATTTGCCGCTCTCGAGGTCCTCAAAATCGTAGAATTCTCGGGGAATGTTAGTCACCCAAACAGGGTCCTCAGTTTTGTACGGTATCTGGAGTTCCCATCCTGTTCCATAGTCCTCTTCAAGCTCTGCCCTATCGCAAACTCTGAAAGGTGTTCTTGGTGTTTTTAAACCGTCATTTTCTCTCAGAAAGAGCAGCTCGTCCTTCATGTTCGTTTTCAAACTTTCTATCAGTCGCCAAACGATTGTTTCGACCAAGCTTCTGACATCCTGTGATGTCGTGTTTCTGGCTTCGAAATCGAGTTGAGTGAACTCGTAGGCGTGCATTCCGGTGGCTGCCCTTTCACTTTTTTCTATCCTTACGTTTGGGGAAAGTATGAATAGTTTAGGAACGGCTAAGGAGCAAGCGACCATCTTGTGGATTATCATGCTTGTTGTTGTTCTGACTGTTTTCCCGTAGATTTCGACCTCGATGCGTTTTTCAATGGATGCGCATGAATCTGGCCACAGAGGATCCGTTGACTGCGAAAATATGACCGGTAACATCCATTCAAAGTCGTTATCCGTGAATTCTTGAGTGAGGTACTTTAAAGTGTAAGTCATGATCCTGCTAATTCGCTGCTTTCGTTGAATTTCATATTCAGACAACTCTTCCAAGGGCTTGGGCAACTCGGCAACCGTAAGACTTCGCTGCGGACAGAAACGTTTTTCACTCATCCAACCATCTTCTTGGTTTCGGCACATCTTGTTAACACAGATTAACCAGCCTTAATGCCTGTAAGAAAGAGTGCGCTGGGTAATAAATTTTTTATAAGAAAAATTGGAATTTTCTCAGAAAAAGATAGCTTTTTATGCCAATAGATGTAATAATTACAAATATGGAAGCGAAGCTCGACGAGAAAGATGTAGCAATCTTGACGCTTATACAAAGAGACTGCAAACTCACGGCAAGGGAGATCGCGAGAAGAGTTGACTCGCCGATAACGACTGTTTTTGCGAAGATAAAGCGCATGGAAGAGCTGGGCATCATCAAAGGGTGCAAGGCAATTTTGGATTCGACAAAGCTTGACCGCGGTGCAACCGCTTTCATTTTGGCTTCCGTTTCTTATGAAACGAAAAATGATGGTACTCAAGTCTCTCAGAGGAGCATGGCCAAAGACATCGCAAGGTTTCCAGAGGTCCAAGAAGTTCACATAATTACAGGGGATTGGGATCTGCTGATAAAAGTCAAAGGCAAAGATGTGGACGCGGTTGGAAAATTTGTTATTGACAGGTTAAGGATGGTCAGGGGAATAGAGAAAACCCTAACGTGCATGGTTTTCGAAACTTGCAAGGAAACCACAGAAATAGACGTTGATCCAAAACTCATTAAAGGGTAGCGTCCGCAGCGCGCTTTTAGTTTGTCTCCACCGATTAGTCTTGGCTTGAATGCGAAACTGAAGTCTTTGACTTTTCTCACCGTTGCGGACAGAAGCCTGGCAGCGTCTGCGACATCATTTGCATCCAGCACTTCGTACGAATAAGCAGGGTGAAACCTCGCCCGACACGGCTAGCCTCCCGCTCTCACTGTTTATATGTTTTGTTGATACATTCTGTTTATACACGAGGGCGAAGCACATGCCCAAAGAGTTTAAGGCCTTCAGGTTTAACTCTCAACTCTACGCGAGTTTTAAGGAGTTAGCATCCAAGAACGGCTACACTGTCACCGGCGCTCTGGAGAAGTTCATGAGCTCCGCTGTTGAACACGGCCTGGTTTTTCCGTCAACCGCCCAGCTTGAAGATGTGGAGCGTGAAGCCAGGATTATGCTGACGTGGCTCCGAAAAGGCGATAACTGGGTCAATCTCGACGGCAAAGAAGAAACGAGCACAAAAGGTAGACTATTGGCCCTGCTTACGAAAGTCAAGGATGCCGCGTTGAAAACGCAGATTACAGAGGCTCTTGAGAAATCCTAGCGAGTTGCACTTTCAGCCTGCAACTCTCCAATCCAAAAGCTCTCAACTCCTGAGGTTCTCACACACGCTAGTTATTTCCCGCAAAACGATAGTTCCTAGAGAAGTCTGAACCGAGGGTTCGAAGCTCAAACTATCGTTCCCAATGTTTTTATTAGTAAACGCGTCCTCCGATTTTGACCATGCTTTCAGAGCAGCTCAAATTAGACTTCTGTAGCTAAAATAACCTCATAATATGCTTGAACTTGATGGTGCTCCGGCCGGGATTTGGACCCGGGTCTCCGGCTCGAAAGGCCGGAATACTTAACCGGGCTATACTACCGGAGCGCTTTAGCCCGATGCATCATCCAGAGTATTTCTTCGTTCGAATAAAGGTTACCGTTGGAATGCTGCTCTCAAGCACTCTTTCATCGGGCTAAGGATTGTTTCCGCTTTACTTAGCGTTGGCGCGTAGTAAGCTGTTTTCGCGGAGTTGGTCATGATGGTCTCTATGCCGAGTTTTTCGGTCCAGGAAACGACCGTGCACACGCCCGCCAACACTTGGCCTCCGCTTCTCTCTATTTCGTTGACGTAGTCTTTGGCGGCTTCTTTGATGTGGCTTGAGGTGCAGACCCAGAACTCTGTTTCATGCTTTACTTTCTTTCCCTGAACGGTTTGAGCGATTTGTTTCATCTCGGCTAGGGAGCAGTGTGGGCATCCTATGAAGACTAGGTCACACTTCTTGCACGATGCGGTTGACAATTCTTCGACCGTGCGTCTTATGTCCTTGGCTACTACGTTTATTCTTTCAATTCCTTTTGTCTCTGACCGTGCGTTACAGCGAAACATGTTTGTCATGCCTGTCGTGGCCACAGCGGCGCTTAGCTGTTTTAAGCTATCTTTTGAGGTTTTTTTCAGGCCTTGAATGATGGGAATCTTGTCTCTCAGCATCTTGCCTAGAAGGATTCCTAAAGCTCCGAACTCTGTCTCGTTCTGCATTTGGGTTTCAACGTTTACTAGGAGGTTTGGTTGTCGGTTCTCAGCTCTGTGCATTCCGTAGTCTGGAGTTTTGCCCATCAATGCTGCGGCGAGTGCGCTTGGTCCGCCCTCGCGGTTTGTCCATGCGCCGAGAACAGAGTTGGCGTAGACTACGGCTGAGGATTCGGCCCATGCAAGGTGAGACTCATGTTTCGGCTTTTCTAGGTAGTATGGCGTGCACGTTAGGGATTTTGTTGTGCCCATTCTTTCAAACTGTTTGAGGATGTTGAGTTGTTTCTCGCGCAGAGTCTTGGGCAACCTTTTTGCCAGGTGTTCTGGGTCGAGGCTCTGCGGGTTGAGTGTGGTTTTGACTTTTACCTTGGCACCGGCACCTGCTAACGCCCGGAGGAACTCTACTGGGGCGTCGCCTAACGTTTTGTATGAGACGCCGGAAACGTGCGCTGAGCTTATCGGGATCAGCTTTTCAGCGTTGAACAGGTCGCCTAGACGGGTGAGTATTTTCATGCAGGTCTGGTTTGCCCATCCGCGTTCGCCGTTGAGGATTCGTTCCTCTTCTTTAGTCAAGTACACGTGTTTGCTAGGTCCCCCTTCGTCTTACGATTTTGGCAACGCCTTTGTACGCGTCGACTTCAACCGTGTCGCCGGTCTTGATTTTTCTGATGTCCACCTGATCCATCATGGGAACGTTCGCTATTATTGCGCCGACTACGACAACAGAGTCGGCGGTCTGGTTGATTATTGCCTTCGGTGCAAGTCCTTTCTTGGCCAGAGAGTAGAGCACGTAGCTGCCGACTGTTGAGCCGTGGCCATGGGGGAAGCACAGAACTGTGTCTTTTATGCAAAGGCCGCACAGGTCATGTTTTTTCTCGATTATTTTGCCGTCCGCCGGGTCAACTCCGCCTAGGAAACTGATCGGTTTTGTGCTGACCAGGGCTTCTGCCCTGCAGCGGCCTTCAACGATGGCTCGGCCCTTCAAAACAATCGATGGCATTTTTGAAAGCCTTCAGTAAGAGATCTTTGCTGATGAGGGGATCCTGCCCAAGACCTTTGTGGCTGCGGTGCTCACTTTTTCGCGTTCCTCCGCCATTGTGTATACGCGCAGTATGTTCATGAACCCTTTTAGCGTTTCGAAGATTCTTGAGATTTCGCTTAGGCGTTGTGGTATCTTCTTTCCCTGTGGTGTCTTGATGAACACTGGGATCTCCATACTTTCCGTTAGCACCGAATGTTCGTACGGGACAGACGGAACAGTGGGTACGTCGATGATGACAGCCTCTGTTTGGACGTTTGCTTCTTCGGCGATTTCGGATTGTAACTGTTTCCTGTATGATTCGCGGCTGAAGATGTTTGAAATCATCGTGTCTTTTTCGTAGAAGGTCTTTTCGTAGGCGCACTTGAGCATTTTTCTGTTTTCGAGGTCACGGATGATCTTTTTGGATTTTGTGCAGTCTTTCAGCTTCGCGTATACGGTGTAGTCGTCCATGGCTAAGTACTGCTCTGGAGTTTTGAAACGCGTGAAACCGAGTTCTTCGTTTGCGTTCTCCATGGCCGTGGCGAGCATTATCTGCGCGGCTCTGCCGACTCGGTGGAAGTATATGCTCTTGAAGGATTCTATGCGGGCTATTAAGAGCGATTCTAAGGCTGAGAGTGCGCCTACCTCGACTGCCAAGTTTTCGCCGAGTACGTCTAAGGTGTGGATCAGTCGGTAGACGTCGATGTACCCGTACTCTGCGCCCGTGTGGTACGTGTCTCGAACGATGAAGTCCTGCTTGTCAACGTCAACCGTGCTGCTTATTATCTGGTCTAGGAAGGCTTTCTTGGGTTTGTGCAGTTTTCCCACTGCGAGTTTTCCAACGTCCTGCGGGTTGTAGCCTGCCCTTCTTATGATATCGTTCAGTTCGCTCTTCTGGATTATCCATGTTGTTAGGTCTTCATGGGTCTTGTCAAGCTCCTTGTTGAGCAGGTACTCGAACACGTGTGAAAACGGGCCGTGCCCAACGTCGTGAAGCAAGGCTGCAACTCTGAGCGTTTCTGCCTCGTCCTTGCTCACGTACTGTGAAATGTTTGGGTTCTCAGCCACTCTGCCTGCCAAGTACATTACGCCGACAGAATGTTCGAAACGCGTGTGGTTTGCTCCGGGATAAACGTACTCTGCGCCTGCGAGCTGGCGCAGTCTGTGCAGCCTCTGAACAGGGTAGGAGTCGATGATCGTTTTCTCTTCCTGCGTTATGTACACGTAGCCGTGCACTGGATCCTTTATTTCGCCCCAATATTCAATGGGCATCGATCTTTCCCCAAATGATCTTGATCAGTCACTAATGCAGCTTCGCTCTTATAATGCCTGATGTTAGTTTCCTAAGACGTGCGCGCACAGGGTCGGAATAACCCGAGGAGGGCGTTGAGGTAGGAGCTCATGAGAGAATCTGCACTTTTCTTCAAAGCACATGATTTTGCGATCGAAGCATGCCTTGCTGCAGTCAATTCTATAAGAGGTTACGTGTGATATTATTTGTTGAGGAAAATGAGTAACCTGCATGAGGTCATTATCGTTGGTGGTGGACCGGCGGGTTTAGCTGCTGCCATTCACTGTGGAACATTCGGCTTGCGTACACTCGTTTTAGAAGCAGAAGACAGGGCAGGTGGATTAGCAACAAAGATTCGCAGATTAGAGAATTATCCCGGGTTTCAAAGGAAGGTTTCTGGGCTGAGACTTACGGAGAAAATGGCACATCAAGCTGAGAAAAACGGCGCCGAACTTCACATTTCAGAAGAGGTTACCAATCTTTCTTTGGGCAGAAAAGACAAGGTTGTCGAGACGCGAAGAGGCACTTATAAATGCAAGGCTTTGATCCTCGCGACCGGAGATGGCATGAAAGGTATAGGAATGAAGTGGGAGACTTGGCTAGGTGCAGGTGTTGCCTACTGTGCAGAGTGCGGTGCGCCTTTCTTGAAGGGAAAGGACATTGTCGTCGTTGGCAACGTCAAAGATGCCATAGATGAAGCTCTGCGTTTAACGAGTGTAGCCAAGAATGTCAGGCTAGTTAATCACAGTAACATGATTGAAGTTGATGAGCAGGCGAGGAAGCAGCTGGAAAAAAGGAAGATCGGTCTGATAGAGTGTTTTGAAGGGAAAGAGATCAAGGGTAGACCACCGTCTAAACAGCTTGCGCTGCGCCACCTGAGCGGCTCTGGAAATAAGACGTTGAGAACGAACATGATTTTTGTCGTCGCAGGTGTCAAACCTTTCGTTTCAGTCTTGCGCAACGCGGGCATAGAGACTCATAGGCAAGGCTGCGTCGTCGTGGACGGGTTTGGAAGGACGAGTGTTGAAGGAGTCTTTGCAGCTGGAGGATGTGCTTCAACGATCGGAGACCTAGTGCCCGCATGCGTGGGTGATGGAGCCGCAGTTGCCACCTGTGCACGCTTATATTTAGCATACGGATGCTGAGTCTCATGCTCAACCTCAACGGATGGATAACGCATGGGTAACCGTGGAATCTTCATTTGTGTTGAAGGGCTGGACGGTTGTGGAAAGACTACACAGGCAAAGCTGCTCGTGAAAAGACTGAAAGGAGACTACGATGCAGTCTACACGGCTGAGCCGAGTGACGGAAGGATTGGAAAACTCATCAAGAAACATTATCTTCACGCTGATAAGCGTGGCTCTGCTGTGGTTGAGGCTTTGCTCTTCGCCGCCGACCGTCTTGAGCACTTGAAGAGTGAGGTTCTGCCCGCTCTGGATCAAGGAAAGCTTGTGGTTTCGGACCGCTATATCTACTCGTCGTTCGCCTATCAAGGGGCGGCGGGGTTGGATTTGAAATGGATCGAGAAGATCAATGAACACGCTGTTCGCCCTAGTCTGGCACTTTTCATCGATGTCGAGCCGGAGACCGTGATTCGAAGGTTAAAGCGAAAGAGATCGGTGATGGAGAACCTTGAAACGCAGCTGAAAGTGAGGGAGATCTACCTCAGATTCGTCGACAAAGGTGCGCTTGTCAGGGTAGATGGAAACAGGTCGAAAACAGAAGTTGCGAGAGAAATCGCCTCAACGGTCAAGAGTTTCTTGAAGAAAGCCTGCTAGGCGACTTCTTGAGCTCTCAGCACTCTTCTGGAAAACTGTGCGTTAATCTTGTCGGCTACGAAATAGGGGAGGTCCTTGTGCGACACGTACATTAATCCCTTTTCGTGGAAGACTCGCATCTGCGCGGTTTTCTTGCTAAAACTAAACCGGAGCATGTAATAGTCAAACTTCAACGGCGTTCTAGTCTCATTTCGAAGTTTGTAGTAGCGAATGACGCAGAGAAAATCCATGGTTGAGAAAAGTTTTTTCCCTATGACTTTTAGCAGTCGGTTTCGCTCTTCTTCGTCGAGATAGTTGAAGTCGTCGCCTTCGGCTACCCCAAACTCGAACATGACCGTGCACTGAGGCACTGACGGTGTGGCCACTTCTTCCAGGCTGAAGGTTCCGTTGTTTAACTTGTAAAAGGTTTCGACCAAAGCTTTTTGCAGCGTCTTCCCTGAGATTGAGGTGACAAAACGTACTGTTTTATGAACGCTTCTGGGAAAGTTGTTGTAGAAACCAAGCATTTTCCTTGGTTCCGGCTAGGTTTTCCTGATCTTTCTTGTTCTTTCAAGGTTCTCAAGCAGTCCAGAAAGAGCTGTGCCCAGTTTCTGGAGTTCCTCAGGGTTCTGCTCACACTGCATCTTTTTCTGTATTTCCTGCACCTTGACCATGAGCGTGGCCTCAAGACTGTCGAGGGCTGCGGACCTTTCCATTCTGAGAGGCTCTTCCCCCTCCTTCACGACTATGACTTTCTTTTCGCATCTTCCACACCAGAGTTCTCCGCTTTTCAGCCTGAACAACGGTGAAGCGCACACGGGACAGGCTAACTCTGTCAGGGTTGACCCTCGCCTCAGCAAGTCTGCCATTCTTTTGATGTGCGGCTCTTCAGGTTGCTTTCGGGACAAGCTTTAAAACCTCAAACTAAATAGGTATCAAGGCCTATATAATTAGGCCATAACGATCTTTGTGAGGTGGCGTGAATGGTTGGGAAGAAGAAGATGGAGGAGTACGAGGAGCGCATCAAACAGGCGATGGTCGTGCTCACCGCTGTTTCTGAAGACAACACGACGCCTAGGAACATCAGAAGGGCGGCCAAGGACTCGATGAACGCTCTGCAATCGCCAGAGTTCACGCCTGCTGTAAGGGCTTCAAACGCTGTATCGCTTATGGACGAGATCTTGCAAGACCCGAACATGCCGCCCTACACGAGAGTGAAGCTTTGGAACGTTATGAGCTTGCTGGAAGCAATAAAAGACTAGTGCAAATGGCTGAACGATAATTGTTTTTGGCTTAGTTCGGTGATCGAAATGAAAGTGTTTCCGTACAAGGACGTTGAAGCAAAAGCCGCGGATGAAGGGTCTTCAAAACTGAAAGTGAGATGGCTCATCACAAGAGAGATTGGCGCCCCAAATTTTGCCATGAGACTTTTCGAGATGGAACCTGATGGCTACAGTCCCCTGCACACGCATGGTTGGGAACACGAGGTTTTCATCCTAGAGGGCGAAGGCGTCGTGAAGGGCGACGGCGGAGAGAAGAAGTTCAAGGCCGGCGACGTTGTTTTCGTTCCATCAAACGAGAAGCATCAGTTCAGGAACACGGGTAAGAAACTCGTGAAGTTCATCTGTGTCGTACCCTGCCATGAAGAGTGACGCAGCAGTCTCGGTTTGTTTTCGTTTTCATCTGCTCGCTAGAAATATATCCTAGTTGCTGCATCTAGTTCTGGGTTTCAGGGGATAAGCCCGTTGAAGTATGATGTGATAATTGTCGGCGCGGGGCCAGCTGGGATATTCTCCGCCCTAGAACTGTCTGAAAAGACCAAGTTGAGCATTCTGATGCTTGACAGAGGGCACGACATAAATCAGCGCAAGTGTCCTGCAAGCCGGGGGTTCGAGTGCGTCAACTGTGATCCCTGCATGGTCTTGTCTGGGTGGGGTGGAGCTGGAGCCTTCAGTGACGGGAAACTCACGCTGTCCACGGAGGTCGGCGGGTGGTTGGACCAGTATGTTTCTGTTAAGGAACTCCATGGGCTTTTGGACTATGCCGACAGTATTTACCTGAAGTATGGGGCTCCTGAGCACGTTTACGGCACTGATGCCGAGAAGATAGAAGAGATCGAACGCAAGGCATCGCTTGCGGGTTTGAAGCTTGTTCGTCAGAAGATTCGTCACATGGGCACTGAGAGATGTGCCCAAACACTTCGAAAGATGCGGCAAGAACTGAACGGCAAGGTTGAGTTCAAACCGAGAACTGACGTGAAGGCCCTTATAGTGAAGAATAACATTGTGGAAGGCGTTGAGACTGCTAACGGCGAGAAGTATCTTGCAAAGTATGTTATCGCTGGTCCAGGAAGAAGCGGGGCTGAATGGCTTAAGACGGAGGCTCAGATTCTTGGTTTGAAGACGCTTAACAACCCTGTTGATGTCGGAATAAGGGTTGAAGTGCTAGCGTCCGTGATGGAAGACCTGACGAGCGTTCTTTATGAGCCGAAGCTCATATACTATTCGAAGTCTTTCGACGACCAGGTTCGAACGTTCTGCGTTGCTCCTCACGGTGAGGTCATAACCGAATCATACGACGGAGTTCTAACCGTTAACGGTCAAAGCTACGCTGAGAGAAAGACGGAGAACACGAACTTCGCCATTCTGGTGAGCACGTCGTTCACTGAGCCTTTCAAGGAGCCTATAGCGTACGGAAAATACGTTGCTAGGCTGTGTAACCTGCTCAGCGGAAGCGTGATCATACAACGCCTCGGCGATTTGGAGTCGGGAAGAAGGTCCACTCCTGAAAGGATCGCTCGAAGTGTCGTGACTCCGACGCTGAAGAACGCGACGCCGGGTGACCTGAGCTTCGTGTTGCCCTACCGCTATCTTGCAGACATAAGAGAGATGCTTCAAGCATTGGACAAGCTCACTCCGGGACTGCACTCGCGGGACACGCTGTTGTACGGTATTGAGGTCAAGTTCTACTCGTCAAGGCTGCAGCTGAGCCATTGTTTGGAAACGAAGATTCACAACCTCTTCACGGTAGGAGACGGAGCCGGCGTAACTAGGGGCCTGATTCAGGCTTCAGCGTCCGGAGTAATCGCGTCAACAGAGATAGTCAAGAGGGAGCAGCAGAAGGCATAGAGCATGGGTGTCGTAGAGGAGATAAAGTGTTCACACTGCGGCGCGCCCATAGCCTTCGAGCCAGGCGAAATGCTGGCAACGTGCAAGTACTGCGGTTTCACCGTTGTCATAGAGACTGGGCAGCCTTTCACTTTTGAACACTCACTTTTGCTCAACAAGTACGACCCGACGCAGATCGAGGAACCGGCCAGAAGCTGGATGCGGGAGGGTTTTCTAAAACCCTCAGACCTCGCGAGGAAATCAAAGATAGTCGAGAAAGAACTGATTTACTTACCGTTCTGGGTTGTTTCAGTCGAGGCCAGAAGCAGTTACAAAGGGATTTTCGAGCGGATAACTCCTGCTGTCGAGAAGGAAGGAACAATCGAGAAAGAGTACGATTGGCTCGTTTTGGCGAGGAAGGCCACGGAGTTCCCTACTCGGGATTACGAGGTGCCGTTGGAGGGGAAAATTCCTTATGACTTCCGGAGGATTGAAGCCTTCGCCAAAGTTCTTAACAGCGAAATGGACAAGAATGGTGCTGAAGCGCAGGCAAAGCAGGAGATTGAAGGCAACCATCGATTTCTGGCTCAACAAGACGTGGACAAGATAGTTGACATGAAGACCGATGTGAAGATAGAAGGAGCAGTCTACCTCCACGCGCCTCTATGGTTCATAAAATACGAGTACAAGGGCAAGGATTACCAGCTGATCGTTGACGGCGCAACGGGGACCGCTATAAAGGGCGACATTCCACCCGCGGGCTTCGGAATACTCTGATCAAACTTTAAAAGCAACGATATAACTAGTAGTCGAATAAAAACTGCGAGGAAATGAAGATGAAAACTGAACGCAAGCGTTTCAGCTACGGCGTCGGAGCTCTTGCCGTCATAGTCATTTCAATCGGCATCGCCGCGATAGTCTACAGTCTCGGCATCCTTACCTTCAACGCGTACAATCTTCTTGCATGGATCATCGGCCCCTGGGGAGTGTACACAGTCGTTTACTCGTTTGCGGCCAGTGGCGAATCAACCTATTATCTAGTCTGGGGAACAGTGATGGTTGCCCTCAGCATCGCGTCAGGATTCTACAACTTTGTGCAACCACTGCTTGTCCTGGGAATACTGCTCATAGCTCTCGCGGTGATAGGAGTAACAGCATATTTGAAGGGTAGAAAATGAGTGGAAAAGACTATTTAGAAAAAGTACAGGGAGAAAAAACTCTTCTTGAGAGAATGATGAGCTACATCCCTGGATACCGAGGTTACAAGGAAAAGGAGCTGAGACGTGAAAGCGACCGCCTTGTAAGGGCGGAAGCCGTCAGCAAACTCAAGGCCGCCAAGAACCCGATCAGAATGGCTCTTGCAAACCCAACGGTGGTTCAGAAACTTTCCCAGAGCGATGCGTACAGGATTGACGCTTTCAACTATCGTCTCGACAGAGTCACCCAGCGAATAGACAGGGCAATCGCAGGGTACGCAGGCATGTTCGACGCAGTGAAGGTCAAAGAGGACAAGCTTGATGCAACGCTCCAGTACGACGTCGGCTTGATAGAGAAGGCCGAAGAGATAAGAGCCGGCAGTGAACAAGTGGCCAAGATGCAGCCGGGAAACGATGACTGGGGAACGGCGATGGACGCGCTGACGTCCAAGGTTGAAGAATTTGACGGTTTGATCGACAAAAGGTCGGAGATGCTCAGAGCATTAGCAGGATAAACCTCGGAAGCTATAAGGAGATGAATTGAATGCCAAAAGTTATTGAATGGGTCGGAGCGAGAGATGGAGACATAGTCTGGAAGTATCCCACCGAGGAGATCGGTTGGGGAGACAACCTCATAGTCCACGAGTACGAAGCCGCAGTGTTCTTCAGGGACGGAAAAGCCTACGACGTGTTCACCGCAGGACGCCATGTCCTGTCTACGGCAAACCTTCCACTGCTGACGAAAATCCTCACGAAGATCACCGGGTTCGGCAGAACTCCGTTCACTTCTACAATATTCTTTGTGTCGCTGAAACAGTTCCAGGGCAAGTTCGGAGCGCAAGGACAGACTAAGGAACTCGCACCTCTGAAGTTCTTCGGAGGCTTCTGGTTCAGAGTTGAAGAGATAAACCTGTTCGTGAACGAGGTGGTCGGCGGTCAGGGCCTGTTCACAACAGATGGACTGCAAGACTTCCTAAGAGGCTACTTCAACGAGAGGCTAATTGACAATCTGAGTCAGTACTCGCTTTCAGACGTTTATGGCAAGCTGGACGACACAAGTCTTCTTGCAAAGAACGTTCTGTTCGACGCCTTTCACAGGATAGGCCTCGAACTGATCGACGTGAAGTTTGAAGGGATCGATACCACTCCAGAGTGGAGGGACAGGCTGTTCTATGTAAAGACAGGGGTAAGCGCATCAGAGGTTCTCAGGATGGAGACGGTTCAAAAATCAAGCGAAAGCCTGTCAAAGAGTACAGGAGGAGCAGCCATCGGGGCTGGAGCAGTGCTCATTCCACCGCTGTTCCAACAACCAGCAGGTCAAGCAGGGCAGGTCATGGTAGTCTGCCCGAAATGCGGTTTCCAGAACCCCCAAACTTCAAAGTTCTGCAACAACTGCGGCGCACCGATGCAGTCAAGTGCACAGGCGGCGGCAACTGTCAACTGTCCCAAGTGTGGAACTGCAAACCCGACCACTGCGAGGTTCTGCGTCAACTGCGGAGCCCAAATGCAAGCAACTGTGAAATGTGCGAAATGCGGAACTGAGGCCCCTGTAGGGACAAAGTTCTGCCCTAACTGCGGAGCAAAACTGAAGTAGCCAACTCCCATCTTTCACATCTATCGCTCTCATCCTCTTTCTTGCGAGTGCCAGATTTGATGCTATCATGTAACATTTTTATCTGTAACCAGTTTATGCTATGAGAGAGCACGGTTCGGCATGAGCGAGAAACTAATCGGTCACGGCACTTGGTACGATAAGATGGCCGCAAAGGTGGTGGCCAGGGAGGGGAAGCTTGGAAGAAGCTTGGACTTGGTCAGAACCGAAATGGGCATAGCTGCTTCGGGCTTCCCTCACGTGGGCAACCTGAGTGACGCGGCCAGGTCTTTTGCTGTGACCTTGGCGCTTAGAGAACAAGGCTTTAAGTCTGAACTTGTCGCTTTCAGCGATGACAAGGATGGGTTGCGAAAGGTTCCGGCTGGAATGCCTGATTCGCTGAAAGAGCACTTGGGTCGGCCTGTCACGGACATTCCTGACTTTTACGGCTGTCACGGCAGCTACGGAGAACACATGTCCCTTCTTCTGCGCGAGGCCTTGGACAAGTGCGGTATCGATTACAAGTTCATGTCTGCCACTGAAGTCTATAGGAAAGGCTTGTTCAACGAAGAGATCAGGACGATGCTTCTGGGTGCAAAGAGAATAGGAGAAATAGTCAAGGAGGAGATCGGCCAAGAAAAGTTTCTGGAAGCTCTGCCTTACTTTGCTGTTTGTGAAAACTGCGGCCGCATATACACGACTAAAGCGTATGATTTTTTGGCAAAAGAGAACAAGATTCTTTACAAATGCGAAGGTATGGAGGTCAAGGGGCAATGGTTGCAGGGCTGCGGCCACCAGGGAGAAGTCGACTACAGAAGTGGCATGGGTAAACTCAGCTGGAAGGGCGAGTTTGCGGTTCGGTGGAAAGCCTTGGACATAAGGTTTGAAGCTTTCGGAAAAGACGTTGCCGACTCTGTGCGCGTTAACGACCGCATCTGCCGGGAGATACTGAACTGGGAGCCGCCCGTGCACGCGAAATACGAGCTGTTCTTGGGCAAGAGCGGCAGGAGGTTCTCAAAGTCGGCTGGATTCTTGTTGACACCGCAAACGTGGTTCAAGTATGGCTCTCCACAGTCGGTCATGCTTCTGTTGCTGAAACGATTCGTCGGTTCTCGTGCGTTAGACGTTACAGACATCCCGGCATACATGGACGAGCTGGACTCTCTGGAAGACGTGTACTTCGGAAAGAAGGCGGCAAAAGACGAGCGTGAACGCGCAAAGCTGGCGGGTCTATACGAGTACTGCTTTGCATTGCGCGTTCCAGCGAAACCAAGCCTGCACGTACCGTACAACTTGCTAACTTACTTGGCAAAAGTCGCTCCTAAGGGCAGTGAGGAAGAATACGTCGTTGATAAGCTTCGAAGCTATGGCTACTTGAAACAGGGACAAACATTGGATGAGGCTTCGAGGAAACGCGTTGAGTACGCATTCAATTGGGCAAGGGATTTTGAAGAGATTAAGGAAGCATCAGTTACCTTGAAAGAAGGGGAAAGAGTTGCAGTGACAGAGCTGGTAAAGATGCTAGCGGCTGAAGATGAACCGGAAAAAATACAGAACGCCATATTCAACGTCGCCAAGAAGCATGGTTTGCAGCCGAGCAGCTTCTTCAAGACGATATACACGGTCCTTTTAGGTGCGCCTCAAGGTCCAAGACTTGGACCTTACATAATCGCGATGGGAAAACAAAACGTGATCGCCGCTCTGCGTCGCGTTCTAGGAAGCCAAGGCTAAGAGACAGTGCACGCACGGCAAGATCATGTCGGGCATAGTTTGTGAGAATTGTTTTTCTTAGCGCAAGGAATTTATGCTCTCAACGTATATGGGTTCAAAGGTGTTCAAAATGGTTGAGTCTTTCGTATTAGTCAGAGTAGGCACAAGTGAAGCTATGAATTTAACCAAGACGATCAGAGAAGTACTCAGCAAAACCAAGGGTGTCAAAGACGTTTACGGAGTCTTTGGGCGTTGGGACTTCCTCGTCAAAGTGGAGACAAAGACGCTTGAAGACCTGGGAAAACTAGTCACCGATTGCATAAGGGGCATCAATGGAGTAGTTTCCACAGAGACGCTGATAATAGGTTTCTAGCAAGACTTACAGCAGACATATTTTCCACAATTTTTTTTGCGCACGAAATCTTTAGAGCAACCTCTGAATGATAGGATAACAGCAAGGAGAATGCTTGATCAATGGGCCTTGTAAACTCTCTGAAGAGGTTCTTGTTGGTTTTGGTTCTTCTGGCAGGAGTAACGTTGAGCGTCGCGCTCGTGTTTGACCAGCTGGTCGCTGGATCGACAAAGCTCTCCGTCCTGTTTGTGCAGACGATTAGAACCGTGCTGGTCATCGCTTTCGGCTCGATAATCATACTTTTCATACGGCGCTTCAGATCTCTCATAGCGAGCCGCGTCGGAGTTCATCCTGCAACAGTCTTACAATTCTTCATTGGTATCATAGTCGTCATCGTTATGACCTTTGCCGTTCTGAACATATTTCAGGTTCCACCGACGACGCTGCTGGTGGGCGGAGGCGTGGTCTCGATCGTCTTGGGCCTCGTAATATCCACGTTTGTCGGGAACATCCTGGCTGGAACGTTAGTGCTTATGACCAACCCGTACAGAGTGGGCGATGACGTTCTGGTGAATAACGTTCCGGGCAAGATAGTGGAGATAACGGCGATGACCACGCGGATAATGAACTATGCTGGCGGCCAGATGGTTATTCCCAACGCTGCGATAATTCAGGGAGCCGTGATCGTTACTAAGGTGTCTGGGCACGAAACCGTTTTGCAGAGCAGGCTTCCGTATTCTTTGGGCGACCGGGTCTACACAACCTACTTGAGTGCGGAGGGTGTGGTCAGGGAGCTTAATCAATTCTACACGAAGATTCTGTTGGACTCCGGTAGAGAACTGACCTTTTTGAACAACAGTGTTCTCACCGGTTCGGTGGCTGTGGCAAAGATAAGCCCAGGCTTCGATGACGTGGTGAAATTCTCGCTCAAAGTTGACTGGGAACCTGAGAAAGTGGCTAAGGCAATAAGGGACATGGCAGGCTCAAACCCTGAAACCTTCAAGTCAATTCCGACAGTGCTGTATTCTTCACTTGACCGAGAGATAATCGAGTTTGAGATCACCTGCAAAGTTGACCCGAGCAAGAGAAGCGAAGCCAAGAGCATGATCATAGAAGCTGCCTATCGGTCAGGCGCGCGCGGACTGAAGAAACGATCCAGCTAACTTTGCATCCGTCTCAAGCATGCGCAAGACAAATATAGAATCGCCGAGTTTTTGATCAAACCGAGTGTGAGGAAGATCGGAAGCAAGGTTAGCCGCATCGGGTACATCAACAGGATCATGGACAACCTGCTCAACCTTAGAAAAAGAGAGCTAACCCCATTGTACGAAGACCTCAAGGCTGCTGACTGCGTGATCTGCGGTGGGTCTGGCAGGTCGCTGTATTCCCTTAATGCAGCGATGAGTCAGATTGCGATCAGCCACATAGGGTGGAGGAACAAGGTCGTGCTAACCCCAGATGACCCGGGTTTTCCGGGGAAAAACATGTACGACGCTGCGGCAGGACTTGAAAGGCGGTACAACAAGACGTTGCTCTTGATAAACTCTGGAAGCGGCGTCTCTGGAGACCCACTGGGTCTCGCCCAGGACCTTTGTAGGTACATCGGCGAAAAGAAGACGTCAAAGTTTTCCATAGGGCTCATTACGTCTAACATGAGTTCACCGTTAGCAGAAATCGTCTCAAATAGTGGGCACGTTATCGAGCTGAGAGGCCGAGGGAGGGCGAAGCCTTCGCTTGATTATGGCAAGACAGGGATCATGGGCGATGTCTTCGAATTGGGCAGTCTTCTTCTTCTATCCATGATGACGGAAGCCATTTTTCGAAACTTGGAGGCAGGCGAGGTTTTTCGTCTCTGCGAAGAAGAGTTTGCCAAGCTGGGGCCGTTGGTGGACTCAATAGTTGAGTCTGAAGTCTACACGCATCTTGTAGACATCTTGGAAAAACGGACAAGCGTGTTTCTCGGCGGAAAAGGTACGGGCAGCGAAATTGTCAAGATGGTTGCAGTGAGGCTCTTTCACATCAAGAGCACGCTGGGAGACAACGTGTACATAGCCAGAGGCGTGAACACGCCGCCTCCGAGACCGGGCGACCTTGAAATTCTAGTGTCCTTCTCTGGCGAAACCAAGCCCGTCATAGCCTGGGCAGACACTTTGAAGAAATTGAACGGAACGGTTCTTTCAATCACTGGAACAAGAAAATCAACTCTGACCGAAAAGTCGGACCTGCAGATAGTGTTGGATGAAGAAACTAAGCCAGGAACGCCTAGAAGGTTCTACATGAGGACAGCGTACGTCCTGAGCCCACTGCCAGTCAGACTCGTCGAGAGACTGGGAGAAAAAGGGCTAAAGCTGCCCGAATACATAATCAACTGGCATCACTCGCTCACTGATTAGGGACTCGCGGTCCTAAGACGTTCGCGAGTGTGCACCGGTCTTTCCAAAGATCTCTTCCAGTCGTCGCTTGTGAACCTCGCGCGTGGTGAGCGGTTAAATTTCTCTGTCAGTGTAGAAGAACAGCGGGTCTTCACCCACTATGCTTGCCAGTTGTTCATCCGAGTCTGCGTTCACTATCAGAACATCGCCTTGATGACCTATCAGATGGTACGAAACCTCAACAGTCTTCTTCTTTTCCAACCCGTCAAGATACTTGAAGTGTGCCGGAAGAAGCTTAGCCCAGATATCCACACTGGTCGGTCTCATCTTGGTAATTATTAAGAACTTCATCTTAGGTCGTTCTTCACTCTTAAGCTCAGCATATAAATGATTTTTGGAAAATTGCGCGGCTTCTTCCCCCATGCTGGTTTGCTGCTTAGCGTGCTGGCGCGTTGAATTCTAAGCCTCACAGCGGGCGTTTGCTGAAACCCTGCGGAGCGTGTTGAAAGCGTAGTTGAGAAGACTTTAATTGTTTGCGCAAAGATAGCTGCTTCAAGGGTTAGAGGGCGTTGACAAGAAGAAGCATTGGCTACTTGCAGAGATTTAACCGTCTTCTCGTTTGGCCTACTGTGGTGCTTCTGATAATCTTTGTGATTTCGGGATTTGGTATCGATAACCCGACGATGACGAGCGATCTGACTGGAGGCGTGTTTACGCGCAGCTTCTCACTGTACCTGCATCTGAATCTGGCCGTGCCCGTTCTGATATTGCTGATGATTCACGTGCTGATCGCGTTGAAGACCGCTTTGACACGGTGGGGACTGGGAGAGGAAAAGCTGTTGAATGTTGTTCTCATCGCACTGGGCCTTTTTGTCACGGTTCTGATTGTTCTGGCGCGGTATCTGGTGTTCTGAGACGTTGAAATGTGCAATGATCAATTCTTTGTGATTTGCGTCACTTGTTCTTCCGACTCTTCAGGACCATCCTTCTGTAGATTGCGCCTAGGATTATGGCCACGAATAAGACAACAGGTATTATCAGCAGCAACCATGGAAACTCCGTGGTCGCACTGAGTATTTCCATTTTCACCACGAATTTGACCCAGTATGTGGACTCCGTTGCCAGTCGTTCCGGTCCAACGATCGCAAGGCGCAGGGGGCCTTCATCTGAAGAAAGGTTCGCACCGTCAAAGAAGTATGCCAGAATCGGAGTGAGAGATTGGTTGTGAGGCGCTTGTTGACCTGTCACAGGGTCGAATGTTGTGAAATTACCGTTCACTTCATCATAAACTAAGAGTCTTGGTGTAGTTGTCAGATGCTATTATTCTGAGGCTACTGCCGTTAGCTAATCCTCCTACTAGATTACAGAAGGCTATCAACGGGACCCCCGTGTAGTTTCCTAGACCTCTGATGAATCCGCCCTGGGTTTCATACCCTCCATAAGCCATGTAAGAGAGGAGGCTTCCAATGTCGCTAGAGGTCAAGACGAGCTGGGTGCCATTTGCCGCGACGAGAGTAACAGTCATTTGAGGAAGATTGATGGCGGCAGCCGCCGCCTGTACCCTCGCACTTGAACAGTAAACTGTGCTGGTGGCTAGCAAAACCAGCGTGACTATGAGAAGAACGCGTTTTCCGTAACTGCTTTCTAGTTTGTGATGCGACTTCATGTTTTCACTTGTGACATCATTGGACAGTTTGTCTAACGGTATGCGTTGCGCGCATTAAAAGCGTTCTTGACCGAGCTTGATCAGTTGCTTCGGTTGGTGCGAGGTACGAAGGCAAAATGCATATAGGTATGACGTAAGTCATATTCTTTGAGGCGAGGGAACGATGGATGCAAGGAAAATCCTCTTGCTGGCGATTCTCGCGATAATAGTGGTCGCTGCCGCATTCGTGGGAAATTGGGTGTGGACCAGCCTGACCAGCGGTCCAACAATCACTTATAACGGGGAAATCAGGGTGTACAACGGGATGCAGCTCGGGTCGATAAATGATTTCAGACTCGAAGCGATAACTGGTGTACAATACATAAACGTGAGTTCTTACCAGCTTGCTGTCACAGGGCTTGTTCAAAACCAAACAGTCTACACATACGACGACATTGTTAACAACCACACAAGTTACCTGAAAGTTGTCACGCTCAACTGCGTGGAAGGCTGGTCAGTCAGGGCTTTGTGGCAGGGTGTACTCGTGAAGGATCTCCTTGAAGAAGCTGGGTACGATCAAAGTGCCCAAGTCGTAATATTCTATGCTCAAGATGGATACACGACAAGCCTGCCGCTTTCCTACATAGTGAACAACAACATAATGATAGCCTACAAAATAAACAACGTAACCCTTCCGGCACGAGAAGGCTACCCGTTTCAATTAGTTGCCGAAGGCAAGTACGGGTACAAGTGGATAAAGTGGATAACCAAGATGGAAGTATCCAACGACACCGGCTTTCGAGGCTATTGGGAAAGCAATGGATTCCCCAACGATGCCAACTTACCATGATGCCTGAATCTCACGCTGCTTTTCTGAACAAGACCTTGCTGTGTCGTGTATTCTGAGTAGCCCTTCACAGAGCTTGAGGCGTGTCCTTGGTAGATAAAGACGTATCCCCTCCTAGGTTTCAACGTACCATGGATATTTGGATCCAAATATATCCCCGTCTCCAACGTGCCTTTTGAGTCTGATCTGCTCGGCCAAAGGTCGCTTTCTGATACGCGAAAACACGGTAGGATATTTGCGCGCGCTTTTCTTATGTGGTTGAATACTGATTATGTGTCGAGTTTGGAGTCGTTTTTGAATACTGATTTTGAATTCGCAAGTGTTAATCGGGACCGAGGCATTGAAGGAAACATTGCTGTTGCACGTGCATGTAATGGCCAGTGTGAAGTGCGATTTGCATGGTTGAATCTGCTGTTCAGTCTCGAGCCGAAATAGTTGTGGGTTCTAGTGAGAACAAACTGATTCGCGTCTTGCATGTTGACGACGAACTTGGTTTCTTGAAAATAGCGAAGCAATGCTTGGAAATGCAGGGGCCGTTTCACGTTGATACGGCAGGTTCTGTTGGAGAAGCTTTGAACAAACTGAAAGAGACGGAGTACGATGCAGTAGTCTCAGATTATCAAATGCCTGGGAAAGATGGGCTTGAATTTCTGGAAATGCTGAGAAAGAACGGAAACACTATCCCATTTGTCATGTTCACTGGAAAAGGAAGGGAGGAAGTTGCTGTTAAGGCGTGGAGTCTGGGCGCTGATCATTATGTTAACAAGACTGGCGATCCTGAAACAGTGTATTGCGAACTGGCGCATTGTCTGCGGTCTACTGTGGAGAAACACTTCGCAGAAGCCCAGATGAAGGAGACAGTCCAGAAGCTTCAAACGATATACCAGAATGCGGTCGAAGGGATCTCGTATGTGGATGCTGAAGAGAACATCGTTTATGCCAACAAAGCGTTTGCAGGGATAGTTGGTTATGAACAAGACCAGCTTGCAGGCATGAGCCTGCGCAGATTAGCTGACGATGAAAACTGGGCAAGAATAGAAAATGAGACAAATCGACGTCGGCAAGGAGAATCCAGCCGCTATGAAGTAGAGTTCCGCAGAAGCGATGGCACGGTTCGAAATACTCTGATTTCAGGTGCTCCCTTGCTTGATCATGATGGACGGTTCGTAGGCACAATCGGCATAGTTCTTGACATCACAGAACAGAAGAAGACCAAAGAAGCCATCAAAGAGTCAGAAGAGAGATTCAAAAGCATTTTCGAAAGTGTCGATGACGGTCTAATATATCTGGATACAACTGGAAGGATTATCGAGATCAATAGAAAAGCGGTAGAATTCTTCGGCGGGTCCAAAGAAGAACTCTTGGGAAAGCACTTCACAAAAATCGGCATATTCCCTATCAAAGAGATGCCCACCCTCACGAAGAGGTTCGTAGATATTCTACTTGGTAAAAGAACTATTCTTGACATTACAATCAAGAACAAGAAAGGCCAGGCAATTCCATTAGAATGCTCAGCTTCTCTTTCGAAAGCATATGACAAATCAACGATAGCAGTGGTCGCCAGAGACATGACCGAGCGCAGAGAAAGGGAACGACTTCTGAGAGAAAGAGAGGAAAAATACCGATCACTAGTCGAGCAATCAATGCAGGGAATAGTGATCGCGCAAGGATCGATACCTCATATGGTCTTCGCTAACTTTGCCATGTCAAAGATTCTGGGTTACAGTGTTGAGGAATTGCTGTCACTCTCGCCTCAACAGACGATAGGTCTCGTGCATCAGGACGATCGGGAGCTCTTTTTCGGACGATTCAAAGATCGGTTGGAAGGAAAGCCCGTGCCGCCACAATACGAGGTTCGCGGAATCAGAAAAGACGGAACTATTGTTTGGCTTGAACTGTCTTCTGCTCGAATAGAATATGGTGGGCAACCAGCCGTGCAAGCAATATTTACGGACATAACTGAACGCAAGAAAACAGAGGAAGAGGCGTTTGCTGAAAGAGATAGGCTTGAAACGGTTACAAGAAGCATTGGTGCGGGGCTTGCCATCATTTCGAAAGATTACCGGACCCTTTGGGCGAATGACGTTCTCAAGAAGATATTCGGCGATGTGGAGGGCAAGATCTGCTATTCAGTCTACAATCAGAGAAGCAGCATTTGCCCAGGATGTGGAGTTCGAGAGATTTTTGAAGCTGGAAAAGCCAAGGTTGTTCACGAACAAGTGGGAAAGGATGTAGACGGAAAAACTGTCTGGTCAGAGATTACGGCTACGCCAGTTAAGGACAGAGATGGAAATATCACAGCGGTGCTGGAGCTGGTCGTACCCATCACTGAACGCAAGAAAGCTGAAGAACAGAAGAACAGGCTTGCTTATGACCTCAATGAACGTGCCAAGGAACTCCGCTGCTTGTATGGCATATCCAAGCTGGTTGAAACGTCTAGAATTACGTTAGATGGCATATTGCAGGGGACGACGAATCTGCTTCCTGAAGCTTGGCAGTACCCTGAAATCACTGGGGCAAGAGTAGTCCTCGAGGATCAAGAGTTTGTGACATCCAACTTCAAGGAGACCCGTTGGAGGCAGCAGTCCGAAATCAACGTGCAGGGAAGGAGCGCAGGTTTTGTGGAAGTCTGCTACCTCGAGGAAAAGCCAGACATTGCTGAAGGTCCATTCCTTAAAGAGGAAAGAATGCTGATAGACGCCGTTGCCGAGAGACTGGGTCGAATCATAGAAAGAATCAGAACTGAGGAGTGCCTGAAAAGCTCAAATGAACGACTGGGAATCATGTTCGAGAATGCGCCTGACGCCTACTACATTAGTGATCTTGCGGGTCATTTCATAGACGGGAACAGAGTTGCGGAGGAAATGACTGGCTACCGAAAAGATGAGCTTATCGGAAAAAGCTTTCTGCAACTGGGCCTCCTCTCAAAGAAGCAAATACCCACAGCAGTCAAACTGTTGGCTCTGAACTCTCTGGGCAAGTCGACTGGACCTGACGAGCTTGTATTGAACCGAAAAGACGGCACATGGGTCGTGGTGGAAATCAGAACAGTGCCAACGAAAATTGGCGACAAAACGGTGGTGCTTGGCATCGCCCGCGACGTAACAGAGCGCACGAAGATCCAGAAGACGATGGCAGAGAATCAGGCGAAATTCAAGGCTTTATTCGTGGGCAGTCCTGAAGCTGGAGTCTTTCTCGATGGGGACTTTCACGTTGCAGATATTAACCCTCGCTTCGAGGAGCTTTTCGGATACTCTCTTGCAGAGATCAAGGGAAAGCACATCAACGATGCCGTAGTGCCGAGTGACAAGTTGAAAGAGGCACGATCGCTAGACTGCCAAGCAATTCAAGGTTACGCCCATCGAAACACGTGGAGAAGACGGAAAGATAGGTCTCTCGTACCCGTTTCCGTATCTGTTGCGCCAATAATCATCGAAGACCGACTCGCAGGCTACATTGGCATATACAAGGACATTTCTGAACTGAGGAACACTCAGAAAAAGCTGGAGACTATGAACGAGAAGCTTCGAGTGGTCGGTGGACTGACGAGACATGACGTTCGAAACAAACTCTCTTTAATAACTGGCAACATTTACCTTACCAAGAAGAAACTAGTGGATCATCCTGACGTTCTCGGAAACTTCAACGACATGCAGTCGGCTTGCGAACAAATCGTGAGAATATTCGAGTTCGCCAAAGATTATGAGAGGCTAGGCATCGAGGAACTAGGCTTCGTGAACGTGGAGACAACGGTTGACAAGGCTGTAAGCCTATTCTCAGACTTGAAAGGGCTTAGGATCGTGAACGAGTGCCACGGGTTAACTGTTCTGGCTGATTCGCTTTTGGAGCGATTCTTCTACAACTTGATTGATAACTCGCTAAAGTATGGCGAGAAGCTTACAAAAATCAGAATCTATTACGAAAAATCTGAGAGTCAGCTGAAACTAATCTATGAAGATGACGGCGTAGGCATACCCAAGGATGCTAAAACAAAGCTCTTCACTGAAGGTTTCACCACTGGCAAAGGCTCAGGCTACGGGCTTTACCTAATTGGAAGGATCATGGAGGTTTATGGTTGGACAATCAACGAAACAGGCACGCATGGCAAAGGAGCACAATTCACAATAAACATGCCTAGGGCTAAACCGGACGGAAGACAAAACTACAAACTTCGCTGAATCCAAGTCTTGACAGAGCATTGACAGAGGTCTCAAAAGCAAGGGCGTGCGCGTTGCCTAGTAGTTCGTCGTTAACCCCGAGTCCCTTCAGAGTCATTAATATTCGCGCGCTGTGAATACACGGACGGCGCAAAACTGTTTAAGAAGAAAAAGCTGTATTATTCCACGCTAGCTAAAGCCGAAACTGGGCTGTAGTCTGGTGTTGGGGCGCGCGCGCGAACGTTTAAGTGGAGAACGGAAAATTGTGAATAGAAAATGGAAAGCTGTCGGTCTAGTGCTGGGGATTGTAATAGTTGTTGTAATAGTTGCTTTTTTTGCTTTGTCTTATCTAGGACTTAATCCGCTTTATCAATTTCCGTCAGCCTATACTAAAGTTGTTGTTCCATCGGGAAACTACGGTTCATACACCGATAGTGGGAGTTACGCAACGACTGTATACACTTTTGCATGGGGGTCTTCTGAGGTAATTTATGGACAGTATAATGACCAAACGAAAGCGTTTTTTGTCGGTACGATATCCTATGTCAAAGATTCTATTGTGCCCAGTAATCAGAATTTTACATCCTATCCAGTTAGTCTCGATACTACATACGAGATGGGTTCCAAATCTTCAGTATATGGTGGAATAGAAATCAAGGTTTCAGAGATTCACTCAGACTACATTGTTCTGTTGGTCAAACCTTTATGACAAAAAGACAAAAGAGCGCGCGCTGTCGGGGTGGAGCTGACAGGGTTGTTCGTGATATTGCTCGGAAAATTTTGTTTTCTCGTCGTTAGCGAGCGCTTCACAAGATTATTATAATGAAGGAATCATTGATTAAAGATGTGGCGCACATTGGCGTGGGCTACGACGGTTCTGTGGCCTTCTTTTGAAGGAAGGTCAAAAAGGTGAGTGCATGACTAGAAGCAGGCCGATGGGTGTTACTACAGTGGGAATTCTGACGATATTCAGTGCACTGGCGCTATTTTATTTGGCACTTAGTATTTGGTTAGTATCGGCGTTAATGGGACCGTTTGCGTGGAGTGGTTTTGAATCCTATGTTCTGGGATTTGGGGTTATCTTGTTGGTTGATGCAGTTTCGATTTTGAGGGGTGTACGGTTTGGTTGGCATTTTTCGGTTGTTGTATGGATTCTGATGTTTGTTTTTCTCTGCGTCGTCTACTACTCGTGGGGCCTCTTCGGACACTTTGGCGTGTATTTCATGGGTGGATATCCTGATTTCGAGAGCATACGGACTGACTTTGTTTTGGCATGTCCATTTCTCTACGTTATTGGTTGCTTGCTATACTTCCAGAAGAGGCATGTGAAAGAGTATTTCGGCGCATAATCTTCGCGTTCGCTCGTGCTTCTTGCGGTTGAGGGTGTTTCGGCTTTTTGCGGAACGTGGGCTTTGTTAGCGCGCGCTGTTTTGGCTTGTATTAATTCAAGCATCAATTCGTCTAGTAGGTGCGATTTCTTTGATGATTTGTTTGGGTCTGATGGTTTGCCTAATTGGGTTGTAGATGAGAGTTTGTCGTATGGGTAGCGGTAGCTCTGTTTGTTGATGTAGCGCGCGCTAATGCGGTCGATTCGTTTTGACTCTGTCAATCATGATCAACAGGATTTGTGTCATGTCCTCTATCTTTGCCTTTCTGACATACCTCATATCGTCGAGGTATTCAATCACTTGATGAGCTTTCGAATTTACGTCTCTTCTGAAGGGATGAACGATATTCAGAAATTTCTCTATCAAAACATGTTGATCAGGATCGAAGTCGGGTTTGTGCTCCTTCAGATTCTTAAGAAGAACTCCGAAATCATGCGCCCGTCTATTGGAGATATCATAATAAAGCGATATGTTTTGAACCCCGAATTTGTATTCAAGCAAGTTGTAAAGGAGATTTTCTATCAACTTCCTTGTTAGCATGTAAGTAGCATTCGGCAGTTTCGGATTACTGTATGCTGTGTTGATCTCGTCTTCAAGAGTATTGTAAAAGGTTTGAGGATATTTCCCCTTGAATCGTAACAGTCGTCGAGTTGAGGATTGAGGACGTTTCTGACTTCCCTTTCGAGTTGTTGGAACCTTAACCTGAGTTGGTATTTTTTGTGTTTCTAAGTGTTGATTCAGTTCCACGATCTTTTGCCTTGGCACCGAGAACATAGGTTTGGCAACGTTGATCTTGTTTTCATGGGCAATCAGAAGAAGTGCAACATCTGGATCTGTAATGCCTTCTTCTATTCTTTTGTTTGCGACAAGATTGTGTAGCTGTCTCTCTTTGATCTGTAATTTTTTGCAGAGAATCTCTCTAAGCTTTTTCGGAAGAGTCATCTGATCCCTTTGAGGGAGTCTTGGTTTTGTCCTTCTTATCTTTGTACAGAGCTTGGTGTACAGCTGGCTGACTAATTCCGAGTAAATCAGCTATCTCTTGTTCGGAGAAATCAAACACTCTCAGAAAGCGCGCATTCGCCGTTGTTCCAGCGTCACGCCTTATTTGTCCAGAAGCGTATACTTTGGTCAGATTCTGTATTGCCTTAATGATAGTATTGAACTGTCTTGGCTCTATAGAGATCGTTTGATTTGCTTCCTTTTTGGATCGGCTCATTTTTCTTCCTTCTTTGTTGAAGCTTTTCCTGCTAGAATTCGACTTATTGTAGGCTGGGAAAGATGAAGGATTCTCCCAATTTCCTCTTGACTGTAATTGGCTGAATTTAGAAGCCACACATTCCGATCTGTTTCATTTTCTTTTGTGCCACTTAGAGCCATAACTCTAAGATAGTTCTGCAAGAATTTCTGCAGTTCCTTGAATTGGGCATTAGTGAAAGTAACGGAATTATCCTCATTATGTGTCTTTTCACTCATAAATTCGAATGATCGTTCGGAGTATTTAAGATTGTATTAAAGCGCGTATGTTGTTTAGGTGATTCTTTTGTGGGTTGGAGCGCGAGCGTGATGCGAGCGCGACATAGCGGTTAAGCATGATATTGAATAGAAAAAGGGGGATTTGTTTTTTATTTGCGTCTTCGGTAGAGTTTGTATCCGTCTATATCGTTAACGTATTGGTATCCTGCTTCGATTAGTTGTACGGCTTCTGTTTTGTTGTTTGTGGCTTTGCAAGTGTATTCTTCTTCTCCGCCTGTTGTTATTCCTCTTATGTAGTGCATTGTTGTTTCTAGTTTTTTGTGTCTTAGGTGGCGCATTACTGCTATGGGGTCTTGTGTTTTGTAGTAGAGTTGTGCGCCTGAGTAGTTTCTGAGGTTTTGTAGGTGGATTTTGTTTAGTTCTGGTTTGCATAGTTTTTGTGATGCTCTTTTTCTTGTTCGTCTCCAGATGTCGCCCATTATTTCTGATGTTGGGAATGGGTGTTCTTGTGGGTTTTTGTGTAGGTAGATTCTGAGCATCTCGGCTGTGCGGGTTTTGAGTTTGTATGTGCCTGATGCGTGGCCTTTGTGTCCTCTGATGCTGATTAGTCCTTGTTCATGGTCTATGTCGGCTTGTGAGACGTTTTCTAGTTCTTTTCCTTCCGCTCCTATTTCTGCTAGGAGTGTGAAGATTATGGAATAGTGTTCGGTTGCTGTGTCTATTATTGCGTTTACGTTTTCTGTTGTTGGTATTAGTGGGGTTTTTTCTTCTGTTTTGTAGTATGGCTTGTTCCACGTGATACCTTGTTTTTGACAGTATTTGTCATAGACGTAGAGGAACTTGTTTTTTGATTCGTCTGAGAGGGGTCTTTTTGTTTTTTGGTTCTTTGCTTCTGCTATGTATAGTTTGACGGCTTCGGGGTTTGTTATGTCGGTTTCTCTTGCGAGTTGTCTGAGTTTGCAGTCTATATGTGTGCGTGTTGCTTCTTTGATTCCGTCGGCTTTTAGTGCTATCATTGTGTTGATGATGGTTTGCTCGATTTTTGGTGGGATAAGGTTTATCTCGTTTGCGAATCGTCCTTGTATTCGGGCCCGTAGTCTAGTCTGGATACCAGAGTCCGACACGAATTTTCCAGTTTCGTGGATTAAGACGCTGGCCTGCGGAGCCGGAGACCCAGGGTTCAAATCCCTGCGGGCCCGCCAAAACCTTGTATGAAGTGTCTGCGTGCGCGCTCCTTGGCAAATAGGTACCTGGGGATAGAGGAGCTCAAGCACGTTGAGGAGTGAGAAGAAATTCTCTTAAGAACGCGTGCTGTATGCATGAGGTAGACTCTTGGAAGGAACCTTATGGTTTCAGAAGTCCTCATCGAGGCGCAGAACCTGACGAAGAAGTATGACGATTTCGTTGCGGTGGATAACATAAACTTTCAAGTCTTCAAGGGTGAATGTTGCGGTTTTCTTGGGCCCAACGGTGCGGGAAAGACGACAACAATCAAAATGATTCACTGTGTCTTGCCCCCCGCGTCAGGCAAGCTAACGGTGGCGGGAATAAGTGTGTCCGAAAACCCGAGAGAAATAAAGAAGATGATAGGCGTCTCCCCTCAGGAAGAAAATCTCGACCCAGACTTCAGCGTCATAACCAACCTGACCGTCTATGCCCGCTACTTTGACATTTCGAAACGTGATGCATGCGCGCGAGCTGAGGAGATGCTTAAGTTCTTTCAGTTGGAAGAAAAACGCGATGTCATCATTGCTCAACTGTCGACTGGCATGAAACGCCGATTAATTCTCGCTAGGGCATTGATCAACGAACCGCGGATACTTTTGCTGGATGAACCTACGACGGGGCTTGACCCTCAGGCGCGTCACTTGATCTGGGACAAGGTTCGAAGCCTGAAGAAATCGGGGGTGACCATAATCTTGACGACGCATTACATGGATGAGGCGGCTGAACTGTGCGACCGCACACTGATCATGGATAATGGCAAGATCATCGAAGAAGGCACTCCGACAGACCTAGTCAGAAAACACGTTGGAGAAGAAGTTATGGAAGTCGATTACGATGACAAAGCCGTGGCAGCGATCAAAAATAAATTCCCAGACGCTCGGCTGGAAATCGTGGGTGACAGGATCCAAGTTTTTGCCACTGAGCCTCATGGAGTGTTCGCCAGCTTTCTCGAAGATTTTCCAACGAGGAGTGCCACCGTTCGGAACGCTAACCTCGAGGACGTTTTCTTGAAACTGACCGGGAGGAAGCTCAGAGAATGAAAAGGTCCAGCCGCGTTGCCTCCAGCTTCAAACTGCCCGAGTTGACCTACAGAGTCTGGAAGGTTTGGCGCAGAAACTTTGACGTGTTCATGAAAACGTACAAAGTCAACTTTTTCCCGCCTCTGCTTGAACCCATCTTCTACCTTGCAGCATTGGGCTTCGGACTGGGAAGCTTCGTCTCGGCTACGCAACTCGGTTACTCCTACGTCAAGTTCATCGCACCAGCCTTGGTGTCCATCTCCATCATGTACTCTTCATTCTTCGAATGTACATACGGTTCGTTTGTCCGAATGTATTATCAGAAGACCTTTGACGCTATAATCACCACGCCGATAAGCATTGAAGAAGTCATAGCAGGCGAGCTGTTCTGGGGCGCAACCAGAAGTCTGATCAGTTCAAGCATAGTCTTGGCCGTCGTAGCTGCCTTTGGGCTAGTCTCAAGTCCACTGGTCTTCTTGCTTCCAATCGTTGCTTTTTTTGCTGGGTTGATGTTTTCGGCGATAGCAATGTGCTTCACAGCGCTGGCGCCCAACATAGATTTCTTCAACTACCCAGGGTTCCTGTTCATAACCCCGATGTTCCTGCTGAGCGGAACCTTCTTTCCTTTAACAATCCTCCCTCAATTCATGCAGATTCTGGCACAGGCAGTTCTCCCCTTAACGCACACCGTGATCCTTGCCAGAGGACTAATGTTTGGAAACTTCGACCCGACGATGCTCCTCAGCATAGTTTGGATTGGCATAGTCACACTTGCTTTCTTCCTCTTAAGCATAAACCAGATGAAAAAGAAGCTAATCAAGTAAACGAATACTGGCCTTCACGTAGACGAGTTCAGCGAACATCTTCATATGCTCTCAACAGTTCGTCTATGGCCTTTCCAACGTGTTGTCCTCTGTAGCCGCCCTCCAAAACGAAGAATGTGGGCTTCTGCAACGCCGCGATCCTCTTGCCAATTCCTCTGTACGCCTTTTCAGACAAGCCAAGCGAAGCTAAGTCTCCTGCGTAGGTGTCAAACCCTGCCGAAACAGCCACAGCTTCAAACTTGCGCGTGTCCACCGCGCCCAGAGCCTTGTCAAGAGTCTTCAAATAAACCGTGTCTCCACAGTCAGGCGGAAGTGGAAAGTTGAGGCAGTTCATGTCGGAGGCGGTGCCTGTTCCAGGAAAGTTCGGATGCCGATGAAGAGAAACATACATGACCATGTTGTCTCCGTAGAAGACTTCCTGCGTTCCATTCCCGTGATGCCCGTCAATGTCCAAAATCAGAGTAGGCTTACCAAGATACTTCACAGCTATCGCAACGTTGTTCAAGTAACAGAACCCCCGCGTAGCCGCGCCCAACGCTACGCCGCTTACCCCAGCATGATGGCCTGGAGGACGCATGATACTGAACCCTTTCAACTTAGCAGCCAGAATCGCCCCGCCTGCTGAAAGCTTGGCAAGCTCGAAGATGTTGTCGTAGGCCGGAGTGTCATCATCCTCAACCAAACCCTTCTTCAACAACCAAAGGTACTCGTGATCATGAACCTTCAGCAGTTCTTCCTCTGCGGCGGGCTCAGGCGTCACGAAACTGTAGCCCTTCTCTTTCAGAATACTTTGAGCCTTGCGAACCCTCTCCGGGCCTTCCGTATGCCAAGACCCGTACGTCAAGCACTTTTCTGAAAAGATTATTCTCGTCTTCATACCGTCTGTGTCCATGCCGAAATTGGCGATCGTTTCTCAAGCTAAAATATCACTTCACCTCTTAAAAGCTTAGAGAATTGTGGAGCCGTTGACAAGTGCCCAAGATCGTCGAAAACCCGTTCGCCGCTTTCCGGTCAGAATGCGAAACCAGCCTGACCTACGCCTTGAACAAGCTTCTTCCCGAAGTCCAAATCACAGACTTGGCCTTGGAAAAACCGCCGAACCTCGAGTACGGTCAGCTGGCTTCTTCACTGTGCTTTGAGCTCGCCGAAAAAGTGAGTCAAAAACCACTTGATCTGGCGGAGCATCTGGTCAAAGCCATCGATAAATCGCGATTCATTCTCGTTGAAAAAGTCTCATCAGCCGGCGGAGGCTACGTGAACTTCCATGTTGACTTCGCCAAATTTTCAAAGGTAGCTCTGAACTCTGTGAGAAAACTTGACGCAGAATATGGCTTCATCAAGACCGAAAAGCCCCTCAAAATCATCGTGGAGCACACGAGCGCCAACCCTCTTCACCCCATAACGGTTGGGACGGCTCGAAACCCGGTTCTCGGGGACACTATTGCCCGACTGCTCACGTCTAGGGGGCACACGGTCCATCGCCACTTTTACATCGACGACGTCGGCCGTCAATCGTCAGTCATCGCCTATGGTTACGAGAAACTGGGCAAGCCGAAGCCAGACGAGAAACCCGATGAGTACATCGGCAAGATTTACACTATTACGAGCTGCTTCGTCGAAATCAACCGCCTGAAAAGAGAGCTTGAGCGTGCAAAAACTGTCGCTGCGGACGAGGAAACTCTGAAGTTCACTAGGGAATTGGACGACTGGATGGCCGTCGCCGCAGACCTGAAGGGCAGGTATCCTGAACTTTTCGAAACGCTGTTGACGAGGATCGGCGAGGACGAAAACCCAGAGACCGCGATAAAAATTCTCAATCAGGCGTATGAGGCGGCGGACAAAAAAGCCAAGGCCCTCGTCAGGACGGTCAGCGAACTGTGTCTGGAAGGCTTCAGGGAAACGCTGGGCAAGATCGGTGTTGTCATAGATTCTTGGGACTGGGAAAGCGACCTGGTGTGGAGCGGGCGAGTTGAAGAGGTTCTGCGGCAACTCAAGAAGTCTCGGTTCACTCACGCTGAGGGCGGGGTTCTGGAATTCGACGCTGAAAGAGTCGTGAGAGAACTTGGCCTCTGGCAGCGGCTCGGCTTAAGGGAGGGCCATGATATTCCGTCTTTGACTCTCGTGCGCGCTGACGGTACGACGCTTTACACAACGCGGGACGTTGCCTACACCTTGCTCAAGTTTGAAAAAGCCGAGAAAGTTATCAACGTCATAGGCATGGAACAGAGCCTCGCTCAGCTGCAGCTGAGAATAGCCCTGCACGCTCTGGGTTACGGCAAGTGCGCAGACAGTCTGGTTCACTTCGCCTATAACCTGGTCACTTTTCCAGGCTATAAGATGTCCAGTCGCAGAGGGCGTTACATTACTCTTGACGAAGTCTTAGACGAAGCTGTAAAACGAGCGTACGAAGAGGTTTCGAAGCGCTCTCCAGAACTTTCGAACGGAGAAAAACAGAAGATCGCGGACTTCGTGGGAAAAGGTGCGGTGCGCTACGCGCTCGTCGAGGTTGACACTTCGAAACCAGTAATGTTCACTTGGGACCGCGTCCTCAATTTTGAAAGAAACAGCGCACCCTACATTCAGTACACCCACGCGCGAGCCTGCAGCATCTTGCGAAAAGCAGCTAGGAACCCTGCGGAACCAGCGTATGAACAACTGAAAGAAGATCTGGAGCGCGAAATGATAATCACGTTGGCCAGTTTTCCAGACACGTTCGTAGAGGCAACGGAGTACCTCAAACCCAACCTCATCGCTGACTTTGCAAACAGCTTAGCGGACAAGTTCAACACCTTCTACAGCGCACGCGAGCGCTTTCCAGTGATAAACGCAAAGCCTAGAGGGCTCAGCGATGCACGACTCGCCTTGACCGACTCTGTCAAGATAGTGCTTCGGAACGCATTGAACCTAATCGGTGTGTTGGCCCCGGAGAGAATGTGAAAGTCCACGCTTCGTACGTTTGACCACAGATGTCGCGGAGCTTGTCCCGATCCTGCTGGCTCCGCCTCGATCATTACCGCAGCGTCAGCACAAGTTCCTATCCCACCTGCTGCCTTCGCACTTTCAGTCTCCATCTTTTCTCAAAAGAAACTTTCATATACAGGTCGAATAATCTGAAGTGGGGCGCTGTTATGAAGGAATCTTACTTCAAGAGAAAAGTTCAGTCCATTGAAGTTGGCAAAAAGAGTGTTTCCCAGCTTCTGGCCGAGATGGGCAAGACGGCTTATCAGGGTAGAAAGCTTGGAGAAGCTGTCGACGTTTGGGAGGCCATGCTAAAAGAAAAAGAGCTCACGATCATAATGGGTTTTGCGGGTTCGATGAGCACTGCGGGCCAGTGGAAGATCGTCAACTGGCTGATTGAGAACCGCTACATTGACGTTCTTGTTTCAACAGGTGCCAACGTCTCCGAGGACATCGTAGATGCTATGGGCTTCGGTTATTGGCAAGGTTCTCAACATGTTAATGATGAGGAGCTTCTGAAAGCGGATGTGAACAGGTACTACGATGTTTTCGGGAAAGAAACGGACTATCGAGAGATGGAGCTGCTCATGACTGAGGGCCTCATGAAGTTGAAGAAGGACTATGCGTACACTTCATCGGAGCTTCTCTACGTTTTCGGCAAATACTTGAGCGAAAAGGGCGTGAAGAGCATAGCTGCCACAGCGGCAGAGAACAAGGTTCCAGTGTTCTGCCCAGCCATAACCGACAGTGCTTATGGGGAAGCATTCATCATGGCAAAGAACGCGGGGCACTCGGTCGTGCTAGATCAAGTGAAGGAGTTCGACCAGTTCGTAGGCATAGGAGAGAAAACCAAGAACGTCGGCGTCGTTTACATAGGCGGCGGCGTGCCGAAAGACTTCACGCAGCTTATTGCCATATCTGTCTCGCCTAAAACAAACGATAAAGGAGTGCCAGGAAGGAGGGGCCATCTTCGCAAAGGCCTGAAGGAGTACTACTACCCGCACAAGTACGCGATTCAGATCACTTCGGACTCGCCTCAGTGGGGCGGCTTGTCAGGGTGCACCTTGGAAGAGGCTATAAGCTGGGGAAAAATCGACGAGGGCGGAGAGAGAGCAGTGTGCTATTGCGACGCGACGATAGCTTTGCCTCTGATTACGCATGCGCTTTGCGAGAGAGTTAAGACGAAGAGGAAAGCCCCAGACATGTCGTGGCTCTTCAGCGGCGTCTCCTAGCCTTGCCAATTCTTGTTATGAGTGCACTCACCATCAACGGCAGAATCAAGGAAGCGTCGCCTTCAATCATCGCCTTTCTCGCTTTTTCGCTTATTTTTCCCCATGACACGGCCTCTCGCGGTCTGGCGCCCGATAGACTGCCGTCCCATTCATCAGCAGTGCTGATGTACACCGCGTAGTCTAAACCACCTTTGAACTGGTTCCACCACAACGTGTGATGCTTTGATATTCCACCGCCCACGAGCAAAGCGCCACTTTTCTTCGCTTCAAAAACAATCTCGTTCAACTCTCCACAGTCTTTTAAAGGGTTGAGTCTGAAGTCGTGGTCCTGTGAGAAAAGCCACGTTTGGTATCCAACGGCTCCGTCTGTGATGCCTGGCACGAAGACGGGTATCTTGTTCTCTGCGGCCCAGTAGAGGATGGAGCTCTCATTGCATATGCTCTTCCCTATTTCTCGGCAAAGTTGGCCTGATGACAACTCTTTGATTCCTTTTTGCCACAAGCTTTGAAGCAGGGACCGCATCTTTTCTTCGATTATCATGCCGTAGCTTTCGTTTGGGACGAGAACGTTGCCTAAGCGGTTGATCTCTTCTCCGTGAAGCCTTGCGTCACTCATAAGAAATGAGCCTCTGTAGTAGTTCTTCCAGCACCTCGCGACGTCATGGTCAACGGTTCCGCAGGTCGTGACGACAACGTCAACGAGCTTTCTTTTCACAAGCTCCTTGAGGGCGCCTCTTGTTCCGGTGGCCACTAGGTTTCCCGTGAAGGAAAGGAATTTTACACATTTTTTGTCTTCAACCATCCTTTCCATGATGTTTAGGCCCACGGCTAACTTTCCGGCTGTGAACCCCCAGGCTTTTTCCATCTGCGAGACAAGCTCGTCGACAGTCATTTTTTCAGAGAAAGCGTAGTCTTCAACAGCTTCTCTCAAAGTCAGCTCTTTCCTCCGACAGCTTCGCAGTAGGTCTTGTAGATTATTCCAGCAGCTTCTTTGATGGCTTCTTGTTCTGATTTAGCGAGCAGGTCCCACAGGTCAGGTCCAAGAGACTTTGCGATTCGCGCTGGCACCGTGACGTAAACCGGTTCAGGCGTCGTCTCAAACTTTGTCGGTCTGGAATAGCTTATGACTTTCCCTGTGTTCAACAGAATTCCCCGGACTATTTCTATGAAAGAGCCTGCTGGGCCATACCTTGTTCCGCCCAGAAAAGTTATGACTTGTCGGCTTACCTCTTTCACGTAGTTGTCACAGATTCCTCTGTCAAGCTTCTTTCCTGTTTTCTTCAAGTACTCCTCTAATTGCAGCCCGTTGATTTTGACTGTGCTCCACAGAAGAACTGCCGCTTCTCCGTGTTCGCCGCCCGCGTAGGCTTCAACGGCGCCGATTGGCACTTTCAGTTCTCGACACAGAATGGTTCTGAACCTTGAAGTTTCAAGGTTTGTGCCCGTTCCTATGATGGACCTTAAGCCTCGTGCGGTTTTGTTGGCCAGAGTAGTCATTGCGTCAACAGGGTTGGTTATCACAAAATACCAAGCGTCGGGGTTGTTGTCAACTGTGTCCGCTACTACTTGCTGCACAGCCGCCGCGTTCTTTGCTGCCAGGTCTCTTCTGCTCATTTCTGGCGTTCTAGGAAACCCAGCAGCTATGACTATTAAGTCTGCGTCTTCAACTGACTTGCTGTTTTCGTAGGCGTTGATCTCCACATCAAAGCCGTGGCTAGCGATTGCGTGGTGCATCTCTTCTTTCGTCATCTCTGCAACTCTTGGCGCAGTGTCGACGAGTGACAGCTTAGTCACGTATCTTTCGAAGATCAGGGTGAAAGCCACTTGGCCACCTACGCGGCCTGTTCCAGCAACTGCAACGTGAACCATCGTACCACTCCAATACGCATGTACGCTCAGCTTTTTATAAAACAATCGCGTCCTGAGTGAACGCTTTGATGGAAACGAGGGTTAGTCAACCAGATAGTCTATGATTTTTCCGTACAGGTCCTTGTTTCTGTAGTCTTCGTAGCCGGCGTAGATGCTCGGGTTGTCGTTAACTTCAACTACCACGTATTTGCCGTCAGCTTCTTTGATGTCCACGCCGTAGAGTCCGTGTCCGATCACTTCGCAAGCCTTCAAAGCCAGTTCCTTAAGCGGTGTAGGCGCGTTTTCTCTTCTAAGCGAGAACGTCCTGCCCCAGACAAAGGTTGGCTTTCCTCTGAGTTTGGCACCATGCTTCCACCTGCCCTTAGGCATCATGTACTTGCACACGTACAGGACTTCGCGATTCAGGACTCCGACTCTCCAATCGAAAGAGGTAGGCATGAACGTTTGGACGGCGAGAAGGTCAGATTTTCTGAAGAATCTTCTAGCCACGTCGCGGAAGCTTGTTTCGCAAGCAACTTTCTCCACGTATCTTGAGAAGCTCGTGTATGGCGCTTTCACAACTACTGGTTTTCCAAGGTTTTCAAAGATCTCCAAGAACCGTTTGTGATGCATCTCATTCTTGTCCAGGAAGAGTGTTGGGATACTTGGTATGTCGTACTTTTCGAAAAGGTCGTACAAGTGGATTTTGTTCCCGCAGATCTGTATCGATTCCGGGTCGTCGACCACCTTCAGACCCAGCTCCCACGCTGTTTTCGAAACCACGTAGGCCGTGAAAAGAGGGTCCGTCGTCGCCCTTATGAAAACCGCGTCGTACTTCGGGATTTCTGAGATGCCATCTCTGAACATGAAGTCGAACGCATGTCCCCTTTCCTCTGCAGTGCGCTTGAAATTCTCTAGGGCCCGCGTTTCCCTCAGATCAGAGAAGTTGTATTTCTCGACGAAACAGGCTATCCTAGCCAACTAGGTGTTCACCCTTGTTCGACATCCGAAAAATCTCTGTCGAAACCGTTTCCAAATCCGACGCGAAAACCTCCTCAATTCTTAGAGGCTGGAGCCCACACAGGTAGGCTTTGTCTTCAATGGTTTGAACGTGAAGTTTGCACATGGGGATCTTGAAGGTTTCATAGATCTTCTCCGAAATCTTTGCAACCTCTGCCTTATGGTCACATTTTCCAAAGATAGATTTGAACGAAAGCATCTCACCCTTCAGCGGCTGCACACAAACGGCGAACTTGTAGTTCATGCTTAGACTCTTAACGGCCCTGTACAGGGCGCTTCTGTTTCCAGCGGTTTTGTAGCCTTCGTAGGAGAACGGGTTGACCGCGAAGACGACAACTGGAAAAGCGAACTGAGATGTTACCTGTTTAACAGAACTTGTCATCAAATAGGGCAGAGTGGGAATCCCAGCTTTTGAAGCTTTAAGCAGTAAAATCGGCGTTCTGCTGGCGTCAATTATGCTTTCCGTTGAAGGAATCACCGGATTGCCTAAAACCTCTGCGTGCATTGACACGTAGTAGCCCGTTTTCATGTAGCGATAGTCGGTGTTGAGGTTGAGAGTAAAATCTTTAATCGACGATTTGAGGAACGCAGATGGCTTCATCGTTGGCAGATCTGTCGTTAGGTCGATGTTAGAGACGACCAGCACCCATTTGACACCAGGTAACTGAAAGGTTTCGTATTGCGGCTGCTATATTTAAGACTAACTACTACGTTTATATCAAATTTTGAACAACGACTAAACACAGGCGGAAACTACGCACAAAACCCTAGAAGTACTGGGGCTAGAGCGTGAATTTTCCCGCGTGCGCTAAGAACCGCACGCAAAGTCTCTCTGTCTCTTTTGAAAATTGCTTTCGAAAATGCGTCTGAAGAGAAGTCTGCTGATAATAAGGAAAAGAATAACAAAGGGAACTTACTAGAAATCGTGCGGGAGAAGGTCCAGGTGAGAGGGCAGAAAACAGATCTCAGGAAAGCCATAATCAACGGTTATTCAAAACTTGCAGAAAGTCTTATTGACGATCAACCCCACTTCTGAAAGCAGCGACGGAGAAACTCTATGTCCTCAAGAACCGAAAGCAAGAGGCAGACCGATTTTTTCGACACGTGCAGTCGATGCATCACTGTTTGGAGCTGTTGCCATGAAACGACGCCTCCGGTGACAGACAAACGCAGGAAAATCATAGAGGCTTATCTCAGAGCGAACAAGATTGGCGTCGAGAAGCCGTTTGTCGAGGCAGAATACGTTTTTCCACGATTGACCGCAGACGGTTACTGTGTCTTTCACGATAAGAAGACGAAGAAATGTCTCATTCACCCTGTGAAACCTGAAACATGCGTCGCCGGACCGATAACCTTCGACATAAAAACAGAGGCTTCAAAAATTGAATGGTTCATAAAGATGGATAAGATATGCTCTCTCGCCGGACGAGTGTACGAGGACAAGGCGTTACTGCAAAAACATGTTAACTCAGCGAAAAAAGAAATATCCAAACTCGTTAACGAACTTGATGCTGAAGCTCTAAGAGCCATACTGAAGAAAGACGAGCCAGAGACTTTCAAAATAGGCGAAGACAATCTAGGAAAGAACGCGTTAAACAAGCTTGCCCGTTGATTGGATGGCGGGCCCGAGGGGATTTGAACCCCTGTTCTCCGGCTTTCTTCCATCTGTCGTGCCCGGAGGCTTGCGCATCCTTTTTCTTGATTCGACGCCTTAATCCAGACTGGGCTACGGGCCCTCAGAATACAGTGAAGCGTAGCCGAATTAATTCTTGCTATGTCGGATTACGTTTCGACTAGTTCTTCGTTTATCCACCAGGCCTTCTTTTTCCCAGATTTTTCTCCAGGATAGTATTCTATTATGTGTTTTCCAAGCTGTTTTCTGGAAGTTTTCTGCATTCTTCTAAGCCTGTTCAGGACGAGCCACCTGTTTGTCTTCAAGTATTCTGCCAGTTCTGGCGTGGTGGCGCCCTTGTAATGCAGCAAATAATCGACTATTTTGTGGTCTATCTCGTCTAGGGCAAACGTATGAGGGTTCGTTGTTCCCCGCTCATAGGTGAGCAGTTCTAGGTCTGCTAGGTATTTTCTGATCTCGGACAAGTTCTTCTCCATCTTGTCTACGCGGTTTTTTAGCTCCAAAACTCTGTCTGGTCTGGGCGTTTTCTGCAGCTTTTCCATTATGGCGTCTCGAATGAAATTGCTGCGGTCTCCTTCTGGCACTCGCAGGAGCATTTCCTCGTAGACGTTTTCAGGAATCTTTGCAGAGACAACTTTTAACTCATCCATTCAAGTGCCCTCACTTTTCAACTCTAGGAGTACTGTTTGGTTGATGGTGGCCTTATTGTTTTTCTCTTCGGAACTCTTTTAAAATCAACGGAGCAAAACATGAGCGAATAGGAAGTTCTGTAATCAAGCGTGGCTAGAAAGACGACGCGCGCTAGAGCGCGGCCCTATGCACCTCTAACCTTGGCCAGCTCTTCAAATCGCTTTTTTGCGACCTCGTAGAGCTTCTTCCGAAGGTCTTCCCCGTTCATCTTCTGTCCTCTGACGAGCAGTGTCTTCCTCGCCAGTTCAATATCGCCCAGATCAGTGAACCACGCTTCAAAATCCCCACGGTTTATGTGAAACTCTATCGAGCCTACGTCGATTCTCTGTATCTTTTCACAGAAGTCTCCGAGGCTCGCCGCAAAAACGTTCAAAGGCTTTCCAATGTCTGCGTAGAAGCGGAACGATTTTTCTGCGGGCAAATATTTCAAGATTTCTGCAGCTTTTTCTTTGTCAACCTCAGGAATGCCTAGAGTCTTCTTTCCCTTCTCTGTTATGACATAGATCCCCTTTTCAGGTGAGGTTACGCATTGCATCTTGGAGAGTCCTATGATGTGCATCATGACCGCGGGAAAATTCACACCGGTGTCTTTAGCTATTTCCGTCGCTTTTGCGGGCTTGTCAAGCATCCACATGGTTTCAAGAACCAAACGTTTAACAGGTGATACACTCATGATGTTGCACTTCACCTAAGTGTGTTGCACCTGCCTAATAGGTTTTTCACAATTCTCCGTTTTGAGAATCTGCCTTAAATGACAATTTGATGCTTGTACTTCTTTGGTTGACAAGGCCTCTATTCGGGGGTGGATGACCCTCAATACGATCTGAAGTGTATGCTGAGTGAGCAAGGTAAATAAACCATTGTTCAATAACCATTAAGGAATTGTCGGTAGAGTGGACTGGTGAAAGGTAATGAAGCTGTCTGTCCTTGTTTATGAGTACCCTCCGAAGATCGTTGGCGGCTTGGGCACCTACGCGGCTGAGATCACTAGGAAATTTGTTCTGACAGACAATGATGTTACAGTCTTCACAATGAATGATGATGCTGGCAGTTTACCGACGCGGGAGATATGGCGCGGTATCGAAATTCATCGGCCGCTGCACATTGACATCTCTGACTCGCTGCCTGACGTGGTCGCAGAGGACATAAAAAAGTGGGGCAGGGGGATTCAGCTGTTTTCGAAAATTCTCGTGTACAATTATCTGAGCGCTGCAAAGCTCGTTAATGAGCTGATAAGAAAGGAAGGCATAAAATTCGACCTCATCGTCGCTCATGACTGGCTTTCTGCTATAGGCGGAATGACTGTTAGGAAAGAGGCAGGATTGCCTTTTGCGTTCCACGTTCACTCAACAGAGAAAGGAAGAACGCTTGGAAACGGCTCTATCACGGTGAGCAACATCGAGCTTCACGCGGCAAGAGCAGCTGACCTGATTGTGACAGTTTCTTATGCGATGAAGGATGAGCTAATAGGCCTCGGATTTCCGAAAGAGAAAATTCAGGTTGCTTACAATGGAGTTGACCCGCAGAAATACGACCCAGGGACCGTGACTGCTGAGCAGATCAAGAAGGTTAGAGCACTGTACGGCATTAAGGACGACGATTTCATGATTCTCTTCATAGGCAGGCTTGTGGGCGTCAAGGGTGTCGATAAGCTTGTGATGGCGTTGCCGCACATCTTGCAGAAAAACCCGAAGGTAAAACTCGTAATCGTCGGTCTCGGCGACCTTCAGGAATACTTGGTGAACCTGGTCAAAGCAACGAGGATGAGTGACTTCGTAAAGTTTCGTTTTGAGTTCATTCCTGAGGAAGAGCGCATCCTTCACTATGCAGCCTGTGACGTTGCGGTTTTCCCAAGCTTCTACGAACCTTTCGGAATAGTGGTTCTGGAGGCGATGAGCATGGAGCGTCCAGTCGTAGTGGGCGCCGCTGGCATCAGCGGGATGCGAGAGATCGTTGTCTGCTGCGGTGAGGAACAGTGCGGTTACCACATTGACCCGAACAATCCGTCGGACATCGCTTGGGGCATAAACAGCGTCCTCGAAAGTGATGAGAAAAGGAAATGGCTTGGAAAAAACGGCAGACGCAGGGTTCTGAGCGAGTTCACGTGGGACAAGATAGCCGAGAAAACGTTAGAACTTTATGAGCAGATTCTCAAGCGCTAAGCTTAAGTTCCGCGTTGAACGCAGTTTTCGTCGGTGACGCGTTGACCGCCGATTCTTTGAGTTCAAGACAAAAGGTCGCCATAGAAGCTGCTAATCTTCTTTACTACGGAGTTGAGAAAGAGTACAAGCAGGCCAAGTTGAAGGCTGCAAAAACGTTTGGGCTTCACTTCATGCCGACAAACCTTGACGTTGCCATGGAAATTGACAGGATCGCAGAGGAGAATGAGGGGGTTGCCAGACAGGAACGATTGGTCAGGATGCGCAAAGAAGCTTTTAGGATCATGAACATTCTGAAGAGGTTCGACCCCCTGTTGGTTGGAAGCGTGTGGCGTGGCACGATTCACCACGATAGCGACTTGGACATAATAGTTCATTATGAAGAACCTGAAGAAGTCTTGAAGGCGGTTGAACAAACAGGCTTAAAGATACTACGGTCTGAATGGGTCAACGTTACGAAGAGGGGAAAGAAGAAAGGTTCTTTCCACATTCACGCGGAATCTCCGATTAAAGAGCAGGTTGAGATTCTTGTTCACAGTCCAGACGAAGCCTGTCTCAAGGAGAAATGCGAAGTGTACGGCGACGAAATAGTTGGTCTCCGTTTGCGGGAACTTGGGAAAGTTCTTGAAGAAACCCCAACTCGGAGGTTCGTTCCTCCTGAACGGTAAAAACCTATGTCCAAGTGATGACAGACCAAAAAGGACGTTTAAATATTTGCGTTTTCCATAAATGGGTGAAGAAACACAGCCAGCTCTGAAGGTGCAACGTTGGAGCCTGAAAAGGAAACCTTCAAGAAGATGTTTCCAAACTTGGCCAAAGAATTAGGATCGGACGAGAACAAAGTCTCAGTCAATTCTGTGCGAACAGACGATGAGGCTGGAGAAAGGCATGTCACGAGAGAAAGATTCGTTCACTACGCACCTGATGTCATAGACTTCATTCGGAGATGCGACACGACGGAGCAGGCAGAGGAGATCATTGATTACGTCGAAAAGAGAGGCGAAATCGATGGACTGTACGCTCATAAGCTGAAGAAGCAGCTCAAGGAGAAAGGTGTCAGAAGCTTCGGAGCAAAGAAAGAAGAGGACTACTACCTCAAACACGGAGAACTCTAACAAGAAAAGCACCGAAGTTTCCGGTATTGATTTTCATTGTTCCCTTCAATGGGTAAGTATATACGTGACGCACGTGGTCTATCTGCAAAAGTAAATAAATGGGCTCATCAATAGATAGGAAGCCTAAAACTTTAGGGAATGCAGTGGAGGACAACCGCTTGAGAAAGGCAACATGGGCGTTCACAATGCTGGCTGTAGCCATGATATTATTTGTCTCAATGTCATTCAACGCCAGAAACGTCAGGGCAGACGGGAACTACACTATACAACACGTCGACCACACGATAAGCGTCTTGTCCAACGGCTATGTTTTGATGAATGATACAGTAAAATTATCAGGGCAAGCGCCCAACAGCTTTCTGCTCGGTTTCCCATACGCGTTTGGCCCTTACGTTCTACATTGCCTCGTTCTTGACGCTAGCAACAAGTCCAACACTTTTCCCGTTAGCCTGAGCGAACCGTTGGAAGATCATATCGGCTTCTACGGTATAAAAGTGGATTTTTCAAAGGGCGCGCCGCAAGCCTTCAGCGTTCAAATCTTGTTTTCAAACGCTCTGGTTGAACAGAACTCTCAGAATGCCACCGAGTTCGGTGTGATTTTTCCAACGTTTCCGAGTCTCTTGACGACTGTTGATACTTTCAACGGTTCAGTAGTCTTGCCTAGAAACGCAGTCTACCTCCAGGCAACGCTCAGCAGTTTGACTTATTCGCAGACGAATTTGACGGCGTTTGCATACAACTCGTCGACGGTGGTGTTTAATGTTGCTAATAACGAAATGCAGCTTTTTGACGTGGACCAGCTAAATCGCGGGATAAGCGTAAACGAGGTTGGTGACATAATGGGCACGGATTCCTATTACATAACAAACAAGGGGACAAACGCGATAAGTTCTGTTAACGTGCTTCTACCAGAGAACGCGTCTGACGTGAACGCGCAGGATCAATTTGGCCGAACAGCGGCCCAGCCAACGCAGACTATCGCTAACACGAGCCGCTACACAATAACTCTCCCAAAAGCTGTGGACCCTACAAAATCAAGCTTGTTCACCGTGACCTATAGCCTGCCGAGCGGACTCTACCTTGAACAGCAAGGTGGATCCAACAGTTTCGCTCTGAACATGATAATGTTCCAAGACTTGGACTACTACATCAACAGGACAGCGGTAACCTTCGTCTTGCCCGAAGGTGCAACGTTACAGTCGTTTGAAAACTCTTTGGCTGGCGACTCATACGGCATTAGCAAGAACGTCTTCCAGGAAGGGGCAGTCATAAACACGCAGGGCGTGATCTCGTTAGACAGCTTCAGTGTCAGAATAGTCTACGATTACAGCCCTTTATGGGTGGGTTTTCGGCCCACTATATGGGTTTTGGCCCTGGCAATGGTCGGGTGCTTGGCCGTTGTCGTCGTGAGGAGACCAAAAGCCCCGGCACCTGTCGCCGTGCCTACGGCTGGCCTGAGAGTTCGTCCGGAATACATCAGGTCTTTCGTGGAGTCATACGAGGAGAGGATGAAGATAGTTTCTGAAATCGACTCTCTCGATAGCAAAGCTCAGAAAGGCAGGTTACCTAGGCAACGGTACAAGGTACAACGAAGAACCTTGGAAACGCGTCTCAACTCACTGTCTAGAAACTTGACAGAAGTCAAAGAAAGGATGAGATCGACTGGCGGTCACTACGCGAGTTTGATGCGTGAACTCGAAGTGGCAGAGACTGGAATGAATGAATACGAAGCTAACGTGAAAACCATTGAAGCACGCCATAGCCGCGGAGAACTTTCGTTGGAAGCATACCGAAAGCTTCTAGGAGACTACCAGCGCAGAAAAGAAAGGAGCGAAGCAGCCATAAAGGGAATCCTCCTGAGACTACGTGAAGAAATTCGCTAAACGTACCTAAACCCTTTTATTCCGCTGGTTCGCTCTCAAAGAAATTCTGACATCAGAAGGAACGTGAAATGGTGAAGATAGTGGTTGACAATGCTAAATGCACAGGCTGTGGAACATGCGTTGATACGTGCCCAGTAGCCGTCTACGAGGTCAAAGACGGAAAATCGATTCCAGTCAAGCCTGAAGAATGTCTGGTGTGCAGAGCATGCGAAGTCCAGTGCCCAGAGACCGCGATCCAAGTGATCGAGTGACCGCGAGCTTTACCTAACTGAAGATCTTTCTCAGAATGCCCAACGTAGATTCCAAGAGCTTTTGTGAACTTTTTCCGCTTCCCTCTTAACCTGTTCAACCTGCTCTCTTAGCCTTATTCTTGATGGGAAACTCTCAAGCATACACCACAAGGGTTGCCCTTAACTGTGCAAGGGCTAAGGCAGCCTCCCCCCATGTTTTTAACAAGAACAAGCCTCATCTATCCGTGTTCTTTCAGGGTGACAAGCCGCTAGCCCTCCTTTTCAGAGCCAACCGCCCTGCTTCCTGATGATCGCGCTGACAAGCCTCGGAGTTTCAGGATCGTTTGTGCATGGGTCGTGTTTGAGTACCGCGCAGACGAGGCTTCGCGATTCTATTCACTTTGTATCATCTCTTCTTTGTATCATCTCTTTCAAAGCGGCTTGGAATTTTTCCTGCACGTATTCATTCAGCGTCTGATGCTTCCTTTTGGCGGCCTGCTTAAGACTCTGGCTCACGCCTGTCGAGTATTGTACGGCTTTTTTAGGCCTTTCCACTATTTGCTGTGGAAGTCCAAGGTTGCGCGCCAGATTTCTCAGTACAAGCTTTCTCAACGTTGTCTCTGTTGGCTGAATCTTCAGCTCAATGGGCAGGTCAACAGCAAACCTCGCGACCTCGTATGTTGCAAAGGGCAGTCTCATTTCAACACCGTGAAAGTTGCATATCTTCATGTCTCTTTCCAAGTTGCTTTTATGCATCCCAACAACATCTCTGAAGATAGTTTCTTCTGCTTTTTCTCTTCCCTTCCGTATGTAATCGTCGACGTATCGTCTGTAGCCTGCGAAAAGCTCGTCTGCGCCCTGACCTGCCAACATCACCTTAAGCTTCATTTCTGCCGTTTTCTCTGCCGTCCAGTAGAATGGGATACCGATGCTCGCCTTGACGGGGTCGGGTTCCTCAATCAGACATAGGACGATCGGAAGAGCTTCAAGCAAATCATCCTCAGTGAACGAGACGCAGTGAATCGGCAGTTTCAGCTCATCCGCCATCTTTTTTGCATGTTCCGTTTCAGACTGGTTTTTCATGCTCGCATGTACCAGTTCGACTCTAACTCCAGACTTGTTGGCAAGGAACGCTAGAATGCTGCTGTCCAGACCTCCTGAAAACGCGACTGCCACTTCCTTTAAACCTGCAACTCTCTCCCTAACGGCTCGTTCCAATAGAGTTCGGAGTCTTCTCGAAGCAGTTTCCATCGTTATGCTTCTTGGCTCTGAGTAGGCAACTGTCCTTGCCTGAATGAACTTGAAGCCGCGTTCGTCTATTAGAGCCAAGTGGCCTGGAGGGAACGATTCCACGCGTTCTATTCCGATTTTCCATAATGCCTTGCGTTCAGAAGCCAAACCCGCGGAAAGAGTGTCCTCCCCATAGTAGAGCGGGCGTACACCCAAAATGTCTCTGCCCACGATGAGCCTTTCTGTTTCAGCAACTGCAAAGGCATAGTCGCCTTCGGCTTGCTTGATGAATGTCCTAGCGCTTTTCTCTCGATCTCTCGGTAACCTCAGGGCAAAGACTTCTGCATCACTCTTCAGTTCGTTTGCTGGAAAGATTCTGCCATCAAAAACTAGACTTGCGCCTTCTAGCTTCAAAGGTTGAGGCCTGTCTCGCTTGAAAATTCTGGAGAAAGCATACCCAATAAGGATCGGCGATTCCATTTTTCGGTTCTGAAATTGATCTAGGGCCTTCCCCGTTTCTATCATGCCTTCTGAGCCAAGTCCGTAAGCTTCCAGGTTCGGGGTTTTCATTGTTTTGAGCATGGTCAACGCTGTTCCTGTTGCATCCTCACCTTTCTTGTGAAGAACAGCGATTATCGCGCCCATTCCAGAAGGCCTTCCGGCTCGTGATGGTATGTAGTAGTTCGGTAAAACATTAATCTTTAATCGATGTAGTTTAGTTCGAGGGATTTGCAGCCTTGCCGATTCTCCCGATTGATACAGGTCGTTACGGAACAGCGGAAATGAGGAGAATTTTCGAAGAAGAGACTCGCGTGCAAAAAATGCTCGATGTTGAAGCCGCTCTGGCGTGGGCGCACGCTGAGGTCGGTGACATACCGCGAGAGGACGCCGAGAAGATTGAGGCGACTGCTTCGCTGAAACATGTGAAACTTACCCGCATCAAGGAGATTGAACATGAAATAAAGCATGATGTCGCTTCGCTCGTCAGAGCTTTGGCAGAGGCCTGCGGTTCAAGCGGAGCGTATGTTCACCTTGGAGCCACGAGCTACGACATCGTGGACACGGCGAACGCTTTGCAGTTGAAGGCCGCTCTGGAATTGATCGAGAAAAAAGTGGACAGCTTCGAAAAAACGTTGATCGACAAGACTTTGCAGTACAAGCACACGTTGATGATGGGCCGGACACACGGCCAGCACGCTTTGCCGATAACCTTGGGTTTCAAGTTCGCGGTTTGGACGCGGGAAGTTTCAAGGCATATACAGAGACTTAGAGAGTGCAGTGGGCGCGTTTTGGTTGGAAAGATGAGCGGTGCCGTGGGCACGCAGGCCGGTCTGGGGGAGCACGCGATGAAGATTCAGGAGCTTGTCATGCAGAAGCTGGGCATGAATACCGCCGACATTTCAACGCAGATTGTGCAGCGAGATCGTTATGCTGAACTTGCATGCGTGTTGGCTTTGATTGCATCTTCGCTCGAGAATTTTGCCTCCGAAATTCGAGAGTTGCAGAGGCCCGAGATCGGTGAACTCTCTGAGTATTTCGAGCCTGAGAAGCAGGTTGGAAGTTCGACGATGTCTCAAAAGCGAAACCCCGAGCTGTGTGAAAGAGTCTGCGGCTTGGCTCGAATCGTGAGAAGCCTCGTGGCGCCAGCTTTGGAAGACGTTACAACTTGGCATGAACGAGACTTGACTCAATCATCCACTGAACGTTTTCTTCTTCCAGAGACGTGTATCTTGACTGACTACCTGCTGTTCTTGATGAATAACATAGTGAGCAGCTTGCGGGTTGACGAGGAACGCATGCTCAAGAACATGGAGGTAACTCAGGGGCGCTTCATGTCGGAGGCCATCATGATGGCGCTTACAAGAAAGGGTATGAGTCGACAAGCAGCTCATGAGCTTCTCAGGAAACTGACCATAAAAAGCGAGCTTCAAAACCGAGGTTTCCGGGAAGTTCTTCTCGAAGACTCTGCAGTAAGTCAGAAGCTGGGAAAGAGAGGGATCGACGCAGCCTTGAACCCGAAGAACTACTTGGGCACGGCGACGAGGCAAGTTGACCTTATGGTCAAGAAGACGAAGAATGAGCGTAAGAGCAGAGGCCAGGCATGAGTAAGTACTCGTATGACGCTCGTTGACTTATCCCTAAATTCGCCAAAAATGCGAAACTGAAAGCATATACATTTTGCATATACAGTCGACGAGCATCGTTGAAAACGGTGAGGTTGTTCAGGTTGGATGCGGAGCCGTATGGCCGGTTCAAGTGGGCACGCATAATAAAGGGACGAGGCAGCGAGCGAAAACGAAGGAACAGTACTCAGGAGAGCCGCGGTTGCTAGTATTCAGTGAGCGCTTTCTGTTTCCATTCGTCTTCTCTTTCGAGCTTTTCCCATGTTTCTTTTTTCACGAAGCCGCCGACCTGCTCCTTTATCTTCTTAGCCAGCCTGGGTCCGATGAGCGGCAGGTTTTGAAGTTCGTCAATCGGGACGCGTTTGATGTCATCAATCGTTTTATACCCAGAGTTGAAGAGGGTGCGGCCGCGGACTCTTCCGACTCCTTCAAGCTTCACAAGCGGCAGCAGCTCTTTCTTAACTCCTTTTTCAACTCTCTGCTGAGTTTCAAGAGTTTGCGGTAAAGCCTGTTTGTTGCCGAATAGAAGAGCCAGCTCATGTGTGGCGTGAAGTAGCCACTTCGCATTTTCAAGCGTTCTGTAGAGGTCGCCGGGCTGCACCTTGAAATTTTCGATCAGCCAATCTTCGCTCGTCTCTTCGATCCATGCTTTAAGTGTCATGGCCGTTTTGACTTCGCCGAGAAATTCTTCGTAGGATATTCTGTCTTCCCATTCGTCTGGAGGGGGTGTAAGGAACTCTTCCTTGTGTTCCTCCATGAACAGTATCACTTGGTCCATTTCGCTCGTGTAGGGTCTCAGCACGGGGCCCATGTCAGGCGTGTGAGAGATCATGTGCAGGAGGCTCACGTCTGTCAGGAATGCGGGTTTTTTATTCAGTGCATCGCGGATTATGACGGCTGAGACTGGGTCTATGTAGAGTTCGCTGACGCGTTTTCCAAACTTTGTTGCGTTGATGTTTTCAGCGAGGACTTCGATCATCTCCTCGTCGTACAGGTACTTGAGGATCTTCGCGATTATGCTCTTGATCGCGTCTATGTCGTACTGGTAAGCGTAGAAGGTCTTGCCGAAGAACTCGTAGATTCCGTTTTCCGTGTGTGCGAAGTCTGCGGCGATCGTTGCGAGCACGTGAGACCGCATTATCCTCTCAACTGCGAGCCGTGACCAAATGCGCTCTGGTTTTGCGAGGATGTAGCTTTCAATAAGATAGTCTGCTTCGTCGCTGGTCTTGGCTACGAGTATGGCTTCACCTGTCTTGTCGTATTTTGGTCTTCCAGCTCTGCCAGCCATCTGTTTATACTCTAACACGCTGATTGGGTAGTAGCCGTACCCGGCCTCATAGCGTCTGTAATCTTGGACGATAACCGTTCTGGCAGGAAGGTTCACGCCGAAGGCGAGCGTTGGCGTAGCCGTCAGCACCTTTATTTTTCCCTCTCGAAAAGAATCTTCTACTATTCTTCGATGTCCACCAGCTAGGCCCGCGTGGTGAAACGCCGTACCACACCTGACCAGTTCGGCGAGGGATTCGCCGAGCCTTGTTCTCTCTCCCGTCGACATGATTCTTTCTGCTTCGTGTTCTAGAGAACGTCTTGCGGGTTTAGATAGGACTCCGACAACTTCACTCGCCATCTTCTTAGCAAGTATCACCGCATTTTTCCGCGTTGCCGCGAAGACCAAAGCTTGGCCTCCTGTCTTGATAGTGTTCAGTGCCAAGTTTGTGACGGCATCTCTTGCTCTCTTTTCTATTTTCCTGGCGTCGCCGTCTTTGTACTGAATCTCCTCGTGGAGCAAGACTCCTTCCTTTAAAGTTACGGGGCGCCACTCAGTAGTGACGTGCTGTGCCTTGAGCCATCCTGCGATTTCATCCACGTTGTTTATCGTTGCGCTCAAGGCTAAGATTTGAACATCTGGGTTGACCTGCATGAGCCTCGCTAAGACAACTTCGAGAGTTGGCCCTCGCTCAGCTTCATTTAGCAGGTGCACTTCGTCGGCGACCACGAGACTGATTTCGTCCATCCACTTGGCCCTGTGTCTCAGAAGCGAGTCTGCCTTCTCGTTCGTGGTTATGATTATGTCATACCTCTCCAGCCATTGGTCTGTGCTGTCAAAGTCGCCCGTGCTTATGCCTATTCTGACTCTTCTTCCATCTTTCTTCGTGATCGTCGCGTATTTTCTGAATTCATCGAACTTTTCACTCGCCAAAGCTCTAAGCGGCGTCAGGTAGATGGTCTTCCCATTCTTCTCCAAGAGGTGTTTGAGGGCGCAAAACTCGGCGACGAGAGTTTTTCCAGAAGCCGTCGGGCTTGCTAGAACGAGGTTTTTTCCTTCAAGAGCTCCGGCTCTTATGGCTTCTTCCTGCGGAGGGTAAAGTTCAACGATTCCAGACCTGATTACGAGTTCTTTAACGGTTTCTGGTATGGGTAAGTCCGTTACCTTCACTCTGATGCGCCTATGTTTTCTGTTAGACACCATTAGCGCTGGGATAGTTTAAAGCGTTGTGTGCGGAGCGATTTCTCTTCTGGGTTACGCTTTTCTATCAGGACCAGTGAATACTAGAAGGTGACCACGAAGGAAGAGCTGAGCAGCGTATGGTTGAAAACGTTAAGGAACTGTTGAAGGCACACAAGGGGCTGAAACGTGAAGTGTACTTGGACATCGAGAACTCAAGCGCCGTCCCAACGGATGTCGTTGACGCGATGGTGCCGTATTACGGCCGACTTGCCTATGGAAACCCCACTTTGACGCACAAGCCGGGCTGGGAAGCGTTCGAAACGATAATGGAATCGTCGCAGAAGATAGCGTCCTTCCTCAAGTGCAAGAGTGCGGAGGAGGTGAACTTCACGCCAGGAGAAACCGAAGCCAACAACTTGGCAATAATGGGAACCGCCCTTGCAATCAGGGAAAAAGCCAGGAAGATCGTGGTTTCAGAAGTCGAGCCCATAAACGTCTTGCACGTTGTTGAGATGCTTCAGAAAAGCGGTTTCACGGCAACGAAGATTCCAGTTGACACTGAAGGCTTCTTTAACCTTGACAGACTAGGCGAAGCCATCGACCACGAAACTGCCCTCGTGAGCTTGTCGACGGTGAACCATGAGATAGGCACAGTTCAACCGATAAAGGAGGCAGTGGAGATAGTTAGTGACAAGAACAAGGAAACCGTCTTTCACACGGACGCTTCGGACGCGTACGGCAAAGTCCCGTTCGACGTGCGAGACCTAGGCGTTGACATGGCGACGGTCAGCAGCTACAAGATTTTGGGACCGAGAGGAATGGGCTGCCTGTACGTGAAGGAAGGCGTTGAATTGGAAAGAATCTTGGAAGGGCAGATAGGAACGCAGAGGCTCTGGCCTGGAGTAGAGAATACGCCTTTGATCGTCGGTTTCACGAGGGCGTCTGAGCTTATTTTCCAAGATTTTGAAGAGACCGTTGGGAGAATAGAGAAGCTTCGGGACAAGCTTATCGACGGCATAAGAAGCAGAGTGGCGGACATCGAGCTTAACGGTCCCGTTGGAGCGAGGCGGGCTCCTGACAACGCGAACATAAGCTTCCTAAGATGCGAGGGAGAAGCTCTGACGATAGAGCTTAGTCTCAGCGGCGTCTACGTTTCAAGCGGAAGCGCCTGCTCAAGAAGGCTGCTGCAGCCCAGCCACGTTCTGGTTGCGATAGGCAGAAAGTTCGACCAAGCTCACGGTAGCCTACTGATGAAGGTTTCAAGGGTTCACACCGAGGAAGACATAAATTATGCCTTGGAAGTAATTCCCAAGGCTGTTGATCGAATAAGAGGCATAACCGGTTCTACAGGAGCTGAATAGATTGTCCCGTGCCCCTTTGCCGTACAACCCGAAGATACTAGAGTTGTTCAAGAACCCGAAGAACCTCGGGAAAATGGAGGACGCCAGCATATCAGCCGTTGCAGGAAACCCCATGTGTGGAGACATGATAACCTTCTACCTGAAAATCAGCGACGAAGGCGTAATAGAGAAGGCATCTTTCGAGAGCTACGGCTGCGCAGCGAACATAGCCACGTCGAGCATAGTCACCGAGATGATCAAAGGCATGAAGCTTGAAGACGCGTGGAAAGTGTCCTACAAGAGCGTGGCAGAAGCCGTAGGCGGGTTGCCGACAGTCAAGTTTCACTGCGGCATCTTAGCCGTGGGAGCCTTGAAGAGAGCGTTAAGGAAATACTTCGAGAAGATAGGGGCTTCACCGAGCTGGTTGCAGAAAGAGCCGAGCTTCGAGGAAAAACAGGCTCTAGAAGAGGAACAACTTGCAAAGATGCTTGAGAAAAGAATGAAAGCGGCAGAAGGAAAATAATGTTAGACCCCCACGAGGTTCGGAAAGATTTTCCAATTCTCAAACGCGAGATAAACGATCACCCCCTCATCTACTTCGACAACGCAGCTACCACACAGAAGCCGAGACAAGTGATCGACGCCATCGAGAATTTTTACGAAAACCACAACGGCCCCGTTCACAGAGCCGTATACACTCTCTCTCAGGAGGCTTCTGAAACCTATGAAAACGCCCACGAAGAAGTTGCCAACTTCATAAACGCAAAAGGGATGGAAGAGATAATCTTCGTCAGAGGCACAACTGAGGCCATAAACCTGGTTGCCTACGCTTGGGGACTTCGGAACCTGAAAAGAGACGATGAGATTGTCCTTTCTTTGATGGAGCACCACAGCGACATAGTTCCCTGGGAGATAATCTCGAAGATTAAAGGGTTCAAGATCAGATATATCGAAGTGAACAGCGACGGAACGTTGAACCACGAGTCTTTTGAACGACTCGTCTCCCAAAAGACCAAGATGGTCTGCCTATGTCACGTTTCAAACGTAACAGGGATAATAAACGATGTGAAGAGAATCGCGAAAACAGCGCATGAGCACGGAGCCCTCATGCTGGTGGACGGGGCTCAGTCTGTTCCACACATGCCGGTGAACGTTAAAGATTTGGACGCAGATTTTGTTGCCTTCTCAGGCCACAAGATGCTTGGACCAACAGGCATCGGAGTCCTCTACGGGAAACGTGAGGTCCTTGAGAAGCTGGAACCCTTTCAAGGCGGGGGCTCGATGATAAGGGAGGTTTCCTTCAACAAAAAAACAAAGAGCTGCTCAATAACTTGGAACGCTTTGCCCTGGAAGTTTGAAGCGGGAACACCGAACGTCGGCGGAGCCGTTGGACTCCTGGAAGCTGTGAGATACCTCAAAGGGATCGGCATGGAGAACGTGAAGAAGCATGAAGAAACGTTAACAAAGTATGCTCTACCTCGAATGCAAGATTGCTGCAGGGAGCTCGAAGTCTACGGAACCAAAGAAGCATCCAGCAAGTGCGGAATAATTCCGTTCGGCGTCAAGGGTCTAAGCTCGCATGATATTGCCTTGTTCCTCGACAACTACGGCATAATGGTGAGAAGCGGTTTTCACTGCGCCCAACCCTTGCACGAACTTTTCAAAATAAACTCGTCAGCAAGAGTGAGCTTCTACATCTACAACACACGCGAAGAAATTGACACGTTCATAGAAGTCTTGAAGGAGATCGTTCAGTTCTAATGGCCAGTTTAGAGGACTACGTCGCTAGGGTTGAGGGCACGTGCGGAAAGGAAAAAGACGTCATAGTCATGTTCAAGTATGAGAAGAAGGATGAAGCAGTCCAGAAAATTCTGAGGAAAGCCACGGTGAAGAAGTCCATCGCTGGAATAGTCTTCGAGCTGGCTTTCAGAAACTACTCTTTTCGGCTTTACGGGAGCGGCAAGGCCATTGTTAGAGGTTTAGAGAACAAGGAAGAGTTAAACGCCCTTCTGTCTGCGTTACTTCTGTGACACGGGGCGACGGAGCAGTTCACCGCGTGCTGCTGGGTTTCTTCATCCTACTCCCGATCCCATGAAACAGTGTGCGCGCAAGGTTTCTGGTTTCTTTGTCAAGTGCCAGCACCAACCCAAAGTACACGCCCGCGCCGACTATTGTGAGGACAAGCGTGGTTGTCCTTCTTTCAGGGTGGGCCGCAAACAGGGCCAAGGCCATGATGGCTGATGACACGGTGAATTTTCCGATGCTTCGCCATGGAATGTTGATCCTGACTGCTTTGCTCAGAACCCTGTAGACCACCAGGAGCATCGCGAAGTGTCCTATTGCGTTTATTCCGACTAGGTAGCCTGCTACCAGCAGAGGGTCGCCTCTTGCTAAGTAGGTCAGGGCGTAGAAGGCTGCTGGCAGAGTTATGGCCGAGTGCACGTATGGAAGGGAGAAGGAGATGAACAATCGGCTTCTCGTGACCTGCTTGAACGGTATCTCCGATTTTTCGTCCACTTTTTCGATGCCGTAGAGCACAGAGGTGAATAGTGACGAAAACACCGAAATGAGGGCGTCGATCGCCAATATCGTTAGAACTGGTGCGGCGACTACGTACTCTCCATCCTGTTTCAAGAAGAGAAGATATGAGCCAGGTATGGTTATGACTGCAGCAGTCATGGGAATCGCAAACATCAGCACCAGTTTCATTGAGCCGGTCGCTATGTCTACCCTGTTCTCTGCCAAGATTTTGGGGTACAAAGCGAAGGCCAAAAAAGTGGTGTAGATAATCATGTTAGTGATTTGTGTGCTGGCGACATAATAGCTGGTCCCTATTGTGGATTGAGCGAGCAAGATGAAAAGGATCGAAGCAATTCTGTCTCCTATGATGGTATATACGTTAAACGTCGAGCCCTTTAACCACTCTTTTACGTAGCCAAGCTGAAGTTTTTGTTGAAGTTCCTTCAGTATGGTTTTAAAATAGAATCCTGTTTTGATGGCAAATCCTATAACGACGCTGAGCATTACCCCCAAAACACCTAGCTGAAGTTGCAGCACAAAAATGTAAGTGAACACAGCCTGAGTCACATCTCCAATCAGCGAACCATACCCCACAAAGTGCGGTCTCTCAGCCTGCAAGCAAGCTTCCAGAACAGCGATAAGATAAGCTTCGATCACCTGTGCCGCTGTTACGACGTACACCACTACATAGCTTTCCAGCCTGAAAGAAGGGACTATGATCGGGAGCATTGCTAGGTAAGCAAGTGTGGCTACTATGGCTATGGCGGTGTTTGCGGCGATCCCCGTCTTTGTTGCTCCCGGCTTGTCTCTAGCGACAAAACGCATTGCCCAGAAGGAGATTGCCCCAGAAAGCAGGGTGAAGTAAGGGACTATGAAGTTGAAGACGCCGTAGACTCCAAGTTCTTTTTGAGACAGATAGTTTGCTATCATAAGAGCAGAGGCAATGCTGACTGCAATGGAAATCAGCTTAGTTGCAAAAATTATGGCTCCCGAGTAGTGGGTTCTGATCGGTTCTTTCGGCAAGCAGTCACCTTTGCTGGGTTCAAGGATAGATTGTTCTGGCAAATTATCTGTTGCGGTTCCAGATTATAAAGGGACGGCTTTCAATTCGGATAAATATGAGAAATTGGTCAGGTGTTGTTAGATGTTTCTGACGGGCGCGCGGTGGGTGGATGACATCTTGATTTGCCGATGTATCCGAGAGGGCGCCTTTGGTGTGGGCCGCTACTCGTTCCACATAACGACTGCCCAAGTGAAGGGGCCAATCGTCTCCTTTAATATGGATTGCGCGATGGGCAGGGAATACTTTTTGGTCTCCGCGCGTCTGTGCGCATGATCCTCATGCGTTTCCAGCGTATCTTCTTCTGCAAACGTATGCACTCCAAGCCTTGGCCATAAAGGGTTTGCGGGAGATCCGCAATGGATAAAAAGGCTTGGTAATAATGAAAGATACCGATTGGACGTGAATAAATGAAAGATAGGTACAGATATTTGGCGATGCTTATAGTTGTAATGTTGCCTATGATAATAGGCTTTGCATATGCCCTTCTTTTTGAACAGAATATTGCAGTAAACACTGGCTACGTAAACGATGTACCTACATACGAATATGGCAGACCAGGCGAATATTTAGGCGTATTTCTAGAGATACCATGGCTAATCTTTGCAGTGATTGTTCTGTCCCCTATAATAATTGGCAAACTCCCTGAAAAATAGGGTGAAATGCCGAGATAGTTTGAGTGTAACGCGCTGCGAACGTTTTGACGAAATCAAAGAGAAGACGGAACGCGCGATCTTTCATACGCAATTCTTGCGCCATCAGTTATCCTTCATAAGAACAGTATTTGCCAAAGTGAAACGCGTGCACATAATCTTGAAAGTTGAAAAGGAGAACGAAAAACATGCAAACTCAAACCAAGTCTGATATAACGCCTAATAGAAGACCGCTTTCCAGACAAGATTATGCTATAGCCAGGTGACGAAGCCGGAAATGAAAAAGCTGAGAAAATGGCCTGATGACAGGGGCTTCATAAAGGTTGTTTCTAACGAAAAGAACGGTCAACTCTGCCTTTTGAACCGAACAAGAATTGATCGACGCAGCTGAGAATAACGATTGAAGAGAATTAGCACGTGCGCTTTAATTTGCCCTTTTTCTATTCTCATTCTGTATTCTTTTATCCTCTTTAATGCGCATGCTTAAACCGTCGTAGAATCTTCAGTCTGATTTAGGCGTTTTCTACCTGAAATAGCCTCAGAAGGGCGCGCGCTTGAGATTATGCATGGCTAAGGTCTTAAGATTCTGGCTTCGGTTTGAAACGGAGTCTAATCTTCATTTTGATTCTGCTAATCCAGTTGTAAATCGGAATCAACCGGTATTTTATCGAAGCCGGAAGCTCGTCTTCTATCCTCTTGTGTAGTCCTAGCTTAACGGCCGTTTCGCCTGTTCTGGTCAAGGGCACATAGTATCTCACCAGTGGGAATCTTGTGAATCCGTTGCTTTGCTTGAATCTGTCAAGTGTTGGGTGGTTCCCCATCCTGGCGTACATGAGCCATTTTTCGCCCTTACTAGCGCAGACTTCAACCGTCTTCGCTATCAAGACGTTGTTCACCGCGAGGTCACGATGCTTTTGAAGGGCGAGTATCTGAGACAGCATCGTTACGTTCCTGCCATGAAACAGTCTTATGAACCCCACGAGTTCATCCTGCAAATAAGCACCTATGTAAGTGCAATTTTGCAGTGAAAGAACGTATCTCTTAACGGCCTGCAAGGATATGCCGTACACTGGGAAGGCTCTTTCCTGCCGTATGGGAGTCTCGTTGTAAATCTTCCAGATGCCTTCTGCCAGCTTATCATCAGGCGCGACTGCCTGCGCTTTTACTCCGCTCTTCTCTGCCTTTCGAACCATGTTACGTGTCTTCTTGCCTATGTTTTCCCACCATTCATCATAAGTTGTGATTTGGAGAAGTGCGACGTTGTCGTCTGTCTTAGCCCAAGATTTCGGAACGTTTGAAACTGTGCTGCACCATTTTCTCTCCAAAAAGTTGAATACGTCTGCTCCTCTCTCCCTCAACTTCTCAAGGAACTTCCCCATCGGAACGATGTCTGTAACGTACTCTCTTGCGTCGTTTGCCATCGTGAAGAAGATCTTCCTGCTGAAGGTTACCGATTCAAGGTCGCCGTCCACTCTTAAGATTGTCTTGAGCGCTTGATAGAAAGCACTTCTTTGATTGATCGTTCCTCTTTGGAACAGCCATATAGGATGAAAGTACAGCACGTATCCTTTCGCAATGTAGTTTCTCGCGATCTCTACAGCTTCCTCCGTGGTGTGGCGATAGCATATTCCGTCAAGACCACGTGTGAGGAACTGATGGAAAGACTTTAGCCTGAAATTCTTCGGGATCTCTGGTTCTCTGCTTTTCCATCGCTTCCACATGATTCTCGCCAGTAAACGTGCGGTTCCATGAATCGTGTAGTAGTTTGCTCTTCTTCCAGTTGCCTTTTCCAAGTTCCCCATTTCTTTGTAAGGGTCATTTACGACGTGAAGCTCAACCGCGTGTTTCACGTTGTTCAGCAGAGCGAGCAGTTGCGCGTCTGGGATCGTTTTAGGAGTAAAAAACCAGTGAGCTTCGATGTCCTCGGGTGACTCGTTAATCATTCCTGCAATTATCTTGGAATTCTTCAGATACTCGGCACTTGTTCTTATGCCGAAGGCGACATAAAGAAAGCTTCTCAGCCTCGATGGAAAGGGGTAATCAACGTCGATTCTGAGCTTTATCAAATCAGGTTCCGTCTGCCTTCCTAATTGAAATCCCCGCTTTTATAAACTCTTTACGGATTCGGACTCCCGTCAAATAGACGTCGCGATCAAACAAGCCTTGCTATGATTGAGTGAGCAACCTATGAGTACAGACCATAGCAACACCGATAAGTTGAATAATTTGGCGTCGATATTCTGCGGCTGTTCAGAATCTCAAAACCGAGGACAGCGATATGGAGCAATTGCAGCCTGAAAAATGGCTGACTGTAGAACGAGAAGTCCTGGAACATAAGATCAATGGGAAAACGTTCGCTGACCTAACAGCCTACGACGGCATTGCCTTGTGGTGGTTCATAAGGTACAGATTCTTCCATCGCGCCAGAACAAGAAGCCTAATCAGAACTCTGACGAGTAACACTTTCGTGTTTTCCGTTGTCGATTTCTTTTACGATATAAGTACTCGGTTCATGTGCCGAATTGTTTCATGGCCTTTCAGGCAAAAAGCAGTTAGAAATGGAAGGACTGTCTTGATTACAGTTCACGACAGCGACTGGAAGAACATGAGTTCTCCAGCTGGAAAGAAACGAAGAGGAGACGTTTTCTTTGACTCTATTATCCGTGACCTGCAGAAGAAGGGCTTTAAGATTGTCACAGTAACGCCGCTGAGAGCTGATTTGATGGGCGGCTTGAAAACAATGGTGAGCAGGATGAAGCATCAGGGGCCAAATCTGATTCACAGAGAGTTCAACAGCTACTGGTCGATGAGGATCTGGAAGATGGAGAGAGATGCGAAAAGAGCCTTCAAGAAGGCATGGAAGGAAGCTTCTCGAAACGAAGGATTGATTTCGGTTCTTAAGAGAGCTGGTCTAGAAGAAGAGCTGCCCTACTATTTTGACAACATTTTTGGTTGGGTTTCCAAGAGCCTAGAAATGGCGAAAACACTAGTCGACGAAGAAAAACCTGACTTTGTGCTCGCAAGCAGTGAGCATGGCATAATTCAGAAGTCCATTGTGGTCGCGGGGAAAATGAGAAGGATCCCGACGATGGCTCTGCAGCACGGAACCATCGGCACTGTGCACAAGGGCTATCTTTCTTGGAAAGGTAGCATCTCAGAATCTGGAGATGTAAGGTCGCCGTTCTGTCCCATTCCAGACAAAACTGCAGTGTTCGGACCTTATTACGTCGACCTGTTGACAAAAGCAAGCGCTTACCCGCCTAACAGCATAGTAGCAACTGGGCAACCCCGGTATGATGCCTTGGTCGAAGCAGGCAAGGTTTACGATCATGATGAGTTTTGCGGGAGATTAAACCTGAACCCCCAGAAGAAAATTGTGCTCGTGATGACTGAAAACATGCCTATAGCTGACGGCAAAACATTTTTGAGAGTTGCGTTGAAGGCGCTGAAGGGGTTTTCGGAGCTTCAAATCGTTATCAAACCTCATCCGGCAGAGGAAGGGGAATGGTACGTTGACATCGTGAAAGAAGAAAATGTTAAAGCAACTATACTTCCAAAAAACGCTGATACCTACGAAGCCTTGTATGCCTGCGACCTGTTTGTGGGGTCCTACTCCACTGTCATTCTAGAAGGCGTAATCTTGGGGAAGATAGGTGTTACGGCCTTTCTGTCGAAGGGAAAGGACCCTACGCCTTACTTCGAAGAGGTCACGTTGAGAGTTCACAGAGAAGAGGATTTGGGACTGGAAATCAGAAAGGCTTTATATGATGATAAAGTTAGGGAGGAACTAAGGCAATCCGGTGCAAAGTTTGTGTTTGAACACGCGTACAAGATGGATGGAAAAGCGACAGAGCGTGTGACTGATTTGATTGACAAGATGATTGGGGACAGGGCATGAGATTCTTGATTGTTGGATTAGGGTCGATGGGAAAAAGAAGAATCCGCAACCTACAGTACCTCAAAGCGGGAGAAATCACAGGTTTTGACACGCTGGAGGCAAGAAGAAAGGAAGCTGAGGAAAAATACGGAATAACAACGTTTGACAATTTTGACAAGGCCATGAAGGAACAGCATGACGGTCTCATCATATCTACGCCACCCGACCTGCACGTGAAATACGCACTGGAAGCCGCAAAACACAACAAACACTTCTTCATGGAAGCAAGCGTTGTCGACGATGGAATGAACGAACTGATCGCGTTGTGCCGAAATAAGAAGATAGTTGCAGCGCCCTCATGCACGATGCGTTTTCAGTCTTCAATAAAGAAGTTGAAAGAACTTGTGGACAGCAAAATCATAGGCGGCATTTTGCTTTTCACCTATCACTCTGGACAATACCTCCCAGACTGGCATCCATGGGAAGATTACAGAAAATTCTACGTTGCCAAAAGAGCAACTGGAGCTGCAAGAGAGATAGTGTCTTTTGAGCTGGTCTGGCTTGAATGGGTTTTCGGAGACGTAGACACTGTTTCCTGTTTCAAAGGAAAACTATCCAACCTGGAAATCGACATCGATGACACTTACCAGTGCATAATGAAGTTCAAGAACAACGTTGTTGGAAACATGCTTGTGGACGTGATTTCAAGGGTAGCCGAACGGAGCTGCGAAATCTACGGAGAACGAGGCAACATCCGTTGGGAGTGGGGTTCAGGCGTCAAGGTCTACACGGCAGATGACAAGAAATGGAAGCAGTATGCTGAACAAGCGGGCACGAGAGTGGCCGGGTACGACGAGAAGATCGCCGAAGAACCCTACATTGAGGAAATTGGGGCTTTCGTGAAGGCAGTGAAAGGAGAGATTACGTATCCATACACTTTAGAAGAGGACAAACGGATACTTGATGTTTTGAAAGATCTGGAGAAAAGTTCAGACAGCAAAGTTCATGTTAAGACTTAAACTTAATGAGCAAGCAAGACAACGATAAGATTAAGATCACAGGCAGAATGAGAACGTGAAAACCAAGAGGATCTTGACTCAATCAGAAAAAACATGGCGCAAAGCGAGGAAGGTAATTCCCGCAGGAACCCAGTGTCTGAGCAAGGGACCAACCCAGTTCGTTGACGGAGTGGCTCCCAAATATTTGAAAAAGGGCAAAGGCTGCTATGTTTGGGACGTCGACGGAAACAAGTATCTCGATTATGGAATGGGACTCCGTTCATTGGTTCTCGGCTATTCCTACCCGGCTGTCAACGAAGCCATCAAGAAACAGCTTAAAGACGGTACCACGTTCACGCTGATGCATCCGTTGGAGCTGGAACTTGCCGAATTATTGATAAAGACAATTCCCTGCGCAGAAGCCGTAAGGTATGGAAAGAACGGGTCAGACGCAACAACCGCTGCCGTCAGAGCTGCAAGAGCTTACACTGGAAGAGACAAGATCGCGATCTGCGGCTACCACGGCTGGCACGACTGGTACATGATAACGACGGACAGAAACAGGGGAATTCCCAAGGTAATGAAGGAACTGAGTTTCGCCTTCAAGTACAATAACATAGATAGTCTCACGCAGCTTTTTGAAACCTACCCGGACCAGTTTGCTGGAGTCATTATGGAACCAGTAGGTGTGACTCCGCCAGAAGGCAACTTCTTGAAGGATGTGCAAAAGGTCACGCATGACAACGGCGCGGTGTTGATATTTGACGAGATAATCACTGGCTTCAGGTTTTCCTTAGGCGGGGCGCAAGAATACTTCAACGTCATCCCTGATTTGGGAACTTTTGGAAAGGCAATGGCAAACGGAATGCCCATATCCGCCTTAGTTGGCAAACAAGAAATAATGAACGTGTTCAACGAGTCTTTCCTTTCGTTCACTTTCGGAGGTGAGACTCTTTCATTAGCTGCTGCAATGGCTACAATCAAGGAGCTCAAGGCAAAGAAGGTCATTCCGTTCCTTTGGGCGAAAGGAAAGAAGCTTCAGGACGGCTACGACAAACTTGTGAAAGAGCGCGGTGTTGAGAAGTACACTCAATGTGCAGGCTACCCCCCGAGCACACTTGTGAAATTCTCTGGGAAAACTGCGGACGAATCCTTGCTGATGAAAAGCCTCGTCCAACAAGAACTCTTAAAAAGAGGAATTCTATGGGCAGCATATCACGCCATCAGCTATTCACACAAGAACGCAGAAATAGACAAGACCCTTGAAGCGTTCGATGACGCGCTGAAGGTTCTAAGCAAAGCCGTTCAAAAGGGAGACTTGAAGAAGTTCTTAGAAGGTGCACCAGTCAAGCCTGTTTTCAGGGAAGTCACTTAGCGAAGCACCCGTTGTGCGGGCGTGAAAAATCAAAAGTGAACAAGATAAAAGTCGGCGACAGGTTACTGGGTGAAGGCGAACCAACTTTCATAGTTGCGGAAATCGGTGTAAACCACAACGGCAGCATCAAAATGGCAAAGAAGCTCATTGACGCCGCCAAAGACGTTGGTTCGGACGCAGTGAAATTCCAAGTCTTCAAGACAGAAAGAATCGTCACCAAATACGCGGAAAAGGCGGGTTATCAAAAGGAAACGACTGACCCGCAGAAATCACAATACGACATGCTTAAGAAACTGGAGCTTAAACCCGAGGAGGTTAGGGAACTCCAGGCTTATGCCAAGAAGAGAAGTATCCTTTTTCTGTCATCGGCTTTTGATGAAGAAAGTGTTGACTTGCTGGATAGTCTCGATGTGCCAGCATTGAAAGTTGCATCTGGTGAGATAACCAACTTGCCATTGCTGCGACATATGGCTGAAAAGAAAAGACCTATAATTCTCTCAACAGGGTTGAGCAGCTTGGATGAGATAAAGGAAGCATTGGAGGTCTTTGAAGAGAAACGCATAGAAGACATCGTTCTACTCCATTGTGTCACCAGTTATCCGGCGAAAGCTGAAGAAGCCAACCTGAAAGTCATGGATTTGTTGAGGCGCAAGTTTGGATTTCCAGTGGGGTTTTCTGATCACACTCTTGGAATTGCGGTGCCGATAGCAGCTGTTGCGTTGGGTGCTGTGCTGATCGAAAAACACTTAACGCTTGATAAGAAACTGTCAGGCCCAGATCATCGCGCTTCTCTTGAACCTGAAGAGTTCAGGCAAATGGTGATCGGTATCAGAGAAGTCCAGAAAGCTTTGGGCAACGGGGTGAAACAACTCACCTTACAGGAACAGGAAATCAGTGAAGCTGCGAGGAGAAGCATAGTAGCAAGAATAAGGATTCGAAAGGGCACAGTAATACGCGAAGACATGCTTGCCTTCAAGAGACCCGGCATCGGACTCAAACCCAAGAATCTACGCAGAGTGATTGGAAAAAAGGCTAAGAAGGATATTGAAGCTGACGAACTGATCACCCTTGAGAAACTCCTGTGGTAGTTCGATGAGAAAAATAGCTGTGATAACGGGAACACGGGCCGAATATGGCCTATTCAAGCCTGTTTTGAAGGCCATGGAATCTCATGGTAACCTGCAAGCGTCACTGATCGTAATCGGAATGCATCTTTCACCCGAATTCGGATACACGGTAGAAGAAATTGAGAAAGACGGTTTCAAAATCGGAGCTAAGATCGCTGCACTCCACGCGGAAGACACGAAGGCTTCAATGGCCAACAGTCTTGGTAAATGCTTGTCAAAGATAGTCGAAGCCATGGAGAAAATGCGGCCAGACATTCTGCTTGTTCTAGGCGACCGCAGTGAAATGCTCGTCGGAGCGATTGCGGCGACATACTTGGGCATACCCATAGCTCACATCCATGGAGGAGAAGTCTCGGGCAACGTTGACGAACCTGTGAGACACGCTATAACAAAACTTGCACACATACACTTTCCTGCCACCAAGGAAAGCGCAAAGAGAATCATAAAGATGGGAGAGGAACCATGGAGAGTCCATGTGGTTGGAGCCCCAGGTTTGGATTCCATTCTGAACGAGACGATCCCGGATCCTAAAGAGACGGCCGCAAAGTATGGGCTCAGCATATCCAAGCCCGTCCTGCTCGTTTTGCAGCATTCTGTTGTTGCAGAGGCAGAGGACGCGGCAAATCAGATGCGCGAAACTTTGGAAGCTGTTAAAGAGTTGAAGCAACGGACCGTTATTATATATCCGAATGCGGACGCTGGCGGCAGAAGAATGATAAAAATCATCAGACAATACGAGGAATATCCTTTCGTCAAGTCCTTCAGAAGTGTGCCGCACGAGGATTACCTAGGCTTGATGAAACTTGCCACCGTTATGATCGGAAACTCCAGCAGCGGAATCATTGAGGCTCCATCATTCGGCTTGCCCGTTGTCAACATCGGAACTAGGCAAATAGGCAGGCAACGAGCTGGAAACGTAGTTGACGTAGGGTACGATAGAAAAGACATCATTAGTGCCGTGAAAAAAGCATTGTGTGACGTGGGCTTCATTGAAAGAGTGAAGCATTGCAAGAATCCTTACGGTGATGGAAAGGCTGGGAAGAGAATTGCAAGGTTTCTGGCCGAGGTGACATTAGGCAGCAAATTGCTGGAAAAGAGGATGACGTATTAGATGAGATTTAAGAAATGGAAGTATCCTGAAATCGAAGAAGGAAAACTTACAAAGTACTGCTGGATGGTTCAGCATAAGGATAAGCTGAAACTTGGATATGAGACAGACATCGGGGCTTTCACGTACATTAACGCTAAGAACGGCGTCACCATCGAAGATCAGGTGCAAATAGGTTCTCACTGCGCAATATACTCGATCTCAACGATCGACGAGAAAGAAGGGCCGGTCACGCTGAAGAAGAACTGCAAGATCGGCAGTCACAGCATAGTGATGCCAGGCGTGACTGTGGGCGAGAATTCTGTTGTGGGAGCTTGCAGTTTCGTCAACAAGGACATACCTCCAAATGTGGTCGCGGTTGGCGTGCCAGCAGAAGTTGTCAGAGACTTGAAGAGTCGGAGGAAAAAGCGATGAAGATTCCGTTGTTCAAGATATACTGGGATGATGATGATGTGCGCGCTGTGAGTGAAGTCATCAGAAGCGGAATGTATTGGACAACTGGACCCAGGAGCAAAGAATTCGAGAAGAGACTTCAGGAATACTCAGGGAGAAAATACGCCGTCGTTTTCAATTCTGGAACGAGTGCTCTGCATGCCGCTGTCCTGGCGCACCGCATCAAACAAGGAGAGGCTATTGTTCCCTCCTTCACTTTCATAGCAACGTCGAACGCGCTTGTCATGGCGGGGGTCAAACCGGTTTTTGCAGACGTTGAAGAGAAAACGTTTGGTCTGGATCCTGAGGATGTGAAGGAAAGAATAACCGACAAGACGAAGGCGATAATACCGGTGCACTATGGCGGTTCTCCCTGCATGATAAAAGAAATCAAGGAAATTGCTGAAGACCACAAGATCCTTCTCATAGAAGACGCAGCTGAATCTTTCGGAGCCAGAATTCAGAAGGAGAAAGTGGGGAATTTCGGCGATTCTGCCATGATCAGTTTCTGTCAGAACAAAGTTGTTACAACGGGAGACGGGGGAGCTGTTATCACAGATTCCCAGGATGTGTATGAACGGCTGAAGCTTGTAAGGTCGCATGGCAGACTTGAAAGCATGGATTATTTCTCCACTTGGAAAGAAATGGACTATGTGGTTCTTGGGTACAACTACAGAATGTCCGATATCACTGCTGCTTTGGGCATTTCACAGCTCAACAAGATCGACAAGTTGATTCAGATGAGGAGAAGAAACGCGGCGCGACTTACAAAAGCACTGTCAAGAGTGAAGAGCGTAACTCCTCCTAAGCCGCCCAGAGACTACTATCATATTTACCAGATGTACACCGTGAGAATGAAAAATGGGAAGAAAGCACGAGACAAGTTAGCAAGTCATCTTGGAAAAAGAGGAGTCTCGGCCAAAGTGTACTTTTACCCTGTTCACTTAACTCACTTTTATAAAAACGTCCTCAAATACCGCTGTAAGCTTCCCGTAACAGAGAAGATCTCTGAGGAAGTCTTAAGTCTCCCAATTTATCCATCAATGACGAAAGAAGAGAGCGAGTACATCGCCGATGGAGTAAGATCATTCCAAAAGGTCGACGATAAATGAAGCAAACCAGCATGGAGAAAGTGTTTAAAGGCAAGAGCATCCTCGTCACAGGCGGAACAGGATCGATAGGCAGTGAGCTTGTCAGAAGGCTACTGAAGTTTGAGCCTGCGGTCGTTAGAGTCTTCAGCAACGACGAGAATGCGCAGTTCGAGTTGGAGCAAGAGCTGAAGGATTACGGGAGCACCCTTCGATTTCTTGTCGGCGACGTTAGAGACAAGGAGCGACTGCAAAGAGCTACTGAATGCATAGAGATTGTCTTTCATGCGGCTGCGTTGAAGCATGTCCCGCTTTGTGAATACAACCCGTTCGAAGCCATCAAGACAAACGTGATTGGGACCCAGAATCTGCTGGAAGTTGCAATAAATGAAAACGTAGACAAGGTAATAACGATTAGCACTGATAAAGCCGTGAACCCCGCAAACGTGATGGGCGCTACAAAGCTGTTAGCTGAACGACTCACGATAGCCGCCAACTACTACAGAGGTCTCAAGAGGACAGTGTTTTCATGCGTTAGATTTGGAAACGTTCTGGCCTCAAGAGGATCAGTCGTTCAAACGTTTGAGAAACAAATACGAAACTGTGGACCTGTGACGCTCACCGACCCTCAGATGATCAGGTTCGTCATGAGCATGGACAGGGCCGTAGATCTGGTGCTGAAAGCTGCGCAGATGGCTAAAGGTGAAGAGACATTCATATTCAAAATGCCCGCTTTGCACATAAAAGACTTGGCAGAGGTCATGATCGAAAAACTGGCGCCAAAGTACGGATACCAGCCAAAGGACATCCAAACACGCTTGATCGGAAAGAGAAGAGGAGAAAAAATGTACGAAGAGCTGATGACGGAGGAAGAAGCGTTGAATGCTTACGAAACAGAAGACATGCTGCTGGTCTTACCTCAGACTCCTCAGACGGTTCCGAACCCTAGAAACGGTTTCAGGAAAGTTCCTCTCAGAAGATACACGTCTAAGGACACGACCGTGCTGACGAAGAAGCAAATAAGAGAGCTACTTGACTCGATACTACGGTAGATCTCTGGAGCCTGATGCCTGTTTTCTACCTGCCTTATTGAAGCTTGATCATAGAAACAATCAAAATAGCGTAGGGAGAGCTAGTGTGCAGAACAAGCTCTGGGCAAACTGCGTTGGTAGTAACTTCGATGCGCGTTCACTATGCGGTCGTGAGGCTGGTCGTCGAGGAATTGTTGCGCAGAAACTGGCAGGATGGGGTTTCGACCCTTACGTATTTCTTGCTGACCCGATGGAGACTCAAAACCAAAATGACAACATGATCTGGGGTCGACCGTAAATGCTTGAGAAAACAGCTAGGCGTAAAGTTCTGGTGGTAACTTCAAGGAACGTTCACTATCGCATTGTGGCGCCCGTGATTCAAGAACTGCAGAGAAGACATTGGTATGTTCGTGTTTTGCGATTTGAGAGGGTGTGGGAAAGGGCGGAAAGTCTTCTTTCGAGAACCACGAGAAGGCGATCTCTCAAATCATTCTACGTAAGACCTACAACAAGTCGTCCCAACAGGCTCAAGGAGCTTGCATATTCTTTGATTTCTAAGTTTGTTTTTTATACATCAAGGGTTTTGCAGGTTGAGAAACCAGACATAATAATCGTCATGACCGACAGCACGCCTCCTTGCAGGATAGCGGTTCTGGCTGGAAGATTGGACAGTATCCCATCCTTGCTTCTGTTGCTCTCGGGCATGATCGGGCGCAACTATCAATCTCCTAGTTTTATCGTTGACAAGATCGCGGTGCCTGGAGAGTTCGCACGAGAGGTACTCGAAAAGTGCGGTGTTGATAAAGAAAAACTTGTAGTAACTGGGTATCCATCATATGACGTGCTGGTAAAGGCCGAAGAGCACTTCAAGAAAAACGAGATATGTAAGAAACTTGGTCTCGATCCTGCGAGAAAGATAGTTGTTTATACAACGGAAAACCTCCCAGCTCGAGAAAGCAAGATTGTAACTCGTGCCGTATGCACCGCTGTGAAGAGTCTTCAGAATATACAATTTATTATTAAGGTTCACCCATCAGAGCTTGATCTATCCACGTACCGCCATGTAACAAGAGACTTGGAGCTGGATGCGTTGATAACAAGGCACGCAGATATCTACGAAGTCCTGTACGCATGCGACGCGCTGATTACTGGATTCTCGGCCACCGCGCTTGACGCCATGATTCTTCAGAAGCCTGTGATCACGATCAACCTCACAGGGCTGGCCGACCCTTTGTCCTTTGCAGAAAGTGGTGCAGCGATAGGAGTAAATAGCGAGGGAGACTTGGAGGGTGAGCTGGAGAAGGTGCTGTACAACAAGGAATTGCAGGAGAAACTAAGACGAGGAAGAGAAGCTTTCGTTTTCAAGCATGCCTACAAGCTGGACGGAGAATCCACAGAGAGAGTCGTAACGCTCGTTGAGAAGATCAGCAAATGAGCAAGCGGGCGCGATAAGAGTGGTGTCCACATGCAAGTTTCAGGTCAAGAAAACAAGGCGGCGCTTTTCGTCAATGCGAAAAGAGCGCACGAGGAAAAAGGAATCTGTCACATCATTTGCGTCGGAGCTAAGAGACCTTTCCGATTGAACGATTTCTTGGGTATTATTACTGGCACGCGCTTGCACGGCATTGTTCAGTATGCTTTCAGGTCTGAAAGTTGAATTGGTTAGAACGCAGCTCCGTAAATCGAGTCGAATGTATTCTATGTTGTCTTCTTCCAGTATTCAATCGTCCTTTCAAGGCCCTGGTCTAGGTCTACTTCCGGCTTCCAGTCCAGTTCTTTTCTGGCTTTGGTCGAGTCCAGTATTATGTAGGGTTGGTCAGATATGATCGGTCTCATGGGGTAGCCAGGGGGATAAGCGCCAAGTATCAGATTCTGACGATCGAAACCAAGTTTCTTTGCTATTGTATTCGCTAGTGTTTGATTGGATATTCCTCTGCCCGTACCTATGTTGTACACTTGTCCCTTCCTTCCCTTTTCTATGGCTTGCACATAGGCGTTCACATGGTCGTCCACGTACATATATTCTCGAATGGACTCAGGGGCGCCAACATACACTTTTTCCTTTTTGAGCATAGTTGTTATAAGGTATTCGACCATGAAGGTTTTGTCGAATTTTCTTCCATACGTGTTGCAAGGACGTAGTACAACTGCATCCAGATCGTAGACTTGTGCTACCATCTGGAGATATTTGTCAGCGGCAACTTTTGAAACTGCATATGGAGAACTCGGCCTCAAAGGGGTTTCTTCCATGAAAGGTTTTTTGTCGGTGTGTATGCCATATACTTCTGCAGTTGATGCTGCAACAAGCTTCCTTTTCTTGTAATCAGTCAGTTCCAGCATTGCGTGGGCTATGTTCATCGTCCCCAAGAAGTTCACTTTTTCATAGTCGAAAGGCCTTTCAAAGGACAAACGCACAGGTGACAACGCTGCTAGATGAAGTACATAGTCTGGATCGGCCGTCTTGAGTGCATTTGAGACAGACATGAAATCAGTGATGTCAGCCGTAATCAATACAATGTCTTTTGATATGTCCTTGAACCTCTCAAGGGTTCTTTGGGAACTCGGCCGTATTACGCCGTATACTGTATGATCAAGATCGATTAGCCTCCTGGCTAGGTGGCTTCCTATGAAACCGGTCACGCCAGTCAAAACTACGTTAGCCATGTTTCATCGTGCACCTTCTTTCTTAAAACGTCCTCCGCCAGTTTCAGTTCTTTTATGGTGTTAATGGTCATCCAAGTTTCCTTCATTATGTAACCTCCTAAAAGCTTTTCCTTAGCAAGCAGAGGGAACGTTGTTTCTTCGATCCGTCCCTTTTCAGGCAGATAATCCTTGACCTCCTTACCGAAAACGTAGACCCCCATACTTACTAGCATGGAAGGAATCAGAGGCTTCTCATCAAAGCCCGAAATCAACCCGTCTTCTCCCATTCTCACTACTCCAAAAGGGCTCCGAGGGTTTGCTACGGCAATCGTAGCTACACTGCGATGCTTGCAATGATAATCAACCATGTCTTTTAAATCAAGGTTTGTTATCTCATCACCGTTCATGGCCACAAAGACTTGATCATTCACAAACCGGTTTACGGCAAGCTGGAAGCCCTCTCCTGTTTCACCCTCGACACTGTGGACGCTGTAATCAATTTTAACTCCGAGTTTAGATCCGTTTCCGAAGAAGTCCATGACAGAATCTTTGCAGTAAGCTACGCCGATTATTACATGTTTGATTCCATTGTGTTTCAGCCACTCAATTACCCACTGAAGAATAGGTTTTCCCAAGACTCTGACCATCACCTTTGGTTGGCTATCCGTTAAAGGCCTTAGTCTGAGGCCTGCTCCTCCAGCGAGGACGACGGCTGTTTTCGCTTCACATCCACTCAATCTGTTCCTTCCCAAGAGCTCTCTTAATTCTTATGTAGGTATTGATCGTGAATGACTTAAGAGTTGACTCGATTTTTCCGGTCCATGCAGGGTTTGCCTGCTGAATCAGCTTTTCCCATTCTTCTTGATCCCACGCATTCCACATTCTGAGCTTTCTAACATTTGCATTGACTGTTTCGACATTGTCTTTCTTTTCGGGAGACATGTACTTGATGAACCCGCCGACCATGTCCTTGGCAACGTCGATTTTCCATTCTTTAGTAGTTTCTTCCTTGATTCTGAACTTGACAGCATGCGTTGACGTTTCATCGCTTGGTCTTACTACATGATGATAATGAAACGTCGTGGGAACTTTGCCATACTTAAAACCGCCGTTTTCAACTAGCTCTTGAAACAGCAGGTCTTCCATTCTGTAGCCGTAATCATCTTCCAGGTGTTTGATATTCTTGAAAGCCTCTTTTCTTCCCATTTGACTGCCAGAGTAGGCTCTGGGGCTTTCAAATGATCCCTTGACTTCTCTTTCAAAATGATATACTAAGACTCTCTTGCATTCGAACCAGTCCCATTTCTCTCGATATTTGCACATTTCTTCGTACCAGTGTCTTGGAAGGGAAACGTCTGAATGGAGGTAAACGAACCATTCGGTTTCAACTTCGTCAATCAACTGTTTGATTCTGAAACTTAAAGATTTGAATCTTGATTGGTCAAAAACCTTGACGCGAGGATATTTCTTCGCTGTCCCTATTGTGTTGTCAGTAGAGCCTCCGTCTCCGATCAATAAGCGGTTGATTGGAATTTCTCTGTAGAAACTGTCAAGGCACTCTTCCCAGTTATCCTTCGTGTTCTTGACAGGTACAACAACGTCCATTCTTTCTAAATCGGATTCCACGGAAGCACGGTCTATGTTCACACGACTGCCGAGCATGAGTTGTCCTCGTTCTGTTCAACGACCTATCGAAGGATCGAAGTCATAAACAAATAGATTGCTATTCTTCCCTTTCGATGGCAGGCTTGGTATTCGGACGTTAGCAGATGCGTTGAACCTGCACACTAGATTAATAAGATGCTCACAAATATCTTAGCAAACATGATGTTCGCCAGTGTGATATTCAAGATTGAATATCGCCATTCTGCTTTGCTTGCGGGAGGATTGAATGAATAAGGTTTTAGTGGTAGGAGCGGGCAACATTGGAAGTAGACATCTGCAGGCGTTGGGAAGAAGCAGAATTCCGTTGGAAATAACTGTAGTCGACCCAAGTGTTCAGGCGTTGGAGATGTCGAAACAACGTTTTGATGAGGTTGTTGCCAAGTCTGCTATTAAACCAAAGTACTGTCAAAACATGGAATCCGTGGGCGGAAAATTCGATGTGGGAATAGTTGCAACGACCTCGGACATAAGAAGAAGAGTTGTTGAAGAGCTACTGGGTAAGAGGAGAGTAAAATATCTGATACTAGAAAAAGTTGCCTTCCAGAGCGCAAGTGATTTTGAACATGTTATACAGCTACTGAACTCAAAGAATGTGAAGGCTTGGGTGAATTTTCCGAGAAGGGTCATCCCCTTTTACAAAGAATTGAAAACGATAATCAAGCCTCATGAGCAAGTTTTTTACACTGTTGAGGGAGGCGATTGGGGTTTGGCCTGCAATGCGATTCACTTCATTGACGTGTTGTGTTTCTTGACCGAAGAGACAGACTACAAGGTGTCTTGTCATGGTTTGGACAGGAGCGTAAAAGAAAGCAAGCGCAAAGGTTTTGTGGAGTTTACCGGTTCTCTTCAATGCTATTTCGGCAATGGGAGCGAGCTTAGCCTCATTTCGCAGAATGGTTCGACTTGTCCGCCTTTTATAACCATTTTGACAAGATCTGTTCTAGCTGTGGTCGAAGAAGAGAAGAGTGTGGCTGAGATGTCGAAGGAAGAAAAGAACTGGGAATGGGAGGAAATCAGATTCAAATGGCCATATCAAAGCGAACTGACTCATAAGATCGTTGAGGAAATCATTGCCACAGGGAACTGTGGGTTGACACCAATCCAAGAGTCCTATTTGATACACAAGCCTATGCTGGGCTCTTTCATAGATTACCTCGAAAGGATCACAGGTAAGAAATATCCGGTTTGTCCAATTACATAGAACACCTTACGACGGTGTTGGGGGAACCAAAATGAAAAAGATATGGTTAGTCGGCGCTGGTTACATGGCGAAAGAATACGCAAAGATCCTTAAAGCCCTGAAACGTGAATTTACGGTAATAGGCAGGGGAAAAGAAACAGCAGCTGATTTCGAGAGGGCCCTAAACGTCCCTGTCATAACGGGCGGTGTTGACAATTATATAGAGTCAAGTCAGGACAGGCCTGAGTATGTAATTGTGACGGTGGACGCTCAGTATCTGTATGAAGTGTCGAAGAAGATTATGAAATTCGGCGTCCAAAACATGTTGCTTGAGAAGCCTGGCGCTTTGAACCTTTCAGATATAAGAGAATTGCAGAAATTGTCCACAGACAAGAAGTCAAAGGTTTTCATCGCTTATAATCGCAGGTTCTATTCATCAGTGCTTAAGGCAAAGGAGATCATGAAAACGGATGGAGGATGCACCTCTTTCACTTTTGAATTCACTGAATGGAGTCACCTTGTTAAAGACTCAAAGAAATCCGAAGGAGAAAAGAATAGATGGTTCATAGCGAACTCTACGCACGTCGTTGATCTCGCCTTCCACTTGGGAGGAGCTCCTAAGCTCATCGAGTGCTACGCTTCGGGTGGGTTGGACTGGCATCCATCCGCATCAATCTTCTCAGGAGCAGGTGTCGCAGACAATAATGCTCTCTTCTCTTATCACGCCAATTGGGAAGCACCAGGCCGGTGGGGAGTAGAAGTTCTGACGAGAAAACACAGGCTGATTCTGAGACCCTTAGAAGAGTTGCAGGTTCAAAATCTTGAATCAGTTAACGTCGAAAAAGTTGAGCTCGACGACAGGTTGGACAAGTTGTTCAAGCCAGGCTTGTACAGAGAAACCGAATCTTTCTTGACGGGTGCATATGACAATCTGAAACCTCTACGTGACCAAGTCAAAGATATGCAATTGTATTGTAAAATGGCCAACTACTAGACAACAGGTCTTTGCCATAACGCAGCTGTTGCATTATCGAATAATAAAGAAATCCGTCACGGAGACTCTTGAGGCCTCTTAAGCCTTCGAAAAACCCTTACTCTTTCTTGAATAGGCAAAAGTTATGTGAAATCAGATCTATCATTACTTGCAGAGAACACGAAACTCACGAGGTGTCAGCATGTCACACAACTATTCAAAGATCCTCATAACCGGAGGAGCTGGCTTCATCGGAAGCCACCTTGTTGATAGACTTCTAGTTGACGATTTCGAAGTCACGTTGATTGACAATCTTTCTACTGGCAATCTGGACAACATCAGTCGTCACGATGGCAAAAAGAATTTTCATCTCTTACGTGGTGACATTAGGAGGCTTGATCTCGTGAAGAGGGCGGTTAAGGAAGCTGAGGCAGTTTTTCATGAAGCCGCAGTTCTATCTTGGACTGGTTCTCGGAAAAGCCTTGTTCGTCTTAACCATGTGAACGTGAGCGGAACCTTAGCTCTTCTCAACGCAAGCGTAGACTCCGATGTTAAACGATTTATTTACGCCTCGTCTGCTGCTGTATATGGAGAGGCCAGCCCGCAACCTCAACGCGAAGACTTAAGTCCGGAACCGATTTCTCCATACGGTGTTTCAAAATTGTCAGCGGAGCAGTATGTCCGAGTATTCCATAAGTTGTATGGGCTTGAAACAGTTTGCCTACGGTACTTCAACGTTTATGGTCCTCGCCAGAAATATGGTCCTTATAGCGGGGTGATAACAAAATTCATGAATCGCATATCAAAGAATGAACCACCAATCATTTACGGAGACGGAGAACAAACCAGAGACTTCGTGAATATCAAGGATGTCGTAGACGCAAACATGCTTGCTCTAACGACGAAAAGCGCGGTCGGCGAAGTTCTTAACATCGGCACCGGCGTGGCTTCTAGAATAAGAGAGTTGGCCAAAACGCTTCAAGAAATCATGGGCCAAAAACGTGTCAAGCCCATACGCGCAGGTTTGAGACCCGCAGACATTAGACACAGTTGGGCTGACATCAACAGGGCCAAGAAAGTTTTGGCGTATGATCCAAAGGTCTCTCTTAGGAGCGGACTACGCGAACTAGCCAAGTATTTTCGAGGCTAGTGGGCGTTTGGTTTCCTTAGCTTGACGTTCGCACGTTTCTTGAATCGTTTCCAGTATTCTTCCTGAACTCCCTTGTTAATCTCGGCGAGCGCAGGTTCCTTCTTCAAGAGGCTTAGTATGTCTTTAAGCGTGAACAACTTTCCAGGCACATACAATCGGTCGTAGACCTCCTTCACAAGTTCAAGGTCTTCAGGGTAGTCAACGGTAATTCTGATCTCGGGATGTTTCAATTCGTTGTCTTCAGGCTCAAGATACTCCACGTCGAAGAGTCCGGTGTCGGTGAAGTATGCTCCCCATCCGGTTTCTGTGTTCAGTGTATCCTTTATCTCGCAGACTTTTCTTAAAGCATCAACTTTCACGCCAACCGGAGTCGCTCCGAGCGGCAGATTGTTCCATTTAACGAAGCTGGCTCCTGTCTTCAAGAAGGTTTCCGCTGTTTTGTCCATCAACTCGGGATCGCAGAAGACATCGTCTCCATCGACGTTTACTATGAAGTCCACGTTGTATTTGAGAGCAGCGTCAAGGTATCTCTTCAGGATATCGTGTTCGCTTCCACGGAAACACTCTGCCCCGCTTTTCTTAGCAATGTTGACGAAAATCCTATCTTCAGGCTGAGTGGTCGTGCACAGAACAACTAGATTTGGAAGTTTTGCTGCTTTTGCTCGGTCGATAAGGTGTTCTATGAGGCTCTTGCCTTTAACTTCGATTAATGGTTTTCTTGGAAGTCTACTCGAGCCAAGTCGGACAGGTATGAACACCGCGATTTTGGGCATGTGCATCAGCTCAAATCTTGTACAAGCTTAACTTCGTAGTCTCTTTGTCAGATCCTGCTGAAGGTCTTCAGCTATTCTCTTGACCTTCCCAACCTCTTCTCTGATTTCTTTGTCCTTAATCTCTTCCTTTCGCTTCTCGTTTGACTCCAAAATCAGGCGCAGCAACTTGGAGTCGTATCCTTCCAACAACAATTCTACGTTAGGAATTACGCAGTGCCTGCCAATGACGTCTGGAAACATAATTGGCCTGTCAAACCTGGCACGATGCGTGTCAGCTAGGAAGTCGACAACTTGGTCAAAATCTGCTCCGAAATGTCTAGAAATGCGGTGCATCTCCTGAAAACAGGTTATCATCCAAGCTCTGTAAGTAGTTTCAAAGAGCTTGGCTAACTCGGTTTCTGCGCAGCTTTTCAAAACCTTGGTTCTCAAACCGAAGGCTCTAAAATGCTTGTCGGCAGCTCTTCCAGCTTCAGCGTTAGCGCCGCCGACGTACTTTGTCCAGCGCTTTAGCTCCCATTTCATGTGCTCTGGGCTTTCATGCACTCCTCGGAATGGAGAGTGCGCGACGAGATAAGGGCAACGTTTGCTCACGCTCTTTGTTGTTCCTGGCGGAACCGTGCTGTTGATGATAACGAGTTTCGGTTTGAATCGTTTCGCGTAGTTAACGACAGCACTCACAAATTCTTCTTGCCTTTTGCATGGTATGCAAATGTGAGTGATATCTACTTTACTTGGAAGCGAGGCCTGTCCAGTTTTTCGCATCTTGGATTCGTCGAGGTCAAATCCATAGACTGCAAAACGCCCACTTTCTTTCAATAAGTCAAATATGGCCTGACCGACTTCGCCCAAGCCAACGACTAGGACTCTCTGTTCCGCCAACTGCCGCCACATCCTTTCAGCGGAAAAAATGGTTCATCAAACTATTTAAACTTCATACACCCTACAGCCTTAAGGCGAAGTGGAAGACATGCCGCAGCCAAAGATGGGAAAAGGCGTAATCGTTGGAAAGAACGTCAAGTTCGGCCACAACGTGGTCGTCTGGAACTACGTTGTGATAGGCGATAACGCAAGAATTGGCGACGGAACACGCATCGGCAGCTTCTGCGACATAGGCAAGAATGTCATAATGGGTAGTAACTGTAATGTGCAGACTCACGTCACGATCTCGAACGGTTGCAGGATAGGCAATCAGGTGTTTATCGCGCCGAACAGCACGCTTTTGAACGACAAGTTTCCAGTCAGCGAGCAGTTGAGCCCGCCAACGATTGAAGACAGTGTCATAGTAGGCGGGTGCGCAGTGATACTGCCAAACGTGACGATCGGCAAAGGCGCTGTTGTCGCAGCCGGAAGCGTAGTCACGAAAGACGTTGGGTCGGCAGTTGTCGTGAAGGGTTTTCCAGCAGAGCCGATGATGACGCGGAAAGAGTATGAAGCAAGGAAGAAGGTCTTCGTCCCGAGGCGGCTACGGTGAAAGGATGAAAGTCTGGTACGACGCCTGCACAGGCAAACACGTTAGGTATGGCGCAGCGATTGCGAAACGTTTGAGAAAGCGTGGTCATGAAGTAATATTCACGACGAGAGAGCATCCTGACACAGTGGCTCTAGGAAAAATACTTGGCGAAAACCCCATCGTCATTGGGAAGTACGATCCAGCATCGCTTTATACGCGGTTAGAAGAAAGCGCAAATCGGGTGCTCAGATTTTCAAAAATGTTCAGAGATGGTTCGCCCCAACTGGCCATCTCGGCCCAGTCTGTGGAGTTGTGCCGGTCTGCTTTTGGTTTAAACATTCCAATAATCGTGACGGCCGATACTCCTTATGCCACAGCGGTTAACAGGTTGACGATACCTCTAGTAAGCCTGCTTCTAATCTCAGAAGCCATCCCAAAGAGTCTCTTCAAAAAGTACGGAGCACAGAAGATTGTTCAGTTCAAAGGCGTAGACGAAGTGGCTTGGGCAAAAGACGTCAGCAGACTGAAGGCTCCTGAACTTAGGAGACCCTTGATCGTCGTCAGACAGATGGAGACGCGAGCTGCGTACGGACTTGGTAAGGGCGATGTCACCGTTGAGGCTGCGCGCAAGCTTTCTTCTCTGGGCACCGTTGTTTTTCTGCCGCGCTACAGCACGCCTAGAGATAAGAAACTGGTCGTTTTGAACGAGTTTGTGGATTCAACAGGTCTAGCTGCTCAGGCTGATCTGGTTGTGAGCGTGGGAGGGACGATTGCGAGGGAAGCTGCTTTGCAGGGGACGCCCAGCATCGTGATATCTGAATTTGGCCGTATTCAAGTAAACGAGTACCTCTCGAAAAAGGGCTTTCCACTCTTCATAGTGAAGCCGTCAGGGGTCATCACTCATGCCAAACGGTGCCTAGGGAAGAAATTCGACGTCAGAGCGAAACTGAAGAGCCTTGAGAATCCTGTTGACGTCATCGAAAAAATCATCAAAGAAAAGCAACTCGCCTAGACTGTTAGGGAAAAATTAAAGCCAAACCACCCATTCTTTGATGGAATAAGGGCCGGTCGTCTAGCTTGGTTAGGACATTGGCTTTACGAGCCAAAGGTCGCCGGTTCAAGTCCGGCTCGGCCCACCATTTTATGGGAAGAATCGCTATTCGCTGGATTTTGTTTGACGATCCATGCCTCTTCTAGGTTGAGCGTTTATGAGAATCCTTCAAGCTAGTTTGATCTGACTGATCTTCAGTTCTTTTCCGCGTCTTTTCAGAAGGACTGCGCTCAAGATTGCGCCGGCAAGCACGCTAATTGCTAACGCGACATAATAGAACTCAGCTATCTGTGAAGTGGCTTGAGCACCAGATGCTGGGTCGATATGAAACAGCAGGATATCTGTTGAAGGCGTAGAATTGCTTACGGAAGCCTGCACTTGGACAAGGTATACGCCTATTTCAAGGTTCATTTGGTGAATTGTTTCGTTGCTTTCCCATTCGTAAATGCCGCTGGCAACAGGTTTTTCCATCATCACATCAGAGACCCATAGAGTGCCGTTTGGATAATAGATTGCAACAGTCACGCTCGCGTTCGAAACCGTGGCTATTGTTGTGGCATCTTTGACAATCGCATCAAGCCTTATCGCAACGTCCTCTTGATACAGGTAGTCCAGACCACCCCTTACCGTCACGACCGTTGTGGGCGGCACGACTTGTTCTTGGCTATCAAGAGAAATTTCTTCTATGTATCCAACAGGCATTGGATAGGATTGACCTCCCAGCTCTATCGTGTTCAGATACAATGTCTTCCCAAATCCACGAAATTCGACTCCCCTAGCCTCCAGGGAACCATTAATGTAAATGTCGTAGGTATTCTTCGTTATATCCATGACCAATCTGATCTCATACCAAGTATTATTGGAAAATTGAAGCAGGTCGTGAAGGCCACCATCGTCATAGTATCCGATATTTCCGTCAGGAAGGAAATAGACGTTGGCTCCATGGAGGTCAGAATCTGCGTAGTGGCTATCATGGATGTAGATATCGAAATAATCCGGATTCTCAACCATCACTGCAAATGAGAACATCAGAGTTCCATACTGGTTGGGAAAATCTCTTCTGACGCGCGCAGATGTAGCGGGCAAGTGTGATTGATCTGTGAATTTGGCTGATTTTCCGCTGCTTCCGAAATAGGCTGCATCACTTACTACAAAAGAACATATACTTGCGTTTTGGACGGTCCATCCTTGTGGAACAGTTCCTGTGGTCTCTGAGTCAAAGTTTTGCGAGAAAACATTTGTAGTGCACTCGGCTGGTTTGATGCTGAACCCCAGAATGGAGGTCACAAACATTATCAGAACGATCGCGGAGAGGACCTTCTTTAGCATACGACTCCCTCTGTAGCATTCTATGTAAAGCTTGCATTATAACTATTGCGGACACTATGTTATGTGCAATATCCCAGTCCAAATGTTGTAGAAGAAAACGCAATTGTACACCTGTTGTCTCAGGTTGACGGAGACCCATCTCGACTTGTGCTTTTGTCACAATTGCGCTCAATTTTATAAGTGGTTAGAGAGGTACCCTCAGACTTTTGAACAAGTGAATAAGCAGACAGATACAGGCAGTCAATGGGCACGCGAGCTCCGAAAGGCCACAGCGAAGAAACGTGGCCGCCAAGGCCGTTTTTCGAGGTATTTTCTTCCTCTTTTTCAACGGTGAAAAACCAACCGCGGGCAGGTGCGAGGGGAAGTTCTGTGTTATAAGTCTGGTGTTTACTTGGCGCGCGCGATAAAACTTTACCGTTTGGGTTTGGGGCAAGACTTTAATTCAAACTGATTCAAACTACAAAGTGGAGCCACGGGTCTATGTGGAAAAAGAAAGAAGAAAAGAAAGAAGAGAAAGAGGAAGATTTGTTGAAGAAGCTATGTGGGAACGACACGAAATTGTATGATCTTCTTAGTCAGAGCTTGTATCTAGATCCTAAGGAGGCCATATCCAAACCGGATCTCAAGATCCTCGTCGAGGAGGCAGAGAAAAGTGCCGGGGATGAAGATTATCGAGGAGCAATGGAGAAATATAGAACGGCATTGGATAAGGCCATTTTTGAGGCCACTCAAAATCCAGGGGAAATGGGTAGATACATTAAGGTCAGTCAAGACCTCGCGTCGAAGACCGCAAAAGTGATAGAGAAAGCAAAAGAGAAGGCAAGGAAGGAAGGATTTGCGTCCCCTTCTCTTGAAGGAAGAATCAAATATTATGAATCTATGAGCGAAAGAATTGAAGATGTCATAAGAATAGCTTCTCTCTTTTACAACGAGAGATTAGAAGAGTTGGGAGCAAGTGCTCGCGCGCTAGAACGAGAAACAAGAAAAGGAGAGAGAAGAGGCGCTGAGAGAAAAGAGGAAAAAGATGAGATGGAAGCAAAGGAGAGGCGAGAAGCAAGAAGAAAAGGAATGGGAAGAGGAGAGAGAAAAGAAGCTGAGAGAGAAGATGAGGAAATAGAGAAGAAAGATGAGGAGAGAGGGAAGGCAAGAAGAAAAGAAGGAATAGAAGCTGAGAGAGAAGAGGATAGGGCAGAGGAGAGAGAAAAGGAGAGACGAGAGGCGAAAAGAAAAGAAAGGGAGAAACAAGAATAACTTAGACAAGACGCACACGCTAAGTGGTGTTTGGGTTTAGGGATAACGTCTTATCCCCCGGCTAAATTTCTACAAGTCAGCTGTCTTTTGAAAATTCTTATAATGAAAACTAAACAAGAAAAATGAAAAGAAAAATCGACGTGCACCTAGTGCACACGACACGTTCGCTAACATACGCGCGCAATACTAGAGAGCCTGGAAGAGCATTTGGTTTCTGTTCTTGTCGGCGTCCTTTATCGTTCCGATCTTCCTGAGAGAGTAAGTCATTTTTCGAGATTGGTTAATGGGTATTCTGAGATTTTCGGCGAGGTTTCTGTTCGTGAATGGATTGGGGAGGTCTTTGGGTAAAACTCTGAGGAAATCCATCTTGTTCTCAAACATCACACTTTCAAGAATGCCGATGAGCTTTCTATCTTCTATGCTCGCGCCTTTTCTTCTCCAGCTTCCTTTTCCATCGTTACACCATATTTCCTCCACCTCAATCATCAGGACCTCGATGCTGAGGTTGCCCCTGGGGAAGAGATCCGATATTCTGATCAATTCACTGAAAAGATCGTATATGCTGCCTCTCTTTGGGGACATCCTTCTTCCGGTGATTTCTCCGTTGGACGTAGACCTGTGAGCTATCCATTTCTTCTTGGGTATAGGGTGGGCCAAGCGAACCTTGTGATCCTCGAGCAGACGTCTGAGTTTCGGTTTTATCGCTGAAAAGTTGGCGGTCTGTATTTCGATCAACAGGTCTCCTCGTACAATGTCCACTATGAAATCGTCCAGTTTGGCTTCTATTCTGTCCCCTGCAAGAAAGTACCATTTCTTTATCGAAGAGTGAAGTGAGCTCTCCCTTCTTGAGTCAAATGTGTTTTCCATCAAAGTTGACGTCCACAGCATTCTCGGTACTGTATGGGTTGCGACCGCATAAGAATACTGCTAAAAAGAAAGTATATGCTCGCGCGCGAGCACACGACGACGAACGACTAACCTCTTTTCAATCTCTTTGCTACGATATGCCTGCTCAACCACTATCGCACTCACTTATTGATCGTAGAAGGTAACACAGATTCAATTTCCAACGTGCACGCATGCACCACATTTCGCGGTCGCTTTCTCCAGTTTCTATTTCTGGCATTTTGGGCAGACAAACACTTTGCCTCCTCCAAGACTCAGCTCTTCTATAGGAGTGTGGCAAACTGGACAGTTCTGTTTTCTCATGTTCGGGCCCATGGCTGAAACGTAGCGGCCTTGCTTCTGATGAAGATCCGAGAACTGGTTTTTGCCGTTCAACCGGATTCTCTCGTGAAGCACAAGTTTGACGGCATCGTAAAGTGCTCTTTGCTCATCTGAGTTTAACTCTGAGGCCTTTCTTTTCGGATGCAGTTTAGCTCTGTATATGATGTCTTGAAAGGCGCTGTTACTCAACCCAACCACTACAGCATCTTTTCCAACAAGAATCGATTTGAGCGCCTTGTTATTGTCCTGCAAAAGCTTGGAGAAATTGTTGAATGTAAACGTCTCATCTATGGGTGACAGTATATCTGGGTTGAAGTCTCGTTTGTACATGTAAGAGTCCATAAGCTCATCATCCCTAAGCACGTGGATCCCTCCCATGCTGGTGAGCCTCACCGTCAAAGCAGTTCCGTCAGAGAAATCTATTCTCAGGTGGAATTCCCTTGGAACGGTTGCTCCATGTGAGTGATAAAAAACTTCGCCGCCGTACTCAGGACTAAGAATGAGGTTCAGCTTCGCATCAAGTTCTATACGAATAGTGTTACCCCTGGAAGTGACAGATTCAATCTTTCTGCCCATAAGTTGGTTAAAAGATTTGATATCTTTGTTCATGAATCCAATCTTCTGCAATCGTTCGTAGTCTCGTAAATGATGACTATTGATGCGTTTGCCTTCGAGTTCTTTGTTCATTTGTTCTGCTAGAATTTTGGCTTCTGGAAGTTCAATACTCATCTTGAGTCTCCATTGTTACTCGTCTTGGCAAACGAGTCCTTAAATGGTTTTGCAAACATCGCGAGCACTGTGGATGCACACGACGAGCCTACCTCTTTCCAAACCTCTTAGTTCCCTATGAGCAAAAACCTTATTCATTGTTCTATCTATTCTTGAGTGGTGATTGCATTGGGTATGGGAAGCGCCAAGAATAAACCGATGACTAAGAAAGAACGAGAAGAGAAAAGGAAGAAACACAAGGAAAAACGGTTAAAGAAGTAGTCTCAGTCATCATGCGTTTATTCTTAACGTGCTCTATCGAGCGCACGACGACTATCTCTTTTCAACTTCTTTGTTCTTTGAATCCTCTCTGAAACGATATCATTGTTCAACCACTTCTATCATTGTTCGATCGATCCATCAGTTTCGATCACGGCAAAGCATGCGCAATTTTAATAGACGTGAGAGCATAGTCTAATCTTAAGGAGGGTGAATTGTGCCCAAAGGCAAGAATGAGAAAGCTATGGATCATAAACGTCACATGAAATTGCAGAGAGAGAAGGAACTGAAAAGGAAAGAGAAACGGAATGTTGAGCTCCCTGCGGAATATAATAAAGGTAAGAAATAGCGCGCGAGATTAGCGCAATAGTCTATCTCTTTTCAGTCTCTTAATTCTCTCAAGCCTCTTCATGAGGTAGCCACCTGACACGTCCCTTGATTAAGTCTGCTATTCTGCAGTGCTTTCGCAAGCTTCCTAGCTTCATTATTGCTTCTTTCAAGGACGCTTCAGAGATTTTTGATGTGCTAGGGACATACTTGGGTATTTTCTTGATGCGTTCTCTGCTCGAGGTCGGTTGAAAACAGTGTCATTAGTGCAGACAAAATTCTCTTATTCGCTGATCTCTTTATATTGCTAAAAACCCATAAGCATTGAGGTTTGAAATATGGATCCAACCGTAAAGGCAGGAATTTCCGGCTTTTTGTTGGCAATCGTCATCAACCTCTTTTCGCCTGTGTTCCTTTATTTTGTTCCCTCTCTTTTGGCTGCAATATTGGCGGTATACTTTTTCAGGCTTGGCACGCTCAAAGACGGACTGGTGGCCGCCTTCATGGTTTACATCTTTAACGACGGGATTTTGGGCACAGTCAGTCTGGCATCGTTCTATGCGGAGAACAAACCCTACCCATCGTTCAATGTTGACGTTTGGACCATGTTCTCCCCATTGGTCTCGGCAGTTACAGCCGTGATTGCGGCGTACGTAGGAGTGTGGCTTACTCAAGTAAGGAAGCCGCCTCCAGGGTTGCCTTCGGCGCCTTCTCCGCAGTTGCCGCCTGCTTAGGCGTGTTCCGCCAAAGACTCTAGAGTGAAGAAAGAAGTATTCTAGAATTTTAGTTTTCCGCGAATTCTTCTCCAGGTTTAAGCAGGATTACTTTGGTTTTGGATTTTGCTTCCACGTCGTTCTTGAATTCGCTGGGATTCGTTTTCCACATGTGCATTGGGATGACGAATTCTGGTTTGATTGCCAACGCCGCTTCTGCGGCCTCAGGGTTGTCCATGGTATAGGTTCCGCCGCTGGGAAGTAACGCGAGGTAGACGTTTCTGAGGTTTCTCATCTCAGGAATTAAGTCTGTGTCTCCTGCATGATAGATGGTTTTGTCCCCTATCGTTATCAGATATCCGACTCCGAAGCCTTTCGGATGGAACGGGTTGCCTGGAGACCTGAACCTCTTGTAGTTGTAAGCTGCTACGGCTTCCACCGTGATGGCTCCGAAAGAAGCTTTTTCTCCGGGCTTAAGCGATTTCACTTTTCCTCCTATCTTCGAGACGCAATCGGCCGGGGCAATGACTAAGGTGTCTTCTTTTCGGATCTTCTTTATTTTCGACTTGTCACAATGGTCGTCATGGGAGTGGGAGACCAGTATCAGGTCCGCTTTCTCCTTGTATTCTCCTTCAAAAGGATCGATGTAAATTGTCTTATCATCGGCCTTTATCTCAAAGCTCGCGTGCCCCAACCATTTGACTGAAATACCCATCTTAAACCAGCCCAGTGGACGGCTATTTTTGTGGAAGTATTACTTAAAGTCTTCAGGCGCTTTAGGTCATCGGGTTTAATGAGGCGAGGATCTTTCTCTTTGGAGAAGTTCGTTTACCGCATTGCCGAGGGCATCGCATGCGGCTCGTCTGGTTTCGAGAGAGCCGTCGATCTCTAGGTTCTCGATCTCTTTCTGTAGATCTGTTGTCTGCTCGATGATGGGCTGCTTCCTCTTCTCGTATTCATCTCGGAGCTTCTCTCCTTCGGCACTGAAGTTTTGCATAGCTAATTCGAGCTCCCTTTGTTCAGAGTTCAGTCTCTGGGTTGTCTCTGCCTCTTTTTGTGCCTTGGCCTTTTCTGAGAAGCGTCTGAAGATGCCCGTTTTCATTCGAGCTATGTGATCCAGCTCTTCTTTGAAACCATCAATATTGCTTGACAGCCGCTTGTTTTCATTGGCTTTCCGCCCTTCGATCTCTCTCGTCTTAGCGGTGTATTCTTCTTCTATTCGTTCAAGAAGAATTCTATGTTCCGAGAGGCCTTTGATAATTCTGTCCAGCGTGGCCTCCTCGCGCCGTCTTTCCTCAAGGCTGGCTTCAACATTTGTTAGTATCTGTGAACGTTCCTTCAAGAACTGTCCATCCACGCTTATGGTGGGACTTGACTCAAACTCGGACATTACGTCTCTCAGGTCTACAAGCCACTGGCCGAAGTACTCGCTGAATGGAGAAAGGGCAAATCTCTGGTTTCCCAGGCTGTGTAGCCTGTTCCGAGTTTTGTCCGATACTTCTTCGAGGGTCGGAACATGATTCTCCTCTGACACGTAGATGCTGCTCGACCAGCGTTTTTCTCGCGTAGCTTTGGCCTTGGCCTTTTTACGTTGCTGCCCTCCGTGTCCTCGGCCGGAGCTTCCGGGTGACCTATTCCGCGATTGGTATCCCATGAAGAGAACCTCTGGTATTTGAGTATTTAAGGCGTTATCAAGTCTTGGTTTGTGCGACGATTAGCTCGGCTTGGAACGTTAGAATAGCACTTGGCAGGGTGTTCCTTCCCTTTCAAAGGCAGCGGCAAGTTCTCTTTTCTCGGAGGCAAAGAAATCGGCAGTCATTGCGTATTGCAATTTGAATTTTCTGTACACCCAGTCTGCGTAATGATAGTTCATCTTATCGATGAGCACATGGTCCGTTCTTCTTCTTAGAAGAGCTGGCAGACCTTCTGCTTTCGGCAGCAGCGGTGCTATCATCGCGAAGGTTCTGATGCCTGCTGAACGAAGTTTCATCAGCGTTTCGATCCTTTCGCTGATCGGCGGCGAGTTGGGTTCAAAGACCTTTCTGACACCGTCGTCTGCTGTGGTAATCGTGACTCCGACTTCTACGTCGTTGATTTTCTTGAGCAGGTCTACGTCTCGGTTCACGAGTGAGGATTTTGTCTGAACGGTAACGGGCCAAACGTGTTTCGAGAGAACCATTAGGCACTTCTTCGTGAGCTCGTATTTCTTCTCCAGAGGTTGGTAAGGGTCGCAGGTTCCACTCATCCAGACTCTGCCCGCTGTCTTCTTTTTCAACTCCGCTTGTAGCAGGCTAGGTGCATTGATCTTTGCATCCACGAACTCGCCCCACTCTTCCTTGTGACCAGTGTACCTCTTCATAAAACGTGCATAACAGTACGTGCAGCCGTGCTCACAACCAATGTAAGGGTTAACGGAATAGTCAAAGACCTTCGATTTTGACAGAATGGTCTTCGCATAGACTTCTTTGACAATCATTTACGGTCAACTACTTCCAAGAACTGGTTGACGTATGCAAAGAGTTTGGGCGAGGCTCTTGTGGTTCCGGCATGTTTACACTGAAAACAGATATGATGCGGTAGGCTATTAAATGAGCCCCTTTCATAGTGTGAGCTACGTGCATGGTCGCCGTTGCTTCTATATACCTGAGTTGCTGAAATGAAGTGTCTGTGAGGAACATGATGTTTGTTCACGCGAGCATCAGAACGAGCGATATGGACAGGTCAATCGACTTCTACACTAGGCTGCTGGGGCTCAAACTCGTGGGTCGACACGAAATACCGCAGAACAACGCTGAAATCGCTTTTCTGCAGGACCCGGCTGAAAAAGGAGCAAAGCTTGAACTGACCTTCTATAGGAAACAGAAAAAGTTCATCCAACCCGACTACGAAGACCGACTGTTCGACCACATCGCCTTCGAAATCAAAGACATGAACCAAACCATATCCGACATGCGAAAGAACAAGGTCACGGTCACCGATGAACCCTTCAAACTTGGCCCAACGGGCCCGCTGATAGCATTCATAGAGGACCCTGATGGCACACTGATCGAACTCATCGAAAGAAAGTAGCTCATCAACGGTCCAGCTAAACCCTCACTATCCTTGCCCAGACTCTCGGCTGAACCCTCAGTACATGCTCTGCTTCAAACCTGTCCAAATCCACTAGGGCCCTCGACGACGCCTACTTGCAGTACTAGTACCCTGGGGGAAGGGGGTGAAATAGAAGGGGAAAAACGCGAAACACTGCATGTTAAACCATCTGTCAAAACGCTTTTTAAGCATAAGTGACCTGTCTTGCGCATGGCAGCTAGAAGGATCAGTCCTCTCAATGCGTTATTGATGCTGTGCTTGATCACGTTCTGGGGAAGCTCCTTCGTCGTTGTGAAGATAACGCTTCTTGAAGGGTTGACACCGATTTCAATCGCGACGTTCAGGTTTCTCCTCGCGAGCGTCATGTTTCTGGCTGCGCTCCTGGTCAACAAAGGCGTTAATCGCAACTACGCGTTGCGCGTTGAGAACAAGGACTTGCCGAAGCTGCTTCTACTCGCGCTTACAGGCGTCACGTTCTTCTTCGTCATACAGTACACGGGCATTCAGATGGCAAGTGCCTCGATGGCCGCAATCTTGGTCTGTCTTCTCTCGCCGATCCTGATCACCGTCTTCTCCGCGCGCATGCTCAAAGAACGTCTGGCACGAAGACAGGTTCTCGGAATCGGAGTAGCCGCGGCTGGAACACTCACAGTTATCGCGGGAAGCTCCATGAGCCTCGAGAGTAACACGAGATTCTTCGTCGGAACTCTAATTCTGCTCTCCACGCCTTTACTTTGGGCAACGTACACCGTGATCGGAAAAAAGGTGATGGAGAAATACAGCCCCTTTCTCGTCTCAGCCTACGTGAACATACTTGGCGGCCTGTGTTTACTCCCCTTTGCCACGGCTGAAAACTCCATCGGTAGAATAACGACGATGAGTCTTCAAGGCTGGTCAGCGATCCTTTATCTAGCCTTCACCTGTTCCCTGCTGGGATATTCTATCTGGCTTTACGTAGCCAACCAGGTCAAGGCGGCAGTGGTCAGTTCATTCATGTTCGCAGAACCGTTGATAACGGTCATGTTCGCAACCAGGTTTGCAGGGGAAACGGTGACGCTTTTCACGGCGGCAGGTGGCTTGCTGATTTTCATCGGCGTCTACTTCGTGTCTAGGAAGCAAACAGGGCTGAATCGTAGCCGAGCAGTGCAAGGACCTTCCTCGGGTTAAAAACGCTGAACGCTGCCCTCCTCAGATTCTTCCCCATCCTCGGAATCAAACCGGCAGCATCCGTGCCCAGCTTGCACAGAACCGCGTGCTCAAACATCCCTAAGGACTCGACATTGACGATGTCACGGTTCAACTCTGCCCTTCTTATGGCCGAATTGACTTCACCGTAGGAAGCTCCGAGAATCAGTAACCTGTCGAGCAGGGAACGCGTCCAACCCGCGTACTGTTCCTGCTGCTTCTCAGACAGCTCAGCTTCAATGTACCCTTTCTCGAAGTCAGCGCTAGTGACTCTGATGTGTAACGGTAGGTTTTCACAGAAACCGAAAAGCTCAACCATCTTGCTAAAGGTCATCTTTCTCCCATCACCTAGCTGGGCCTGAAGCCGATCCAGCGGAACCGCAGCTTCAGCGCGGCTTGGGGAAGAAACTCCTATGTCAACCAAGAGCTCATTATTGCTTTTCGATAGGTCTGCAACGTATCCTTTGAGGGTTGAATACTTCCTGATCTCCTCTAAGCCTGCTGGGCAAAGCCCGATGTTGTCGGCCAGATAGCGGACGGCCACGTTCTCGTCTTCGCCGGAAATCGACACTTGAATCCACCCGAGTGAATCGGTCTCGAGCATGCTGGTCTCAACCTTCAACCCGCTCAACATAGACCGCAAGTTTCCGTCAACTTGGTCTAATTGAGAATTGTTGTAGATTCTGGTAAGCAGGGTTACGGAAGGCAATCGCAGTCGCCGACCAGAGCCAACATTTCTTCGTGCATTTTCCAAATTCTCTCAATTGCAGCAGGCGGCAGCTCCTGTGAAAGCTGGTCTATAGTTTTCTCTATCGGAACGCGGCGTGAGCCTTCAACAAGCTTGTCTGAGTAGCAGACGATTTTTTCTTCAAGCGTCTGTGGAACGTACACGCCTTTGGGCCACCCGAGCTTCTTTGCCTCTCTTGCCGTTATCCCGCCGCCTACGTGTTTCTCGATAATTGATACAACCTGCTCCGGAAGGCCCAGGGACCTTGCGATTTCTGCCCCGATCATTGCGTGATGTACACTGTGCGTCTTGCCTCGTCCAATGTCATGTAATAGTCCTCCAACCTCGACGAGTTTCAGATCAACATGAGAACCGCTTTTCTGACACGCTTCAGCGATCTCGCAGGCAAGCTCAGAAACTTTTTCAGCGTGTCTTACAACGTTCTCGCGGCATCCGCTCTGCCTGAGAAACTGCAATGCTTCTTCTCTCGTAGGGAGCTTTTCACTCACCAAGCTCCTTCCTCAGTGTTTCGACCTTCTTTCCCAGTGCTTCAAGGATCTTGTCGTTGTCGTAGTGCATCAACGGTTTTCCGCATGTTGGGCACTTGAAAACCAGTTCCACAGCTTCTTCAAACGGGATCCGCTTACATCCCGGCGTATCGCAATAGTAGAAGTCATGGTTTTTCTCGAACTCCAGTCGAACGTTGAGTTTTTCAAGAACTCGACGTTTTTGGCTCTGTATGAAACCTTCCAGCTGGTCAGACTGTAGCCTCCAATGAAAAATGAACCAGCCAGTCTTCGGGTCGCGTGTTCGCCTCAAGCTTACAAGAGAATGGTCATAAAGCTTGTAGAGGATCTTGCGAACCGAGTTCAGCCTTATGCCCGTCTTGCTCGCTATCTCATCGTCTGTTGTTTCCGCTGCGTTTTTGAGAATTTCAATGAGCTTGATGGCATCCTCCTCGCCTAGGGCTTGTGCAACTCTAGTTAGTGTTGCGTCGTCTATGTTGGACAACATGGTGTTCCTTTTGTTTCCCCTCTTCAACGCTGGTCTCTATAATGTATAGTGTGCATGATTCGACCTTAAATCTCTTTAGAAAAAAAGCAGAATCACACCGTCTGCTCATTCACGATCTTCTTTCCTCTTGCTTGAGGAATGATTTTGAAGTGCGCGTTCTCGAACCTGTTCGTCAGTTCCTTTCCCTTGAAAAAACGATCAAGGAAAACCGCCAAACTTGCACATTCCGAATGAGGCTGGTTTCCGACTGCCACGTTGAAGTCTGACACAGCTTCGGAGAAGAATTCGCCAGGCACTTTCTGACTTCCAACGATGACCAAAACATCCTTTCCTGAAGTCTTGATCTTCTCTATCGCATCGCTGGTTTCAACGTTTTCTCCATAAGCCGTCAAATGGACAACGAGGCCGCCGTTGACTCTCCAACCGTGAACAGCTCTCTTCCAAGGAGTTCCCATCTCAAAAAAGAAGGGGCCTCCCCATTCTCGAGTGACTTTTTCAATCGAGTCCTTAATCTTGACGTCGTTTGCGTCTGAGAGTATTAGGCCAGCGGCTCCGAAAGCCCTAGCTGCCAGCGCAACGTGCGATGTTAGCCTTGCGTCTCTCAGCGGTCTGTGACCCCATCTCAGAACAACCACTCGAGGCATATTCTCTCCTTTCTTAGACTTTCTCCATTTTCCCGTTGAATTCTTTCGCTACGCGATTCCTCACCTTTTCAGCGAACGATGGGCTGGCTTCAAAAATCACGTGCACCGAGTCCGCCGTGTAATCTGCCGCTTTCACTTCAGCGCTTTTGAAGAGCCAGGCCATGAAGGGCATCGTTTCCTTCGTTACTGGTATCGTGAATGATGCTCTTACATAGTCTTTAAATCCGTTCAGTATTTCTTGTTGCAAATGCTCGATGTTTGTTCCGTGCAACGCTGATATTGGCACCAGCGTTTTGGCTCTGTCCCTCAGGTTTTCGATCTTCTGCTGAATGTCTGCGTTCGGGACCAAGTCGATCTTGTTCAGCACGGTTATCGTTGGTATGCCTCCTGCTCCGATGCGCTCTATCGTCTCCATACATGTTGAAAGTTTCTTTTCCATAGTGCTCATCGCTTCACTTGCGTCTACGACGACAAGTATGAGGTCAGAGTAGATTGTTTCTTCAAGAGTTGAATGGAAAGCCTCTATGAGTGTTAACGGCAACCGGTCTATGAAGCCCACAGTGTCTGTCAAAAGGAACTTCTTCTTGGAGAAAGTGACAAGCCTCGTCGTTGTTGAGAGTGTCGTGAACAACGCTGTGTCCACTGGGACTGTTTCTTTTGCAAGAACGTTGAACAGGGAGCTTTTTCCTGCTTTTGTGTATCCGGCTAGAGAGATTGATGTGAAGCCCAATTCGGTCCTCCTTTCGCGGTGAAGTAGACGCTTTCCTCTGAACTTCTTCAGTCTTCTTCGTGTAGCATGCACCTCTCTCTTGACGCTTTCATAGTAAACGTCAACCTCATAAGCACCCAGCCCCATGAACCCAGGCTGCTCTGCCCTCTTTGCCAACCTTACTCTCTCTTTTGCCTGTGTAAGGTCGTACTGTAGCTTTGCAAGGTGAATCTGCATCTGTGCCTCGGTCGTTGTAGCTCTTCTTGTAAAGATCTCCAGTATGAGCTGGAAGCGGTCGATGGCCTCGACGTTGGTCGCCTTTGCCAGGTTGTAGGATTGCAAGGGTCTCAGAAGGTTGTCGAATATGATTTTTTCAGCGCCAGTTTTCTTTACAAGTTCGGCGAGTTCTTCGACCTTTCCAGCGCCTATCTGGTAACGTGCATCAGGTTCTTTGACCTGCTCCATCCTGCCGACAACCGTGTAGCCTGCCGTTTGTGCCAGGCTGTCAAGCTCATCAAGCGTCAATGGTTCGGCGCGCTTTCGGCGTTGAACTATGATTGCTCTCGTCCTGCAGCTCCCTCCTTGCCACTGCCTCCTTTCTTAATTTGAATGAGGTCTCCGAGCGTCAGTTCACGGCTTAGCGCCTTGGGCATCTTCACCTGTGGAACTTTTTCCTCCTTCCTAGGCACTATCAATTTGACCTTAAGAATGTGCTCCAACGCTGTTGCAAGCTTGTCGTTGGGCGTCATCTTGCCCGTCTCAATCTTCTTGAGGAGCGACACCTTTTCGTTCAATCTCTTCCCCAGTTCTTCATGCGAAAATCCCAGCTTCTCCCTTGCTTTTCTTATCCTCGTGCCGTAATCTTCCGTCAGTTCCACGCTCGTGTCGACTGGCGGCGCCGACGGCCTAGTTTGAACTCTAAACGCGATGGGTGCCGCTCTGGGCTTCGAAAACACTTGTTTCGGTCTGGGCTCCTCGTAGCAGATCTTGCCATGCTTTGCACATTCGCCACACACGGTAAGCCTTGCCCCTTCGATCATGACGTTGAATGATTTGCCAGGGATCTTGCATCCGCAGACTTCGCATCGCAACTGGCTACACACCTAGACTGCTTTTATTACAAAGCGTCGTGTTTATAGTTGTCGAACGGGCTAGCACGAGCTGTCGGTGAGTAATGTTGGAGGATGCTCTAAGGCGAGTAAGGGCTGTTGCAGACTATCAGTTTGGCAGAGGCGTAGGCGCAGAGCTTTTTCCAGAAGGGGTGAAGATCGTGTTTTCCAGAAGGACGCGAAGAATCCGCTACATCTATCTGGACGGGAAACGGCTTGCCACTATGCGCCCGACGGATGGCATGCTCTCCCTGAGCATCAGAGGTGCAGGACGGATCGTTGAAGGCGTGGCTTCTGCAAAGTGCTTTGTTAAGATTCAAGATGATGTCTCAAAGTTTATTGCCGAAGGTGGCGACGTGTTTGCAGCGCACGTTGTGAAGGCTGATGAGGAGGTCCGCGCGAAAGACGAGGTAGTCGTGCTCGACAGTAATGAAAAGGTCTTGGCGGTCGGTCGGGCCTTGTTGTCTGGTGAAGAGATGAAGGCTTTCAAGCGCGGTGTCGCTGTCAAGGTTCGACGTGGCTGTACGGATGAAGGTTAAGTTTATGAGTTTTGACCTAGTAAAGGTTAGATGGCAAGGGTGATCATGTGCAGAGGCGTGTCAATCCGCGTGAAGCAAGACGCATGATGCAACGCATGGGCATGAGTATGGATGCGGTTGCGGATGTTGAACAGGTTGTCATAAAAACAAGCGTCAAAGAGATCACTATCGAGGAGCCTGAAGTTGCGATGCTTGAAGTGCAGGGCCAGAAAATCTTTCAGGTGACAGGCGGCAAGATCACTGAGAAAGCCGCAGAGCGTAAACCCTCGGGAATAGCTGAGGAAGACGTAAGACTGGTGGCCGACCAGACCGGCAAGAGCCCAGATGAAGCCAGGAGAGCCTTAGAAGAAAGTGGCGGAGACCTAGCCAAAGCAATTCTTCTATTACAATCAAAATTCTAGCATTTGACCTTTTTACTCAGAAGACTAACTCGCGAGGTTTTGACAAAGCGTAGCGCGGGCACTTGGGCAAGAGTCTAGCGGCGGAACTAACGGAATGAAAGGGTGGTGAGGTTCCGTTTAGTTTAAGTTTACTTTGGCTCAATATGCTAGGCGAGGTCAGATGCGCGCGTGTTCGACATTGTTTCTGCAGGGCATTTTGCTGTAGATTCGATTTTCCTGCCTGATCGAAAGAATCCGTTCGTCGTTTTAGGCGGTTCCGTGACTTATGTTTCCCTTGCTGCGAGGCGCTTGGACGCCAGAGTTTCAGTTATTTCTAAGGTTGGCAGTGACTTTCCAGAAGCTTACAAGTGGTGGCTTGGGCAAGAGGGTGTTGACTTATCGAATTTGCTGAGGGTTGAGGAGACGCGGACTACACGTTTTGAACTGAAATACAACAGTGACTTTTCAAACCGTGCCCTGCGGTCAGAGTGCAGAATGTCTCCAATCACTGTTGAAGATATATCGAATTCTCTGAGGACCAAAGCTGTTCATATCGGACCTATAGCTGGCGAGGTTGCATACGATGTTGTCGAGAAGCTGAGAAACTGTGGTGAAATCACCTCCCTTGATCCACAGGGGTTTGTGCGCCGGTTTGACGAGAACGGGAACGTTACCCTTGGACCGCTCGTGGACGAGCGTGTGTTGGGGCTCATCGACATTTTCAAGTCTTCACTCAACGAACTCTGGGCCGTGACAGGTCTTTCAGAACTTGAACCCGCCGTGAAGGCAATACACGATCGTGGCGTCAAGATTGTCATAACCACTTTGGGTGCGAAGGGAGCGGCAGTTTCGGTTGAGGGATCGATCCATGATGTTCCAGCCTACAAACCTGAGAGGCTTGTTGACCCGACCGGAGCTGGAGACGCCTTCATGGGAGGCTTCTTGGCCGAGTATGTTCGTGGCGAAGATTGTTCTTGGTGTTCATGCGTCGGGGCGGCGGTTGCTTCGCTTGTTGTTGAATGTATCGGCCCGACATACTTCGGTGACAGAGAAGAAATCATGCGAAGAGCCCGCGTCCTCTATGAAAAGGAAATTAAGGAATGAGGTGTACTGTAATTCATCAAAACCATGTACATGAGGGGTAATGTCTTTGGGGCGTGTCGCTAAGGGAGTGAAATGCAGCGTGTCGGGCTGTGGTCAAGATGCCGTACGTTCGCTTTCAGCTGAAAAGGTCAGGTTCGCAGGCCTGAGGGTTGGTAGCGAAAAGCGCGCCTACCTGTGCAAACAGCACTACAAAGATTATAAGAAGAAGACAAAGAAAGACAAGCAGCTTGAGCAGTGGCGCTACAAGCCATAGACTTTGGAGGACAAACATTCAATGCGAATATTGCAGTTGCATGCGAACTTTATCGCTTACAAGCCTGTTCAGAAAGAGATTGCCATGGCTGAGGAAGCGGAGAAGAAAGAGGCCCGATTAGAAGAACTGATCGTTCTGTTCACTGCTGTTGAAGAAGGTGACGATGCGAGAGTCGCTCAGAAAGCTATTGACGAAGTTCAGGCTTTTCTCGAAAAACTGGGCGCGAACCGCATTTTGATTTATCCTTACGCTCACTTGAGCAGCAGACTTGCTAGGCCGTCAGAAGCGTTGAAAACGGTTCAAGCCATGGAGGCTTATGCGAAGAAGATGGGCATAGAGACGTTCCGTGCACCGTTCGGCTGGAACAAGCAGTTCACGGTCTCAGTCAAAGGCCACCCTCTCGCAGAACAGTCTCGAGTGATACTGCCCGCAGAAGCCAAGGAGAAAAAAGAAGAAGAGAAGGTCTCTGAGGCAGTGAAGGCCGAGGAAAAACTCAGGTCGTCCTGGCACATCCTTCGGCCTGACGGAAAAATGGTGCCGGTTGAAGAGTTCAATTTCAAAGGGCACGTAGACCTTGAAAAATTCGCAAGGTACGAGATATCAAAGGTGAGAGCCAGCCAGCAGATGCCACCTCATGTGACGCTGATGAAAAGGCTGGAGATCGCTGATTACGAGCTTGGAAGCGACCCTGGAAACATCCGCTGGTACCCGAAGGGCCGACTGATCAAGTCTCTGCTCGAGCAGTTTGTGGGCGCCAAGATGAACAAGTACGGCGCGATGGAAGTGGAGACTCCGGTAATGTACGACTTTCATCATCCAAGCCTAGCGGATTACGTGAACCGCTTTCCTGCGAGGCAATACTTGCTGAAATCAGAGGACAAGGAGCTGTTCCTGCGTTTTGCCGCGTGTTTCGGGCAGTTCTTGATGGTTCATGACGCTCAGTTCTCTTACAAACACATGCCGATGAAGGTCTACGAGTTAACCCGTTACAGCTTCAGGAGAGAAAAAAGCGGAGAGGTCGTGGGTCTCAGACGGCTCAGGGCTTTCACCATGCCCGACTGTCACGCGTTCTGCACAGACCTGAAACAAGCTAGTAAAGAATTTGTGACACGTTTCAAGATGTGCATGCAAATTCTAGACGAGATAGGATTAGACAAGGATGACTACGAAGTGGGGATACGGTTCACCAAAAACTTCTATGAAGAAAACAAGCAGTTCATCACATCCCTGGCGAAGACTCTCGGCAAACCCGTGTTAGCTGAGATGTGGAGTGAACGTTTCTTCTACTTCGTGCTGAAATGGGACTTTAACTACGTGGACAATCAGAACAAGGCCGCAGCTCTCTCAACGGACCAGATCGACGTTGAGAACGCCAAACGCTACGACATAAAGTTCGTCGATGAGAAGGGTGAGAAGCAGTATCCGTTGATTCTGCACTGTTCTCCGAGCGGCGCCATTGAGAGAGACGTGTATGCACTTTTGGAGAAGGCCTACAAAGAACAGAAGAGAGGCAGGCCGCCGATGCTTCCCGTCTGGCTTTCTCCGACACAGGTTCGGTTGATCCCCATATCCGACAACTTCCTCAAGGACGTGGAGAAAATGGCTGAACAGATGGAAGCTCACCATGTGCGGGTAGACATCGATGATCGTGCGCTGACGCTGCAGAAAAGAGTGCGTGAAGCTGAGATGGAGTGGGTTCCCTACATAATCGTTGTAGGCCAGAAAGAACTCGAGTCCGATGTGCTTCCGGTTAGGGACCGATCAAGTGGGAAGATGCGCAACTTGAAACTGAAAGAGTTCATGGCGGAGACCGAAAAGATGATCAGCGACAAGCCCTTCAAACCGTTGCCGTTGCCGAAGTATCTTTCCAAAAGGCCACAGTTCTACGGCTAGCGATGGCAGAGATCAGCCAGTTCCGTCCAAAAGATATATGAAACCTTGATTTGATAGACTAACTTCTCATTTCGGGGGCAGACCGTTGGAGGATTTGCAGGTTTACATAGACGGGAAATATTATCCGAAGTCGGAAGCGAAGGTGTCGGTTTTTGACCACGGCCTGCTGTACGGTGACGGCGTTTTCGAGGGTATCCGCGCCTACGACGGCGTAGTCTTCAAGCTGAAGGAGCACATCAACAGGCTTTACAGCTCAGCTCACATGATAATGCTGTCGATTCCGATGGGCAGAGAAGAGATGATTCAGAAAACGTTGGAAACGTTGCGGAAGAACAAGATGAGAGACGCGTACATACGCCTAGTGGTTACAAGGGGGGCGGGCGACCTCGGGTTGAATCCGAAGAACTGCCCAAAACCATCGATAATCATAATCACAGACACGATCTCCATGCACAAGAATGATGCCAAAGAGAACGGCGTCACTGCAATGATTTCATGGGTCAAAAGAGACCCTGTGGACGCAACATCACACGAGATAAAGTCCCTCAACTACCTCAACAGCATCATGGCAAAGATCGAGGCCAACATAGCTGGTGTTGACGAGGCAATCTGTCTTGACAAGAACGGGTTTGTCTGTGAAGGTGTAGCGGAAAACGTGTTCACAGTGAAGAACGGCAAGATACACACGCCGCCTAGTTGCACGGGTGCCTTGCCCGGGATAACAGCGGAATCGGCCAAGACCCTCGCTAGACAGCTGGGGTACGAAGCATCGGAGAAGAACGTGACCCCTTATGAGCTTTTCAACGCTGATGAAGTTTTCTTCACGGGAACAGCCGTGGAAATCGTGCCTGTAAGAGAAATAAACGAAAGGTCAATAGGCGACGGAAAGCCCGGTCCGATTACGAGAAGACTGATGGCCGAGTTCGAAAGAATGGTTCACGATCCGAAGGAAGGAATAACCATCTAACAATGGCATGCTCTTTGTCAGCGCAGGCCCATGCTTTTTACTCGTTCTTCTTCATGAAGCCTTCAATTTCGTTAAACGCTTTTTCAAGAATCTCGATCGGCGGAAGGACAACTCCTCTAACGTGTCCAGCTCCGTACACTGGGTCGAATCCAGATCCGTGAACGAAGAGCACTCCGGTTTCCCTTAGAAGGTCCAAAACGAACTCCATGTCCGTCTTCCATTTTCTCCCCACTTCATGGATTTTGGGGAAGACGTAGAACGCGGCTTCAGGCTTTGCGCAACTGATCCCTTCAATTCCGTTCAGCCTCTTCCAAGCGAAGTGGCTTCTTTGCCGAAGTTTTTCAACCGTGGCTTTTATGTGTTCTTGCGGACCGTTTAAGGCTGCCACTCCGGCTTTCTGGACAGGCGTGTTCGCGCAAAGTCTAATCCTAGCTTCCTTCTCGATGCAGTCTCTCATTTCTTGCAGTTCGCCTCTCTGGCTGTGAAAGTATAGGTATCCGAGTCTCCAGCCTGTCATCAGGTAAGCCTTTGAAAAACCGTTCAAACCTATGACAGGAACGTCTCCGGCCACGTGAGCTGTGCTAACAAACTTTTTCTGAAACACTAGCTGGTCGTAGATTTCGTCTGACAAGACTAGGAGGTCGTTTTCACCTGCTAGGTCCACTATTTCCTTAATCACCTTCTCTTCGTACAGCGCACCGCAAGGGTTGTTTGGGTTGATGATCACTATTGCACGAGTCTTGGGTGAGATCTTTTTTCTGAGGTCATCGATGTTTGGCTGCCACCCGTCTTCCTCAACTGTTTCGTATGTTATCGGCTTTCCGCCGAAGACTTTGGCGTACGAGATGTACGGTGGGTAAGTTGGTCCTGGAAGAAGGATTTCGTCTCCAGAGTCGATGAGCGCGGCCATAACCATCATGATGCCTTCAGAAATTCCTGATGTGACAATCACGTTTTCGGCCGAGACTTCAACGTCGTTGACTCTTTTCTCTTTCTGGCTGATCGCCTCTCTGAGTTCTGGCAACCCTTCTGAGGGTGAGTAGAGATTCGCGCCTTCTTCAACCGCCATGATCAAGGCTTGTTTTATGTGCGGCGGCGTGTCAAAATCGAAAGCGTTTGGGTCTCCTATGTTCAGATAGTAGATTTTCTTGCCTGTTTTCGCAACTTGTTTTGCGTATGGGATGACGTCGCGAATCGCGTATTCGATTGTCTGGACTCTTTCGGTCGGCTTAATTTTGGTCAAGCTCATCACGTTTTAGGGCTGAGATTGTTCAGAAATGAGATAAAGATTGTGGAGCGGCTACCCTACTGTAAATGTTGCAGACGTTTGATATCCGTCCGCAGTCTGTATGGTAATCGTCACATTTTGACCAACGTACGGTTCCCATTTCCATGGAAAGAGCATTCCGACGGCTGACCCTATGGAAATCTGTTGTCCCGCACCGCCTGTCGACTGCCAAGTGATCAGCATCGTTCCGTTCTCGGTCTCGGTGTTCATCTGAGTTACTGTTGCGTTGATTTTGGAAAACTCGCTGTTGTAGACTGTGACGTTCAAGTAAGGGCTTCCGGGTGAGAGATTGAAGAAAGACGCATTGGTTATTTCGAGGTATGGAAGCATCAGGTTGTAAGTGAGTTGCGATACGCTTGCATTCATAACGTAAGCTGTCACGGTGACGTTTTGTCCGACGAAGCTTGACCAGTTGAAAACGCAGGTAAGAGTGGATTGCGCGCCCGCAGCTATCAGTGTTGCAGTGGTAGAGGTTTGGTTTTGGTTCAGGTCAACTCTTGTCACGTTGACTGTGTTAAGCGAATAAGGCATGTTGGTCATGTTTATGAGGAAAAGGCCGGTGTTTTTCAGGTCAAAAACCACGTTGTTTATCTTTGCTGCGACTTCCAGGGGTGTTGTGGCAGTCTGGGTCTGAGACACGAACCCTTCTTCGGTGTAGGCGGTTACTGTAACGTCCATGTTACGGTAGCTGATGCTTGTCCAGTTCCAGGCACACGCAAAAACGAAGGTTTGATTCTGGTTGATAGCCATGGGGAGAGACGGGTTTGAGAGGTTTCCGCTTATGACGTCCATTGTGCTGCCATATGCCAAGGTGATGTTTGTGACGATTACGGACGTGGCAGAGTCTGGGGAGTTGAATAGCGTTATATCAGCTTCATCCGTGTTTGTTTCGTTAAAGGTGACCTGCGTCACTTGCAGGCTGATCGAGGAAATGTTTTGTGTTATTTGAGCTGTGTATCCTTCCTGCGTTTGAACTGTGACCACGGCTTGTACGAGTTCTTGCCAGTTTTCATAACAAGTAAACGTTATAGTCTGGTTTGCGGGGATCACAGTTGGAAGCTTTATGCTCAGGTTTGCGTCAACAGGATTGTAGTTAAGCAGAACGTCCGACAGGGTCAAGTTGATCGCCGAAGGTTGATTCGTGACGGTCATGTTGAAGTATTCGGCACTCTTGGAAGCGTCAAAACTTGCGTCAACTCCAAGGCTTACTTGCTGCGTTTGGACAAGAAGCGCAGCCTCAGTGTCATTCGCGGTCAACACGTGCACTGCAATGAGGCTTCCAGCCAAAGAACCCCACGCTAACGAGCAGGTGACGGTTTGAGAGGTTCCTCTGGCAACAATGAGTGGAAGTGCTGGCTGAGAGCTCGTAATGCTCGTTGCGTTGAACCCGCCTGCTGTTACATAAATAGTCGTTATGTTTGCGTCCGCGATTGAATGCGACGGGTTCAAAACTGTCACGTTGAAATGATTTGCGTCGTTAACTGGAAAGTTAGCGCCTGTCACGATCAGGTCTAGAGTGTTTTCGGGCTCCCGATAGAACGGTGCTATCGTCCACGTGTACGCGATGAGGGCTCCGATTATCGCTGCGAGCAAGATGAGTAGGATTGCAAAGAGCGTGGAGATCGCCTTCACCTCTTTTTTCATATGCAAGTTTTTCCCTCAGTTCCTAAACGATTGTTGTAAACCATATTTCTCAGTAGTAAATAAGCATTCTCTAGCTCGCCTTTATCTTCCACTCAACGGCTTGACGCCGTCTCTTGCGTTTTCAAAGCCTGTGCAGGCAACAGGGCTGTTGTGCAAAACGCGTTCTCGCAGTGTTTCTTTATAGCAGATGCGCAATTCGCGCGAAAGAATCGACAAAGCACTGTACAGGCCGCTATGGGCGCACGGAACAAGAAAGGCTTCTCTCGTAGCGAACGCCAATATCTTTCCTGCTTCTAGCCTCACAGCTAAGTTTAAATCTTGTTGACTTCAGATGTTGAGTTTCCCATCGGAGGGCTTAGGCATGGCAGAACACGATGCGGTCATAGTGGGTGCGGGAATCGTAGGGTTAGCGACTGGGTATCACCTTAAGAAGATGAATCCTAAACTTGACGTTTTGATCGTTGACAGGCTTGGGGCTGCAGGCCAAGGAAGCACGGCGAAGAGCGCGGCTGCTTTTCGCTGTCTTTTTGCTTCTCGCACAAATTTTGCTCTGGCGGATTCTTCTGCAGAGTTTTACAGATATGTGCAAGACGATTTGCGCATTGATCTTAAACTGCGGTGGGCTGGTTACCTGTGGTTTTTTGACGAGGAAGGCTACAGCAGGATGCTCCCAGTGTTGAAGGACCTGGCTGAAAAGGGTTTTCAGTACACAGAGTACGATGAAGAGGAGTTGGCTGACAAACTTGAGATGCGGACCAGCTTTGATAATGATGAAGAAGCCAAGATGATGGGGTTGGGCAACGTCCACAAGGGAGTTCTGATCCCAAAGGCAGGCTTGATCGACGTGGACTCTCTCGTAAAGTTTTATGAGTCCGAGTTTCTCAAACTCGGAGGGAAGATCCAGTATCACACTGACGTGAAGGAACTCGTCGTTGAGCCTCGCAGGCCTCTGGGAATGCCGGGTGAGCCATACTTTTGGCAGGACGCATCGATCACGGGGGTCAACACGACGAAGGGCCTGATAGAGGCAAAGAGGACGATAGTTGCGGCCGGCGCGTGGGTTTCTCAGCTCCTGGACCCTGTTGGGATAGAATGCTTCGTCAAAGCTAAGAAGCGTCAAGTTTTCTCGATCAAAGCAAAGACGGAGGGACTGAAGAAACTGTTAACATGCAAGGAATTCACGAAGGCAGGGTGTCTTCCGTTCACGATTCTTCCTAGACCGTCTGCCTACATTCGGCCTGCACCTGAAGAAGACGCTCTTTGGCTGGCCTACGCTGACGAGTTTCCGAGAGCTTTCAAGTTAGAGGATGAACCTGAGCCTGAAGAAAACTACTACACTTACGGGCTGTACCAGGTCATGGTTAAGTACTTCCCGCAGTTTACAGACTGCCAGCCGTTCTCAGCTTTCGCTGGGCTTTACGAGATAAACAGCATCGACGGTCAACCCGTGATTTTTGAGGAAAACAACCTGATGGTCGTCGGCGGCGCAAGTGGAAGCGGCATACTGAAAGCTGACGCAATAGGCAGGATAGCTGGAGCACTCTACAATGGTGAAGAGTACGCCAACCTCTACGGTGACAGAAAGTTCAAGGTCAGCGACCTTGGCCTAAAACACAGAAGCGTCGAACCAGAAAAACTCGTGATCTAACCTCCATAAAGGATTATGCTTATTTACTTACAGTCACTTATTTTCACACACTCATTTTCGGGAAGCCAGCGTTATGTTCGGTTGGAACGGCAAGCTCTTACACGTAAACCTGAACAAGGCCAAAGGCGTTGCGGACAAGTATGAAGCGGGAATGGCCAAGAATTTTCTCGGAGGCAGAGGCTTCGCAGCCAAAATTCTCTGGGATGAGCTTAAACCTGGGATAGACCCTTTGTCGCCAGAAAACAAACTTGTCTTTGCAGCCGGTCCTCTGACGGGATTCACACTGCCGAGCAGTGGCAAGATGGTCGTGGCCGCGAAGAGTCCGCTAACGTGGGGCTACGGAGACGGAAACGTAGGAACCTCTGCCGCTGTTCACATGCGCAAAGCAGGTTTTGACGCTGTCGTAGTGGAGGGCAAGGCTCATGACCCTGTTGTGCTGGTTGTTCGAGACGAGTCAGCTGAGTTTCTTGACGCCAAAGACCTCTGGGGTTTGAATTCCTTCGAAACGGAGAGGAAATTGGCAGAAGTCTACGGGCGCACAGTCGGCATTCTCTGCATAGGCCAAGGTGGAGAAAACCTGGTGAAGTACGCAAACATAGTTTCTCAGGAGGGCCGGGCAGGCGGCAGACCCGGGATGGGCGCTGTCATGGGGGCTAAGAACCTTAAGGCTGTCGTGCTCATAGGCTCAAACGAGTTGTCCGCCGCCTATCCGAACGAGATGAAAGAGTTGGGGGCGGAAGCCCTGCGAGAGGTTTTAACCAAGCCTAACTATGCCTTCTGGAAACGTCAAGGCACGATGAGCACGATTGAATGGAGCCAAGAGAACAGTGTGCTGCCGACTCGCAATTACAGTGAAGCCGTTTTTCAAGAGGCAGACGCCATAGGCGGGTTTGCCATGGAGAAAATAAAAGTTTCTAATCGCGGTTGCCCGCAGTGTAACATGACGTGCGGCAACGTCGTGAAGGATTCTGACAGGAAAGAGTCCGAGCTTGACTACGAGAACGTTGCGATGCTGGGTCCAAACATCGGACTTGGCAACTTGAGAAGGGTTGCAGCGCTAAACAGAGTTGCGGACGAGTATGGTTTGGACACGATCTCTTTGGGCAACGTCCTTGGTTTTGCGATGGAAGCCTCAGAAAAAAGACTGATCACGGAGAAGGTTCCGTGGGGCATGTTCAAGACATCTAAAGCCTTGATCAAGGACATCGCTTACAGACGGGGCAGCTTGGGCAACCTCTTGGCAGACGGCGTCTATTCCGCCTCTCAGGAGATAGGTCACGGTTCAAGCCGTTGGGCTATGCACGTGAAAGGCTTAGAGGTTTCCGGTTACGACTGCCACACCACACCTGCGATGGCGCTGTCTTACGGAACCTGTTCCATCGGGGCTCATCACAAGGATGCATGGGTCATTTCTTGGGAAGTGAAGGCAGGCCGCACTGGCTACACTGCGGAAAAGGTTGACAAAGTGATTGAGCTTCAACGCGTCCGCGGCGGAGTGTTTGAGTGTTTAACCGTCTGCAGGCTTCCATGGATCGAATTGGGCTTTGAGCTTGAATGGTACCCGAAACTGTTGCACGCGGCAACGGGCATCGAGATGCCTTGGGACGCTTTGAACCTGGTCGGCGACAGGGTTCTCAACTTGATCCGCGCCTTCTGGGTCCGCGAGTTCGGCAAGAAGTGGAATTCCGAAATGGACGTTCCACCGCCCAGGTGGTTCGAGGAGCCGTTGACAGAAGGTCCAATGAAGGGAAAGAAACTCGACAGAGCCAAGTACGATTCCATGCTGCAGATGTATTACAAGAAAAGAGGCTGGGACGAACGCGGAGTACCGCGAAAGTCAACTCTAAAGAATCTCGGACTGAAGGACATCGCACAAAATCTGCGCAACCACGTAAAATTGGCGGATTAGAAGGGATGGTTTATCCTAGTATGCTATTGCAGTCCTGACGATTGAATCCGCCTTCTCACCGCAGACTACGCACTTTCCTCTGATTGTTTCTCTAGCATCCTCCGGAATACCCAGAACTCGAGCGTTGGTGATCTCTTCAAGTTTGTGTCCGCACTCCGTTTTGCCGCACCATGGGACCTCAATGATTCCGGCACGCTTGTCCAAGAGCTCCTTTGCCTCTTCCAGTTTTTCAGTGCGGTAAACCCGTTGCTTCGTGTATTGCCAGGCTCTCTGCCTCATATCAGCCGCCATTTTCTCCCCAGTCTTGTTAAGGAGTTCTGCTAGTTCCTTTCGCTTACACGTCTGCTTTTCCAAAGTGTCGCGTCTGACAACGGTGGCTTCGCCTCTTTCAATGTCTCTTGGACCGATTTCAACCCGCAGTGGAACGCCTCTGAGTTCCCAGTCGAAGTATTTTGACCCAGGTGTTATGCCCTCTCTCAGGTCAACTTCAACTCTGAACCTAGCTTCTTTCAGTTCTCTTGCAACGTTCAGGCACTCGTTGTTTACCACTTCTGCCTTGCCCTTGTACGGGATCGGTATGACCACTACCTGTATAGGCGCGACTTTGGGCGGCAGGATTGTTCCATGGTCGTCACCGTGCATTATCAGGACTGATGCTATTCCTCTGCCTGAGATTCCAGCGCACGTTTGCCAGACGTGTTCTCTGTCGCCGTCCTTTGTTTCGTATGAAACGTCGAAAGCCTTGGAAAAGTGTTGGCCAAGGTTATGGACCGTTCCGATCTGCAGCGTTCTGCCGTCGGGGCATATCATGTCAAACGCTGTTGTGTACTTCGCGCCTGCAAACTTGTCCCATTCTGGCCTCCTTGAGATGCAGTAGACCACGCACAGTTCATTGAAGATTTTCTTGTAGTTGTCTATCTCTTCTTGAACTTCAGCTTCTGCCTCTTCAGCCGTGGCATGCGCCGTGTGTGCTTCTTTGAAGTCGAACTCACGCATTCTCAGGATGGGCCTCGTGGCTTTGGTTTCAAACCTGAAAACAGTGACGATCTGGTAGAGTTTCAACGGCAAGTCCGTGTAAGATCGTATCCACAGGTGTTCCATGGGCCCGATGATCGTTTCGCTCGTAGGCCTCAGTGCTAGCCGCTGTTTCAGCTGCCTCCGTCCTCCATGCGTGATCCAGAAAACCTGTGCTTCAAACCCTTCGACGTGTTCAGCCTCCTTCTGCAGCGAGGTCTCAGGAATCAGAAGCGGAAAAAGTGCTTCCTGATGTCCCGTTAAGTCCAGCTGGTCTCGAATCACTCGGAACACGTTTTCACGTATCTTGAACCCGTAGGGAAGCCAAACTGCCAGTCCTTTGATCGGATACCTGTAATCGAAGATTTTTCCTTCAATCAGAACGTTTCTAAACCATTTACCGAAATGCTTACTCCATTTTTCCCTTGAGACAGTCCTTTCACTAGTCTTTGCCGTTTTTGACATTTTGGTCTCTCCCTTGTCTTCTACTGCTAGAATATAATTCTACCGTGAAACCTTTCCTGAAATGGGCTGAGTCTTTCAAGAATTTAGCAATGTGGAACGCAGTCGCCCATTTCAACCACTCGCCACAACATTGCAAGAAGAAGCTATTAAACATTTTCTCGTCGGCTTCTGTCAACTCTTCGGGACTCCGACGATGGATGATTTTTCTGAGATTATTTATACTACTTGAAATGGCATAGTAGAAGAAAAGAGAGTGATAAAATGACTCTTTTCAAAGTAGAAACATACGTCATAAAACCAGAAAAGCAAGAGGAGTACAGGGCAGTCATGAAGAAATGGGCGGCATACCTCAAGAAGAACAAAGAGAAGTGTAAAGAGGTAAAATCGTGGAAACTACTCTCCCAAATGACTGGTGGCAGCACTGGTGGATATGTCGAAATGGGCGAGTTTGAGAGCCTAGCTGACTATGAGAGGTTCGTGCACAGAATCTTTCACGGGCACGAAAAATTCATCAAGGCAATCGTGTCGGGGTTTACGACTTGTGTAGTGCCTGGCACGTATTCGATGAACATATGGAATTCTATCATGTAAGGTACTGCAAAGCCCCGCTTGTAAGCACTCAACCTCTTGCAAATTAGAAACTCAAGCTGAAAGAACGCGCGCGGACTTTTCTTTCTCACTTTTCTCTGACAGTTGCGCAAGTGTTTTAACTTCTTCAGCCCAAACTTCAGTGCGTTCTCAGAATGCGAGGGTGGCGCAGGTTGAGTTTGAAGGCGATTCTACTCGTTGCGGATGGGTTGGCTGACAGACCTTTGAGGGAGTTGGGCTGGAAAACACCGTTGGAGGCTGCCAGTAAGCCTGTGCTGGATCAGATAGCCAAGACAGGAATCTGCGGCATAATCGACCCGATCGCCCCTGGAGTCCCTCCTGGTAGCGACGTTGCTACGCTTGCGTTGCTAGGTTACGACCCTGTGAGGTTTTACTCGGGGAGAGGCGCGTTGGAAGCCGTAGGCTCAGGCGTTACAGTTTTGCCTTCAGATGTTGGTTTCAGGTGTAACTTCGCAACGGTCAACGAGACCTTTGTGGTTCTAGACAGACGTGCCGGCAGGATTGATAATGAAGACGCTTCCAAACTCGCCGCAGGTCTTCAGAAAGTCCGGCTTCCAAAGTCGTTCAATGCCGAATTCTTGTTCAAGAACACTGTGCAGCATCGTGCAGCCCTCGTTCTGCGCGGACCAAAACTGTCGTCCGCGATAAGTGACTCAGACCCCGAGACGGATGGAAAGAAGGTCTTGCAGATAAAACCATTGGACAAGAGTCCAGAGGCTAAACGCACGGCCAGAATCGTGAACACGCTCATGCACGATTTTCGCGGGGTTTTGAAAGAGCACCCGGTCAACAGGCGAAGAGCCAAAGAGGGATTGTCGCAGGCAAACATGATCTTGTGCAGGGGAGCGGGCACCGTTCCGAAAATAATCCCGTTGCGTGAAGAGTTCGGCATCAAGCCTGCGTGCGTGGCGGCTGTCTCTCTGATCAAGGGCGTGTGCAAAGTTGCTGGGATGAGTCTCGTAAACGTCAAAGGGGCCACTGGCACTCCTCAGACTGATTACGCGGCTAAAGCGAAAGCGGCTGTTCGTGCCCTGAGGAAACATGATTTTGCGTTTTTGCACGTTAAGGCAGCAGACGTGGCAAGTCACGATGGGGATGTCAAGCTAAAGATCGAAGTCATAGAAGAGATTGACAGGATGCTTGGTTATGTCGTTAGCCACGTTGATGTCGACTCAACTCTCTTAGCGGTGACCGCCGATCACACAACGTCTCTGGTTACGCGGAACCATGAGGGCGACCCCGTTCCTATCGCAATCGCTGGGCCTTATGTTCGGCGTGACGATGTTGCCGAGTATGGTGAGAGAACGTGCGCTCGAGGAGGTTTGAACAGGATAAGGGGTGTCGATCTTATGCCTACTCTGATGAGCTATATGGGTAAGGCAAAGAAGTTCGGTGCTTAGCACACGCTTGTCTGAGCAGAATAGATACACGCGTTGCACGCTTCACGGTTACTTTTTCTTTTCAGATGTGGCCCCGGTCATGAGGGACTCTATGAAGCTTTCAGGGTTCTTCGGCGTTATGAGGTAGTTTCCACGCTGGGTTCTTATGAGCACGCCGTCTTTGAAGTTGGTTATGGCCACGAAAGCTCTTCCGATGTTTGGAAAATAGAAGTACCCTCCGTACCCGCTTGCTCCGAAGAGTCTGATGCCGAACGGTATCAATGTTCTTTCCGCGGACTCTACCGTTTCCAAAGGGATCTTCTTGGTCCCCCCGATTAAGATCGATGCTTTTATGACGAGTTCTTTCGGGGTCAGCGTGTAATTTGTTCTGTAAATGGAGGCGACTAGAGACACCAATATTATCTCCACCGCGATTATGACGATTAATCCGATGATTCCTCCAATTTGAGGCGCCTGCAAGTACAGGTAGACAAAGAGAAGCCCGAGAGCAGCAACCAAGACCGTCGTTGCTACATAAAACCTAGTCAGCGGTCTTGAAACCTCGGGTCTATTAACGACACTCATCTCTGCTCACCATGCATGGGTTTGCGGTAGACTGAGAGGTGGCAGGTATGTAAGGCTACCCGTCCTTCAACGGTGAGCGAGTCTATTGAACCTGCATGAGTCTCCATTCTTTGTAGTCTGTTACGACTCTGATGTATCCTCTGAGCATCTTGTCCGTTCCAGGGTCACCAGTGTCGACCCTTAAGACTTTCCCGTTAATGTTCTGTAGCTTGCTCTTCGTTGCTGCAACGATTATTCGTTCCTTTCCAACGCGTTTCACGATTTTTGGACTTATCTGCTGATTCCCTCTGCCGAGCAGAATACCCTGATGTCCAATCGGCGAAAGAACAATCCACGCATTTCTCCAATCCTTCACTTCCTGAAGAATTCTTCTCTCGTCGACATCCATAATCGACTTCTTGTTTTGGAAGATGTCTACCCCTAGAACCGTTTTTTCGAGGCCAAGCAGCTCTGCGAGTCGCTGGATCGTCGTTCCGGGTCCGAGAATCCACGTTGCATCGTTCGGCACTTGTTCCAAAATGAACCGCGCTATCGCCCTCTGATTGTCAGCTTCGTCGTCCGTTTCAGGGCTCACCTGCTTGCTTCCCGCTATGCGAGCTGGCAGAAAAGGCCCTTTCAAAAAGCCATGAAGCTTTACAGCAAAGACATCTCTGCGTACAGCCTTTTCATCAGAATCCACAACTTCTAGTTCAGTGATTTCAGCTCGCCCTTGAGCATACGCCAGAACAACTTCCACGGCGTCTGAGGGATTCACGGCAAAGATGCCGCTGTACATTTTGACGCCGGACGGGACGCCTAGAACTGGCACCTGACGGCAGCCTTGCATCGCGTCCAGAATGTCCTTAGCTGTTCCGTCGCCGCCCACAAAGACTATCAAGTCAACGTTTGCTCCAGCAAGAAGGTCAACCGCGGTCTTTGTGTCTTCAGCAGTTGTCTCGCCTCCAATTTTCATCGGCAAAACTTGCACGTGGAAGTCTGCTTCTCTTGCTTCTTCTTCACCCATGATTCCGGGGCATGCTATGACCTCGACGGACTTCTCCGTAATGTTACGTTTTAGCTTCTTCAGGAATTCGGTTGCTCTAATCGGCGCAACTGGTTTAGCTCCTCTGGCTAATGCCTCTTCGAGCACATCGTCTGTTCCTTTCAAGCCCACTCTGCCACCCATGCCTGCTACTGGGTTCACGATGAAGCCTAGACGCATCATTTATCAGTAAAACAAGATTTGCTGAGTGAGCTATAAACCATTTTTCACAGGGTGGAAAGGTTCAAAGACAGGATTGACCGTGCGCATGGAAATCCAGAGAATCTCGCCGACGTGAAAAGTGCTTTTCAGTCTGAAAACTCTTATATTTCAAAATCCCAGACCCTTTGCTCACGGACGGAGAGGGTTTCAGGTGCAGAGCAGAAGGATGAAAAAGCTTCTGGTGACCGGCGCCACCGGCCAAATCGGTTCTGAACTGACCGTGGCTTTGCGGAAAAAATACGGCGGTGACGACGTTGTTGCTGTCGGTCACAAAAGAAAGCCGAGCGATGAACTCGTTAGTTCAGGTCCCTTCGAGTTTGTCGACGTTGGTGAGAAGAAAAGCCTTGAAAAGGCCGTGAACAAGTATGGTGTTGACACTGTTTATCATCTGGCGGCTGTTCTTTCCGCTACGGGGGAGCAGAACCCTCAGGCTGCGTGGAACCTGAACATGGGTAGTCTTTACAACGTGCTAGAAATCGCGAGGGAACAAGGCTTAACCAGGGTTTTCTGGCCGAGCTCAATCGCGGTTTTCGGACCTTCAGCTCCGCGCACGGACACTCCTCAGGAAACGGTTATGATTCCGGGGACGATGTACGGCGTTACAAAAGTCGCCGGTGAGCTACTGTGCAACTATTACTTCGTCAAATACGGCGTGGACGTTAGAGGCGTCAGATACCCGGGCATAATAAGCAGCGAAACAGCTCCAGGCGGAGGAACAACGGATTACGCAGTGGAAATATTCTATGAGGCTCTAAAGAAGAAACGGTACACGTGCTTCGTAAGGGAAGACACGGTGTTGCCGATGATGTACATGCCGGACTGCCTCAAGTCGACAATAGACTTGATGGAAGCCGACCCTTCAAGAGTGAAGCGCCACGACAGCTACAACGTTGCTGGGATGAGCTTCTCGGCTGGCCAGCTTGCGGCCGAGATCAGAAAGCACGTTGAGGATTTCAAGTGTGACTACAAGCCCGACTTCAGGCAGAAGATCGCTGACTCATGGCCCATGTCGATCGACGACAGCGTAGCACGCAAAGATTGGGGTTGGAAACCATCCTACGACCTAGTCAAGATGACGACGGATATGGTGCAGAGGCTGTCGAAAAGGTTCGCTGAAGGCAGGCTTTAGGCTGCTAACGAGAAAGAGTTAAGAGAAGGATCCGGAAAAATAAAACGAAAAGAGGCATGGTGAAAATGCGGGATCCCACGTCGTTTCTGCGAGAAGAATACGAATCGTTGGTGAAAAGCGAGCTTGACTGGAAAATTCGTGTTCTGCAAGGCCCTAGCACGCCGTGGTGCGTTGTCGATGGCAAAAAGGTTTTGATGTTCTGTTCAAACAATTACCTGAGCCTCAGCAATCATCCGAAGCTGAAGGAAGCTGCGATAAAGGCTGTTCAAACTCATGGTGCAGGCTCTGGGTCAGTTCGGCCTATAGCTGGTACGATGGATATTCACGTTGAATTGGAGAAACGGCTTGCTAAATTCAAACATGCGGAGGCTTCGCTTGTTTATCAGACGGGCTTCGCGGCCAACGCAGGTCTCATCCCTCAGCTCGTCGGAAAAGAGGATCTGATAATAAGTGATGAGCTTAACCATGGCAGCATCATCGACGGTGTCCGACTGGCTCACGCTGAGAGGGCTGTTTACAAGCATTCGGACCCGCAGGACCTGCGACGCGTTTTGGACGAGGCGGAGAAGCATTCTCCACCGTATAGACGAATCTTGATAATCACTGATGGGGTTTTCTCGATGGACGGTGACATCGCTCCCCTTGATAAGATAGCAGAGGCCGCCGCTGAACACGGTGCAATGGTTTACGTTGATGACGCTCACGGCGAAGGCGTGCTCGGCGAGGGCGGCAGAGGCATCGTCTCGCATTTCAAGCTTACACGAGACTTGGTGCACGTGGAAATGGGCACTTTCTCAAAGGCTTTCGGCGTCGTCGGCGGACACGTTTCAGGTTCTAAAGACCTGTTCAACTTCGCCTACAACAAGTCGCGGACTTGGCTTCTCAGCGGGTCACACCCGCCTGCGGTTGCAGCGGCATGCATAGCCGCCGTCGATGTCTTAGAAAAAGAGCCACAGCACGTGAAAACCCTGTGGGACCACACCACATACTTCAAGAAAGCCATGAAGGACCTGGGCTTTAACATCGGCAACAGTCAAACACCGATCACACCGATCATCGTGGGCGAAAGCGGCGTGGCAAAGAAGCTGAGCCAACGGCTCTTTGAAGAAGGAGTGTTTGCTTTGCCTATCGTGTTTCCGATGGTTGCACGGGACAAGTCTAGGATAAGAACGATAATGAACGCTGCCCTGACGAGGAACGACTTAGATTTCGCCATCAGCGCCTTCGCAAAGATCGGAAAAGAACTGCAAATAATCTAAGCCTGTTCATTTCTATTCGTTTTTGTCAATCGTTCTTGGGTGCTGAGTGAGACAGTGATGGATGTTAGAACAGCCAAGAGGCTTCTTCGAGAGGAAATGTGGAGAAGACTTGAAGCTGAAGGTGTTGCAAGGTTTCCACTGCCATGCTTTGGACACGTGCCAAACTTTGAAGGTTCAGACAAGGCTGCACAGAATGCTAGGCTTCTATCAGAGTGGAAAGAAGCGAAGGTTGTGTTTGTCAACCCGGATTTTGCTCAACAGAAGGTCAGAGAGTACGCGCTTTTGGATGGTAAGTTGCTTGTCATGGCTTCTCCGAAGCTGAAGCACGGCTACATTGTGGTTGATCCAGCGAAGGTCAGAGGCTCAGAGAGTCATGCTTCCACCATAAGAGGAGCATTCAGTCTCGGAAAAATCGTAGGTCTTCAAGAGATGCCCAAGTTGAATTTGATTGTCGAGGGTTCGGTTGCTGTTGACTTGAAGGGAAATAGGCTTGGCAAGGGTGGCGGATACGGCGACGTGGAGATTCGAAGTTTGCGGGCAAAATTTGATTCTATACCTGTCATAACGAGCCTTCATGACTCGCAAGTCGTCGAAAATGTTCCGTTTGAAGAGAAGACGAGAGAGTGTCGATAATCGTCACACCTACAAGGGTCATTTATGTTTGACGGATGAACTACCATCACGTGACGGCATAACGCCTATCCCGCTTGGTTTGATTATTGAAAAGAGGATATTCGGTTAAAAGGAGGCGATAAAACGGTGTCTGAAATGACCGCTTATTGCGGACTCGACTGTAACGAATGCAAAGCCTTCAAAGCGACTCAAGTGAACGATTACGAACTGAAGAAGCAGATAGCCGAACGCTGGTCTGGTCAGGGTCCCGTCAAATTCAAGCCAGAAGATGTCGATTGTCGAGGGTGCAAATCGGACGTGATTTCCGGATGGTGCCGAAAACTCTGCAAGGTAAGACCGTGCGCTGCAGAAAAGAAGGTCATTACCTGTGCCCACTGTGACGAGTATCAATGCGACAGATTGAAGGAATTCCTGCGCGACGAGCCTGTGGCTGCAGGAAACCTTGAAAAGACTCGAAAAACTCTTCAATCCTGATTGCAAGGCGCAAGATAATGACGTTCACTCAGGATGTGAAGAAGAAAGCAGAGCAAGCTGGTTTCGTAGCGGTCGGTGTCTCAAACCTGGACATGCTTCGCGAGCTGCCCTACGGAAAGATCAAATACGTAGGCACACTTAGGACCCCAGAAGAAGTAATGCCAGAAGTCAAATCAGTCATACTGATGGGCATTCATGCTTGGGACCCAGTGTTCAACGTCGTCGCAGACTCAACGAAACTTCATTTCAACAAGAAACAAAAGCCGAGCGTTTCTTTGGAGGGCTATCAACTGTACCATCAGATCGCGTCGAGCAAGGCTTGGAAAGTCGCTCAATTTCTGATGAAAAAGGGTTATGATTCGATTCCATCATTCAGCATTCCACTGAAAACCTCTGCCGTCAAGTGCGGCCTCGGCTGCCAAGGCAAGTGCACGTTGTTGGTGACTCCGACTTATGGACCGAGAGTCAGGCTGGTTTCACTGCTCACGACAGCGGAATTAGACGTAGATGAGCCTTTCAGAGAAGGACTATGTAAAAGCTGTGACAAATGTGTGCGGGCTTGTCCGGCTAAAGCAATTGAACCGTACAAGCTCAATGTCGACAAGTGTATGGTGTACGCGTCTGAGAACCCGCGTTCAAGGAAAGTCCCTGATGAGACGAGAGAGTTGGAGAAGAGGCTTGTCAAGCGGCCGACTTCTAACAGTTTCATAGAATGCTCCATATGCCTGGAAGCTTGTCCAATAGGAAAAACTGTAGGCTAATGCCATTTCATCCTTATCTTTTTTCATTACTCCAAAGAAGCTGTGCGCGAAGCAATTGTGTTGGTTCTTTTTTCTGGTGGCACGCGCTTGAACATTTCGACATACGGGATTAGCGACGCGACAAGTTTGTTTTCGGCTTTCTTCAGATGCTCTTGATAAGTGGTTCTGGAAACTTTCTTCTTGTGTGCGATGTCCTGGACGTTGGCCTTTCTCGGCAGGTTGTAATAGCCGTTGCTGTACGCAGTTAGCAATGCATCCATCTGTTTTTCTGTCAGGTCAGAAAATAGTGAATCCGCAGTCAAGGTAAGCGAACTTGCTATTAACCCTTCAAAATCGACTTTGCGGAGAATCTCGTATTCGATGCCTTTTTTCTCGAATCTTTGCATGAGAGCCCTCAGGTCTTCGTGTCTAAACACGATCATGCGGTAGTATTCCCAGCCGTGACGGTAGATTATCGGCGAGATTTGGAGAAGGTCGAATTCATCAAGTATTCTCGTCACCGAATCTTCGGCTTTGCAGAAGCATTTCTTCACGAAGAAATGGGCGTTGTGGAGGTCGGATGACTTTTCGACCATTCCCTCTATTTTCGATATTTCATCAATCACAGCAGAATATCCGTTTGGTTCGTCGGTTATGACTTCGATTACATCATATTCTCTGTTGCACCAGCCGAACATTTTCAAGCGCGGATATTTCTTCGATATGTTGCAGTAAGTGCAGTCGTGAGTTGCCTTGAATGCGACCTCAGACAGCGTCATAAAAGAGATCTAATCGTCCTCATATTTAGCGGTTAACACGTCACGTGACGGCATAATACCCAAACGACCGCGTTCGAACTGGCTGCGCGCGGCCGCCGAATCTTAAACCTTTCCGTATCATTCCCCAGAATGGAAAGTGGGTTTTGCGGGAAGTGACAGTTAATCTTAAAACTAAGATGTGGAAGAGTAACAGCATTGCAATAAGGTGAACAAACATGGTGAAAGTAGAAGGATACGAAGTTCCTGAAGGACTATACTACACGAAAGAATTCGAATGGCTCAAGGTTGAAGGTGACAAGGTCCGCATAGGCGTCACAGACTACGCTCAGAAACAACTCAGAGAGATCGTCTACGCAGAACTGCCGAGTCCGGGGACAACGACGAAGCAGAACGAGCCGTATGGCACTGTGGAGTCGGTGAAAGCCGTCTCAGACTTGGTCGCGCCCGTAAGCGGAACGATAGAGGAAGTGAACGCAGAGGTCCAGTCGAAGCCTGAACTGTTGAACGAAGACCCGTACGTGAAAGGCTGGCTAATAATTATGAAACCGTCAGACCTGCAAGCAGAGCTGGCTAACCTCATGGACTTCAACAAGGCCGTCGAATGGCACAAGACGCTGAAGAAATGAAGGACCATAAATGCCTAAGCGCATAGTAATCATCGGTGCACACGCAGCAGGCGTGGACGCCGCCTCAGCCGCCAGAAAAACGGATCGGCAAGCAGAAATAACAATGATAACTGAAGAGAAACATGCTGGTTACTCGCGCTGCGGACTGCCCTTCGTCATAGGCGGCCAGATCCCGAGCTTCAATGACCTGATAGTTTTTTCCCCAGCATACTTTCAAATGATGAAGATCAACCTCAAAACCGAAACGAAAGCCACGGCTGTAAACACACAAAACAAGACTGTCGACACGACGGACAAGGACGGCAAGACTGAAACATTACAGTACGACAGCCTGATAATAGCCACGGGTGCCAGCTCGTTTACGCCTCCGATAAAGGGCAGGGAGAAGCAGGGTGTGAGTTCTCTCCGAACGTTAGACGATGGCGAGAAGATTGATGAGGCGATCAAGAAAGGAGCAAAGACAGCCGTTGTCATGGGTGCAGGTCTGATCGGGCTTGAAATGGCAGTGGCACTTCACGAAAGAGGGTTGAAAGTGACAGTTGTGGAGATGCTGCCTCAGGTGCTGCCGTTGCCGCTTGACGCTGAAATGGCGAAGATGCTTCAAGACTTGCTTGAGCAAAAAGGAATAACTGTGCTCACCGGAAAAACCGTCGAAGAGTTCCTGGGAACCGACAAGGTGACAAGTATCAAGGCAGGCGGAGAGCAGATTAACGCAGACCTGTTCGTGAGCGCCTTCGGAGTGAGGTCAAACACGCAACTCGCCGTCAACGCTGGCATAGCCTTAGGTGAAACCAAAGCCATCAGAACAAACGCGCGAATGGAAACAAACATCAAAGACGTCTACGCGATAGGCGACTGTGCAGAAACCTTTGGCATAACAACGCAGAGACCAGTGCTGCCACAGCTCGGCACGGTGGCGGTGAGAACGGGAAAGATAGCAGGCATCAACGCTGCAGGAGGATACTCCCTCTTCACAGGCGCCTTAGGCTCAGCGGTTTCAAGGCTGTTTGACACGGACTGCGGTTGGACAGGGTTGACAGAAGCAGCTGCAAAAAGGGCAAGCATAGAAGTGGTCTCTGGCACGATTTCTTCAAAGACCAAGGCTGACTACTATCCAGGTGCTCTGCCGATAAAGGTCAAGCTTGTCGTTGAGAAAGAGTCGCAGAGAATAATCGGCGCACAGATCATCGGCGGAGAAGAAGTCACTCAGCGCATCAACGCCATATCCTTAGCAATACAGAGGGGAATGACCGCAAGAGACCTTTCAAAGGCAGACACTGCGTACGCACCGCCCGTGTGCGAGACTTGGGAGCCGATGGTTCTAGCCGCAGAAATGGTGCTGATGAAGCTCCGTTAGCATCCACTCATTTCTTCATCAGAAAGCAAGTCGGAAACTTAATTAGGAGCATGCCTAAACAAAAAACACGCAATCACGGTGATAAAAATGACAGTTAAAGCAGCAATAAACGGTTTTGGAAGAATAGGGCGTCTGCTTTACAGAGCGGCTCTTGAAAGAAAGGCCAACATAGATTTTGTCGCTGTTAATGACATAACAGACGCGAAAACGCTTGCACACTTGCTGAAGTACGACTCAGTTCATGGAAGATTCAACGGCACTGTAGAGGTGAAAGGCAACGATCTCGTGGTAAACGGAAAACTGTTGAAGGTCTTAGCCCAGAAAGACCCGGCTCAGCTTCCTTGGAAAGACTTGGGCATCTACTTGGCCGTAGAATCCACAGGGTTTTTCACGGACAGGGAAGGCGCATCAAAACACCTTACTGCCGGAGCGAAGAAGGTTCTGATTTCAGCTCCAGCAACGAATCCTGACGTTACAATGGTCATCGGCGTCAACGACAAAACGTACGATCATCAGAAGCACAATTTGATCTCGAACGCCTCATGCACAACAAACTGCGTTGGCCCCGTTACCAAAGTGCTGCAAGACAACTTCGGCGTTGAAAGAGCTTTCATGATGACGGCCCACGCTTACACAATGGACCAGAGAGTACAAGACTCCGTGCACAAGGACCTGAGACGCGCCAGAGCCGCCGCAGTGAACATAATCCCCACATCAACCGGAGCGGCCCGCGCGATCGGAGAGATCATGCCCGAACTCAAGGGGAAAATAGACGGCATAGCCCTTCGAGTGCCTATTCCGGACGTTTCAATCGTAGACTTGACAGCGTCGCTTAAGAAAGAAGCAACAAAAGAAACGGTGAACGCGGCGTTCAAGAAAGCATCTGAGAGTTCTCTGAAAGGCATTCTGGAGTACACGGAAGACCCGATAGTCTCATCAGACGTGCTTCACAGCACATACTCAGCAGTGTTCGACGCACAGTCAACGATGGTCATCGACAAGAACTTCGTCAAGGTGCTCGCATGGTACGACAACGAATGGGGCTTCTCGTGCCGCATGGTCCAACAGATAGAGATGATCGGAAAAAAGGAAGGTTTCTAGCCCGAACCTGACGAGTGAAATCAAACATTTTCCGCCATTATTTTTTTCCTATTGTTAGGTGTTGGAAAACATGCCGAAGTTCCTCACGTTGGATGATGTGAAGGTCAAGGACAAAGTTGTACTCGTGAGGGTTGACTTCAACTCGGCGATAGACCCTAAGACTCAGAAGATCTTGGAAGACGCGAGGATTCGAGCTCATGCTGAAACAACGATCAAAGAGCTTTCCGACAAAGGCGCAAGAGTCGTGATCCTGGCGCATCAGGGACGCAAAGGAGACCCAGATTTTATTCCATTGAAGCAACATGCTGAGATTCTGGGCAAAATCTTGAAGAAACCAGTCAAGTATGTTGATGACCTTTTCGGAGAAAAAGCGAAGACCGCTATAAAGAACTTGAAGAGCGGCGAGATTCTCGTTCTGGAGAACGTGAGGACGTTTGCCGGTGAAACCAAAGATGGATCGCCGGAAGATCATGCGAAGACAGAGCTTGTCAAAAACCTTGCTCCACTGGCGGACCTTTTCGTGAACGATGCCTTCGCAGCTGCACACAGAGCGCACGTGTCAATGGTTGGCTTCACCGCCGTATTGCCCAGTGCCGCAGGTCGCATAATGGAGAGAGAACTGAAATCGCTCAGCAAAGTGTTGGAGAACCCGGAAAAACCTTGCATCTTCATACTTGGAGGAGCCAAAGCGGACGACTCCCTTGAAATTTCCAAGTACGTATTGGACAAAGAAATAGCCAGCAACGTGCTCACAGGAGGAGTCGTAGGCCAAGTGTTCTTAGCGGCTGAAGGCGTAGACCTCGGCAAACCGAACATGGAATACTTGAAGAAAAAGGAGCTCATGAATTTCTTGCCGGGCATTAAAGAGCTCTTTAGAAAATACCCAGACAGAATTAAGACACCACAGGATTTGGCCGTTGAAGTGCATGGCAAAAGAAAAGAGATATCCATCAACGAACTACCCACAGAATATCCGACTTACGACATCGGGACAAAAACGGTCGATGACTATGCTAAGATCATAAGAAATGCTAAATCAATCGTCATCAGCGGACCGATGGGAGTTTATGAGAACAAGGAGTTCAGTTTTGGAACGAAGAGGATTCTTGAAGAGATCGCGAATTCTAAAGCGTTCTCTCTGGCCGGAGGAGGACACACGATATCGGCCATTGAAGAGTTTGGGTTAACAAAGAAAATATCGTACATCAGCACGGCCGGCGGAGCGCTGATAGAGTTTCTGATGGGCAAGAAGCTTCCAGGCGTCGCAGCACTGGAAAAAGCGGCGGCAAGAACAGCTTAAGACCATCATGCTGTTTCCAGTGGCGCCCGTCACTGTCGTTTTATGGAGTGTGCTCTCGCAACGGTCGTAGCGCGCGCTAAAGACGGAGTTCGGAGGCAAACGATCGCTAGACGACTGATATCCGGATTGAAGCTTGTCTGACAAGTGTTAAATTCTGCAAGGACAACTGTGCGCATGTGAGGCGTTTGTTTGAATAAGGAAGCGGGTCGTGTGAAAATCACTGTGCTCAAACGGTTTGACACCAAAGAGGTATTCAAAGTCCCTCCAGTCAAGGCAAAGTACAGTGGCCCATGCCCCATCTTCAAGGAAGGACAGGTTTTCCATATTGATGATAGAATGCCAAGCGGGTTTTGCCCCTATGCTTGGGACGTAATCTTCGGGGGAGTTGTGACGCTCAAGTCCAACGGCAACTTCAGCGATTGGTATGATGAACCTGGAGTTGCAGTAGTGAGTTGTCCAGACGGATTAAGACCCGTTATTTTCAAGCTAGAGCGAAAATAGACAGAGTCTTCCTCAACGTGTCTTCATAAGGCACATTAAAACCCTAATACCTATTGAAGAATTCATCCTCTGAAGACCGCGCTCACGAAACATGGCCACCTCTTTCTTGAGAAACCCTTTTCTCATAAGAACCGCATTCGTTCCTTAGTGCGAAACTGGTACCTGCGAAGTGGGTACTCGTGGGGTAAGTTTGTCGTTATTAGACGTTGACTCTGAGGGTCAAATGAACTGTTTGAACGTCAAAGAATGCGAGGCATGGCTACCCGTATTTCGCAAGGGTTGAGAAGATGTATCGGATGTAAAAGTAATTTGTTTATACGATACTTTTTTTATATCGGTTAACTCATAGAGGGATCGTGGAAATGTCATCATGCAGATGCTGAAGCCCAAGATATACTCGCGGATACTTTCGAAAAAGAGGGCTTTGGACAGACTTCGCCCCCTGCCTTCTCAGTTTGTCAAAAAACTGTGGGAACAGATGCAGATCGAGTTTGCGTACAACTCTAATGCCATCGAGGGCAACACTCTTTCGCTTAGAGAAACTCAGCTCGTCATTCAAGAGGGAATAACGATTCGTGGAAAGAGCCTGAGAGAACATTTGGAGGCGAGAAACCATCCAGATGCCATTGACTATGTGGAAAAACTCGCCCGAAAGAAGACAGCAATCAGGCAAGACGATGTTTTGAGGGTGCATGTACTTCTTATGCGCGGCATAAATGATGAAAACGCAGGGAAGTATAGAAGTGGTCAAGTTAGGGTTGCGGGTGCGACTTTCATGCCGCTCTCAGCGGAAAAAATCCCGTCGTTGATAAGCGAGCTTCTGCAGACGCTCAACCAAAACCCGGACGAATTAAGGCCGATTGAACTGGCGGCTTTTTTCCATCACAGGTTCGTCTATATACATCCTTTTCTGGACGGAAATGGCAGAACTGCAAGGCTTCTAATGAATGTCGTTCTATTGAGAACCGGGTATCCGTTTACGGTCCTCCTTAGAGTAGATCGACCGAAATATTTGAGAGCATTAGGTGAAGCAGATAACGGAAATTTGATTCCTTTCGCAAATTTCGTGGCCAGCTGTGTTGAGAGGTCGCTTGACATTTACCTTCTTGCGTTTGGAAAAGAAGCAGAAATACTGACTCTGACCGAAGCGAGCAAACTCACGCCCTATACACAAGAATACTTGAGCCTATTGGCCCGAAAGGGCAGCACAGGAGCCTTCAAACTCCGCAGAAACTGGGTCATAACAAAAAAGGCTTTAGACGAATACCTTAAAGCACATCCGAGAAATCCCTCATAAGAATTCAAACGAGACTTTCAAAACGATGTTCATAACAAATATAAACGCGAGTCTGCATAAACGATTGCGGGGCTTGATTGTGAGCGTTGAAGTGTTGAAGGACATTAAGAATGAGCTGAAAGAACTGAGGATTCTCTACAAGGAGCTGGTGGAAAAACTGATACCAGTCGAAGTGCCCACAAGTGAAGAAAAGAGGGCTATTGAAGAAAAAGGTGAAATTGCCAGCGAAAGAGAAATGATGAAGGCTCTGGGCAAGACACATGTTCGCCGTTAGCATAAAGAGGAAAGCCCTGAGAAACTCAGAGAAACTGGACAAGAAGCAAAAACAAAGAATAGCAACAATTATCATGATTCTGAAAAAAGACCCGATTCCATACAGGAAAGCCGACATCTGCAAACTGAAGGGCTATGAAAGCATATATAGGATCAGAATGGGAGACTTGAGAATCGTTTACCAGGTCTCTTGGAACGAAAGGATAATACTCATTCATTACATCGGGCCAAGAGAAAGAGCCTATGAATAAGAGGATGAAACGATCGCTCCACAATCGCTTTGGCAGTTGGTTCACCTATTTGAGGAAGAAACAAAGAAGGAATCTCGGCAGAAATCTCTAATCCTTCATAACGCCCGTATTCACAGTTGCCTCGCGGGCTTACATTCCGAGTAATGACATACAAACTTGATGTTATCCCGTTTAGCGTCGCACTCTTTCTGGGTATAATGCGCGAATATCTCACACATACTTCAGGAAAGAAGTTGCCCCTGTGGGGCGATTGATTTACGGTTTTGGTCTTCTTCGTCTGAAAGTGTCAATCAGCTGAATGGTTCTTAACGACAAGACAAGAACCATGAGCAAGAATAGGCTGACAGCAACGAGGGTCCAATCGTGATAAGCATAGAAGATGACCAGTGCGATTATCAAGGCAGTCAAAGCTGTAGCCACTAAGGAAAGGGGAACTCCGTGTGCGCGCACCCGAGTCAACATCTCCTTTGGGTCTAGAAGAATGATGCGAGCCTAGTCTTTTCTGGAGACGAAGATCAGTTCTTTCGCTTCGGGTTTCCTTGGCGGCTTGATCTTCCAGTCGGGGTAGCAGTTGATCTCTTTGAAGCCTGTTGCCTGAAGGTAGTGGACGATGTCCCAGTAGGTGAAGAGCCGCTCGCGTTCGCGGTCTCGGAAGACGTGTGTGCCATCGGGAGCCTCGATTATGCTAGTCTCCTGGTCCCAAGCCGCACAATGGATCGGATCAAAGTCATGGCGTCGACAGATAGTCGTGATGCGTACACCGCGAGCGTGGGATTCTTCAACATGAAGCCCTTTACGGATCAACTCTGAGAACCAGCCCTTACCCGCATACAAAGAATTGTAGATGTTGCAGACGAGTATGCCGCCTGACCTTAGGGCGCGGTGGATCTGGCGCAGACTGTTCACAACGTCATCATCGTTTGGAAGGAGAAAGAGTATGTAGAGTGCAAGCCCTGCGTCAAACTCATTCTGATACTCTAGTCTCGTAGCATCACCCTTCAATAGCTTCAGGGAAACTCCTTCACGTTTGGCTCTGGCTTTGGCTATCTCGACTCTTTCAGGAGTGTAGTCTAGTCCAGTGCATCGGTAGCCTCGGTGCGCGAGCCCGACTATGTGTCGGCCGTTTCCACACGCAACGTCCAATACGTCCTTAACTGGATGGGTAGCATGAGTGCGGCAGGTAGATTCAAGGAAGTCGAGCTGACGTTTTGTGGTTTCAGCGGTTCGTCGCTGTCGCTGAGCCAGAAGGTCTTCGTAGTAGGCTAGGTGAGTGTAGTAAGCGCGAGAGGCTTTCAGAACAGTCTCTCTTGTGTTTTCGTTTTGGTTCATGATGTCAGGTCTGATTCCCCTCGGAATATAAGATTTCTGAGAGGCAGCAGATTGAAATTGCGTGCCAAGGCCTAAGCGCGCTGGTCAGAAAAGGGAAATGGTCAGAACCGTTGGAGGTTTGTCTGTAGTGCGATGGTGAGACCTCTCACTCAACTTCGGGTTAAGAGATGTGTCCTTTGGGCTGTTCATAAGAATTTTCCAACATTGTCTCTAAAACTGCAGTTTTCTTGCGGAGCCTTCTCTCACGTCACCGGCCAGTATGAGGGCGGTCCTTTCCGGTCTGGACATTTCTGCGACATTCTTTTTGAATTCGCTGAATTCCAGTGTTTCAAGCTGCGCGGATAGTTCGTCCCATCCGCAGTGTCCTCTTCTGAGGGTTTCCCATGCGCCTTGGAGTGTTCTATACATCATTGTGTTGTCGATGTTTGTTGCGAGTAAGCCGATTGCGTGGTTGCGGGCGTTTTCGAAGTGTTCCTTGAACGTGTCTGTGTCTTCTCTCAGCTCGCTCAGTGTTTCAATCAAGATGTTTAAGACTCTTGATGCCTTGTCTGGCCGCGTGGCGAACGTTGTGAATAGCATGCCAGCTTCCTTGTAGCACGATGTGACCGTGCGGAGTTTGTCGGTGAGCTGCGCTTCCAAGACGAGGCGTCGGCGCAGTATTGATGATTGACCAGAGGAGAGCATGGACCCGAGAATCTGAAGCGATGCCCTTTCTTCCGCGGAGCCTGTTTGGCCGCTTAGTGCCAGACCGACTTGGAGAAGTTTTATCGGGCGGCGAAGCTCTGTTGCTGAGGGCCCTTGAGGCTGAAACTTCTTGTAGGAGATAGCTGGGCCCTTCACGCTTCTCGTCCAGTAGTCGTGATTCTTGACGCAGTCGATGACGTTCTCCAATGTTAGGTCGCCGGAGACCCATACGACCGTGTTAGATGGGCTGTAGAGGGAGCGGAAATAATCGTGCATTTTGGAGTGTGTTATGGCTTTTATGGTTTCTTCGGAGCCGATCACCGTCGTAGACAGGGGATGTTCTTTGAACAGGGTCAGTGTGGCGGTCTTATCAACGAGGGAGTCAGGGTTGTCTTCCGTGATGAAGTATTCGCTGAGGATGACGCCTCTTTCGCATTCGAACTCTTCGGGTTCGATGGAAGCCTCGGACAAGAGGTGCAGCCAGAGGTCGAGCACTCTGATGGAGTATTTCTTGGGGCATTCTGCGACGTATACTGTTGTGTCGACCTCGGTCATGGCGTTGTTTCTGGCGCCGAGCTTCTCAAAGGTCGCGTCAACATTCTTGACGGTTTTTGTTCCTTTGAAGATCATATGCTCAAGGTAGTGCGAGATTCCGGATACATGAGGTTCCTCGGTGCGGCCTCCTACTGGGAAACCGACGGCGACGCCCGCCGACTTTGCCTTGGGCAGTTTTTCTAGGACTAGTTGCAGTCCGTTGGAGAACTTGTGAGTTTCAGTGTCGGTCATTCTGTTCCCTCTCTCAGTGTTTCTGCGAGGTTTTTCATGCTCGGCGGTTTGCCTGCGATGCTTAGCGACACTCGGGAGGCGGTGAGAGATTTTTCTGCGACTTTTCTGATGTTTTCAGGCGTGACCGCTTCGATTTTCGACATGTAGGATTCAGGGTTTGTTTCTGCTCCTCGGAAGAGGTTCAGGGCCAGCCAGGTGGAGGCTCGAGAGGGCACTTCTAGCATTGTTTCGGTGACTTGTCGGTGCAGGGTTTTCAGTTTTTTCAGGCTTTTTTCGGGCAGGGCCTTGTCGCGTAAGTCTTTCATGCACCTGAGCGTGAGACGAAGCGCTTCCGAGACTTTTTCGTGCTTCACACCTGCCTGAGCAGTTAGTAAGCCGCAGTCTTTGAGGGCGAAGAGCCTTGAGCCTGCGAAGTATGTTAATCCTCTCTTTTCACGAAGCTCCTTGAACAAGGTTCCAGCATAATGTCGCTCGCAGCCTAAATAGTCCTCGAGAAGCAGCAGCACCGGGTAGTCAGGGGAAGAAGCGCCCGCCGTCACTGCTCCCACCGTGAAGGTTGTCTGCTGTGCTTGAAGCAAGGTTCGGAGAACGTTGAATTCTCGCCTAGGACCCGACGTAATTTTTTCTGGCGACGTTTCAAGTGAAACGTTTTCAAACGAAGAGGTGGCCCAGTCGACGAGCGTTTCTTCTCTTTGCTTGCTCACTATGGATATGACCATCGGCGCGGTGCGTCTCGTTTGTTCGTCAAACTCTTTCAGCGTTTTAGGTGTTATCTTCTCTATCGTGTTGGGGTATCCTGTAACAGGGTGGCCTAGACGGTTCCGTGGGAACGCTGCTTCCCAAACGTTTGTCATCGACGCTGTCATCGGGTCTTGCATAATCTTCTCGTACGCGAGTCTTTGGGAAGCCTTTTCTTTGTCAAGTTCTGACCTTGGAAAAGACGGAAACGCGTACAGTTCAGCTAGGAGTTTGAGGCATTCTTCTAATTTCTTGGAAGGAACCTGGGCCCGGAGAAGCATATAATCTCGGTCAGTCAGAGCCTCGACCGTTGCGCCTAAGCGGTCCAATGCCGCCTGCAAAGCCAGAGGGCCAAGTTTCGATGTCAGCCTCAAACGCATGGAGTTGTCTGTGCACGCGCAACCTTCTATGGGGTCACTGTAGGAACCTCTTCCGACAAGAAACACAACTGATGCAGAACGCAGAAACCCGTTAGAAAGCGCAACGACGTTGACTCCTTCTGAAACCTCCCTGACCAGAACTGGAAAAGCGACCACCCGCCACCTTTTTCTTGAAGCCATTCCTCTAAAAGCTTTTTCTCCAGCGCGCGCTGCTTTCTCTATGGAAGAGTTTTGAGAAGATATTTCCAGAGCCAAGCCTCTTCTACGAGTTTGAGGGTTCCTTGTTTTCCCAACGTGTCGACAATTCTCTGATCAGTTCTGCCCGGCCATTGCTTGTACCATCTGTATTTCACTTTGATTCGATGAGCATAACTGATACGTCCAGTCTCTTCATACATGTATTCAGGCTCTGCTTCTACTTCAGCGATTCCTAAAACTCTCGATTCCGAATACACGATGAAGACGTCGCCCTTTGAGATTTCGTTTCTAAAGGCCCATAGCTGTTTTGTTGTGTAGTTAACGTCGGTTTCTCTAGGCCAAATCTTATTCCAAATTTCTTCGGCTGTTTTGTCTACTGCTTCTCTGAGTTGGTCTTTGGTTTTGAAGTTGCCCAGATTGCCAATTTCATTCCATCCCATTGCCACGATTCCCTCCCCGTCTTCGTCGATTGCTTGAACCCATTCATCCCAGCAATTTGCGTCTTTGCCAGGAGCGATTTTCCAAATTTTGTTCGGTCTCATACTCTCCAGTTCATATCGCCTCAGCCTTGGAGATGGTAAGTCGTCTTCATTTGAAGTGCCATAGGGAGTTGTCTCAGTTCTTTGAGTGAAGCGGCGTTCGTATTTATCAACGTCCTTCCTCTTCAGAGGAGGTGCTGTGTCAAAGTAATCCGAGAAGAACTGCTCTGCGTTCTTTATGACCTCAGGTTCCGGATCTTCTACCAGAATGTTGGCTTCAGCGTTCGTGCTCTGCGCGGGTTCGGTCAGATTTGCTGAGCCTACGACGATGGATGTGGGGTTGCCGTGGAATATAAGTAGTTTCGGATGGAAACCACAGGAATTCCATTTTCTGACGATGACATTGTTCTGTTTTGAGAGGTTCAGTAGTGCTTGAGCTGACTCTTTATCGGTTATGGCATATCGACTTGAAAGGCCGAAAACGATCCTAAACGATCCGTTCCTTTTGAGCAGCGAATTGACACTCTTCATCAGGGTTTGCAGTCCGCCTATTTTGACGTATGCCATGGCTACGTCAAGGCTTGATGATCTTTGAAGTAATGCGGGCAGCTTGTAGGCGAGTGCAGGTCCGTCGAGAAATTCAACCTTCATGATTTGCCCCACCGAATCCAGAGAAATTAGTTGGTATCAATTATCATATATTGTTAGCTATTTGGGGACGCCGAGTTCTCAGAATCTCAACGCGGAATGTAAGCGTGTCGCGCGCGCTAAGCTTCAATTGCCCTTTGTACTTTTTCTCCGTCCAATATTTCGCTGATTGTTCAGAATCAACCATCATTTGAGGTTCAGAAGTGATATCAACGACTGAATAGATCCCGCTTTCTTTTCCGGACATCCAAATCAGACCGATATGGCCGCGTGGATTTTCGTGTTTGTAGCGGCTGACAAGCCAAACGTCCTCAACCATGGCCTCGTCTGCATGAGCATTGAGAACGTCATATTTCAGCGGGTTCGACTGATGCTAAAGTGAGCGCACTAGCCTTAGGTTCATCGGTGATGTGCATGCGACGATAATGTTCAAATCCATGTGTCCGACAACTCATTATGCGTGATTTGAGTTTGACGGAGATATCGTCTATAAAGCCAGATCTACAGTTTGGACCGCGATTATTTGTCAGCTATTCGCATGAAGACAGGGGATTCGTGAACAGGTTGGCACTCGACCTCAAGTCTCGAAATGTCGACCTCTGGATGGATATGTACGAGATAAAGGGGGGAGAGTCAATTCTACAGTCGATAGAGGATGCAATCAAACACACTGACATCTTTCTCGTTGTTTTGTCTGCACACTCCCTGAATTCAAAATGGGTTCATAATGAGCTACTCATGATAAGTCAACTAGTAATCACGCAGGAGAAGATCCTAATCCCTATAGTTGCAGATAAGTGCGACGTACCCCTATTTCTAGCAACACGCAAATGGATCGACTTCGCACATCAATATGAACTTGCCCTGAATGAGCTATTATCGTCTTTGGAACATTGGGGACTTTGGAAAAAAGACAAGGTGCTAGGTGCAATGTTAGAAGATCTAGAAAAGAAAGAATCCTCTGAGAAAGGACTCTCAAATGGCTACACGGCGATTGGCAGAATCGCTTTTCAGATAGGCTTGTATGGCGAGGCAAAAGAGATCCTAGAAAAAGGGATGAGACTTGACCCAACCAACTCCGACCCTGTTCATTTGCGAGCGATTGTCCTGATAAAGTGCGGTCAGTTCACAGAGGCAGAGGCCATTCTTAGAAACCTAAGTTCCGAAGGTCCCCAAAAAGAGCGAGCATTTTTCAATCTTGCTTGTCTCTATTCTAGATGGGCCCAGGTGGCTGGTGACCAAGATCGTCGCATACGTGAAAGATGCTTGAAACAATGTTATGAAAACTTGACCAAAGCGTTCAGATTCAAAATTGTAGAATGGCTAAAAACTTATGGGCATCGAAGAGATCCTATGGGAGACATACTAGGAGATCCTGACCTAGCTTATGGCATAAGAGCATATCCTAAAATCGAGAAATATCTGAAGATCAAAGCAAGGCAATATAGGCATCGATGGTCAGCTCGGCAGGTCTGCGGAGGCGGCGGAGGTTGTCTAGTGGGGCAAGCGAAGGTCCTCTTGAAAGGGGGAAAAGAAATTCCAATCGAAGACATACGCTGCGGACAAGAAGTAGTCAGCAACACTATTGGGAACAACTCTCAAGTTTCAATGATTTGGAGAAAAATGCGATCTCTGGCTGACCAAGGTGTATGCATAAACAACAAATTAACAACAACTAATGGACAGCGAATTCTCACGACCAAAGGTTGGCAAGAAGCTGATCAACTTCACGTAGGAGACATGATGTTAGGCCCTGGAAGAAGGACTGAAAGAATCCGAAAAATCGAAAGATGGATCGGTGCTCGAGCTGTCTTCCAACTCGGTCTAGAGGGCAGACCATTTTTCACAGCCGACCAGGTTCTAGTACATAACCTTAAAGATTAATAGCGTGCGCTTTAAGAAAAAAGAAGGGGTTGTGCGGAATATCGTGGAGATATCTCCACTTGGATGTGCAAATGGGAATTTACATTCTCGCGCGCATACGCTAAGTTGAGATGGACCTGCACGTCTGCGACTGCGATATGCCCATTCTGACTCAAATCAAATTGCGCGCTAGGAAACGACAAAAAGGAGCAAGAGGCCCATAATATCGCGCTCTAATCTGGGCTTGGGTTCTCTCCCAACCTATTTATTTCTCCCCAACAAAATGAATCATGAAAAGGATTCTAGGAGTAGAGACATTTGGAAATCAAAGAGCCGTATAACACTGGTGTCGAAGAAGTGTTCTCGAACTTCTCAAAAGATCCTTGTCTTGGGAAACATTGTGTAATCGAATGCCCAGTGGGCTTCACATGCATTCGTGCTGTGCCTCCACGTTCAGGGGAGTTCAGACTAGATCTCAGTCTCTGCAACTTGAAATGCCCCTTTTGTTGGACCATCAACAAGCCACACCCATGGTATTATGGAGAGATATTTGAACATGTCAAGTGCAGATTCGACAAGTTCTGCAGGTCGAATTTGAATGTTAGCATAGGATATCTGAGGATTACTGGGGGAGAGCCCATTTTAACGGAGGGAAGAGCACGTCATCTGCTTAGCCTATTTCAGTTGATAGATGATGACCTGAAGCGGGAAGATTTCTATGCGATTTGGAAGACCAGAAAATCACCTGAGAACTTGGAGGGGAGAAAAAACATAAAAATCCAAACGAATGGGATAACTATCTCAAAAATCGTGGACCTTTTCGTTGACAAGCTGATCAGTTTCAAAAACATATCTCTAACGTTTGAGGTATCATTGAAAGGAACCAATCCATATGAGTTTCAAATACTGTCAGGTGGGTTCCCGAGTGAAAGATTCTTCGAACAGATAAAGGCAATAGATAGATTGTTGGACTGTGAAGATCAAGGTTTCCCAGTATTCGTCCGGGGTATTCTCGGAATCTTTCACAGTGCTCAATATGATCTAGTCTTTGAAGAAAACGGAAAGAGGATGATGCTAGATCCATGCAGAGAGTTCAAGAAAATCGTCAGTAGACTTCAAAGTATGCCAAGATGTCGGGAACGAGTATATGTGGAACCATTGAGGTTTACTGCCCAAATGAAAGAAGCAGAAGAGACATGTAGAAATCTAAGAATCGTTGCAGACTCGAGAGTTGGCAGGTATATCAAACCAGGAAAGAAGATTCGTCTCAAAGACACATATTTGGAGAAAATGCTGAGTTAGACGCAGGTCAATGGTGCGATCCGAGCGACAAGCGAACCACTTCGCGCGCTATGCAAAGAAACGCGCGCGCTCGTTTAGTTCTTCATTCGTGTATCCCATAAATGTTCCCTCATAGCAACTTATTTATCTACAACTTTAAATGTTTTAAAATGATGACATATGCCGAGAAAATTTAAGGTTGAAAAGGCTCATTGTAAGCGTCACGATGTGAATTTTGAAAAGCTTATCCAAGCTAGGGTTTCATGTCCCCGATACCAGCAATGTCGAGAAGAGGCAATCGCACGCCATGAAGGCAATATCGCTGAGGCTAAACAAGAAGCAGAAAAGAAAGGAAGACCGTTGGTGGCGGTGAAAGCTGTTCTTCAGATAGTGTGTCCTTACGAAGAACCGACGCAAGATATTCCTGAACATTTTCCATGAATCTCCCTGGTCATTCGAGTAGGAGGAGCTTAAAGGGTCAATTGACAGGGATGTTAGGTTCTCTTGACAAGATGTTCGAAAGTCTGACGGCTCTGCTAGCTTTCATGGTCGCAGCGATACTTGGTATTCTTTTCTGGATGGTTAAGACTCCGAATGATTTTTGAATATTATTGAGGTTTGCGGCTTCATTGGTCGTCCCATTTATCGTAATGGTTCTTTTCTGGTTTTGGACCGCCCTCACTTCGACAGAAGAAATGAAAATTCGTCTGAAGTTGATTGCTTGGAGTAAGCTATCATTCATCTTTATGTATTATGTTGTGATTTTCTCAGTTCTTGTCTTGCTGAAACTGATAGCAGACTTCCCAATATTGAGTGCATTCGTACTCATGGGAATAGTGACTTTGGCGCGCGCTTGTTAAACGGCGTTCTATCTTTCCTATCATAATTCCTCAGGTCAATTAAGAGAACCTTCTTATGAGAAAGCCATGCTGTTAGAAAATCTCTCACGAACTGTCGTCTTCCTTTCACACCGCCTAATCCAGCGTCAAAAACCTTCAATAACGACAAACCAGTAGGCATTTCAAACTCTCTTATCTCCCCAGTCTTCTGGAAATGTATGATAGCTCGAACTTGATATTCTGGAAGCTTCTTAAGAAGAATCTCCACTGGATTCGTAAACGCCAAATCTTCGCCACTCACAAACCTACAGAGTATCTCATTCAAGAAACGCACATACAGTTTCCCAGAAGGACTGTCCCACAAAGGCTCGAACTGTTGAAAGAAAGCTTCCGTGCCTAACCATTGAGTTGAAACAGCTTCGTCGCCAAAAAAGTTCTCAAACGCATTTCTAAGCGCGGTTTTTCCAATTCCCTGTTGACCCATTACAGCTATGAATTGCGAATTTTGAGTAGCTAAATCGTTTCTCAAGTCCTCAGTCGCTTGAGTCCAATAATAATTTGAATTCCAATTGTCTTCTGCTCTGGTATGTCGCGCCCACGCATATTGCTCTTCGTATCTAATTATCTGACTAATTCCAGAATTTGTTTTCATTTTTGCAGAGGGGTTAGAAGGGTTTGGAGGCCCAGAATCGTCTTCGTATCCAATTATCTCTGGAGATTTTTCTATTGTTGATTAGATGCCACTTTCTTACTTCCCGTTTTATCCTCTGTGGCAACGAAATGTTTTTCTGGGATTGGATAGATACTTAGATGCGATTTGTCATTATCCCCATCGTCAACATCCATAACAGAGTGTATGTCTTCCTGCAACGCTTGTCGCTGTTTCTCCGATAGCTCTCTGTCCTCAGAATCTTCATTCATCTTCCGCCTTTTGTCTAGCAGCTCAAGCAAGCGCCTTTCTTGCTCCTGACTTCTTGTTTCTGTTGGCATTTTAGACAAAAGGTCAAGTTCCTTCTCGTCTGAATCCGAGAAATGGAAAGGCCTACTACTCATTGCCACCCCACCTTGGTATGAGCACGCCCTAGGCACTGACGACCGTAAGTCTGACAAATGTGAAAAGAAAAGGAGGGGATTGCGCGGGAGATGTCGCCACAGTGCTTAAGATAAAACTTTACCCCCAAACCCAAAATAGAAATATTTTTCAAATAGCTATTCATACGTAGCTTGTATGGAAACCGAAGATTCTGAAATAAATTGCCCTTTTTGCAAGACGCCTATGACCGAAGGATACGCTTCGCTGCAGGGCGCAATCAACGCCGTGGTCTATTTCAGCAAAAAGAGCATGTCGTGGGGACCAGGATTATTGTCAGCGTTAGGCAAAGAAAGAGAAACGATACTTGACAATATTTCTTCGCAGGAACACGCGAGACCAGCTTACAAATGTGATAACTGTAATGCTGTTCTCCTCAGAGGAACGGCAAGTCCGACACAGGCTGATTATGCCGAGGCTAAAGACCTTGAAAAAGAAAAAGAAGATTTGCGGGACAACGTTCGCATGATGCAAGGATTCTAATAGCTTTGCACGCGATAGCGTGTCTATAGGGTGGGTGGGATAAAACTTTGCCCTTTTTCTTCTTGTTCCTCTACTTCTCTTGTTACTATTAATTATCTCTCTTGCTTTCCTACACCTTGGCACAAACATAAAAACAAAAACAAGAAAAGACAGACACGGACGGACATACACGTAGACAAAGTTGAAATAGGAAGTGTTCAGTGAAAGACACATTGACTGAACGTATCATTTAGAGGCTTGGGCAGTTCGGTGATATTTGTGATTGATGCTGAGAATCTGACAAAGAGATTTGGCGATCTGGACAGAAAAGAGCTCAATATAACGCCTTTTTCTTTCCGCAACCTGTTAGTTGACGAAGATCTCAATGAGAGCTAGTCATGAAGTCCTCCGATTCTGAGTTCCCTTGCCTGTCCTTCTTGACATAGCAAGCGCCCTTGTTGCGTTTCTTATGTTTTTTGGGACGCGAGCGCGCACGTGAAAAACGAGGGAGAAATGAAGGGAGAAAGGAGAAAGGAAAAGTTTTCTCCCACGCATTTCATTAAGTTATGAAGTGTCAATCTGCGATTTAATTCTACGTTTTTGTACGCGTGTGCAAACGATTTGAACAGCGCGCGCTTTCCGACGACCGTGCGCGCAGAAGAAAGCCACTTTCTCGAGCCCGCGCTATACTTTATTATACTGGAAGAAAGGCAAAAAACTGGAAGGACGCGTTTTGGGGAAAGCGAAGAACGCTCGGGAAAGTTGGCAGAGTGCGGCCCAAACTCCGGATCTACAGAGTGGATCAGAGAGAACAAAGCACGGCGCCTGGGTCAATGCTGTTCTTCCCTTTAACGTCGCCTTAGGGCCTGTTGGAACTCTAATTCAGCTTCTCATACTCAACCTGCACGGAACGGTAATTGATGTTGGCTTAGCTGTCACTCTTTTCAACGCGGTCAGTGTGCCCTCCGCAGTAGTGTGGGGTTTTGTCACAGATCGCTTCCATAGGAGAAAGACGATAATCGTCGTAAGCTACTTGGTGACAGCTGGGGTTCTGGTTTCGTTTCTTTTTGCAACCACAGGATACGTTGTTTCATTGCTGTACGCGTTGTTTTCGTTTGTATCGTCCGCTTCAACGACGCCGCTGAATCTTCTCATCATGGAGACGGAGAGCAAGCAGAAGTGGGCGACCGCCTTCGCCAGGTTCTCCATGATCACGAGCATCGGCAACACTGTGGGGTTGATGCTGAGCGTGGCTTTGGGATTTTTCTTTTCTTTGAATTACCTCGTGCTTCTTTTGGCTATTCTCACCGTAGTATCTGCGGTTCTTGCTGTGTTGATGATACAGGAGCCCAGCGTGATCTTCGAGCGAAACGTCATCGTGTTGAACAAACCGAGCTTCTTCCAGCGGCTTCAAGCTGTCCCTTTATTCTTCCTCAGGGTTCCCCGTTTGAGCGATTTCAGAAGAGTTTTCAGGAACCTAAGGTACGAACTTACTCGACAGATGCCTATTCTCTACTTCTCAATCTTCATGTTCTACTTCGCGTCGGGACTCTTCAACACTTCAATTGTTGCCTCTCTGCAGGCGAATAGCCTTTCCAGCTTCCTGATTTTCCTCGTCATGACTATAATGATGCTGGCCCAGATAGTGGCGTTCAAGTATTCGGGACCTTACACTGAAAAGAGGTCGCTGGTGAAAACATCTGTGGAAGGGCTCGTGCTCAGGTCCGCATGTTATGGGGTTCTGGGAGTGTCATTGTACATGATTTCTGGACTGTGGTTTTTGATTCCTGTCTTGATTTTCTATCCACTCGGGGCAGGTGTTGCCTTCTCGCTGTATTACACTGCGTCCAACACGATGGTGTTCAACACGCTTAGCGGGGCGAGGCAGGGTCAATCCTTAGGAGTGTACAGTGCACTTGTGGGAATCGCCAGTCTTGTGGGTTCGGCGGTTTCAGGGTTTACGTCTTTTTTCCTCGGCTTCTCCACGACATTCATCCTAGCTGCTGCGTTCATGGGATCATCCGCATGGCTTGCCTCATTACTGGAGCATTCTAAATAGCGCGAGCAGAGACAGACAAAGAGAAACAAAAACTCAAATTCTAACTACTCTTACCGTTCAGACCACATAAAGACTAAATTCTGCCAGCAGTTCATTCGCGCGCGCTAATTGTAAATTGGAAATCGATTGAAAATGAGCTTTTTCATCCACCGTAGATTCTATTCTTCTGCTTCGTTCTTTTTCATCCGGGCTTTCACAAGCTTCTTTATGAGTGGAACGGGAATTTTTCTGTCCAACTGAAGGTGGACGGCTGATTTGGTGGTCTCGTAACCCGCTAGAACATTCTTGTGTTCCTCGATAACAGGAGGACGTATGTAGAGTCCAATGTGCGCCTTCTGAAGACCAAACCAAGCCAGCCGCCCTTTATAATCATAGTAAGGCATTCTGTAACTGATACTTTCGTGGGCAGACGGAGCTGCTTCCCGGATTGCTGCCCGAACCTCTCTCAGTTTATCCTGCACTTCTTCGGGAGCTGCCGATATGTACTCATCTACATTCTTCGCCGCTTTATCCATGGTTGAATTACAGGCTTGAAATTATTTTAAACCTTTTGAAAAGAAAAGCTAGTCGCGGAGACAATACAAAAGACTCCACAGAATTGATTAGCAGAAAGGAAAAAATAACCACTTCACATGAGCCCGCTAAATGACAAACAAGTTCTCTTTGACGCGAGAGCACGCAGTTTGGAACTAGTTTTTCCTATGCCTGATGAGTCGACACAGAAAGATTCATACGGGATCAGAATCTATAGGTCATGCAAGATTTGTGAGGATGGATGTTTGAATGCCGATTTCGGACACGCGTAAGTGGAAGGTCAACAAGCCTGCCGAGGAAGTACGGAAGACAGTTGTGAATACTCTGGCCAGTAAGAAGGCGACGCTCTTGGAAGCTAGCACGACAAGGATTGAAGCCAAGATTGGATCAGAAGCGAAAACACGGTTTCTCGGAGGTATCTTTGTGTCCAAAGAGACGCTTCCTGTGAAGATGACAATGCAGATTAATGAGACAGGGGGAGAATCGGAAATAAACGCGACGATCATGGACAATCTAGGGGTCGGACTCAGGACAGGCATGGAGGGCAAGTACAAGGAGTACATACAAAGTCTGTTCAACGAACTAGCCAACGCATTGCAAGTCAAGAGCTAGCTGACCCCAATTATTTGGATAAGCTCATCATCGTGTGAGTACGCCTCTTTAGAATCTGCCGGAAGTCATTTGAAGATCTTGAACCCGTCTGTGTAGGCGTTCTCGTGTCCGCTGGCTTGCTGGAAGTGCCAGACGCGCTTTGAGCATGGCGATTTTCATGTTTACCCAGATGATTTGCAAAATCAGACAATGAAAAACGAAGTTAGATTAGCGACAAACATTCAACGATTTTGCCTTGGCGCGCGCGAACCAGAAGACAACCTTTCACGTAGTTTCAAAGCAGTAAATCCTAATTCTTAAATATCGCTTGAACCTCTAATGAAATTATGGTTAGGAGAAAGCGTGTTCCTTCAGTTAGTAACACTATTTTTGGAACGCCTAAGATAAGAACGGTAAAGAATCCTCTCAAGGTCGGTTTTCCCAGTCTTTACCCAAGTCAACCTAGAAAGGATTCGAGAAGGTCTTTTTCTTCAACTCAAAGAAAACAGATTCTATATCAGCAAGACAATAAGTGTGCAAGGTGCCATAAGAAACTTGACCCTAGAGCGACACATTTTCATCATGCTAAGCCGTGGTCTTCTGGTGGAAGAACAAAAGTCGAAAACGGAAGAGGATTATGTGCAAGTTGCCATGAAATTCTATCGCATGGAGAACGATTGAAGAAAGTGGATAAGAAAAGAAAGAAAAGAGAGCCTTCATTGAGTCTATTTTAGTGTTGAAGCATGCCTCAGAATGAACGTTTTTGTTGGTTCATATTTGGATCCAAATATCCATGGTACGTTGAAACCTAGGAGGGGTAGATCCCTCCCGTCAGGAAGAGAAAGTGCGACTATGGGTTTGCGCTTGGAAGCCGGGGATGGTAGTTGGACCCTAGGGCGCGGGCTAGGGGCCATCTGGCACGTTGTGTTCAGGATTCGGACAGCAAATAAGAAATAAAAACAGGAGGATATATAGAACGTGGGGCAACGGGTTTGACGGATATCGTTTTGGTTTTCGAGGTTCATCAGCCTCACAGGATAAAGAAGAGCTTCTACTGGGACAACAAGGTCTTCAAACGCGTGAAGAAGGAAGAACTCTTCGAGTACTACTTCGACACGGCAGTGAACAAGGAGATCTTTGACAGGGCCAGCAAGAAGTGTTACTTCCCGTCCAACAACATTCTGCTTGAACTGGTCGACAGGTACAGGAACGAGAGAAAAAAGGTTAAAGTGTCCTTCAGCGTTTCCGGAGTCTTCTTGGAACAGTGCGAGATGTTCAACAAGGACCTGCTTGAATCGTTCAAACAGCTTGCACAAACGGGGCAGGTTGAATTTCTGAGCCAGACCTATTATCATTCGCTTGCTAGCTTGTACCCGGAGAGAGAAGAGTTCATCGAACAGGTGAAGATGCACCAGCAGATAATGCGAGACCTGCTTGACTACACTCCGCTGGTCTTCGAGAACACAGAACTGCTCTACAACAACGCCGTGGCTCGCACTGTGGAAAAGCTGGGGTACAAGGGAATCTTCACCGAGGGCGTCGAGAGGATACTGCAGGGAAAGTCGCCGAACTACCTCTACTCGCCGAAGGACAGCAAGAAGATCAAGGTCTTCCTGCGCAATTACAAGCTGACAGACGACATCGGGTTCAGGTTTTCAGCAAGATGGTGGAACGAGTGGCCGCTGACCGCGGACAAGTACGCGAGTTGGCTGGCAGGCACACCGGGAAACTGCATCAGCATCTTTCCAGACTACGAAACCTTCGGAGAGCACCACTGGCCAGAAACAGGCATCCACGATTTCCTCAGGCACCTGCCAACCGAGATTTTGAAGTGGTGGAACCTCCACATGTCCACGCCGTCAGAAGTGGTAGAAAAGTACGCCTCTGCAGGGGAGATCGACGTCCCAGAACTCGGAGGAACCGTTTCCTGGGCAGACTTAGAGAGGGACGCAAGCTGCTGGCTCGGCAACGCTATGCAGTGGGCCTACTACACGAGCTTAAGACGGTTAGAACCGCTTGTCAAAGAGGCAGAGGACAAAGATTTCTTAAAGACCTGGAGGTACTTCCAGACAAGCGACCACCTTTACTACATGTTCACAGCTGGCGGAGGCCCAGGTGAAGTTCACTCCTACTTCAGCCCTTTTGGCACGCCGGCAGACGCCTTCGTCACCATGCAGGCTGCGATACTGGATTTTGAAAACAGAGTAAGACTTGCAACCGTTGTGGCAGATGAGCCGTTCCTCTTCTACACTGGAACGGGCGAAAGATACTATACAGGAACAATGGCTTGGAGTTTAAGGGGGTTTACGCGAGCCGTTCAGAAGGTCAGCATGAAGTCGGTTGAATTTCACAGCAAACGCGGGGACTTTGCAAGTTGGGCTGAAAAATCGCTCCAGGATCAAGTGCTGGTAAAGGAATTCAACGAGATAAAGCTTGCCGAAACGGAGGGGGAACAGCTTAGAAACGGAATAGTCAAGGCTTCGAAAAAGAGGCTGAACGATTTGAGGGCTGAAATACAGTCAGATACAAGATACTTCTGACTTGCGCGCACGGTTGGGTTTATAAGAAAAACTCGTGAAGAATACAGGGTCGTAGCTTAACACAAGGTGGAAACATGCGAGAAGAGCTTCCGCTTTCGGAAAAGATTCTGCAAACGCTGCACAACCTGTGCGCGACCGCGCCCGACTTGGCCAGAAGAAGTGAGGAGCTGGCCCTGGTCTTGAACATCGACATCAACGAGCTGGAGAGAATTCTGGACGGTTACAAGTCTGAAGGTTTTGCGCAGAGCTTCACGGACAATGAGGGAAAGAAGCGGTACTACTTGACTGGAAGCGGAATAATCAAAGTGTGCGCGCTTTTCACGTAGGGAAAGGCTGATGCGCGAAATAATTTTCTCATGGGAATACCCCCCTAGAATCGTTGGTCAGCTAGCTGCCTACGTGAAATCGCTTGCCGTGCAACTCGTTTCGAGTCACACGGAACCCTATGTTGTCACTTATGACGATTACTTGACAGGCGAGTATGATGAACCTGAAGGCGTGAAGACTTTCAGAGTGACGAACCCGGTTCGCACGCACATAGGTGTCCTCACGTGGGTTTTAACCTTGAACCAAGAGGTTGAAAGAGTGGCCGCCAACATTTACTACGAAAAGAGTAAGCAGGTGGACCTCATAGACGTCCATGACTGGCACTTCATACCTGCCGCGGTCACGTTGAAGAAAGCGCTGAACATCCCTTTTGTGTATTCGGTTGAAAGCCTAGAGGACCATCGTTCTCACGGTTCCAATTCACCCTTCAACATGGCCATTAAGAGCATCGAATGGCTCGGCATGTACGAAGCCTCTAGGCTGGTTGTGAAGTCTGAATGGATGCGAAACGAAGCCTTCAGGCTTTACAGAGTGCCCAATGAAAAGATGAACGTGATTCCACCGGAGTCCCCAGCTTGGATGAAGGGCATCCTGGCAGTTTACAAGAACACCGCGGAGGCTGGAGCATCTTGATGGACCGCGACTTAACCGTTATGATGCTCACCTGGGAGTTCCCGCCGAGAATCATCGGGGGAATATCTCCGCACGTCTATTACCTTTCAAAAAGCTTGGCGAGAAACGGCGTCAAGGTCTACGTGGTTACGTGCGATTTTCCCGGCGCGCCACGGCACGAAGTGTTGGACGGTGTAGAAGTCTTTCGAATAGACTCGTACAAGAGCCCGTCACCCGACTTTGCAACGTGGGTCTACTTGATGAACATGAACATGCAGAAAGAAGCTGCGGCTCTCGCCAAGAGCTTAAAGTTCAAGGTGGACCTGTTTCACGCTCACGATTGGCTTGTTGCAACCGCAGGGATCGGCCTAAAACACGTGTTCAGACGGCCACTGTTTGCAACTATGCACTCGACTGAAATCGGGCGCAGAAACGGAATTCACTCGGACTACGAAAGGATGATTCATGAGACAGAAGCCTGGCTCACGTACGAAGCATGGAAGGTCATATGCTGCAGCGACTACATGGTCTCACACGTGCGATGGGCCTTCGGGCTGCCCCCAGACAAGATGATGATGATTCCGAACGGCGTCAACACTGACATCTACGCTGCAGTTAAGAAAAACGAGCTAAGCCAGTTCAGAAGCAGATTCGCTTTGCCCGAAGAAAAAATCGTACTCTTCGTCGGCAGACTAGTCCACGAAAAAGGAGTCCACGTGCTCGTCAACGCAGCTCCGAAGGTGCTGGAAAAAGTCAACGCGAAAATCATAATCGTCGGCAACGGGTACATGAAAGAGCAGCTTTCGGGAATAGTGAAGGGTATGGGAATAGCCCACAAAGTCATGTTCACAGGGTTCGTTGACGATGAAACGCTTCGAGCGCTGCAAACGTGCGCGGACGTTTCCGTTGTGCCGTCTCTTTTTGAACCCTTCGGAATAGTTGCGCTCGAGGCCATGGCTGCAAAAAGCCCCGTTGTGGTCTCCGACACAGGCGGCTTAGCAGAAATAGTTAACCACGACGTGGACGGCGTCAAGGTCTATCCAGGCAACCCTGATTCGCTGGCCTGGGGAATAACCAAAGTTTTGACAGACGAAGCGTACGCGAATAGTCTGAGAAACAACGCGCACAAGAAGATCCAGGAAAAGTACAACTGGGACAGAATAGCTCATCAGACCATGAGCGCCTACAAAGCCGTCTTAGGCGAGTATTCAAAGAGCTTCTGGGCTCAGACGAGTTGACCAGGCATATTCTCAGCATAGGTCATGGAAACGTCGGTTTGATGGCCTTGTGTCCGCATGCGTCAGCACATTTCATGCAGTAGATGCATTCAGGATGGCTGAACTTCTCCCATGGCAGCTCCAGTATCGGTACGCGCGTTGGGCACACTTGGACGCATTCTCCGCAACCGCCTTTCTCGCACTTGAATGGTTCTCGTCGAAGGCCGATGAAGCTGAACCTGTTCATTATGGCCAAGAAGGCTCCATGCGGGCAGAAGTACCTGCACCAGCTTCTTGGAACGTAGACGGCGAAGATGAGAACGATGATCATGATTGCGGCTTGAACCCAGAAGAGCGGAGGCAGGATCGAAAGTGTGGACAGAACGTCTGAGCCCAGGTTCGGAAGACCTGAAGAATGAAAACTCTGGATCGCTCTCGGCACGGTTGAAAACAGCGTGTCTGAAGGGCTCACGGCGGTGAACGGAGCCTGCCCGAAGACGCCGAACGCATATTGGTAAGAACCCATACCGTTCAAGGCTAACGCGTAAAGAACCGCAGGAATAAGCAGCGCAAGTGCCAGAATGACGTACTTCGCGTAAACCAGGCTCTCGTGCGTTCTGGCTGACAGGTCAGTCTGCTTGCGACGAATGAAACCCGCCAAGTCTTGAACGAAACCGAAGGGACAAACCCAGCCGCACAGCGCCCTTCCAATCAACACACCGACTATCAGAAACGAGGCCAAAGCGAGCCATGGAAAAACGGCGAACGCAACGTTCCATCCGCTTACCATAAGCTGTATAGTCGTGAAAGCGTCGCCGACAGTGGTTCCTCTGAGCCCCCCCGTCCACAAAACTGGAAGCAAAAGCGGAAGCACGCCTAGGTTGAAGATTATCGTGCTAAAGAACAGAAACGAAAACAGCTGAATTACTCGGCGAGGCGTGTTGTACTCCAGTAGCTTTGCCTTGACTGCTTCGGTCTTCAATCGTCGCGCCTTCTCCATGCTCTAGACAAGGTCCGAGTTATTTGTTTTCCGATGACTTTAAGGCTTTCTGCAAAATGACACTGTCAAGTCTTTTGACCCTATTCGAGCTGACCAAAAGATGGCCTTTAGCCCTAAGGCAACCAGCAGAATCTTAGGCAATTATGAAGAAGAAAGTTACGTTGGAAAGGACGGACGCAGCACTTGTTCAGAGAAGTGATGATGTGAAAAAGAAATGTGCCTATGCTTCTTTCAAAAGCTGCTTCATCTCACTGACGAAGCATGCTCCTTTCCTAGGTTTCTCCACATGTGACGTCTGGACCAGACCGTAAGTCGACCAGACGTCCTCAAGAATCTTTCTTTCGATGACGTAGGCCCCGGATTTCAAGAAGTCTTCCAGCCCTTCGGCGAAGAGCTCGAGCTTCTCGCTCACCTCATTGCGTTTGACCGAGTACCTGCGTTCTAGGTGCTTATAGATCAGATGTGTGGCCTCTCTGCCGAATATCTGAGTCAGGACTCTTTCGATGATTTTTGAGACCTTGTCGTCCTTCGCGTCGGTTTGCTGCGCTACGGTCTGCATTTGAGTCACTCGCCATATCTGGTCTCTTGCGACTAAATAAGCCTTCCCGTAGACTTGAACGACAGATGTACAGAGAAAGCACGGACAGGAGGCTAAAAAGTGAAGTCTGTAAGGTTCAACTGTTGAACTCTTCTCGGAACAACCTGCTCCGTCTGAGGCTCGTTCGAGATTATCAGTTGCCCGTATACGCCGTCGTAGCCCGGCACAACCTTAGCCTTTCCTTCTCGAACCCTGACCACCGCATCGGCAACTTCCCCGCCGGCGACCGCGCTCAGTTCTTCCCTCGAAGCGCCTATGAGAACCGCGTACTCATCGCCGAACCGTTCAACCAGTGGGTTGTAGATGTTCCAAACCTTCTGCGCATAAGGTGAATCTGTTCCGAGTACTGTTGCGATGATTTCCGAGAGCGGAAGCAGGCGCATGAAACCAATCGCGCCGTCAGGTTGAAAACCCTCCGGCCGGTCAGCGAGCTCCTCGACTCTCTGCTCAACGCCCTTTGTGAGTTGTCTGCGGCAGACTGGACAAACGTTCGCAAACTTCATAGCTTCATGGGCCGAGAGCGCCACGCGGCAGTTTCTGTGTCCTGTCCAATGGTATTTTCCGTAGGCGGGGTCTGTTTCGATCGTAAACTTGAAGTGCCGCTTGTCCTTCAACCGAATAGCTTCTGTCACTCCGCTGTAGCTCGGCCTTTCCAGATCAAAGACGTTGGCTTCTCTGCCGATCCGCCATGGCCAAAAGCTGTGGCAGTCACTGTTTGAGACCAGCGTGAACTTGTCGAGCCTGCTTAGACGCCAGTTCATAGGCGGGTCCGATGAGAGGCCGGTTTCCAAAGCGTGAATATGCTTAGTCATGTCTTGATAGCATTCTTCAACGGTGTCGAAGCCGCTGAAGGCTCCGAAGATGCTGAACCAAGGTGTCCAAGCGTGAGCGGGAAAGACCATGTTGTCACTTGAAACTTCCATTACTTCTTCAACCAAGGTTGCTGGGTCAACGTTCAACGTCGGTCTGCCATCTGTCTGCAGGTTTCCCCACTTTGACAGCCTATCGTTTACTTGGGCGGCGGTTTGCAAGCTCGGAGTTAGGATAACGTGGTGAACCTTTTTTGTCTCACTCTTGTACGTGAAGACCGTGCTGACCTCGGTTGTCATCATGAAACGAATCGGTGACTCTGTGTTGTTTGCTAGTTTGTACAGGCTTGTTTCCGGCTCTGGAACGAGATTTTGACTCAGCTCTTCAAACCATTTTGGATGCGTGAAGTCTCCAGTGCCGACGATGTTCAAGCCTTTCACCATGGCAAAACGAGCTATCTCCTCGACGCACATCTTTTCGCTGGTCGCGCGACTGTAACGACTGTGAATGTGTAGGTCAGCTATCACCCTCAACCTGTTCACCCGACCTGAATTTTCTTCCGAGCGCCTTCTCTGCGATCTTTTCAACGTCGATGTTCAGTGAGAACAAAAAGAGAGGAATGCCGAGCAATGCTTCAACAGACCACAGGTTTGAACCCTTCGAAGCCTCTGTTAGTAGCTGAAATTAATAAAGCAACCGCCGACCTCCTTCTGGTCCCGTAATAACGCCACATGTATAGTAGCTCGCTGAGCATCACGTTTAAATCAAGGCGTGTCCTACCAGAATCTTCAAGTCTTTTGAGAGGCTCACAGTTGACGCCTAAAAGAGAACCGATCTGGATAGCAAGAGAACTGTCCAGATGCAGCGGGTGCAGGAAATGTGAGATTGCATGCTCGCTTTTCCATGAAAACCGCGTTTGGCCCGAGGCATCCATGATCAGGGTCTTCATGCTGGTTCCTGGGCTGGAGTTTCCGCATTTCTGCGCTCAGTGTGAGGATTATCCCTGTGTAGAATCGTGTCCAGTTGGCGCTCTCTCGGTGAGTAAGAAGACCGGTGCAGTTCTGGTGGACAATGAAAAGTGCACGACTTGTGGGCAGTGTATTGATGCTTGTCCGGGCAGGATTCCGCACATGCACCCGAGGGAGAAGCACATCATTATCTGTGACCTGTGCAACGGCAACCCGCAGTGCGTGAAGGTCTGTCGGGAAGGAAGCTGGAACGTGCTTAGGACAGTTGAAAGGAAGGATGAAACTGCTTACAAGCTCTATGCGCGGAAACCGGAGGAAGTGACGCGAGATTTGGCCGCCAAGATCTACGGTGAGAAGGGGGATGAATACCTGTGATTCTGGGGTACGCTGGAAAGTTTCTTGACGTCGACCTTTCAACGCAGACTATCAAGGAAACAAGGTTCAGCGACGAGATTTTGCGAGATTATGTTGGTGGTAGAGGGTTAGCCTCGAAGATTCTGTGGGACAGGCTGGGCGATAGATGGGAAAGAGTAGACCCTTTGGGACCTGATAATCTATTGTTGCTCTTAACTGGGCCGCTGACCGGGTATTTTCCTGGAGGCAGAACGTGTGTGTCTGGCAAGTCTCCGCAGAGCAACGGGGTCATTGGCTCAACGCTTTCGGGCGAGTTTGGGGTTGAGTTGAGGTGTGCAGGTTTTGACGGCGTAATCGTCAGCGGTGAATCAGAGAAGCCAGTTTACCTGTTCGTCAAGGATTCAGACGTTGAGCTTCGAGACGCCAGCCACGTTTGGGGCAAAGATGGGAAGCAGACAGTCACCGTGCTGACTAAGGAAGGTAGGCAGCTCCTGAATGAGCGTTATCGCCGATTCGGCGAGTGGAAGGAGCCTGCGATGCTGTACGTCGGTCCAGCCGGCGAAAACAAGGTGCGAACCGCTGTTGTGATGACGAAGTGGTCGCACGCTGCGGGTTACGGCGGTTACGGAGCGGTCATGGGCTCCAAGAAGCTCAAGGCAGTCGTTGTCAAGGGGACGGGTCCGCTGCCGGAGGCCGCTGACATCGGCAGAGTGAAGAAGCTGATCAGGAGCGTGTGCGACGATGTGTACGAGGGGGAGATGTGGAGGCGCTGGGGAACCGGCGGAGGAGGCTACTATTTCGGAGCGAAGACGAGTTCTGAGCCGGTGCGCAACTGGCAGGAGGAGTGGCATGATGAGAAGGGCTACGGCGTTGACAAGTTTGAGAACCGCTTCTGGATGAAGCAGTACTGGGGCGACTTCGGCTGCCCGACGACTTGCCTGAAGCTTGCTGTTATAAAGGATGGAAAGTACAAAGGAGCGATAACCGACAACCCTGACTATGAGATGCAGGCCTACCTAGGACCGAACTTGGGCATCTTCGTGCCTGAGGAGAACGTGTTTCTCTCGTCGCTCGTTGACGATTTGGGCCTTTGCGGCATACAGACGGGCAACGTGATGGGCTTTGCGGCTGAGCTGTATCAGAGAGGAATACTGAAGAAAGAGGACTTGGACGGTTTAGAGCTCAAATGGGGCAACGCGGAAGCCTTCGCGGCTCTGGCCAAGAAGATCGCTTTCCGAAAGGGCATAGGTGACGTGCTGGCCGAAGGAACGTACCGCGCAGCGTTGAAGCTCGGGAAGATGAAGAAGAAGAACCTGTTGCCCTACGCTGTGCAGTCCAAGGGCGTAAGCATCGGCGCACACGGAATCCGCAGTGGGAAAGACTTTCCTGAAATCATCTCCTACGCCTGCGGAGTCCAATGCGGAGACCACACATCGCTAACGGGACTGCCGCTAGAGAGGAACAGCGAGCTGATGGAGACTTTCAACGATTCAGGAGTCTTCTGCAGCTTCAACAGCTTCGCAGGGCCGACGAGAGTTCGCTTCGACTTCTACTCTGCGGTCACAGGTGTAAAATTGACGAAAAAAGAGTGGTGCACGAACAAAGCTTTGAAGACACTGCAGCTTCAGAGGACGCTGCTGCTGCTAGGCGGACCCGACGCAACGTGGAACCCAAAGGAGGATGATGACAACCCTCCGAGGTTCTACGAGCCCTTACCATCAGGACCCAAGAAGGGGAAGACAGCAGACAGGGCTGCAGTCGAAGAGTACAAACAAAGATACTACACAGCGGTCGGCTGGGACGAGAACGGTATACCAACATCGGAGATTCTCACAAAACTCGGCCTGAAAGACGTTGACAAAGCGTTGAAAAAGCGAATTCGCTCTGTAATATGAGAAATCCCCCAGAGAACGCGTCGACAGCCCCTGCTCAGAAAAAACCGAGGGGGAGAGGGCTAAGCGCGTTAGACCGGTGAAAAAGCGAAACCGGGAAATGTTAACTCCTTCAGTTGCACCTCTGCCCACCGTCATGCTGACTCTTCTAAGAAGAACGTGTTGTTACGTATTCTTGAAGGCTCTCAGCGTTGTCTCTTCCCTTGGATGAATTCCTCAACAGCCTGCTTGGCCATCGCGTCCGGAACTTGGATCGGCGGGTGCTTAAAGGCGTAAGAAGATATGCTCAATAGTGCTCCTCCGATTTTGCGGTCCAATGCGATTTTGACTGCTCGTATTATGTCGATCACGACTCCGGCGCTGTTCGGTGAGTCTTCAACTTCAAGCTTCACCGACATTGTTAAGGGTCTGTCGCCGAATTTTCTTCCCTTCAGCCACAAATAGCAGATCTTCTTGTTTCCCAGGAACGGCACGTAATCTGAGGGTCCTATGCGGGTGGGCAAGTCGTACGGAACCATGCTCGTCACGGCTTCGGTCTTGCTGATCCGCTTAGTCTTCAACCGTTCCTCGACCGTCATGTTCAGAAAGTCGGTGTCTCCGCCGAGGTTCAGCTGATAAGTCTCATCGATGATCACGCCCCTGTCCACGCACAGTTTAGCGATATTTCTGTGCAGGATGGTGGCTCCTAACTGGCTCTTGATGTCGTCTCCAGCGATTGGAAGTCCTCTTTCCTCAAACTTTTTGCTCCATGACCCGTCCGAGGCGATGAACTCGGGCATGCAGTTGATGAAGGCGCAACCAGCGTCCAAGGCTGATTGAGCGTAGAATCGAGCGGCTTTGTGGCTTCCCACAGGCAGATAGTTCACGAGTATCTGCGCCTTGGACTCCTTCAAAACGTCGACGACGTGTTCGGGGCCAACTTCGTTCTTGTAGACGTTGAACACCTTCTTCATGTGTTCAGCCGCTCCGTCGAGAACTGGGCCTCCCGTAACTTTGACGTCTAAGGTGGGCACGTCTGCAAATTTCTCGCAGCAGTTCGGCGCGGTAAAAATGGCTTCAGACAAGTCTTTTCCGATCTTGTCCTTGTTCACCTCAAAGGCTGCGACGAACTTCACATCCCTTATGTGGTACGGGCCAAAACTGACGTGCATCAAGCCTGGCACGTTCGTGTTTTCCTTTGCGTTCTTGTAATACTGAACTCCTTGAATGAGAGCCGAGGCAGAATTGCCCACACCGACCAGCGCGACACGAATTTCTGGCAAGCTACGTTTTCTCCTTCAACACTCTCTTCGGTTTAAGGCTTTAACAGACGTCTGATGTATAACTTTTTCTGGAAAGACAAAATTAAAATGGAACTTAAACCAGTTAGACAACACGAGAGAACGGTGAACGTTATGAGTGAAGGCGAAGTTTCAGTGAAATACGAGCCTTTCAAGGAAATCGTGATCATGGAGAAGGATTTCTTCGCGAACGCTGATGAGATAGCGAGGTTTGCGTCTATAATCGCCGGCGGCAAAGCTGCGGGCCTGTACTGGGCTGAAGGCGTGGTTTTTCTGTACTTTCCCTTGCCAGCATCAACAGAGGTCACTGCGAAAATGCTGGTTGAAAAGGGACGCGTCTACTGGACTTTCCTCGGCTATTCCTTTATGCCTAAGTACCAGGCGGTGATCGAGACGCGAGAAAAAATGATCGTGCCCGTTGTCGATATGACGTCTAACGCGTTGATCAAGAAAGTTGCAGTTTGGCTGAAGGAGCAAAAATAATCGCTTTTTTGTCCCCGGGTTTTTCTTTCAACATGTAAACCTGTTGCAGGAGTCTTGGTTGCTTGAAGACGCTGTGTCTGAAAGGAAGGGTCTTCTCGGGCATAGGTGAAGGAGCAGAATTCCTTAACCTTTCCTGGGCTAGAAAACAGATAGAAGAAAAGTTGGGTTTCACGCCTTATTCTGGAACACTGAACGTACGGCTTGATGAGAAGAGCATCAAAACGAAGAGAGCCTTGACGAAAGCGACAGGGGTGGAAATCTTGCCTGCTTCTGGCTATTGCCGTGCAAGAATCTTCAAGGCAAGCATGATGAAGGTGAAGTGTGCAGCTCTTATCCTGGAAGTTCCCGGTTACCCAGAAGATATCATTGAATTGATTTCATCAACAAACCTGAGAGAAAAGCTTCATCTTGCCGATGGCAGCCCGGTTGACGTTAAAGTCACGTTTTGACCTGTTTCCTTCGTTTCTTCTCACAGAAGTTCTTGATGTACTCTTCAAGGTAGCCCTTCTTCTGCAGGTAGAGTCCGTACCTTACAAGACTGTTCATCGCTCTTGCAGCGTCTTCCGGCGATGAATAAGCAGGAACACCTAACCCGTCAAACCTTAGGCGTATGCTCAGGGCCATTTCTGTCTCGCCGATGTCGCACGCAACCATCGGCTTTTCATAGTTGCCTGCGACCTTGGCGACCATATCGATGTAGTCTTCTCTCAGAGCGGGAGTCTGATGCAGGCCCATCATTATTACGCCATGGATATCTGGGTCTTGGAAGACGATGTCTGTTGCAAGCTCAAACATTTCCGACGTGCCTGAACCCGTCACGTCCACGGGGTTGAGGTTTGTCGCAAACTTCGGAAGCTTGCCTTCAATCTTCAACTTCTCAAACTTTGCAACCGTTTCTTCTGAGAAGCGTTTGACGTTCAACCCCACTGCTCCGCACTCGTCAACCGCCATTATACCCGGTCCTCCTGCATCCGTGATCACCGCAACGTTTTCCCCTTTAGCAGGCATCTGCATCGACAACGCCTTTCCAGCGTGGAAGAACTCATCCATATCCCTTGCCCTGAGAACGCCCGTCTGCTGGAAGGCAGCATCATAGATTCTGTCCGACCCGGCTATGGCGCCAGTGTGCGACGCTGCAGCTCGTGCACCAGCCTCTGTTCTTCCAGATTTTATGGCAACGACAGGCTTTTTCCTAGTTATTTCTTCCGCTGCTTCAAGAAACCTTCTGCCATGTTTTATGTCCTCAACGTATAGCAGTACCACGGTTGTTTCTTTGTCGTGGCACAGGTAGCGAAGCATCTCCGCCTCGTCCACGTCGATCTTGTTGCCGAAACTCACGAATTTGCTGGCTCCCGTGTGTAAACCCGCCAAATAGTCAAGAGCCGCTGCGCCGAAAGCGCCGCTCTGACTGACGATCGCTATGTTGCCCGGCAAGGGGCGCGGTGTCGCAACGACCTCGTCTCCGGTTATAAGAACCTTTGTTTCTGGCAGGAAAAGCATGTCGACTCCTGTTCTGGAATCGTACACACCGAGACAGTTGGGTCCGAGAACCCGAATTCCAGCCTTCTTAGCTATGGCTGCAACTTCACTCTCGAGCTCACGGTTTCCCACCTCGGCGAAACCAGCGCTGATTATGACGGCTGCTTTGACCTTCTTTTCAGCCGCTTCCCTCATGACCTGGGGCACAGCGCTTGCTGGGACAACGATGACGACCAGCTCAAGGTCTCCTGAGATCTTGCTCAAGTTCGGGAAACACTTGATGCCCAGTATCGATTTTTCGTTTGGGTTAACCGCGTACAATTCGCCCTTGAAAACCTGTCTGGTCTTGTTCTCAACGAAATTCTTGAATATGATCTGTCCAGCTTTTTCTATTTTCTTCGTAGCTCCCACGATTGCGACGGAGCGGGGGTCAAAAAAAGCTTTCAGCGCTTTCGTTTCATCTTCCATCGACGTTTTCACCCTCGCTTCCTAGCGCTTGCTTCTAACAATAACTATGGGTTTATGCTTTACTGTCTGAAGCATTTCCCAGCTCACATCAGTCAAGGCCACTTTGAAGTTTCTTGCCATATCCCACACGGTTCGTCCAGCGCCGAAGCCTCTCGAACGATTTGCCAATTCGGCAATTTCCAAAGCTTCTTCGACCCTCAGCTTTCGCCCAGAAACGGCCAAAGGCGTTGCTCTCTTCTTGAGCTTGAAGAACCGGCCAGCAACGTACGCTGCGAACCCTCCGAAACAGTGTATGCCCTCAATCGGCCTTGGGCGCGGCGTAAAATGGAAACACTTCAAAGAATACGTTTTGTCAGTGTCAACGATCATGACACCCACTTTTTTCTGCAGTCCGAGCCATACTCGCTCGCGTATCGTCTCAGCTATTATGTTAGCATCATTCAAGGGCAGACTGACATAAGCGTACGGCAAGTTACTGCCATCAATACCGCCTTCAGACCCGAACATAAGAGTCTGCAGCAAACCTGCGTGTTGAAGCGCAACCTGCTTGTGACGGCTCCCCATCTCCGCTGGATATTCTCGGATATGCTCAAGCAATGTTCTTCTAAGATGGCACATCGGTCCTAGAAAGTAGCCCCAGACCGTGCGCATCCAAAATGCGGCGATAAACCTTGCACCTAGGCCTGGTTCCACTTGGTTTTCGTCCACTATGTTGTTCCGAGCTGTTGAGATTGCCTTCTCTGAGACGACGATGAAGTCGTCATCAGCAATCCTTCCTCTAACGGACCTGAGTATCTCTTCCAAGTAGTCTTGCCTAGGTTTCCAATACTTTGTGACAACTGGTAGAACCCTGTACCCGGTCATTCGTATCGCGTCTGTGTTCAGAACCGGAACTTGTCCACTTACAAACGGCTGAACTTCTCTCTTATTTCCGAGACGTTGCACTCTGCCGGCTTCATCTTCCCTTCGGTGCAGTAGCCCAGCTCAACGCAGGTCGGCCCGCAGTTTTCGAACAATGCAGGTGCAGCTTTTTTTGCCTGTTTCAGCATTTCAACGGCGACTTTTCTTATCTCCCACTGTGCGCGAGCGCAGCATCTTAGGTTGAAGAAGTGACGCAGTTCTCTGGCGTTCATCGTCACGATAATGTTGGTTTTGGCAGCGTTGGGGAGAATGAACCTTGCGTCTTCCTTCGGAATTTCCATCTTCAAGAGCTTGCGGTATGCTTCAGAAATGTTCTCCAACGCGGCATCGAAGGTTTTCTTTGCTTGTGGGCTGCACGCGATGCTGGGAGGCGTCACATACTTTTCCAACGTGTCATAGGCCACGTAGCGCTGGCTCTGTTGCGTGTACGAGGCTATGCGGTGTCTGACCAGCTGATGTGTCATGCCCCTTGAAACGTCCTCGACACTGAACGTGAAGGATGCGTGTTCGATGACTGAAGCGTGTCCGTAGCCTGTTACTTTCCTGATTTTCTTTTTAGCCGTTTCAGAATCCATTTTTTCAAGTATCTCTGAGGGTTTTTCACTCTTTATCGTCGTTAGCGCTGCGGTTCCGCACAGCAGCTCCGCATCTGCTGTGCAACGGAGGAGCTTGACCTTCAACTCTCAACTCACCTTCAAAGTCTGATGTGAAAGTGATAGATAATTGAGGAAACCCGTATAAATCATCTACCCGAGGACAAGCTACGGCATCAAGGGAAGCAGAAGGTATGTAAGAGCCGAGCAAGAAGTGAAAAACTCTGAAAGCCTTGTGATCACGAGGTGAGCTTATCTGTTTCTGATGAGGAGCTGAATGGAAGTGATTCTTTTCTTGCTAAACGTGAGTGTAAACGCGGTCAGTCGTGTATTTTCCGCTTTGCATCTCTTCGTCTATTTCGCGTAGCAGCATTATCCGCTTGAAGGTTGGCGGGTGTGTTGAGAACCAGCTGTTTATTGTCCTCCAAGTGGATTTCGCTTCTTTTTCCATTGCAAGTTCCAATTCTTTTTCGTCCAAGACTCCGTCATGGTCCAGGTCGTACTCTTCTTTCTTGTCCGATATCTCCTGCATCTCTTGTTTGGCCAGTGAGGGGTCACTTATGTAGAAGGCTCTTACGCCGGACGGTGCTTTTGGTGAAAGTGAGAGTCCGTACGTGATCTTCGTAAGGGCGCTTTCAAGGTTTCTGGGTGCCTTCGTCACGTAGGCTGAGTAGGCGTCTGCGTAGTGTTCTCGCAGTCTGCTGAGTCTCATTACGCAGAGCAGTGAGACTATGTAGACGACGTAGGAAAGGATTCCGACTACGATCAAAGCTGCTCCCACGTCGCCTTCGTTTTTTTGTCTTGACCTGCCTGATAATAACGCTGCTTCTGTTGTTCCTCTTGCGATGAGATACGCAACTAGTGGCAGTGCTGAAAGCACCGTCATGACGATGTAGTCCTTGTGTTTCAAGTGCCCCAGTTCGTGTCCGATCACGCCTTTAACCTCGTCTTCGTTCAGGTCTTTTAGAAGTCCTTCGTGGAAGGCGAGGGTTGCGCTGTTCGATGTTCTTCCGAACACAAACGCGTTGGGCGTTTTGTCGGGCACCACGGCGAGTTTCGGCATCGGTATTTTACTCTCGTCTGCCAGTTCCTTTACTGTAGATTCAAGCCAAGGGTTTTCACCAGGCTTCAAGTACTGCAAGTGGGTTGACATTCTGACAAGAGCTGGTCCGATAAGGTACTGAAACAGGATGAAAACGATTGGAAGAGCCAAAATGAGGACTATCCAAATGGATAGACTTATGTCCACGACGAACAATTGGACGATAAAAATTATTACTGCTAGGAACGTGGCGAAAATGAGGGCCACCAAAAAAATGCTTGTTCCCATTGCAAGCTTCAGTTGACCAAGTCCGGCCAATATTCTTCCTCTGTTTCTTTATCACAGAAAACCGTCAGAGACTTAAAGTTTTCTAACGAGGCGAAAGAGAAAGACTAAGGTTTACGATTCATGTGCAACCTAGCGCGCTAGTGTTTCCGTTTCATCGCTTGTTTTTCATTCAGAAGAGTTGCAGCAAAGTATCAGATGAGTCGCCAATCGTCTTTCTTTCAATTATTGATTCTGTATTCACAACTCTCTTATGCAGCGTGTTTCCTAAGAAACGTGTTCGATATTCCGTGCGTACGCGGATAGGGGAGTCGATGCTGATGACGGAGCCAACAATCCAACAGAAAGTTGATTCTACTGGAGTACTCCTGAATCTGACCGATGGGGAGCACGTGCATGTCTTACATGTGGACGATGATTCCTGCTGTTTGAAGGTCGCCAAAGAGTGCTTAGAGCTGCAAGGCAAACTTCGGGTAGACACTGCGCTATCTGTCGATGAAGCTGTCGAAAAAATGAAGAACGAGAAGTACGACGTGGTCATTTGCGACTACGCGATGCCAGGGAAAGACGGTCTTGAGTTTCTGAAAGACCTGCGGGAAGCTGGAAACGACATTCCATTCATTATATTCACTGGGGAAGGCAGAGAAGAAGTTGCAATCAGGGCGTTAAATCTTGGCGCCGACCGATATTTCAACAAAGTAGGCGAGCCAGGAACAGTGTACGGTGAACTGGCGCACAGCGTACTCCAAGTCGTTAAGGGCAGAAAAAGAGAGGAGGCGCTTGGAGCCAGTGAAGACTATCTGAAAGCAATACTTTCTTCTATCTTCACAGGGGTTCTGATCATAGATGCAGAAACGCATGAAATCATGGACGTGAATTCCAACGCGTTAGAAGCAATAGGCGCTTCAAGAGAGCATGTAATCGGAAGAGTGTGCCACAACTTCATCTGTCCAGCTCAAAAGGGAAAATGTCCGATCACTGACTTGAGAGAGACTGTTGACAAGTCAGAACGCGTGTTGCAAAGAGCAGACGGCGGAAAGATTCCGATTCTTAAGACTGTTGTGACGATGACGTGGAAAGGCCACAAGTACATGGTGGAAAGCTTCGTCGACATCACCGAACGCAAAAAAGTCGAACGAGCGTTGCGGGAGAACCAGGAGAAGTTCAAACAACTGTTCATGGATAGTCCTGAAGCAGCTGTTTACACAGACCCAAATTCCCGTATCTCAGACGTCAACCCTCGCTTCACGGAACTCTTTGGGTACTCACTAGATGAGGTCAAAGGAAAAAACATTAACCATGTTGTTGTGCAGGACGACAAGATTGAAGAGGCAGAAATGCTGGACAGAACGTCCTTAGAAGGATGTCTTTATCACGAAACCGTCAGAAAGAGGAAAGACGGATCCTTAGTTCCAGTTTCGATTTCCGTTGCTCCAATCACGTTTGAAGGCAAAACAATCGGAACTGTCGGGCTGTACAGGGACATTACAGAAAGGAAACATTATGAAAGAAGCCTTTCAGCCTTGAACAACTACAGTCAGAGCCTAAACATGGCAAACAGCGTGCAAGAAATCTGCGGGCTCGCCCTGGACGCTGCACAGAAAACTCTGGGATTCAAATTCGCCGACTTTCTCGTAATAGAAGGAAAAAATCTCCACTTAGTAGAAAATCGAGGACGCTCCAAGGACTTCACAGTCACCCTGCCAATGGATGGGGACAGAGGCGTCACGGTCAAAGTGGCAAAAACAGGTGAAACTATTCTCGTTCGAGATACCAGTGAAGAAGCGGCTTATGTCAAATTCGGAGAAAACATCCACTCAGAACTCGCCGTGCCCATAAAGGTTGGGAACGAAGTTCTCGGAGTTTTAAACGTGGAAAGCAATGAATGGAATGCTTTCAACGAAAAAGATCAGGAACTCCTTGAAATCTTGGCGTCGCACGCTGCCACTGCAATGATCAAACTAGAATATTCTAAGAATCTGGAAGCCTATGCGCAGGAAATTCGGGAGAGTCAACAGAAGTTTGAGAAACTGTTCATGGACAATCCTGAAGCAATGGTCTATATGGATTCAAGTTTTTGCATCCTGGAGATCAATCCGCACTTCACCAAACTCTTCGGATATTCTCCAGCCGAGGTCAGGGGCAAACACATCAACGACATGATAGTGCCAACGGACAGAATGGAACAGGCTAAAATGTTCGACGAAAGGGCCAGTAAGGGAGAGACGTATCATGAGGACACCGTTAGAAAGAGGAAGGATGGGACTCTGATTCCGGTTGCCTTTTCGACGGCTCCCATAGCCGTTGGAGGTCAGATCATAAACCACACGGCGGTGTACAAGGACATTTCTCAGCTGAAGAAGGCAGAGGAAGGGTTGAGACAGACGCTGAAAAGGCTGGAAACGATGAACGAAAAACTGTGCGTCGTCGGCAGGCTGAGTCGGCATGACGTTCGAAACAAACTCTCCGCAGTTGTCGGGAACACATACTTAGCGAAAAAGAAGCTGCCTGCAAACAGTGACGTCCTAGAATATCTCGCAGGGATAGAAACAGCTGTTCTGCAAGCGGTGAGGATTTTCGATTTTGCAAGAGCATACGAGATGCTAGGAGCTGAAGAATTAGTGTACGTAGGTGCAGAGAAAACCATTAACGAGGCTGTTTCGCTCTTTTCCGACCTGCACGGCGTAAAAGTGACGAACGAATGTCATGGTTTACACCTTCTAGCTGACTCTCTGTTAAGAGAGCTCTTCTACAATCTTATCGATAATTCATTGAAGTACGGAAAAAAGATCACCCAAATCAGAATTTGCTACGAGAAAAGCGAAGACCAGCTCAGACTCGTTTATGAAGATGACGGCGTCGGCATAACTCCCGATGAGAAACTCAACCTTTTCAAGGAAGGAATCGGAAAAGGCACCGGCTACGGCCTGTATCTCACCAAGAAAATGATGGAAGTCTACGGCTGGACAATACAGGAAACAGGTCAAACTGGACAAGGAGCCCGATTCCTCATAACCGTACCTACCATAAACGAAAAAGGGAAAGCAAACTACAAGCTCGACTAGTTCCTCGTCACAAGTCAAATCATTTAAGCATCCAGTGTTCGCGGTTTTTACCAGAAAATTCGCGCTCCAATTTTAGCCATACCTCCACAAACGCTCAAATCATGCCTTCTTGACCGAAATAAGTCTGCATAATGCCTGCGTTTAGTGATGCTCCAGCCAGGCCTTGAATCATGCAGACGCGTGCACATCACTGCGCCAATGGGTACAGACACATTTCAGAACATAACTCTTATCGTCGCAGAGTCTCTTCGAGCCTGAAGTACATCGCTGCGCCTATCCCTCTGCCTACGGTTGAGATGAAATAGACGATCTGTAGCCCTGCAACCAAGCCGAACAAGCCTATCATGTAGTCTGATAAGTATCCGCCGATGAGTGAGCCGAAGAAAGTCACTATGCCCATGATGAGGTTGAATACTGCTGTGAAGCTTCCGCGAGATTCTGCCGGGGAGACATCAATCAGATAGGCTGTTATCGATGCTGACCCCAGAGCTTGGGAGAAACCCCAAAAGACCCCTACAATTATCAGCGAGTTGACACTTGGAAACAGTGCGTACGCCAGAGGCACTGTTACGAGGCTGAACCTGAAGAACACCATCAGTGGCTTTCTCCCAACAGTGTCCGCAAGCCGTCCAGCCCAACCTTGGAAGATTATGGTTATGACAGTTTGAACCACGCTCAGCAGGGCTATTTGCAGCCAGGAAGCGTTCAAGATCCTGATCTGAGTAATAGCGAACAGTGGCCAAGCGATGGACATGGAAAAGTTGAACACTCCTTCCACGTAACAGTACCTTACGAAGCTGGGCGTCTTCTTGGCAGACTTCAAAATGTCGAACACGTCCGTGGTCACGTTCCGTTTCAAGTCCAGTCTGGCCGCGTTGCCTTTCTCCTTTATTTTCAGCATGACTAACGATGATGCCACTCCGAAGACTGCGGCAACAACCAGTGGAACGAAAAGCACTTGTTGGATTGTTCCGTGGATGTATATCATGAAGATGCCTGAGGCCAGAGTGGCAACTGTTCCCCCTATTGAAGCCCAATAGTTGATCGACGCGTTTTCCTTTCCCAATCTGAGATGGGGAACCAAGTCTCCTATCAGAGCCGTCCAAGCCGGGGTTGCCATCGAACCTAAGAGCGCTTGGATTGCCAAAAGCACGATGAGCTGACCTGCGTTCGTCACGAATATCATCGGAACCCACAGGAATGACAGGATCAGTCCGCCGAAGACGATGAAGGACACTCTGCGTTTGCTTCTGTCACTCATTATTCCCCAGAAAACCTGCATAAGATTGTTCGTGATGTTAGTTGAGGATTGAAACCAACCCATGTCCGAGGAAGAAGCGCCGAGGTCCACAGCGTAAGCACCCATAAAAGGGTTCACCATTCCGCCGCTTATCGAATTAACAACCGACCTTGCATACAGAGGTTTCAGGTCCGACTCAGTCCTCTTCTCCTCTGAGGTTTCCTTCCTTTCCACTGTGACTTCACACACATTCAGTTTTGATTCTCCACTTAGAAGCAAAGCGGACTTAAAAACCGATGTGCTCCATGATCACTTCAAGCGAACACAGAACTTGCCAACATCCGTCTTAGCCAAAGTCTGGACAACCGAAGGTCACGTTAGAGGAGGTTTTTCATTGACTTTCTGTTTGTCTGAGGCTTTACCGCGAAAAGGAAAGGATTCTTGCAATAAAGGCTGCACCAGTCATTATAGTCAAAGTCCATTGCATGAACAAGAAAACCAACAATATGCAGTCGGGGAACTTTGAACTTTGGTATGGTGCTCCGGCCGGGATTTGGACCCGGGTCCGCGGCTTTCTCCCAGTTGCCAGAGTCGAGAGGCCGCTATACATGATCCCTTCAAGGTTTGACCGAACTATACTACCGGAGCACTGCACAAGACTACTCGCGTTCGAAGTATATTTTCGTTCTTCTAGTTATAGTGTTGCTGATCGTTCTGTGACGTTTGTTCTGCCTGTGGAAGTGGCAAAGGATTTCTTGATTGACAAAGTGTTGAAACTATGAAGGAGATGCACAGACTCTGGCTTGCTGTTGCCGCGCGAAGAAGCTCACAGTGTGAAGTTAGTGTATGGTTGAGAAAAATGGATGGAAGATATAGAAAAATTAAGGGATGTTTTTAGTCTTCGCCTTCGGGCATTTCGCCGCCGGGTGGTTTTCCTGCTCCCGGTCCTTCTTTCGGCTTGGTGGCTGCTATGACGTCGTCTATGCGGAGTATCATTGCAGCGGATTCTGTGGCTGACTTCACTGCCTGCTCTTTCACTACTAGGGGTTCGACCACGCCTTTGTCGCGCATGTTTTCGACTTTTCCAGTGAAGACGTTTATGCCTTTGTGTTGGCCGTCTGTTTTCTCGTGTGCGGCTCTGAGTTCGACGATTACGTCTACCGGTTCGAGTCCAGCGTTTTCAGCCAAGGCTTTGGGTATCACTTCGATGGCGTCAGCGAAGGCTTCTATCGCGAGCTGTTCTCTTCCGCCAACGTTTATGGCGTACTTTCGAAGTTCTTTAGCCATTTCGACTTCCACTGCGCCGCCGCCTGCAACTATCCTGTTGTTTTCTATGACGTCTGAAACCACTGACAGCGCGTCGGTCATTGCTCTTTCAGCTTCGTCGACCATTCTTTCTAGTCCAGCGCGTATAATGATGGCGACTGAGCGGGGGTCTTTGCATTTCTCCACGAAAATCATCTTGTCTTCGCCGAGTTTGCGTTCCTCCACAAGGCCCGCCGTTCCCAGATCCTGGACTTTCAAGTCGGTGAGGTTCGTGATTATTCTTCCGCCAGTGGCTCTTGCCAGCTTCTCCATGTCTGACTGTTTCACTCTTCTTGCTGCGAGTATTCCATCTTTTGCGAGGAAGTGTTGCGCCATGTCGTCGATGCCTTTCTGGCAGAAAACCACGTTCGCGCCTGAGGCTTTGATCTTTTCAACCATGTCTTGCAGCATCTTGTTTTCTTGGTCTAGGAAGGCTTTCATCTGGTTTGGGTCGCGTATCCGTATTTCAGCGCTGATCTCTGTCTTCTCAATTTCGAGTGCAGCGTCCAGCAGTGCTATCTTCGCTCTTTCGACTTGTTTAGGCATGCCGGAGTGGACTACTTCCTTGTCTATGACTAGGCCTTTGACGAGTTGTGATTCGAAGAGGCTCTTTCCCGTTTTCTTCGTAACTTGAACGTTGTCTATGTCGGCGACGTTTCTGTCTCCGCGTTTTTCAACTATCTGCATCACCGCGTCGATTGCCATGTCTGCAAGGTGGTCTTTCGCCGCGCCTACTGCCTTGCTTGCCATCGATGTCACGGCGACTTTTTTGAGTGTCGCACGGTCTTCTATGTCGACTTCTATCGACGTGTTGTTTATCGTTTCAACCGCCTTTTCGGCTGCCTTGCGGTAGCCGCTGACAATTATCGTAGGGTGGATGTTCTGCTCCAAGAGATCTTCGGCCTTTTTGAGCAGTTCCCCTGCCAACACGACGGCGGTTGTCGTTCCGTCGCCCACCATGTCGTCTTGAGTTTTCGCGATTTCCACCATCATCTTCGCTGCTGGATGGTCAACTTCTATCTCGTTCAGTATCGTGGCTCCGTCGTTTGTTATAGTGATGTCTCCAAGGCTGTCAATGAGCATCTTGTCCATGCCGCGTGGTCCCAAAGTCGTCTTCAAGACTTCACCGACTATTCTTGCGGCCATTATATTGTTTCTCTGAGCTTCCTTACCTCTGTTCCGTGACGTTCCTTCCTTCAGGATCAGGACCGGTTGTCCCGACGCTGTTGTCGTTAAATATGCCATTCATACCCTCCGTTCAAGGTTAGAATTCTACTAATCGGGAATAAGCAAAAATGCTCAATAATATAAATCTTGCCTCTGCATGTCTGCTTCTGTGAATAGAGTTGCTCCATTCGTGGGCGAAACTGCACAGGGTATGCACACGTTGTTTTGTGTTTACTGTGGTGCAACGGTTTAAATTTCGGCTTGCTTTTTCATTTTTCTAGGCGGTTAAGTCTTGCGTGTCTCAGTGCGGTTCTTCACTATTCTCAGGGAGATCACAGGCGAGAAAGAGGAAACCTTCCAGTTTCCAAAGGATGAAGAGGTGACGGTGAACCGTGTTCTCATGCGATTGAGTGAGAAATATGGCAAAGCCTTTGACGAGTACGTTTACGATCATAGAACTAATGAGGTTAAGGGTTTCCTGCAGTTTCTCGTGAACGGCAGAAGCGTGTCTTCTCCTAACGGCACGGAAACTGAGCTTTCGGATGGAGATATTCTTGCGATAGTTCCACCTGTTAGCGGCGGCTAACGTCCGTTCATTGTTTAGTCTGCGGTTAGTTTACGGTTTGCGTCTTGGGCATTTACTAGTTTTTGTGGGTCAGGAACACGTGCTTCATGCTCCCCAGAAGGGCACTTTCTTTCTCATGAGGTTGACGTACTCGTTGAGTGCTTCAAGCTCTTCTGGGGTCAGCTTTTCTGTGAACTTTGCCTGTAGCACTTTGGCGTGCTTTTCAGGGATTTTGACGTACAGCACGTCTTTTTCGAATATGTGTCTTCCAAAAATGGGCTTGTCGACTGACACTGCCACCTGCATTCCTTGTCCGGCATTTGAGAGGGCTTCTCCTTTTTCTTGTATCTGCTGGATTTCGCCGATTTCTTCGCCGTTTTCAGCTCTCACGAGCCCATATTTGGGCTTGATGTTTCCTGCGAGGATTTCGACGCCGAATATGGCGGGTTTGGCTCTTCGGAACACGTAGCCTTCCATGACTCTAAGCTTGGCGGGTTTGACGAGGGCGTCGAAGTCTTCTTCGAGTCCGGCTTCGCGTTTCCCTTTGAACCATGCAAGATAGTTCTCAATGACATGGTAGATTATTCTGTCTGCGAATATCGTTATGCCTCTGCTCTTGGCCTCTTCTTCCGCGTCGGGCAGGGTTCTGACGTTGAAGGCTAATATGGCGCCGTACAGGGGTTCATGTTCCTTCACAGCGGCTGATTCGGCAACGTCTCGTTTCGATATGTCTCCAACATCTGCCAGTCGGATGGGCACCTTGTTCTGTTTGAGTATGTCTGCAATCGCCTCAAGTGAGCCAAGTGTGTCTGCTTTCACTACAACTCCATCGATATCCGTTGAGATTCTGATTTTTCCAATTTCCTCGGTGATCAACTTGGCGTACTTTTCTGGTTCGGCACCTTTGGGAACAGCGTACAGAGTTGCGCCTGCTAAGACTCCTTCAAGGTCCGGCGCGACTATCTTGACTCCTGCCGCGGCGGAAACAGAGTCGACCGAGGAGAACTTGTCCCTTGGGTCTCTGATCTCGTCCAGCGGTTTGGGGACAAGAATCGCACGTGTCCGTGTTACTATTGGTTTTTCTTTGCCACCTACGACGATCAAGTCGTCTTTCTGCAGCACACCGTCGTAGATTATGGTGTTGAGGGTAAGTCCGAGCCCAATTTCCTCCTTCACTTCAAGAATTGTGCCCTTTGCTGGGCCTTTAGTGGTCTGAAGACGCTTCTTGAGGTACTGCTGTGCAAGTCCGATGAGCACCATGATGAGTTCGGTTATGCCCTCGCCTGTCTTAGCGCTAGTCGGCACTACTGCTACGGTAGTAGTGAATTCTCTCACGTGGTCGAAGCGATCTGTTTTGAACCCCAACCGGGAGAATGTGCCTATGATGTCGTATATTCTGTTGTCCAGGTCCTCCCTGACGTAGGGGTCTTGCAGCGGATAGGTCTTAGAAAAAGGGGTGTCTGGTTGGGACTTCCAGCCTGGTACGCGGTCAATCATGTTCGCTGCGACTATGAACGGAGTTTTCCGGGCTTTGAGAATCTCGATGCATTCGTAGGTTTGAGCTTCGAGCCCTCGGAGAACGTTAATCACCAGAATGGCTATGTCTGCGACGCTGCCGCCTCTTCTGCGAAGGTTCGTGAAAACCTCGTGTCCCGGCGTGTCGACGATGAGCAGGCCGGGGATTTCTATTTCGCCCTTGATTCCGGAAATCTGGGAACCCACGAGCTGAGCCAGAGTCTCAGCTGGGAAGAAGCTGGCGCCGATGTGCTGAGTGATTCCGCCGACTTCGCGGGCCTGAACGCTTGTTTTACGGATCTTATCCAGAAGAGAAGTCTTGCCGCTGTCAACATGGCCGAGAACGCACACGATTGGTTGACGAATCGGCATCTTAATCTTCTTCCTGCCCCAGCGATGAACAAGCCGTTTTCCGACTGTTTGCTGAAAATTAATAAACTATTACCCTAATAAATGCTCATCTGAGGATTGCAGAGTTTGCCGTACTGCTCGAAGTGTGGAGCGAAGTTGACTGATGAAGATAAGTTCTGCACTGTTTGCGGTACGAAGGTCACCAAAGTTGCGCGAGAGGAGTTCGCGGTTTCTTCTGATAATCTCATTCAAAGGGTCAGAGAGCTGCTTCACGAAGGAAACGTAACCAGGATAATCGTCGAAGATATGAACGGGCAGGTTCTTCTTGAAATACCTGCCACTGTCGGAGTCATCGGCGCCATCATTGCGCCTTGGCTTGCAGCCTTAGGCGTCATAGCTGCTCTGGCCACGAAATGCAGGATAGTCGTTGAAAGAAGAGAATAGCCTACTCAGTCGTCTTGGCTATCATCAAAACTAATCCTACCGCCACGAGGAGAAGGCACAGGAAACTGAAGAAACCCGTGAACGCGCCCAGAGTCGAGGCGCTTGTGACGGTGTAGTACAAAGCAAAAAGGCCCACAACAAAGGCTATGAAGCCGAAGAATTTTTCAGCCAAGCCTATCCCGAAACCGCCTTCATCACTCATTTCAGTCCATTCCTTCCGACATGCTTCCAGATAGAAAGATGCACAGTTATTTTATGCTTTCGCTAGAAGCGTACCCTACATGAAAGCCCTGACGAGAAGTCTTTCGTTTTCCCTGAAACGTCTAAGATTAGTGCGCGTCAAGTGACGGGGTTTCACTTCGTTTCTTCAAGCTTGTTCGGCAGGTATTCGTCCACAATGTACGTTAGGCCGTATCTGCTGAACGCCTCTTGCTCCGCCTTCTTTTTGATTTTCATAAAGGTCTTGATCTCTCTGCGCCACAACGGGTCTTTGTAACGTGGGTCCTTCTGCAGTTCATACAGCCTCTTCATGTCCACGTCGTCAAGCGGGTCGGTTGGAAGCTTGTAGTCAACGATGTCTGTTGCCCAGACTCCGCTCCATTTGGCGTCAGGCGTGTTCAACTCTCTCAAGTGCGCAGCGTTCGCAGAGCCTGAGATTATGACCATGGCGATGTGCATTCCCCAGGGGTCGCCGTCTGTGAAGATGAACACGGGAAGGTTCAGCTCCTCGTTCAGTCTTCTTATGAAGTGTCTCGTCGCCCTGGGCGCCTGGCCGGCTGTTAACACTAGAATAGCGTTGTGCTTCTTGTGCACGTTTTCTTCGATGAACCTTGTGAACAGGCCGCCTTTCTCGATGGCTATTACTTTGTCTGCAGAGGTCTTGACAAATTCGGACGAGGTCAGAGCCGGTCCGATGAGTACGCCATCGGGGTGCGAAGTCAGATCCAGAGTCTTGCCTTCATAACCCGGCACAGTGTACTCTATCGTCAGGTCGCCGAAGACTGCTGAGCGCTCTTCTGGAAAGATGTTGAAGTCTTCTCTTGAAAACCCTAGAACCGTTTCCAAGTCTGTTATGATGTTGTTTGATTCCTGCTGGTCCTTGAACGTCATCTCGTATGCCTGCGCCGAGTAGTAGACATCTCTTAGAGTTGACGTTTTGCGCTGCGAAGAAAGCTCGTTGGAGAACAGTGCCGCCCATACCAGCTGGGTGAACGGTTTCACGTGGCTGATGTTGCGTGCGTTTCTGCGAACCCTCCTGTCGCCTAATATGAACTGTCTGAGCTTCTCATCGTACATTATGTTGTCCGTAGAGCGGCTCGGCATGTCTATTGACGGAAAGACTCCCTTGTCAAGCTGATCATAGATTGTGCCGCCGAGAGTCTCAAGGCCAGCTAGAACTTCTTTCTTCCTTTCACTCACACTAATCCTGTTCTTCTTCTTCCGTTCCATACTTTCTCACACTCGCTAAAAGCTTCTCAATATCGGGTATCTTCTCCTTGCACGCAAGCTGAGTCGAAAACTGAGCAATTCTAGGAAGATACTTGCTGAAAACGCCCAGCCTCTTCCGTTCCCTGTCAACATGCTCCCTTCTTGACAGGAAAAGCTGGAGTTGCCGAGCAACTTCTCGCAGCCCATTTGCAATTTCCCTTCTGACCTCAGGCCTATCGGCGATGAACTCTTTGCCAACCGTCTTGTACGGGACCTTTGTGCTGCAGATGTGCACCAGAATTGCTATTGGCATTTCAGGAGTGGCATGGTACCTGCGCCAGTTCATCGCCGAGATCACTCTGAGCGAAACGTCGTTCGCCTCATCATACAAAAGTGGGATTCTGTTTGCAAAACGATAGACGATGAAAGCTCCCCTGCTTGGGACCTCTCCCCCGTAGGCTATGCCTATTTCGATGATGAACGGGTGCCCAGCGTACGTGGCCGGCTTCCGCTGATGAACAGCCAAAAACTCTGGCTTCAGCTCCTTCGAGACTCCGGTTTTCAGCAAGTCCTCGCCGAGAGGAGACAGGCAGCTTGCGTCCGGCGGCAGAAATTCCTTGAACCTTTTCATCATATGCATGAGTCTAACGATTTCTTCGTGAGTAAGTTTTTTCGGGTTTTTGGACGGGCTTAGTTCGCTGAACTCTAAGAACTTCTGCGCGGTGATTTCACCGACACGGTGGAAATGGTTCTTCAAGAAGTCAAGCATGTTCCTGTATGGCGTGATCTGTATCAACCGTTGAAGCAGTTCCACGTCCACCCCGTACGGATGCGGTTTCGTCTCCTTCGGCGGAACCGGCATATCCTTGGTGACTCTGGTGAACTTGTACAGCCTGCCCTTTGGGTCTACGAACATCAGGTTTGCGTACGGGTTCACCATGGCCGTCTGCTTGAGGTAATCCAAGATCTTCGGCATCGCCCTGAAATAGTCCCCTTCAAGCGTAAACTCGACGACGGTTCCACGCCACAAATCCTTGTTTATCAGAACCTTTCTGTCAAGAATCACTGGGCGGTTCCGCTGAATGTCGATCATGAGCTTGTACATGTAGGTCTTCGAGATGCCCGTGCTGGAGATTATCGTGGCCGGCTGATGCGTCGTGATCTGTCCATACAGAATCGCCATCTTGCCGCCCAAGCCGAACGTTCCCCTCTGCTGCTTAAGCTTGTACTTCGAACCGAAAAGAATCTGTCCAAAGGCAGAAGGAATGTGCTTAGGCGGAACCCCGATGCCGTTGTCCTCAACCCGCAACTTGTAAATCTGAGTCTCCGGGGTGGCCTCACCCTCGTAGGACAAGCGAACATACACGTCCGGCGGTAATCGGTGGCTTTCCGCTGCGTCCAGCGAGTTCTCCACCAACTCCCTCACTGCCACGAAAATGGCTCTAGACGGATTCGTAAACCCAGCAATGTCCCTGTTACGGTAGAAAAAAGTCCGCTGCGCTTATTTCCTCAAAAGTCTGAGCCATATATATCCCCCCTTTAGGTCTCTCTGGCGCAGACACTTCTGAACGTTCATGTCTTTGAGCCTCCCAGCCACTAAGAGTTTCCCAGCCTTCTCTTAAATCAGATATTCTCTACCATACAACCCGCTCGTTCTTTAACTTAACTACCACCAACTTGTCATTTTTCGTAGGGAAAAGGGAAAAGCTCCCCGAGGGTCTTTACCTCAACTGTTTCAGGCGCAATCTTGCCTCTTTCAGTCTGTGCCATGAGAATCTTTATTTCAGAATTCTCGGCAAAATCGTGGATGTACTGCAGGCAGGCTCCGCAGGGTATTGGCGTCCGTGGCTTTTCCTCGTTCGTCACGATGGCTATTTCCATGATTCTGCGGTTTCCATGCAAGACCGCATGGTCTATCGCACATCTCTCTGCACAGGTGCCGAGCCCAGAAACCCAGCTTTCAACGTTGCAGCCAACGTACACTTTTCCGTCTTCTGCAAGCACAGCCGCGCCGACTCTGAAGCCCCACAGGACGTGTGAATTCTTTATAGCCTGCGAGGCGGCTTCCAACAACTTCGTCTCTATTTCTCCGATTCTAGACATAATTGCTTCCTAGGCCCTATTTCCTATGAGTGCGAACATAATAGTATTCTCCGATCTCTTTTTGAAACTTGTCAAGCTTCGACCCATCTTTGTTAACCCTGGGCCTCTTCGTGGCTGGGTCTCTTCTAAAGGTCACTTCCATCTCTTTCAGAAACATGTTCATCCCCCTCCTCAAACTCGTAGGCGGGTTAGCAGTGCCCTCGGCTCCAGGTTTTCCCGTGAAAACCATCAAGTGGTCCGCAATGAAGTCCTGTGTGACCACGTCGTGCTCGACTACGAGGCCAGTTACGTTTCGGCTCTCGACGACCCTTCGAATGGCTCTCGCCATGCTCAAACGTTCCTCAACGTCCAAGTACGCGCTCGGCTCGTCCAGCAGGTAAAGTTCAGCCTCGCGGGACAAGCACGATGCGATTGCAACTTCCTGCAGTTCTCCTCCGCTGAGTTCGGCCACGTTCCTGTCCATAAGCGGGTTCACCTTCAGAGGCTGAAGTATCTCAGTTCTGTACCAACCTGAAGAAAAATTCTCTTTGGCAACATTCCTCAGGAGTTCCTGAACTGTGCCCTCATACTCTGCAGAAATGTACTGCGGCTTGTAGCTGACTTTCAATTGGTCAAACCCTCTCCCATCATCCGCTTTCTCGATTCCAGCCAGAATCTTTACAAAAGTCGTCTTACCGATGCCGTTGGCACCCAGTATTCCGACTATTTCGCCCCTCTTGATCTCGCCACCCTGGACGACCAGCTTGAACCCCTTGTAAGTCTTCTCTATTTGATCCCATGCGAGCAGCGTTTGACCCGCGCCTGCGCTCTGCGTTGGCGGTTTCTCGTGGAAGACTATTGCTTCCTTTCTGAAGCGAACGTTCTCGTCTGGAATGTAACCCTCAAGATAGATGTTGATGCCAGTTCTGACACCATGAACGTTAGACACTACGCCGTAGACGCCCGGTTCTCCGTAGAAAACGCAGATCTGATCCGACAAGTAATCGATTATTGCCAGGTCGTGTTCCGCCACTATAACCGTCTTCTGAGCTGACGTTAGGCTTCTTATGGCCTTGGCAACCTGAAGTCTCTGACTAACGTCCAAGTAGCTTGAAGGCTCATCGAAGAGGTAGACGTCTGCCTCTCGACACATCGCAGCAGTGACTGCCAAGCGTTGCAGTTCGCCGCCGCTTAGGACTTCGAGGGGCCGGTCCCACAGCGGCTTAAGTTCCAACTGCTCTGCCACGGTGTCCATTAAGCCTCTTTCATCCACTTTTTCGAGCAGTTCGCCGACTTTTCCAGAAACAGCCTTCGGGATCTTGTCAACGTACTGCGGTTTGTGCGAGACCGTCAGCTTGTTCTCACTCATTCTTAGGAAATAGTCCTGAAGCGTTGAACCTCTGAAGTGCTGGATTATGTCGTTCCACGAAGGTGGCTCTGCGTAGTTACCAAGGTTCAGCTTCACTTCTCCTGAAAGTATTCTCAACGTAGTCGTCTTGCCAATTCCGTTCTGCCCGAGCAGCCCTAAAACCATTCCAGGAGAAGGCGTTGGAAGCCTGTAAAGCTTGAAACTGTTCTCTCCGAAGCGGTGGCTGCAGTCTTTCTCCAGCTCGTCCGGTAAGTTGACTATAGAAATGGCGTTAAACGGACACTTCCTGACGCATATTCCGCATCCCGTGCACAGAGACTCCACGATCACCGCTTTCTCGCCCTCAAATCGTATAGCCTCTATCTTTGTTCGAACGATCGGACAAAAACGGTGACACAGTTTGTTGCAGCGTTTCGGCTTGCACCTGTCCAGTTCTAACACTGCAACCCTTGTCATGGTCGACCCGCTAGTGAAGGCTCGCCGCTAGTGGTTTATAAATGTGAACCTTAAAAACAGCAAACGAAATTGTCGCACTCTTCAAAGTAAAAGAAAAAGCACAGGAGTGCCTGCTGCTTACTCATCCTTACCACTCTTCTTCTTCCCAGTCCTCGTCTTCTTCCAAGTCTTCCTCTTCTTCCCAATCTTCTTCAAACACCACTTTTTTCACCTCCCAACAATAGGATGGGTAGAGTGAGAGCAGCTTAGAAATCTTTAAGGATTATCATTCGTCAGTTGTCGAGAACCAAGCCTGAGGACATGTTTCCCTCAGATTTTTCAGGGAGTTTCTTTCACGATTCTTCCCGTCAAAGAGGCTACAGGCTTCTTGACTTCCGGCGTTAAATAAGCCCAGCACATGTTCGGTGAGTTGTGCGCCGCTCCAAATCTTCCTTGCATGTCGATAGCAGCCAGTCCCATGGCATTGTATCCTGTTGGTAGTCTTTTGTTCACCAATTTTATCGCGAGCTCAACGGCTTCCTCCCCCGACTTTCCACCTTCCATGTGGTTGCAAACAGTCTTCGCCAGAACAAGCCGCATAGCTATTTCGCCGACACCTGTGGCTGAACAGGCACCTGCTTGGTTGTCCGCGTAAGTGCCGCATCCGATTATCGGAGAATCGCCGATTCTTCCAGGGAGCTTCAGCGGAAAACCTCCCGTTGAAGTTGCTGCTGCCACGTTCCCGTTTTTGTCCAAGGCGACTGCGCCCACAGTTTCGAGGCAAAACAGTTCCGGATGCTTCTTGACCAGTTCGGCAAGTCTTGGAAGTTCAAACCTTCCTTCGAGCAGGGCTTTCTTCTGCTCTTCGTAATACCTCAACCTGAGCTCAGTCACAGGGTTTCTTCTGGGAAGGTTGTGTAGCTTGGCAAGCTTCTCCGCTCCTTCACCGACAACGAACACGTGGTCAGTCTCTTCCATGACTATTCTCGCTAAACGCACTGGGTTCTTGATGTCTCGCAAGAGTCCAGTAGCCCCAGCTTGGAGTGTTTTCCCATCCATGATCGATGCCTCCATCTCAACCTGCTTGTCAATGTTAAGGCTTGAGCCGTAGCCCGCGTTGAATACTCCATGGTCTTCCATAGCGGCAACCGCCTCCATCACACTGTCAACCGCTTCTCCGCCGCTCTTCAAGACATCATAGCCAGCAATAGCAGCCTTCTTAACTCCGACAATGCCAGGCTGGCTGCGCTCAGGCTGCCAGTGCCCCGCGCCACCGTGAACAACCATTATTGGTTTCGGCACTCTACTCATCTTCCTTCCCCCTTAGGCTTGAATAGTTGACCTAATCGATCAGAATTTAAGCCTAATGCTGCAAACCGTCAAAATGATTAAATCGCTGACGCCGAACATTACTCTTGGGATGATGTGAGGCGACGGCTAGGAGCCTCTGGCGATGAAAAAGCCATTTACCGAACTGACCACACATCAACTTGAAACAGTTAAATTTCTGCGAAACAACTGAGGCAGTGGTGCGAACAGTGCTCAAAGAATTCAACCTTCTGGCGACCACTTATCGAAGAGACGAGGGCCACGCTCGTTCTGAGTTGCGCTACCTGCTTGAACAGATAGGTGACAAAACCGCGGTTGTCGACAGAACAGGTGTTTCAGGGTTGATCGTCGCCAAGACAGCCCTCGACCCATACGACGCGATAAGAAGATTTCGCGAAATTCTGCAAGAGCGTCCGTACGAGTTTCGCTACATGCTGAGAGTGATTCCCATAGAAAAGGTTGTGCAAACCGGTTTGGAGCAAATTCAAGACGCCGCCAAAGAACTTGGTTTGAAAGTAGCTGAGGGCGAGACTTTCAGAGTTAAGGTTGAGAAGCGTTTCACAGAAACACATTCCAGAGACATAATCGAAGCAGCTGCCGGGGTTATCAAAAGAAAAGTGAACTTGACCAAGCCTGACAAGATCCTGCTGGTCGAGGTTGTGGGTGGGCTGACAGGAGTGTCAATAGCAAAACCGGATGAGATCCTATCTGTCCTGAAGGAGAAAGTGCTCTAGCCTAACGCTGAGTGGCCAACAAGGCCATCCTCTCAACGACAAGGTCGGTCATGGCTTTATTCACATCATTCTTTTCTATGACTGTTCTGAGCTCTGCCTCTGAAATATCGAAGACCTTTTGAATCGTTGCCACTTTGTCCTTTGACAGTTTAAGAACTCTCTCATCACTTTGACCGCCGATGTTCTTCGAAACCATTGAGAGGGCCGACTCCACTTTACGAGGTTCTTTTCCAATTATCAACACCGCGACGTCCGAGGAGGTCGCTGCGATTCCAACAAGCTCCACTGCCCTCGTTATCTGCCGTTCGGCTGCAGCGTACAGCAAAGTCTCCATAGCCAGACTCTTCGAAATGTTTTCCTTGTTTTTGAAAGCTGTGAGTGCGTTCAAGGCGGCAAAGTATAGGTGCTGCCACGTGGCAACGCGTCTCGCATCAAAGAATTGAACCTCAATACCCGCTGGTTTTGCCTTGCTGACCTTGTCCAAGAATTCTTTGGCTTGACTGATTTTCACGTTTTTAAAGCCGCATATCTCTGCATAAATCTTGAACTCTTCTATCCGCTTCAGCACCTTTCTTCCTCAAGGATTTCCTTCAGGAACCTTTTGATCAGTGGGTCTGGTACGCCAGCTTTTCTGAGCTTTTCAGTTTCTTCTTCTACAGGTTTCCCGTTTTCATTGCATTCCTTGGTGATTTTGCGAATCGTTTCCTTCACTTCCCAAGGGAAGATTATCCAGTCACTGGTCTCCTTCGAGTGGTAGTCGGGTTTGACGGTGCTCCACGGTTTGCAGTACACCGTAGCTGTTCTCGCTTCTACAGCACCTTGCTCGATAATGTGTTCCTTCACCAGCTTCAGAGTCTTCCCAGTGTCCGCAACCTCGTCTACAATCAACACTCTCTTTCCTGCAACCGCAACCGATATCGGTTGGGTCAATGCAGGTTCAGATTTTGTCTCTCCAACGCCAAGATAAAACTCGACTCTAACATTCGCGAGGTTCGGGTTGCTCAGCAAGTCAGACAGAACCCGCGCAGGAGGCCACCCTCCCCTTGAAACACCCACGATCATGTCTGGTTTGAAGCCGTCTTTTCTTATTGTGTCGGCCAAGTCTAGGAGCATGTCGTATATTTGATTCCAAGACGGAGCTTCAAACTTCAGTTTCAAGGACAAAACGTCTTCCTTTTGCTTCATAGAGTCGGCTGAGACCTTATAAATCTAGAAGCCCAAGTGCGCCGCTTGGCTAGGAAATGTAGAATAGATCCTGTTTGCGCCCTTCCCCGATCTGTCTGATCAGCTCGTACTGAGCTTCTAAGAGTATCTTCAGCTTTTCAACATCGTTCTTGGCATCCTCAATTTCATTGGTCTTTTCAATAAGCTCCGATTTCTGAAGCTGCTCTCCGATTTTGGCGATTGATATTTGCAGAATCTTGACTTTGAAAGCGAACATCTGAAGAATGTACAGAAGGCTCAGCTCAGAAGACCACCTTTCCAACTGGTCGTACTCCAACGTTTTCATGAGCGAAGCCTGAACTTTCTGTGTTTCAGACGCTTTCCCAGACTTGAGTGTTGCATCGTAACTTTCTATCCTCTTTAAGGACGCACCTTTGTTCTCGTCAAATAGTTTCTGCGTTCTTGAGGCCGTTTTTCTCAATATCTCCAAGATTTCATCCATAATGACTCCAACTCTGCCTTCGCTTCCACAAGGACACTTCACCGCATGCTTGACACGCGTTGTCTACACTATACTCAAAGCCTTTCTAAGGTTTTTCCTATCCGCCTCACTAATTTCGTATCGGTTTTTCACTTCGGTTCGCAGAGTATTATTGCCGCCGAGGTGAATCACGTCTTCTGACCTAGACAATTCCGATCTTCGCGACGCATAAGTGTTCACTTTGAAAATCGCAAACAAAGACTGGGTGATCGCAAGAAGAGTCTGGCAATCTTAATTACCTCGTGTTGCGAGTTATTTTAAGCTGGTGAGATGGCGTTTGGAGATTGTCGAGTGTGTTCCGAATTTCAGCACTTCAGACCCTAAGGTTGTAAAATCAATTCTCAACGAACTCAAGAAGACCAAGAACGCTTTCTTGCTTGACCAAACTTATGACGATCATTACAATCGTCTGGTAGTTTCATTCGTAGGGAGCAAGAAATCGGTTCTTGAAGCCGCGCTGAACATGTCCTTCAAGGCCGTGGAACTGATCGACATGCGGAAACAAAAGGGTCAGCATCCGAGAATCGGAGCCGTTGATGTTGTCCCGTTCATACCGTCAAAGAATGTGACGATGGAAGATTGTGTTAAACTTGCCAAAGAATTTGGGCAAACTTTGGCCAAGAAATGTGGCTTGCCAGTTTACTTGTACGGTGAGGCCGCAGCTGCGCCTGAGCGGAAAGACCTGGATTGGATTCGCGAAGGCGACTATGAGAAACTTTCTGAAATGATTAGCAAGCCTAAGCGCAAGCCCGACTTTGGTCCATCAAAGCCTCATCGCACGGCTGGCGCCACGATAACGGGGGCCAGAAGGGTTATGGCCGGCTTCAACGTCAACGTGGGCACCTCGGACCTTAAAGTCGCCAAGAAGATCGCGAAGGCTCTGCACGCAACTAAGGGAGGCTTCACGAACGTTAAAGCTATGGCCGCGTCCCTTCCGGACAAGAACGTTACACAGATAGGCATGAGCATAAGCGATTTCGAGAAGACTCCTCTCTACCGCGTGTTCGAAGCGCTCAAGGTAGAGGCTGCACGCTACAACGTGCCAATAGTAGGCTCAGAATTCTGCGGTATGGCGCCCTTGAAAATCCTCATTGACGTGGCAGGATACTACCTGAAAGTCGACAACCTCACGGAAGACCGCGTGCTGGAGATAGCCATTCAAGACGCCATTGAGAAAGGCGGTGCCTTTGAATAGAGCCGTCAGGTCAAAGGCAAAGGAAAAGGCAGACTTGCTCATTGTCAACGCTAACGAGCTAGTTACACTTGGAGGAAACAACCAGAAACCACGCATCGGTAAGCAGATGCTCGACCTCGGAATAGTGCGCAACGGTGCTCTAGCGGTTAAAGATGGAACAATTGCCGCAGTCGGAAGCACGTCCGAGATCGCTAAGGTTTACAAGGCTGAAAACGTCGTGAACGCCAATGGCAAAACAGTGTTGCCGGGCTTCATTGACCCACACACGCATCTTGTTTTTGCGGGTTCAAGAGAGGATGAGTTTCAGATGCGGGTCGAAGGGGTCCCGTACATGGAGATTCTGGACGCTGGCGGCGGCATCCTGAAGACTGTCAGAGAGACGCGGCGGGCAAGTGTGGAAAAGCTCGTTGAAAACGGCACTGAGACACTCAACGCAATGTTGGAGCACGGAACAACAACTGTGGAGGCTAAGAGCGGCTACGGGCTGACGACTAAGGACGAGTTAAAGATGCTGGAGGCCATCCAGCGTCTCAACGAGATGCACACGGTTGACTTGGTTCCAACTTTTCTCGGAGCACACGCCGTTCCTCCGGAATTTTCAAACAGTCCAGAAGACTATGTGAGTCTGGTCATCAGCGAGATGATTCCGAAAGTGGCTGGGAAGGGGCTCGCAGAGTTCTGCGACGTTTTTTGCGAGCGAGGAGTCTTCACTCTTGACCAGGCTAGGCGAATCTTGGTGGCGGGCAAGAACTCGGGCTTGAAGCCCAGGGTGCACGCTGACGAGATCAGTCTGCTTGGAGGGACAGAACTTGCGGCCAGCGTCGGAGCGGTCTCAGCGGACCACATGCTTTTTTCTTCAGACAAGGGCATCAAGGCCATGGCTGAGAAAGGAGTTTTGGCCACTTTGCTGCCTGCAGCGGCATTCAGTCTGATGAGCGGTCGTTACGCGGATGCTCGAAAAATGATCAACTCAGGCGTTCCCGTGGCTTTGGGCACCGATTTCAACCCAAGCTGCTGGGTTGAGAACCAACAGTTGGTCATCGCCTTCGCCTGTCACTTCATGAAGTTAACTCCGGCTGAAGCCATAACAGCGGCAACGATCAACGCTGCACACGCTGTTTGCAGAGCGGGCGAAATTGGAAGCCTAGAAGTCGGCAAGAAGGCCGACGTAATCGTTCTGAACGGGCCAAACCACAAGTTCCTCGGGTACCGCTTTGGCGTGAACTTGGTTGACAAAGTGATCAAGAACGGCAGGCTCGTTGTCGACAATGAAGCAAGTCGAAGCGATTTCCGCCTTTTAGAAGAACAGTAATTGTGGGCGTCCTCAGCCCCTTAGGGCTTTAGAGGACTGGGCAAAGAATTAAAGTGCGGTTACATATTTTGGAGACTGGTGAACCATGTTGGCCAAGCTTAGTAGGCCTATTCGATGCCTGACTGGGCACGAGCTGCATTGCAAGAACTGGCAGATTGAAGGAGTTTTGCGGATGCTCTGCAACGTTCTTGACCCGGATGTGGCCAAAGATCCTGACAGGCTTATTGTTTACGGTGGAACCGGTCGGGCTGCTCGGAGCTGGGAGTGTTTCGATCGCATAGTCGAAACGTTAACCGAACTCGAAACCGATGAAACGATGCTCATCCAAAGCGGCAAGCCTGTGGCAGTTTTCAAGACGCACGAGTGGGCTCCAAGGGCTCTGATAGTCAACGCTATGCTCGTGCCAAAGTGGGCCAACTGGGACTATTTCTACGAGTTAGAGCAGAAAGGCCTAATCATGTATGGACAGATGACCGCCGGCTCTTGGGCCTACATTGGAACGCAAGGCATCCTGCAGGGCACTTACGAAACCTTAGCGGAGGTCGCTAAGGAACACTTCGGCGGAAGCCTGCGCGGAAAGCTTGTGTTGACCGCAGGTCTGGGTGAGATGGGCGGAGCTCAGTCTCTGGCCGTCACGATGAACGACGGTGTTGCGCTCATCGTCGAAATAGACAAGCGGGCAATTGACCGCAGGCTCAAGTACGGATACTTGGAAACATGGACAGACAGCTTGGACGAAGCTGTGAACCTTGCCTTGGAAGCGAAGAAGCAGGGCGTTCCAAGAAGCATCGGCCTGCTGGGCAACGCTGCGGAGGTGCATCCTGAACTTCTGAAACGAGGCATCATACCTGACGTCCTGACTGACCAGACTAGCGCGCATGACCCGCTGAACGGCTACTACCCTGCTGGTCTGAGCAAGGAAGATGCAGACGAGCTGCGAAAGAGCGACCCGAAAGAATACTGCCAACGTGCAAGTTCAAGCATGCGTCTTCAAGTTGAGACCATGGTCAGAATGATGCTCAAAGGCGCTGTCACTTTTGATTACGGCAACAACCTGCGAGAACAAGCCAGCAAAGCCGGCTATAAAGACGCCTTCTCGTTCCCAGGTTTCGTGATGCGATACATAAGGCCCATGTTCTGCGAGGGCAAGGGCCCGTTCCGTTGGGCGTCACTCGTCGGTAGCGAAGACGACATCTACAAGCTCGATGACGTCATTCTGAAAGACTTCGCACACAACAAAGAATTGTGCCGCTGGATAAAAAAAGCCAAAGAACAGGTGAAGTTTCAAGGCTTACCAGCTCGGGTCTGCTGGCTCGGCTTCGGTGAACGAGCAAGGTTTGGAAAAACCATCAACACCATGGTCGCAAACGGAGACATCTCAGGACCCGTTTGGATAGGCCGCGACCACTTGGACGGCGGAAGCGTGGCTTCACCGAACCGCGAGACAGAGGGCATGAAAGACGGCAGTGACGCAGTCGCAGATTGGCCTATACTGAACGCTTTGATAAACGCTGTCGGCGGCGCCACGTGGGTAAGCGTACATCACGGCGGAGGCGTTGGAATAGGCTACAGCATCCACGCTGGCATGTGCTTGGTTGCGGATGGAACTAAGGAAATGGAGAAAAGATTAGTCACCGTTCTGACGACCGACCCAGGTTTGGCCATAGTTCGCCACGCAGACGCGGGCTACGAGAACGCGCAAAAGATAGCCAAAGAGAAAGGCATCAAGATGCCCATGCTTAAGTAGGGATGGTCTCAAGTTTGGGCAGTTCACAGTCTGCTGCGCTCTTCTGAAGAGAATCTATACTTTGACGATGTTGTATCCGGCAGCCTTGCGTAGCCTGTTCATAACGGCAAGTCCTAGTCCTTCAAGTGGCAGGCCCTCGGCGATGATCACGTCTACTTTTTCTAGGTCAAACTCTCTGAGAAGCCTGAAAAGGTTTCGAGCGACGGCGGGCAGATCGCTTCTGCTTCCGAGAGACTTTACCACGTCTGCATCGTAGCACTGAATGGTCTCATCCGTGCAGAGAACGCCGACTGTGCTCCCTCTGCGCTTGCAGAGCTTCGTCAGCTCGACGACTTTTTCAACTATTGCGGGCAATTCTCCTTCGACAACCAAGACGTCTGCGTCAGGAGCATAATGCTTATGCTTGACCCCTGGCGAACGAGCCTTCTCAACGGGCAACGGCTTCTCAGCTGTGACAACTGGATTGAGCTCTACTCTGCCAAGAGACTTCTTCAACAATTCAAAAGGCGTCCCGCCTGGACGCAGCACCTGAGGCGGGTTAACAGTCAAGTCCAGAACAGTGGACTCCACTCCTATGTTTGTCGGCCCAGCATCCAAAACGACATCTATCCTACCGTCAAGGTCATCTAAAACATGCCTTGCCAACGTTGGACTCGGCTTTCCCGCGAGATTTGCGCTCGGCGCCGAAATTGGACAGTTGCTTTCCCTGATCAGGGCCAATGCAACATTGTGCCTCGGCATTCTTATCGCAACCGTGTCCAACCCAGCAACAGTCACGTCTGGCACAATCTTCGACCGCCTGAAAATCAACGTTAAGGGTCCAGGCCAGAACTCTCTCATCAGCTTCTCGCCGTCAGAGGAAACATCCTCAACCAACCTGCGAACATCCCTCACATGACCCACATGCACGATCGGAGGGTTATCAAGCGGACGCTTCTTCGCCTCAAAAAGAGCCATAACAGCCTTCGCGTTCAAAGCATCCGCCCCAAGACCATACACGGTTTCAGTTGGAAAAGCCACTAACCCGCCTCTTCGAACCAAACCTGCCGCTACGCGAACCTTTTCCATGTCGGGCTCTTGAGCGTCCACTTTGAGCGTTATAGTCTTCTTCATCAAAACCATAAAGTGAAAACTGCACATTTAAACTTCTTTCAAAAAGAAACCTGAAAAGCCCAGGCACTTCTCTGCCATCTCAACGTCTGCATGAAGAACGCTGCCTGGCGAGGATGGGTCAACGCAACTCGCAACGCGTCCTTGAAGAAAACATTCAATGAACCATTGAGAACCTTGCCAAAGTCAAGCTCGCTGTTTGTTTTGTAAGCCGAAGGCATTCATGAAACCTCGACCATCAGCAAGGCCAAACCGTCGCTCAAATACATTCCGTTGGGGCATCCACTTTCTGATGAGCAAGCTTGAGCGCTTGATTTCTGGGCATGCGCGCTTTGGACAGCTACGGTTTTCGGAGGGCTTTTTGGATGGTTTCGTATGCTTGTCTCACATTTTGGCCGCTACTGATTATTGAGACTTCCTTGGTTGTTTCTGCCTCTCGGTATTGAATGTAGAGGCCCTTGTTTAGGAAAAAGCCGAACTGTTCCATCGAAACTATGCTGGCGTACGTCACTTGGAAGCTGGCCTTGTCTTTGAAGAAAGGGAGGCTTCCTCTGTGTACTCCGTATATCCGCCTGTCTGTGAACACAACCCTTGTGATGTTTCTGGCTACGGGCGTGAAGAACTCTGGACGACTGAAGCATATTCTAACGCCCATTGGACCGAAAGAGTAAAGCTCCTTTTCCTGTGGCTCACTGCTCATGTTTTCCGTTCACCTGAAGTTTCGTTGAAACAAGGGTGTCATCGGTCTGTGTGCAGTGTTGAACTTAAGGTTTTTCTGGGCTCCGAAGTCCTAGCTCAGTTAGGGGAGTGTTCAGTTTCTCAGCCAATTCTCTGTCGTTCATCCTGGGTTCTCGATCAACTTGAAAAGGATGATTGTAAGAGGTAAGTCCGATCTGAGACTATTCTTGGCATCGGATCAAGTATGAGGGCTGTAGCGCGCGACTCTCGAAATGCCAAATCAGCCTACCACTAGATTAGGTCTCGTCGTCAAACCTGTATAAGCGCGCGCGAAAGGACTCGACAAGATTAAGGGTCTGAACCCACGTATAGTCTAAAACTGCCGCTTATGAGTATCGTGTCCAAAATGTTGACTATGCCATCATTGCTTACGTCTGCCGCAGGGTTCCAATTCGGATCCCCAGGCGAGGACCCGAAAGCGTTGGCTGCGGTTATAGCGTCTAGGATGTTGACGCTGCCGTCGTCGTTGACGTCGCCAAACAACCTGACCTTTACGAGCACGAGACTGGACATAACGTTGTTCGTGATGTTGGCTTCGCCTAGAATCGTGCTTGCAACGGCCGTGATATTATACCAGTGAGAGGGCTGAGCACCTGTGCTGTTCCAAACAAACCTGAGCACAAGAGTCCCGTTTGGAGGCAAATTCGTGACTGGCTGAGTCCCGATAGTGACGTTGGCCGGTATTGCAGTAGCGTTGAGCGCATACAAGCTGACCGTGAAGTTTTCAGTCGCTTCGCCCAAGTTTGCGACGGTAACGTTGACGCCGGCATGACAAAGCTTGCCCTGATAAACCCAATCAGCATCAGGCACGACTTCAGTGACAGCCACGTCACGTAACATCGCAGCCTCCAGACTCAGGGTGCAGTTTGTCGTCTGACCTTGATGCACAACAGCCAACGTGGTGTTTGACAAATACCCAGTCATGCTCGCGGTCACAGTGTAATTCCCCGCCGTAACGTTGTAGAACGTCCAGTTTCCACTGTTTCCAGTTATGTTCCAATGTGTTTCTGGTCCCTGAATAGAAACGTTTGCACCGACGATCGGGTTTAACGTTGCAGCGTCAATCACAGTTACCATGAGATTGCCCTGGTTGGGCACAGAAACGGCCTGTAGGCTCAGGGTGCAGTTTGTCGTTAGGTCTGGATTTACTATAGCCAGCGTACTGTTTGGCAGATACCCACTCATGGTGGCGGTGACATTGTAGGTTCCTGACGTGACGCTGTAGAACGTCCAATTTCCACTATTTCCAGTAATGTTCCAGTGCGTTTCCGGCCCCTGAATCGAAACGTTCGCACCGACAATCGGGTTTAACGTTGCAGCATCAACCACATCCACCATAAGATTGCCCTGGTAAAAAGGCACGCACAGCGTGCGCGAGAGACCTTTGCCGATCGCAGTGTTTATGTCTATTTGAGAAGCTGCAGATGTCTTTGGAGTTAATACGACAAAGGTTGAAAGAAGAATCGCTGATATAATTATGAGAGAAGCTACCTTTCCAAGCGAAGCTACCTTCCTCACTACTCCATCCCCTCCCACGTCTACATTCTATACAAATAGGCGCGTACTCTTATGGTTTTCTGAATCGGGTCATAAAGGAATGTTCCATGTTGACTGAACAATAAAGCTCGAAACGATCCCCGTTCAGCGCGCGCTAAACGTTCCCAACAAGCAGGCGTCCCATCGCTGCATCCATGTTGATGGTGCGTCTTGTCTTCTTCGTTTTGTGCTGCACCTTAAGGCTCCAGATGGGCAGCAGAACCAGTTCCCTTGACTCTGACTTTACGCCTCACAAACCAAGTCCTTGGACCCACCCGACAGCCCCCCATCCAACATGAACATCCACAGCGTTTTCAACAATGCCGGCTCACTGTATATACAAAATGTATATGCAAAACGTATAAGCTCTTGCGCGCGCTCCGTTCTCTTTCTCACAGTGCCTTTCCTGACACTATCAATTATCTCGGATCGACACAAAGGCGAGCTTGCACGCACGCTACTAGAGACTTTCAACTCTTATTTTCGTGCCACTCTTGACCTGCCTGAACAGTTCAAGATCGCCGGTTACCTTTCCAATGATGTTCACCGGGCTGTAGGGCTGCGATTTTCCGTGGAAGATGCATATCGCGCTTCCCATGGGCCAGAACGCGATTGTCCCAGTTTCAACGGTGGCTTTTGCTTTTTCTTCGCCCATCTTGACAGGAGTTTCAAAGTACACCTCTTCTTTCCACAGGGCCGCTCTTCCCTCTATCGGCAGTTTCCGAACTATCATGTCTATCGTTCTCGGAGCCAAGAAACGCACAAGCTCTCCTTCGGTTTCACCCATTCCTTCAACCGTGAACTTCACTTTTACCCGAGAGACTTCTCCTTTCTCTTCATTTTTCTCTTCACTCATAGCTTCTTCACACTCTTTTCGATGAACTCGTCCAAGACGTGCTCAAGCGAAACGGGCCCCAGAACTTTAAGCTCATAATTGACCCTTACCGTTGGCTGCTTGATCGTTATCACCCTTCTCAAATCTATGGGCGTGCCGATCACTACGACGTCACACGGAGTGCGGTCGATAGTCTCTTTGAGCTCAGCTACCTGTTTTCCACCGTAGCCCAACGCAGGAAGTACTGCACCTAGATGCCTGTACTTTTCATACGCCGCCTTAATCGAACCCACAGCGTAGGGCCTCGGATCGACGATTGCCCCTGCTCCGAACTTCTGCGCAAATATCACTCCGGCTCCATAGGGCATGCTTCCGTGAGTGATCGTAGGTCCATCCTCAATCACAAGCACACGTTTGCCCCTGACAGCCTCCGGCTTATCAGCGGTTATCGGAGAAGCAGCTTCCAAAACCGTTGCGCCTGGATTGACCATCTTAATGTTTTCCTTAACCAACTTAACTTTCTGCGGATCAGCAGTGTCAACCTTGTTTATTATTATGATGTCGGCCATTCGGAGGTTTGCCTCGCCAGGATGGTAAGCCAGCTCATGACCAGCTCTATGAGGGTCAGCCAAAACAATGAGCAGATCTGGCTTGTAGAAGGACAAATCATTGTTGCCGCCATCCCAAACTATTACGTCTGCCTCTTCCTCTGCCTCGTGCAGTATTTTTTCGTAGTCAACTCCAGCGTAGACAATTATGCCGTTGTCGATGTGCGGCTCATACTCCTCTCTCTCCTCAATCGTGCAGTTATACCTGTCCAGATCCTCATAAGAGGCAAATCGTTCACAGACTTGCTTCGTCAGGTCTCCATAAGGCATCGGATGCCTGATTGCTACAACATTCAAACCCTTGCTCTTCAGAATCTTGCCAACTTGGCGTGAAGTTTGACTCTTTCCTGATCCGGTTCTGACCGCGCAGACCGCAATCACTGGCACTTTTGCCTTCAGCATCGTCGTCTTCGGCCCCATTAACCGAAAGTCTGCGCCGTTTGCAAGCACGATAGAAGCCTTGTGCATGACGTATTCATGCGAAACGTCACTGTAAGCGAAAACAACCTGGTCAACATCGTGGTCTCTTATCAGCTTAGGAAGTTCTTCCTCTTGATAAATTGGTATACCATCTGGATACCTTGAACCTGCAAGCTCCGGCGGATAGTTTCTCCCTCCTATCCCAGGGATCTGCGTTGCCGTGAAAGCTACAACCTCATAAGCATCGTTGTTTCTGAAGTAGACGTTAAAGTTATGGAAGTCCCTACCAGCCGCGCCCATTATAATAACTCTCGTCTTGTGCATAAACGATTCCTCTCAAAACCCAGATCAGGTGGGGGTTCAATACTAGCCGCTAATTCTATTTAAACCTAGCGTGGACAAAACTACCGTAACAGCCTTTGCACCGTTTCTCCTATGAAATCTATCTGTTTCGACGTTACACCGGGATGAACTGGTAATGAGAACACTTGTTTTGAAACCGCTTCCGTCACGGGCAGTCTACACTTTCCAAACCTCCGGTAGTACGACATTAGATGAACGGGATTCACATAACAAACGAAAGCTCCAATTCCCTCCTTCTTCAAGTCTTCAACAAGCTTGTCCCTGTTTGCACTTTTCGCGCCCTTCAGCCTCACAGTGTAAAGATACCAACTGGGCTTGAAGCCCTTAGGTTCCACGGGCAACTTCAACCTCGTTTTTTCAAGCAGTTTGCTCAGTCTTCTTGCGTTCTCACGTCTTCTAGCGACGAATCTTGGCAGTTTCTTCAGTTGCACACATCCTATGGCCGCTTCCATCTCTGGCATATGATAGTTATGTCCCAGCATCAGAGACATGTACTTCTTCTTCTCTCCGTGACTTCGCAAGTACCGAGCGGTCTCTGCAATCTTCGCGTCGTTCGTAGTGATCATTCCGCCCTCACCTGTGGTAATGTTCTTGCTTCCATAGAAACTCCAGCAGGCAGCATCAGCGAAGACTCCGACTGGTTTCCCAAAATACGTGGCTCCATGGGCTTGAGCAGCGTCCTCAACGATTTTCAGTCCATGCTTATCAGCGACTTCCCTAATGGGTTTCATGTCAGCAGGCATGCCGTAAAGGTCAACTGGCATAACAGCCTTAGTCTTCCTGGTTACAGCCCTTTCGATATTTCTGGCAGAAACGGTGTAGGTGTCTGGGTCAATGTCGACGAAAACAGGCTTAGCTCCTTTGAAGACAGCAACCTCGGCTGTTGCCACAAACGTGAAGCTTGGCATAATAACCTCGTCGCCAGGCTTAACACCAGCTGCTGCAAGAGCTGAGTGCAAAGCAGCTGTTCCAGAGTTAAGGGCTATAGCATACTTTGCCTTCACGAATTCTCCATACGAATGCTCAAACTCCGTAACCATTGGACCAGCGCCGAGTCCGTTGGTCAGCAATCCGCTTTTCAGAACCTTAGTGACAGCGTCGATTTCCTCTTTCCCTATCTGAGGCTGGTTGATTTGAATCATCATGTCGCCACGCGCTAGTATAATATTCATTGGCTAATAACCTATGCGCATGACTTTCTCTCTGCCGCCAGAATTTCATAAGACCTAAAAGGTTGAAAAACTACCCAAGTTCTGGATCCTGTTCAGAAACTCTTCCTTTTCCTTCTCCACTTCTGCCTTCTTTCTTGTCAGAAAATCCAATTCCTCGGATATCTCTTCTAGCCACCGTTTAATAGCTAAGCCGCATTCTTCATCACTCTCCCTAGACAAGTACGAAGAAACGTCGCAAGGTACCCCCCTCTTCAACAGGCCCAATGGATAATTGATGAGCTGATATTTTGAGAACGGAAAGAAATGCCTAGTCGTACGAGGTTCCATGAGTTGCCTATCAAGTCCCGCCGAGATAACCCTCTCAACAGCAATCTCTTCATTCGGATCACTCGTGTATTGATGAATCCTTCTTCTTCCAACGCGAATCGCTGGCTTTTGGAAAACGTCAACTAGCAACACTGGTATTGACTTGCAGCCAATGCTCTTGAGCGCTAGCCAACGATGCATTCCGTCTAGGATGACGCGTGTCCTTTCGTCAGCCACTATGGGATACCTGAGCACTCCATCCCTGAGTATTTCACGTCTAAGAAACTCCAAGTAGACGGGAGAACCCTTTTCATGTGGTCTGAGTTGGTCAATTTGTAACAAGACCACTCTATTGAATCTTGAATTTTCAGTTCTCAGAACACTTGATGTCAATGGTTTCCAATTCTCCTAATGGCTGAACGTGGGAACTTCGATTTTCTCCGGTTCGTACTCTACGAGTTTTCCGGCAAGAAACTGCTCATACGCTGACAGGTCAAGCAAGCCGTGCCCACTGTAATTCATCGCGATTATTCTCTTTTCACCAGTCTTCTTGCATCTCAGAGCCTCGTCTACGACAAATTTCAGGCTGTGAGCCGTTTCAGGAGCCGTTATCATGCCTTCCGTTTGAGCCAGCAGCTTCGCGGCCTCGAAAATCTCTACTTGACCGTACGCAACTGACCTTGCATAGCCTTTATGGATCAGGTACGATATCAACGGCGCCATCCCGTGATATCTTAAACCACCCGCATGGACTGGGGGACACGCATAATCGTGTCCAATCGTCAGCATCTTGATGAGCGGAGTCATCTTGCCAGTGTCACCGTGGTCATAAGTGTAAATACCTCTGGTCGTGTGCGGAATCGCCTTCGATTCGCATGCAACAAACTCCGTGCTTGTTTTTCCTCTGAGCTTATCCCTCATGAACGGGAAGCAGAAACCACCATAGTTGGAACCGCCGCCTATGCAACCGCAGACCACGCTTGGGCTTATGTCTAAGAGTTCAAACTGTTTTTTGGCCTCCAACCCCACGATGGTTTGATGCATCAAAACATGGTTCAGCACTGAGCCAAGCGAATATCTGGTATCGTCATGAGCGAGAGTGTCTTCTATGGCTTCAGTGATCGCTATGCCAAGTGTCCCAGGAAGGTTCGGATTCTCTTTAAGCAGCTTCCTGCCGAAGCTTGTCTGGTCGCTTGGCGATGGGAACATCTCAGCTCCGTACAGTTGCGCTATCGTTCTCCTGCCAGGCTTCTGTTCATAGCTCACTCGGACCATGTATATTCGGCATTTCAACCCAAAAAGCCGGGTTGCCAAGGCCAAGGCTGTTCCCCACTGCCCTGCGCCTGTCTCAGTGGCAAGTCTTTCGACCCCTTGTTTCTTGTTGTAGTAGGCTTGCGCGATGGCCGTGTTGGTCTTGTGGCTCCCCGTGGGACTGAAGTTTTCACACTTGAAGTATATCTGCGCAGGCGTCTTCAAGAACTTCTCAAGCCTGCGTGCACGGTAAAGCGGAGTTGGACGCGGAAGCCCGAGATACGCGTCAAGCACATCATTCGGTATTGGGATGAAGCGTTCCGCTGAAACCTCTTGTTTGACAAGTTCTTTCGCAAATATCCTTTCAAGCATCTCTGGACCTATCGGCTTCAGCGTTGTTGGATCCAACGGAGGTGCCAGAGGTTCTGGCAGATCGGCTTGTATGTTGTACCAAGATGTGGGTATGTCGTCTGGGCTCAAGTTTGTCACATATTCTGCGTTTTTGTGCGATTGCTGTGTCATTTTAGGTTCTCCAATGAACATTTACATACATTGATGCTATTTAGCATACTCAAGACGGCAAGAACATATTTATACTTTGTTGCACAAAAATGTACACGGGGCCAGCTGCCATGTGGAGTAACGTGAAGAAATATTTCGAGGGGCATCCTGAGAGGCTCAGTGTAACCCGCGTTCTCATCGAGAATGGACTCAGTGCAAGGAGCGGGAAGATTTACCTTAACGAGATCGAGATTCCGCCAGTGCGTGTGGCCCGGGCTGCAGGGGTGGACAGGAGAACTGTCAAGGAGACATTGAACGCAATAAAATCTGACCGTGAACTTAGGTTGATATTTGAGGGCATAAGATCTTCTGGACTTTCACTCAAGGAGATTGCTAAGCATTTGAACTTGGGAGTGGTCGAAATAACACCTGTCGATGCGAAGATCCCGGGAATACTAGCCAGCTCCGCAATGATTTTGGCGAAGAATGGTTTGAGCATAAGACAGGCAATCGTGGACGACCCCGAGCTTTCACCCGAACCCAAACTTTCACTGATCGTTGAAAAGAAAATCCCAGGGGAACTCATTCCTGAGCTACTGAATGTGAAAGGAGTGGCCAAAGTCTCAGTGTACTAGGCGGTCAAGAGCAGTTGTCGCGTTCTAAGTAGAACTGTGTTTTGAACAGCCTATTTCATGTTGCTTTTTTCCAACGTTGAAATCACCATGCTTTCGGCAGAAAAGATAATAGAGAGCAGCAAGGGCAATTAAACAGGAGCAACGTTATGGATGGCTAACTGATGGCAAGGATAGGCGTGTACGTCTGCCACTGCGGCTCAAACATCGCTGGTGTTGTTGATGTGGAAAAAGTGGTGGAATACGCCAAAACTCTGCCAGATGTTGTGATAGCCAAGCATTACGCTTACATGTGTTCTGAACCTGGACAACAACTTATTCAAGATGATATTGAAGACCAAAAACTTGACAGAATAGTGATTGCAACATGCTCACCTCGCATGCACGAAGAAACGTTCCGCAGAGCAGTTGCAGAAGCTGGACTAAACCCATACCTTACTGAGATAGTCAACTTGCGAGAACAAGTCTCGTGGGCGCACACTCGTGAGCCTGAGAAGGCAACAGAAAAGGCTGAAGCGCTCGTTAGGATGGGTGCGGCTCGCGCGAGGCTTCTGGAGCCGTTAGAGAAACGCAAGATGCGCGTTGAAAGGGGCGTCTTGGTCTTAGGCGGCGGCATAGCTGGCATGCAAGCCTCGCTTGACTTGGCCAATGCAGGTTTCAAAGTTTACCTAGTCGAGAAAGCCCCCAGCATAGGCGGAAAGATGGCCCAGCTGGACAAGACTTTTCCGACGATGGACTGTTCAATGTGCATTCTTGCTCCGAAAATGATAGATTGTGCGCACCACCCGAATGTTAAACTACTCACCTACTCGGAAGTCAAAGACGTAAAGGGCTCGGTCGGCAATTTCAAGGTGACGGTTCTCAGAAAGCCGAGATACGTTGACGAGAAAAAGTGCACCGGATGCCTGATCTGCTCGGAGAACTGCCCCGCAGAAGCGCAGAGCGAGTTTGATGAGTGCATAGGAGTGAGAAAGGCGATCTACATGCCCTTCATGCAAGCGGTTCCCAGAGTGCCAGTAATAGACAAGGAAAGTTGCGTTGAGTGCGGTCTTTGCGAGAAGGTCTGTCCTGCCGATGCCGTCAACAGGGCGCAGAAACCGGAAGAGATCGAGCTCAACGTTGGAGCAATCGTCGTTTCAACTGGCTTCGATGTTTTCGACCCTTCGGTGATTCCGCAGTACGGATACAAACGATTCAAGAACGTAATAACAGCCATGGAACTTGAACGCCTTGTATGCGCATCTGGCCCGACAGGAGGACATCTGACAAGACTTTCGGACGGGAAGATACCCAGAAGCATAGCTTTCATACAATGCGTGGGCTCTCGAGACAGACGCTTCCACGAGTACTGCTGCCGCGTGGGATGCATGGTGACGCTCAAGCAGGCAATCTTGGCCCGCGAGAAGATCCCGGGCGACTTGAAGATATACACGTGTTTCATTGACCTTCGAGCGTTCGGCAAGGGCTACGAGGAATTCTATAGGCGCGCAAGGGACATGGACATAGATTTCGTGGCTGGCTTACCCTCTGAAATCCACTGCGCAGCGGACGGGTCACTCTACTTCGACGTTTATGACAGGGGAACAAACAAGCTCTTAGAAGTTCACGCAGACTTGGTCGTGCTTGGAACGGGACTCGTACCGAGTGGCGACCTCGGGAAAATCAGTGCGCTGTTGCACGCGTCTAGAAGTGCAGACGGTTTCCTCTTGGAAGCACACCCGAAGCTGCGACCGCTCGAGAGTGCGATGGCAGGCGTGTTTCTCGCAGGAGCGTGTCAAGGACCCAAGGACATTCCTGACACGGTGGCGCAGGCAAGTGGAGCCGCGGCAAAGGTGATAGACCTGCTTTCAAGCGGAGAGATCGATATTGAACCGTTGAAAGCCGTGGTTGACAAGGACCTGTGCAGCGGATGCAGGATCTGCGAGTCAATATGTCCTTTTGTCGCTGTAGAGATGAAGTCTGAGCTCGTGAAGGGTGAAGAAAAGCTAACGGCTGAAGTCGTTGAGGCTGTGTGCCAGGGTTGCGGTCTGTGCAGCTCTGCTTGTCCGACGGGCGCTGTCAAAATCCAGCAATATGGTAACAAGCAGGTTGTGACTCAAGTTCAAGCAGCACTAGCGGAGACCTGCGCTGAAGGAGGGGTGTGACTTGAGTCTCATTGACCTGATGTCAATGGCCAAGCCCAACTTCGAATTGCGAGACAGAATTCTGCTGAAGCTCGGCGGAAGGGAGCTCGTAAACTGTTACCAGTGTATAAAGTGCACGAGCGGCTGCACGGCTCTGAAGTTGCTGGAGCTGAAGCCGCACGAAATAGTGAAGCTCGTCAACCTGGGTCTAGTGGAGGATTTGCCATCTTCAGACATAATTTGGACCTGCGTCACATGCTTGAAATGCGTCCAAAGGTGCCCGCAGAAGGCTTCGCCTTACCACGTGATAATAGCCCTCAGAAACCTTGCCGTTGAAAGAGGGGCAGAAGTGCCCCAGGGATACTTGAAAATCGTTTCACAGATACTGGAGACCGGGTTGGCAGAGCCTCCTCAGAAGATCGTGACCAGAAAGATGGAAACCGTTGACCGCGAATCCGCGAAACTGCCGAAGATCAAGCCTCCGAAGCAGACTTTTCAAGCCGCGCTCATGAAGACTATGGAGGAGAAGTAGGGTGAAAATCGCCGTCTACTGGGGCTGTTGCATACAGGCTAACCAGTTTGCCTACGAGATGTCGCTTCGGGCAACTCTTCCCAAGTTTGGCGTTGAGCTGGTCGACCTGAGCGAATCCGTCTGCTGCGGCGACCCGGTGAAGAGCGTCAACGAGGTTGCGGCCAACTTCCTAGCGGCTAGGGTTCTAGCCTTAGCAAACTTAACCGGCCTAGACAGCCTGCTTGTCCCGTGCAACCGATGCCACTTCACACTCTCTGAAGCTCAGGACACGATGAAGAAGAACCCTCAGACCGCTCAGAAGATCATCAGCTTGCTGAAAGAGGAGGGACTAGACTACTGCCCGAACATCAAGATCTGGCACACGATCGACCTTCTACACGACTTCGTGGGGTTAGAGAAAATCAGGAAGGCTGTGAAGAAACCTCTCAGCGGTTTGAAGGTCGCCACTCACGTGGGCTGCCAGGTGATACGTTTTAGTGACTTGGGAAGGGTTGACGATGCAGAGAACCCGCGAAAGCTCGATGAACTGTTAGAAGCAATCGGTGCTGAAGCCGTGGACTATGCTGAAAAGCTTGATTGCTGCGGGGCGGCGTTGATGCGCAGTCATCCTGATTCCGCCCTTTCCCTTGCGGGTTCCAAGCTGAAGGCCGTGCAAGGCTTGAACGTTGCAGGTCTGGTCGTATCGTGCCCTGAGTGTCAGCTGATGTTTGACGCGAAGCAGAAGGACGCGGAGACGACTGTAGGAGTGAAACTCAACGTTCCTGTAGTTTACTACACGCAGCTGCTCGGCCTTGCGCTTGGCATAGGCGAGAGGAAGCTGGGCCTGCACTTAAATCAAAGCCCGGCAGAACTGCTTCTGACAAAGGTTTCGAGTTAGAGCTGCAAACAACTTTTATATTGGCTTTCGCAAAGCTTTCCATCAAAAGGTGAAGAAGATGGTTGAATTTGGGTTCACAGAGGAACAGGAACTCTTCCGCAAGGCTGTGCGCGAATGGTGCGAGAAGAACCTGCCCATAGAGAAGATCAGAGAGATGGACACTCAGGGCTGGATCCCTCAGTCGATGCTTAAGAGCATGGGTGAAATGGGACTGAACATAATGACGGCTCCGGAGGAGCACGGCGGAACAGGCGCAGACTGGATCACGGCTTGCATTGCAGCAGAGGAGCTTGGCTACGCAGACGTGAGCATCGCGTTGCCAGTGCTTTGGCTGGTGGAATCATCCTGGGGATACGTGGTCGACAGGCATGCAAGCGAAAGGGTCCGCAACGACGTCATACGCCCGGCAATCAGAGGCGAGGCTTTCATAGGTATAGGTTCCACAGAAGCCGGCGGAGGGTCAGACGTTGCGGCCTTAAAGTCCACAGCAAAGAAAGTGGGAAACGACTGGGTCCTGAACGGTGAAAAAACGTACATAAGCGGCACTGAGGAGGCAAAGAAGCTCGGCGGCGGCTACTTCGTCCTTGCACGAACATCACCGATATCGCCGGAAGCTGCCCACCGTGGAATGACCGGTTTCTACGTGCCTATGAACACGGCTGGGGTTGAAATTAACAAGCGCTACGAAGACATGGGAAGAATGGCAATATCAACAGGCGGCTTTGTCATGAACAACGTCAAGATACCTGACGCCTATCGCTTAGGCGACGTGGACAAGGGTTTCTACCTTACGATGGAAGGCTTCGACGCCGCGCGCATCCTCATCTCCAGCGTTTGCGTCGGCGCTGCGAGACGCGCCCTCGACGTTGGCATGGAATATATAAAAGAGCGAAAAGCCTTCGGCAGAGCCATCGGCAAGTTCCAGGGCATCCAGTTTGAAATGGCAGATGATTGGGCGCACCTTGAGGCTCTGCGGTCTCTGACGTACAGAACTGCGTGGATGTTGGACATGCGCTACAAGGAAAACAAGTTTACTCCGCTTGAGGTGACCAAAATGATCGCGGCTTGCAAGCTCCTGGCCCCGCATCTGGCCTTTGACGTTTACAAGCATGCTATGATCTGGCTTGGAGCATGGGGCTACACCAGAGAATGCCCGTTGGAGATGGGTCTGCGCGGCATAATGTCCTACTGCGTTGGAGCTGAAGGGGCCACGAACATACAGCGAACGGTGATTGCAAGAGAACTGCTGGGGAAGGACTTCATCGCGTACAAGTAGGTTAAACCCTTCTCGTTTTTCCCTTTGAATAAAGTGAAGATTCACTGAAGCTGTCTTTTCAATGCGTCTTTGAGGGCTGGCAACACTTCGTAAAGGTTGCCCACGACTCCGTAGTCTGCGATTTCGAATATCGGTGCTTCTGGGTCCTTGTTTATCGCCACGATTATCTTGGAGTCGCGTATGCCGGCGACGTGCTGGATCACGCCCGAAATGCCGCATGCCATGTAGAGTTTAGGTTTGACCTTGTGTCCAGAGAGCCCTATCCATTCTGTGAACCACTTTCTGTCCTCGACCAGCGGGCGTGAGCAGCCGACTTGGCCGCCTAGAACGTTTGCGAGTTCTTCTAGCAGGAGCTTGTCGTCTTTTTTCTCTAGGCCTCTTCCACAGCAGACCAGGTACTCGGCTTCCTCGACGTTCACGCTTGACGTTTCAAGGGGTTTTCTTTCAACGACTTGGGTCTTCGGTTCCTCAACCTTCACGTCTAGTTTGATCACCTGTCCGTTTCGGGTTTGAGGCGTGGGCTTCTCAAACGCTCTTGCGGGCACGGTTGCTACCTGCGGCTTGGACTTGAAGGTCACCTTGGCCACGGCGTTTCCGCCGTAGGTTATCCTTTCGCCGATGAGTCTTCTGTTCTCGTCAACGCTCAGTCTTGCGCAGTCTGGCACGCATCCAGTGGTTAGCCGGGTTGCGAGTCTGGCTGCAAGGGGCTTTCCGTTTCTGGTCGACCCGACGAGCAGGATTTCTGGCCGGTAGGTCATGACCAAGTTGTGCAGGATGCCTAGGTAGGCTTCAGCCTGAAAATGCTCCAGAGCCGGGTTGTCGGCCAAGAAGACCTTGTCTGCGCCGTATCTTATCAGTTCGTTTGCTTTGTCTTGCACGTTGTTTCCGATAAGGATGGCTGTGAGTTCCGTTTGCAGCTTGTCTGCCAGTTCTCTTCCTTTTCCGAGCATTTCGATGGTCAGGTCGTGCGCTTCTGAGAAGACCCAGACTCCCCTGTTTTCGCTCATCCGGTTCACCTTCCGACGACGCCCTCTTGAATCAGTGCTTTGGCCAGCTTCTCCGCGATCTCCTGCACGGATTCGCCTGTGATCTTGATCTTCTTTCTCTCCATCTTCGGTGCCAAGGCGTCTATGACTTCGGTTTTTGCGGCGATTTTTTCAGTGGAAACGTTGAGGTCCTTCAGCGTCCAAGTGACGATTTCTTTCTTCGAAGCTTTCATTATCATCATGAGCGACGGGATTCTCGGCTGGTTTATTTCCCGCGTTACCGAGATTAAGGCAGGCATCTTCGCCTTCACGGTCTCGCTTGCGTCCTCAAGCGACCTTTCAGCGACGACCGTGTCGCCTTCCACCGCAACTTTTCGCACAGAGGTTATCTGAGGCAGGTTTAACAGTTCTGCCAGTCTGGGACCGACAAGCCCGCTGAAGCTGTCCAGCGATGCTTCGCCGCAGAGAATCAGGTCGAAGTCAACGATCTTCTTTATCATTTCAGCAAGAACGTAAGCCGTACCCAAAGTGTCTGCTCCCTGAACGCTTGGGTCATTGACGACGTAGGCTCTGTCAGCACCGATCGCAAGCGTTTCCCTCAACACGGGCTTTGCGTCTTCAGGGCTCACAGTCAGCGTGACAACTTCGACGCCGCCGAGCTTCTCTTTGATCCTGATAGCCTCCTCCAACGCGTTCTTATCGAAATCGCTCATTTTCTTAGGCGCGCCAGCCGTGACCAGCCTTCTAGTCGCGGGGTCAACCTTCAACTGTGAAACGTCAACTGCCTGTTTGAGGCAAACGAGTATGCGCTTCAAATAATTTCACCCGTGGCAATCCTTATTGGAGAAACGAAGCATAGAACATGGCATATTAAAACTTTCGCATGACCCTGTTGAAGAGTCTAATGCTCAAAGAAGATCGACGCGCTGGCTTATCCTCAAATTCGCAACAATTTTGATTTTAAGAGTATATACGTTTTGCATATACACTTTGTATATACACTTGGCGAGCATCGTTGAAAACGCTGTTCGTCTGGGCAGGAACGCTACATCCCTGTATTCGCGTTTTGGCCCCGTCTATTTCACCCCCCTCCCCCTAGGGTACTAGTACTGCACGCAGGCGTTGCGAAGGGCCCTACTAGATTTGCACAGGTCTGAAGCCGAGTTAATGGGAAGGGTTTGGCGGAGGATCTCGGCAAGGGCGGTGACTTTTCAATGCGCTCGGCCATCACGCCGTCTTTGCCACACGCACACTCTGCAGTATTCACTTCGCATTTAGGCGAAGGTTATAATCCTTGTTTGTTGTCACTGTTTGATTCTAAGAAGGGAAGATTTGCTTGAACCGATCGAGGAAAAAGCAGGCGAAAAGAGAACGATCTTTGAAAAGAATGAAAAGTCGAGGAACATGGAAACACGGAAAAAGTAACGGTGAGAAAGTAAGAAGACTAGAAAAAGCGCGAGCTCTTCTAGCCAATGCGTCTCCATAGGACAAGGCGTCCGCAACTTGCGAAACATGCCTATTCTCTATTAGTTCCTTTCTCTGCGCTTGAGCAAAGGAATCATAACACAGCCTGAACGCCTAGTCCAACGTTTTCGCGATGTTTCTAAAGCCTGTCTGCGTAGAACAAGGCATCGATGCCATTGCTTTCTCAACCTTCCTTTGAATGAACGTCGTCATTGCGCCCTTTCTTCTATGAGATTGACCCAATAACTAAATGGCGCGCATGCTTGTTCCTAAATTCATAAATTCCGTTCAAGAGGAAGGCATGACTTTTCCGATGGTGTATGTTTACTGTCCCAGTTCGGGCTGGGTGCTTTCTTGCTCTCACACCCTCCCTCCCGGGTATCCTATATGACCCAAATATGATTGAAGAGCAAAACGAGCAACACAAGCTGCGTTTCAAACAAATTCAGGAACGTGCTAGCCCGCGGAAGAAGCGCGAAGAAACCCGAAGAGAACGTAAAAAAGCGACTTTTGGCCTCTCATCCTTATAAGCTAGGCTGAGAACGTATATTGCAAGAAAGGCGCGCTAACCAACTTATCGCAACATCATTTGCCTTAGGACTAGCTTGCTTTTTTCTGAAGGGTATTACAACATGTTAAATGTGGGGAAGGTATCTGACGGAAACCGTAGCAGATTACAGATCATAGCGGAGATTCTGAGGCAGCTGCGAATGCCGTTAGGAAAGGCGAACATCATGTCCCATTGCAACATGAGCACAGCACAATCAGGGCAATACTTGAATCTTACGACGTCAAGTAATCTCATTCAGATGGGTGCTGATGCAGGAAAAGTGACGTACCTGAGAACAGAAGCTGGTCTGGAGTTTCTAGAATTGTACAAGAAGATGGCTCTGCTACTTGATACTGGCATTTCTTCACCTTTTCTAGTTTAGCCAATGCAGAGAAAAGAATGAAGGAGAGGTGATGTTGTTGCTGAATATTAAGGATGTCAGGAAGTGCAGGAACTCTTTGGAGCTGAACGACTTTATCGAGAAGTACATTGCCGAGGGGAACTCGAAAGACGAGAGTATCGACAGTACATACTGGAGTCTGTTCGAAGAATGGAAAAGAGCTCTGAAGAAGAAGCCCACGAGCATGCTTTAACGCGCGCTTAAAAAAGGGCAAACTGCCTATTTTTAGGCGTCGATCTGCAAGCGCTTCTTGCAGTTGGTCGAGGAATCTGGAATGAAGAAGAGTGTAGAGAAAATCAATAATTCGGCGTTCGCATCGAACGCATTTGGAATCACAGAGGAGGGGTCGAATAAAGCAGTGAAGAAGTTCAGGTCATTAGAGGACATATCCATAGAGCAGAGAAGGAGAGGTGCAAGTCAACCTCTCTACTTGTACCGATATGAGTAGCGGGCAGATATTGAAGCGGATTATCCGAGCAGGACTTCCAGTATCAATTTGTGACGTAAGACCTCAGCAAGGTCTGCTTGTTCTATGGCATTTTCCAAAGCATCAAGTTCTTTTTGCACAGTCTTTCTCATTTCTTCGCTGATTTTTTGATTGATCTCTTTCATTTGTCTCTGATACAGGTCGTCCGCCTCTCCTCTAAGTCTCCAATAACGCTCCAGCAAAGATTCTTTTTTGGTTTGTTCCATTATTCACACCTTTTTCATCTGTTTTTGTTTGTTATTTGGGTTGCCTCAGTTCATTGATTGTATCAACAGGCATTAATAGTTTGAGCACCCACGAGAGAAGAAGACAGGCGTCTTTGTTCTCAGGTGAGAAGAAGGCAGTTACATGGGTTACGCAAGAGGAAAAACAAGAGAAGAAGATCTGAAAAAACCTAAGCCTCAGAAAAAGAAAGAAAGGGAAGAGAAGCGGAAGAAGAAAAAACTTGCCCGACTCGAAAGACAGCAGTCCAGATAGGCTCGTCTAGAGCACAAGCAAGAGAGATTTTCTGTTCGCACAGCACGCGCGTGGCGTGAGTCTATTTCTCACGCAGCGATTGTCTTCTTTTCAGCGCTCGTTTTTGCACGTAACGAGCTTACAAAGGTTCTAGGCTATGCCATAAAGACGCACACCAGAGTTTACACGTGCAAATGATTTATATCCGACTTTCCTAGACTCTTTCCTCCGAGAGTGAAATTATGCCAATATTTTTGATAGTTTCTAGGCATTCTGCAGAGAACTGTCCGCTGAACAATGAGAAGATGAAGAAAATGACGTTAGAATTGCCAGCCAAATTGGGCGGATTGGAGAAGAAACATGGAGTGAAGAGGATTGGAGCATGGACTGTAGTTCCGGAACATCTGTTGATTTGGGTCTATGAAGCCCCAAGCTCAGATGCTCTGCAAAAATTCTCGATGGAACCAGAAATGGTAAGATGGATGGCTTGGAACACCAGCGAAATCAAACTAGCAATGAGTCTCGAAGAAAGCCTGAAACTTCTAAAACAAGTCAAATGAAATCGCAACTTCTTTTTTCTCTGATTTTGCACCGGTCATTCAGCCAGCGTGCGCTCGTAATTAATCTCTGTGTTCGTGGGATTCCTCTTCAGACTCTTCTTCATTCTCTTCTTCTTCCTCGGCAGCTTCTTCTCCTACGGCTCTTGCTTCTTCTTCAGCTTCTCCTTCTGCAGAATAAGCCTCATCTAACCAGATCCTGAACTGTTCTTTGCTCTCAGGATCGGAAAAGGCCCACTCGCACAGTTGACTGACAACGGCGTTTAGATCGATGTCATGATCGTCGGCCAAATTCTTCAGAAACTGTTCCCACTTTGGAGGCAGAGATATCGAAGACCCAACCATTTTACTCTTTCACCATCACCTTTTATCATTCAAGCCATATTTAAGCTTCAGACGTACTTTTTGCCCGAAAGGTGCCTGAAACTGAGCGCGCGCTTCAAGCTAGCGAGCGTTTTCGCAGAATGAATCAGGCAAAATGATAAACAATTTATGAATCCGAAATCTAGACGCACGCTAAAGGAAAGAGACTGGATTCTATCTTTGTTCTTTTACCAACAACAGTCTCTTCGCGGTCTCTTTAGCGATCTTTTCAAGGCCCTCGGCTAATTCTGCACGGGTAACCTCGTCTATTGGATACACTTTCCCATTCTTATCGATGAATGCAAGTTCCAACTTCCTTTTTTCCACCGTTTCACCTCCTTCACACTCTATCATCTGCTACGGCGCGCGCCAACCTAAGAATCACAAGTTCCAATCCGCCATGTAAATCTAGTTTTTTAGTAGTTGCCGCGAGCGCGAGCAAGCTTGTAATTTCTATCTGACTCATCTGACGCTTGCTTGACCTTTCTATCTGACTCCTCGATCGCTCGATCTCGATCGATCGACGCTTGCTTGATATAGTTGTGTTCGCTCAGGTAGGCCATCACGATTGATCTGATTATTTCTGCGTCCTTTGTTCCAAAGCCTTTCAACGACTGGATAATCTCCACTTGGTCTTCATCGAAGGTCACAAGAACGCGTTTACGCGAGCGTGCACCTTGACTAATCACTTCTGTCATGTATTCCTTAATCTTCATGCACGGTCATATATTCTTTGAGATCCCTGTCTCTTCCTCATTCAGAAAGACCGAATGGTTGCCGTGCTAGGAAGCATTGACGATGCAGTTATGTTCAAACTCGGATATGTCAATATGAAGCTTCAAGATCAGATAAGGCCGTTCACATCGCTAAGCAGTTTGTCTCAAGCAAAATGGAAGTACAGAATCAGGTCTTGTAGAAATAAGTATACGTATTTCTCTCTTGTCATGAAGCGACGATACTCGATAATGAAACCGATCAGGACAACACAAGGTCTGCAAGAGCGAAAACGCACGGTCAGCCTAAGTCTGAACTTCAAAAGTGAACTCAAAGCTTTTTATCTCAAAAGCGTCCTGTTTTCTTTCATGTGCCCTGGATCTAGCAAAAGGTATGCACGCGATTACACAGATGAGGAGCTTCGGGCTCAGGCTCGCGATCTCGAGTGCGCCGTAACGATTCCCGTGAACGTGCCGGTGTCTTATTGTGAGCGCGTAAAGCAGCGCATCGTGGCCTTCGGCGCGTTGGCTTGTCCCTAAATTCGCAAAAAGTGCTGATCTGAAAGCATATACAATTTGCATATACACTTTGCATATACAGTTGACGAGCATCGTTGAAAACGCTGAGGCCGTTCAGGTTGGCTGCCGAGCTGTGTGGGCGGTTCAAGTGCGCACGCATAATAGAGGGACACGGCAGCGTGCTTTACCGCAAGTGATTTAAGAAAAAGGTAGCATCGGCAAGTGGGGAATGGAATGGCTTCTCTTCAATCTGTTAATGTCGATAGTGTTGAGCTGAGTTTCGTTGAGAGAGGCGCTGGGCGGTCAGTCATCTTCATTCATGGGATACCCACGGATTACAGGGCGTGGGATGCTCAAGTGGAAGCACTGTCGAAAGGTTTTCACACGCTTAGCTACAGTAGGAGATGCGCATACCCTAGCAAGAGGAAGGACTTCGAGAACAGCACGATCGAGAATAACGCGAAGGACCTTGCTGGGCTGATAAAGACGGTTGATGACGGTCCGGTTCATCTGGTGGGCCACTCGTACGGCGGGTTCGTCGCTGTCTACTGCGCGTTTCAGCACCCCGAGCTTGTGCGGAGCCTCGTTTTGGCCGTGCCCTACATTCCTACCTTGCTTATCAGGAACTTGGACTCTGCTCTGGATAAGTTCTCCCTTCTGGTGAGGAAGCCCTCAGTAGCGTTGTCTGCACAGAAGTTGTTGAATAACGCGGTTTACCCAGCGTTGAAGGAGCTTGACCAAGGAAACGGTGAGAAAGCCCTGAGGATACACCTCGACGGGTTGCAGCAGAGGCAGAACGCTTTCGACCAGTTCCCTGAACAAGTCAAGTCGATGCTGCTGGACAATAAAGAGACCATCAGGGAACTGACGACGAAGCTTCCGCCGTTCACCAGTGAAGAAGCCAGAACGGTTTCTGCGCCCACGTTGTTGATCAGAGGCGATAGCTGTCCGAAAGCCCTATGCGCCATAATCGAACTTCTCGCCAAAAGCATGCGCAAGAGCCAATCCACAACGGTCAGCAATTGTGCTCACTTCCCGCATTTTGAGAACCCTGAAGAGTTCAACTCGAAGATAAACGAGTTCCTTTCAAAACAAACCCCATAGGCCCTTGAGCCCGCAAAATGTAGGTTGATTGGCGTAAAGTTTTATCCAAACCAAACTTGACGACGATGCCTTGCCGTGGAAAAAGGCAACCATTGTCAGGGCAATGTATACAGTTCAGAAGACACGGCATTCGCATTGCAAAAAGAGGCTATTAAGAGAATCAGGTCATAATAGGGTGGGATATAGGTAGTATCGGAATCGAGTATACGGTCGCGTCAATTCCTTTTCAAAAATCTATCATAGGATGGCTGTATCTTTTTTGAGACGTCTTTATTTCTTCTTATTTGCTTTTTTAGCGCATTGGGCACTGCAATATTTGTTTTTGTTATCTAACGTCGTAAAGACTTTTCCGCAAATTGAACATTTCTTTTGAATAATTCCCATTCAGTAGACCTCACCACTACAATTACGATTCAACAAATATAAGATTGCGCTGGTTGGGGTAAAGTTTTATCCCAAACCCAAACCCGAAGAATCGAGATGCAGAAAAGTTATAGCCGACCCAAATCAAGACTATCTTGTTTTGGCAGTGAAGGTGTCGACAATGATTGACATATCTACTGTTTCCATTGCGATTGCTTCTGCTGGTGTGCTAGCAGGCGTCATATATTACGTCCTAGAGATTCGGCATCAGAGCAGATTAAGACAAACGGAGAGTATGATTAGACTATCTCCATGGTTCAATATGAGCGCTAGAGAAGTGCAGGAAGCAATAACTCTAGTCTGTTCAATCGAATACGAAGACTATGATGACTATCTTGCAAGGTATTCGGAAAAACCAGAGCACATGATGTTGAAGATTCTTGGCAACTATTTCGAAGGGATAGGCATCCTTGTCTACAGAAAACTGGTAGAAGCAGACATTGTGTCCGATTTCTGGGGAGATATCATCCGATCATCATGGGAGAAGATTGAGCCACTGATAGTGGACATGCGAAAGGATTCTGGCGACCTTGGCATGTTTGAGTACTGGGAGTATCTCTACGAACAAATGAAAAGAAGAAAGCAGAAGCTTCGACCAACAGCATAGATTTGGGGTTTGGGGCAGAGTTTTATCCAACCAACCACAAACTACCGACCACTGACCACTCTCAACTACTACCCTTACACCTACCTATGCCTACCTACCCATATACAACGCACACGGAGTGAGAGTGAGTGAAGGGCGCGTTAGTGTTTACACTTAGAAAGAATACTATTGACTTCCTCTAAGCTGACATCTCTAATCAGAATTTTCTTCTGCTTTGAAGTAAAACCAGAAATAATTTCACCTTTCTTCTTGAAAATCCTTGAAAGTTCCTTTATCAACTCTCTATTAACCTTACCTTTTACTGGAGACTCTTTACAATGCACCACAAGTTCATCATCTTCGATCTCAATTTTGAATTCTCTCGAGTCTGGCTTAGCGTAGACATTCAGGACTACTCCTTGGTCCGTTTTCAACAGTTTCATTGTTGACACAACTTTCTAGTTTCTTGTTTCTAAATTTGAATGGCTACTTTTAAATATGCGTGCGCCCTCGCTGATACAGGTTCAAGGGATACGTAATGCCCAAGCAGGAAAAGGGAAAGTCGCATCAGACGAGGCCTGTCGGCAAGCGGCCTCCGAGCTGGTGCAAGTATCAGCCTGAGGAAGTGGAAGCCTTCATCGTCAAGCTGGGCAAGGAGGGGCATTCGCCGAGCAGGATAGGGACGATCCTGAGGGACCAGCAATCGGTTCCTTTGTCGAAGGCGATAACCGGCAAGAGAGTCTTAAAGGTGCTCAGGGAGAACGAATTGGCTCCATCCTTACCTGAGGACTTGGCAAGTCTGCTTAAGAAGGCTCACAGTCTGGGGCTTCACTTGGAGAAGAACAGGACCGACCTTTACAACAGAAGGGCGCTTCAGCTGATTGAAGCGAAGATCCACAAGCTCTCCAGGTACTATAAGCGTGAAGGTCTCTTGCCGCCCGCGTGGAAGTACGAACCCAAAATAGCTTCAATAACCTGAACACTCCCTTATTCCAAGCGCTTTCCAACAAACATATCTGCTAGCGGCCGCCGGAATGTGCAGTTTAAATCCTTAAATAACTGGGTTCCTAGCCTAAAGTGATTGTCATGGCCTCAGCTTTCGAAGATCAGGCCGCAGGTTTTTTAGGATTGGCTGAAAGTGCAGCCAAAACAATCTCAGAAACTGCCAGGCAAGACGGGTTGATACACGTTTTCTCGCACTTGGACGCTGACGGGATTGCCGCAGCCGGAATCATAGGAAAAGCGTTGTTGAGGCAGGACGCGAAGTTTCGAATCCGAATAACCCAGTGGATAGAGGACAAAATCGTCGGCGAGGTTCTTTCAGACAAGCCTCAGCTCATAATCTTCACTGACCTGGGAAGCGGCTACGTTGACCTGCTCAACCAGAAACTTCCAGACTTCAAAATCGTGATCTTGGACCATCATCAAATCGTCGGCAAAGAGTCAGACAACATTGTCCACGTGAACCCTCATCTGCAAGGCGTTGATGGGGCCAGAGACATCAGCGGTTCCGGCGTTGCCTACTTCGTGGCTAAGGCTCTGGACAAAGTGAACGTTGACCTATCGCCCGTCGCTGTCGTCGGCGCCCTCGGAGATCTGCAGGACAAGTATGACCAGCGCATGCTAAAGGGGCTGAATGAAAAGATCGTTGAGGACGCAACAAACTCTGGTCTCCTGACCGTTGACAAAGACCTTATTTTCTTCGGAAGAGAAACTCGGCCAATCATCAGAGCCTTGGCTTCGACGACAAATCCCTTCATCCCGGACATAAGCGGCGACGAGAACAACAGCCTTGCTTTCCTGAAAAGCTTAGGCATTGAGCCAAAGGTTGGGGACAAGTGGCGCGCCCTGAGGGACCTCTCGGAAGAAGAAAAGAAACGTTTGTGCTCAAAGTTGGCCGACCACCTGGTTTCGAAAGGCCTGCACTACGAGGTGTCGAGCCTCATCGGACACGTTTACATCCTGTGCAGTGAGGAGCCTTGGACCCCGCTCAGGGACGCCCGTGAGTTTGCCGTCTTGTTGAACGCGACAGGGCGAATGGACAAGGCTGGTCTCGGAGTGGCCGTCTGCATGGGTGACAGGGGTTCAGCGCTCGAAGAAGCCAACAGAGTGCTTGAGGATTACCGAAGAACCATAAACAAGTACCTCGGCTGGGTGATGGAGAAGCCTGAAAGAATGAAGGAGTTCGAAAACATATACGTCGTTTACGGGGAAGACTTTATCAACGACAAGATGGTGGGAGCGATCTCGTCTATACTGACTTCAAGCCTTCCAAACCCGGAGAAACCCTTGATCGCTTACGCAAACCTGCAGGACGAAGGAATCGCAAAAATCTCGGCTAGAACCATGGACACCGTCATAAACAGAGGCGTTAACCTGGGCGAAGTGATGCAGGTTGCCGCCGAAAAATTCCATGGAAACGGCGGTGGACATAACATAGCCGCAGGTGCGCAGGTCTCGATAGGAAACGTCGGCGACTTCATAAAAACTGTGAACGAACTCGTCGGCAAACAGCTCAAGGGCGAGAAGATTGGAAGCTGAAATAACGCTGGAATACGAAGATGTGCGACTTGCCGAGGCTGTTGCTAAAGCAGTTTCGCCTGACAACCTAAAAACGCCGAGGGGTTTGTCCATCAAAACAGCGTGGCAGGCAAAAAGAGTAATGACTCACATAAAATACCATGGAAAGCTCGCAACATTCATCGCCACAATCGACGACCTTCTCTTTTGCGCATCAACAGCAGAAAAAGCTCTTCAAACGGCAAGAAATCTTGAGTGAGACTCTTCGGGGCCAAGGTCGTCTCCAGCTTATTGAATGTGCTTGGCGCGCGCAATATCAACGGATTTTTGAGCTCATCTGGTTGTGCATGGTGTTCGGTAGACGAACAGTATGGTCTCGTTTTTCATGCGTCCATATAAGATTGCTTATGTAGATTGTAGGCACTAACCTATCAGACCTATAAGAAACAACGGATATAGATAGACTCGGTAAGAATATGCCAAAGAAAAGAGCACACGCAGGACTCAAGAAGAAGAAGAAACATCAAGAAACATAATCGACGCACCGCGCTAATAGAATGAGAACAATATCGCCTCCATCACTCGACTGTTAACAGGAAGAACCGTCACCCGCCAAGTTACTAGAACCCTTTATCATAAGGTTAAATAGCTAATTCAAGGCTAGACCTAAAGGCTGCGAGTGAAAGCATGCTGGATATCAAACTGATTCGCGAAAGCCCTGAACTCGTGAGGAACAACCTGAGGAAGAGGGCTGACCCTGACAACCTGAAGATGCTCGATGAACTAATCGACTTCGACAGAAAATGGCGCCAGTACCTGACAGAGTTGAACGACCTTCGCCACGAAAGGAGACAGGTAACAGCGAAGATTGCTGAGGCCAAAAAGAAAGGAACGGATTCAAGCAGCGAGATGTTGAAAGCAAAAGATGTTGATGCCAAGATCACGAAACTGGAAAAACAAGTGACAGAGTGCGAAGAGAAGGTTCACGGCTACCTGATGCGCCTTCCAAACCTTCTGCACGAAACTGTTCCACTTGGCAAGGACGAGAATGACAATGTCGAAATAAGAAAGTGGGGCAACATACCCAAATTCGCTTTTCAAGTGAAGGATCACATGGACCTAGGCCTAAACCTCCACATAGTTGATATTGAAAGAGCGGGAAAGATTGCTGGAGCCCGCTTCTTCTACCTGAGAGGAGACGCGGTTCTCCTCGACATGGCTCTGGTCAACTTTGCCTTGGAAGAGATAGGCAAGAAAGGCTACACGCCGATAGAACCGCCTTTCCTCATGAGACGAAGACCGTACGAAGGCGTCGTGGCCCTGAGCGACTTCGAAGATGTGCTCTACAGGGTTGAGGGCGAAGACCTGTATCTGATCGCAACTTCTGAGCATCCGATGGCAGCGATGTTCATGGACGAGGTGCTGAAAGCTGAGGACTTGCCGCTGAAGCTTGTCGGTGTGAGCACAAACTTTAGGAAAGAGGCAGGTGCACACGGCAAGGACACCCGCGGCATATTCCGGACGCACCAGTTCAACAAGGTTGAACAGTTTGTTTTCAGCAGGCCCGAAGATTCATGGACAATTCATGAGGAACTCATACGCAACGCTGAGGAGCTTGTGCAAAAACTCGGGTTGCCTTACCGAGTTGTCAATGTTTGCACGTCGGACATGGGCACGGTTGCGGCGAAGAGATACGATGTTGAAGTTTGGATGCCCGCGCAAAATGCGTACAGGGAAGTGATCTCGTGCAGCAACGACACAGACTATCAGGCTCGAAGGCTAAACATAAGGTACAGGGAAAAGGAAGGTGCAGCGCCAAAGGGGTTCGTGCACACCTTGAACTCAACAGCCTTGGCCACCGGCAGAACTATCGTTGCGATAATCGAAAACTATCAACAGAAGGACGGGTCTGTGATCGTCCCAGAAGCATTGAGAAAGTACATGGGCGGCATCAAGAAAATGGCTCCAAAGCGGTAAAACTTTTAATACTATGTTGTGAACTTTGAAGCTGCATTCGGAGGGTAAGAGTGTCCTCAAAGACGAAGCGTGTGCGCGATAAGTGGCGGGGCAAGCAATGGTACATGGTGTTGTCTCCACCGTACTTTGGAAACGTTGAGCTGGGAGGAGTACCAGCTGACGAGCCGGAAAAACTGATCGGAAGAGTCGTTGACTCAACGCTCTACGACATTACGAACGACTTTGCCCATCAGTACATGAAGATGCGCTTCCAAATAACCGAGGTTGACGGCAAAATTGCCAAGACAATATTCAAGGGACATGAATACTCCCGAGACTACTTGCGCAGTCTTGTAAGAAGACGGACGACTAAAGTTGACGGCTTGTTCGGTGTTACAACGAAAGACGGGTACAGGCTGCGAGTGGCTGTTAGCGCTTTTACGCTTTCAAGGATCAAGACGTCTCAAGAGAAAGTTCTGCGCGCAATCATGAACAGGATCATAAAGGAAAAGGCCGCGGCGCTTACGATGGACCAAGTTGCGCAGGAGATGGTGTTGGGAAAGATAGCTTCGGACATTTACAACGAAGCCAAGAAGATTGCTCCGTTGCGCCACGTAGGCATCAGAAGCTCCAAAGTCGTGACGCAACTGGCTAAGGCGCAGGCGGCAGAGGCTAAGTAGCTACGCGGCGAGTGTTTTCCCGTATTCGTAGCCTTTTTCGAAAGCCGTCAGGTTCAGTTCTTCGGTGCCCTTAGGTATGTTCTCTTTGATCGATTCTTTGACGGCGTTTTCGTCCAGCAGTCTTGTGATTGCAACGAGCGCGCCTAGCATGACGATGTTTGCGACTATTCTTCTGCCAAGTTCTTCTGCGATTTTGGTGGCCGGAACTCGGAAGACCCTGGTATTTTCTAGGTTCTTCTCCGTGGGAATCATGTCTGGATCTATGATCACCGTGCTGCTAGGCTTGACGTCTGCTGCGTACTCATTGTAGGCGTGTTGCGACATGAGGATCAAGATGTCGGGCTGAACCACTTTCGGAAAGTCTATCTCTTCTTCTGATATCACGACTTCAGACTTGCAGGCTCCGCCTCTTGATTCTGGACCGTAAGACTGAGTTTGAACAGAGTTCTTTCCGGCGTGTATACTGGCTGCTGCGGCCACGATTATGCCTGACTTGATTATTCCTTGACCGCCGAAACCAGCAAACCTAACTTCAACTCGCACGTCAGCTCACTTTCTCCATCGCTTCTTCGTTTATCTTGGATATTTTCTCGTGGAGCATTCTCTCGTAACTGAGCTTCTCAACGTCCACAAACTCGCCGACTGCTATTCTTTCAGGCGTGATTTCCGCCTTTGAGGGGTCTGAGAAGCTGTCGATGACCGAGGCCTTCTTGAACCATCCCATCATCTCAAGACCTGACCGCATCTTGTTGTAGCGGCCGTATATCTCAGGACAGGGTGAAAGCACTTCGATGAAGCAGAAGCCCTTCTTCTGCAGCATCCTCTCGATCGACTGTGTCAGCCTTCGCACGTGCAGGGTCGTCCATCTGGCGACGTACGTAGCTCCAGACGCTGCTGCCAAGTGCACGAGGTTGAACGGGTGCTCGATGTTTCCATAGGGGCTCGTGGTCGTTATCGACTCAAGCGGGGTTGTCGGGCCCTGCTGTCCGCCTGTCATTCCGTAGTTCAAGTTGTTGGCGCAGAGGACCTTTATTCCTATGTTTCTTCGGGCGGCGTGTATGAAGTGGTTTCCGCCTATAGCGAAGAGGTCGCCGTCTCCACTTATCACCATGACCTCCAATTCGGGGTTCGCGAGTTTTACTCCTGTCGCAAAGGCCAACGCGCGGCCGTGCGTCGTGTGGAACGAGTCCGCGTTTACGTAGCCGGCTGTTCGTCCGATGCAGCCGATGCCTGATACGACTATAAGCTTGTCTAGGTCGAACTTCAACTCGTCCAGTGCGTGAGCGAAGCAGTTGAGGACAACGCCGTTGCCGCAGCCTGTGCACCATATGTGTGGCATCATCTCGGCTCGGAGGTACTTTGAAAACGGATGCGTCATTTCCTGAACCATCAAGCAGCCCTCTTTATTGCGTCAAGAATCTCCGTTGGAGTGTGCGGTTCTTCCCCGAGCTTGGAGAGAAAAGTCACGGGCGTTTCTTTTGCTGCCCTTTCTACTTCTCGCACGAGCTGTCCGCAGTTCATCTCAGGAACGGCGATTGCTCGAACGTGCTGTGCGACTTTTGCCACGTGTTCTTCTGGAAACGGCCACAGCGTGATCAGGCGTAGCAATCCTGCCTTGATTCCTTTTTCTCTTGCCTTCCTTATGGCGCTCAACGCGGACCGCGCAACTATGCCGTACGCTACGACGGCGACATCCGCATCGTCGAGCATAACTTCTTCAACTCTCACTATCCTGTCAGCGTTCTTCTGTATCTTTTCGCACAGCCTGTTGACCAGCCTTGTCTGGTCTTCAGAGCTTGAAGTCCTAGGATAACCGCTCTCGTTGTGCGTTAAGCCCGTGGCATGGAAATGGTATCCCTCTCCGAAGCAGGCCATAGGCGGAACCAAATCGTCATCAGGCAAGAACGGCTTATACTCTTCCGGTGACACCGTCGGCTTCTTGCGGTTAACTATCCTCACCTTGTCCATCGGCGGAATGACCACTTTTTCCCACATGTGGCCAACGATCTCGTCGGCCATCAGGAGCGTCGGCACTCTGAACGTTTCAGAAAGGTTGAAAGCCTCAACCGTGAGGTCGAACATCTCCTGAACAGAAGAAGGCGTCAGCGCAATTATACCATAGTCTCCATGCGAGCCCCATTTTGCCTGCATGACATCCTGCTGCCCAGGCATCGTTGGCTGTCCAGTGCTCGGTCCAGCTCGCATAACGTCCACGATGACGCAAGGCGCTTCTGTCATAACGGCGAGTCCAATGTTTTCCTGCATCAGGCTAAAGCCCGGTCCAGAAGTGGCCGTCATCGCTTTCAAACCAGAATATGAGGCGCCGATCACCGCCGCAAGCGAAGCGATCTCGTCTTCCATCTGTACGTAAATTCCGCCAAGCTCAGGCATCCTCATAGACAGGGTTTCCGCAATCTCCGTTGCGGGTGTGATCGGGTAGCCCGCGAAAAACCGGCAGCCCGCAACAAGCGCGGCCTCAGCGCATGCTACGTCGCCGTTCAGGAAATGTGCGCCTGTCATTATGTTCTTAGCTTTTAGCATGCTTCACGTCCTTCTCGTTTGGTTTTTCAACGACAAAAATCGCGAAATCTGGGCAGACCGCGGTGCAGAAGCCGCAGTTCATGCACTTGCTTTCGTCCACGACTCTCGGAGGGTGAACTCCCCTCGCGTTTATTTCATCAGATTCTTCCAGGACTTTCCGTGGGCAATACTCGATGCAGTAGCCGCATCCTTTGCACTCATCCTTGATCAGATGGATTTCTGTCTTCACCTGTTTTATCGTTTCTTTGTCTAGCGCGGCGTGCCGAATTCTTTCAGGCATGTGCTAACTTCCTTCCAAAGCTTTCTTAAAGACTTCTTTGGCCTTTTCAATTTCCTCTGGCTTGACTTTGTCCACTGTCGACTTCATCTCGCGGATTTTTGAAGCGAACTTTTCGCCCTCGGCGGCTGAACACCATAGAAGCTGTAGTCTTTCCTTGTTCAGTCCGGTCTGCTCCATCTTCTTCCAGAATCGTTCCACCCGCTTTTGAGTTTGGTAGTTAGCGTTAATGTAGTGGCAGTCTCCGATGTGGCAGCCGCTAACCAAGACCGTTGCGGCTCCTCTTGCGAACGCTCTTTCAATAAACTTGGGTGCCACGCGGCCGGAACACATGGTTCTTATTATGCGCACGTTCGGCGGGTACTGCATTCTGCTGACTCCCGCGAAGTCTGCGCCCGCGTAGGAGCACCAGTTGCAGTTGAACGCCACGATCTTCTTGTCTGCGTCGTGCTCCGTGACGGCGTCTATCTGTCCGATTATCTGGTCATCAGTGAAATGGCTCTGCGTGATCGCGCCGAAGGCGCATTCTGCTGCGCACGTTCCGCATCCACTGCAGGCAGCCTCGATGATTTCGATGCACTTCTTTTCCTTGTTGAGAATAATCGCGTTGTACGGGCAGACATTCACGCATAGTCCGCACGCTTTGCATTTTTCTGGAAAAACTATGGGCGTGATGGCTTCAACGGTCACTTTTCCTTTCGCCATCAGTATGCCTGCACGCGCTGCCGCCGCGCTTGCCTGGGTCACACTGTCCCTTATGTCCTTGGGAGACTCGGCGCAGCCGGCGAAGAAGACGCCGCCTGTTGCAGCGTCCACGGGCCTCAGCTTGGGGTGTGCTTCCAAGAAGAAACCATCCTGGTTTCTTGACAGCGTCAACAGACGCTGGATCATCTCGCTGTCCTTTCTGGCTTCTAAGCCTACTGAGAGAATGGCCATGTCAGCTCTTATCCTGTAAACTTCGTTTTTCAGTGTGTTCTCTCCGATGAGCCAAAGATTGTGGGTTTTCCTGTTCTCCTTTATCTCTGCTGGCAACCCGCGAATGAACACGACGCCCTCTCCTCTGGCCCGTTTGTAAAGGTCTTCGAAGCCTTTTCCGTAGGCTCTTATGTCAACGTAGAACACGTAGATCTCGGTGTCCGGCCAGTGCTCCTTGATGAGCAAGCTGTCCTTAATTGTGTTCATGCAGCAGACATTGCTGCAGTAAAGCTTTCCAGCCTTGTCCGAACGGGAGCCCACGCACTGGACGAACGCTACGCGTTTCGGAATCTGTTTGTCACTGGGCCTTATCAGGTGTCCGCCTGACGGGCCGCCTGCGTTGATTAACCTCTCGAACTCGAGTGAGGTGATGACGTTTGGAAACTTGCCGTAGCCATAGTTGGGCAACACTGAAGGGTCAAAAACGTCTGCGCCCGTCGCGACTATTATCGTGCCAACTTCGACCTCTTGGGTTTCAGGCTTCATCTCGAACTTTATCGCTTGCCTTTCGCATGCTTTAATGCACTTGTCGCAAACGATCACGCCTTCCTTGTTGAGGCAGAGGTTCATGTCAACAATGTACGTGGACGGAACCGCCTGCGCAAACGGTGTGAAAATCCCGTGTCTTGTGGCTAATCCCACGTCAAACTCGTTTGGAGCAACTATCGGGCAGACTGTCACGCATTCTCTGCAGGCTGAACAGTCCTTAGTGACGTAGCGTGGTTTCTTGAGCACTTTAACGTGGAAGTTGCCGATGTACCCCTTCACCTCCGTAACTTCGCTGTTGGTCAACAACTCAATGTTCGGATGATGGCCCACATCGGACATTTTTGGCGCCAGTATGCAAATCGAGCAGTCCATCGTTGGGAAAGTCTTGTCTATACGCGCCATCATCCCGCCTATGCTGGGCTCTTTCTCAACCACGTACACGCTGTAACCAGTGTCCGCAAGGTCCAGAGCAGCTTGGATACCAGCAACTCCACCGCCTATGACCAGAGCCTTTCGGGTGATCGGCACTTCAGCCTCTATTGCGGGCTGAAGCAAAGCAGCCTTAGCCACGGCCATCTTAACCAAGTCTTTGGCCTTTTCTGTAGCTGCCTCGCGGTCGTGGAGGTGAACCCAACTGCAGTGTTCACGGATGTTGGCCATTTCGAAAAGGTACTTGTTGAGTCCCGCTTCTTCGCATGCTTTCCTGAAGGTCGGTTCGTGAAGCCTGGGGGAGCACGATGCAACCACAACTCGATTTAGCCTCTGCTCTTTGATGTCCTTCTTTATGCCTGCCTGACCCTGATCTGAACACGTGTAACGGTTATCCTGAGCCAGGACAACGTGCGGCAACGTGCCCGCAAACTTTGCTACTTCAGCGCAGTCCACGGAGCCAGCGATGTTCAAGCCACAGTGGCAGACGTACACTCCTATGCGAGGTTCTTCTTTCTGTTTTGACTGTGGTTCCTTGTTTTCTGGCATCAGTTTATCCTTCTCTCAAAGGTTTCATGTGGTTCTCAATCGATTCTGCCGCGCGTTTTCCATCTCGGATTGCCTCTATCACGGAAGCTGGTCCGCTAACGGTGTCTCCGCCTCCGAAAACTCCTGGCAGGCTGGTCTCCATCGTTATCGGGTCCACCCAGAGCGTTCCATCTTCGTTTAACTCAACATCTTTCGGCAAAAACGCGAGATCAGGAGATTCGCCTATCGCAAGAATAACCATGTCCGTTTCCCGCTTGAACTCCGACCCTTCCACCGGAATCGCCTTTCTCCGGCCAGTTTCATCTGGCTCACCCAGCTGCATGCGGACGCACTCAATCGCGCAGACTTTGTCGTTTTCACCCAGAATCTTCTTGGGCGAGACGAGAAATTCGATTTTCACCCCTTCATGTTCAGCCTCTTCAACTTCGCGTGGGTTTGCGGGCATTTCATCCTCGGACCTGCGGTAAAGAATAGCTACTTCGTTTGCTCCGAGGCAGCGTGCTGTTCTAGCCGCGTCCACGGCAACGTTTCCTCCGCCTACCACAACGACGCTTTTTCCAACGTCGACCTTCTTACCGAGGTTCGAGTCCCACAGAAAATCAAGAGCGTTAGTCACTCCTTTCAAGTCCGAGCCTTCAGCCTTCAGTTTTTGACTCCTGTGGGCTCCTGCGCCTATGAAAACCGTCTTGTAACCTTCTTTCTTCAAATCCGCAAAGCCCATGTCCTTGCCAATCTTGATGCCCGTTTTGATTTCCACGCCTAGGTTCTTTATGAACTGAATCTCTTTGGCAACGACCTGTTTTGGCAAGCGATTCTGCGGTATGCCTTTCCTCAGCATCCCGCCTGGTTCTGAAAGAGCTTCAAAAACTGTGACCGCGTATCCTTTTCGTCTCAACTCGTAGGCAACGGTGAGTCCAGCAGGGCCAGAACCGATGACCGCAACTTTCTCCTTCGCAGACTTCGTTGCTTTCTCTCTCTTCTTCATCTTGAACAATTCTTCCCGCATTTGCTCAATTTTCTCCAAGACAGTCTCCTTTTTCAGTCCAGCACGTTCTGGATGAAAACAGACTAAGGTCGTCACAAGTGGAAGGGGAACATTTTCTACGATCTTCTGAAGGGCTTTGTCAAAGGCTTGCGTGTGCCCTTGGGTTACTGCAGTTGACCGCATGAGCAAGAATATTTCTGGCAGGTTCAATGCTTGGGGGCAACGGTTGTGACATCGATAACACCATGCGCAGGCCCATATTGCCTCCGAGGCCAAGACTTTTTCAGGGTTCGAGTAGATGTCTTCGAGAAGTCGTCTGGGGCTGTACTCGTTTCCCAGCATCTCAGCCATAGAACAGCTGGCTGTGCAGATGCCGCATTCAAAGCAGTTTTTCAGCTTCTTGGCGTCCAGTATTTTTTCTACGACTTCTTTGGTGATGGAGGTTGAGCTTTCCAACGCCGTGGGCCCTCTCAAGTACTGGGGTTGCCAGAGATATAAAAGTTTACAAACGTAAAGGTTTTGAATGAACATACGAGCCGCGAGTTGTTTCGAGTGCACTTTATATGATGAGACACAATAGAGCATGAACCTAAAGGAGAAGGTTTCGGTGGAAAAAGTGAAGGTCCTATCCTACGGCGTAGGCGTCGTCGGCGGTTACATCGCGAAATACTTGCTTGAAAAAGAAGGAGTGCAAGTCATCGGTGCAGTCGACGTCGCCAAGGACAAGGTCGGCAGGGACCTGGGCGAAGTTCTTGGGCTTAAAAAGAGAGTTGGTGTAACAGTCTGTGGCAACATCGATTCAGCCCTTTCGACGGTTAAAGCTGACATTGCAGTTCACACTACATCTTCCTACCTGAAGGACACCTTTGTACAAATAGCCTCAATCATGGAACACGGAGTCAACGTCATATCAACCTGCGAAGAGCTGTCTTATCCATACGTTTCTGAACCAAGGCTTGCGAAAAAGCTTGACGCCTTGGCCAAGAAGCACGACGTGACGGTCTTGGGAACGGGCATAAACCCGGGCTTTCTCATGGATGCTCTTGTCATAACGCTGACCGCGCCATGTCAGAAGATAGAGAAGATCGAGGCAGTCAGAGTCATGAACGCTGCTACGAGGCGTTTACCCTTCCAGAAGAAGATAGGTGCCGGTCTGTCAGTTCAAGAGTTCACGCGGAAGATCGCGAACAAACAGATCACGGGCCATGTTGGTCTTGAGCAATCCATCGCCATGATCGCTGACGCTTTAGCTTGGAAACTCGACAAAATGGTCGTGCAGCCCGCAGAGGCGGTGATCGCAAAGAAACCTGTCGAGAGCAAAGACATAAGGGTCAGCGCAGGAAAAGTGGCCGGTCTTAAACAAAAAGCAAAAGGCATTGCCAAAGACAAAGAAGTCATAGTCTTAGACTTCAGGGCTTACATAGGGGCTGAAGAAGAGTACGACGCAGTAACGATCAAGGGCGTGCCAGAAATCAGACAGAGAATAAGTCCATGCGTACATGGCGACTTGGGAACAGTAGCGATGATCGTCAACTCGATTCCGAAAGTGATCAACGCGCCTGCTGGCTTGTTTACGATGAAGGACCTGCCCGTTCCGTCGGCTGCACTCGAAGACATGCGAAAATACATGAAAACAGTTTGAGTCGGCAGAGCTACAGTATTTATCAAGCTCGTGGGTAACAGTTCTTCATCATGGTGACAACCGTGACAAAGACAGCAGGGGTTCATGAAAAAGGAACAGTCTCTCTAGTAGACGTGATAAACAGCACCAAGGGCAAACGGGGTTTTCGAAAAGCCGGAGCGATTGCAGTGTTTATCGGCGTCGTGCGAGGAGAGGCGTTAAAGGGTGAAAAAGTCCAGAGGCTGGAGCTGCAAGCATATCAGGAAAAGGCAGACCAGGTGCTCACGAACATCTGCGACGACCTGAAAAGAAAGCCCGGCATAGTCGACGTGCAAATCCACCATCTACTCGGTGAATTCCACGTTGGTGAGGACATCGTCTATGTTCTCGTTACAGGTTCTCATCGTGAAGAGGTTTTCCCTGTTCTGGAAGAGGCGGTTGAAAGGTACAAGAAAGACGCACCTATCTTCAAGAAAGAATCAGTCACGACTGTGAAGGGCGAGAAAAGGGCTTACTGGTTGGAAGAACGAGAGAGCCATCGGTAAAACTGTAATGAAACATTAGTTGCGTAACGAAACACTTAATCGTCCGTGCCTGTTTTTGAAGATAAGATGATTCATGTGACGAAGGCAAGCATTGCCTGGGACCTGTCTGAGATTTTTCCGAGCACCACAGACCCCTCAGTCCAAGAATCCATCGATCACGTCACCAAAATGGCCGAGCAGTTTGCGGAGAAATACCAAGGAAAAATCAGAGGTCTGTCGGCAAAGGGTCTCCTAGAGTGCATCGAGGAGTTTGAGGTCTGTCAAGCCGAGCTCGGTGATATTTCCTTGTTTGCTGGCTTGGCGTTTGCGGCAGATATGACGTTGCCCGCCACTCAGATGCTTCACGACAAAGTGACGAAGACCGAGGCGAAATTGGGCAAGATGCTCGCGTTCTTTGAGCTTGAAGTTGGAGCTCTGGTTTCCCAAAAGCCAAGAATCTTCCTTGATCCGATGCTGACGAACTATGCGCACAGTTTGGAGAGACTTAAGCGAGAAGCCACCCACAGGCTGTCTGAAGTTGAAGAGCAGCTGATCATCGAGAAAGACCAGTTTGGAGTTAAAGCTTGGGAAGAGTTGCAAAACAAGTGGCTCAACACTCGGACGTTCGAAGTTGAAGTCGAAGGCAAGAAGAAGACAATTTCATTTGGCGAAGCGGGCGCCTTGCTGCCTCATCCTGACCGAGCCACTCGGGAGTCAGCAAACAAATCGATTTACGGGCTTCTGGGAGAGGTCGGAGAGGTGTTCGCATCAGCTCTCAGAAACATCTGCAACGACTGGTTGAACATCTGCGAGAGAAGGAAATACGATTCTCCAATTGATGCGAGCATAATCGCAAACGATGTTGAGGAGCAAACTATCGAAAACCTGCTGAAGACAGTTGCGGACCACACCAGTCTCTACCAAAGATATCTAAGGCTAAAAGCCCGGCTTATGGAGCTTCCGAAACTCGGTTGCCACGACATAATTGCACCTTTACCGAATACCCCGCGCATGAAGTTTGACTATGACAGGGCAAAGGATCTGATCATCCAAGCCTACAGCAAGTTCGATCAAGACTACGCCTTTGCCGTCAAAGACATGTATGCCAAAAACCACATGGATGCCTCACCAAGATTTGGCAAGCAAAACGGAGCCTTCAGCGCAAGCTGGTACAACGGAAAATCCGCCTTCATACTCAGCAGCCACAACGATACTCTGCGTGACGTCTACACTCTCGCCCACGAACTCGGCCACGCGACTCATGACTATTATTCTCAACGGAGCCAGACAATCCTGAACCTTAAAATACCAATGGTCGTAGCGGAAACCGCTTCAACATTCGGCGAGTTACTGCTCACCGACCTTCTGCTCAGCAAAGCAGGGTCGGACAATGAAAAGAAAGCGATTCTCTGCTCAGTCCTTGATGGGGCAGGAAGCATAATCTTCAGGGCAACAGCAAGAGCATGGTTTGAACAGAAGTTGTATGATGAGATCCGGAAAGGAGAATACCTGAACTATGAAGCCATATGCAACCATTGGAAGGAAGCAAGGGCCATGATCTTCAGCAACTCCGTAGAATGGTTTGATGAGTTGGAAGCAGAATGGACTGTACCGCCACACTATTACATGGCCAACTTCAGATTTTACAATTACCCATACGTGTATGCCCAACTGTTCGTCTATGCCCTCTATCAGAAATACTTGGAAGAAGGCAGAGTTTGTTCCCAAACTCAAGAGAATCCTTTCAGCAGGCAGCAGCATATCTCCAAGAGAGATCGGCAAGATCGTCGGTCTTGACATAACCGACGTAAATTTCTGGAAACTCGGAATGAACCAATACGAACATTTTCTCGCAGAACTCGAGAAGATCGCCAATTAGAGAGCACATCGATGCCGCTGATGGAGGATTTAAGAAACAAATGTGCGCTAAAGCAAAGAGGATTTGCTAGCAGAACGCAAGAGTCCTCAACGATTGCAAAAGTGCAAAAGGTTCTAGCGATTTTTCTATATAGAATAGATAGCTTTTGATAGAATATTTGGAAATTCCAAATATGCAAGGACTCCGATGTTTGTACGCGGAGGTACTGCGATGCAAAGAAGCAGCAGAAAAAGGAAACAGGATGAAAAACTGAGTGATCCCTGGTACTTTACGCATTCTTGAGGTTGACCTCTTCAATGCTGAACGAAGTCAAGGAAGATCGTGCACATCCAAACAAGAGAAAAGCCAAAGAACCGGCGACGAGACCAAACGCAGAGGTCATTGATTGGTTTTTGGCCATAGACTTGATACACGTATAATGATATGCGGATCAAGTTTCCAACGTAAATAGATTACAATAGAAACAGTCTCATTTTCTTTGAAACTGCCGACTTATGACAGATTCTACAGTCAGATTGAGGACAATTTCCCCGATGTCGGACGCGTATTCCGCTGTTCTTCTAACGCTTTCTATGATCAATCGGACGTTTGCAGCTTCTTCGACACCGATTTCCTGAGCCGCCAAAACAGCCTCTTTTTCCATGGCAAGGATGCCCTTCGTCTTTTCGATGGCATTCTCCGCAAGTTCAAAATCTCGTTTGAACAGAGATTCTATCGCGTTTTCAAAGATTGAAATGGCCAGTGAGCTCATGTCAAGAATCTTCTTGAGAATTCTCTCGTCGAGATGCTTCTTCAAAGGCAGAACATTTTCGGCGATGCTGACAGCGTGATCAGCCGTTCTTTCAACTGACTTGGTTACGAGCCGGTATCCGAGACATTCTCTTGCGTTAGCCAATCCTGTTTCTTTTATGATTGTTGGATTCTGTATAGCCATCTTAAGCTGACGAATCACGTACAGGTTAAACCGGTCAACTTCATTATCAGTTGCCATAACCTCTTTTGCAAGCTGATGGTCCCCCTTCTGGAGAGCCACTATTGCGTCCTTGTGCATCGAAGCCGTGATTATTGCCATTCTTCGCAAGGCACTTTGCACGGAAAGCTCAGGATAGCTCAGCAGGACTTGTAATATCAACTCTGCAGGCGTATCTGCAACTATCTCGGTTCCCACGAGCAGATCGCGCGCAAAGCTCTTCAATGAACTCCGTTGCTTTGAAGAGAGCTGCTGTCCGTCCTTGGCTTTGATGTGCACTGTGTTGTAACCGACCAGGTAGGCAGAAACTGTTTTCCGAATTATCGGGTCAGGCTGGTCCTTTGGCGAAACCATGACGTAGGCCTCTTGCAGTGGTTCTTGTTTTGCCAAGTCTGACGGCATTATTGACAATGATCCATCGTCTTCTGAACGTACGAGAATCGTACTACTCTTCTTCAGTTGATTCTGAATTATCCATTTCTTTGGTAGAGAGATTACGTACGTTGAACCGCCTGTCAGCTGAAGTCTTCTCGTTTCTCCTTCCTGTTTTCTCGAAGCAGATGCCAGTCTACTCATATTTATAGTCCAATACAATCTATTTATTAAATGTTTGTCTATATAGTTTATAAAGAATATATAAGCAACCTATATAATTACCCCCGACCACCTTAGAATCGAAAAAATAAAGCAAAACGATGAGATGTCAAGTATGAACTCAAAAGTGGTAGCACACGCAGAAACGGTCACTACAACGCAATTAAAGAAGGTGGAAAAATGAGGTACAGAATTGCTATTGCAATAGTTGCAATCGTTGTCATAGTAGGGAGTATTTCTGCCTACGCGTATCTACAATCGGTCTCCCAAACGACGCCATCGAACAACCCGACACCAATAACGCTAAACGGTGCAGGGGCCACATTCCCGTACCCGCTGTTATCCGTGATGAATTCGCACTATCATGAACAAAACACCAGCGTCTCGATCAACTATCAACCGATAGGAAGTGGAGGCGGTATCTCGGATCTCGAGAACAAGTTAGTCGATTTCGCTGCCTCAGATGCGCCACTCGGTCCAGCTGATATCGCGAAAGCAAATAGCTCACTTCACATTCCAGAGACAATCGGCGCCGTCACAATTGCATACAATCTACCAGGCATCGCAACTGGCCTTCACTTGACTGGCAAGGTCATCGCTGACATCTTTGATGGCAACGTGACGATGTGGAACGATGCAGAGATACAAAACCTCAATTCAAACGTGACGTTACCGGCCAAGAGCATATTTCCCGTTCACCGGTCAGATGGCTCCGGAACAACTTTCATCTTCACCGGCTACTTAAGCGTGTCCAGTTCTGTTTGGAACCAGACCATTGGACAGGGCAAGACGGTTGCTTGGCCCGGTGGGAGCCTCGGCGCGAGCGGCAATGCCGGAGTGGCACAAGACGTCAATAACACTCAGTACACCATTGGGTATGTCGAGTTGGCCTACGCTCTGCAGAATGCTATGACAGTAGCAGCGGTTCAGAACCCGACGGGCAACTGGATTCTACCTTCCCTCAACACCATCCAGCTAGCTGTACAAACAGCGGCTTCAAGCGGCCTACCAGCAGGCAATCAGAGTTGGACAAACGTAAGTCTTCTCAACGCCAACGACTCGGAAGCTTATCCGATAGTCAGCTTCACCTATCTATTAGTGTATCAAGAACTCAACGTAGTCCCAGGAATGACGCAGGCTAGGGCAACAGCTCTTGTTCAATACCTTTGGTGGGTGGTACAACCAAACGGCGGCCAGCAGTATTCAACAAGCTTGGAATACGTGCCACTTCCAGCGAACGTAGTACAGATTGATGAAGCCACTATTCAGTCAATAACCTTCAACGAACAACATCTACCTACGAGCTAATAGCGTGTTGGGAATTGTCAGACACAACTACCCAAAATCTTTTTCTAAACTCGATCTCAGCACGGATGAGGACAGGTTGACTTGAACCCAAAAATGTCAGGGGACATCCTGTTCAAGATACTGGTTGTTACGCTCGCAGCTTCAGCGGCTGTCGTCCTCGCATTCACCGGATACACTCTTTTCACAGGTTCTTTGCCCGTGTTGCAGCGGTTTGGACTCTTCTTCTTCACAGGAACCAAATGGAACCCAAACCCCACGACATTGTCGCCAGAGATATATGGTGCGTTCCCTTACCTACTCGGAACGCTCGTCACTTCAGGCATCGCTCTCCTAATAGGCGTCCCCATAAGCCTCGGCATCGCGATCTTTCTCGTGGAGATGGCTCCCAGAGCGATAAGAGTACCCGTTTCGTACCTTGTGGATCTGCTCGCGGCAGTTCCCAGCGTGATATACGGGCTGTGGGGAGTCTTCGTGCTGCGTTTTTGGATTCTCGACTACGTTGAGATTCCATTGTCCCATTACCTAGGATGGTTCCCACCATTCAGCGGAGCCCCTCAGGGTCTCGATGTTCTCAATGGCGGAATAATCTTGGCGATCATGATAATACCTACAGTGTCATCAGTCTCACGAGAAGTCATTCAAGCGGTTCCCAACTCCATCAGGGAGGGGGCCTACAGCATCGGCGCAACGAAGTGGGAAGTGATCAGAAACTGGGTGTTAAGCTATGGTCGTTCAGGAATCTTTGGAGCAGTTATCCTGGGTCTCGGTAGGGCCGTCGGCGAGACGATGGCAGTCACCATGGTGATCGGAAATGCCATCGGTCCGGCTGCCATCCCTACCTCTCTGTTCAGACCTGGCCAGACGATGGCATCGCTGATAGCCAATGACTTCTTGGAGGCGACGCCGGGTTCTCTGGAATTGTCAGCATACATAGGCGTTGGATTGTTCTTGCTTCTGCTAAGTCTTTCAATAAACGTGATTGCCCAAATCATGGTGACCCGCGTCCTCAAAATCAAAGGGGGTGCCGTCGAGTAAGTGACAAGCTACGCCTATAGGAAGTTCAAGAATAGACTCTTCTTCGTACTCAGCCTTGGATGCGTAGTCATCGCCATCATACCCTTGCTGAGCATTCTCATCGAAGTCATCGTGAATGGAGCGCCACAGCTCAGCTCTCAGTTCATTACTCAACCCGCTGGTGTAATAGGGTCAACGTCCGCAGGCGGGATAGGCCCTGCAATACAGGGTACTTCAATCCTGATAGGCCTTACTTGCCTTATCGGCATGCCACTCGGAGTAATGTCAGGAATATTCTTGGCCGAACACGGCAACAACAAGTACGTGCGCGCGTATGCCGCTCTGATGAGAATTTTCAATAACGCGCTAACGGGGGTTCCATCCATAGTCGTCGGAATCACGGTCTTCGCTATTGTAGTTCTCACTCTCGGTCACTATTCTCCACTTGCAGGCGCCTTTGCCCTTTCATTCATTTTGATTCCCATCGTTGCTAGGACCACTGAAGAATCGTTGAAGCTAGTTCCAAACTCTGTTCGTGAAGCATCACTTGCCCTCGGCGTGCGCAATTGGAGAACCATAGTCAGCGTCGTGTTGCCAGACGCAAAGAAAGGTCTGGTTACCGGAGCTCTCCTCGCCGTAGCTAGAATCGCCGGCGAAACTGCGCCCCTCATCATGACGATTCTCGGCAGTCAATATTTCTTCCAAGGCTTTGGTCAACCAATGGACGCTCTCCCGTTGAGGATTTACAGGGATGCAGCATTACCTTATGCGCCCTTCATAGCACAAGGCTGGGGAGCGGCGCTGGTCTTGATTCTGATAGCCTTAAGCCTTAACATCGGCGTCAGAGTGGTTAGCCGTCGGCTTGGAAAGTGAAAAGATGAATGAAGGTAATGCAGACGCTAAGGAGGCTCCTAATATGCAAGATTCAGCGCTAACCTCCGAAAAGATGGAAAGCAGAAAACTGGATGCGTGGTTCGGCGCTAAACGGGCCTTGACAAACATAAATCTTCCCATTAGAGCCAACATAATTACCGCCATAATAGGCCCCTCTGGTTGCGGAAAATCAACGTTCGTGCGGTGTCTCAACAGAATGCATGAATTGGTTCCTGGAGCGGGAGTTTCGGGACAGGTGCTTCTTGACGGAAAAAACATTTACGCCAAAGGAGTTGACCCAGTGCTGATCCGTAGAAGGGTCGGGATGGTTTTCCAGAAGCCTAACCCTTTTCCCACCATGTCCATATACGATAACGTGGCAGCTGGATTGAGGTTGACGGGGTTGAAGAAGGGGAAGAACCTTGACCAGATCGTCAGGCATAGCCTTGAACAGGCCACCCTATGGGATGAGGTGAAGGACGAGTTGAAGAAGCCAGGGACAAGCCTCTCGGGAGGGCAGCAGCAACGACTGTGCATCGCAAGAGCAATTGCGTTGCAGCCTGAAGTCATACTGATGGACGAACCCTGTTCAGCCCTCGATCCAGTTGCTACCTCCAAGATAGAAGAGTTGATAGTGTCCCTCAAGGAAAACTACACCGTAGTGATAGTCACGCACAATATGCAGCAGGCAGCAAGAGTGTCCGATTTCACGGCGTTTCTTTATTTAGGAGGACTCGTTGAGTATGGAAATACAAGAAGCGTGTTTGAAAATCCAACGAATGAACTTACGGAGAAGTATATCACTGGAAAATTCGGTTAGGTGAAGAATTTGAGCAGACTGTTAGACATCGGTTTAGAACAACTAACTGCTAGCGTCCTAAAGATGGGCGAGGCCGCTGAAAAGGCAGTCAGGACATCTGTCGCAGGGTTCATGGATGGCAGGGACGTAAGTGAACAAGTCAGAGAACTGTCGGAAATGCTGGTCACAATGACCGTAAGCGTTGAAGACAAGGCATTCGAGCTGATAGTGAAGTATCAGCCTGTTGCGTCAGACTTGAGGATAATAAATTCCTACATGAAAATCGCCTACGACTTTGAAAGGTACGGCCGGTATGCTTGGGACATCTCTTTTACCCACCGAAAATTCGCTGCCTCAGAGAAATGCGCGTACTCATGGGATATGATGGAAAGGATGACCGAGAAAACGTTGTATATGGTTCGGACGAGCATAGGAGCCCTAAGGACTAATGACGGAGAACTGGCCAAGTCTCTTGCGAGCACTGAGAACGAGGTTGACGAGATGTACTCCAAATATCTGGACAAGTTGTCAAAGGCTCCTCCCACCACAAAATGCATAGTCTGCAACCTTTTGGTGGTCAGGTACCTCGAAAGGATAGCGGACCACGCAACTTACGTTGGTGAAGCGATTTATTACATCGCGAGCGGCGAGAAAATAAGTCTAAGGTGAAGCTTACCCTGAGGTTTTGGGCCTAAGAAAGGTTATAAGCAAATATGGAAAGGTAGTTTTACGGGAGACGTAGAACTTGGAAAAAAGAAGCTATGCATGGTTTGAAAAGCGTCGCAGGACAAAAGCTTTAGACTTGGCTCAAGAGCAGATAGCGAAAGCAATCGATACTGTAACGCTGTTACATCAGGCAACGAAGGGCATTGCAGAAGGGAAGACAAAGGAAGCGATGCAGCGGATTGAGATTCTCTTCAAGACTGAAGAAGAGGTGGACCGTCTGCGAATGGACGTTTTCAAGGAACTGTCAAAGGGTGCAGCTTTGGTTGCTGATTATCGTGAGGACCTGCTTCATCTTGTGAAAAGGCTCGACACTCTGGCTGATGATGTGAAGGATGCTGCAAGGTGTATGGAGATGCTCGGAGACACTCAGATTCCGCAGGAGCTCCGCGAAAACACGGTGTGCATGACATCGGACCTGGTGGATTGTGCCCGTGCTCTACATAACAGCATCGAGAAGATCTCGGTGGCTCCGGCAGAAGCGACAGAAGGTTCCAAGAAAGTTGAAGAGATCGAGCATCGAATTGACGACGATTATCTTAAGACAAAGAAATTGTTCATCAAATACGGAGAGCAGATGAACGCGGGCACCATGGTAATCTTTGACGATTTGATCGAATTCATTGAACAGGCTGCTGACATGTGTGCAGACACCGCTGACTACATCGTTTTACTTTCCAACAGGGAATAGCAGCAAAAAATCATCGAACAGAACGAGTTGAAGACTATTTATCGACTTTGTCGATCTCGAGATCGCAGAGAGAAGAGAGGTCCGCAGGCGTCAGAAATCTTGTAGAATGATGATTCCTCTGCGCGCTGAAGAAAATCACTGCCGTGCCTTTTACAATTTCAAAGAAAGGAAGAGCCTAGTGTTTACGGAATTGAACGAACCACATTATCGAACTTCTTTTTCTAACACGAAGACGTGCGCCCTAGCTTAAGCATGTTACCCTGGATACATTAGTTGACCTAATATGATAGCATCAAGAATGTTCACGATACCATCATCATTCAAGTCGGCCCGCGGGTTCCAATTGCTATCTTTCGGAGTAGATCCGAATGCTGCCGCCTGCATTATCACGTCAAGTACGTTGACGACACCATCCCCGTTAATGTCTCCAAGAATGTACCCTTCCACACCGAAAACTATGTCGAAACCAAAAGCAGAAATGCCCCCTGCGTTCGGAGAAACATAAAGGCTTTGCGTAACCTGAACAGCCTTGCCCGGTACGACCCCTGCGTCCACGCAGGTCCAAGTGAAATTCAGAAACTCGGAAGCATTCGCTGGGCTGTAATTCATCGGCGCGATTGTCAGCAGAACTGGCTGATTACCTTCGTTCCGAGCGTAGACCACAACTTCCTTTGTCTGCCCGGGCGATAGAACACCCCAATCTATTGAAGACACTGTCTTAGTACAGCCCGCATCCCAGTAGATGCCGATGCTGCCTGTAGCCACGACTGCAGAGACGTTTGGAACAGAGTTCCTCAGGTAAAGGAATTCAAACGTGCTAACAGCTAGCATCAACACTAGTACCATGAGCAAGTAGGGCACTTTGCTGTGCAACCGCCTTCTCCCCCACCATGCGAAACTCCAGACCGGAATATCTGTCTTTCCGTCTTGGACGATTGCAAAGTAGACGTTGCAACAAAAGAAGAAGGCAGTCAAGGTGTGGCATACGAGCTCAAAAGTTCATAGATTGAAAATCCCGCGCATGTCGTGGCCACTTCGCCAGCGCAGCTGAGCGTTAAAGTGATAGCTGATCTCGCGGAAGTTCTGAGGTTTGTCGCTCAGCATGATGCGCACAGAGCGTGTGTCCACTCGCGTCTAACAGAAGTCAAACAAAGAAAGAAAAGGCGAGGTTCTCGCCAAATGGGGTACTTGGTTTTTTAGGATTTCTTTTTCTAATCCTTTGCCAGCGTTATTTCCATTGTAGAAACCGCTCTTGCACCGCTTTCGCCTTCCCTGGCGGGCATCTGCTCTGTACCTATGGCGATCTTTTGAACTTTCAGGTCCTTGAGGAAGCGGCTTCTCGTTATCTCAGCAACGTCAACCGCTGTCGTGATTGCTTGTCCTCTTGCCTTCAGTGTTATCTCTTTGCTGTTGGATGCCGATAGGCTGGTAATGATCGCCAGGACGTAGCTCATTGCTGGTTTCCTGCCAATGAAAACAATTTTCGAACTCTCTGCCATTTTTTTCACTCCTTTTGTTTTTAATTGTGTGTAGCGTTGTGTCTCTGTCTCATGTTCTCAACAGAACGCTACCGCGCCCTAATAATGCGCAACTCTCCTTTATAAACGCGCTGAAAACAAACTTCTATTCGATGCCTCTAGACAAAATCTGTTCAGGGGCCGTCAATGATCCAGATTGGTTCAGCCACTATTCGTGTAACCACACACTTACTCGTTTATGATCCGAAGTCAAGTTTTTCCTGTTAAATTCGTGGGCACTGCACGATGACAAATCTCTTATGCTCTAATTCGACTGATAAGTAGAGACTGAGAGGTGAATTCGCGGATGGGGTTTGTGAAAGTCGCTTCGACAAGGGACCTGAAGCCAGGTGAGATGAGAGAAGCCGGCGCAGGAGGAAAAGAGATCTGCGTTGCCAACGTGGGAGGCAAGTACTACGCGATTGGCAATCGTTGCACACACATGGGCTGCTTGCTTTCAGACGGCACGTTAAGGGGGGAAAACGTAACGTGTCCGTGTCACGGTTCAGTTTTCAACGTTCTAACCGGTGCCGTGGTGAAAGGACCTGCACAAAAATCTGAACCTGCGTATGGAACAAGGGTATTAGAAGACCAAGTGTCGATCGACGTGTGAATGGGAAGTTACTCCTTTTGAGCAAGCGCATCTGGGGAGTCTATAGGCTTTTCAGGAAGCCTCTGGTGACGTCCCTTGCGGATTGAAGAAGGGGGTGTTTTATTTCTGTGACAGCTCCAAACTTTCTGAGTCTTTCGACTCTGAAGTAGATAGGCGGATGTGGATCAAAGCTTATCCATTCTTGAAAGCGATACGCAGGGATCCGCTCATAGAGAAGTCTTTTGAACCCTATTTCTTCTAGCGCGTTGGCCAGAATGTTTGGTTGTCCCATTACGATCGCTGACGTTAAGTCTGCCCTTGCTTCGAAGAACTTGGCGATGAAATACGTGATCGTCGAGAGCACCCAGAAATAGATGAAGAGAAGAACAATGGAGCTTGTTGGAAAGAATCCGAAGATTACGTAGAACCACAGAAGGTATTGCACAGCAGATAGTCCGTAGAGCCAGAAGGGATCACGCCCTCTTAGGTGTCCAAACTCGTGTCCTAGGACGCTGAGAAGCTCGTCTTCCTCGAGTTGTACGAGAGCCCCCGTGGTAATCAAGACTATTCCTCGGCTTGGGCTTGGGCCGGAGGCAGCTGCGTTAGGAGCTAAAGTGTTGGTGACCACGATCTCTGGCACTTTAAAATGGAATTTGTCTGCCACCTTTTTTACAAGTTCGTAAACATTTACCTTTGTTGAAGACAGATTCTCTGGGCTGCACTCAAGTCCATACTTTCTAAAAATCTGCCCAGTCGTCTCGCAGTTGATTTCCCCGTTCTTGGCGATTGTCTCTTGATAAATCTCTTTCTTTATTTCTGCGAGCTTTTTAGGAGGGTACTTCTGCCTGAAATCGTCCTGTCGTTCAATCGGCACGTTGTATTCAAGAATATGTATTGTCGGGTTCTCTTCGGTGATTCGCCAGTCTGAGGTTCTTTCAATAATCTTCGGTGAATACACGACGAATATCAACATAAACGCCAGTAGGACAATCGGCGTGTAAGGACCGATGAGGAAGAACAGGAACAAGCCTAGCGTGATGAATATGACGAAGAGGAAAACTTGAGTCTCGAGAAAAATGCGGTTCAACGGTTTCTTTTCTTTACCAGAAATCTTTTCTGGTACAATCCTCTCACCTTCTCGCCACGCAAAGAAGAGTGTGCCCGCTCTAACCTTTTCTTCAAATGATTGAACTGAGATCACGAGGTCCTGCCTAACTTGGGTTATCGTGTCTTCAGGGAGGTTTTCACTTAGCGGCGTCATGTTTACTTCAATCGGCTTCCCACCATTGACCACCACTTCTAGAAGACGTGTTCCAGACTGATCCAGAGTTGTGAAGGTAAGGGAAGAACGGCCGCCGACCGTGACTCTTGAGATGTTGGCAAACCTTTGTCCTTGGGGCACGAGGTATTTTTGATAAATATAGTCCAACAAGCTTCCCACGAAGCTTTCGGGAATTTCCATGTTAATCGAGAAGGAAACAGCTTTGTTGGACATTCACCTTCCTCTTTCAGCCGCGCATACGTTTCAGTGTCTTACAAACATGTTCATAATAAAGTTGACCGTCAGACAGGTACAGCCGTAGTCGGAATCTATGGCTTTTCCATGAAAGCGACAAATTCTTCAACGGTGCGCTTTTGCAGTGTGTAGTTCGACCGCCTTTCTTCGCCGACCGTTGAGTTGGGCTTCGGTCCGTAGTCGTGGCCCGGATAAACTTCGACGTTGTCGTCAAGTTTCATCAGCTTGTCAAAGAGGCTGTGGTACATGTCCTCGGAACTTCCATCGCCCAAATCTGTTCTTCCGCACTCGCCTACGAAAAGAGTGTCACCGGTCAGTACTTTCCCGTTGACTAGTAAGCATATGCTGTCTGGGCTGTGTCCTGGGGTGTGAACGACCTTGATTGAGACTTTGCCAAGCTCCAAAACGTCGCCTTCAACCACTGCTGTATCCTTCCTGGCTCTTGAGAGTTTGTGGGCGACGATTTTTGCGCCGAAGGCTGACCTTATGTCTTCATTGCCCGCAGTGTGGTCCCCGTGACTGTGCGTGTTTATGACATACTTAGCCATCAGGTTTTGGGTGTGCAACAGAAGGCTTATTGCGTCGACGTTGTAACTGGGGTCAACGACCGCGGCTTCTCTGCTGTTCTCATCTGCGATGACGTAGGAGAAGTTGTCGCCTCGATATTTGATCTGTTTGAAAAACATGGTTGCACCATCATGCTATCTTATTCTTTTCGGATATATGGCTCTGTTGGAAGATGCTCCATCTTCATTCCTAGGTCAGCTAGGTCTTTCAAGTTTCCAACGCATCCGACGCTTGCGTCAATGTTGCGGTGTAAAGGATGGAACCACATGTTCTTTGGCACGAGGTTGAACTGCAAAGGAATTCTGACTGTGACGCCGTATTTTCCGTTCAGATCCTTGAACAAGGAGCCTGTTGAGCATGCCAGTCGCGTCGTAGTGTAGCTCTTCAACAACTCTGAAGCGCCGAAGGCTCCGATGCCGTGCCACAGAACAGCGTTTTCCGGTGACGTCAGAGAGTACAGGAAGAACTGGGGTGAAGACGGCGTTTCCTTGAAGTTGTAGTTGACCAACTTTTCACCTTCCACCGTGAAACTGTCATCAGCTTTTGCTAGGCTGATGTCTGAAGGGTCGATCGCATTCGGGTAAAGCAGCGTCGTTCGATAGTCGACTTTGACGCTTTTGAGCTTGGTTCCGTCGAAGTAGATCCTCCCTCTCACGGCACGTTTTGACCCGTAGCCCTTCGGCGAATGTGGAACCGTCAAAAGTGTGGTCAGGTTCTTCATGCTTCTGCCCATGCATCTGTAAACTAGCTCAACCGACGAATAGTCCTTGTGAGCCTCTCTTATGATGTAGTGTAGCAAGCCGTCTGATGACTCTTTTTCCAGAGCACTCAGTGGTAACCGCATCGAGTAAAGAAGCATGTCGATGCCGAAAGCCTCTGACAGCTTTTCCAAGTGTTCATATTTTACGGCGTCTATCATGTCCACGTAGCTCTTGTTGCCAGACTTGAGGTGGCGATATATCCTTTCAACTTCGCCCTTGCAGAAAAGTGACCCTTCATACTTCTGTGCGAACTGCTGGTCTATCTCAAGCTTCTCTGTGCTCACAGCAGCGGCCGGAAGGGCACTTTGCCCGCTGTTCACTATCGACTCTTTAAGCGGGTTCATCGAATACCTGTCCGCCTCGATATCGTCGGTGTTCAGCAGGAAAGAGACGACAAATCCATCAGGAGGCTTCTTCAGCAATGTGCATATTTCTTCCGTGTCCTGCACGGTCGGCTCATGCAATCCACGCTGGTGAAAGTAGTTAGCGCAGACCTCAAGCAGACGTGTGGCTATGATTCCCTGAACCTCTTCAACCGTGAGCTGCGGGTTTGAATACTCAACGGAGCATCTTAGGAAGAAGTGTGAGCCGTCACACGGAACGTCGCTTCTCTGCCCGTTCTTGAGGTAATACAGGTTGACGGGTTTTCTTATATCCTCTTTGAACGTGCCGAGTTCCCGCACTAAGGCATCGACACAAGGCCATGAACTCTTCAGAAAGTCTTCAACGATTATTCTGCACAGGTCGGACGACAACTCATGATCACCCTCTCTCCAAAGATTCAGCCATGAGGACGCAATCTCCAGTGACCGATGGACCATAAAACATCCTTTCCACTCGGAAGCTTTCATGGAAGCCAGATTCCAGCAACATGGAAACAACCCGCTTTTCCCTTTTCGGAACAAACACTGACGCTTCGAGACCCTCCACCGCGCCTAAAGTGGCTCTTAACAGATCGAGTGCCGTTTTGGCCTGTCCCCTCTTGCACGCTAGGGGGCCTAATTCAGCTACGCCCCTGTACACTTTTGCGGCCGAGAACCCTGAGACCTGCCCATCTTCGGTTGATACGAAGCATAAATTGTCACGGTCCATGAGAATCGGTTCAAGCATCCTTCTACGGGATGCGCCGAAACAAGACTCGTCGAAGGCGATGACATCCGCCAGTTCTTGTTCTTCAGCTTTTCTCACATTAGCCCCGACTGGCGAAGAAAAGCCTTTCCCCTTCAAGACTGTGAACTCGGAGTCGCGTTTGAAGCCGAGCCTCCTGTAGAACGGGATTTTCTCCATGTACGCGTACAAGCCGACGGTTTCAACGTTTTTTTCTGTCAAGTACTCAAGAGCGTGCTTGACCAGCAGTGTTCCTGCACCCCTGTTCCTTTTGCTCTCGTCGACGATGAGGTTTCCAAACCAGCCGAGCTTGCCATAGCTCACGGCGGTCGCGATTCCCACCCTGTCCGAGCCGTCAAGAAGCACAAAACACCCCTCCGGTTCCAACTCCATCATGAATTCAAAGTCTTGCTCCGCCAACCCCCAGCCCATCAGGCCGGTGATGCGGACGGCGAACTCGAAATCTGCCCTTGACATTTTCCTTACGTGGAACGTCATGCGCTCAGCCCTCTTCACGATGGATTGACGATTCTCAAGACTTATACGAGAGGATAAACTTTACTAACAACTCTCTTCGGGATGAAGACCGCAGGAAGGAACAAACAACGGTAACGCCACGCTTGCCCGTGAGAATAGTCCGCAAGGCTCCAGTATCAACCTACCCGTTCAAAGATTACTTCAGCGGTTTCGAGAACGTTGAAGCCGTGAAGAAGATCTTCGGCCAAAAGACGGATGACGTTCTGTCAAATCTGAGGGTAGAGTTCATTGGGCGAAGAGGCTACATGGGCGTCAGCGAGGTCGACGGACACCTCATAGCCAGCGCAGATTATTTATGCAGGGGCAACAGGGTCGAGATATACCTCGACATAATCCATGAGTTAGTTCATGTCAAGCAGTTTGCCGAAGGGAAGGAGCTTTTCGACCACAACTACTCCTACACAGAAAGGCCGACAGAAGTCGAGGCCTACCGATGTGCAGTTGAGGAGGCAAGAAGACTGGGACTGAGTGACAAAAGAATCTGTGCGTACCTGAAGACCGAGTGGATGACTGACGCCGACTTCAGGCGACTTGCAAAAGCTGTAAACGTTAACTGCGCGAAAAAGCCGAGAAGCAGAAGTAGTCACAGAGCCCCCTGACAGCATTTGTGTCCCTTAGAAAAGGGACAAGCTGAAGGACAGCAAGAGACGATCAGCGGAACTAGCCCGTAGCTACTCCAAAAGAGCAATATTCCGATTCTGCACAGTAACTGGTGGGAATGAAAATATTGAAAGTTGCGACTTGGAGAGTGCAGCGCCAGTGAAAGGCTCGATCCAAGGTGCACACTTGATTGGAGTAGACTTGGGAGGTACCCGCGTAAGAGTTGTGCTCTCAGACGAAAAGGGCAACTTCATTGAGAAGAGAAGCGAAGAGGTTGACAAGAGAAACGCCGAGGCGATCTCCGACCAGATAGTCAAGCTTACGCGTTTCTTATGCACTAAACATGGCTTTGACGTCAAATCATTACTGGGCGTAGGGATCGTGTCGGCGGGCCCTCTGATTCAAGACGAGGGCGTGCTCTTCAAACCGCCGAACCTGCCGTTTGACCGTATACCTATCACGAAGCCCATCACAGAAAAGCTCGGCGTACCAGCATGTTTGATCAACGATTGTGTCGGGGCGGTTCTCGGCGAAAAAATGTTCGGCGCCGCAAAAGGGCTGGACAACTGCGTCTACATAACCATAAGCACCGGCTTAGGCTGCGGAGCGATCGTTAACGGCACTTTGCTCTTGGGAAAAGATGGGAACGCCCATGAAGTCGGTCATTTCGTCATAGACTCTCAAGGCAGGCTGACATGTGGCTGCGGAAGACGTGGCCACTGGGAAGCTTATTGCTCTGGGAGAAACATTCCGAACTATGCCAGAATGAGATTCAAAGAAATGCGTGCGAAAACGGTGAAGGAAAGTTTGCTGTTCAATACAGTAGGAGGCGACCTGTCAAGGTTGGTTGCAGCTGACCTGTTCGCCTGTGCAAAAAAGGGCGACAGTCTGTCTGTCAAACTCGTCAACGAAATTGGGGTTCTGAACGCAATGGGCTTCGCGAGCGTGATAAACGCCTACGACCCGTCCCTTATCACGGTTGGTGGCACTGTAACATTGAGGAACAAGAAAATGATCCTGTCTCCAATCAATAAATACGTGAAAGACTACGCGATAAACAGGGTTCCGAAGATTATGGTTACACCTCTGGGCGAGGATGTCGGTGTTTACGGAGCTGTTGCAGCTGCTCTAAAATACATACCATCCGCTGTGAAATAGTCAGAAACGATGCTTACTTGACTTGATCAGTGGGCCAAAAACAGAACCGTTCTAGGTCGTCAGCTTAGATCGTGGAAGTGCTCGTAGGATCTGAAACGTCCATGTAAGCAAAACTGCAACATACGGGGCTCATTCTTCTCAAGGAGCACTAGTAGTGATATGAGGCCCCCACCTACTTCTCGCATTCACATCTCGACTTCGAGAGTATGCGCGTCAACTCAATAGGAGCTACTTGGTTGTTGTTGTTGCCTTTGGTGTTTCCTTCTTCATCAGGGCCCATGCGGCTATTATGATGCCAACCAAGCCGATGACTCCGGCTAAACCGTAAAAGTACCAACCATTGCCTGAACCGTAGGCTATCCCGAAGTCGTAAGCACCGGAATAGCGGACCGCGCCGAGTATTAGAGCAATGATGATCAGTATAGCACCGAGGCCCACACCTATAGTCTTGCTATTCAATTTTTTAACCTCTTGCCTAGGCGTTTAGGAGTAAGTGCTATTTAAAATACTCGCAGCTGGGTTCTGGTACCTCTTCGTCTGTTTTATCTCCTTGTTACTTTTCGTCTGTTACATTCAAAACGGGCCCATATGAGCTTTCTAGACTTTTTTGTCATGGTTTTTTGTAGCGCGCACCCCGACAAGGTTTTAAATTAGCAATTACAGAGAACATTATAGAAGAATGAGGGGAAGGGCAGGATTTTTTCTCCTTTCTCCCTTTCTTGCCCTTTCCCCTCTCTCTCTTCTCCTTCTGGTGCAGTCTTGGCACTTAGTATCGCGTACGCTATTACGGCTTATGAAAGATAGTTCTAGAAGAATCATCTATTCACTCATGGCTGATTGGCGATTTTTCCTCTGTGAAGTTGTTTGGGACATCGCAAAAGCAAATGGGTTGTCGCAAGAAAAGAAGGCAAGCATCCGATTCGCATTGTTGCTGGAACACATTTTCGCTTGAAAAGAACCGCTATCAAGAAAGCTGGACAACTCAACCGAGCCTTCAGGCCTAGAAAAGATATTCGCTTCGTCGTTAGGCGTGAGGGTTGGAACAGAAAACGCTGGTATTCCTGACAACAGTTGTCTTAGGCTTTGCGTTTCCGAGGCAGCGCAAGGTAGAAGCCGATCAACATTACTGCGAAAGGATACATCCCAGTTAGAAAGGTGTTTACCGTTGAGAAAGGAAGAAAAAGAGCAAAGGGCTGGAAAATTAATGCGACGACATACCTCAAGTTATCCATACCTTGCGCGCTAACCAAATAGCTGACAGAGTTTATCGCAATTCCTGCGCAGAACCCATAGATCACTAAGAATATGCCTATACTACGTCGGTTTAGTTTCATTAGCTTCAGAGGAAAAATGCTAAATTCAACCTCTGAGTATGTTTGAATGGAAGAGGGAGAGGGGAGAAGCGTCTTGAAAGGCATTATAGTGGTAATTGTCGTATACTTGCTTGTCGTGATTTGTCTCTGTAGCCCAATAGCGAATGCTGATTCGACAACGATTCTTGAGCGAAAACAAAACTTCATCGTTTACCGCGACACCTTGACTGATGGAACGGGATTGATTGGTTCGGACTTCGGCTATGTTATGCATTCTGGTGAAACTCTTTTTGTTTCATGGAAAACAACTGAAACTATCTTCCCTGACCCAATCGTATGGCTATTAACGCAACAACAAAAAGACCATTGGAACTTTGCTGCTGGCGGTGCAATACTCTCTCCTTATGGGTATCTTTTGAAAAAAAGTGGACATCAGGCGAGTTTCACTTTTACAGCTCAACAAGATGCAACCTATTATGTCGTTATTCATAACATTGCTTGGGGAGCATTAGATATTAGTGGACCAACATTAAACGTGGAAGCCTACGAGGCTGATCTGACCATCCCAAGTGCTCCATCTAATCCAACTCAGCCAACGAACCCATCAGTCGGTGGAACTTGGAGTCCGATAACGAATCTTGATCTGTTTAATCATTGGGAAAGCTTGGTCTTTCTGATGATAGCATTGATAACATTGGTCGTATGTGTTCAGAAATCTCATAATTTTTTAAACGCTAGCCATCATAGATAAGTTTACAGTATCTAGAAAAAGAACCATAAGTCAAGGCATGGCAATCGTAGAAATAAAAACAAAAATAGAATATCTAGAAAAGGGCTTTAACGAACTCAAAACAAATGCCACTTGGAAGAAAAGCTAGCATCTCCCTTCTATTTTTTGCTTGCGTTTTGAATCAATGTCAACCACTTGTTTTTTCCTTCTACCGTGATACCGCAAGCTTCCGCTGGTGTTCTTCCTTCTAATGCTTCGTGTGGTCTGATGTAGTTGTGGAAAATCTGATAACCTGAGAGAATCGGCGTTTCTTTGGTTTTGAGTCCTCGCATGGTTTTTTCTCTGTCTCTGATTTCTCCGTTGAACCTTTCCATCTTGTTGTTATTTCTATCTCCTCTAAAGGCGATGTGTCTAACGTGTTGGGTTCGTGGGCCCTTCCTTGTCCAGAAGGCTTTTTTGTAAGCATCATGATAAATTAGCAAACCATCGGTTATCAATGTGGCAGGTTTCTTTCCCATTAATTGTTCTCCTAGTTCGAAGAGTTTTCTTGCGTCATGCTTGTACTTTGTCTCTGCAACTTCCTGAGCAATCCAGAAACGAGTCTCATCGTCCAACAAAGCGAAAACATACTTCATGTTGCCTTTGACTTTAACGTATAATTCGTCGGCTCTCCATGTGTCGCTTACGTTAGGCTTGAAATTCTCAACATAATCCTTCATCAATTTAACGTACTTCTTGATCCACATGAAAACGGTTTTATGAGTAACTTCCACGCCTAACAATTTTAGCGATTTCTGAGTATTCCTTAAAGACTCTCCGCTGAAATATAGTTGCATGGCAGAGGTGATAGCTTGAGGATTATGCTTCATTCTTTCAAAGCCAATGTTAATGGTAAAGTAGTGGTGACAATCTCGGCAATGGAACTTCTGAATAGCTCCTGTCTTATTCCTTCTAATTCCATCTTTCTTGAGGTTGCTTGAACCGCAATATTGGCAATCCTGAACATTTACCTCTTGAATAACTCGGCTAGTTTGGACTTCTTTTCTGATTTGGCTTGAAAATTCAACTGCAAAAATATGTTTGCACTTTTCATGGCGATAAACATGATCTGCACATTCACAGTACCATTCTCCAGAGACTTTGAAAACCTTGTATTCTCCGTTGTTTGACTGTGATTTTACAACGTATGTCTCTGCATCGATTCTATTGATCTGGTTTGGCATTTTTGCGATGTCTAAGCCTTTTTGTTCACGTTGGTTCAATGTTGCCATGTTACTACACCACTATCTAGTAGTATAGTATTAAACAGCTATTTAAGGCTTACTACGAACGCACTACCACAACATAATAAGCTAAAACTATTTATACGACCTAGTAGTATTAACTATCGGTGATTGAAAACGCCAACAAATGAAAAAGAACAAATCGTAACCTCTCTGAAGGTTAGCCCTCAGTTATGGAAGCAAGCCAAAATAGCAGCTCTTGAATGCGACATAACTCTGGGCGAACTCATAGACCAAGCTGTGCGAGATTGGATACAGAAACAGGAGAAAGGCAAAAAATGAATGAAGCAACAGAAAAATACCTTCAAAACGTACTTGACAAGGGCAAGCAAAAAATAAACAAACAATTTATTCCGAGAATAAACCGCAATTACCATCAACAAACATTGGCTACGTTTAGAATGGACAGAGCATTAAAACACGATTTGGCATCTGCAAAGGCATTTCACGCTTCAAAAGGATTCATGTTCTACCAGTTTGCTGATATTTACACGATACTCGGTAACCTAGTTCAAAATCTGATGGAGAATGCAATACAGAATATTGCGGATTTGGATCAATTAAAGGAGAGCATTAAAGAAATCCGCGATACGCTTGGAATGGATGTGTCAAAGGTGAAGGCTGACATCGAAGGCATTAAAGCAACCGTTAACTCAAAAGAAATTGCTATACTTGCCAAATTTGCGGAAGACTTTAACAAACAGGTAGAAGAAACAAAGAGGAAGCTAGAAGAATACGCCAAGAAAATGAGGGAAAACGACCTTGCCTCATGATACCGTCACAGAAATCATCGATACTCTTACAGAATTAAAACGTATGCATCAGCTTAACTTAGAGCTTCTTGAACAGTTAAGCGTATCCTGTAGTTGGCTTATGGAACATAATGTTCCAATACCGAATGCAGAGACCATTTGCTCTTTGCTCAAGAAGGCAACGATACTGTTGAGCGAAATCCAAGCTGACCAGCCAAAGATTCTTCAATATAAAAAGCTAGCAGACGAAAAGAAACAGCCTTTCAAAACAGACGACAAGGAAACAGAACCCGCAGCTGGAGGCGCAACTGCGCGCTTGAGAGAAAGCGGTTTGACCTTTAATTCTTGATTCGCTGTTAGTGCGCGCTTTGAAGTCCATTTTCTTGGAAAAAACTCGCAAAACAGTTACGCCACATGTGGACAACCTGACAATGTTAACGTGAGTGCGCGGCATGTCCTTTGTGAAGTGCAATGAATGTGCGAATAAGCTGTCAAGTTCGTTGCTCGATTGCTGCAGGTCAGATGCTTATCCGACAAAGCTTTAAGGCTTATATCCTATGATTCGGATTATTTTCAAAGAAGTGTTTGTGGGGGAATAATGGAAAGCTATGTTGAAACGTTTTGCAGCGTTTTTCATGGTATTGATAGTTGTCGCAAGCGTTAGCAATGTTGCCTTCAGAGTCTCTGCTGTTCAGAGTTCAAGCTTGCCTCAATCCACGGGGCATAATGGCCTTGTCTCAGTTAATGGTGATCCAAATCAGTTGGTTATAGGCGTAAATCAGACAACTCCATGGGCCTATGACGAATTGACAAGCCTTGTTCTGAGAACAGGAGGAAAAAGCGTGAGCAACGTTTCAGTTGAAGGGCAGGCTATCGCGATTGTTGTTGACGTGCCTTCAGACAATTTGTCAATTCTTTCGAATGAGGTCCAAAGGACAGGGCTGGCCAGATACGTGGAACCCAACATGCTGTTCGAGGTACAGTTCGTTCCGAACGACCCGCTCTACGGCAATCAGTGGGCTCTGCCCAAGATTCAGGCTGACTGGGCATGGAACACGACCACAGGAAACTCGTCCGTGCTTGTGGCCATCATAGATACTGGGATTGATTATAACCATCCTGACCTGAAGAACAACTACGTTGCCCTTGGCAAAAACTGGGTCAACAATAGCAGTGATCCGATCGACGATAATGGACATGGAACACATGTTGCTGGAATAATTGGAGCGGTCTTGAACAATGGGGTGGGCATTGCAGGGATTGCTCAGGTCAGCATCATGGCTGAGAAAGCCTTGAACGCCACTGGCTGGGGTCTTGAAACCGACTTGGCGAATGCCATAATCGACGCAGTGCAAAAAGGTGCGCGCATTCTGAGCAACAGCTGGGGCGGTGGTTCTGACAGTTCGCTCATTCACGATGCTGTTCGCTACGCGTACCAGCATGGGGTCCTAGTGCTTGCTGCGGCAGGAAACTCGAATTCTGATGCGAGGTTTTACCCCGCGGCCTACGACGAAGTTGTCGCGGTTGCCGCCACAAACGCGTTCGACACAAAGGCGGCGTTCTCAAACTGGGGAAGCTGGATTGCGGTTTCAGCACCTGGCGTCAACATTTTTTCAACGATGCCCACATACCATGTGACACTGAACGATTATCCCTACTCTGAGTCTATGAACTATGATTATCTGAGTGGCACATCAATGGCTTGTCCGCAGGCCGCAGGTGTGGCTGCTCTCATCTGGAGCAGTTTTCCCAACGCGACGAGAGACTGGGTAAGAGGTCAATTGAGCTTCACCTCTGACGATTTGGGAGACCCTGGTTTCGACGTGATCTATGGCGCTGGAAGAGTCAACGCAAGGAAAGCCGTTGAACAGCAACCGTTACAGCACGATCTGTTCCTGTACAGATATGATATGCCAACTTTTGTTCAACCTGGAGACATGGTTCCGATCAGCCTGACTGTTCTTAATTTTGGATCAAGCAGCGAAAGCAACGTTAACGTAAGCATTCTTGTCGATGGGACCGTTGTTGATTCAACGATCCTTCAACCTTTGGCAAGTGACTCGTTCGCCACGCCGGTTGTGCTCTTTTGGAATCCTCTTGAAAATGGGACCCACAATGTGACCATGTACGTTCAGCCCGTCACTGGTGAAACCATTGTCAGCGACAACGTAATATCAGTCCAGGTCAACGTGCAATTCTTGGTTAGCTTAAGTCCGTCACGAGGCCCCGTCGGAACAGGCGTAACAGTCACGGGTGTCCAGTTTACTCCCAGCAGCGTAGTGGAAATCACGTTTAACGACATGTTTCTGGGCTATGCGGCCACAGATTCTGTTGGCGATTTCACGTTCACGTTCAACGTGCCATTTTCGACGGCTGAAACATGGATCGTTAAGGCTTTTGACGCTAACGTCTTTGGTGAAACCAACTTCACCGTCGTCGATGTCACTCCGCTGAACGTTCAAGTAGATGTTGGCGCGCTTCAATTCAGAGGCGAAGTTGTCACGTTTCTGATATACGCAGCTTTCAACGGGTCCGCAGCCAACGCCACGGTTTCAAGCGCCTTGCTTTACAAGCCTGACGGTTCCAACCAAACATTGACGGTTCAACCCGTTGCAGAAGGGCTTTCTCAGGCGTCTTACACGTTGCCCGCCGATGCTCAGACAGGCTCCTACGCGTTGGTCATCACTGCGGGCTACTCATCAAGCCTGGTGCAATCTTTGGGAACGGCGTTCAAATCATTCTTGGTGAGCCCAACCCTCTCAGGGTGGAACGCCGTGCTCACCACCGTCAACCAAACTGTTGGAACGATACGGACAGATCTGGGCTTAGTGAACGTGCGCCTTGACGCGCTTGACCTGACTCTAGCGCGCATTGAGGGAGACGTTGTGACGTTAAACTCCTCTTTGGGAACGATTCAGTCTGACTTGGAGACGATAGGATTCAAAGTCACAGCGATAAACGGGACGATAGCAACCATGGAAACTGTTCTGGGCACAGTTAACGGGACAGTGACTTCAATCAGGGATGAGAAGGCAACCATCATAATTCAAGGAATCGGACAGGTGGAGAGTGACGTTTCCAGTTTGAAGGTTGAGCAAGGAAACTGGACGATACCGCAGTACGCCATCCTAGCCTCAACGCTGGTCGCAGCGGCATGCGCGTTGCTGGCGATTGCGATGTTCAGGCGCAGGAGAGCAGCTGCACCCATACACGAAGAACCCAAAAGCGAAGAACCCAAAAGTCCCGAGGGCCAGCCCGAAAGTTCTGGACAGGATTTGACGACGGGGCAAGAGAGCGGGCAAGAGGGCGTCACCTGATAACACTTTCTCGTACGACTCTTATCCAAATAGATGGCTATGCCCGTTCGCATTCGAGCGTGTCAGAAACGACAGGCCAAGGTTGGCAAGTTGTTGAGCCGCAAGTGACAGAAAGATTCCCCCAACAACATCTGTCAAATAGTGTGCCCCGAGAACGATTCTGCTCAAAGAAACTAAGAATATAGCCACCGTTGCCAGTGATTGTCTGATTCCGCTTCCTCTCGACAGAATTATGAATGCGCCGACGGCTCTGGAAACGTGGCCAGAAGGGTATGAAAACGAAGACATGAGGTCCTCATCATACACGCTGATGCCGGAACAGTTCGGTCTCGGACGGGCAAAAACCATCTTTATCAAATAGGTGAGCGCGGTCGTAATGATTAGGAAGATCGCAAGTTCACTTGCGGAAGCAAGATACTTTCTTGACTTGAAGTATGCGTAAAAGAAGTAGATAGAAGCAAGAATGACCCAAACGTAAAAGTCACCTAAGTATGTTAAAACTTGGAAGACTTGTAATCCTATGGTCTTTTGAACAAAATTCTGCACGTTAAAGACGATGTTGCATTCCGTTCCATTGAGTGGCAATAAGACAACTAATATGCCTATTAGAAATACCAAGACCAAGTAGACTGATGTTAAGAAATAAGGATTTCTTAAACGGGTTCGGTTCAATTAGATGGCTCATGGCAGAATAGCGGAGTTGAGCCTTAAACGTTTTCACTTATCTAGTGAGGTATCGCCTTGTTTGAAAAACCATGTGAAGACTACTTTCTTCTGCCGAAAGCCCATGTTCCGATCGCTATCATGGCAAGATCGAAGCAGGTCACCACGAGGAGTTCCACGTAGAGGGGGTAGAGGGGCTGCCACGACCCGCCGAGGATCACTGTTCTCAAAGCGTCAACGGCATAAGTGAACGGGTTGCAGCTTGCGGCTATCTGCAACCAGCTTGGAACACCCGTGCCCCGAACAAGGAATATTGCCCCGCTCAGGAAGAACATTGGCATGTTAATGAAGTTCACGATCAACCCGAAGCTTTCTAGGCTTTCCATGAAACTGGCCACTGTAAGCCCGATGCTTACCAGTCCAAACGTTACTAGAATCATGACTGGCAACGCCTCCGCAAGAATCAAAGGATTAGTAGTTATCCCCAAAAGTGCGCCCAGCACGAAGACGAGCACTCCCTGGATCATGGCATCAGTGCTGGCACCCAACAGCTTACCTGTAAAAACGGAGAAACGCGAGATCGGTGCCACCATTATTTCTTTTAGAAAACCGAATTCTCTGTCCCATATCACTGAGATGCCTATAAACATCGAAGTGAAGAGAAGTGTTTGTCCAACGATTCCAGGTAAGATGTACTGTTGATAGGTTAGCCCTGGTATCGGAATCCGGACCAAAGCGCCGAGGGCGCTTCCAAATATCACAAGCCACAGTAGCGGCTGAACGAAGCTACTCACGATTCTTGCCTTGTCCCTGACGTAGCGCTTGATCTCGCGTAGCCAAAGGGTGTAAATCCCCCTGATCTCGGTCATTTGATACGTCTCCTTTGGACAGCCGCCATACCATGCAGCTCCTCACCGCCTTCAACACGAATCGCTCGACCAGTATAGTGTAAGAAGACGTCTCCGAGGTTCGGTTCTCGCAACGAGACCGATTCAACGAAAATGCCGCTTTTCGCCGCTGCTTCCACTATTCTGGGCAAGAGAGCCTTTCCACCATGAACCGTGAGTTCAAGTCTCTCGCCTACTACGTTGGTCTTCAGAATGCCTGCAGTTCCAGCAACAGCAGAAGAGAGCTTCGACGCCTCCTTGGTGTTCACCGTTATGACGTCACCCTCAAGCGTTTCCTTCAGCGCGGTAGGAGTGCCTGAAGCCACAATCTTGCCGAAATCCATAATCGCTATGCGGTCAGAAAGCCTGTCAGCCTCATCCATGTAATGTGTCGTTAGAACCATGGTAACGTCATGAGACTTTCTCAACCCCTCAATATGCGACCAAATGTGCTCCCGCGTCTGAGGATCAAGTCCAATCGTAGGCTCATCCAGAAACAAAACCTTGGGAGAATGAATCAACCCCCTCGCAATCTCCAACCGCCGCCGCATCCCGCCCGAATAAGTCCGCATTAGATCGTCAGCTCTGTCCTCAAGCTCAACGAGCTTCAAAACGCCGTCAATACGCGACCTCTGCTCGCCCGGCGGCACACCGTACAGATTGGCATGCATGTAGAGGTTTTCACGTCCCGTCAACCTGTCATCAATACTTGGATCTTGAAAAACAATGCCAATCGACTTCCGCACCTGCATGTCCTGCTTAACAATGTCAAAACCATTGACCCTCGCGGTTCCAGAAGTAGGCTTCAAAATGGCACAAAGCATCGAAATCGTCGTCGTCTTGCCGGCGCCGTTAGGCCCCAGCAACCCAAAGACCTCCCCACGCTCAACCGAAATGTTCAGCTTGTCAACTGCCACAAGGCCGTTAAAGCGCCTCGTCAGCTCGGTCGTCTCTATAGCATTCTCCAACCGCTTCACTTTCGATTTTTACGACGCTCTTAGCCAAAGAAAAGGCTAAGGCCACAATAAAAGTTTACGTAAAGACATTTTGCATTGAGACTCTTCGCGGGAGGAAAAAGGAGGGCTCTCTGCGATGATTCTGGCGTCTGTGGCAACCAAGGGCCGCTTGAGCAAAAACATACAAGTCTCAACTGTCTGACTAGTACTCTTGTCATGAAGCGGATAAGAATTTTGGGTGCTGGTCTTTCTGGTCTTGTAGCCGGAATAAACCTTGCAAGAAATGGGTACGAGGTGGACGTTTACGAGAGAAATGAAGATGTAGGTATGAGGTTTAACGGCGACGTGCAAGGTTTAGAGAACTGGTCTGAAAAGAAAGATTTACTAGAAGAACTGAGAGAAATGAACATTGAAACAAGTTTTGACTGTGACCCTTTTTCAAAAATGACCCTGACCAATTGCTCAAAAACCAAGACAATCAATTCCCTAAGACCGCTGTTCTACTTGGTCAAAAGGGGTTCCTTTTGCGGAACAATCGACTATGGTCTGAAAGCGCAAGCGTTGAAACTAGGCACAAACCTGCATTTTCGACAGACACTTTCCCAGGAAGAAGCTGATATTGTGGCGACAGGTCCTGCACATTGGAAAGTCCGCGGGATCGTTAAAGGGATTGTTTTCAACACCGATGTTGCTGATACAGCAATCGTGGTGTTTAACAACAATCTAGCTTTCAAAGGATACTCCTACCTCGTAGTCACCAAAAAATATGGGTGCATGTGCACAGTAGTACTCGATGAAATCTGGCGAGCCAATGAGTGTTTTGAGAAGACAAGAGAATATTTCGCGAGAAAACTCGACCTAAAGATGAGGTCAATCAAAGAGGTTGCGGGGTTTGGAAATTTCTCATTGAAATGTGCCAGGGAAAGAACTCCCCTACACGTCGGAGAAGCTGCCGGGCTGCAGGACTTTCTTGGGGGATTCGGAATGAGGTTTGCTATCACGTCGGGTTATCTTGCAGCTCAGAGTCTTATTGAAAACAGAGACTATGGAAGCATTGCGAAAGGACGTTTTCAAAACAAGTTGAAAGCAGGTGTTGTCAACAGATATTTGTGGGAAAACGTCCTGTCCAAGGGAAATTATGCGTTTCTAATCAACATTTCAGAATTTGTAAAGGTCAATCTCCGCTCGATGTACAATTACAGTTTGTTGCAGAGAATGATTTACCCACTCGCTTTTGCCAAATTGCAGAAAACGTACCCTCAACTTGAATGCTTCTGACATAAGCTGGCATCGATAATAATGTAGAGACGACGAAAAATGGTTTCTTAAGGACCCGGCGCATTTCGGAAATGCTTGAAGATCTCGGTTCCGCTGTAACCGCCTCCCTAGTTGGTTGTGAGAATTGGATTGGACCGAAGCATTAACTCTAAGAGTTCGGCGAATGATACAGTGGGTAGCTATGTGGTGAAAGGGATGAAGAGAACAGTGAAGCAGATTCTGAAGAGTAAGGTAACGATGGAGGGCGCGGGTGTCCGACTCAAGCGAGTTTTTGGCTATAATGAGGTTCCTCTGTTTGACCCCTTTCTGCTTTTGGACCATTTTGGTTCAGAAAACCCTGAGGACTATATCAGAGGATTTCCGTGGCACCCTCATAGGGGGATTGAAACTGTCACTTACATGCTGAGTGGGGAAGTTGAGCATGGTGACAGCATAGGTAACAGCGGCGTGATTAGGTCCGGTGACGTTCAATGGATGACTGCTGGGTCAGGGATAATCCATCAGGAAATGCCCAGAAGATATGAGGGCTTGATGCAGGGATTCCAACTTTGGGTGAATCTGCCCGCAAAGAAGAAGATGATTGACCCAAGATACCGCGGAATCGCTGAGGACCAAATTCCAGTGTTGGAAAAAGAAGGAGCTGAGATCAAGGTAATAGCAGGGATTTTCGATGGGACTGAGGGGCCAGTTCAAGATCTTGTGGTTGACGTTGAATATTTCGATGTCGAACTAGCTGCTTCCAAAACGTTCGAACACTCAACAGAAACGGATTGGAAAACGTTTGCCTACGTGGTTAAAGGTTCAGGCTATTTCGACGACAAGCTAATCGAATCCCAACAATGTGCCTTGTTCGGTAGGGGCAACAGCGTCAGAATAAAGACAAAAGATGGCATCCGCTTCTTGTTCGTGTCAGGAAAGCCGCTAAAAGAACCTGTAGCTTGGGGAGGGCCTATTGTCATGAACACTCAGGAGGAGTTGGCAAGAGCCTTCCGGGAGCTTGATCAAGGCACCTTCATCAAAAACGGCAGAACAGTAAAACCGACAAGAAACTTCTACCGAAGCTAAACATGGTGACCTGCTGGAAAGTGCATCCAAAAACTATATCTCCAGCACTGCGCAACCTCACGCAGAACAGCTGTACAGAATGGGGCTAATCAGTTCAATGAGACTGTGTGAAGAGGATGGTTGTGTGCGGGTGTGCTTGGAATGATTCCGGTTGAAATCTCTTCAGTCAAGAAGTTCTACGGCGAAATCAAAGCTGTTGACGGGGTGTCTTTTTCCGTTAACGAGGGCGAGGTTTTTGCTCTTCTCGGCCCGAACGGCGCTGGCAAGACGACGCTAATAGAGATTTTGGAGGGTTTGCGGAAACGAGACGATGGTATCGTGAAGGTGCTCGGTCTCGATCCGTGGGGAAACAGCTACGCGCTTCACAGGAGAATTGGGGTGATACCGCAAGACTTCACGTTCTTTGACAAAGCTAATCCAAGAGAGGCGGTGAGATATTACGCGGATCTTTTCGGTGTCAGTGTTGACCCGGATCAGATCTTGAAAGAAGTTTTACTGGACGATTCAACAGGTGTACTTTTTGAAAATCTTTCAGGAGGACAGAAGCAGAAGATGGGTCTTGCTCTCGCTTTGGTGAATTCTGCTGAGCTTCTTTTCCTCGACGAACCGACCACGGGACTTGATCCGAACGCGAGAAGAGCGATGTGGGACGTGATAAGAGGGTTGAGGAGCAAGGGCAGGACGGTTATTCTGACCACTCATTACCTCGATGAGGCCCAGCAGCTTTCCGACAGGGTTGCCATAATGAATCATGGACACATAGTGGCCATAGGAACTTCTGAGGACATCATTGAAATTCATGGTTCTGGTGAAAGGTTGGAAATCCACGGAACAGAGGAGCTGGCTGCCTACGTCAGGGCGAACACGAATCTGAAGGCTGAGTACAACGGCAAGGGTTTGGTCAGCATAGCGATCAGTCAGAAGCATGATGCGTTGGCGGCCTTGACGGCTGTTGAGCGGTCAGGACTCGAATGGCGCGACCTTCACACGCGCCGTGACAGTTTGGACGATGTGTTTGTCAAACTTGTAAGCGGAAGGATCGATGAGAAGGGCGAGATCAGCGTTGACAATGCTAGTGAGAATTCACGTGATCAGGGCAGGCGTTAGGGCGAATGGCTAGTGCAAGAAGAATCGTTTCTGACCTTCGCCTTTTCGGCCGGGGATATCTGAGAAATCCCGCAGGACTGTTCTTCGGTCTGATTTTCCCAGTGATTCTCATACTCATTTTCGGCGCCATTTTCTCGTCAGGCTTTTCAGGAACGATAACATTGTATTATCAGAACAAGGACGGTGGTTTGTACTCAACTTCCTTTTTGGACGCGCTTAACAGGACAAACACACTTAGCCTTGTATATGTGAACGCGTCTGAAGACTTCTCTCACTACCTCTCAACGCATTCTGCGTCAGACGGACTAGTTATTCCGGCGGGTTTCTCGGCGAACTATTCATCAGGCAACCCCGTTAACGTGACGATCTATGGCAACCCTTCCCAAAGCTCCAGTAGCATCGTGAGCGGAGTCGTCACGGGGGTGATAAACTTGTTTAACCTAAAATATTACGGAGGTCCGCAGGTTTCACCGATAATCGGTGTGAATCAGACTACAGGGAATGCTCAGGTGACGAAGTACATCGATTTCCTAGTTCCGGGACTCATCGGCTTTTCAATACTCATCAGCCCGATGTTTTCCCTGGTAAACATATCCTCCGAGTACAAGAGAACAAAGCTTTTCAAACAGTTATCTTTGACTCCTCTCACCAAGATCGAGTGGCTAGCTTCCAAAGTACTCTTCTATATTCTCCTGTCAGTGGCGTCATTCCTGTTGATGGTTGCCGTAGGGGTCATCGCCTTCGGCGCACATGTTGCGTTCTCACTGTGGCTCATACCGTTCCTGATACTTGGACCGATGTTCTTCGCTTCGCTGGGCATGCTAGTTGGAACCATCTCAAAGAGCACCGAAACAGCCAGCGTTGTCGGAAACATCATAACCTTCCCAATGATGTTTCTCTCAGGCACGTTCTTCCCAATCTCGCTCATGCCCACGTACCTGCAACTCTTGGCGCACGTCTTACCCCTCTTCTACATCATCGACGGACTCAACGCGGTTATGATATACAACAACTATGCACAGGCAACGATAGACCTGATAGTAGTCTCGACAATCACGATCGTCGCCTTCGTAGCTGCCGCGAGAGTATTCAAGTGGAGAGAAGACTAGCATCCGCAACAAGTACCCATGGTGATTTCAAGAATCGTCAATGAAGAGATTCGAAAGAGCGCGTTGCTACTCAACACGGTGCGAGCTTCTAGTACGTGTCATTTGAACGATTGTGAAACACGAAAGGTTTTATTCACACGTACGTCGTTGTTCTTTTGTGAGTAAATGAGCGGTACAAATTCTCTCCTTGAAATCAACGATCTCGTGTTGAAGAAGAAGATACTGTCTGTGCGCGAGCACTACGATTTGGAGGATGTGAATGGGACGAAATTGGGAGAAGCTGATGGCAATCTCTTTCAGTTTCCAGCGAAGTTCGTCGTCATCGATACCAACGGTTCGGAGCTGATGCACCTCGAAGGGAAAATACTTTCGCTCCGAAGGCAGTTCACTTTCCATGACAATGCCGGAGTGGAACTAGGAACCATACAAAAGAAGATAGTCAAGCTGATTGGAGAAGAGTACTGGGTGGAAAGAGACGGGCGTGAGTTCATGCGTATCTACGGGAATTTCACGGAGCACGACTATCAGATGCAAGTCAACGGCGTCCAGGTCGCCTCTGTACACAAGAAGTGGGTCTCGGTGCGAGATCAGCTCGAGGTCTCGATAACAGGAGACGCTGATCACCGAGTGGTGATCGGAGCGGTGATCGTGATCGAACACGTGGAGGTCACTGAGAAGCAGAGCCAGCACTGAACTGCAACACAGGTCAACCTTGATCTGGGCAGTTTGTCGGATTTCTGGGCTCCTCCTAAAGTATTAGCCATAGAGACCAGCAACGTTCCGGGTGCGGAACCTGCGGGTGCATACGCTAAACTCCTTCCATCTAGTTCCAATAAAGGAGAAACAGATCTTTGACCTAGGTGAGGAGTAATGGGTCGGACAGACCAGAAATCACGTTGCCGAGGTTATGTCTATGCGCGCGCTCGCTGGCTTCAAACTCTTCTTTGACAGCAGATAAGTCATGTATCGAACCAAAACAGCGGGGTGTTCAATGATGGTGCGGGGGGTGGGACCCCCACCCAACTTTACCGGTAAAAAGACCATGACTATGGCGGGTCCGAGGGTATCTATACCTAGTTGAGTGCAGATACCTATACTACCATTATCTAGCGCGCACGTGCCTATTAGCGAGCGATATTCTATTCCAGCACTGTCCGTCTTGTTATGGTTAAGGCCACTATATGTTTGCGCGTTTTGAAGAGGAAAATTGACTATTTGCTGAACTGCACTTCTCAAAAACCCTTAAGAACCCGCGCGCGTAAGAGCTATTCCGAGAAAGAGAAGATATCTGTTTGAGTTTCTGATGATTTAGGAGGTTCAAGGTGGCCGTTAAAGTCAAGTTGAACTTCAAGTTGTTATCGGCAGCGAAGATTGCGGGTGGTCACTTGTTGACGTTGAACCTGAAAAACGTTGGAAGTAGCATCTTGAAGAACTTAGTTGTGCGGCTGCACTCCCCGGATCTGGGCGTTTCAGTTGATTGTGCTGGGTGCTTTATCTACGCTTTGATGCCCAGTGCAGATGAGAATGTAAAGTTTCGGGTTTTTGCCTCTTCATTAGCGCTGGCTTACTTTTCGGTCTCCGGGTATGCGAGCGGGGACGCGTATTTTTCCGTGGAATCGCCTGCAATGGCGGTTCAGACAAGAAAGCGCGAGCGCGAGAATAGCATGTTGTTGATGTGACTGTTTCTGCGCTTTTCAGCTTTGGTTGCTGGGTGGTCATGAAATCTGGGCAGAGCATTTGATTAGTTCAGAATTTATTTCCTGGGCATCAGTTCGTTAAGTTCATACGTCGCTAAGCACAATACACTGTCGGCGCCTCCGTAGTACACTAAGACTTTGTCGTTGATGAGTACGTTTCCGCAACTGAATACCACGTTCGGTACTTTGCCGAAGCGTTCGCAGTCGGCGACGGGTGTCAATATTGGTGTTTCGGAGCGATAGAGGATGGTTTCGGGGTTGTCCCTATCCAGTAGGAGTACGCCGAGTGAATAGACTTTTTCGAAGCTTACGCCGTGGTAGATAACGAGCCAGCCTTCGTTAAGTTCAATTGGGGGTCCGGCTGCGCCTATTTTCCAGCAATCCCAGCTTTTCGTTCTTGGTCTCATCAAGGCTCTGATGTCGTACCATCGTATGAGGTCGTCAGAGTACGCCACACACACGTCTGGGTCCAAGCGGTGGAACATAACGTATTTGCCTCCGATTTTCTTGGGGAAAACAACAGCGTCTTTGTTGCGTACACCTCTGAAGGGCAGCAATCGTTCATTCCATTTCCATTGTTTGCTCAAGAAATCATCGACTGAGATGGATGTTAGGGAGATTTGGTAGAGCTGTTCATGGTCAATTTCAGTTAGAGCTGTGTATGCCATTATTATTTGGTTGTCGAAGCGGGTTAGTCTCGGGTCCTCGCATCCGTAGTCTTCAGCTTTATTGTTGGGTTCAAAAACGGGGATTGGCGACCGCTCGTCGATTATGTATCCGTCAGAGGAGGCGGCGTATCCGATGCGGGATATGCCGTCGTTTCCTATCGCCCTGTATAGAATGTGAACTCGTTTGCCCACTGCGATGGCGGCAGCGTTGAACACTGTTCTGGATTCCCATGGGTTTGATGCTATTGCCTGAAGGATTGGATTGTCTTGGAACCGTCTCATTTTTTTTCTGTGTCCTAGCAGTATTTTGATGTGGTGAGTCCAAAGAGTTCATCGAGGAGTCTTCTGACGGAGAGTAGGCCCACTAGTTCTCCTTTGCTGTCTACCACTGGCAGGTGTCTGATTCCGTGTGAGATTATGAGTCGTCTCGCTTCCTCCAGCGAAGCCTCTATTCCGATCGTGGCGACATTTTTCGTCATCACTTGTTCGATGGGGGTGTCAAGTGAGACGTCGCTGGCTATCATTCTTATGGCGTCTCGCTCGGTGAAGATTCCCATGCATTTTTCGTTGTTGTCCGTGATGACAATTGAGCCCACGTGTTTTTCTTGCAGTGTTCTGACGGCATCTTTGACAGTGATGTTGGGCTTCGCGGTTACCACGTCTTCGATCATTATGTGCTTTACCATTAGCACGTTTGTTTTGCCTCTGTGGCTAGTTGTGGTTTTCTTGACTAATAAGGCGAACTGTCTGAGGATTCACAAAAAATGCTGTGCGGGAGACTTTCCGCGCGAACAAGGGCGAGAACGTTTCGGATCTGGTGTTTGCGGGTTCTATTTGGAGGTTTGAAGCTCGATGCGGGCGGAAAGGTAGCAAACGATGGCTTCGGCTCCTTGGTTGTAGTTCAGTCCTTTTTCAGTTATTCCGTCGTAGCAGCCGCCCGTTGTGGAATTATAAACAAAGGCGTTTTGGGTGTTCTTCCCGAGAAACCAGTTGAAGATTGTTCGTGCCATAATTTTGTAGTGGCGGTTGCCTGTTTCGCGGTAAGCTGACAACGCTGCTTCCGTCATTGAAGCTGCTTCCACGGATTGCTGATCGTATATGGACCGCGGTTCTCCTTTTTTGTACCAGCCGTGGTTGCCTATGGGTATGAATTTGTCGTTTAGTATCTGAACTTCAAGGAGGAACTTTAGCGATTCATCTGCAACTCGAATGTATTTGGCTTGTTTTGTTTCTCGGTAGGCTTCGAAAAGGGCTTGCGGGATTCTACCGTTTACGTAGGTGAGGTAAGGTTCAAACCAGCGCCAGTCGTTGGAGCGCGTGTTTGTGTAGTATTCGAGCAGTTTGTCTGATAGTGTCTTTATGTTCTGGGTTAGGTTTTCGTCTTTTGTGTAAGCCTTGTGGTAATGACTTAGGCCAAGTATTGCGAAGGCTTTCGCTCTGGGGGATTTGAAGAAGCATGCCCATCGAAAGGCTTTATCGAAGATTTCTTTTGCTAGAAGTCTCCTCTCGGTTGATAGCTTGCTATTTATTACGTATCCGCAGGCCCATAGGGTGCGACCTTCACAATCTTCGGAGCCTTCGTCGTCGATGAAGTTTCGATCGTAGCTTAGGAAGTTATGCATTTTGCCGTCTGCTCTTTGCATGTGCAATAGGAAGCTTAGGTATGTGTCTATCAACCTGTCCGATTTGGAGTTTCCTTTGATTTGGCTGTGCTTGCTGATGGCTATTAGGGCTCGGGCGTTGTCGTCGGTTGTGTATCCTTCTAGCCGATTTGGTGTTCCGAATTTCGAATGTTGAAAGATACCAGTATCGTCTGTGATTGCTTTGAGGAAGTTTAGTTTGATAGGTGGGAGATTCACGTGAGCGTCCTCTTAAGCGTGTATCGCTTGTTTGAGTATGTCTGTGTATTTTTGGGCGACCTTTGGCCATATGAAGCTTCGACTGTATCTGTAAGCTTTCTTCTCTATGTCTCTTCTCAGGTCTTCGTTTTCTAGAAGTCTGTTCACTTCTTCGGCGATTGAGCCTGGGTTTTTAAACTCGCAGAACAAGCCTCGTCCGTGAGACAGCACCTCTTTAGCGTGGAGGTAGGGAGTTGATACTACTGCTCTACCGGCTCCTAGAGCGTAGACTAATGTGCCGCTGCTGATTTGGTTTGGGCCGATGTAGGGTGTGATGTAGATGTCTGTGGCGTGGAGGTACCTTATTAGTTCTCTTTTTGTTAGGAAGCGGTTGTGAAATCTGACGTGATTCTTTAGCCCCAGTTGGTCGACTAGTTTGATGAGGTTCATGCGGTATGATTCGCCTTCGATTTTTCTTACTTCGGGGTGTGTTTCGCCGATTATTAGGTAGAGTATGTTTGGATGTTTTTCAACTAGGGGTGGGAGTGCTTGAATGGCGTACTCGATGCCTTTGCCTCCGTTTATTAGGCCGAAAGTGGACAGGATGGTTCTTCCTTTCAAACCCAGCGAAGGCTTTACGCTGTCACTAGTTAAGAAAGGGATGTCTGGGCAACCGTGTTGGACGACGTTGATTTTCTTGTTCGGGACGTCGTATTCCTTGAGAATGTTCTTGCCGGCTTTAGCCATGACCACGATTGCTTTGCTGTAAGCGGTGATTTCTTTCAGCACGTTTCGTGCTTTCGGCTCAAAGTCTGGTTGGACTGTATGAAGTGTGGTTATGACCGGTTTCTGTACGCTTTGTAGGAAGGAGAGAATATACTTTCCCCATTCTCCTCCGTATATTCCGAATTCATGTTGCAGGTTTACTACGTTGATTCGGGATGAGTTGATGTAGTTGGCGGCTTGAACATAATCCTCTTCATAATCCTGCCTTATCTGTTGTTTGACTCGGCTGTCGTAGTCGTAGATTGTCTCTATTTCGTTTACGCTTATGACTCGGGCTGGGGCAAATTCAGCGAGAAGGTCTATGGAGTCGATTAGGTCTTTCGTGAAGGTGGCTATGCCGCATTCTCTGGGGGTGTATGTGCCTAGAAAGGCAATGTGTTCTTCGTTTGATTCTGGAACTCGAGGTTTTGTGGACAATTCTGACATTACCTTGCCTGAATTAGCGCGCGCTAAGTGTTAAATACTTTTCAGACTTCGCATACAATGATTACTGAGTAGCGCGCGCGGAAACGCAAAGGAAACACCGCTAGCCCGCATCATAAACGATTATGATTGGCAAAGAAAAGCTCTGATTAAGACTCTAGTAGAAAAAGGACCGATGGGGCTGCGCGCGCCAGTCCGTTGCTAAATTAGCTTTTATGTGTTTATTCCGCTGGTTCTGTTAACTCTTGGGCGCTATAGTGAGCTTTGGAAATGTCTGTTAACCATCGGCGCTTTTTTTGCACGAGATAATGATGTGTCTTGATACAAATGGCGATTAGGGAATTAACCGAGCAGAAAAAAGAGGGAAGCCTGAAACCAGAATAGGATCAGTTGAGGTTATTTTTCCTTCTTCGGCGTGGGCATAAGGCCGAGTTGCTGCATCAAGCTCAAAGTATCATACCTTGACCAGCCTTCCACGAACTTGCCCCCGGCGAAGCGGTCAATCTGGATCTCCCACACCGTTATCTTCTTGTTGGTAGGAGGGATTCCCATAAATGCACCTTTGTTTGTGCCAGTCCCTGTAAGGCGCACTGCTACCTTGTCTCCTTCGGCGACCATGTCATCAATGGTGAAATGAAGGTCTGGAAAAGCGCTGTAGAACTCGCTGATATGTTGTTTATAGTCCTTGATGCCGTGTATATCCCTGCCAGTGCTACTGTGATAGACGATGTCGGTGGCGTATAACTCGTCTATTACGGCCAGGGCCGCTTCCTTCCCCTCGTTGCACTCCTCATACAAACGACGCTCGAGTGCCTTAATTTCTTTCGCTGACATGACAAATCACCTGCTTATTGCATTAACTGTATCTGTTATTTATAACATTAAAGTATCCTCTCAGGTAGCACGTGCTACTTCGTAGTCCATGCGCGCGCCGAAGGGTTAACAGAACCATTCAGCTCATTTTGCAAGTAATGTTATGGATCGTGCTTTTTCTACGATTTGCATCCTGAGTGCAGCAACCGCATTCAGAAGTTTGACAATCCTTATCAGACAATGGTTAAGCTGGATTATAAGGGCGAAGTTTCAAGAGCCATCGAAGCTGAAACTGGTGAAAAACTGGCTTTTCCTAGGTTGCCGCAGGACATTCAGGATCGCTATGAGAATTGGAGGGCCGAGTGTAACAAGCGGTTTGATGAGGGTGAAGGCGAATGGCGACTAAGAAGCATTTTGAACGTGTTGACTGATGAGGCTAAGGAACTGTTGACCTCCATAGTTCAGCATGGCAGTTACGAGCGACAGTCCATCATCACCGACATGAAGAAGGGGGACGAGTTGAAGCTGTTGATTAACTGCGGTTTGGTGGAGAAGTTTGGGGACACGATTGTTCCGACTAAACAAGCTCGGAAAATGGTGAAGCTAGTTTGATTACATTATTCCCATTTTCTTTTCGTAAGGCTTGCTCGTTCCTGCATAAACAGCAATAGTCTTGTCTGACACGATCATCGTAAACCGTTTCAAGTCATCCCGAGTCATCTCATACTCTTCTGTCAACTGCTTCACCCTCTCCGCTCTCTCTCGATGAGGCCACGTGGCATCCTCGGTTTTTCCATTTGCAAGTGACTCCTTCACAAAAAGCTAAAAGCACGGGGATACGGGGTATCTTTCGGTTGTCGCTCATGAAAACTCAGATAGTCTATGAAACAAACATCGATTTTGGGGCTTCAGTTGAAAAGATCGCAGAGTCCACACTTATTGTTTGGGATAGAACTGAAAGAGCCCTTGTTTGGTTTCAGATCAAAGGAACTACAACGGTCTTCGTGCTGTCTCCTCGCGGTAAGATGCAAGTGAAATGGGAAAACCCGGAGGAAAAGAGAATCTTCATGAAAGTGATAGAAAACATACTTGTTCCCAGAGATGGACAAAAGCTAGAAACCAAACCGGTTAGCCAGCAGGCTTTTGTTAAGTATCCGCCTCCAGAGAAGTTCAGGTTGTATTGGTGTGATGAAACAACGGAATATGAAAGGCAGGCCCTCCAAAAAGAGATGTATGGAGATGCGTTTGCAACCGCTCTCTCCACTGGAAAATTCGTGCTGGCAACTGTTGGCAAATCGGAGATTCAGCGGGAGGTATGTGAGATGCGGTTGGAGCAGATTGAGCGATATCTACAGAACTCTTCTTTGTCAACGCGTCTGGCAACGAGAGGAGAAGAAGCGCGGTTCTTTCTAACAAACCTCGTATCAGAGTTTAGCGAAAATGCACAGGAATTCTCAGTTATGATGCTTCAGTCAAAAGAAGGTACGCGTGTTCAATTAACTGAAGAAGAAATGCTTCACCTGCTAGGGAAGGCAGAGAAACGTGATTTGATTCGCAGTGTGTTCAATGCGCGATGGAATCTGGCTCGATCTCATCCCACAAAAGACGACTTACCAATCGCGGACCAAAGGTTCGGTGAAACATGGATCGTTCTGCGTTGGAAACCGGCCCCGAGATTGCCAAGAAAGAGGCTTGACACTGTGAGTTTTGCTCGCGAAGAGAAATGTTTTGTCGAATGGTTAGGACAGTTCAAGAGACTGTCATATAACAAGAAGCTTGTCGATTACGCGATGGGGCCAGGACCTCGCGGTACTGCGGATTGGCTGTCTGCAACCGATCATTGGAGTTCTGAAGACAAAAAGAAATTCAGTTTACTAAGAGAAAAGTATTCTGAATACCGAAGAAAGAAGAGCAGAATTGAAACCATCTATTTTAGAGGATTGTCTTAGAAGCGCGCGCTATTTACTCCTCAGAGGCTTTTTACACTATCAAGGTAAGATAAATATCCAGCGACAAACCTTTCAATGGCAATGATTTCCAACAAAAAACGTGAAAAGAAATCAAAAAAGAACTACGAAAATGCTTGCTCGAAAGGATACTGTCCGAGTTTAGCAGAGAGGGAAAACAGCAGGGTAAAAGAGCTGGCAAATAGGCTCAACGCAACTTCAGATAAAGAGGTTTTGACAAATGTGTTGGAATGGCAGGATAGAAATATAGTTTTTTGGTTCGAACGGTATCCGTTAGCTCTTGCCATATGGGGCGCTTTCTTGGGCGTTGCTATATTGGGGGCAATCATTGTTCTCTTGGTTACAAATCCCTTTGTGAGTTTGATTTCCCCGATATTGTTCGAGTGTTTTACTGTTGTTGCTTCAGTTTTTGTAACCTTATCGTTAATAGCGATTTACATGATTCATTCTTACAGAAAACTTCCGTTAAAACACCTGCGCGACATCTTTGCATTTAGTCTCTCGATAAACTCGATTCTTGAAAATAAACTGTGTGTTTGCAGAGACTACGCAAAACTAACGGCCTGTTTATTGTTTAAAAAATATCCTCAACTGGAAATCTATTTCGTTCAAGCCCCGAATCATGTAGCAACTGGAATGATGATTGATAAGAAGTTGTACATTCTAGACCAGCGGCTACCAGTAGTTACCATTGATAGGTGGCACAAACGATGGCATAAATATAAATTTTCAAAGAAAACCGTTGAAAGGGTTAAGGGAACGAGTCTGGAATCAGTTTGCCTCAATTGCCTTTTGTCAAAAACGAACTTACCAGAACTGGATAAAGATAAACTAGCGAATGAACTGAAAAGGCGTTTAAACATTCAAAGTTCGACGATTGACACAGAAGGTGTTCCATTGAAAATAATGCAGTGGAAAAAGGGAGCTATCCTCTATGAGGATGACGAAATCGTCAATTACTCTCTTGCGCGACGACTTAAGATGCTAATTTCTCGCGAAATGTTAGATGTAAATAATGTAATAAATATCAAAATAGACCAAAAGAAAGACGACTTAATTTTTCGAGTTGACCTCAAATCGAATAAATGAACCAATCTTTTGTCCAAGATTTTCAAAATAAAGACGGTTTGTATTTGCTGTTTGTTTGTGTGATATGTATGTGCGCGAGCGTTCCCCAAAAAGGAACCGTGAATCTGGACTAGTGCGCGCTATCGAGATGTCTTCTCAGGGTTCTTATCGTGTCCAACTTGAGTTGTGGGGCTGAAAAGGGATTTATCAAAAAGTACTGCTTGCGAAAAGGGCGCGCGTTGATTATTAATCCCTGAAGGCATTTTGCCTCATTCAGGAAGAATAGTCCGTCTTTCAGTGGATAAGTTAACCTAGGTACCAATCCAGTATCATTAAATAGCTCTCCGTTCTTTGCAAATGCTCTATAGATATCGTCAAAACCTACAAAAAGTCTGCTGGCAATGGCAGGGTCGTCTACAGTAGTTCCATACACAACTCGTTTGAAATCAATATCATCTGTACCGTATTGCCATCTCTCAACATCTATGACCCAAAAAACAAATTGCTCGGACAAGAATTGGTGCATCTTGTCCCAAAAATCTTTAAAGACTTTTTTCCTAAGCGGCTCAAAAGGTATTATGATTGCTTCTTTCATTGTTGAAATTACTCCTGTTCTTTCCGAACCAAGAGTTTTTTTCTTCTGGATTGTTATGTCAGTATCGTCAAGCGAAAATGAACCAGTTTGTTGGCTCTTGATTTTTGCGGTGACAAATTCTATTATCGTATCGACTTTCTCTTTGTCCAACAAAGCATACTCAACTGTTACCATGAAATCTGACGGTATAGCCCAGAGTTCTTTATAGATTCTACTAGCTTCATCAGTGTCAGCGAGTAATTTCACTTCGAAAAAAATACTCTCTCCATTCAGAGTTATTTTCAAATCTGGTCTATTCTCTGCCTGAATGAACTCAGGGTTCAAGGTCTTTATGCTTCTTGCAAACTCAAGTTCGGAAATAGTGCTTTCAAAGTTTGAGGCATCCTTCAGTATCTTGATTTTGCTAATCAAGTTTGGGACAGAATCTAACTCACCAAGAAGTTTGTCAAAATACGTTTTGTATTCAGAATTCAATTCAAAAGAAATTAGTAGAGGATGGTCATCGCCAAAAGAGTTAAGATATTTCTCAAGGTAGGTATTTGAAGAAAAATCCATACTTTCACAAAATAGTGCTGATTGCCCTTCGTTCTCTTATATTTTGTGTGATATGTGTCTGTGTGATATGTCTGTGTTGTATGTAAGTAGTTAAGAAGAAGAAGAGAAGAGAGAGAAAGTGTGTGTTTGGGGGCAAACTTTACATCTTTTTCTTCTTCTTCACTTCTCTTATTACTATTAATTATCTCTCTTACTTTCTACACCTTGACACAAACAAAAAAACAAAAACAAACAAAAACAGCGCGCGCGCTCTAACATCACGAGAATAGTTGAGATTGCCAACATCCTAAATCCAGCAAGAACTGGCAGAAGGAAATGGACAGTTCAAGAAGTTGAAAAAATCATGAAGTGATATCCCTTTCTGTGTGTCTGTCTGTGCGTGTCTGTTTGTCTGTCTGTGTGTGTCTGTCTGACTGTCTGACAGAAGATAGTAGTAAGTAGGTAGTAGTAAGGGGAAGGAAGTAGTCGTAGTCGTAAATAAATAAGGAGAGAGAAGAAAAAGGGTAAACTTTACCCGCTTATATTCCCAATTTAGGAATACACGCCAAATATGCACGCTTCAATTCATAGTGGTCTATGTGGTCGTATATGTCCATGGCTTCTTTGCGCCTGTCTCCCCTCAACTCCTTGACGAACTCTCGTGGCATACCGTTCCTTCGGAGCCACGTTGTGAACCAGTGCCTGAAGCAGTGTGGGCTGAAGTGGTCTTCTAGTCTAAGAGAATTTGGATTGTGGAAACCCAAGCTCGTTGCATATTTCACTATGGCTGTGTAGAGGCCGTTTCTGTCAAACCTCTTCAGACTTTGATAGCTGACAAACAAAGCCTTTGTACGTGGATTCAGCTTCTCTCTAACCTTCAGCCATCTCTTCAAAACGATAGCACACTCATCATCGAAGAACACGACTCTGTTGCTTCTCTTAGGCGTGCGTTTCAACGTAATAAAATACTCAATCCAATTGATGTCGTCAACGTCTAAACTTAGTAGTTCGTTTCTTCGGATTCCGGTCTTCGCAAACAACACGGCGATTGCTCTGTCTCTAGGATCTAGAATAGAGTTAACTAGCATGCTCATCTCTTCAACGGTCAACAGCTTTCTTCCGGGATCATTGGCGTCATCTTTGTAGTTTCTCAAGTATCTCTTTCTGAATGATGGCACAGGATTCATTTTCAGCAAGTCCTCAAAGATGAGATAATCATAGAAAGCTGATATAGAGGAAAAATAGTTTTCAACCGTTTTCTCCTTCACATGCCTGTCACCCCGAACGTAATGTAGAAATTCTTTCAGAACCCATTTATCAACTTCTCTAATGGACGCACCTCGACCACCTAAGAAGTCTCCGAATATTGATAAGCAGGACTTGTACCGTCTTACGCTTTCAACGGTCATGTTCCTCAACCTGCAATCATCACAAAATCCTTCAACCAGCCTGCTCATATCAGGAACAAGTACCAAGTTCAACCTTTCCACCTCCATCCGCGTCCACTGTACGCAACTAGTCCGTAAGCTTCCAGCACTTCAAGCTGATTGCTTAACGCCTTGGCCAATTCTGCATTTGCCCGGTCGATACCGAGACGAACCAGAATCTCCTCCGAGCTGTAAGACTTGCCCTTCTTGAGCAGTTCGATAAGCTCTTGGTCATACTGTCGAGTTCCCTCAAAATCCTTGACCAGAAAAGGTTCTGACCTGTAACGCTTCAGCTCTGTCTCCTGGTTCTCCACAAGCTTTTTCAACATTCTATTCTCTTTCGTCAATCCGTTGAATTCATCCTCTATCGTCTTTAGTCGCTTGACCAATTCCAGTCGACTCAGATACCCTTCTTCTCCTTCATCTCTCCTGATAGAATCCTCAACACGATCAATAACAAACTTTGACAGGGATGTCTTGGCAGCCTCAGATCGCTTCCGCCAATCATTAACCATCTCAAGTGAAGGCAAGTAGATGTAGACGGTCCTTTCTTTGATAGTCTTAGTCTTGGGAAGAACACGCCCCGACATATCTTATCAATAACGTAGAAAGCATGGGACCTATTTAAGATTTACCGGTAAATTAGTGCGGGGGGTGGGATTTGAACCCACGAACCCCTGCGGGATAGGCGCCTCAGGCCTACGCCTTTAGCCATGCTTGGCAACCCCCGCCCTTGTGAACCGGTCGCTCTATCTCGTAACCTTTAGTCTGAATTAAATCTTGCCCATTGTACGTTGAACAATAAAAAGGAATAGTTGAGCGTTTGGTTCTTTAGATTATGCGAAAATCTTCTTTAATCGTGGTCAACACGACATGCGTGTTCGTTCGTTCCACGTTAGCTAGTGACAAGAGACGTTTTGTGAATCTGCTGAGGTCTTCGCGGTTCTTGAATTTTGCGATTATCGCGGCGTCTGACAGGCCGGTCAGGTCGTAAACGCAGCACACGTTAGGAATGCGGGCGATCTCGTTTTCCATCTCTAGAAGTCTTCCCTTGGAAACAGTTATTTCTGTCACAACCGTCAGCTCGTAGCCGAGTTTTTCTTGGTCGAGGAGCGCTGTGTATCCCTTTATTATGCCTTCGTCTTCCATCTTCCTTATTCTTGACAGCGCCGTGCCCACAGAAACGCCACATTGCTTGGCTATCTGCCTCGAGGAAAGCCTCGAGTCCAGGGTCAACGCCCTTAAAATTTTGACGTCTGTTTCGTCCAACTGCATATTTCATCACAGTCATTGTGCATTTATCCAATTGCTGCAAGAAAGACTTAACATTTGCCTTCCAAATCAGTAATGAAGTATAACTTTGTACAGACGGCTTCGACTCTCATGTAAGCTCCACAAGGCAGTTCCAATGGGTTTGCTGGGCCTAGACGACCCATATGTCATTTCAAATTGATTCTCACACTTTAGGTTTCTCAAGCAAATCTTTCATTTTTGCTTCTTTCAGTAGTTTAACGTGTCTAGCAAGTTCTCTGACAACTGCTTCGAAGTCCTTTCTGCCCTTCGCGACAGAAGCTGTTGAAGTTTTACCGAAAGCGCCCGAGCTCGTTTCATCCACGGTCCCTAAGGGAAGCGTTATGCCAGCGGCCTCCAGTTTGTGCTTGCCTGGTTCTTCATCTACCGCTCTACTCATGTTCACCAAATGCGGGTGCATGGCAAGGTTCAACGAGGTCTCCTCAGCAGCCGCGTGCCTTCTCTCGTCCTCTGCGAAAAGCTTGGGCAAAAGTTTGCCCGTGGCCGTCCACCATTGAAAGACAGACACGAAAACTCCGTCTTCTCTCAGCTCTCTCGCCATCTCGGTGAGCGCAGCCAGGTTGCCTCCGTGGCCGTTGACGATCACTATTCTGCGTACTCCGTAGTATTGTAGTGCCAGACAAGTTTCTTTAACGTACTTCTTGAAGGTTCTGGCAGAAACAAAAATCGTCCCCCAGAACTGCTTGTGATGAGGGCTCACGCCAAACGGTATAACTTGAAGGCACATCACCCCTGTGCGTTTGGCCACTTCCTCAGCAATGCCTTTGGCAATCAGGTGGTCCGTGCCTAAAGGGTTAGGAGGCCCGTGCTGTTCGTTTGACCCTACTGGGATAATGGCGATGTCGCTCTTAGCAAAATATTCCTTGGCTTCCTGCCAACTCATCTCATGAAGCAAGACTTTCAAGTCGTTCACCTTTTCACGAAACGGTTTTATTATGAGCCAACTGAATATAAGTCTGCACTCTGGACTCAGGGGAAAAAATTTGAAGGCAGTAATCCTCGCTGGCGGGTTCGGCACAAGACTCAGACCTCTAAGCTGCACGCGCCCGAAGATTCTTTTTCCAATACTTAACAAGCCACTGCTCCAGTGGACTTTCGAAAGACTCGCGATGAACAATGTTAAAGACGTAACACTTGCAGTCTTCTATCAAACCGAAGTCTACATAAAACATCACAGGGTTCCAAGGTCTGGGGTACACGTCAACTATTCTCACGATCCACTGAGAAAGCCGCTCGGAACTGGCGGGTCAATCAAGAAGGCTGAAAAGCGAATTGGACACGAATCCCCGTTCATAGTCCTTAACGGTGACATATTCGCCGACGTTAACTACAGAGAAATCCTGAGTCTACACGAGAAGAAAAAAGGTGTGGCAACCATAGCGCTTCACAAAGTGCAGGACCCAAGCAGGTACGGAGTTGCAGAGCTGTCAGAGGGCGACCGCATTTCGAGATTCATTGAGAAACCCCCGGCGGGAAGCGTTTCCCCCGCCCTAATCAATGCTGGAGTCTACGTTTTCAGCCCGAAAATCTTCGACTATATTCCGGAAGGGCGAGCGGTGTCGATCGAACGAGAGGTTTTTCCAAGGCTTGCGCAAGAAAAAGCACTCTATGGTTACGTTTTCGATGGTTTTTGGGCGGACATAGGCAAGCCAGAGGACTATCTGGAACTGAACAAGATCATGCTCAATCATGCTGGTAGTCAAAGAAAGATGAAAGGCGGAGACAACGTTGAAATCAAGAATGCTGTGGCTTTCGGCAAGAACATCTCGATAGGGAAACAGTCGGTTATCGGTCCATACGCTGTTCTAGGATCAAAAGTTGCAGTTGGAAGGAACGTTCGCATTCAAGACTCCATTGTTCTGTCTGGAACAGTGATATCCGATTTTGCCACGATAGATGGCGCCATAATCGGCGAGGGCGTTCATGTTGGAAAGAGTGTCTGCATTCCGAAAGGCTGTATAATCGGCGACTACGCTGAAATAAGAGACGACGTTTCATTAGCCCCGGGAACTTCGATCTGCCCAGCGAAGGAAGTCAGTGAAAGCGTGTTGATTTCCAATTCGGCTTAAAGGCAATAGAGGAAGTTTGAACATGTTAAGTGCGAGACGCTTGTTCGGCACGAACGGCATCCGTGGGCTTGTCAATGAAGAATTGACACCTGAAATGGCGGTGAAAGTTGGATGCGCAATAGGCACGTTCTTTAAGAATGGGACTCTCTTGGTGGGCTATGATGCCAGAACCAGCGGGCCAATGCTTGAAAAGGCTGTTGTAGCCGGGTTGACAGCAACAGGATGCGACGTGCTTCTAGCAGGGATGGCACCTACACCAGCGCTGCAGTACGCAGTCAGGTACAACAGGCTCAGAGGCGGAGTAATTATAACGGCATCGCACAACCCGCCAGAGTACAACGGGATAAAAGTTATCTGGAATGATGGCGTGGAAATCTCGCGCGAACAGGAAATTGCGGTCGAGGACGTATATTTCAACGAAAGGATCAGGTTTTCGAAATGGAGCGATGTCGGAGAGACGCGCGACCTGCCTGGAGTAATCGACGACTATGTCAACGCTGTAGAAAAGCACGTGGACACTGCAGCAATATCTCGGAAACACTTCCACGTTGTGGTTGATGCAGCAAACAGCGTGGGCGCGTTGGCTGCGCCGCGATTGCTTCGCGAACTAGAATGCAAGGTTACAACCATAAACGCAAACATTGATGGAACATTTCCCGGTAGGCCTCCTGAACCCCGCCCTGAGAACCTCAGGGACTTGGCTTTGACCGTGAAAGCCATGAGAGCAGATTTGGGCGTGGCATACGACGGTGACGCTGATCGGTCCATTTTCGTCGATGAAAAAGGACATATCCACATGGGCGATGAGAGCTTCGCTCTCGTAGAAAAATACTTCCTGAAAGACAACCCGAATGAAGAGGTTGTCACTCCTGTGAGTTCTTCAAACTTGATAAAGGACATAGCCGACGCGTACAAGGGAAAAATCGTGTGGACCAAAGTGGGAAGCGTCACAGTTGCGCAAACCATGAAGAAGTTGAAGGCCAAGCTCGGCGGAGAAGAAAACGGCGGAATCTTCTACGGACCTCATCAGCCAGTTCGAGACGGGGCAATGTCTACCGCTCTAATATTACAGATAATGGCCAAAACTGGGGAGAAGCTTTCAAGACTAATTCAAGAGCTGCCACAGTACTTCATTAAAAAAGACAAAGTCGAATGCAAAGAGGAACTCAAGGAAAAGGTTCTGGAAAAGCTGATCTCACAGGTGAAAGAATTGAACATAAATACCATCGACGGCGTCAAAATTTGGTTCAAAGACGGGCAAGCCATCCTGATCAGACCAAGCGGGACAGAACCTATCTACCGACTGTACGCAGAAGCCAAGACAGAGCGAAAAGCCCAAAAACTCGTCAAAGAGTACACTCTAAAGCTTAAGAAAATAGTTTCCAGCCTGAACCGTTAAACCTCCAATACCTTCTGGGAGACAAGAATCACATGTCGTTGCCGATAATGAACGCAAAACCTGAAGACCTCAACACCGTCGAGAAATGCGGAAAATACACCGTGTGCATAGTAGGCTGCGGACAGGTCGGACTTCACCACGCTGCACTCTTCGCCGAAGCTGGTTTCAAAGTCGTATGCTTTGACGCAGACCAGATCGTGGTCAACAACGTTGCCAGAGGAAGAACTCCGTTTTCACAAAGCGAAACAGAGGCGAAGATAAAAGAGCAGGTGAGAAAAGGCCGCTTGACTGCAACAAGCGACATTAAGAAAGCAGTCTCCCCGAGTGACATAATCGTGTTCACAATTCCAGTGCGAACTGACGGTAGGAAAAAGCCTGACTACTCAAACGTGGAGGGTGTGTGCAAACGAATAGGCTCAAGTCTTCGACTCGGGTCGCTTGTCATCTTCGTGAAGCTAGCTGGGATAGGCATCGTCGAGGGCACTGTTAAAGAGGCGCTTGAAAACAGTTCCGGTTTCAGGGTTGGTACAGACTTCGGATTGGCATACAGTCCGTTCCACGGTTTATCCAGTCAGGGTCAAGCAACAACCGCAGACCGCCCCCGACTAGTGGCGGCAACTGAAGGAAAGAGTCTGAACGCTGCCTCAGCCGTGTTGGCTCTAGTCTCAAGAGGCGGTCTAGAAAAGACTGCAAACATGAAAGCAGCAGGGGCGGCTTCCCTCTTCCAAATTCAGCAAAAAGATGTCGCCGTTGCCCTTGCAAACGAGCTAGCCCTCTTCTGCGAGAAAATCGGCGTTGACTATTTTGAGGCAAACGAGCTCTTGGCTGGAAGTGTAAGCAGTCTTCTCGAACCGCCCGTCTTTTCCAACGAGAACATCCAAGAAGAACCATATCTATTGCTGGCGGACGCCGAGAATCAGAACGTGAAGTTGCGGATTCCAGCAATCGCCAGAGAGATAAACGAACAGATAGCAAAGCACGTTGCCAACTTGGTGAAGGATGCTTTGAGAAGCTGTGGAAAAACGCTTAGAAGGTCCAGGGTTTCTCTCCTTGGGCTGTCGCAGATGCCCAACACAAGGAGCCATCCGAAGAGAATCGTGAAGCAAATCGTACAGATTCTCACTGCTAGGGGGGCCAGGATAAGACTCTACGACCCATACTTCTCGGAGAACGAGCTGGGCGACTTGAAACCGCTATTCAAGAAAAACCTTACCGAAGCCCTTGAGGCCGCAGACTGCATCGTGATACTCACAGGCCACGACCAGTTCAAGCGGCTAGGTCTCAACAAACTGAAGGTCATGATGAAAAAGCCAAGTGCTATTGTTGACTTAGAAAGAGTCGTAGAACCAGCGAAGGCAGAAAAGGAAGGTTTCATATACCGTGGCCTGGGAAGAGGGGTGTGGACAAAATGAAAAAGCTAGGCGTAGCAGTCGTCGGGACTGGTTTCTGGGGGAAGAACCACGCCAGAGTCTACAAGGAACTGCAGGAGACGGAGCTTCTGGCCGTCTGCGACATAGACGCTGAGAGGGCAAGAAGCGTGGCCGCCCAGTTTGGGGCAAAACCTTACACGAGCTTTCGAAAGATGCTTCAGGACAGAAACATTGAAGCTATCAGTGTGGCAACGTGGTCAACGAGTCTTGCTAAGGTAGCGACCGAAGCGGTGAAAGCTGGAAAACACGTTCTAGTGGAGAAGCCCATGGCTGCAAGCGTCGGACAGGCTGAGAAACTGCTTGAAGCGGCGAAGAAAAAACAAGTGCATGTGAGTGTTGGTTTCTTGATGCGTTTTATTCCGGGGCTTCAGCACATCAAGAAGGCGGTTGAGGACAAAACAATCGGTGAACTCGTGTGCGCTACGGCGAAGAGAGTTTCTCAGTGGCCTGAGCGGATCGGCGACGTGGGCGTGGTCAAGGACACAGCGATCCACGATATCGACGTTATGCTGTACCTCTTCAATAAGGACCCCATAGCCGTTTACGCGAAAACCGGAAGCATGAGGTACAAGAAGTTTGAGGACTACGCGCAGGTTATGCTCACGTTTGAAGGCGGGAAGACCGCTTTTATAGAATCCAACTGGCTTACGCCTTACAAGACCAGGGTACTCATAGCTACGGGAAGCGAGGCCATAATGAACCTTGACTACATCACTCAGGAGCTGAAGATCGAGAATGCAAAGGAAACACTGCAGCCGAGATACCCAATGCAAGAACCGCTGAAGCTTGAACTCCGCCACTTTGCAAACTGCGTTCTGGAAAAAGAGAAACCTCTGGTCACAGGGTTAGACGGCCTGCGAGCCCTCAGAATAGCTGAAGCAGCTCTGAAATCTTCAGCAACAGGCAGAATAATCAAGCTCAAGTAGAAGCGTGTCCGACGCTAGCTTTTCCCGAGGTTGAAGGGTTTTCCCTCTGAAAGAATCTTATCCGGAACCTTCTCCTTCCATTTCTTCAAGAAGGGCAAGTCTTCCTTCTCTTTCCGCAATTCGTCGGGCAACATTTCCGGAATCTCATCACGAATCGGATACCACCTCAAACATTTCGTGCACACGATCAGGCCTTCAACGATTTCCTCTTTCTCCTCAAAAACATGCAGCTCAAGCGGGTAGTACTTATCAATCGGACACGCGAGTATGTCCATCAGCTTCTTTTTTATAATGTCACTCCCCAACTCTATTTTTGCCCTAAACATTAAAGCTTTTTCATGAAAGTGGTGATTGTCTGTTGCGCGCGCAACCTGAGGCGTTTCGCGTCGCGCGCTACAGATGCAGGAACCGACGGGCTACCGCGAAAATGCGCGGTCGCCAAGCCATATTTCAGGGCACCCCTCTGTCTTTTCAACGCCAAAAAACGACCGGGTACCCGAACGTTACCAAGTGCACGAGTCTTCAAAGTTCCTCCACCTCCCATTTTGAGATTAAGACGACCAAGCAAGACGAGCCTGCCAGCTTCCACCTAAGGACTAGGTCAACAGTACCCTCTGGAGAAAAACCTAGGAGGAGGGGAGTGAGCGTGTCAGACGGGTCAAAACACGAAGCAGGTAATGTTCTCAACCTAGCCATGTACGCGCGCCACCGGGCTTGGCTTTGATGTCCAAGACTACTTGGTACCAGTTTGGGCCAGTTTCTCTCACGACACGACCGAATGGAATCTCAAATGAGGCGCAAATGTCCAGAAGTTTCTCAGACACTTTCGCCCTAACCTTGTCAACAGCGTCCTCGTCCTTCGCGGCATGTTCAAAATCATAATAGTGCACCCATCCCCCTTTCTCCCTGAGCGCCAGCAGAGCATAAGGAAGATACTCAAGGGCTTTCGCGGGCAGAGGCATGAGAACCCTGTCAGCCACATGGCACAGTCTCTCTTCAACAACGTCTCTTGCATCGCCAAGCATCGGGACAACCCTCCCATATGCTCTGTTCACCCTGATGTTTTCCCGCATCTGCTGAACCGCGTCCAGATTAACGTCTATAGAATACACCTTTTCGACCTCAGCATGCTTTGCCATCACTATCGAAAAACATCCCACGCCCGCAAACATGTTCACAACCGTCTCCCCATCCTCAGTCAGCCTTGCAATACGCATTCTTTCATAGAAGAGCCTCGGCGAAAAATAGCACTTCTCAACGTCAACGCTGAACAGGCATCCTGACTCCGTGTAAACAGTAAGCGTTTTCTTTTCACCAGCAACATACTCCAGGCTGCGAAGCCTAAACTCTCCGTGAACAGCGCCTGCTTGCGCCAAGACGGTTTTGACGTTTTTGTGAACAGCCATGATGGCGTCTGCAATCTTTTCAGAATACTTTCTTGATCTTTCTGTCAAGCGCACGATTGCGATGTCACCGACAACATCGTAAGAATTACAGACGCACGCAGAATCTTGTGGAGAAGGAATCTCCGTGAGCGTTTTACGCAAACGTTTCCTCAAGGCCCGTCATTCCGCGGATAGGATAACAATGGTCGGAAACGTTTAAAAGCAAAATGGCTTTCCTCAGTACGAAGAGGGAAACTCTTGGAAAAGTCGGCAGGCATAGTCTACGAATGCGTTAGATGCGGAGCAAAGGTTCCATCGGACGAGTTGGACATGCGCGGCGGAGAAATAAAATGCATCGTCTGCGGCTACAGGATTCTGAAAAAGGTAAAGCCGCCGGTCGTCAAACGCGTTCCTGCCAAGTAGAAACAAAAAAGAGAAGATAAACCAGCTGAGGCTGGCTCAGCCTTGAACGCTAAAGGCGTCACTTGTCCCACTAGAAGATCTCTTTTTCTCCAATCTTGCGGAGAGCTCTGCCGCGGAGTTTTATCGCCGGTCCAATGACCTCGTCCGGAGGCTTTTCAACAGTCTTCCTCTTTATGGTCTCTCCGCAGATTCCTTTTGGCAGCAGTCGTCTTTTCACGCAGATAGCATAGGTGCAGTCTGCAACGTTGCACGCGTCTTCAGTCCATCTGCACCAAACACCGTCCTGACGCTGCAGGGTCGCGTTTTTTGCACACTTGAAGGCTTCACATTTTTGAGAACAAGTTTTGACCTGTGCCAACACATGCACAACCTTTGATCAGTTCTTTAATAAAACTTCATCGTTACGAGTCTCGCTTCTCTCAACAATACTTCTACAGAGTTTTCATATAAACTTTTTTCCCTAAGACTCCTTATTTGAACTCTCAGTCTCACTCTTCTCCGTCTTCAAACGTCTAAACCTGTACACTTCCAATGCCAGAATAAACACGATTGCCAACACAATCACGAGTACCGTGGCGAACTCGCTTGTTTCAACTAGCAATCCTCCTAGGACTATGTACTTGTCTATTCTGACTTGAATCGTCGTTGAATTCTGGACGGTTAATCCTTGGGTCACGATCGGCTGGGCTGAATCACCTATGTACAAAGCAACTTCCAAGGTTCCTCCAATCACGTTGTTGAACGTCGCAGTTCCGTCCCCTTGCGTCGACGGTGCAGACATCGTAGGCTCCCCTTCCCTCAGCAGTTTCACGTTCACGTTTCCAATGCCCTGACCAAAGTAATCAACCACCTTCACGGAGAGTGTTAAGCCGTAGAAGTCGCATTGCACCAACGTGCTCTGGTTCTGGAACACATCTACAGTTGTTTCGTTCAGTGTTATCCCGCTCTTGTCGACCACCATTACATAATACCTGCCCAAAGGAAGGTTAAACGTAGCACTCCCATTTGCGTCAGTATACTGTGTGTCAAAAAGAGGTTCACCAGACAATTCTTGAACCCTTACTAGCGTGTTATTGAACGGTTGTCCGCCTGACTTCGTGGCGTTGACCTGCAACGTCAAAGTGGGAAGGCTGACCGTCACGTTATACCACGCCACAGCCGTTTTGTTCACTAGAAGCTGCGATATCGACGTCTCGTTAAACAGTGTACCGTAGCGGGTTACGTTCAGATCATACTGCAAATCGGGCAGAAGAGAGCGAATTATGGCAGTGCCGTTGATGAGTGTAGTCACTGAATAGCCACCCGGGTTCAAGGATACTCCAGCATCAGGAATACCTATCTCAGTTCCATTCACGACGTATACGACTTGAACATTTAAGTCGGTGAGGTTGCAGACGAGGTTCAACGAAGCAGTGTCATTGACCTCTATCTTCAGTTCCCCAACGTTCTCGTTCTGCGCGTACGCCTCGCAAGTGTAGTTTCCAACCTCTAGGTTCAGAGTTGCCAAGCCTGTTGCGGAAGTTGTTTCATTGTCCGCAACGTTCCCGTTCTCAAGCGCGTTGATGTTCACGTTTGGAACAGGTTCTTCTGCAAGATTCCTCGCAGTGACGTTGACTGCGAAGCCGGGCACTGTGAAGTTTTGGGTGTCGGGCGGGTTCTTGACAGTGTGTCCAGATAACGAAAAGACATTGACAGTGTAGTTGCCTATCGATGCGTTTGCGGGCACAAGCCAGTCATAGTTAATCAAGCCTGAAGGATCCGTCAGGTTCACAGAGTTGTAAATGTTGTTTCCTGCTATCGTGACGTTGACATTTTCGTTCGGCTCATAGGCAGCCTTGATGTTCACTGTCTGGGTCCTGTGATACTGAGTAGAGTTTGTCAAACCCACTGAGAAAGTCTGATTACCCATCGTGGTGTTAAACGATACCGCATAGTTACCCACGAAGCTCGTGTTGGCGCCCGCCGAAAAATCGCTTGGATAGTTTGCAATTGCAGTCCCGTTTCCCAGAGTCGACGTTCCAACGTTAAGCATGTTCACGTACGACACATTGGTCGGAGCTTGAACAGTGACGTTTGCGACATAGGTCTTGCCTGATTCGCCGCCAGTTATGTTGATAGAAATCGGTATCGAGTCATTTTCCTGTAACGGTTTTGCCATTGCAGGTATGACAAGCGAGTATGACGTTGTAACTGTGAAAGTTGCAGTGGCGTTGTCATGAGTTGCAACGTCAATGACTGTAACATTGTGGTCGCCTGCAGTGGTTTGAGGGACAATAAATGTTGCGCTTACGCTGCTTGCGTTGGCAGTGCCGCTCGCTCTGAGGTCTTGGTCAAAATACACATCATAATTGCCGTTCGCCGTGGTCACGTTTGCAGTTACAGCTACTAGTGTTCCAACGTTTCCAGTATTAGGGTTCACTCCTAATATCGACATTCCGGCAACCGCTTTGGGCAAGAGTGAAAGGGTGATCAAACCCGATGTCAAGATGAGAATTAAGCATGTCAATAGTTGAATAGTTTTGAGGCGAGTTTTCAACAACAGTTTTCCCTCGCAGTTTATATGAAAGGTGTTAACAACTCTAACGCTGAGACCATTTTAAACTTTACCTTTGTTTTCTCATGCTACAACGATCTGCCCGCGGCATGAACATTTCGAGCGCAAACAATATGAGCTGTTGTGATGGGAGTTGCCGAAAGATGAATTAAGGTCGCTTAGCGATATTACTGCCTAATCTGGGTTGCTAGGTATGATCGATGAGATTCTAGAACTCGTTCAGAGCCATGAAGAGTGGCGTGGAAAGCAATGTTTGAACTTAATACCCTCCGAGAACGTCATGAGTCCGGCTGTTAGAGCCCTGCTCTCATCCGAGCTTGCACATCGCTACACGGCAAGAGACCGTTTCTACATGGGCACACGTTTCACGGACCAAATCGAGCAGTACGGTGAGAAGGTTGCGAGGGAACTCTTCAAAGCTGAAACTGCGGATTTACGCCCTCTCTCAGGCCACATTGCCGACCTGATCGTTCTAGCTAACCTGACGAAACAGAATGAAACATTGATGTGTGTTTCTCCGGATGACGGCGGGTACCCTGGAATGTGGAAAGACGGCCTAGCAGGCCTCCTTAGGCTCAACGCGACACCTTTCCCGTTTTCGAAGAAAGACATGAACATAAAAGTTCAGGCGGCCCAAGAAATCATGCCTAAGGCAAAGCCAAGAGCCGTTATCTTCGGTGCAAGTCTGATCACCTTTCCCCATCCCGTCAAAGATCTGGCCGAAGTTGCACGCGAAAATGGTGCAATCGTTGGGTTTGACGGTTCGCACGTTCTGGGACTGATCGCCGGCGGCCAGTTTCAGGACCCCTTGAGAGAAGGCGCACAGGTTCTTTTCGGGTCGACTCACAAGAGCTTTTTTGGTCCTCAAGGAGGCATAATCCTGGCAAACAAGGAAACTGGAGAGTTCCTGAAAGAAAAAATATACCCGGCCTTCGTTGACAACGCTCACTGGAATCGAATCGCCGCACTGACCCTGGCTCTGGCTGAGATGAGAAACTTCGGCAAAGACTACGCTTTACAACTCGTTCGGAACTCAAAGAGTCTGGCCAAGAGTCTGCATGACCTCGGCTTTCCAGTTATTTGCAGCCATCTTGGCTTCACTAAATCGCACCAGGTAATCTTGGACTATGGAAACGTTAAAGAAGCAAGAAGCGTCGCTGAAAAACTCCAGCGTGCAAACATAATCGTTGACTGCGTCATCAGAGTCGGCACTTGCGAGGTTACAAGGCGTGGAATGAAGGAGGCTGACATGCTGAGAGTAGCTGAATTACTGAGAAGGGTAGTCATAGACGAGGAAAGGCCAGAAGCGGTCAAGAAAGACGTGGCTAAACTGTGCAGTGAATTCCAGACAGTCGAATACTGTTTTGCTCAGTAAAACTCTTTATCTTGCGCGTTGCTGGATTTCCAAAGGTTCACACGGTGTTTAAGAGTGACAGCAATGGAGACACTGGCGCCTTCTTCGCTCATTGATGCTCTGAAGAGGCAGAAGTATCACTTTGTTGGCAAGCATTCGGCAGTGAAAAGGTGTAGATGGTTCCATGAAACCCTGGTCCACGATAGAGTGTGCTACAAGCAAAAGTTCTACGGTATCAAGACGCATCAGTGCATACAAATGACGCCCGCAGCGTTCTATTGCACTCAACAGTGTCTTTTCTGCTGGCGAGCTCAAAGCGGAGAACTTCGAGCCTCATGGGAAGAAACAAAAATGCCAACGTGGGATTCTCCGGAAGAGATCGTGCAGGAAAGCCTCAAAGCCCAACATGCGATCTTGAGTGGATACAGAGGGAACCCTGGAACAAACTGGCAGAAATACGCGGAAGCATTGAGGCCCAAACACGTAGCCATAAGCCTGACTGGCGAGCCGACTCTCTACAAACCTCTTGGAGAGTTGATCCAAGTCTTCCACAGGAAGGGGTTCACCACATTCCTGGTTTCAAACGGGACTCTTCCTTCCGCTTTGGCAGAACTGACCGAAGAGCCCACTCAGCTTTACATTTCCGTCTGTGCTCCAGACGAAGAAACATACAAGCGTGCATGCCGTCCCCAGATCTCGCGAGGCTGGGAAAAACTAAACGAAACCCTTTCGCTGTTGCCCAGCTTCAAATGTCCAACAGTAATGCGAATAACGTCAGTCCGCGGCCTAAACATGAAAAACCCAAAGGGATACGCTGCACTTATCGAGAAGGCAGACCCGACCTACGTTGAAGCTAAAGCCTACATGCACGTAGGCTTCTCCAGACTTAGATTAGATCATGAAGCCATGCCGAGCCACCGCGAGATGCAACAGTTTTCGGCGCAGTTGGCGAGCGAAACAGGCTACAACTTCATCGATGAATCGCCAGAAAGCCGCGTCGTACTGCTGAGCAGGCTTCAAAACCCGATAAAATTCTGCAACGATTAGACCGCGTTGCAAGCAATTCATGTTCAAATAGCCTTGAAGTAGTTGAATGTGTTTCTTTGAATTAAGTGAGAACAAATCTTAAATATTCCCTCGTTCATTAGCCTTGACCTTGAACTGAAAATTGAATCGAGGTGTTAACAAATGGTTTGTGATGGAAGAGGCCGCTTGTTCCGAAGAAAGGACGGAAAGTACTTGATCTACCTGCCCAAGGACTTTGCAGAAGACAGCATGTTTCCGTTCAAAGGCTCTGACTCCGTGTTTGTGAAAGTAGCCTTCAAGCTCGGGGACAACAAGCTGCTGATAGAGAAATGGAAAGAACCCGCGGTCGAATAGAGAAAGACTCTTCGAGAACAATGACTCCTAATCCCCATTCTAAGATGGTGACATTTCATTTTGAACAATTGAAGATAGCGCGTTTTCCCATTCTAGAATTCGAGCGCGGTGTGGGTTGTACTTCTTGAGTTGCTTCGTTTGCAGCTGATATTGTGTCTCGGGAAACGAGAAGCATCGTTTGGAGGGCGTGACTCAACCTTTACAATACTTCAGGAAAGAAATTTGAGGACATAGATGCGCTCCGGTCAATGATTCTCGGGTTTCCGGTGCTTTTGCGCTTACGCCCTCCCCCTCCCGTTCACAATATGATCCAAATATGATTCAGCAAAAACCTTGATGCGTATCTGTGCGACCTGACTCTCAACTTGACAGAGGAAACTCGGGAATACAATTGCGCAAATCCGCCAAGTATCATTGAATAAAATATCACAGCCGAGCGTTTATCTTCAATTGTCCCCCTCGACACCAAACATTATATTCTGATTTTCGCATTGTTAACTGTGAACAGGTGCTGTTCCTATGCCAACCCTAAAAGCTGTCTTGAACGCCGTAAGAAAGGAACTCATCCTCAGAGACGAAATGCGCGAGAAGTCCCATGGAGACATGAGGAAAGCGACAAGCCTTTCGAAGCAGGCGATACTTTTGATTCATCAGAAACGGTTGGAGGAGGCCGAGAAGCTTGTCGCGAGAGCAAGTGAGACTCTTTCAAGGCTTTGGGACACTTCAGCTGCTCATCCAGACATCATTTACACTGGCATGTTTAGCGCTGCGCTTCAAGAGTATTCTGAGGCAAACATTTTCTTGAAGCTTGTCGAGGAATCTAAATTCTTAACCCCTAAAGAAATCCAAGTGCCCCCAGCAGACTATGTCCTGGGGTTAGCAGACGTCATAGGCGAGTGCAGGCGCCTAGCGCTCGACGCCCTGCGTGAAGGGAACACTGAAAGAGCTGAAAAATGTTTGCAGAAAATGGACGAAATCTACATTGAACTTATGCGTATGGACGAGTCTTACATGCTGGTTCCTGGTTTGAGAAGAAAATGTGATGTCGCGAGAAAGATCATTGAGATCACGCGGGGGGACGTAACCCAGGAAATTCGAAGAAGCATGCTTGAAGAACACTTGAAACAAGTCGAAAAAAGCCTGAGAAAACGAATACGCACTTGAGACAATTATGAAAGATAGAATGACACGCACCAGACTGAAACCCGTGTTCTCAGCGAAGAAGGCTCATGAAGCTCAGAGGCGCCTATCTGAACACATAATTTCTGAGGACAAGGTTCCACAGAGAATCCAGTTGATAGGAGGCGTTGACGTTGCTTATGTTGAAGGCGCCTCAATCGCTGCTGTGGCAGTTTTGGATTTTGGTTCCTTGAAGCTGAAAGAGTCACAAACAGCTGTCTGCCGGACACGTTTTCCTTACGTTCCAACATTGCTTGCCTTCAGAGAAATCCCTCCAGCTATCCTGTGTATTCAAAAGCTGCGTGTTCAGCCTGACGTCTTGCTTGTCGACGGACATGGTTTTGCTCATCCAAATCGCTGTGGATTTGCGAGCCATCTCGGACTCGTGATGAGAAAGCCTACGATAGGAGTTGCAAAAGAGATTTTGGTCGGGGAGGTTGAGCGAACGAAGGTTGAAGGAGACGTTGCCTTCATAAGTGACAAGGGAGAAGTGATCGGTGCTCAGATCGTCTCAAAGCGTGGACTCAAACCCATCTATGTCAGCGTTGGGCACATGATTTCGCTGGGGACAGCCATAGAGATCGTTAAGCGATGCACACTCCACAACCGTCTTCCGGAACCAGTCTCACATGCTCACAGAATAGCCACAGCTGAAAAAAGAAAAGTCAATATCTCCACTACAACAGTAACAAGTAGCGAGTGAATGAAAATTGCTGAACCCACAACTTAGAGAGTTGGCGAACAAGATCCGTGACAAGTCTCTTCGAAAGAAAACCATCGCTTTGCTTGAGGCACCAACATTCGAAGCAAACGGCAAAACGTACTCGGGAATGCCTCTTGAAATCTCGCCGGCTGGGAGAATCCGCCATCATTCCTACCCTGGAGGTTACATGGAGCATGTTGTTTCAGCGACAAACATCGCATTAGCAATGTGTGAATCTGCGGAGAAGATCTACCGTGGGAAAGTGAACCATGACCTCGTCATAGCTGGGATGTTGTTGCATGACGTTTTCAAGCCGGCAACATACTTCGTGAACAAGGACGGAAGTTACGGGTCGACACCTCTGGCAGATTATCTGGATCACCTGTTGATTGCAACTTCAGAGCTTGTTCGAAGAGGTTTCCCGCTGGAGTTGATTCACATAGTGGCCGCCCATCACGGAGAGTACGGCCCGATTAGGCCTCGAACGCTTGAAGCCTTGATCTGCCACCTAGCAGACTTTGCGGACTCGCGACTTAACGGTGAAGTCTTGAGCGCGGCGGCCTACCTGACGAGAAGGGTTGCCGGTCAGGAACTGTTTGGAATGACTTCGAAGGAAGCCTTCGAAATAGTCCATTCGAAGTCTGTCGAAGGTTGGGAAGGCGTTGCAAGAACTGTGGAAAGGTTAAGCCGCAAGAAGAAAGGGCGCAAGCCTTAATAGTTGACTCAAATGAGAAGAGCCAAAAAGGTGATTGGCAGATGGAGATATCGTTTGAGGAGTTTCAGAAGCTTGACATTCGCGTCGGGAAAATCTTGGAAGCGAATCAGATTCCAGGCTCCCGAAACCTCATTAGAATAATTGTTGACTTTGGAACTGAAAAGAGACAGGCGGTTGCAGGGCTGCTGCAATGGTACAAGCCTGAACAGCTCGTGGGCAAGAAATGCGCCTTCATCCTCAATTTACAAAGACGAAAACTCATGGGAATAGAATCACAGTGCATGATCTTCGCGGCCGAAGACGACAAAGGTAATGTTGTGATCCTTCAACCAGAGAAGGATATTGCTGAAGGCAGCAAGGTACACTAATCTGGGCAACTTTTCTTAGCCAGTCAATTTGGTTATTGCCTCAGCTTTTTCTTCGCTTCCAGCTACGTATTCAACCATTTCCTGGTCTAGGTCAAGCCACTTGGCAAGTCCAGCCGCCATGTTCACGTTGTTATTGAAGATGATTTCCAAGTAGGGAAGTACCTCTTTCGATGCTCTGACAGCTGAAATGTGGCACCTTCGCTTGATCTTGGCTCCTATGCTGCGCTGAATCGCACGTTCAGCCCTGGACCTGGACAACATCTGTATGCGTTGGGGAAACTTGAACGGTATCCACCCAGATGTTTTAGTGCCCTGTCTAGCCATGGCCACGCCGGCGGTCATGAAGTCAACTACATAACGCAAGAAGCTCCAGTCTCGAGTTGCACGGATTCTGCCACGATAGACATCCGCCACTGCCAATGCATCCATGGCATTAGCGAGGTCATGCGGGTCTGTAAAGTGAGCTGGAACGTTCTCATAGATCCATTCAAAAAGCATGTCAACGTCAACGTCAGCCATGTCCACTGCCTGCTTTGCGCCGAAGCATGTTTTACCGTAGAAGATCATTCTTAACACGTTGAAAATGCTGTCTTGTCGGTCGCGGTAGCCAAGCCACGAAACATCTTCGTAGGTTAGCCTCTTTTTATCCTGTCCGAGAGCCTGAAGGTCGTTCACTGCTGAACGTATGTCGCCTCCAGAGCGTTGAGCTATTAACTTAAGCGCGTTTTCATCTGACTGTATTCCCTCTTTTTCGCAGATCTTTTTCAGGTGTTTCGCGACTTCGTTTGCAGGCGGTTTCTTGAACTCTATGAGAAGGCAATAGTTGCGAAGGCTAGAAAAACGAGGCTCGTACGCGTTGTTGGCGGTCAGAACGATAGGGCACTGTGCAGTTTTCACGACATCAGTTATCGCTTTGACGCCTCCCCGGTCTGCAGTTCCAGTTAAACCGTCTAGTTCGTCTAGAAGGATGATTCTTTTTCCGCCGAACAAAGATCCATACTGCGAAGCGAGGCCAGCAAAGCGGTTTATCGCTTCTTCGGTTCGGTAGTCGCTGGCGTTGTTCTCTACAAACTCCATTTTATAGTCGTTTGCGGCAGTTTCCACGGTGACAGTTTTTCCAACGCCTGGCGGTCCATAGAGAAATGCGCATCTCTTTTTTGGTACGCCTTTTTCCCATGATTTTTTCCAGTTGACAAACTGCTGGATGGCTTCAGCGTTTCCTACGATTTCGGTCAGTGATTTTGGTTTATGTCTAACGGTCCATGCGTCGTACAAGTCTAGCACCTATTCTGCGTTCTTTAGTTTGTCACCTTCTTCAACAAGCTTGGCCAATAGTGCGCTCAACTGCACTTCTTCGTCCGCGCCCTCGACAAGTCTATAGTCCACTTCACCAACGATGTCGGCGAGCCTGATCTTCCACTTTTCAGGCGTGTCTGATCTGAAGATTTCTGTGTGGATTTGGCGAATGAGGTCACTTCCAGACACGCCGTATTTCTGGATCATTTCGCGCAACTGCTTTCTCGATTCCACAAAATCGCCGTCTATAGCAACCTTGATCATTTTTTGCACGTCTGCCGGACTGGCCCTTCCAGTTATTGAGTACACGATTTTTGCATCTATGGGTTTACTCAACGACGCGGCTGACTGCAGAGTGTTGATTGCCTTTCTCAAGTCTCCGCCACAGACTTCAAAGATAGCGTCTAAGCCATCGGATGAGATCTTCAATTTTTCTTTTTCAGCAATCTCCTTCAAGTAACGGTCCTGCTCTTCTCTTGGCAAATGAGTGAAACGAAAAGGTGCGCATCTTGATTGAATGGGTTCTATTATTCTTCCGCTATAGTTTGCGCACAGGACGAAGCGGCATGTTTCCGTGAAGCGTTCCATCGTCCGCCTGAGAGCTTGCTGTGCGTCTGAGGTCATGTTGTCCGCTTCGTCTAGAATCATTATCTTAAACGGGATGTCTCCGATGGATCTCACTCTAGCGAAAGTCTTCACAGTTTCTCGAACAACATCAATTCCTCTTTCGTCACTTGCGTTTAACTCCATAGTGTGCTCTCTGTACGCGTCTCCGTAAAGATCTCTTGCTAGGCAGAGAGCAGCCGTTGTTTTTCCCGTTCCAGGCGGGCCAGCAAAGATGCAATGCGGCACGTTTCTTGACTTAGTGAAACTCTTTAAGCGTTCGACAATCTCCTTTTGATCGACCATCTCGCTTAACTTTTTGGGCCTGTACTTTTCAGCCCACATCTCAAAACTCAACCTGAATTATCCTCCTGGCTTATACCTAGTTTTCATGTGCTAATAAAAGTATATTTGAGCAGAAAAGCCTGCATTCCTCTGTTTTCGTGGCTTTGTGTTGGAAAAATCGTTGGTTCTGAAGGATGTTTTCTTTCCCGCCTAAAGTAACGCTTAAATGCTGACTGATTTTACTCACTGTGCGCTAAAAACTGGAAATTTGAAGGGAGAGAGAAAAATGTCGGAACGTGTGCATAAAAACAGTGCTTATCTGAACGGCAAGTCAACGTGTGGAACGCAAACGCGTGTCAAAGATACAAGCCCGACTAGCGGAATGTGCCCAATTTGCATTCGAGACTGTCCATTCTTGTGCGAAATAAGCATGTCAGCTTTCAGAGGAAGAGAGGCACTTTATCCGGAACCGGTACAGTTTGGTTACAGCACCGCTGGTGCGCTGAAAGACTTCGGTTTGGACTGGTCGCACTTCAACGTACAAGCAGGCCTTTTCGATGCGCAGGGCATTGAGCCTAACTCGGACCTGACCGTTTTCCCGAACGTGAACATAGAGACCAAAGTAGGCGGCATACCGTTGAAAGTGCCGATCCTAAATGGTGCATTCGGTTCAACAGACGTTGCAAGACTGAACTGGGAAGGCTTGGCCGTCGGAGCTGCGCTCTCTGGTGCGTCCGTAATCGTTGGAGAGAACGTTTGTGGTATGGACGCTAACGCCCAGATCACAGGTGGAAAAGTCACCCATTCGGAAGAGTTGAAGCGAAGAGTGGATCTGTTCCGAAAGTTCTGGGACAAGAAGTACGGAGAAGTGGTGGTTCAAACAAACGTGGAAGATCAGAGGCTTGGCGTCGATGTCTACGCTATCTCGAAGCTGGAAGTGAACGTCATCGAGAGAAAGTGGGGACAGGGTGCGAAGGCAATTGGCGGCGAAGTGCGAGTCAGAGACTTGGAAAAAGCCATACTGTTGAAGAAGAGAGGCTACATCGTGATTCCAGATCCGGAAGACAAGGCTGTTCAAGAAGCTTTCAAGGATGGAGTATTCAAGTCCTTTGAAAGACACAGCAGAGTGGGCATTCCAAAGGAGAAAAGCTTTGTCGAGGACATAGAGTGGCTGAGAAAGCAAGGCGCAAAGCACGTAACGCTGAAAACAGGGGCCTACAGGCCTTCAGCCGTCGCATGGACTATGAAGATAGCGTCTGAGGCAAAGATCGATTATGTGTCATTCGACGGTGCAGGCGGCGGAACAGGCATGAGCCCTGTGCCGATGATGGACGAAATGAGCATACCGACAGTCTACCTGGAAGCTCTGGTTCTAAAATGTGCACAGATACTGAAGAAGAAGGGCCGCTATGTTCCAGACTTGGTTATGGCAGGAGGCTTCATAGAAGAGACATCGATCTTCAAGGCGATAGCGATGAGCAACTTCGGAGAAGGCCCGTTCATCAAAGCAGTGCTTCTCGGACGCTCGCCGATAACTGCAGCTTTCAAAGGAAGCTACTTCAAGCAGCTGGCTGAAGAGGGGAAGCTGCCAAAAGCATTCGCAGACAAGTTCGGAGCTACACCGGACAAATTCTTTATTGCCGCACCAGATTTGAAGACCAAGTACGGAGCACGCTTCAAAGATATTCCATGGGAAGCCGTAGGAGTCTACACCTACCTAACTGACAGAATAGGCGTCGGGCTCAAGCAAATGCTGGCTGGAAACAGAAAGTGGAAGCTGGATCTCATCAGCAGAAACGACCTGATGAGCCTGTCTGAAAGAGCTGCAAGAGTTACAGGCGTACCGATGCCAGACGAAGTAGAAAAGGATGCAGTCGAAAAAATCCTCGGCTAGCACCAACCCTATTTTTCTTTTTTGATTTCTAAGCGACGCGCAACATTAATAACGTCAAGCAGACCTGAGGATCGCTGGAGTAATTGTCTATGGTAGGGACGCAGACAGCCTTAGCAGTCGCATTGGAGCAGTTGAGAATAGCTGCTGAGAAACTTGACCTTGACCCCGGATTGCACTGTATGTTAGCACGTCCCAAGAGATCCCTTATAGTCTCCATCACGGTGAAAATGGACGATGGCAACATTAACGTTTTTACCGGTTGTCGAGTGCAGCATTGGGATGCGAGAGGCCCGTTCAAGGGTGGAATAAGGTATCATCCGAACGTCACGTTTGATGAGGTCACTGCCCTAGCGATTTGGATGACGTGGAAATGTGCGGTCGTGGACATTCCGTACGGCGGCGCCAAGGGTGGAGTGTGCTGCAACCCGAAAAAAATGTCGAAAGGCGAGCTGGAACGGCTCACTAGACGATTCACGACGCTTCTCTATGATTTTATAGGGCCGTACCGCGACGTGCCCGCACCGGACGTGTACACCGACGCTCAAACCATGGCTTGGATAATGGACACCTACAGCCAGATCAGAGGTTACAGCGTCCCAGAATGTGTCACGGGGAAACCCATAAGCGTCGGCGGTTCAGAAGGCAGAGCTGAAGCCACCTCGCTCGGCGTGGTAGTGTGCGCAAGAGAAGCAGCGAAGCAGATGGGCCTGAAGCTCAGAGGAGCCACGGTCGCGGTGCAAGGCTTTGGCAATGTGGGCTGGAACGCTGCCAAGATAGCCTATGACCTTGGCTCCAAAGTCGTCGCACTGAGTGATTCAGTAGGAGGAATCTACTCTGCAAGGGGTCTGAACCCTTACGATGTCTACAAGCACAAATCGAAAACGGGTTCGGTGATCAACTACAAGGGGAGCCAGAACATAACGAACGAGGATGTCCTTGAAGCAAAATGCGAAATACTTATCCCCGCAGCCTTAGAAAACCAGATAAAGAAAACGAACGCAGACAAGATCAAAGCCAAAATTGTTGTTGAGGGTGCAAACGGGCCGACATCGCCTGAAGCCGACAGGGCTCTTCACGAGAAGGGAATCGTTCTCATTCCTGACATCTTGGCAAACTCTGGGGGCGTTGCCACAAGCTATTTTGAGTGGGTTCAGAATCTGACGCGAGAACATTGGACGTTGGAGGATGTGAACCGGAAACTGGAAGGCAAGATGATCAAAGCCTTCAATGACGTTCACAAGACGGCCGAGAAAGAGGAGAGTGACATGCGAACAGCCGCATTAATGCTCGGTGTGGGAAGAGTAGCTGAGGCGATTAAGACGCTGGGTCTCTGGCCGTAATGGCGCAGAAACACTTTCAGTCCTCTTTTTTCTCTGAAGAGCAAGAGATCGGATGCAGTTTCCAACTTTGTTATGCTCTTTAATCTAAACTTTTAAACTGCTCTTCTTATATCTGCTCTAAGGACTTGCTTTAGAGTCAAGCGCTAGAAGGGACAGGAGATGGCGAAGACAGCTTCGATGAGAATGGGCAGTCTGGACTTCATATTCATGAATTCGCCCGTGAGAATTGTGGCCAACAGAAATTGTGCAGAGATCAAGCTTGCGGGGTTGAGTATTGGGCCCTTCGAGGAAGGAAACGAGTACGAGGTTAGTTATTGGGTGGCTTCAGAGCTTGCAAAATCTGGAATTGTTCACTTTCACGCGGAAGACCAGCTTGACACTGGTAGGTTGGGCAAGATTCAGTGGACAGAGCGTGTTCAAACGGCTGGGCAGGTGTCTAAGCTTCCTGAGGGTTTTTATCCGAGGCTTCGGCGGTGTCTTGCAGAGCTGCGAGAAGGCGCTGCCAACAACCCGGAGAAGATGAGGGAGTATGAAAGAGCTGATCAGTTGGCGACGGACATCGTTAATTCAAGGTTGAGGAAGGTCGTGTCGATCGCGTCGGCGCCGGCGCAGACTGAGAGCAGGCTGAGAGACTTCACTGCAGAGGAGAGGCTTCTGTACGAGCGGCTTTTCAGCGTTATCAATCATTGGAAGACGAAGATACTGAAGCGCGCGGAAGGGGAGTAGATGGTGGAAGAACTGGAAGTTGGAGACCCGCAGGAGCGTTTCCAGAATTTCTTGAAGACTGAACAGTACCGGCAGAGGCTTTCGCAGATGGCTATGTCTGGAAAGACATCTTTGACGGTTGATTTTGAAGACCTCTTGGCTTTTGACCAGAAGCTGACTGAAGAGCTTCTTGAAAGGCCCGACGAGTACTTGAAGCATGCTAGCAACGCGGCCTATGCGCAACTGCAGATTGAAGACCCTGAGTACGCAGAAAAGATCGAGGGGTTAGTTGTCCGAATTGTGAAGCTCTTAGAAGCGGCGCCGCTGCGAAAGCTCGGCTCAAAGCAGATAGGCAAACTTGTCATGGTTGAGGGCATAGTTGTTCGCTCGTCGCCGGTGCGGCCGATGGTGATGCAGGCCGTTTTCAAGTGTAAGAGGTGCGGGACGACGAACCCGGTGAACCAAGTAGGCACCTTTCTCCGAGGGCCTTTTGCTTGCACCAGTCCAGACTGTGGGTCTAAGGGTCCTTTCGAGTTCGTTCAGGAGGAATCCACTTTCATAGACTCACAAGACCTGCGGATTCAGGAGAGGCCAGAAGACCTTCCGCCGGGGCAGTTGCCCCGAACGTTAGGCATCAAGCTTGTCGGAGAGGAGATCGTTGACATTGCTAGGCCCGGTGACGATGTCTCCTCTGTGGGTCAGGTTCGTGCTCAGGCATCGACGCTTCCGGGGGTTGGGAAGCTTCGCACGTTCATTCTTCACTTGGAAGCTAACTCGATCGAGGTGTTGGGCAAGGAGCCTGAGACTGCTATGCCGTCGCCTGAGGAGGAGGAGAAGATCGTTGCGCTTGCGAAGGACCCTTGGGTGCATCGAAAAATAGTGAGTTCGATTGCTCCGTCGATTTATGGTTACGATCACATCAAGGAGGCGATTATGTACCTTCTCTTCGGCGGAGTGCCCAAGACTCTGCCGGACATCACGATACGAGGTGAGATGAACGCCTTGTTGGTTGGGGACCCTGGGACTGCCAAGTCTCAGCTGTTGATGTACGTTGCGCGGATCGCGCCGCGCGGATTGTACACTTCTGGCCGTGGCACGACCGCTGCGGGCTTGACTGCTGCGGTGATCAGGGAAAAGGGCGGCGGGATGAGTCTTGAAGCCGGGGCCTTGGTGCTGGCTGACAAGGGAATCGCCTGCATCGATGAGATGGACAAGATGCGCCCAGAGGACAGGGTGGCCATTCATGAGGCTATGGAGCAGCACACGGTTTCAGTGGCGAAGGGCGGCATCGTTGCTACGCTTAACGCGAGGGCGGCTATACTTGCAGCGGCGAACCCTGCGTTGGGGAGGTACGAGCCGCATCGCACGGTCGCTGAGAACATCTCACTGCCGGTTACGATACTTTCCAGGTTTGACCTGATCTTTGTTCTGAGAGACGTTCCGAACAAGGAGTCAGACAGCAAGATGTCGCTGCACATCCTTGAGCTTCATAGGAAGGGTTCAAGCCCGGTTGAGCCGCCGATCTCTGCGGAGCTACTGCGGAAGTACATCAGTTATGCTAAGAGCGTCAAGCCTGTGTTGACTGATGAGGCTTTGAAGCGTCTGAACGATTTCTACTTGGCTATGCGAGCGGCAAGCGAGACTGAGGGCTCGCCCGTTGCGATCACCGCGCGTCAGTTGGAGTCGCTTGTTCGCACGGCCGAGGCAAGAGCCCGCGCGGCTCTAAGAAAGGAGGTGCTGGCTGAGGACGCTGAGGCTGCGGTTGCGATAATGAAGAAGTCGCTGGAGGAAGTTGGGATAGACTTGTCTTCCTACAAAATAGACATAGACATCATAATGACAGGAAAGTCCAAGAGCATGAGGGACAGGCTGCAAGTGATCCTGACCACGCTGATGGACATGGAAAAGCAAACGGGAATGGTTGAAAGGGCCGCGTTAGAAACTGAGCTTGAAGAGAAGTACAAGGTTTCGAGGAATGACGCGGAGCGCCTTCTCGGACAATTGCTACGGGAGGGCACGATCTACGAGCCCAGGGAAGGCTACCTGAAGAAGACATAAAACACGTGAAACGGCTGACGCTACATCCCTTTATTCGCGTTTTTCCCCTTCTATTTTACCCCCCTCCCCCCTAGGGTACTGGTACTGCATATAGCCCTCGTTGAAGGACCTCGGGGCTAAGCGCGGGTTCCAGGCCGACCGTTTGCAAAGCGCTCGGCAGAGGGTCTGGGCAATAGTCGTAACTTTCAATGCGCTTGCCGGTAATCGCATGAACCCGCATACGCTTAGGCCATTTTCTTGGGGGCGAGCAGTCTGTCTAGGTCTCCCTTGATCTTCATGTTTGTGTCCTCTATGACTTGTTTTATGGTTTTGCCAGTCTTCGCCGCGATCAGTGCAATTTCTGAAGCTTTGTCGTAGCCTATTATCGGAACCAGGTTTGTGGCGATCATCAGGTTGCTTTCAAGCTGGGATCTTATGTGCTTCTTGTTTGCTTTCAGCTCGTTCAGGCAGTTTTTCACGAAGGAATGAATCCCGTTCGTGAGAAGTTCAATCTCCTCGATGAGGTTGATGATCATTAACGGTTTGGTCACGTTCAGGTCGAGTGTGCTGCCGAAGGCTTCGGCAAACGAGATGGTTGTGTCGTTTCCCACGACTTGCAGGCAAACCTGTATCAACGCTTCGGCCTGAGTGGGGTTGACCTTGCCGGGCATCATAGACGAGCCCGGTTCGTTTGCGGGAAGTGTGAGTTCTCCTAAGCCCGCACGTGGACCGCTTCCCATCCAGCGGATGTCGTTGGCCATCTTTAAGGTCGAAAGGGCTAGGAGGCGTAGTTCGCCGCTTGCTTTCACGATTGAGTTGTGAGATGCGATTCCTTCAGCCTTGACCGGGTTGAGTCTGAAAGGAAAACCTGTGATCTGTTTCAAGTGGGTGACCGTCAGCTTGCCAAAGCTTTTGTCAGCGTTCAATCCTGTGCCGACTGCCGTTCCCCCGATGGGGACGAAATAAAGCTCGTCGCAAGCGTTTTTCAGGCGTAGCTGGCTCAGTTCAACCTGTCTTTCATAAACCTCAAACTCTGTGGACAGGCGGATAGGTACTGCGTCTTGAAGGTGCGTCCTGCCGACTTTCACTACGCCTCTGAATTCCGCTATTTTTCGTCGAAGGCTCTTCCTTAAAGTCTCCAGGGCGGGAAGCAGCTTAGAGTTCATAAGCTCTAAGGCACACAGGTGCATGGCCGTTGGTATCACGTCATTCGAGGACTGACTCCTGTTCACGTGATCGTTCGGGTGGACGGGAAACTTGTTTCCCAACGGATGCCCCAGGATCTCATTGGCTCTGTTCGTTAAGACTTCGTTCATGTTCATGTTTATCTGAGTCCCGGAACCCGTTTGAAAAACGTCAAGCGGAAACTGATCCAACCACTTGTCTTCTTCTACGAGTTCATCAATCGCTTGAACTATGGCGTTCGCTCTGCCTTCGTCTATTTCGCCAAGTTGAACGTTTGTCTTCACGCACGCCTTCTTCACCTTGGCCAAAGACGTGATGAAAGACTTCGGGAACCTTCTGCCGCTTATCTGGAAGTTTTGAATCGCTCTCTGCGTGTTTATTCCCCAGTACGCGGCCTTTGGAACCGGCATTTCCCCGAGTACGTCTCGTTCTTTTCTCGTCTTCATAGGTATCACAGCTCTTTTGTCGAACCTTCTCGGATACAAATGTTTCTACGAGCCGTAAATGAGCGCGAACTTGAAAAACGCTCTATATAAGGCGCGGGCGTGCCATCTAAGCTTGGGGAAGTCATGAGGGTACTGTTTGTGTGCTCTGGAAACGCTCACCGCAGTCCGTTAGCAGAAGCACTGCTGAAGAAGCTGAGACCCGACTTAGAAGTAGAGTCAGCCGGAATAAGCACTTCCATTCCGATCTCAGAAGAGGTGAAGGAATACTTGGCAAAAGAGAATGCGGGAAAATATCTTAAGAGAGTTCCCGAAAACTTGACGAGCAAGCGACTCAAAGATTACGATCTGATCGTAGCCATGGAGCAACGTCACAAGGACGCCGTTGTAGCCATGTGTGCAGAATGTGAACAGAGAATAGTTGTGTGGAGTGTTGAAGATCCATACTTCTTAGGTCATAAAGATGCGGAGAGAATCTACAAACAGGTTGAAGATAGAGTTAGAGAACTAGCCAAATCATTGCCACCCGCACGTTAGCCAAAGTTACATATTCGCGTTGTTTGGTTTAGAGTCGCTTTTTTTCTGACTGAAAGTGGTCTAGATACCTGTCAAAGACGCATTTTACTCTGGTCTAAGAATTTTCTTATCTTGGCTGCAACCCTGTCCAGTTCGTTCTGTTCAACGGTTTCACGGGGTCTGTGTGAATCCTGTCCCTCATATCTGGGAATGATGTGAACGTGAAAGTGAAATACGATTTGATGAGCAGCCTCTCCGTTGTTCTGGACTATGCTTATTCCATCAGCTTTTTCGCTGTTCGAAATGCCGTAAGCCACCTTCTTCACGATCTTGAAGAGATTTGCAACCTCTTCTTCTGGAACCTCGAAAATATCTTCATAATGCTTTCTCGGTACTACGAGCGTGTGACCTTCATTAACCGGTCTCGAATCCAAGAATGCTACGACATCTTTGTCTTCGTAAACAAAACTCGCATGCTCTTCTTTTCTGCCTATCCTGCAGAATACACAGTCTTCCAAAGGGCAGCCGCTCCTTTCTACGTATCAGAGCGCAAACTGCATTTTAGTTTTACTTGACTTCTTGCGTTTTCCATCTTCGCGCCTGCTGAGGTAAATCATAAAAGTTGAAGGGCGATCACAGTAGTGAGAACATGAAAGACGATAAGAATCATGGGCTTTACATAGACGGTGCGTGGGTCGATTCTGTTTCTCATGAAACATTTGCAAGCGACAACCCTTCTAGGCCGAAACAAGTTCTTGGAATCTTTCAGAAAGGGTGCAAAGAAGACGTTGACAAGGCTGTGGAGGCTGCAGAAAAAGCCTTTGAAAGATGGAGTGAAACACCGGCGCCGAGAAGAGGGTCAATTCTTCTCAAGGCTGCCCAGTTGCTACGAGAGAACAAGGAGCAATTTGCAAAGGAAATGACTATGGAGATGGGAAAGGTCATCCTAGAATCCAGGGGAGACGTTCAGGAAGCGATAGACATTACGGAGTATATGGCCGGTGAGGGCAGGCGCCTGCTGGGCTTTACAACGCCGTCAGAATTGAGGAAGAAGCTCTGCTTAACCGTGAGGATGCCGGTTGGCGTAAGTGGGTTGATAACCCCATGGAACTTTCCTATGGCTATTCCAGCGTGGAAGATCATGACTGCGCTGATCTGCGGAAACACTGTGGTTTTTAAGCCTTCGTCTGACACGCCGCTCTGTGCAACGAGACTCGTAGAGATCTTGGAGAAGGCTGGGTTGCCTAGAGGCGTCTTGAACATGGTTACGGGCTCAGGTGATGATGTGGGAATGAGCCTTGTGAGGCATGAGAAAGTCGGAGCGATTTCATTCACGGGGCACAAAGACACTGGCGCCTTGATTCTGAGAGAAGCGGGTCTAAAGAAGGTCGGTCTGGAATTGGGCGGAAAGAACGGCATCATAGTGATGGATGATGCTGACTTGAGCCTTGCCTTGGAGGGAGTGATATGGGGCGGGTACGGCACAACGGGACAGAGGTGCACTGCAGCTTCTAGGGTAATAGTTCATGAGAGGGTCAGAAGCAAGTTTGAGGAGATGCTGATAAACAGAATAAGAAAACTGCGGCTGGGTGATGGACTACGAGCTGAAACAGACGTTGGTCCCTTGGTAAACAGGGCCGCGCAGGAAAAGAGTGCGAAGTACGCTGAAATCGGAAAAGACGAGGGCGCCAAACTGGTGATTGGCGGTGGAATTCCAAAGCTGGACGGCTTCTTCTTCGAGCCAACGTTGTTTACGGACAGCACGATTGACATGAGAATCGCACAGGAGGAAATATTCGGTCCGGTTGTCTCGCTCATCTCTGTGAAAGACTTTGACGAAGCAATAGACGTGATGAACTCGGTCGAGTATGGATTGAGTTCCGCGATCTACACCCGTGACATAAGCAGGGCATGCGAGGCCATCACGAAAATCAGGGCAGGGTTGACCTACATCAACTCGAGCACGATTGGATCAGAGGTTCACCTTCCCTTCGGAGGAGTCAAGCACACAGGCATCGGAACAAGGGAAGGCGGAATTCAAGGGATAGACGAGTTCTCTGAAACCAAAACGGTCTACATCGACTATTCTGGAAAATTGCAAAAGGCACAGATTGACCTAGAATGACATTTCCTAAATCAGGCTCATCCAGCCGCCCAGGCTTTACGGTCTCTTTCGGTTAGAATGCCGAATCCTAATAGATCCAGCACTCCCAAGTAATTAGCTTGGAAATCTTCAGTCAGTTTCCCCATTGGTTATTCAGGTCCGGGGAGTCATTAATCTTCATTGCGGGTTTTTCAAAAGCCCAGAAACTTCTCAGTCTTGATCTGCTTCTCGGGAACGTCAAGCTCCTTGAGTAACTTTTCCATAGCTTCGACCATCACTAGAGGTCCGCACGTGTAGAACGTCGTTTCCACGTAGTCTGGAATCTCCTTTCTTATCATGTCAGCGTCGATTCTTCCAGTGTAACCAGTCCATCTATCGTTTGCCTCGGCGATTACAAACGCGACTCTAAAGTTGCTGTTCAGTTTCTGCATGTCCTCAAACTCGTCTCTGAACACAATATCTTCTTCTGCGCGGTTGCCGTACAGAAGCGCTATCTTTGTCCTTGACCTCGTGTCCAAACAATATTTGCATATGCTTCGCAATGGGGTTATTCCAATCCCGCCTGAGAGAAGGCCGATTTTTTCAAATTGGCCTTCGAACGTGAAATCTCCGTAAGGACCATCTATAGACGCCCAGTCACTAACTCTTAACGCGTTCAGCGCTCTGGAAAAGGGGTGATCCGTGAGTTTTTTCGTAAATTCTAAGACCTCTCGCTCGGTTGGGCTGCTTGAAATCGTAAAATGCTTCTTCAGGAGTTCGTCTTGTTCGCTTTTGATCGTGATGAACATGAATTGTCCAGGTTTATATTGGAACGAGGCGGGCCTAGGAAACCTCACACTTTTCACGTTGTAGGTCCTCTGTATTATGTCCGTGACTTTTGTTTCGAATTTCATATTGACCGTTTTGAAAAACGGTATTTTTCCAATTATAAAATTTTCCTCTGTCTTTCAGCTAGGCCACACGTTATCCTAAATCGAAGTCAGTGTTGTCCGTCTTATCCAGTTGTCAGGGTATGTTAGGCATTTTCTTTGCTGAGCGCTTCGTCCTGTAGGCTACGGCTGCGACTGTGGTGGCTAAGATGAACAGAGGGAGAATCAGAAATGGCGAGAATTCAGGAACCGCTTGCTGCACAACCAGTGTCCCATACAACGTCGTCGGATGAACGCTGCATCGATAGGTGAAGTTTCCGCTTGTGGTTGCGTTAAACCCGAAAACAGTTGTTGCTGTGAACGGAGTGGACGCGGGTTCGCTCCCTGTGTCAAGTGCGCTGTTGTTGTTGTAATCGACGAAGAATTGATGTAGCACACTATCGTAACTGATCAGAGTCAGGTTGAGGTAATCGTATTGGTTGATGGTTATTGTTGGTCCTGGGCTAGTTATGCTTGTATTCGAGAAGCCCCAGCCGTATGGATTATTATACCCGTAAGAGCTTGCTGAAGCGTAAAGCGTTTTGTTTACTGTAGTTGCCGCTCTCGCTTCTTGAATCCTGATCGAAGCCGTAGATATTCCGATGAGGAGCACGATGATCGTTGCGAGGATTATTTTTCGAGGCATATGATCACACTACTTTGCTTTGCTGTTCTTTGAATATTAGAGTTTCGAAGATATAAAAGTGTGTGATTGTTGCGTTGCAGCTTGCTTTCAGGGCATGAGGATAGCCCGCGCTGATACTTGTGCTAGCAAGATTTAATTGCTCTTGCGGATGATCTGTTTTGAAGATTATGCACGTCGTCAAAGAGATGATGCGGGATGTCGTTAAGATAGGTTCGCAGCAAACGGTTCTAGAAGCTGCGAAGCTCATGAGAGACTGTGATCGGAGCAGCTTGGTCGTCATGGAGGGGAATATCGCCGTTGGTATTGTGACCGAGAAAGACTTTATTACGAGAGTCGCGGCGGAAAACCTGCCTTGCACTACTCTAGTTTCGCAGGTTATGTCCTCGCCTCTCAAAACGGTTGATGCTAGCACGCCTCTGAAGGAAGCTGCTCGAATCATGTGCGAATATAAGATAAGGCGGCTACCAGTCGTGGAGCGTGGAGCTTTGGCAGGAATCATAGTTGCATCAGATTTTCTGACCCAACTGTCTAAGAAAACCCTCACGGAGGAAATCTGGGGGGCGCTGACTAGCTCTACCCTCTAAATTCGATACTGGAACAGCCAACGAGGCCAGAGAACTGGCTCGGATTCCCATAAAACAGTCCGTTCGAGCACGCGCGCTGGGCGCACGACGACCACTTTGTCTGGCACATTTGCAGAACTGGCTGCTACCCAGTTTATCGATGCGCGCCAAGCGTCTATGAAACTCTTTTGAGTAAGTGCAAGCAGGCTGCCGTTGTTTGTCCAAACGGATGGGCATTCTGCGAAGTCTGCCTTGTGTCGAAAGTCATAAATAACGGTTGAAGACACAAAAAGAGTTTCTGCAAGGGCTCCAAAGGTTTGAGAGAGGAAAGAAGATGTCCGTAAATTCTGGAGACATGTCATGGGTAACAATGGCTACGGGGCTCGTAATGTTGATGACGCCTGCCCTTGGGTTCTTCTATGCAGGACTGGTTAGAAAGAAGAACATTGCCAACACAATAGTGCAATGTTTTGCAATTTTCGCCGTCGTGAGCTTGGTCTGGGCTCTTTGGGGCTACAGCCTTGCCTTCGGTGCATCTAATAACGGATACATAGGAAACCTGGACAAAGTGCTGTTGAACAACGTTGGCGTAACGACACCACTCGCCATCCAGCCAGGAATCACAGAACTGCTCTACTTTGCTTTTGAACTGATGTTCGCAGCTATCACACCAGCCTTGATTGTGGGAGCATTCGCAGGAAGAATCAAGTTTCGTTCATTGCTCATCTTCATCGTACTCTGGTCAACCTTCATCTATTCTCCAATCGCGCATTGGGTCTGGAGTCCTAACGGCTGGTTGGGAATCAAAGGGTTAGGAGCTATCGACTTTGCAGGCGGCACAGTCGTGCACGTATCGGCTGGACTGTCTGCTTTGGCCGCGGCGATCGTTGTAGGCCCGAGAATGAATCGTGAGAAAATAGAGCCAAAACCAAGCAACGTTCCATACGTTATTTTAGGAGCAGCATTGCTTTGGTTCGGATGGTTCGGTTTCAATGCAGGCAGTGCCCTGCAAGCAAATGCGATTGCGGCAAGCGCCTTTGTCGTGACCAGCTTGTCAGCGGCGGCCGCAACAGTCAGCTGGATGGTCATCGACACGTTGATGAAGGGTAAACCTTCTGCAACTGGCATGGCAATCGGCGCGGTCGTTGGACTAGTTGCAATCACTCCAGCTTCGGGTTATGTCACTCCGACTGCAGCAATTATCATAGGTTTGATTGCAGGTGTTCTGTCCAATTTGGTTTCAACATGGCGAAGTCGCACACGTCTAGACGATACTTTGGACGTTTTTGCATGCCACGGAGTCGGTGGAATATGGGGCTCAATAGCCACAGGCTTGTTTGCAACAACCGCCGTGAACCCTGTAGCAACTGGTGGTGCGAACGGACTGTTTTATGGAAATCCAGGCCAGTTGCTCGTTCAAACCGAGGCTGTGTTAGTAGTCATTGCCTTTGCCTTCATCGGGACATTTGTGCTCTTAAAAATCGTCAATCGCTTCTCCAAGCTGAGAGTGACACCGGAAGAGGAAGCCCAGGGACTTGACTTAAGCCAAAATGGGGAAGAAGCCTACTCCTCTTAGATATAGCTTCAAAAGACACTTCCATGATTTATCAGAAGTCCTCAGAAGCGCGAGCACGGGCTGCTAGGCTCGCAAATCATCTCTTCAAGAATGTAGAATCCGCGCACTTGGCAGGATGTTCTGCGGGGGCGTTATTTTTATTAGCTTAAGAGAACACGCTATCGGTATGAATCAGGGTTACGTTTTCCCATGCGTTGGGGAATCTCTTAAGAATTGTGTGAGAAGCAGACTGTTCACCTGTTCAGGCGAGGCTGCTCGCGAGATAGGACCAGGCTATCTGGTCTTCTTCTTTAATACCGGTTCAGACACGCTTGTGGGGCCATTCACGGCCTCAGGTTCATCTAAAACAGGACCAGAGCCTGGAGCGTGGACCCAAGCCATAGATCCGCACACTTTCTCTGGCAACTTCAAGGTTGAATGGGAAGAACTGCATGAGTTGAATCATGCTCGAAGAAAGTTTCCTTTTTTGAAAGACCTCAACGCTTGTAAGCTCTCTCCGCTTCAAGTTGAAGATGTGATCAGTGCTTTGAAAAAGGCTCCGTTGTTTCATCAAACATAAAGTCTGCTCATAAGCATAAACAAGATTCAAAGTGAAGAGATCCTTGGGCACTGAACAAGGTGCGAGCTAGCAAGCTCACGCGCTCACTCCGATCTTTCCGAGAATGCAGTTGCTTCAAACATTGCAGGCAGCTCGGTCTTTGTTGCCGGCTCTTCTTCCATACGCCTGTCTGCTTCTTCAAGAAATGTTACCACACAACATTACCAAAACCGTTACTTCTGAACAGGGGGGGTCAAACGCGAAACACCACGCCTAGACAAACTCTCACAGTCTCACAGGAAAACAAGGCACAGCATAGGACTCGTGTGTTACTGTTTCCGTTCCTTTCTCTTCAGCATGCGTGCGCATAAACAAGCCACGATGCTTGTCAGAGAATTGGGAATTAAGAGCTGGTTAAACGCGCGCGCTCCGATGTCGATATTCGCATGGCCTGCAAAGCCTAGATACAATTCTTCATGTTCTAACAGGAGAAACGGTAAACCTTAAACGTGCGCGTTTTCGGTTTTGGGTGGGAAAACGTTGGAGCTAAAGAGGACTCCGAACTTTTCTGATGCAGCAGCAATCAGCATCGGAGCAATAATCGGCGAAGGAATCCTTGCCGTGCTGGGCGTTGCTCTGGGCTATGCAGGGACGGCTGCTGTGGTTCGATGGTTATTGCGGGGACGGTTGCGCTGTTCGGCGCGAAGTCTGTCAGAGTGCGCGGGTTCAAAAAGTATTAAACTGAACTGGAGCCAATTATTCCTAAGGCAAATGACTAGAGGTTGGATTTCATGGAGAATAAAGCGTTCATAAAGAAAATTCTGGTTCCCGTGGACAAATCTGATTCAAGCCTTATGAGCCAAGAGACAGCCGCGCTGATAGCGAAGAAAACACATGCGTCCGTCACGGTTCTGCATGTTGTACCCCGCATGTCGTACGGTAAGCCAGAAACAGCCGCTCTGATTCTGAGCGGCTTAGACCAAGAGGGGCAGAAGATAGTCGGCGAGGCTAAGGGACTTTTCATGGAGGAAAAGGTGGAAGTGAAAGGGGAAGTTCTCCATGAAGAGGATGTTGCTGAGGCTATTCTTGAATTCTCAGCAGATGATTTTGATCTAATCGTCATCGGGAATCGTGGGGAGAACGAGAAAGGTCTGCGCGCACTTGGAAGCGTAACGAAGAAAGTTATAATGCACACAAGTTGCCCAACGATGATCGTCAAAAAGACTTCGACTCTGTCAAACATGCTCGTGTGTGTGGACGGTTCTGACCATGCAATGAAAGCCTTGAATTATATCTTAGGCCTGGCCGAAAAAACGGGTTCAAGAATCACGTTGTTGAATGTCCAAGAAACACGCCTGCATAAAGCCTCGCCTGACGCTGCAATGGACCTTGGCGGGCGGATTCTGACAGAATCGTTAGACACGGTTGAGAAACGGAAACTTACGGCTGACAGAAGACTCGAGTATGGCGTTCCATCAGATGTGATAGTTGACGTGGCTGAAAAAGGAAATCATGACTTGATCGTCCTTGGGAGCAGAGGGTTGGGAACAGTCAAGAGGTTTTTGCTGGGAAGTGTAAGTGATGACGTCAGTTACAAAGCGAAGTGTTCGGTGTTGATAGTTCCAGCAAAACTGTGAAAAACGCACACCCGAAGGAATTTCAAGGCTCGCGCTGCCATCTCACAAGTGTCAAGGTCTTCTGCGAAAAATGCTAAGAGACCAAAAACTTAGTAGCCTGCAAGGATGCTTATATGCGCTACATTAAGTGGAGGCTGAATCGTAGTGTCGTACGTTTTCAACATACCGTTTCGAGAGAACCTTAAGCTGAAGCACGTTATCGATGAAGTCAAGAAAGATGTGAAACTGCAGACTCTCTGGCGATGCTCAAACGTTATGGCTATCGACCGAATGGGCTTCACTGACCACGGTCCAACGCACGTTAAAATCGTGTCCAACTCAGCGTTGAAACTCTTGAGAATCCTAGTTAAGAATAAAGTCGTGCCCAGCATTGTGAAGAACTACGGAATGAAAAACGAAGATGCAGAGATCGTTGTCGTTCTGGGTTCACTCTTTCATGACTTAGGCATGATTGTCGCGAGAGACAGACATGACTGGTTCGGAGCTCTGTTAGCCCTAGGCTTCCTTGAGAAGTACTTGGCACCGATCTACTCTGAGGAGGAACGTACGATAATCTGTTCAGAAGTGTTGCACGCTATAGTGTCTCACGAAGATCCGAACAAACCCTTGACTGTGGAAGCCGGCATAGTGCGAGTTGCAGACGCCTTAGACATGGAAGAGGGCAGAGCTAGAATTCCGTTTCAGGCTGGAAAAGTGGACATTCACTCGGTCTCTGCGCTGTCAATTGAGAAGGTGGACATTCAAGAGGGCGAAGAGAAACCGGTGGTCATAAGAATAACGATGTCGAACTCCGCCGGTATCTTTCAAATAGATGAACTGCTTAAGCCGAGAATCGAAAACTCTGGGCTGCAGAGCTACATACACGTTGTAGCGGAGATAACCTGGGAAAAAGAGAGGAGAATAATAGAAAAATTCGAGATCTGACTGCTGCAAAGGTCTTGCAGACTGAATGATCTGTGCGATCTTATTATGCGCGGTCTGAAGGGATATGATCTTGAGCAATGCGAACAAAGTCTTGAAGGAAATTGAAAGCATGAGCGAGAGGAAATTTCTACCCATCGTGGGACCCGACAAGGGTCGCGTACTAGTGAGAGTCATCCATGAAATAAAGCCCAAGCGAGTATTGGAGGTCGGAACACTAGTCGGCTACTCAGCAATCCTTATGGCAAAAGAGCTTGAAAGCGACGCGCATCTGATCACCATTGAAATTCACGCAGATGAGGCTGAGATGGCAAGGGAGAACATAAAGAAGGCAGAGGTGTCCCACAGCATAGATGTTCTCGTTGGCGACGCGGTCGAAGTTATACCGAAACTAGCTGGCAAGTTCGACATGGTCTTCATCGACGCAGAAAAGACAGAATACCTGCGCTATCTGCAACTTGTCCAGCGAAAACTCCATCGAGGAAGCGTCGTCGTAGCGGACAACGCAGGCATCTTTGCTGATCAAATGAAAGATTACCTGAATTATGTGAGGTCTTCAGGAAAGTACCGCAGCGAATACGTGCCTTTCGGTGAAGACGGGGTAGAAGTGAGTGTCAAACTGTAACGAGCGCGCGCTAGGTAAAACGCATATGCAAAACGTATATACAAAACGTATAAGCTTTCACTTTCGTTTTTTTTGGCGAATTTAAGGATAAGCCAGCCGGCCTCAAGGTCTTTTCGTCGCTGGAGAATGAACTGCGCTGTGGATGGAGAGCGCAAGTTCTAGGAGATGTACGTGACTTTCTTGTCCTCTTCTTTTCGTGTTTCTTCGGCCTGAAGGACTCTTTTTTCTTCGATCTTCTGCAGTCGTGTGACCATCTTTTCGCCCTTCGCTATCTCTTCATCCAAGCCTGCGAGGTTAGCGTCAAAATCGAGCATCAACTGCAGTATTTCTAGCACGCTCTTGGCAGACCTCGGGTCGGGCAGGTATCCTCTGGTCTCACCTAGAAGGCATAGAGCGTCTATTCCCCTGAAATGAGAAAGTCCTAGAATCAGGCCTGCCGTGCCGACGATGGGGCTTCCAGTCGGACTCACTTCTGCTCCGGCCTTCAAGGCTTTGTTCAGGAGTTCTTGGTCCGTGGCTGCTGCGACGACTTTCGGCTTGTCCTTGGCCTCCATTCGGTATCCGCCGATCGTTATTATCAATTTCACTTCATGCTGTTTGGCGAAGTTCAGTATCCGGTCAGAAATCTCGTACTGCCCCTCAATCGTTTGCGCTTGACTGTCACCTGTGAACAGGATCAAGTCGTTCTTTCCGTTCTTGTTCTTCCAGAAGTGGAATGCTCCTCGCAGAAGCCTGACGTTTCCCTTCTTGCTGACGATCACGAAATATGGAAAGTGTGGGGAGTAGAGGTAAGCGAACTTTTCAGCCTTCAACTGCTTGACCAGGTGGCGTATGGCAATTTTCCCGACGAGTCCCAGGCCTGGGAGTCCTTCGATCAAAATCGGATTCTTCAACTCGGCTTTCGCGACTTCTTTAATGAACGTCTCTTTCACCGTGTTGAACTCTCCTGTTTGAGGGCCATCCTGTACCTGAGATACTTGTCATCAGGCGAGAACTTTGGTGGGTGTGGCACGAGAACTTTTCCTCCGCAGTATGGGCACTTGTCATTCCTCAACGTGTAGCTTTGACAGTTCTCGCATTTTCGCAGAAGCCAGACCATCACTTGTCCCTTCTAAACGTGCCCTGACCTCCGGCTTTGGAGACGTTCGAGACAACATTCTCCGCAACTTTCTGCAAGACGTCTTCAGCATGCTTGTAATCTTCAGCCAACACCTCGATGCTGTACTTCGGTGCAGCGGTGACGTAGAAGCGAAGCTTTGCGCTGCCAAGTTTCTCACCCTTCTTGGCGCTTGCGAAGGCTTCTTTAATTATTTTCACACCATTCGGCTTCACGCAGCGCAGCTCAACCGTGCCCTTGACTTTGACCATGGGAATGCGTATTCTTTCTTGGACGACTTCAATGATCACCTTGGCAACGTCTTCGGGCACGCCTACCTTTGTCAGGACATCTGGGCCCTCTTTCACCGCTCTTTCAAAGCCTTCGTACAACCCGTATTCGGCCTCCAAGGGTTTTCCTGCTTTTTCATAAATCTCCTCAAGCGGCATGCGAGTTTTCTCAGCGATGTCTCGAAGCAGGGCTTCTGCCTTTCTCTCTTTTTTCCAGAACATTATCTTCTCGATTCTTTCTCTTTTCGTTACTCGTCTCAATGACAAATCTATGTGTCCCTTTTCTGTGTCGACGCGCAAGACTTTCAACACGATCTTCTGGCCTTCACGGACGAAGTCGCGAATGTTTCGAATCCAAGAAGAAGATATTTCAGAAACGTGCAGCAACCCCTTCTTGCCATACTCATCCAGCTTTACGTAGGCACCGTAGTCAGTAACAGTCTCCACCGTGCCCATGACTAGGTCACCGGGTTCAGGCCATTCCTGCTTATTAAGCGCCATTAGAACTCATCCCTATTCAAAAACCGCGATTATTTCACCCTTGATCTTTGCCTTTCCACCAGAAGGCTCTGCAAGGATGATTCCACAGACGTTGCAGCTTACCTTGTTAACCGCGCTGCTGAACACCATCTGCTCATTGCCACATTTCAAGCATTTGACTCGGATGAAACTGCTTCTCGGCCTCGGAATAAGTTTTTCCCACTCTGACAAGATCTTCCCTCCTCATCAAGCGATGACCAATTTTCTTAACCGCATGCCATCCTTGTGTCTCATGAAGCCGCAAACCTTGCATTTCAACTTCAAAGTCTGCTTCTTCGTTGTCTTAGCAAACTCTCTTTGAAGCGGATACTTTTGTCCGCCGTACCCCCTCTTTTCTCGCAGTTCATGGCGACGTTCACCCTTCGCTAGGGGTCTGCGCTTGCCAGCCTTGTACAGAGTAACCGAGTGAGCCTGATGCTGCTTACACCTCGGACAGTATGTCCTTACTTCTTTTGGAACATTCACTATGACACAACCGACTTTGCATAAGGAAGCCGTACATGTTCTTATACTTTTTCGCGATCAAGCGTGCGTTACATTTCATCTGAATGGTCAACGTAGCGCGCAAGACAAATACCACCAAACAAATATTTGCTGCCTTGCATATTTACCTCCTTGAAAAGAGCTAGTTAGAATGGGCACGGATAGAGGGTCAGAATGACTGAGATCCCGCGGGCAAATCGGAGATACGTCAATATCCTTATGAAATGCTTGCCTATTCTGGCGTTTGTCGTTCCACTCAGCATATTGTACTACTTGGATCCTGGCTCGTTCGATAGGACTTGGGAGGGTAGAACATACTATTTATTCTTCGTGTGGCTCATGATGCTGGAAACGATTCTGAACTGGGATAAGCTGCAGCCAAAGAGGTGGAGGTTGAGATCTGCGTGGACCATTTCCTTCATAATAGCGCTCTTTGTTCCAACAATCTACGTTATCGGATCCAACTATTACGGGTGGAATGTGACCTTTCTGAATTTCGCTGGAAGATACATAGGTGATCCTAGTATTTCGCAGTTCATGCCGCTTTCGTTTGAATACCTGGTTTTTACAGTGCTCTTTGTTGCGATTGCCTTTGCGGCATTCGGAGTTGCCAGCCTCAAAAACTACTCAATCACAGCCGTTTTTCTTGGATTAGTTGGGCTAGTCTACACCGTCAACAATTTGTATCCATATGGGCTTTTCACTCCTTTCCAAATTCTTGTTCCAACGACAACGGTTCTTGCGGCTGGGATTCTAAGTATGGTCGGGTACACAACATCCATTGCTTACTCAACAAACTCAAGTCAAGGTTCGATGCCAGTCTTGACAGCCACGTCTTCAAGTGGACAATCTGCGCAGTACGCTGTTGCTTGGGCATGCTCAGGTATCGATAGTCTTCTGATATATTCGGTCACAATCCTTCTGTTCTTGAAGAGCAGTGCTGTTCCTTGGAAACAAAGGATAGTCTACTTCATTTTCGGGGCTGTCATCACGTACCTCATCAACGCGGCGCGGATCGCAACCCTCTTCATGATCGGAGCAGGCGGCGGCAACATCGGTCCTTTTCATGATTATCTTGGTCCGCTCTATTCCATATCTTGGATAATCTCCTATCCTCTCATAATAATCGCGACTCGAGGTCTGTGGACCAGGATTGTGCCAGAAAGAGCTGGTCTGAATCAAGGTCCAGGGACCTCACAACCGAGGGCTATGGCAGGGTCTAAGGCTACGGTCGAATCTACCCTGTCTCCACGTTTTCAGCTAAGCCTTGCTTCCTTAAGATCTTGGTGTTCTCGACGGGCAGGGAAGCTACATCCTCGGTCTTGAAAGGACCATAAGTCTTCATATCAGCGCCGATTATTGCTGGAACATCCTTCAAGAAGCGAAGAATAGCCCTTCTATGCTCACCTTCGATCTTGATTTTGGGAACGTGTCCCCTGACGATTTCTTTCGCAAAGCCTTGGAAGGCTTCTGCAAGAGGTGAGAGTCTCGAATAAGCCGTTTTCTCCTCAGGTGCCGTGAGGTCAGGAGGGATTTCTTCGCCTTTGGCCACTTTGCTTATTATTTTTCTGTATCGCGTTTGAATCAGTCCATGAACCATGCGTTTTGCGTTTCGCATCTCTTCCTCGAGCAGGTTTGTCTTTAACGTTCTCTTGTCTAACATTCGACTCTCTTCTCTGAGCCTTTTCATGTACTCAGCGGCTCTGGAGTAGAACTCTGGGGGAAGCTTCTCCAACTCGATGTTCTCAAGCTCAAGCTTCCAGGTCTCGTACAGCTCGTTATACATCTTGTACTATTACCTCCGCTCTTTTCTTGCAAATCAGCAGTAGGGCAGCCGCGTTCGGTAACTCGACCCTTTCATTCCTGTAGGGGCCAAATTCTTCATCGCCTAATCGAAATTCGGGTGCCTTGGAAACAAGAACGGTGGTGCAGCCTCCTCTAAAGGCTAGTGCGTTCTTGAAGGGGTCGAAATCGTCTAGGGCTGCGATGGGAAACTCAGTTTTCTTCAAGCCCGTTTTGCCGTGCAACGTTCCAGGCAGTCTGATCAGGCGGTGAATGTCCGTGGTGACAACCGTGTCCACCTTTGCGGATTGGGACTTTCTCGAGTATTCAGAAAGTTTTCTGTACGTCTGAGGGCCCACTCCTCTAGGCATTCCCAACGGTTTGGATTCGTTCAGGTTCTTCAAGATTGTATCCTTGTTCTTCATCATGGCCTCGGCTACGTTCTTCGTCAGCCCCATTTTCTCATAATCTTCCGTCTTAGCGTTGAGAACGATGTTGTTTATTCCTCGGGCAATTCGTCCACGCCAACCAACATCTTTCAAAGCCAGAGTTCCAGGACTCTTGTCATCTAGTCCGTGCAAAGCAGCATCAAAGCCCAGGCCGCAAACATAATCAACAATTTCCTTGCGAGCAGTAGCGTCAAGACTCCCAACTGCTTCGCCTTCGACGTGAACGTGATACCCACGATGGCCTGAGAAGAACAGGTGCACCTCCTTTTCCGAAAAGCCAAAGTCTCTCATCAGAACATCCAAAAGCCTAGTCGTTTCCAGCTTTGAAGAGGCTAGGCACAACTCACACGGCCAAGTGGTGTTGTCAAACTTTTCTCCCCCGCAAGACGGACATTTTTCCGGCAGCTCCCCTCTTCCCTTAATCCCGCACTTGCCACAGGTCCACTCGTCATGAACCTTATCACACGACGTGGGGATGTGGTCAGCGTCAATGTCAAAAACAAGGTCAGCGCCGATCCATCCCTTCGCTGTCATTTCTGGGGCATCGGGCTGCTGGTAGTAGGCACCTGAGTAGTACACATCGGATGGCACTTCACCACTCAGGAAGTCTTTCAGTTCTTCGACAGCTGCAAAACTTTTGTGCCTAACCATGATCTTATTTCTAAGAAGAAAAACAGCAAACTCACGTTTCTCAAACGAATGAGGGATACTTATCTCATGAAAACAGTTGGAATAATAACTGAAAAACATCCTCTGTATGAGGTCACAAGTGTTTGCGTACATTCCGCTCATTAAGGAAGTTACGGTGGGCATTTAAAACTCTTCTTCTGAGAAGATATTTTCGGGTACACATCGAATATAGTCAAGAAACGGACTTCACTGGCAAGATCCACGAAGAAAGTTCATTGCTGCCGCTTGATCAACAACACTGTGTTAAGTGTGTCGGATGGAATGTTTTCAAGTTGCACTTGGGCCTTAAGAGGACGTTTGAGAAATAGGGAATAGATTTAAATGACTAAAGCAAGAAAAGGAAATGCGGCATAGTTTGGCGGAGTCGGAAACTAATCACTAGCCGTTCGAAATGACGGGAGATCCATGGTTGAAAGCTTGTTAAATGAGCCCACGTTTCAAGAGGCTGAGTGCAGAAATATGGATTTTCCAGAAGTCACGATAGTAGTACTAAACTATAATGGGAAAAAGCACATTCACAGATGCTTGGACTCAATTTTCAAAATGAATTATCCCCAGTTCAAGGTAATCGTGATTGATAACGCCTCTAGCGATGGCTCATTGGACTCTGTGAAAAAGCAGTATCCTCAAGTAAAGACGATAAAGTATGATAAGAATCACGGTTTCGCCAAGGCGTACAACATTGGCTTGCAGAAGATTGAAAACGATTTTATGGTCCTTATGAACAACGATGTTACTGTGGAGCCAGAATGGTTGAGCAGGCTGATGCCTTACATCGTTAACAACAGGGGGGTCTCAGCGGTCACGCCTAAAATGCTTTTTGTGCAGGATCGAGAGGAAATAAATGCTGCAGGAGGCAAATGCGACATTTACGGTTCCGGCTGGAACCGTGGAAACGGAGAGGCAGATAACGGTCAATACGAGAAGGTCGAGGAGGTTTTCTATGCCAATTGCGCCGCAATTGTTATTCGCAAGAGTGCATGGGAAGACGTCGGATCGTTCGATGAGGAGTATTTTCTTTACGGAGAGGACTTAGACTGGTGTTGGCGAGCGAGACTAAAAGGGTATAGAATATTCTATGTTCCAAGTTCCAGAATCTATCATGAATGGCATGCGTCAAATGGTGAGATGGTGCCGTTTATGGAGCGTTACTGGCTAACAACAATGCTCAAGAACTACGACTCGAAAACCCTTGCGAGGCTAGGTCCGAAATTACTAGTGTTGAAAGGCTTGGTAGGGGTATGGCTTCTTCTAAACGGTAGAGGCGTGCGTGAAAAACTTGCGGTGTTCGATAGCTTCATATGGAACTTGAACATGTTCAAGAAAACGTGGAAAAAGAGGCTTTCAATACAGGCCTCAAGAAAGATTGATGATGGAGAAATTCAGAGACATATGTACAAGGGTAGCCTCGAGCTCTCCCTCGGGCTCAAGACGATGAACCACCCGATAACAAAAGAGTGGGCTTGAACTAATACTGAATCAACCGAGCCTCATTTCGAGCAGGCAATATCAATTGCTTGCTCAAACCTCTTAGCACTTTCTTTCCAAGTGAACCTTTGCGCCGCGATCCTTCCTCTACGTCCAATTCTTCTGCGCAGCTCAGCATCTTCAACTAGCGAACGCAGACGACGAAGGAACTCAGACGTGTTCTCGACAAGAAACCCAGTTTTCTCATTTAACACCACTTCTCGGTGGGCACCAATGTCATAAGCGATAACAGGCTTTCCGTTTGCCTGAGCAGCAACAACCGGCAAATCAAAACCTTCCCACTTTGAGCACGTGCAGTAGATATCGCACGCTGCAAAGCAGAGCTTCAGTGTCTCAAAAGATACATTCGACAATGTTTTCACATTCCCCATGGGACTCTGAATTCCTAAGCTATGAATTGGGCCTCTCCCAACCAGCAAGAGAACAACGCCAGGGTTTTTCTTCTGAACCACATCAAAAATCCTTGCGATCTCGGTCATTCCCTTGTAAGGAGTGGAAAACCGGCCAACAGACAAAATCAAAACCTTGTCGTCGATGTGGAGTTCTTCTCTGAACTTCGTAGCTTTTTCATGGTCATGGCAGACAAGATGCTCGATACCGTGGTAGTTTACGATCGTCCTTTTCTCTTGATACGAAGGGAGAGATTTTCTTGTATGGAAACTGTTGGACATCAAGCAGTCGCAGAAAAAGAAGGACAGATTCCACAGGATGGTCTGCCTGAGGGATTCCGTTTTTCTTTCAAAAGAGTCTAGGATCTTCGGGGGTGGCACTCCGAAATAGTACATTATTACCTTTTTCTGTAGGCGTATCTTGGCTAAAGCGCCTACTATGTGCATGGGATCAACGGTTACGATTATGTCGAAGTCGTCCAAGATTTTGGCTAAAGGGGCGTACGAACGAAAATCTGTCAAGAAATGGTCGTTCCAGAATTCATTCGCGAAAGGCAAAGAGGCTACATTGTACGCTATTGTCTTGTAGCCGCGGTCTGAGTATTCGTTCTTGTTTGCGAGCACCGTAATATCATATCCCTGCCGCGAAAGCTCTTTAGATAGGAAATTGACTATTTCATCGACGCCGTACCCTATGAGCATGCTTTTTGCTACGATGGCTATTTTCGGATGTCTCACAGTTTGCACCTTAGCTTTCTTCCTACGGGCTTTCCATGTATACTACAATGGATTTCAGGTACACGTCAGCTGACGTTGAAGGGTTCAACACGTAAAACATCACTTCGGTGGTCGAAGAAACGATGTTGACAGTGAGTGTGTAGTTCCCAAGCGTCGGTTCTGAGCCGTTGCCTCCGTATAGATCTTGTGATTGCAGAATCGTGGCACCTTGAGTCAGTTCGATGGTGCACGCAGATTCTATGCTGGAGTTTGAAATGTTCATTTGATAGGTCACAACATACGTACCTTTTGGGAAGACAGAGCTGAACATGATTCTATTGGTTACAATGGGCGTTTCGTAGCTCAGTCGCAAGAGGAAGGGTTGATACATCGCCAGTTGTCCATGATATCCATGCCTGTACACAAAGATGCCATCAACCGAGGCATAAAGACCATAGCTGCCCTCAAGTCTTTGCAAGTTTTCGAAGGCATACAAGAATGTGACTCTAAGCGCGTCCGTGCGCACGTCAGGATTAAGATCCAGTATCACAAAGTCAGGTGTCAAGTTGAATAGTGATTGGACATATTCATCATAGTATGACTTGTTGAAGGCAGAGAAGAGTGGGGGAATAACATAGGAATTCAAGCTCGCTGAAACATGGGGGAACAGATCGTACTGCGTGAGAATTGAAGCATTCGGAAAATCTCTCTGTATCTGCGTTATCAAGGCGTTTAGTCTTTGATCATGCGGACTAATTATTGCCTGCAGGTTCGAAGGCAAAGTTTGAAGAGTCATAACAAGCGAAACAAGAACGCATGCTATAAACAGCCTTCGAGCGAGTTTGTTCGCCCTTGCCGCATCTACGTTGAGAATTCGCCGAATCCTGCTGAAGCCTTCTATCGCTGCAAGGATGACAAAAGGGGTAACTACGGCGGAGTATTGGTAACCTGTTTGATAGTATGGAGGGTAATTTGACAAGAAAGCCAATAGAATCCAAAGTAGCACAGGTAACATTCTATTTATTTTGAAAACAGGGAGAAACGCAAACGGAGCAAGGATCATGACCAGATAGAAAAGCTTAGACTGGAGATCGTACTCGACAGCCTGCAGGATGTTTAAGTACCCCAGATGGATCCAAGACGTTGGATCTAAGGGATTAACACCTAGAATAGACCAGGAAGAACCCTGTCCAAACCCTTGAGGAGGAGAAGGATTGAAAAAACTGATGAATAGCTTTGCCAAAATGTACCAGCACACTGCAACAGCAATCGTTCCGAAAGCTACGAGTACCCTTTTTGAAGGGTAACTCTTGGACTTAAACGCACTGATTATCTCCTGTCTGGAAACCAGTAACTCTCCAAAAGCGAAGACTGCAAAAACAATCGGCATGAACTCTTTCGTGGACAAAGCCAGCAACATGAAAGCAAAATACGGTGTCCAACTGCTCTTTATGAAGAAGTATAGCGCAAATAACGTGAACGGGACAAAGAAGGCATCGGGATGAAAATCAAATATGTTCACCCCGTAAGTTAGAGGGTAAAGGAGATACAGAAGCGAAAAAAAATAGCCGTATTTTCGGTTTCCTAACACTCGTTGTGCAATCAAGAAAACCGGATAAGCGCCTACCCCGATAACTATCGACTGAATTACCAGCAAAGTCCCAGCGTTTTGGAAAAGCGCGTACAAAGGGACAACCACGAAGAGTATTGGACTGAAATGCACTCCGAAAATTGAACCACTAGGATTCGCATAGAGTTCAGGAGTATAATAGAATAATCGCCCTCTCAGAGTGCTATAGCATGCCTGATCAAAAATGCCGAGATCCCACGCTGAAGTTTGAAATGAATAATGTTTGACCAAGGATGTAAAGCTCAACAGTATTACATACGTGAGAACCATAGCGTGAAGCGGCCAGTGTTTGAACAAGAGTTGAGAACAAGCAGTTCTCAGCCTTTGCAGAGTTGTCTTCTTGTCCTCCATCTCAGTCACTTTGACGAGCAAGGAATGCGGCAATGGACGATCTCTTCGCCACACTGGCACAAGCTTTATGCAGAATGTTCGCGGTTGCCTAGCACTTAGTATTTTCGGTCAAGATTGAAAATGTAAGTGAGGAAGTCTCTTATTTCGTTGATTGACAGTTTGGATTTGCCTTTTTTTCTGCTGATGAACGTTATAGGTACATCTTTGATTCTGTAATTTCTTACGTTGGCAAGTCTTATTGTTTCAATCTGTATTTCATAAGTCTGGCTGTGCAAGTCTTTTATTATTCCTCTAACCAGCCTGGTGGAGTAACAGCGCATTCCGCTGGTGTAGTCTGATATCTTGGCGTCCACTCTTATTCTCGTAATGAGGTTTGCGACCTTGCTTATTAGCAAGCGCGCTATACTCCACTCTTGCGTACCGCCACCTTGACAGTACCTGCTTCCAACAACGAGGTCGCATCCTTCTTGCATAGGCGCCAACAGCTTGGGTATCTCTTGAGGGTTATGTGAGTAGTCAGCGTCCATCGTGACTATACAATTGGGAGGTTTCTTGACCGACAAGAAGATCCTAAACCCGTCAGTAATTGCAGTCCCAAGCCCTAGTTTCTTGCTCCTAACGAGAAGCAAAATGTTGCTGTATTTCCTTTGGAGCTTTCTGATAAGGTCGGCTGTCCCGTCTGGACTCGAATCATCGATAACCAGTATTGAGACGTTCAGGCTTGAATTCTCCAGTTCAAGAATCAGCTTTTCAATGTTAGCCGCTTCACAATACGTCGGGAGTATAATCCCGATTTCAGAACTAACCTCGAGGTTTCCTTCTACGTGCGAAGACAGCATTGGTGTCTATTCACCTTTCAAAGATAGCGTTCATTTATCGCACTGGATATATAAGGTATACTGCACTCAAGTCTGCTTCGACTAGCTCTTTCCAGCGCTCTTAAGCCTGATGCGGTAGTAAGCTAACGGGTGGTGTACTCTTCTGCACACTTCGTCTGGGTCTGTGCATATGCCATGTGTTTGCAGAGTGTCACATCTCGGTGGGATGTACCGCGTTCTTGAGCCTGTTTCGCCGGCGATGTGTTCCACTTGGTAACGGGTCATTTTTTCGTTGAAGTCTGAAATGTTTTTGAAGAGGTCAATGACGTTTTCCGAGGGCATTCCGATGTTTATGAGGAACGAGGTCAAAGCGAACCTTCCTACGTGTGAGATGTGGCGTCCAGATGAGAAGGCCAAGTACAGCGCTGCTATGCATGGTGGGAATGCTGTTTGCACCATGACCTTCGGAAATTCTTCTACCTCGGCCTTGCCTATCTTCTCGGCTGTGAGCTTCACTATTCTTTCTGCCACGTTCAATATTTTCCTTGGAAAGTCAGGCAGTTCCTTAACTTCCAGCCTTTCTTCTATATGTCTGCGCGCTTCTTCGCTCAACAATCTCGAAGTCTCGTTTCTAGATAAGAAAACTGTTCCGCTAGACAAGACCCGGTTAACTAGCTTCCACTTCTTGTCGCGCAGATGAGTTGTGGTTCTCAGATAATCTTGAAACCTGACTGCGAATTCAAGCGGGGACACGTTTCGTTGATTGAGGGTCAGTTTCCATCCCAAGTCCGTTGCGGTTTCGAGAATCTGCTCTTTGTCTTCTTCTTTGAGGTCTTCGTAAATCCGCTTTGCTTCGGCGAGAGCGTACCTCTTCTTGATGAAGGAATTTCCAGTTGCAACCGTCAGCATTATTGCGGCTGGAAAGGACAAAATTTCGATTTCTTCGTTGCGTGTCTTTCTGCCAACAAGCGTGTACAAAATGGCGTCTTCAACTCTCTCTTCCGCACGGTCGAGGACTCTTTCAAGTTCAGGGCTTGCAAGGTCCTCAATCTTCACGTTGAGTCTCTTAATGTATTCCGCGGTTTCCTTGAGAAAAGGATATTTTGCCAAGTCGCTTTTTGTGAATCTTCCCGTGGTTATCTGCTCTTCATTTTTCGTCTCATTCTGTTTCTATTCTCGGCGCAAGGAAGAACGTTAGCTTTCCTTCTTTTGCCTGCTGAAAATCCAGCCTTATGGGCATGTCCGAAGAGAATTCGAGCGTAGCTATGTCCGACGTTGCTGATGCAGCCTTTATTATCTCTGTCAGGTAACTAAGGCTGAAGGTTGCTTTCTGCGCTTCCTTGGCTTCTAGATCCAGCAGCATGTCACTTCCTTTTTGCAGGGTGATCGTCGCACCCATTAGGTCGCCCGAAGCGTTGAAAACCAGTTTTTCGGGGTCTGCTTCGATCTTAACATGGTCGCTTACGAGTTGAGCGTCCTCTATCGCCTGGCTCAAGCCTTCGGTCGTAGCCTTTGCTTTTACGTTGAAGGTGATCTTTGGCGTTGGCACCTCTTCCTCTGACGCTTCAAGCGTGGGCATCGTAAAGTTTCGCGTGTATTTTCCAGCCATTGCGACCTGCAGACGCCCCGTTTTTTCGTCCAGAGAAAGCTCCACTGTCTCGTCCTTGCCTGCTCTCTTGAGAAGTTTCAGCAGTTCCGTTATGTTGATGCATATTTTTGCCGGCTCAGTGCACACGTATTCTTCGAAGACATTTTTAGGCCATTCGAAGTCGATCATTGCGACGCGTGATGGATCCATCGCTCTGAGCTTCAAGCCGTCCTGGTCAAGCTTGAACGTTGCTTCGTCCACGAGGATGGAAATAGACGTGATCATGTCCCTCAATAACTTGGCATCAGCCACTTTGAGTTTGAACACGGAGATCACCTTTGTATCGGATATGCTCGGTGGCTAATAAAAGACTTTACACACTTAAGGCTGACGCTGAACCATGAAATCACGCTTTAGTCGCCTCATTATTGGACTCAGGTAGCTGTCAGCGATGTTATAGAGGATTTATCCGCAACCGTTAATTTCTTCATTACACCATTTTACATTTGGGAAAGGAGACCCTTGAAGAGAAGAGCTTCTGAAATCTCTGCGTCATTCTTGATGATCACGTCAATCTTGGTTCTTTTCGTTCATGCAGACGGATTGTATGGGGCCGGTGGTTTAAAGGCGGGACAGACTGATTATCAGACGAGCTTAGGGGTCGCCGATAACTTGACTCTCGCTCAGACGTTGCAATCGATCACCCAAAGAGTGGATTGGACGCAAGCGGTCTATGCTGGAATGGTTTTTAACAACAAGGCTAAGGCAGATTTGGAAGCTTTGATAGATGGCTACGCCTCCAGCGCAGACTGGCTAGATGTTTTGCAATGGTCGGCTATCAGCGAAAAGCTAGGAGTAGAGCGAGAGAGCGCCATCGAAGCGGCGTTGGACGGCTTGCCGATGGTCGGTCCCTTACCGTGGACAATCAATTACAGCGGGGTTGGTTATTTCTGCGTTGAACGAAAGTTCGCCTTGCTAGGTTATTCCTATGCGGAGAAGTACCGTTATCGGCTTGACAAGTGGAACATAACCAGCGCCTACGCCTTTTTCGAAAAAGCCGTCCAAGACGCGGGGCACCCAGTGTTATTCGTCGATTCCAATGGTGGTACGTGGACGATAAGCTACGGACCGCGTTACTACGATGAATCAGCTTCGACGCTTCAATGCTTCCTCATTTTCTACGAGATGGGGATAACAAGCGCCCTCGATGACGCTCTGCAATGGTGGAACTGGATCAACAACAACCTTTGGTATCAGGGTACGCATTACAAATATGCTGTAAGTTGGCCTGACTATGAATGTGAAGCAGGCTTTTTCGCCAAGACAATTGCCAACTTGAAGTATTACGTCAGTGATCTGGGAAACTGGTCGCGAGTCCTGGCTGACGTGCAAAATCGATTCTTGACCGATGGATGGAACAGTCCGCAATGGCTGGATGCAAGTGGAACTACGTATGTTGTCGTTCATGATTATCCAGACAACCCGGAAACGCGTTTGGTAAACACCATCGGCGCATGGACCAGTCTTCTTGGGTTATATGGAGCGCTGGACAGTTCGTCCGAAAACAGCATGCAAAACTTGCTGGAGGGACAAAGTGGACCGGACCCGGCTTGGAAACTCCTTATGAGTGCAACAGCCGATCTTTACGACAATATAACTGGAAAATTCAAGTGGGCAAGTGACGACCTTTTTGCATCTGACCAGGCCACAGCGTACGCTTTAACACTAATGTTTTTTATGGGCATTGTTCCCAAGACGGCAACGCTTGCGTTCCCATTAGAAGACTATACCATTGACGATTTATACGATATCGACCCTGAGTTGTTCAACATAAACCTGGAGAATGCGTCCATTCGTGTTTCAGTCGTGAATGGTGGGCAACTGGAATTCATCTACGGCACGTCTCCTGTTTTGTGCGATTTTCCCTCAAGCGGAGTCTACGAGCTGACTTTTTCAAACGACTGGAACAGCCTAGTGAACGTCTCAAAAATCGAGAATTTGCCAAACGAAAGAAGATTTCTTTTTGCTGCACCAGGTCTGGTGAACGTACAGGTAGCCAAAATCACCATTTATAGGCACATGGTTGGACAATGGTTGACTTTTCCCATAGACGTAACAACAGTGGAAAATCAGGGTTCAGGCCCTGAGACCTTCAACGTTACGCTGTACGCAAACTCTACTGCCGTCGACGCACAGACAGTCACATTGGCAGGCGGAGGCTCGAAAACCGTGTTTCTTGTTTGGAACACATCTGGCTCCCCCATGGGAGGCTACAACATAAGTGCCTGCGCTTCGTCTGTACCAAACGAGACGAAAACTGTCGACAGCTCCTTAAGTGGTGGCATGATCTACGTTAGCATGCCAGGGGACCTCAACGGTGACGGAGTGGTTAACATCTTGGATGCTATAATACTTAGTAATGCCTTTCTCGCCACGCCTGGCAGTTTAAACTGGAATCCTAACGCAGACCTGAACGGAGACGACGTCGTCAACATACTCGACTGCATAATCTTCGCAGAGTATTTCATGACAGTGAGCCCTTAGATGCGCCTTAAGGGCCTTTTGCCAAAACCAGTTGATGTCTAGCTGTATTCTCTGAATGTGTAGTTGCATTTTGTGCAGCGCAAGAATTGGGTTGAAGATTCGTCTGCGCCTCTTGTCTGAACTTGCCAGACGTATGCTAGGTTGTTTCCGCACTTGGGGCATTCGATCCTGACGGTTGGCAACGTTCTCAGTTTCTGTTCTTCTTTTCCTATTACTGCTACAAGCTGCTGTGGCCTGTGCTGGATCACCTTCGCAACTTTTGGTTCCACTTTCTTGCTGGAAGCGTGTTTTCTATAGCCGCATTTGGGGCAAGTCAACGTTAGTGATCCTTCTTTTCCCGTCTTGGCTTTTCTCGGTGCGAGTCGGGAACCGCATTTTGGACAAAATTCCATCGAATGTTCCACCGCTGTCCGTTTCATTAGCCTTAGCAGAGTCTCTTTTAAATCTTTTCTCGTTGGAATCAATACCAAGACTATAGTCTGTTTATGCCAGAGGCGATGAGATGGGCCACCCGAAGGGCTTCTGGAACGCTGCTTCGAGTGGAGGTCAGCTGCACTATCTTCCTCGCATCGTCTTCGAGAATTCCGCAGATTTCCACGAATGCCTTTTCGCCTTTTCTTCTAGTGCTCACTTCAAAAATCTCTCCTGCGTTCATAATGGCTTTCCACCGTTTCTCGGGTGATCGCAGATTGTCCAACGCCTTGCGTATATCATCAAAGTCAGGTTTGTCCCTCGTAACGGCGATTACTGGAAGCTTTGTCTCAGCATTGAGCTTCTTCATGTCAACCACGTTGAAACCTCCAAACGTTATTCCATCGAGCATTATGACTCTTAGCTGCTCGTGATGCGGAGAGTTGACTATCATCGTGGCTATCTTGTCTGTAGCGTCGAAGCCATCGACTTCGACTTTCGTGCTCAATACTCCGTCGAGCCAGTATCCTCCGCGAAAAACGACGCCGATGACGGGGGCGAGCCCTCGTGAGTGGGGAATGAAGACTCCGTCATCAACCCCTAGAACACGAATCTCCTGTTTGATTACACGGAATTTCTTCGGGGGCAAAACGATTCCTCAAGAGAAGCTCGTGGAAATATGAAAGAAGGAGGCGTTATAAGCTTAGTGAAGGATACTCCTGCCGGGAGGCTGAAACCTGACCAGACATTGTCCAGCCTATTGTTTTGCATGGACTCGCAGAAACCTTAACGAAGTCCTGATTGACCACGCGTTGGCGTCCCTTGGTGATTCATACGTGAATTTTGTTTACTCGCTTGCAATATCCAACAGAAAGGGCAGCCCCTTTGGCACAAAGGTGAAAGGAAGCGTTCTCGCCGAGGCTCTGAGGAAAGCTGGGCTTAGAGAGTGTTTGCCGTCAAGAATGTCAAGACACAGCTTGGCTGATGCAGCAGAAGCATTGATAGTTTATGCTTGGCTCAGCCGCTGGGTCAGCTTGGACGAAAGCGTGGCGATGATTGGGAAGAAGGGGGATCCTATTGACGGCCTGGGCGAGCTGCTCGCAAAGATAAAAGGGAGAATCACTTTTCCTTGAGACTCTTGGCAAGCTCTTTGCCGAATTCTTTGTTTATGGTCCGCGTCTTTTCTATGGCGTTCCACAAGACCTGCTCAGGCTTCACTTTGCCCTTCGTGCGCACATAGATTACTGAGTTTGAAGCCAAAGGATGCGGAATGTCATAACCAGCCATGTCTACATTGTCCTCTTCCAAGAGCTCTTTTTGCAGCAGGTTGCAAAGCGTATGGCCGACGCCTTCCACTTCGATCTTTAGCTCGTTTGATGTCTTTTTGAGCACGTTAACTTTCATTTTCCTCTTCACCCTTCCCGCGCTCGAGTAATCCTCTTCCATAGTCTGCCGCAGTCTTGCGTCTCTCAAGCCGCCCACACTTTGGGCAGTGCATGCCTTGTCTTCTCTGTTCGAGTAGCGTTCCACAGTTCGAGCAGAAAGCATAGATCACGCCCAAGTTTCTGTCCTTCGTCGACAGATGGTAGGTTCTGTTCTTTTCGCTGATCACCTTTGCCCTTACGATGTCCCCAGGCTTGCACACGTCAAACATCGAATCGACGTACCTTATGTGAGCATCTGAGATGTGCAGTATGCCCATGAAACCGCTGGTAACTTCCTCGGCGCCTATTTCAAAAATGCGCATTCCTGCGGTTTCAGACTGTGCACTTGAAACTTGTCCCACAACTGTGCTTCCCGTGATGGGTACCTTTGCCCCGTGGGTCAATTGATGGACTGTGACGCGTTTGTGTGCCAGATCGATCAAGACGCGGCCGACGACCTTGGAATAGATCACTCCGTCTTTCACGAACGTTCCGGCATCTGGAGTGAACTCTTCGATCACGCCTAGGCGTTCGCCTGGCAAGGCCAGTTGACCAGTCTTAGGTTCGGTGGACTTTGTACTCATTGGAAATCCCCGTCATCGTTACGTTGGCTTGCCCGTCAGATGCTTGCGCATTGCTGGGCGCGCCGTCAACTAAACAGTTATAACTGTTCTTTCTACGCTTATCAATAAACCTTTTGATTAGCGCGCATCATGAGCAGGTTGCCTTCTGTGCACGACGTATAGGTCGACTAGAAACTCATGCTTCTTTTCTGTGTGGAAGCTGAACATGTGTGGGAGAGTCATTAACAGGGCATAAACAGCTTTTATTCTTCCTCCTCTTTCTTCGATGAACTTTTTCATGAAAGAAGACGGGGGAACCGCGACGGCGCCATCGCTGCTCTTCCTCAGTCTCTTGGCAAACGTCGAATCTCCGTGAGGCCTCTTGTGAAGCGAATAGGTAACTGTTCCCAATTCTAAGGCTTTGGCTAGAAACTTTCTGTCAGCGCCCCTTTTTTGAACTCCGAAGGGTGGGTTCTCTAGAACCGTGTCAAAACATCCACGAACTGAATCAACATCTGCAACAACCCACTGCGTCCTCTCTTTCACACCTGTTGCCACAGAGCTTTCAAAGGCCGTTTTCACTCCGGTTTTGTCCACGTCCACGCCCACAACCTCTTTCGCGCCCAATAGAGCAGCTCCTATTGCCAGCCTGCCCGTGCCGCAGCCTAGGTCTAAGACGGTTTTGTCAATGATATCTCCGTTTGAGTAGGCAGCAATGTGAAGCATCGTTGCCGCAGTGTCAGCTGAAATGGTGTACTGCTCAAGGTTAGGCGTGGGCGCAGGGTGAGGCTTGATTTTTGAGAGCATCATCTCTAATTCTAGTTTTCGAGCAAACCTCTTTTGCATAATTCTTCCCATGACAGCTCACCAATGGCGACTAGGGTTTCATTTCTGGTCAAGATTGGCTTTCGAAAATTGGCGGAGTCATCAAGAGAAATTCTTGGGCAGGCCGTGTTGACGAACGCGTCGATCGTTGGAAATTCCATGAGTGCTTCAGGAGTGATCTCTCTAGCTGCTAGGAGATACGCCATCTTCCCATTTTCTTCAAGCTTCTTTTTGACATTCAATGCTTCTTCGAGTCTTTTCTGTCCAGGCTTTATCCCAAGCAGAACACCGAAGGTCTTCGCTTCCATCGCTTCTTCTATCCCGGCCCATCGCTGCTTGAAGATTTTCTCCGCTTCTTTATCCACAGAAAACGAAGTGCCATCAAAGGGGTCAGCAACGACTGTTGGCTTTGAGGTTGAAAGAGCCATACCCAAAGCGTGGAACCGCCCTCCGCCGACGAAGAGAAAAGCTTCAACATCCTTCGCAATAGAGATCGCGTTGCTGTAGTCGCACCCTATGACCTGGCCAGGATAGCTTAAGCGTGTGGTGTCTCCTATCATGACGGTTTTGCCTGCGCGGACGAGGGTTTCTCTGACTTCGTCGAGGGTTTGAACGTGTTGAACGGTTGTAGCCAGCCCTATCTTGTGCCATTTTTCCAGCAGAGGCAGGGCCTTTTCGACAGCTGAGTTCACGTTAATGGTCGCACGGGCTTCAACGTAGAGTGTTGGAACGCGTTCGTACGTAACTCTCTTAGAGTGTCCATAATGGATTATCAAGTCTACGCCCAAGCTTTCGGCTTCAGCTATCGCCAAATCACACGCGCCATAGCACGGGTCTGCAGAGACGATGGGTAGCACACCGAGTTTTTCTATGGTCTTAGCGATGTGTGGGGCTTCGGGCTTCAAGCCCTCTGGAAGCTGGATCAGGACCCGTTTTGCGCCAAGTTTAAGAATTTCCTGTTTGACCCTCTCTTCTTCTAGGTCAAAATGTCTCATATGGAGGCATCCTAAATCGTGGGGAGGAATGCGCCGAGGCTATTCCTACGGTGTCCATTCCCAAGGTTGAACTGGTTTTCGCCTTTCGTGCCCAAGGGCTTTTTCGCTGAGGTCAGCAAGTCGTTCTAGAATTATCTTTTGCTCTATGCTTGCGACAAGTTTCCTAGTGGCTACGACTGCATCGTTGTTTACTGAGATGCTGTCGATTCCGTTTCTCACGAGGAATTCTGCGAAGTCGGGCAGGTTTGATGGGCCTTCCCCGCATATGGATACGGTGGCCCCGTTCTCATGGGCAACTCTGATTAGGTGCGCGATTATTCTTTCCACGGCTGGGTCTCTCTCGTCGAAGTATCCCATCTGTCCCAAGCGTTCTGAGTCTCTGTCGATCATCAGTATGCCTTGGGTCATGTCGTTTGAGCCTATCGAGAACCCGTCGGCAAGTTTTGAGAATTCATCAGCCATTATGGCGATTGATGGTGTTTCAGCCATGAACCAGACTTTGAAGTCTTTCGATCTTTCCAGACCTTCTTGTCGCATGATTTCAAGAACTGCCTTGGCTTCCCACAGAGTGCGCACGACTGGAAGCATGACCCACACGTTCTTCAATCCCCACTCTTTTCTGCATTTGATTATAGCCTGGCATTCGAGTCTGAACGCCTTTTCATACCATTGGCTTACGTAGCGGCTGCAGCCTCTCCAGCCCAGCATAGGATTTGCTTCAATGATCTCGTATTTCTCGCCGCCTTTCAGTTCTCTGTACTCGTTGGTCTTGAAGTCGCTGAAGCGTACCACCACTGGACGTGGCTGTATTGCCCTTGCGACTGCCGCTACCCCTTCTGCGAGTTTGTCGACAAATTGTTGGCTTTTTCCAGTTTCCACAAATTGCATTGGGTGTTCTCCAATGTAGCTAGCAAGGATGAACTCTATGCGCATCAGTCCGATGCCCTCGAAGGGAAGGTCTTTGTACTCCTCAACTTTCTCCGGCACGCCCAAGTTCATGTAGATCTTGGTCGCCGTTGTTGGCACGGCTTGGAATGTGCCTGCGCCGACAGCAGCTTGACCCGCAGCAGCGGTGCTCGCAGATGAAAGCTGTGCAGTTAATGTTTGAAGCGCCCCTTCGTAGACCACACCGCCTCTTGAGTCCACCGTGTACTCTTTTCCTGTGACCATTACCTGGGTGGCCTTCTCGGTTCCCACAACGCATGGGATGCCCAGCTCACGGCTCACTATAGCCGCGTGACAGGTTACTCCACCCTTGTCGGTGACTATCGCGCCTGCCAGTTTCATGAACGGCACATAGTCAGGGTTAGTCATGTCCGTGACGAGTATGTCGCCTTTCTTCATGACTTTGGCAGCTTCCTGCGGGTTCGCCACGATTTTGGCGATGCCTATGCCGTAGCCTCGTTTGCCAGCGGCGATTCCTTTGACAACGACCTTCAATTCCGGCTTCACTTCTGCTGCCTCGCTTCTTGCTGGGGCCTCCGACAACTTCGCGCTCCAGACTGTTTCAGGCCTTGATTGAGTCATGAACACGTTTTCCGGAAACTCGATGTCTCCATCTATGGCAAACTCGATGTCTTGCGGTTTCCCATAATGCTTCTCGATCCGTTTGGCCAATTCTGTAAGCTTGGCTATTTCCTGATCGTTAATACAGGGTAGCTGTTGTTTTTCCAAAGGCACCTCTTCATGTATCGTGTGCCCCGTCTTTAGATCCCTAACATACTGGACAGTTTTCTTGACTATCCGTCTCTCAATTATCTTCATCGACTCCTTGTCAACGACGAAGTCGTCCGGCGTAACGGACCCTGAAACAACTGCTTCGCCTAGACCGTAGTTGCCCTCGATAACTATCTGACTTGTGTCGCCCGTTACAGGGTTCAGCGTGAAGATGACGCCTGCAGCCTCGGAATTCACCATCTTCTGTACTCCGACGCTTATGAAGACTTTCTCATGCGCAAAACCTTTCTCGTTGCGGTAAAAGATTGCGCGTGGAGTAAACAGGCTGGACCAGCATTTCACAGTGTTTAAGAGAACGCTTTTAGCTCCCCTCGTGTTCAAAAACGTTTCTTGCTGTCCAGCGAAAGACGCGTCAGCCAAGTCTTCAGCTGTGGCGCTTGACCTGACGGCAACGAAGGGCTCTTTAACGTTGATCTTCTTGCTCAGTTCTTCATAGGCAACTCTGATCGCGTTTTCAATCTCTTTAGGCATTGACGTTGCTTCGATTAGCTCACGGATTTTCTTTGAGGCCAACTCGTATTGCCCAGGGTCGTTCACGTCGGTTACTGTTTCGTCTATGATCTCATAGATCTTTGCAGCAATCTTTGTTTCTTCAATGAATTTCTTGTAGGCGTAGGCCGTTATGGCGAATCCGGGTGGGACAGGCATGCCTGCGCTTATCATTTCGCCTAGGTTTGCGTTTTTTCCTCCCACGGACGGGATGTCTGTCTTTCTCAGGTTTTCAAACCATATCACTAAGTCTTTTCTCATTTCAGTCAACTGTTTTCGCCTCTTCAGTTTCAAGTTTTTCAATCACGATTCGGCAGGGCATTGGAAGTTTTGCGCTTCCACGCTTTAGAGATTCTTTGGCGAGTTCAACAGCGTCCGCGTTCACGAAGACGCTGATGATCGTCTGGTTGGGTCTGACGCGTGCGGCTGTGCCTATTGGTTTTCCGAAAGACCTGCGCATACCATCTTGAAGACGGTCTGCGTGTGCGCCGAAAATCATCTTGTTCTCCCGAAGTATGGTGTGCGGGTAAGGATTAACCCGTAACATATAATTGTTAACCAGCTTCTCCATCAACAAACGGTTTGTTGCTATGCGAGCAGCTTCTAGAGCGTTGTGACGAATCTGGGCTGCTTGGAGGGATATGAGTTTTCCCTCGTATCCAAAGCTGGATTTTGTGTCGCCCATGGTGAACTTGGTTATTTTGGGCTGGGGAAAACCCTTTATGAACTCTCTTCTCGTGTAAGCTTGTCCTTTAACTGGTCTGTAGTTCTTTGCTTTCATGGTGATTCCCTTTAGCTTACCTTAAGCCGCTATATTTAAACATTTAACAGTCTATTCAGAACATTATTCTATAAATGATCAACGTGTTGTCTGGTTCACTGACGCAGATTTTGAGTCTACTTTGCCCCTGTAATCTGTTTCTCTTTCGCTCTAGAGCACGATGGTGCAAAACTCACGGCAAGAGCCTTTTGTTCTTGAGCCATGTTTTGGCGAGTTCCTCATAGTCCGGAAAGACTTTCTTCAGAGTTGGAATATACATCTGCATTTCTTCCTCTCTCATGTACTGAAACTGGTATTCTCCCATGTACGGTGAGGGCTGGCCTTCTCTGGTTACGAATTCCACGTGCATGAAAGGGTCTCCTCTCTTGATTGTTATGGGGTGACGGTCGTTGCTGAGGTTCACTAGTTCAAGGGCTAGTCTGCCGATGAATCCGCTGTGCACCTTCGCGGCGTTCAGGAAGGACAGGCCCATTCTACCATACTTACTCTTTGCAGTCAAATGAGCAACATAGTTTGGCGGGACGAAGATTATTTCGTGAGAGATCAGGTTTTTGTGCTCCATATAGTGGAGGGTTGTTTCTTCCCTGACCGTTAGAATGTAACCGTCCCCGTCGAGTAGATTGTAATCGTAAGGGTAGACGACTTTGTAACTGTCGATGAGTTCCTTCAACTTGTCTTTGCCCAAGACACACATTTGCTGAGACCTCTGAGTGCTTTCCTAGCAATACTGAAGCTTGTTGTTATATAGTTTTTTGATAGAACAGTAGAATGGGAAGAGTAACATATGAAGTGCCACTACTGTCGCGGAGATGCAGTGTTCAAGTGCGGCTTGTGCGGGAAGTTTCTCTGCGAAGAGCATGCGCAACTCAGACCCGTCTGTCCCGAATGCGTAAAGAAAACCAAACTCGAATACGCCATTGGCAGAGTAACTTCTGATGAAGAAGGGAAAGAGATCGGAGGGCTTGTTAGAGGTTTTTGGGGAGAAGAAGAGCAGCTGACCTTTGACCGGAAATTCAAGGTTACAGAACTGCCTGCGTACGTTGCGAGATTCAAAGACAGCATAGTTGGCTTCATCTCTGCCGCAGAGGTAGACGATGCCATCATTATCGTGGCGTTAGGGGTCTTGCCCGAGTTTCAAAGCGCAGGCGTTGGCAAAGGACTTGTTAAAAAGGTCGAAGACGATGCTATCCGAAGAAAAAAGAAAAGATTGCTTGTTTCAACTTCGAACGATGATTTACCTGCATTGGCCTTCTACCAGTCTGTTGGCTTCCAGATCTACGAAGTGAAGCCTAACGTTATAGCTGAAAAACACGGAAAAATCCTTATGGGCATAGGAAACCTGCCGATAAGAGACGAGTTGAGGCTTCAGAAACGACTAGGATGATCAGTTTTCCTGAGAGAAAGTCTCAACCAGGGTTTTCGTGATCTTCTTAGCAACGGCGTCAACTTCTGGCGAAAGCCCCTCTCCGAAATCGGTGTTTTCAGGTTCTATGAGTAGTAGCGCGATCGTCGCTTTGGTTGTCTTGGAAAGGTACTCGCAGAATACGCGTAGCGGAAGCATATGGGTTGAGAACGCAGGCGTGGCCATCAGGTTTTCGGGTTCACGAAGCTCAGAGTCGCCGGGTTTTAATCCTAGAACTGCTGCGTCTATGAGGAGAATGTGTGTCGGGTTGAAGTCGATTATTTGCTCGATGTAGCTTTCCGGAACCGTTTCGCATTCGACTAGAAAGACTCTTTTTGAGACTCTTCCCTTTAGGTTCTGGACGATTTTGACCCCGACGAAGTCGTCTCCGCGTATTGGATTTCCGATTCCTGCTAGAACAAGCCTTTCAGCTCTTCCTAACCACTTGCTCAACTCTTCTCGGACATTGTGTTTCCCAGTTTTGTTTGGCATTAGAAATCGCCGCGGAACTAGAAAATGAAGGAATGAGAAAAGGGGTTTACCTTTTCACGATTTTGATTAGTTTCTTCTCGTGGTCGTAGATCTGAACCGTCAGCGGCATCTGTCCAACTGCGAAGTGTGTTGCGCATCCGAAGCAGGGGTCGTAGGCTCTGAAAGCCATTTCTACCATGTTTAGTAGGCCTTGGTTCACTTCGCCACCGTGAATCAGGCCTTTGGCTGCGTCACGGATCGACATGCAGATTGCTGGATAATTGTTGGTCGTGGCAACGATCAAGTTGACGTCCTTGACCAATGCATCCTTATCCAACACGTAGTGGTGGTAGAGCGTACCTCTTGCTGCTTCGACGACGCCTACGCCCTCACTGGGTTCACCTGGTTTGGCGCGTATGTCCGTTCCCGTAATCTCTGGGTCTTTCACCAGCTCTAAAGCTCGTTCAGTCGCGTAAAGCAACTCAATCAGCCGTGCCCAGTGAAAAGCCAGGGTGCCGTGCACGGGCTTGCCGCCCAGCGTCTTGTACATTTCGTCGTGCTCGGCTTGAGCCAGCGGTGTGGCCATGCCGCTCGAAGCGTTCAGTCTTGCAAGCGGGCCAACTCGGTAAACTCCGCTGTCAGGTCCGTAAACTAGACCCTTCCATCCCACCTTCTTCAAGTATGGAAACTTCGCGTAAGTCCACTCTTCCACGTGTTCGGCGACGTGAGTAAGATAGTCTTTAGGTTCAAACTTGAGAAATTCTTTCCCATCGGGATCGACTACCCTGATTTTTCCATCGTAGAAGTTCACTTTGTTGTTCTCGTCCACCAAGCCCATGTAGTATGTCTTCATAGTGTAGGCGTCGCTTTTGATCATGTCAACATATTTGCTGTTGCCCAGGACGATGTCGTGGAATATCTTAAGCGTCAGTTTCGCGAATTCCAGCGATGACGCGGCCATCTTTTCGATTTCCTGCCTGTTCTCTTCGGTGAGGGCCTTGGAGATTCCGCCGGGCAGTCCGCACACGGGATGCGTCGCTTTTCCTCCGAGAATCTCTGTTATCTTTTGACCGTAGGCTCTGTGTTTGATGACTTCTTTGGCCACGTCCATGCCTGCTTTTTCAATGACGCCAAGGATGTTTCTTTTCTCAGGCGGAGCGTCGGGGCCTACTATGAAGTCTGGGCCACCTAGGTAGTAGAAGTGGAGTGTATGGTCATAGATGATGTATCCAGCGTACATGAGTTCCCTGAGCTTCTTGGCTGTGGACGGCGGTTCAACGTTGAAAGCAGCGTCCAAGGCTTTAACTGACGCGAAGTGATGCGCGACGGGGCAGACTCCGCAGATTCTGGTGGTCAAAATCGGCATGAGTTCAGCTCTTCTTCCGATGCAGAACTTCTCGAAACCTCTCAGTTCGGGAATTTTCAGGTAAGCGTTTTCCACTTCTCCTGTATCGTTGAGAAATATCGAAACGTTTCCGTGGCCCTCGAGTCTCGTGATAGGGTCTATGACTATTTCCTTCATTTTTTCATCACTTTCCTTCTGAGAATCGATGATGGTAACGAGTACATGTAGAAAGTTCCCACAGGGTCTTTAACCTGGCTCATAAGCTTCTCAACTTCCTCTTCCGTGGCGTAGTGTTCCTGTTCGCCTTCCAGACCCATTATGGAGGCCAGTGCACCTAGCATGGCTGATCCCTGCTCTGGCGCGTTGGGACACGGTCCGCCGCATCCTGTGCACGGCATGTCAACCGTCAGACATTGTGCTCCGCATCCGCTGCGGGTCGCTGGGCCCATGCATATGATCCCTTGCTCAAGCAAGCATCGTTCGGGCTCTGGAGCTTTTTCATGGACTCGGTATATCTTGGATATCTTCTTGTTTTCTTTCTTTCGCGGACACTCGTCGCACACAGACTTTAGAGGGGCAAGCACGGAGCCTTTTGGCGGTAACTCATTTTTGGCTATGGCTTCCACAGCGTTTACTATGAGTTTGACTGGAGGCGGGCATCCGGGCAAGTAATAGTCGACGTCTACGGTTTGATCCAGAGTTTTGACTGTGTCATAAAATTCTGGAAGCTTCAGCACGCCTTCTTTCACTTCGGACTTTGTTTTGGGGACTGCTCCTTTGGGGTTTGAGATCGATTTGCTTTCTAGATACACTTTGCTGAAAATCTCTTTTCGATCGTGAAGGTTGGCAAGGCCAGGCACGCATCCTTCTTGGGCGCATGAGCCGAAGGCCACGAGCGTCTTGGATTTTTGTCTCAGGAGCTTCGCCATGTGTTCTTGTTCTGCGCTCCTCACTGAACCGTTGAAGAAGCAGACGTCGATGTACTTGTCAGGCATGGCTTCGACATCTTTGTATTTGATGTCCATAGCTACTGGCCAGAAGACTATGTCTGCAATGTTCACTACGTCCAGAATCTTCTCGTTCATGTCCAAGACTGCGATTTCGCATCCGCCGCAGCTCGCAGCCCAGTAGAGACCTATTTTCAGTTTTTCTTTAGGCATATGCTTTTACCTCACAGACTTTTCCTAATATTTTTGAGCAGTCAACTCGAAGCTCGTTAAATCCGAGTTCCTCAGGTGGCAATCCCATCGCTAAACCGAGCAACTGTGGATAGTGCAGCACAGGGATGCCGTAGACCTCGTTAAACATTTTCTCGATGCGAAGCTCGTTTGTGTCGTACATTATGTGGCAGAACGGGCAGATTGTTATCAGGGCTTGAGCTTCAACCTTCTTGATGTGATTGAGTTTGTCTCTGGCAAGTTGCAACGCTATCTTGTCGTTGACGCCCACGCTTGGGGCGCCGCAGCATTCAGTTTCGTCCAAATAGTCTAGGCACGTCGCGCCTGTTGCTTCAATAAGGGTTTTGAGGGTCTGCGGGTCCTCAGGGTCATCGAAACCGATGTACTCCTTGGGTCTCAAGATGTGGCAACCGTTGTGTTCGGCAACTTTGATCATCGTGAGCGGTTTAGCAACGGCCTTTTTTATTTTGTCCAAGCCGACATCTTCGGTCAGCACCTGCATTATGTGCTTCGCGTTTGCGGTTCCCTTAAACTCCAATCCAGCTTCTTTCAGGTGCTTGTTGATCTCTTCGCGGAGAGCCTTGTCTTCCTTCAGCATCTTGCTGACTTTCTTTAGCGTTCCTGCGCAGCCAGGGCACAGGGCTATTATGTTCAGACCTTTCTGCTCGGCCATGGCTAGGTTTCTTGCTGCCAGTACGAGCATCGTCTCGTGGCTTACAGGGTCTAGCGGTAAGCCGCAACAGTTGAACTCGGGCATTTCAACAATCTCTACCCCTAGTTTTTGAAGGACTTTGCGAGCTGAGATTTCGTAAGCTGAAACACGGTATGGAATTGCGCACCCGAGAAACATGAGGTATTTGAGCTCGGCCATTCTAGTCACTTTTCTTCTCAACGCATTTCATGAGGTTCACGTCGTGGAGCGTTTTGCGTATGCTCTCGGGGTTGCCTTTCGGCAGTGGAGGCAGTCCCAGTGTTTGTCGCTTCTTCAGTCTCAGTTCTGGAATCCTATAAGCGTAGCCTGATTCAAGTATGCTTGCGGCTTCTTCTTTGAACACTTGTGGCATGATGCCTTGTTCAGCCGCTATGTTTCTTAGCACGCGTATGACGCTCGCGACTTCAACGTCCTGTGGGCATCTGTCTGTGCACGTGAAGCATGCGGCGCACAGCCATATCGTATCGCTCTTCAGGACTCGGTCTTTGAGTCCTAGGTGTGCCATTCGGATGATCTGTCTTGGACGGTAAGTTTCGCTGAACCTTGCAACTGGGCAGTCTGACGTGCATGTTCCACACTGGTAGCAGCGCATCAGTTTTTCCCCGCCGGGCATCTTTGCAATTTCATACTTGAATTTGGGGTCAATTTCGGAGGCTTGAATTGGTTTCTGCTTGTTTTCTTGTTCCGTCATCTCGCTTCAGTCTCCGTGTTTTTCACGCGGTTCGGCCCGATCTTCTTCAGGTTTGCCACCATGTCGCGTACGACCGTGGCAAACTTGTCTCCTTCACTCGCTGAGATCCATTCGAGCCTCACGCGTTCCGGCTCGATTCCGAGTTCTTTCAAAGTGGTCTTTAGCAGAGTTATTCTTCTCAAAGCCTTGAAGTTTCCACTTATGTAGTGGCAGTCGGACGGTAGGTGGCAGCCGGCGACGAGCACTCCGTCTGCGCCATCCTTGAAGGCTTCAAAAATGAAAGTTGGGTCGATTCTGCCGCTGCACATGACGCGTATGATCCTGATGTTTGTTGGATACTGAATTCTGCTTACTCCTGCAAGATCCGCGCCTGCATAACTGCACCAGTTGCACAGGAACCCGATTATCTTCGGTTCAAACCCATCGTTGTCGCTCATCGGCACACCTCCACCAGGGCAGCTTTGACCTGGGCAAGTATCTCTTCCGTAGTGAAGTGCCCTAATAAAATTGCTTTGGTCGGGCATGCTGTTCCGCATGCGCCACAGCCCTTGCACATGGCTTCGATCACATGCGCGACGGGTTTTCCATTCTTGTCCTTGATCTCAACGGCGCCGTATGGGCATAGGTTTTCACAAACTTTGCATCCGCTGCACAGGTCTTCGTTGACCTTTGCGATGATTCCTTCTGTCTCAAGCGTTTTCTTGGACAGTATGGTCGTTGCCCTTGCAGCGGCCGCGCATGCTTGGGCAATGCTTTCGTCAATGTACTTCGGTGAGTGGGCCATTCCGCAGAGGAAGACGCCTTCTGTGGCAAAGTCAACAGGTCTGAGTTTCATGTGGGCTTCCAAGAAGAACCCGTCCTTTGTGAGAGGTACTTTCAGCATTTCGGCTACGTGCTTATTGTCAATGTTTGGGATAGTCGCTGCGCTCAAGACCACCATGTCAGGTTCGACTGTCACTTCTTCTCTGAGCACAGGCTCCCAGAAGGTCACCTTGAGCTTGCCGTTCTCATTTATCACTCTTGGTTTCCGTTCGTCTTCATAATTGACGAACAAGACGCCTTTCGTTGAGGCTTCACGATAGTAGTCTTCCTTGAACCCGTACGCGCGGACGTCTTTGTACAGGACTAGGACCTCTGTGTCAGGACATGCTTCCTTGATTTTCAAGGCGTTCTTTATTGCCTGCCCGCAGCATATTCTTGCGCAGTTTGGTCGTTCCTTGGTTCTGGCTCCGACACATTGAATCATGACAACGTTATTGGCCTTGAATGTGCCGTCTGCCAGCCTTTCCTCCAGCTCATGTTGTGTAAGGATTCTCGGGTCTTGACCGTAAAGGTACTCTGTTGGCAGGTACTCGGTTGCACCTGTGGCTATTATAACGATGCCAACGTCGACTTCTTTCTCTTTGCCTTTGTGCGGCTTGATTTTTGCCTTATAGTTGCCAACGAATCCTGTGATGTCAGTTACTTCTGCGTCGGCGTAAACGTGTATCTTCTCGTTCTGTCTTACCGCTTTGACCAAGCTGTTCAGCTTTTCATTCGGCTTTTCATCCGGTTCAAGCAGGTAGTGAATTGTACGTAGATGTCCACCTAACTCTTTTTCCCGTTCAACAAGATGAACATCGAAGCCTTGGTTGGCGAGTTCAGAGGCCGCAGTCATGCCTGCAACTCCACCGCCTATTACCAGGCCGACTTGTGTAACGTTTATCTGCGGCTTCTCCAGCGGCTTCAGAAGGGCTGCCTTCGCAACTATCGACCGGACCAAATCCTTGGCTTTTTGAGTTGCCTTCTCGGGCTCGTGCATGTGCACCCAGCTGCACTGGTCCCGAATGTTGGTCATCTCGAAGAGGTATGGGTTCAGCCCGGCCTCTTGGACTGTTTCTTTGAACAGGGGTTCGTGCGTGCGTGGAGTACACGAGGCGACGACAACTCGGTTTAGCTTGTGCTCCTGAATTTTCTCCCTCATCAGCTTCTGCGTATCTTGGGAGCAAGTGTAGACGTTTGCTTCTGCGTAAACCACGTTGGGCAAGGTCTTGGCATAGTCCACGACTCTGGGGACGTTCACGACGCCGCCGATGTTTATGCCGCAGTGGCAAATGAAAACTCCTATCCGTGGTTGTTCTTTGCTCACGTCTCTTTCAGGCGGATATTCTTTTGCAGTTATCAACTTTCCTCTTTCGGTTGCGATTATGCCCATGGCCTTTGATGCTGCACCGCTTGATTGGGCAACGCTTTCAGGGATGTCCTTCGGCGCTGAAAAGGCTCCGCAGACAAACACGCCTGGCCTCGACGTTTCCATAGGCTCGAAGGTCGTTGTCTCGCAGAAGCCGTACTTGTTAAGCTTTATTCCCAGGATTTCAGCGAGTTTTTGAGCACTCTTAGGAGGCCGCATTCCAACTGAAAGGACAACCATGTCAAACTCTTCTCTCTTGGGGTCCTCGTTCTCAACGTAGTGCAGAACCAGGTTTCCAGTCAACGGGTCCTCTGAGATGCTTGCCACCCTTGACCTGACAAAGTTTACGCCCCATTCCCCTTGGGCTCGGTTGTAGTAAGCGTCAAACTCCTTTCCGTAGCAACGCATGTCCATGTAGAAGATTGTACAATCCAGCGGGAAGGCGCTGTGCTCTTTGGCGATGACGGCTTCTTTGATGCCGTACATGCAGCATGCAGCAGAACAGTAGTTGTTTCCAAGCTGAGCGTCACGAGAGCCAACACACTGCACAAAAGCAATCTTTCGGGGTATCATCCCATCGAGTGGGCGCACGATTTTTCCGCCGAACGGGCCGGAAGCGCTCAGGATGCGCTCAAATTCTATGCTCGAAACAACGTTCAAGAAACGGCCGTAACCATACTCTTTTTTCAGTCGGGGGTCAAATTCTTCAAACCCAGGCGCCAGTATTATGGATCCAACGTTAATTTTGAGAGTTTCAGGCTTCTGGTCAAAGTCCACGGCCTTAGCAGGACACACTCTTTCGCAGAGACGACATTTGATGCAGTGATCTTGGTCGATGCAGTATTTCAGCGGCACTGCTTGGGGAAAAGGAACGTAAATGGCTTTTCTTATGCCCATGTCAACGTCAAACTCATTCGGCACCTCAGTTGGGCAGTTCTGTGCACAAACGCCGCAGCCCGTGCACTTTTCAACGTTCACAAATTGCGGATGCTTCAGTATTGTGATTTCGAAATTCCCAGCTTTACCCTTGACCTCTTGCAATTCAGAATAAGTCAAGAGTTGAATGTTCGGATGTCTGCCTGCGGTAACGAGTTTCGGCGCCAGAATGCACATGGAACAATCGTTAGTTGGAAACGTTTTGTCCAGCTGCGCCATCGTTCCGCCGATGCTTGTTGACTCGTCAAGAAGGTAGACCTTAAAACCAGAATCCGCCAGATCCAAGGATGCTTGAATACCGGCGACTCCGCCGCCGACGACTAGAACGGCGCCGACTTTCCCGTTCATTATTTTTCATCCTTGAATGGATTCAAAAGCTTTCCATATGTAAACCCCCTTATTAATTTGATGTCATTTCTCACGTGAAATCTACATTGTTCTAACAGCTTCCGGCACGGTCAAAAACATGCGTGTAACATCTCTTTTCTTGATTCATATGGACGTTTAAGTCCAAAGCTATACTCTTATTAGCATGCGGTCCAAAGTAGAACGTAACGGTGATTTCATTGAGTCACTTGGACTCCAACTTCATGCATGAAGTTGCCAACACGCCTAGGGGACGAGGGGTCCTTGCGTGTATACAGTGCGGAAGATGTACAAGCAGTTGTCCAGTTTCCAAGGTTGTACCAGAACATAACCCTCGGAAGCTGATGGAAATGATCATACTGGGCCTGCGTTCTGACGTGCTCGACGGACAATTGCCATGGTACTGTCTATCATGTTTCACCTGCCTTGACAGGTGTCCACAAGGCGGAGACGTGGGAGAGGCAATGTTTGCAATAAGAAACTTGACTGCAAAACAGGGAAACATTCCTGAGGGCATACTTGTCCAAGCTCAAAGTCTTTATGACAATGGACGCGTCGTGACTGCAGGCAGGATGGCCGTGATCCAAAGGGAGAAGTATGGGCTGTGCAAAGAACCGGCGGTTGATGTTAAAGCCGTGCAGAAGATTCTCAAAAAGACCCATTTCGACAAGCTGCTGAAGAAGGGTTCGTGATACCTGTGAAATATGCCTTCTTCTTGGGCTGTCTGATACCTGCTAGGCAACCGCACTACGAGAATTCAGTGCGAAAGATTCTTCCTCAACTCGGCGTGGAGCTTGTCGACATGGATGGCGCAAACTGCTGTGCTCCGTTCAGCATTCAATCTTTGGACTACACTAGTTGGCTTGCGTTGGCCGCCAGAAACCTCTGCATAGCTGAGCAGATGGGACTTAACATCATGACTCTGTGCAACGACTGCTACGAATCTCTTCTGGCGGTGAACACGCTTTTGAAAGAGAACAAGGAGCTGCGAAACAGCGTAAACAAGATCCTTTCTGATGTGGGAATGGAGTTCAAAGGAAAGACAGATGTCAAGATCTTCAGTGACGTCTTGTACGAAGACGTGGGATTAGAAAAGGTGAAGGACGCGGTCAAGAAACCATTCGAAGGACTTCGAGTGGCAGTGCAGCCAGGATGCCACCTGACGAAGCCCAAACGGATACATTTTGAACAGCAGATAGGTCAACTGGCCTTGGAAAAGCTCGTGGAGGCGACAGGTGCAATATCTGTCCCGTACGAGAGAAAAGAGGCTTGTTGCGGCGGCCCACTTCGAGGCATCAACGATGAAGTTGCGTTGCAGGTAGCGAAGCAAAAACTGGATTGTATGAGGGCTGCGGGGGTTGATTGCATAACAACTGTGTGTCCATTCTGCTATCTGGAACTCGACATGGGGCAGATCGAGATTAAAAGGCACCTAAACGAAGACTACAACTTCCCAGTGCTGCATTTTGCCGAGTTACTCAGGATAGCGATGGGCATCAAACTGGAAGATTGGGAAGTAAAAGCCCACAGGATTCCGATCACGAAAATATTGGATATGGCGGAGGCGAAATGATATGCCGAAAGCAGTCATGGTAGTAGGCGGCGGCATAGCAGGCATACAAGCTTCTCTAGACTTGGCGAACAGGGGACTAAAAGTATACTTGGTTGAGAAGAGGCCAAGCATAGGCGGAAGGATGGCGCAGTTAGATAAGACTTTCCCGACGATGGACTGTTCAATGTGCATTCTAGCGCCGAAGATGATAGAGTGCTCTCACCACCCGAACGTTCAACTCTTGACTTATTCGGAAGTGAAGGCTGTAAAAGGCTCGGCTGGCAACTTTAAGGTGACAGTTCTCAAGAAGCCGAGATATGTTGACGAGAAAAAGTGCAGCGGATGCCTGATCTGCGCGCAGAACTGCCCTACTGAAGCACTTAACGAGTTTGATGAGTACATAGGAGTGAGAAAGGCTATCTACATGCCCTTCATGCAGGCAGTTCCAAGGGTCGCAGTCATAGACAAGGAAAGCTGTGTTGAGTGCGGACTTTGCGACAAGGTCTGCCCAAACAAGGCCGTGAACAGGGCTCAACAACCAGAAGAGATTGAACTTGACGTTGGAGCGATAGTCCTTGCAACAGGCTTCGACGTGTTCAACCCCTCAGTGATAACGCAATATGGATACAAGCGCTTCAAGAACGTCGTTACGGCCATGGAACTTGAACGCCTTCTGTGCGCATCAGGTCCAACTGGCGGACGTCTGATGAGACCGTCAGACGGCAAGATACCTGGAAGCATAGCTTTCATTCAGTGCGTGGGTTCCCGTGACAGAAGACCCTGGATCGGCCACTCCTACTGTTCAAGCATCTGCTGCAAGTACGCGGTCAAGGACGCGGTGCTCATAAAAGAGCATGAACCGAGTTCTCTCGTCACGATTTTCTACATAGACATGCGGGCGTTCGGCAAAGGATTCCAAGAGTTCGTGAACAGGGCAAAGTCCGAGTTTGGAGTAGAATTCATTCGAAGCAATCCTGGAGAGATCTCAGAGGACCCGAAGACGGGCAACCTGATCGTTTGCTTTGAGGACCCGATAACCCGGACTGTTCAGAGTATCCCCTTTGACCTCGTGGTGTTGAGTCCAGCATTGGTCCCGAGCGAAGGAGTTGTCGAGCTGTCGAAGACGGTGGGAGTGGAGCTGGACAATTATGGATTCTTCAAGCTGGAAGATTCGGTGAGAAGACCGTTAGATACGACTGTGCCAGGCATTTTTGCCTGCGGCTACTGCGTCGGTCCCAAGACGGGAGATATTCCGGACTCGATAACTCAGGGAAGTGCCACGGCCGGTCGAGTGGCTGAGCTCTTGAAGGTCAAGGAGGCGGCATAGATGAAGGAAGAACCACGTGTTGGCGTCTTCATTTGCAGCTGCGGAGTTAACATCGGCGGCGTGGTCAACGTTCCGGAAGTCACTGAGTACGCCAAGAAACTTCGGAATGTAGCTCACGCCGAGTACAACCTCTACACGTGCTCAGAAGCCGGGTTAGACGCCATAAAAGACGCAATCAAGGAGCACGGTCTGAACCGTGTTGTAGTCGCATCCTGCACGCCGAGAACGCACGAGCCGCTTTTCCGCGCTTGCTGCAAGGAAGCAGGCTTGAACCCATACCTGTTCGAAATGGCCAACCTCCGCGAGCACGTCAGCTGGGTACACGGGCATGAGCATCTGAAAGCGACAGAAAAGGCCAAGGACATCGTCAGGATGGCTGTGGCAAAAGCTGCTCTGCTTGAGCCTGAGACTGAACCGGAGGTTGAGGTCAAGGATGTTTCGCTCGTGATCGGAGCGGGAGTGGCTGGATTGTCAGCAGCCATCACCATGGCGAACCAAGGTTTTAAAGTGTACTTGGTCGAGAAGGAGAAGGAACCAGGCGGAATTACTCATTGGCTCTACAAACTCTACCCAACACTGGCAGATTCCTCCGAAGTTGTCGGACCCATGGTGAAAGCCGCGAAGTCCCATGAGAACATTAGACTTATGACATCAACAACCCTCAAGGACGTCAGCGGCTACGTTGGCAACTTCAACGCTGTCCTGACAGGCCCGAAGGGTGATGAGGAAGTCAAGGTTGGCACGATAATAGTGGCCTCCGGCTCTTCTAACTACACGCCTCCAAACGGTTTTTACCAATACGGCGTGAGCGACCGCGTGATAACGCAGAAAGAATTCGACGGGATGCTTAGAAAAGACGAACTTGGAACGCCGGAAAGAGTCGTGATGATACAGTGCGTCGGAGCAAGGAAAGGTGAAATCCAACCGTCGGAGCTTGAGGCCTTTCCAAAATCAGATACAGCCGAGCTTCTCAGAAAGATCCTCAAGGCACGAAAGGACGAAGGATGGCCCTACTGTTCAAGAATCTGCTGCATGAACGCCATAAAGAACGCCATACTTGTGAAAGAAAGGTCGCCCAAGACAGACGTAGTCGTACTCTTTGGGGACCTGAGAGTTTACAAGGAATACGAAGACTTCTATCGGAAGGCAAGAGATCTTGAAGTGAGGTTTGTGAGGCACATTGAGGTGAAGCCCGAAGTTGTACAGGAGCAGGGCGGCAAGCTCGCAGTGATAGCCTATGACGCGCTATCGGGCCTTGAGGTCAGATTTCCATCAGACTGGGTTGTTCTTTCAACCCCGCTCATTCCCAACAAGGATGAGATTACGCTTGGAAGAATGCTGAAGGTCCCGATAGGAACCGACGGTTTCATGATGGAAGCCCACTTGAAGCTCAGACCGGTGGACACGAACGTGGACGGCGTTTTCGTCGCGGGCACCGTTTCTGGCCCGAAGGACGTTTCAGAGAGCATAATCGGCGGCGAAGCAGCAGCGGCAAGAGCGTCAATCCTGATGGGTAACAGAAAGGTCAGAACAGAAGCCATAACAGCCGTCGTAGACGAGGATCAATGCATCGGCTGCGGCCTGTGCGAGGAGATCTGTCCCTACGGGGCGCCGAAGGTTCAGGATGGTAAGTCAAAAATCCTAGAGGTGCTCTGCAGAGGGTGCGGTTCATGCGCAGCAGAGTGTCCGAAAAGAGCGATAGCGATGCGTCATTTCGGCGAAGATCAGATACTTGCTCAAGTGAAGGCGCTTCTGATGCCTGAGGCTCTGAAGGAGGTAGCATCCTAAATGGCGAAACAAGACGTTGTTGGAGAGAAGACTAAGGAGGAGTTTGAGCCGGTAATCGTCGCGTACTGCTGCAACTGGTGCTCCTATGCAGGCGCAGACTTGGCCGGGACGAGTCGGTTCGAGTATCCGACAAACATCAGAATCGTCCGAATAATGTGCACGGGCAGAATGGACCCGACGCTGGTGCTGGAAGCACTGAGCATGGGAGCCGACGGCGTCATAATCGCCGGTTGCCACCCGGGTGACTGCCACTATCAAAAGGGCAACTACATGATGGAAAAGAGGTTTGAGTACATCAAGAAAGCCGTTCAGAGCATAGGCCTTGAGCCGGAACGCGTGAGGCTCGAATGGGTCTCAGCGAGTGAGGGAGGAAAATGGGCAGCTCTGATAAGAGAGATGACGGAGCAGGTGAAAGCCTTGGGGCCCAGTCCTTTCCGAGCAGCCGGGAACTCGAAATAGGTGAAAACGATGAGCGAAAAGAAGGAGAAGATGAAGAGAAGGACTGACGCCACCATAGATGCTTTCAAGTCTCAGAGGTTGCGGTGGGTCATGGGAAGGTCGCAGATTAAAGTGGAAGTTGAGGAAGACAAGTACAAGAAAGCGGTGGATTCGATTATGCACGATGAGGTTGAGAGAAGCCTGATCAAATGTGCCCTCAAGGAGAAAGGCCCGCTTACGGTGGAGGAGATTTCGCAGTTAACCGGGCTTCAGCCCAGTGTGATAGTTCAGCACATCATAGCTCTCAGAAAGAACGGCGTTATCGCGGAAGCTGGAGAAAAGAACAGGCAATATCTCTACACGTGCATAGCTTAGCGTGCAAGCGCGTGTGGCAGGTCGAGTGTTCAAGTTGACCCCCCCGATTTTGTGGTAACGTTTTTGGTAATGTTGCTTGGTAATGCTGTGTGGTAACAAGTCTTGAAGAGGCAGGCATGGCATTTTCCAATAGTCGATGGTCACTCGTTACGGTTCGGGCTTGGTGCTGCATTCTCTCTCGCTCTCAGGCCCTCCCCCCGGGTATCCTATATGAGCCAAATATGGTTGAAGACCAAGTGAGCAGCACAAACTACTTGCCAAAAGACTTCAGAAACACGCTGGCGCGCGGAGCAAACGGCAACGCGTTCTCTTGACTACAGTTTTTCTATGCACTCTGGGTGTATGTCTCCGGGAAAGTCGTGGTCGTAAAAGTAGATCGTGCCTTTTTCCACGTCGATTTCAGCGCGGTCGTGAACGGTCGCTCGATTCAAAAGATCCTGATAGTCCTCGCTGCTCGAGATCTGAACCTTTCTTAGAGATTTCTCTTTGGTGCTTAACGGTTTCTGGCACACTTCGCAGAGCATTTCAACTACGCGGATCAACTCGAAGCATTTGCCTCTCAGTTCCTCAAACTTGACTTCTCTCAGATCTTTTCTCACAAGAGTCTCCGTTCTTCATTGTTTGCAAACCTGAGATATAATTGTATGCGCATCCCGCACTCCTGAAAGGGACATCTGATTTTGATTCGTATCGGAATCATTTTTATATACAGCCTGCCGACTTGAGGTAGTCTTCTCAGGGAAGTGGCACGCTTGTCTGAAAAGCTGAAGATAAGCCCGGAAAAAGCGAAAGAGATGCAGGAGCGCAATAAGGAGAGAAACCTGATTGTTCAGGCGATGAAGAGTCACGGCTCATCGACAGTTGAGGAGATTTCAAAGGTCACAGGCATTGAAAAGTCGAGGGTTTTGAGACACCTGATTGCGATGACAGCATTTGGAAAAGTGCAGATTGAAGGGGACCGAGACAACCAGATCGTCTATTGTCTACCGAAAGAAGACTAGTTCTGGGGAGAACTAGGTTTCCACGTTTTCCAAGATGTCGTTTTGTGACATATCAGTTCTCTCTGCTTGTTCCTGTCTTAATGGTTCCTGAGATTCTTGCTGTGCCTTCTCAGCGGTTTGACCCTCTGAGCATGGAATTTGCTCTTCCTCTCTCAAGTTGAGTGTTGCCTTAACCGTGCCATCACCTGCGTACTCAGTCGTGAAGCCCATCTTCTTCATGAGGCTGATGGCTCTGTAGTTGTCTGGAAGTATTATGGCGTAGACGGTTTCAATCTTCATGTCTTTGCAGATTTCAAGGGCGTAATCAACCATTTTTGTGCCCAAGCCGAGACCTTGCCATGGATCAGCAACGATGAAGGCTATTTCGCCTTTTTTCCCGTCTGGTTCAATACTGACCCTTGTGACTCCGAGGATTTTTCTGCGACCGTCTTCGGTCAGTTCTGGCACTATGGCGATTTCTCTGTCGTAGTCAATGTTGCAGTAGCGGACTCTGGTCTCGTGCGGCGTGTCTTTCAATATTTGGAAGAAGCGGTAGCGTATCGATTCTTCTGAAAAGTTCTGGAACATTTCCAGCCACAGGGGTTCGTCCTCGGGCTTTATTGGTCTCAGAATGACTGTTCGGCCGTCTCGAAGTTTCCACAGTGTTTCGTATTTTTTCGGGTAAGGAGTTATCACAAGGTGCTCGTGAGGCTCAAGCTTCTTGAAGACGCGGTCCCTGTCGATCACGATGCGCGCATCAAGCGCAATTGCTTCTTTCTCGTCGATGAACAGTGGGTTGATGTCAACTTCCCTGAGCTGTGGAAAGTCCACGAGCATCTGGCTGAATCGCACGAGTATCTCTTCGAGGAGTTTGATGTTGGCTGGGGGCACGTTTCTGTAACCTTTTAGAAGCTGGTAGACCTTTGTCTCTTCCATCATTCTTCGAACCAAGGTTTGGTTAAGCGGGGGGATTCCGAGGGCGAAATCTTTGAACAGTTCGACGCCGACGCCTCCCATTCCGAAAAGTATCACGGGACCGAACAGCGGGTCGGCTTTTGCGCCGATTATGACTTCATAACCCTGCTTCTTCACCATGGGCTGCACGGTGACTCCCAGAACCTCGGCGCTTGGGTCGTGCTCTCTGCCCGCTTTCAAAATACGGTTGAAAGCGTTTCGAACTTCGGTTTCGTTGCTGATGTCGAGTATGACGCCGCCTGCGTCTGTTTTGTGCACTATCTTAGGCGAGAGGATTTTGAGCACGACGGGGTAGCCTATTTGCTGGGCTAAGAGGGCTGCTTCGTCTTCGGTTCGGGCAACTCTTGTCTTGACGACGGGTAGATTGTAGTATTCCAAGAACGTCTTGGCTTCAGCTTCGTTCATTGTTTCGCGATTCTCGTTTGCAACGTTTCTCATTATGACCATCAGCGGCCGCTTCGGGGGGACAACGTCAACTGGAAGTTCTTCAGGTGTCTCGTACTGTAGCTCTAGGTTGCGTTTGTATTGGTACATGTAGTGATAAGTTTTGATTGCTTGTTCAGGTGTGGAGTATGTGGGGATGCTGTTTTCGTGAAATATTCGGTTTGCCTCTTCCACGGCTCCGTATCCCATGAAAGAAGTCAGGACCGTCTTGTTTAGAGAACCTCTGCTCTTGCACAGTTCCACGATGCTCTTGGCAACTTCAACAGGTTCAGCAACTGCTTGAGCAGTGTATATTATGGCTATGCCGTCGACGTTTTCATCGTCCAAGCAAGCTTCGACCACTGCTCTGAACCTGTCAGCCTTGGCGTCTCCCAGAATGTCGATTGGATTTCCTCTGCTCCAGTAGTGCGGTAAGATGTGGTTGAGTTTCTCCATTGTCTTTTCACTGAGTTTCGCTAGCTTTCCTCCGCGAGCTATGAGAGCGTCGGTCGCCATCACTCCTGGACCGCCTGCGTTTGTGATTATGGCAAGGTTTGGACCTTGTGGTATAGGCTGCATGCCCAAGACTTCAGCGCAGTTGAAAAGGTCAGCGATGTCATCTACGCGGACCATTCCGGCACGCTTGAACGCCTTGTCGTATATCAAGTCCTCACCCGTCAGTGAGCCTGTGTGAGACGCAGCGGCTTTGGCGCTTTCGCTGAACTTTCCAGCCTTAACCACGATTATCGGTTTGGTTCTTGCGAAGTGTCTGCCTGCGCTCATGAATCCTCGAGCGTCAGTTATTCCTTCTATGTACATGAGGATGCTTCTTGTCTTGGGGTCGGTGCCGAAATAGTCTATTAGGTCGCCGAAATCGACGTCAATCATTGAACCCAAGGAGACGAAGTTGCTGAAGCCAATGTTTTCATGCGTCGCCCAGTCGAGAATAGCGGACCCTAACGCGCCGCTCTGTGATATGAAGGCTATTTTGCCGGGTTTCGGCATCTTGCTTATGAAAGTGGCGTTGAGACTGATGCTTGGACGAATTACGCCTAGGCAGTTTGGCCCCACGATCCGCATGCCATATTTCTTCTTGATCTCGGTGATCCTGTCTTCCAGTGCCCTGCCTTCGGGCCCGATCTCTTTGAAGCCCGCTGAAATTATGATTACGCCGTTTATTCCGGCTTTTCCACACTGCTCAAGCACGTCTGGGACCGTTCTGCTAGGAGTGGCGATTACGGCAAGGTCAACTGCTTCAGGAATCTGCTCCACACTTTCGTAGGCCTTGAGGCCTAGAATCTCGGTCTTATGAAGGTTGACTGGGAAAACCTTTCCCTCAAACTTCAAATCTATGAAATTCTTGATGATTGCATACCCAACAGAGCCCACTTCGTCGCTTGCTCCGACAACCGCGATGCTCTTTGGACTAAAAATCTTGTCCAGGTTCAACGTAACCAACGGTACAACCTTCTGAGTCTAGGTCTTGATGTTTTAGGGAAAATTAAACTTTATGTCTCAACAATACAGCTACGGCTTGGAAAACTCTCCTCTCAGCCCTCTCTGGCGAAGCAAAGTCTCCATTTAGAAACGCTTAATTCACCGTTTTCTCTACGGGAAATAATCATTGGAAGCGACAACACCGATGCGTGCACATAGCAAGCTGGTCTCAGGCAGCGAGCGTGAAACCGGGGGCAAAGAAGAACCGTTAGCGTTGATCTTCATATACGGTGGAGAGTTTGCGGAGCGAGTGATTAGGAATTTGATAAACGATCCCAGCTTCTGCAAGTCCTGCGACCTGTCCTGTGATTCTTGCAAGTACGGTGTGTACAGTTATGTTCGCAATGTTCGAGCAGCCGTTGAACTGCCGAGCCCTTCTGATCTTCCAGCTTTCATAGACTTTCCGGAAAAACATATGCCGAAGAACATTCCTCGAGCTGATTTATGCGTTGCCTCAGGTTTGCATAAAGACCTACTGCTTGAACTGCCAAATCACTTGAAAAAAGCCGGAGTGAAAGGCTTGATCGTGCCAATAGAAGACTTCGTCGATGTTCCCTCGGGCTTGGTAAAGCAGATGGAGGAGAAGTGTCGAGAACTAGGCTTGGAAAGTGCGTTTCCAAAACCCTTCTGCTCACTGAAAGCATCAGCAAGTATGCCGACAATATCGAGGTTCGTGACTGAGCTCAACGTTGGTAGACCCTTTGTGGAAATCTCGACGACGAAAAAAGGCGGTCACGAAATGATAGATTATACCATTGTGAGACGAAGCGCTCCATGCGGCTCCACATGGTACGTAGCAAAAAAACTGATAGGAACCGAAACGAAAAAGGACACACTCTATGACGTTGTCGCAAAGGCCCATCACAGCTACCCATGCACCGCGACGATGGGAGTGGACCCAGAAACGAAGGAGCCGATACTTCACATGGGAGGCTACATAATACGAGAAGAAGTGGAGAAAGCGTTGAAGACAGCTAAAGTGAGACTTAAGGAAAAACGCAAATAGGTCAGTTAATGGCTTTACTGTCTAAGAAAGCTCTGGAGAGCGAGACGCGCGCCAAATAATTAGAGAACTCTCAAACGGCGAAGTTATCGTCAAGCGCGTCCGGTGACCTACCCCCCTCTAGTATTTTTCCGAGCTTCTAAGAGTCTCCCTGCAGAAGCTTAAACGTCTGCGGAGAGAGCGTGCTAGAAGCGAGGCTGGAAGTGGGCCCTGACTTGTTTTGCGCTTGAAGTCTGGGGTGAGGCAGAGCGAAGAAACGAGTAGAATGTAAACTCGAAGAGGAGCTGGTTGATCGCATCGACAGGGTAGCTGAGCTTCTCAAGACGAACAGGAGAGACATCATCAGAAGCGCATGCATCGCTTATTTGAAGAACTTAGATATAGGCTCTAGGAAGAGCACCAAGGGTAGAATATGTGGTTTATGAGCGCTCGCCCCGCTATTGCGCAAGCCTTAAATTCTTTTTCAGATGTCGTTCATGATGGTGAATAAAATGCCCAAATACAAAACTACAGCCAAATGGATTGAGAATGTTCGTTCGGTGGTTGACAATTCAAGAACGCATAGCGTTGTCTGCGACCTTTCCATCCCCGCGGGTGGAGACGACAAAGGTCCGACTGCTATTGAACTGGCCATGATGGCCCTAGCAGACTGCGCCGTAACGATATTCGCGGATGTCTGCAAGCAGAGCAAAATTGAAATCACCAAAGTCGAGGCCGTAGCGGAAGCAGAAAAATCTCCCGACTCTCCCATATTGAGTGGAGTAACCGTGAAGACCAAAGTATGTGCAGTTGCGAGGAAAGAACTGCTGGAGGCCGCGTGGCGGAGAACTGAGGCAAACTGTCCAGTGCTATCCATATTCAAAGAATCAATTCCCTTGAAAGTGGAATTCGAAGTAGTGCCCAAATAGCCAGAACAGCCTACTTTAGGCTGAAATGCAGAAAGGAGGTGAATCTTTGCTGTTTGTCGCTACCCATACCCATCAAGCCGCAAAATGTCCGTTACTAACGCCTGAAGGAAAAACAATGATCAAAATGCTCTTTTCAGATGAGAACGTTAGGAAGTCGGGTCTCAAAATAGTCGGAGCCTATATGAGTTGTCCAAAAGACAAGAGTACTGATCATAAGGGTTTCTTCATTATAGACGCCGACAGTGCCTTAACGGTTTCAAAGTTCTTCGGTCAAATGGCTGTTGACGTAAGACCAGTCGTACCCTTCAGCGAAGTCGCGAAAACCATGTAGCGCCGTCCGAAGAAGCCTATTGACATATCCCTTTTTTATCAAGAAAAGGTGTCTATTTTTGAATTACCCAATTTGAGAGTGAATGTCCGACAGAAGGTTCAGCATTGAACGAGAAGACCCAAGAGTTCAGTCAGATGACGATAGAGAATACAGTCAAGTCTCTGCAGTCAAATCTGAACCGTGGGCTCTCGCCGGATGAAGTTGCGACCAAGGTAGGCCAGTATGGATACAATGAAATCCCTGAGAAAAAAACTAACCCGCTGAAGATGTTTGCAAGTAAGTTCTGGGGTCTCACTGCATGGATGCTTGAAATCATAATTGTGCTTTCATGGTTCCTCCACAATTACCCAGACCTGTACATTGTGAGTGGGCTTCTTGTCTTCAATTCGATACTGGGTTTTGAGGAAGAACAGAGAGCATCAGGCGCTATGGAATCACTGAAACAGAAGCTGCAAGTCAATGCAAGAGTTCTCAGAGACGGCTCTTGGAGAAACTTGTCGGCTAGAGAATTGGTTCCAGGTGACATAATTAGGACGCGATCCGGTGACTTTGTGCCTGCCGACGTGAAAATAATAGATGGCGAGCTAGGAGTCGACCAATCAGCCTTGACGGGAGAGTCAATGACAATAGACAAAAAATCAAGCGACGTTCTCTATTCGGGCACCATTGTCAAGAGAGGCGAATCCAACGGCATCGTCATCTCAACAGGGCTGAAAACGTATTTTGGAAGAACTGCCCAGTTAGTCCAGCTTGCAAGGCCAAAACTGCACATGGAAGAAGTCATTTCAAACGTCGTCAAGTGGCTTCTGGTTATAGTTGTGTCGCTGATCATCATTGCTGTAGCTGTTTCAGCGTTCGAGGGTATCAGTCTTTTGGATGTGCTGCCAATAGTCTTGGTTCTATTTTTGTCTGCGATACCTGTTGCTTTGCCGGCAATGTTCACTGTCAGTATGGCGTTGGGCTCTATGGAGTTGGCCAAAAAAGGCGTGCTTGTGACTAGGCTGAGCGCGTCTGAGGATGCGGCAACGATGAGTGTGCTCTGCGCTGACAAAACGGGCACAATAACCATGAATAAGCTTTCAGTTGCAAACGTAATCCCTCTGAATGGGTTTACTGAGAAAGATGTAATACTGTACGGTGCCTTGGCTTCTCAAGAGGCTAACCAAGATCCTATTGATAACGCCTTTATTGTCAAGGCTAAATTGGAGAATTTGCCCGTTTCTTCGTTTGTACAGAGGAATTTTGTTCCTTTTGACGCGAAAACACGGAGAACTGAAGCCTTGGTGCAAAAGGACAACAGTGAATTCAAGGTCTTGAAGGGAGCTGTCAGTATCATAGCCAAAGAATGTGGGCTTCAAGACGACTTCGCAAGAGACTTGGAATCCCGGATGAGCAAGTTGGCCGAAAAAGGTTACAGAACCCTAGCAGTCGCACGAGCACATGATCACGAGTCTCCTGATATTGTCGGTTTAGTGGCGCTTTACGACATGCCTAGGACTGATTCAAAACAGCTGATACAAGAGCTCAAGCACCTAGGGATATCAGTGAAAATGTTGACAGGAGACGCTCTTGCAATAGCGAAGGAAGTTGCAGCTGAAGTAGGGCTCGGCGAACGGGTGATTAAAGCTTCGGACCTGAAAGAATTCGTAAAAGAGAACGCAATAGAAGCGGCACAGGCAGCCGAGAAAAGCGATGGGTTCGCAGAGATATATCCTGAGGACAAATACGCGATCGTCAAAAGCCTACAAGCCGCAGGACAGGTTGTGGGCATGACAGGCGACGGCGTGAATGATGCACCAGCCTTGAGACAAGCGGAAGTGGGCATAGCCGTGAGCAGTGCAACGGACGTTGCGAAGGGTGCAGCCAGCGTCGTCCTAACGAATGAGGGTTTGACCAGCATTGTCGATTTGGTCAGAAATGGGAGGGTAATCTTCGAAAGAATATCTGCATGGGTGCTGAGCAAGATAGTGAGAACTTTACAGACTGCCATTTTCGTGGTCCTGTCCTTTATCTTAACGGGTAATTACGTCGTGTCAGCGTTCGCAATAGTTCTCCTCTTTTTCATGACCGACTTCGTCAAGATAGCACTGTCCACGGACGATTTGAAATGGTCACAGGAACCTAATACTTGGAACATAACTGGGATAGTGAAAGTGTCGCTGCTGCTTAGCACGCTGATTGTCATCGAGTCGTTTGGGCTCTTATATGTGGGACTCAACGTGTTCCATTTGAATGTCGCCGACGAAACCTTGTACACGTTCAGTTTTGAAATACTATTCTATTTTGCCATGTTCCTAATATTCAACGTTAGAGAAAGAGAACATTTTTGGGAGTCGAGACCAAGCAAGACCCTGCTCACAGCAATGATACTGAGTATGATTGCTGCAACAATAGTGACGACAACTGGAATTCCAGGCCTCAAACCTATACCATTGAATGAAACTCTATTTGTGGCGTTCTGCACTGCTACACTCTCGCTAACACTCAATGATCTGGCCAAGTTTCTCTTTGTTAAGAAAACAGAAAATAGATGGTGAGATGCCCGAAGTCGAAAAATGTCGCATATAAGAAGTGGCTGCGTCGTCTGTGGGGAGGAACTTGTTTATGGACAGAGTGAGAAACTAGAGTGCTTCTGCTGTCACAAAATTCTTGATTCAAACGCAAAGTGCGGAAAGGGGCACTACGTCTGCGACAAGTGCTATAGTATGCCTGGAAACGATCTGATAGAGAATTTCTGCAATACCAGCAAAATAGCAGATCCTTTGGAATTTGCGCGCGCGAGCTTTGCTTTTTTTTGAATTGAGCATCATTGTGGACCGCTTTTGAATTTGCGTATCAGATATACCTTGACGGGGTCATTGATCAGAAACGTCACTATTAATGTATAGCCCAAGATTGTAAGTACGGGTATGTAGCCGAGTGGAGCAAGTTCTAGGAAGCCTAAGAGCGAAATCGCAATCACAAACAGGATTTCCACCGTGATTGTGATGTTTAGAAAATTGCTGGGTCGTGACTTCCAGAAATGATTCCGTTCACGTACGATCATGAGAGTGAATACTCCTGCAAGATTCAAATAGGCAAACCCGAATGTGTAGATCTTGTCCACGTTCCCGGTCAGCCCGAAATATGATAAACTAGCCACGGTGAGAACTACACTTTCGATTATCATCAGTATCCCTAATGATCCGCTGACTCCAAACAGCCGCGAAACTTTGAACGAATCAGGCTTCGAAGAAGACTGCACGTTATCCGTCGATATAGACATCGAGACGAAGTCGCCTAAGAAAAGCAGGAGCACTGTGCCAGTAATTGACAGCATGAAGGAGTGAGTGAGAAACAGCATGACAACAATGTACCCGACGATATGCAGTTTCCGAGCGACCATCATCAACGCCCAGCTATAGATCCGCTGGTAAATCGTCCTCGACGTCTTGATCATAGCTATTATGCCTCCAAGACCCTCACCAGTGAGCACGGCGCTTGCCGAATCTTTAGCAATATCCATTGCATTCTTGACTGCTATTCCCACTTCTGCCTGACTCAAAGCGGGAGCGTCATTCACACCATCGCCAGTCATTCCAACCACGTGCCCGCGGTCCTGAAGAGCCTTCACTATCGTGAACTTGTCTTCAGGGTAAATCTCAGCAATGCCATCACTATCTTCAACCGTGGAGTCCAGAATCTCCCTTTGATCTTCCAACTTCTCGATCTTTGCCATCTTGGTTATCTTGTCGCCTAAACCTATCTGCTGAGCGATGTTCCTTGCAATCGGGAGCGCGTCGCCTGTAAGCATCTTCAAAGACACGCCCAAATCGCGGATTCGATCTAATGCGCCACGCGAATCTTCCCGTACCCTGTCGGCCACCCCTGCGAGACCGACGAACGCAAGTCGACTCTTGTGATTCCCTCTGGCAACAGCGATCACTCTGAGCCCCTTGGCCGAGAGTGCCTCGGCATGCCTGAACAGGTCTTTTGATTCTTTATCTGGTAAATTGCAGGAGGAGCAAATGGTGTTAATTGAGCCTTTTCCCACGTAGAATGTTTCACCCGATTTCTGAATCGTAGCTTCTGTCATTCTAGTTTTGGGATCGAATGGCACGAACTCCATTTGCGAGTAACCGTCTAATGAGATATGTTCCTCAGCTGCGGCCGTCAAAAATGCTATATCTATAGGGTCTTGATTGGCTTCTTTCGATGCGAGCGCCCCGTAGAGCAAAACATCGTTTTTGCTGAGCCCATTAGTCGGAATTTCTTCTTCGATGAAGAGTTTATTCATGGTGATTGTGCCTGTCTTGTCCGCACATAATACGTCCATAGTGGCTGCATCCTCGCTTGCGCTGAGCCTTGTAACAAGGACTCCTTGCTTTGCAAGCGCTGAAGAACCTAGCGCCATATTCACGGTGAACATGGTCGGCATCGCAACTGGCACGGAAGCCACAAGAAGTACTCCTGCAAGCGGCAGCAACACGTCAAACGGGAACCCTGTGAGAAGAGCGTACACGAAGACTATTAGAAGAGATCCGAGAACTATCGTAAGAAGTCGGTTTGCAACTTTTACTGTTACCTCCTCCATGTGCAGCTTAGGTTTTGCAAGCTCGAGCAACGAAACGGTTTTTCCAAAGTAAGTCTTTGTTCCCGTGGCATCGACCGTGCCTGTAGCTTCCCCACGTTTGACCGCTGATCCGGAATATGCTTTTTCTCCAAGAGATTTTTCCACGATTATAGATTCGCCTGTGAGGGCTGACTGGTCAACGCCGAAAGAACCGTCGATGATTTTCACGTCTGCAGGCAAGAGGTCGCCTGCTCTGACTCTTACGAGGTCACCAGGGACAAGTTCCCTAGCTGGAATGATTGACCATTTTCCATCCCTTTTGACTCTGCTCTGGATCCGCAGCTTCTGCTTCAACGCAGCCATTGCTGTTCTGGCTCTTTTTTCTCGCCACAGTGCCATTGCAGCATTGAAGAGAAGGAGGAACACGATGACGAGAGTTTGTGGATACTTGCCGAGCAGAAACGTGATTACTGCCGTGGCTTCAAGCATCCAAGGGACGATGCCCCAGAACCGTTTTCCAAGCCTTATGACAAAACTTACTTTCTTCTCAGGGATCTCATTATATCCATACCTTTCAAGCCTTCTCTGGGCTTCAATAGTCTCCAGTCCATTTTCAAAGTTAGTTTCTGACAATTTCTGTTCTTTATCTGGACCGACCAAACGCTCACCTAAGCTAATAAACCAATTGTTCAACAATACGTTTTGAAATATCGTCCATCAGTTCGAGGGTCGCCGCATCAATTATCTCAAATATTCTGCGATCTGTAATTGAATAGAGTCTTCTGTTGCCGTCTTTTCTGTCCCTCACTAGACCACAGTCTTTGAGAATTTTCAAATGGCGGGATACAACGGGCTGGATTAGTCCAACATGCGGGATTATTTCACACACACATTTCTCGTTGGTGCGTAGGAATTCAAGGATTTCAAGTCTCGTCGGGTCCGATAGGGCGTTAAAAATCTTTGCCTTGAACTTGACGAGTTTCTCTGCTTTGGAATGCATACTTAGGATAATAACAATAACAATATTTAAATATTGCTATAGACTCTTCCGTATTGGTATGCTAGAAAAGTCAAACGAGACATACGAGAAGAGGAATAGTTCGTGGAAAAAAGAAAAGTGAGCTTCATATTCTGTGTCTGCACGGGCAAGTGCTCTGGGTTCAAGGATTTGGATATGTGGGATTTCATAAACGTCATAAGAGCCGAGTATCCAGTTGAATACGCATTCATTCATCCCATGCTTTGTGATGAAGATGGGGAACGTTTCTTTGCAGACTTTCTCCGAAAAGACAGACTCTATGTCATAGGAGGATGTGCCCCAGTGATGCAGAAAAAATTGTTTCGAGACGCCTTTGCAAAGGCAGGGCTTGACATAAACAAAGACTTGGTTTCTCTTGACGTCAGGAATATGACGACCGAAAAGGCATTAGAAACTGTGAAGAAAGCCTTGGAGACCGCGGGTCAAGCATGACAGAAGAAACATACATGGGTGTTCCACGAAGCAGAATCCCTTGGTGTCCAAAGATAGATACATTGAAATGTAACCAGTGCGAGGGCGACCCGCAATGCCTCAGATTTTGCCCCCATGGAGTGTTCGAATACAACAAGGAAAAGAAGGAATTCATCGTCAAAAACCCAAATAACTGCGTCGTGTTCTGCAGGGCGTGTTCCAAAGTTTGTGCTGAGGACGCTCTGAGTTTTCCAGAGAAGAAGGAAATTCTGAAGCTGATAAAGAATGTCAGAGAAGAAAAAAAGTAAGTACATAATCATCCCGTGTAGCGGGATCGGAAAGGCACTGGGAACGATAACGCGTAGAGCCACATGCATCGTAACTGAAGAACTGTTGCCGAATGATACTGATTCTATTTGTCTTCCTTTGCTCACAATCGAAGATGAGGAGACTGTGCGGAAGATAAGAGAGAACCCTTGCATAACCCTAGATGGCTGCGTTGCTCAATGTGCCAAAAAAAATGTTGAACACCATTACGGAGAACTCAAAGGAAGCATCAGGATCCTGGACGTGATCAAGGAGAATCCCAAGCTTAAGCCTGGAACCGTGCTGGACATCGGACCTGACGGTGAGAAACTGGCAAGAAAAACAGCCGAAAAAACCGTCAAAATCATAGGGGATAAAAGTTGATCAAACGCAAAATAGGCCTGATCTCCTGCAGCGGAGAAGGGCTTCCTGAAGGAATGATATCCCGCGTAGCAACTCGAAGAATACTAGAAGAACGCGACGATGTCGTAACAATCTGCCTTCCTCTCTTTCTCGCAGGAGGACAAGAAGAGAGAGACTTCGCCAAGGACAATCCTTGCATAACCGTTGACGGCTGCGACAAGATGTGTGCGGCCAAAGGCGTCCAAATGTACGGCAAAGTGCATCCCAAATCGTCAATAGTCATATCAGACATTGCAGAAAAACATAAACATCTTAAACCCAAATCAAAAAGCAGAATAGAACCTCAAGACGAGAAGCTTGTTAGAGAAACCATGAAACGCATTACTGAGGAGATAGACAGAGCAGAGGAGGAAGAAGAGTAGCATGCCAATAGAAAAGAAAGTTGCCGTTGCTGTTTGCACGGGCATGGACCGACCGCTTGCAACAGTGTCCCGATACGCAGGATACCATGTTCTAGAAAAACTGAGGACAGACAAGACTGTCTTACTTTGCACTCCAGCCCTAATAGGTGGCGTTCAAGAGGACGTGACCTTTGCCAAAGAGAACCCAGTTTTGGTTATCGATGGCTGTGGAGAAAAGTGCTGTGAAAAGATAGTCAACGAGGCGAAAGGGAAAATCAAAGCCGTCATAAACGTTGAAGACGTTCTTAAGGAGCATGAAGACCTGCAGCCGGAGTCTAGAGCTAAGCTTGGGCCGAAAGGCATGAAACTTGCCGAGATAGTGGGTGAGATGGCCGCGAAGAAGGTTGACGAGATACTCGCAGAGGTGAACAAGAGTGAGTGACAAGAAAGTCGCCATAGTTGCTTGCTCTGGCATGGGAAAAGCCCTTGGAACAGTGGCTCGACAGGTCGCTTACAAGGTTGTGGACGAACTGAGACCTGACAAGACAGCCCTAATCTGCATTCCATCTTTGACCGCAGGGGTCGGAGAGTACAAGAGCCTGCTGCAAAAGTATCCTTCTATCATACTCGATGGTTGTGTGGAAAGGTGTGCCACCAAGATCATTTCCAAGAACCGAGGCATTATGAGAGCCAAAGTGTTTATGCCCCAAATGGTTGCGAAGTATGGCTTGAAGCCAAAGTCGCGAACTGACCTTGGTGAAGAAGGCGAGAAGCTAGTTTCTAAGATAGCTGAGGAAGTAGCGGCGCTGGTTGACCAACTATCAAGGTGAAACACATGGAACATCTACAACTGAAAGTTGACAAATATACGTTCACTGTTCCCAAAGGTCTCTTCTATAATGAGAATGATTTCTGGGCCAGAATTGACGGCAAGATAGCCACGGTTGGAATAACGTCCTACCTGCAAAATCATTTGAGTGACATAATCTTCGTTTCCCTTCCACAAGTTGGCACGAAGATTGAACAGTTCGGTGAAGCCGGATCTTTTGAATCAGTTAAGGCTGCTCTCGACGTCATATCACCCGTTTCAGGTTCAGTGGTGGAAGTCAATAATGAATTGGTAATTTCACCTGATCTAGCTAACTCCGATCCATACGGCAAAGGCTGGTTTCTGAAAATCGAGCTGTCAGACTTTGAATCAGACAAAGAGAACCTCGCAGACGCTGAAGGATATTTTGAGGTAATGAAGAAAAAAGTCGAGAAAGAACATGAACAACTGAAGGGTACGCACGCTGCAAACAAGACGTAGAGAGGAGATCAAGCCATCATGGATGCAAGCTATGAGGAAATAAGCAGAAAGTACCGGTTACTCAAAACTGAACAGGCGAGTATCGACCTATTCTCTCTGCAAAGGGAAATTCAGGACTACATAAAGAATCGCCAGGGCGCAAAACGAAAAGCTGGTGATATGGTGGAGGAAGCACAGGACATGTTAATGGATGTTACGCAGATGATTGAAGAGGGTCACTGTAACCCTCTTAGAAATAAGAAACTGTAGTCATTTCTTCTGTCTGGGTTGGAACTATGAAGAGAATTGTGCTTATAGCGCTAAGAACGCAGGCAAACACGGGGGACTGAAGCGCTCGTCAGATGCGGGGGAAAGCGAAGAGGTGCTTGTAAATGGACAGGATGAAGGTTCTTTTCCTGTGTGAACACAATTCAGCTAGATCGCAGATGGCTGAAGGTTTGCTAAGACATCTGTACGGTGAAAAATATGAAGTCTTCAGCGCGGGCGCAAATCCGACGCAAGTCAATCCTTTTGCCATCAAGATTATGGCTGAGATAGGAATAGATATTTCCAAGCAGACTTCCAAGAGCATTGAAGAGTTCCGAAACAAGGAAATCGACTTGGTTGTCTCAGTGTGCAGAAGCAGCGCCAAGCTAATGTGTTCACTGTGTTCTTCACCAATAGTCATGGGTAGACCAGAGATAATCAACACGACAATACCCGGAGCAAAACACTATCTCCACCATGGATTCAACGATCCTTCTGAAGTAATCGGGAGTGACGAGGAAAAGACCATGGCCTTTCGACGCACTAGAGACGACATCAAACAGTGGATAATTGATAATTTTGCCGATCCAAAGACAATAAGCTCGGACAACGATGCATAGGCGCGCGGAATTCTGCGTGCACGCTCATGCGCGCGCTTGCGTTCTAATTGCATTGATAACCCGATCACCTCTTGATGCAGAGAAAAATCTACCTGTTATGCCAGGAGCAGTAAAGCTATTTATCATCAGTCACTGTGATCCTTTTTTGGAGTGACTCTGTTTTTTATTCTGTGTGCGGGGATTTTGTTGTAGGTTGCTGAACATTTCTTTTTGGAGCATTGCCTAGTGGCAGCCCATTTCAGGATCGGGATCACCGCTTCTCTTAGCCCTTTTCCATCTTTTGTCAATGAGTATTGGACGCGAGGCGGGATTTCGGCAAATGATTCTCTTTTAATTAGCTCTTCCTCTTGAAGCTGTTTTAGCGTGTCTGCAAGTGTCTTGGGGCTTATGCCGTGTAGTTCTTCCATGAGTTTGTTGAATCTGAGGCTACCGTAATTCCCAATTGCGTTTATGATAAGAAGTGCCCATTTCTTGCTTATTACGTCTATGATTCCTTCAAGCGGACAAAAGCAAACTACGTCATTCCTGTTCTGCGTACCTGTCACTTTCCTTTTGGATAGGAACTATTTCACTATAAACTTGATAGCATAAATACTTTACTTGTAATAGTATCAGAATAGAGGTGATAATAAATGGACCAAGAGTGCGGGTGTGGGATGCATCATCATAGACATGAAGACCATTGTGGGTGCGGCATGCATGGAGATGGACACGGGTACAGAAGACGATTCTTCACAAAGACCGAAAAAGTTGAGAAGCTGAAGAGCTACGCGGAAGAACTCAAGAATGAACTGAAAGCTGTCGAAGAGAAAATCAAGGAGATGCAGAGTTAAATATCCATACAACCAATCGGTGTGAGAAGGAATATGTCGAAACAAAACAATCTCCATGTTTATTCTGCTGGTGCAGTAGCACCCCCAATCAAGAAATGCGCAGAAGAGTTCAAAGCAAGATTCGGAACAGAATTCGAGTTTACTGTCGGAAAGGCTGAAAACCTCATAGAAGAAATCGGAGAAACCAAAGAAGGCGACTTGTTAACTTGCGGTTCAGAGTACATACTTGACCATGCACAGTTGAAGGGATTAATTCTTAAAGAAACAAGAAGAAGCCTTGGTTCAAGAACCTCTGCTATTCTTGTGCAGACTGGAAATCCGAAAAAAATAAAGTCAATGTCCGATTTGGCGAAAGAAGGAATGCATCTTGGTGTTTCTGTAAGTGGCTGTTTGACTGGGGTCTGGGATGATTTAGCAACTAAAGCGGGATTTGCCGAGCAAATCAGAAAGAACACCATTGCTTATGCCGATGGATGTGGGGAATTGATGTCTTTTGTCAACAAGAAGAAAGTGGATGCAGTTCTGGGATGGGATGCCTTCAAGAACTTGAACATGCAAACTATGGATAAAATAGACTTGCCGAAAGACCTTCAAGTGCACAGAAGTACAGCTATAGGGGTCATTTCTTTCTCCAAGAACAGAGACCTTGCGAAGAAATTCATCGACTTCCTTGTGTCCGTCAGCGGTAAGAAGATTTATGAAGAATACGGCTGGCATCATTTAAGCTAGCTGGGATAGAACTATCCTCCATAATTTTTAAGTCTGTTAGAGCATGTATGTAGGTTGAAGAGAAATCGGAACTTGAAGTTCAGCTTTAGCGCGCGCGCTGAAGGAGAATTTCAGCTTCAAGATGAAAATCAACCGAACCATAACGTGCGAATTCAGAGATCTAAACAAGGAGTGCTTGAAGAAAAAATGTCCATTTTACCTAGAAAATTGAGGGAAATTCTCTTCGCGTGCGCTCCATTTTTTTCTGTTTGATGTGTGCTCTGGTAGTTCTTATACTGAGTGTCAGCAACCTGACGTGCAGACTGGATGGTATTCAGCTTGAGCAAGACCAAGCATAGAATGTTGGTATCCATGGGGAAAAATGTTGAAGCTCTTGCCGGAGAAGCGATAAGCGAGAAGGTCATGGAAGGCAGCGAAGAAATAACCGAGAAAACTGACAAGATCAGGACAGCTGAATGGGTCAGAGGCGTGATGGAAAGACTGGACGCCTTGGTCAGCGAAGAAACGAGGATTCAGATCATGGAGAACTGTGGCCGCGACTGTGCTGATGTAAACAAGAGGGTCATCGACAGGGCCAAATTGAACCGCAAGAAGTTCAAGAGCGCAGACGAGTTTCTTGAGGCAGAACAGAAAAAGCCTATGACTGGAACAAGACTCGTTAGAGAAAGCAACGTGCTCTACCAGTTCTACACGCCGAAGGCGTTCACTAGGCCGAAGAGGTGCTATTGCGGTTTGCTGAGAGGACTTCCTGACAGGACAACCGTATCGAAAACGTACTGCCACTGCTCGAAAGGGTTTGTTAAGAAATTCTGGGAAAGTGTTCTTGAGAGACCTGTGAAGGTTGAACTCATCCAATCAGCTGTCTCGGGCGCAAATGAATGCAAGTTTGCCATTCATCTCTGACGGTGAGGAGAGGCAAAGGGTAAAAAATCTCTTGCGTGGCGCTCTAAAGAGACAGAAACAGGATGGTAATACTATGCTGCAAATCTAGGTTGTTTTGATTCCGGTGCGTGCGCTGTGCGTGTCGTAGAGTTTGTGTTTGTAGTATCCCTTTGCAGTGTATAATGCTCCAACGGGATTGTGGCATAAGACCCTGTCCTTAGCAACCAAGACTGTTACGGGTGCTTTGGAATACTTGATGAAGGTTGAGTCATGTCCCACACAGAGTCCTACAATTATGTTCAATTCCGTTTTCGCCTTGTTCATGATTAGAGCTTGTGCTACTGGGTTGCAAATAGGCTCGAAGGCACCGGGATGCACTTTCTCACTGTCTTTCAGTCCCAACTCTTCCTTTGGAACACCACCAGTCTTACAGAATACAAAAGTCACCTGAAAGCCGTTGGACTCTAAAATATCTGTCAATATTTTTCCCTCCTCGGCCAACCCTGCACAGCAGGCAACACCCAGCTTGTCGAAATTCATCGTTCTGGCAAATTCCATCGTGTCCTCGACTCTGGTCCACTTCATATAACCCTCTGACTCCACCAGAGCAGAAGCATGAGCTAATTTCGCTACGCCAGGTTTTTCATATTCTTCCCTAGCTTTCTTTAAAACATCTTTCTCAACGTTCATCGGACAAAAATCCAGCTTGGAAGTAACTCGAGCTCGTTGAGGATGTTCGCACACGAAAACGGTACATTTGCTACATTTAACCACGATCTTTCCCCGCGAATAGGATAACGTTGTTTCTGCAGAACTTATGTCTTACCCGTCGCGTCACATTGTGAATTCCCATTTGCACCCTGCGCGGGCGCTGACCATTTATCTTAAATATGCAGCGGCTAAACACGAATCGATATGGTGCAAGGCGATAGTAATGGACGTCAAGATTACCAACATCTACAATAATGAGGCTTTGCCCGGGAAAGGCCTCAAAAGTGGGCACGGAGAATGCTTTCATATCGCAATGGGCGACAAACAGATTCTTCTTGATACTGGATGGAAAGGCGGAAAACTCCTGCATAATATGAAGAGACTGGGAATAGATGCTGATTATATCGATAAGTTGGTGCTTTCGCATGGTCACAGGGATCACACGGGCGGGTTGAAATCGTTTCTTGGGGTGAGACCAGTCCAGAAACCAGTGCAGATCTTTGCGCATCCAAGTGCTATGGAGCCCAAGTCAGCGAAGATATTCTTGTTTCACATCTCGATGGGATTGCCAAAGCTTAGTAGGGAACTGACCAAAAAAGCGGAATTTCATTTGACTAAAGATTCAGTTGAAGTGCTTCCGAACCTCGTTACGACGGGAGAGATTCCGATTGCGGAACGACTGGAGAAGCCGGGGATAGTGACGGGTGCGTTTCATAAGGTTAATGGACGGCGGGAGTGGGATCCTGTCATTGACGATTTGTCGCTGATTCTTGAAGCAAAAGATGGATTAGTGTTGGTGACTGGTTGCTGTCATGCGGGATTGTTGAATACGTGTGCACGTGCCACACGACTCTTCAATGGGAGAATCATTGCCATACTCGGGGGCACTCACATGGTGGAATACTCGCAAGAGGATGTTGACCACGTAGGAGAGGTTCTGGAAAAGGTGTATGGAACTCCGGAACTGTACTTGAATCATTGCACCGGAAAAGACGCCATTGGACGACTGAGAGGCAAATTTGGATCAGAAGTAGTACACGATTGCCACGTGGGCACAGAAGTAGTTTTCAAAATCTAAGCGCGCGCTAAATTCCGAAAATCATATTGTAAATTCCCATCTGCACCACGAGTCTGAAGGGTGCTTGTCTGGTGGACAGAACAAACAGCCTACTTCTACTTTTGGATTCAGAGTCTTCGCGAAATTCTTCAAATATCCAAACCGTACTCTCTTGCAGGGAAATTCGCATAAACCTTTGCCCAGGCGAGCCTCCTGAGTCCTACACCTATCGATGCCAAGGGTAACCCGCTTGTTTCCAATTTTGATGGTCTTGAAGGGTTGATCCAGTGCCCAACTGGATTTGCGCAAAAGACCAATAATCGTTGCCACGTCCGGGTTCTCGGCAATCTTTAACATTCGCTGCAGGCTCTTGGCCTCGATTGCAGCCATGCTCTCCCAAACCTGAGCATCAATTTCAGTTGCCGCTTCAGTCCCAAACTTCTTTTCGATGCCTAGAAAATACAAGCCATCAACTCTCCAAATGTTACGAATCTGCAGAAAGAAATAATCAAACAGTTTCTCCATGGGCATTTCGGCCAGTGTCTCACGGTCTTCTCGACTTCCAGGAGGATATTCACTCATGCCTTTCACCATTAAGAGGCGCTTTAGTAATTGGCCGCTATGAAAAGCTATTGTTCTGATTTCATGTTTTCGGAATGTTGCTTTTCCAGCTTGCGCTGCGAAACCTTTAAGAGAGTTATGAATGTTTATTCATAACCGTGCCTAGACCCAGAATCTGCCGACGAGTATGCTGCGAACCAGGCGTGACTTATTTCAAACCCAGAGGAGTTCCAATGACTTCCTTAGAAAGCGTCGGCCTGAGGGTGGATGAATTTGAGGCGATACGGTTGAAGGATCTCGAGGGATTGGAGCAGACAGCGGCGGCTGACAGTATGCGCATATCGCAACCGACATTCCACAGAGTCATAGAGGCGGCAAGAAAGAAGGTGGCAGATGCCTTGGTCAATGGCAAAGCAATACGAATAGAAGGAGGCGAATCCATGTCGGACGCAAATAGAAAATTCAAATGCCTTGATTGCGGCCACGAGTGGGACGAACCCCATGGAAGAGGAAGACCCGGCACCTGTCCTACATGCGGAAGCAAGAACATCCATAGGGCTCCCCAAAACAGAGGGCATGCACGATTCGGAAGAGGCTACAGAGGCCATTTTGAAATATGAAGGAGTTTTCGAATTGACAAGTACGCAAGAAGTCACAGAGAGGAAAAAACAGTTTTCGGAGCAGGAGCAGAAGCTTAAGGCCAAAATGGGCAAGGTCAGACACAAGATAGCCGTAATAAGCGGCAAAGGAGGCGTAGGCAAAAGCACAGTCGCAGTGAATCTGGCCGTGGCCCTCGCGATGCATGGACACTCCGACCGGATCGGGATTCTTGACGCAGACATACATGGTCCCAGCGTACCGAGAATGCTAGGACTGGCGGGCCAAAGACTCCAAATGAGCCCGCCTGAGGCCTTTCCAGCCTCTGGCACGTTAGGAATAAAGGTCGTTTCAATGGACTTCCTATTGCCTGATGAAAATGCGCCAGTGATTTGGCGTGGACCGCTGAAGATGACCGCGATCCGCCAGTTTCTGTCAGAGATAGTCTGGGGAGACTTAGACATTCTGCTAATTGATCTTCCTCCCGGGACAGGGGATGAGCCGCTAAGCATTGCTCAGCTGCTGCCGGAAATGGACGGCGTCGTGATTGTAACAATCCCATCCAAGGTCTCACAAGTTGTCGTTAAGAAGTCTGTCACTTTTGCTCGGCAGCTCGGAATGCCCATAATCGGCGTCATCGAAAACATGAGCGGCTTCATCTGTCCTCATTGTGGAAAAAAATCTGACATATTCGAGTCTGGCGGCGGGCGAAAGATAGCTGAAGAATTGAATATCGCGTTTCTTGGAAGTATTCCGATTGATCAGAAAATCTGTGAGGATGCTGACCGAGGGGAACCGTTCATCGTCGAGCATCCTAACTCTGCGGCTTCAAAGTCCTTCATGGAAATAGTCAAGAAAGTCGAAGATTTCCTGAAACAGAAGGGAAAGAAGTAGTGGAAAGGGAGGTGACGCAATGAAAACTACAGTTATTGTTCCTGTGTCAGATAACAACGGTTTGAACGCTAGGATAGCGGAGCATTTCGGAAGAGCGCCTTTCTATGCTGTTGTGGCTCTAGGCACGGATGGAAAAGTCGAAAACGTCGAGACCTTAGAGAACAAAGGCGAACATTTCGGTGGCGAAGGACACGTGCACGACCACATTTTGGAGCGGAAACCGAACGCGATAATAACCTATGGAATGGGCCCAAGAGGTTTAACTGGATTCCAAGAAGCAGGAGTAGCAGTGCTGAAAGCGAACGCGGATACGGTTAAAGAAGTAATCGCTGCATACAACGATGACAAGCTTCAAGAGCTTACCGAAGGATGCCATCACGCACACCATCACTAGGATTAGAACTCAGAGCTTGATTCTAGAATGAACGAGAAGAATCAGCTTTTTAGAAAAGGAGAAAGAGCTGCGATTCTTTCTGCAGCTGTTCTCCTAGCGTTCAGCATTCTGAAGGGCACAGTATCGATAATCTCTGGGAGCGTGGCATTACTCGCAGACTCTATTCATTCCTTTGCTGACATTTTTTCCTCGATTGCTGTCTGGGCCGGACTCAAGCTGGTTCAGAAAAAACCTACCGAAAGATTTCCATACGGATATTATAAGGCAGAAACCTTGGCCTTGCTGATAGTCGCCGTGACGATCGTTGTATCAGGTGTTCTGATCTTGAAAGAAGCTGTGGATAAACTGTTTGTACGCAGCGTTGTCCTGTTTCCATCTGTTGTTCTTGCGGTGGCCGCTTTTTCAGGGCTGGTCTCCTACTTTCTTGGTAGGTACAAGAAAAGCGTGGGAAGCCTTATTGGTTCTCAGTCGCTTATTAGTGAAGGACAACATTCTTTGGTAGACGTCTATACCGCATTAATGGTTTTCGTAGGTGTCTTGTTTGCCAGCCTAGGTTATCCTGTGTCTGAGGTTTTGGCGGGCTTGGCTATTGGGTTGTACGTTATGAAAGTGGGGTTGTGGTTTGGAAAGGATGCAGTGCTGGTTCTTATGGATGCTTGTTTGAGTCCGCAAAAGGCCAGAGAAATGAAGGAAATAGCGGAGAAGGTGCGAGGAGTAAGTGGAGTGCATGATCTCAGGTTGCATAGATCAGGACCAGTGTCCTTTGGAGAGATGCACATAGAGGTGGAAGAAGCTCTTCCTCTGGAGAAAGCACATGAGATTTCAGATGAGATCGAAGAGAAGATTAGAGGGCGTTTCAAGGATATTGAATCAATCACGATTCATGTAGAACCAGCATACAAACAGAAAGTCAAGGTTGGCATTCCAGTGGTGGAAGACAAGGGGTTGGAATCAAAGACTTCTGCTCATTTTGGGAATGTACCCTTTTTTGCATTCATAGAGCTGGAGAATAGGCAAATAAGGAATGTGTATGTCAAGGTCAACAAAGCAGCGAGAACAGAGAGGAAGAAAGGAATAGGTGCTGCTCGATTCTTGGTGGACGAAAAAGTTGACGTGGTGCTTGCAGGAGGCATGGGCGAAGGTCCATTTCACCTATTGAGAGACAACCTTGTTCAGATATTTGTTCTTCCAGAACAGGTTGAACTCAAGGAAGCGATCCGTCTTCTCAACGAGAACAAGCTAGAAAGAATGACAGCGCCATTTGAGAAAAATGAAACGGATGATAGGTAACGCGCATTGTGTATCGAAGTTATCTCGCGCGTTCTGGACGGTTTAAAGGCCATTCAGAAATCGGTTATGTTGTGGCCTTTTGCTCTTGCTTTGGCTATTATGTTTTTGTACCATTCTGGCAGTTCGAATTTCTCGATTTTTCTCGCTGGAGAGTAGGGTTTGATGTCTAGCACCGGCGTTTCATTAAGAGCATCTAATCCTTTAACATGAAGGATTTTGCCCTTCCTCCATAGTAGTCTCACTGCAGACAAGCCTATAGGATTTGGTCTGTTAGGTGAGTCCAAGCAGAACACTCCAACCAAGGGGACCTCTTCCAGGTTCAGTCCATACCTGACAACGATTCTGGGCTTGATCTTGAGCCTTTTTCTGTTTTCCGCGGTGATGTTGTGCATGTAAAAGAGAATTAGCAGATGAGAAAAACCATCAATGGTTTCTAAACCATCGGCGTATTCGTCGAGAATTTCAATATCCGCTTCCAGTTCCTCAACCGGCTGATTTCTCATCTCTTCACCAGCAAACCTCGTTTTCACAAAGCCTATCGGATTTAACTGGATGCTCAAAACGCTCACCTTTCGCATGTTATTTTACTTTTGGAGTAGATCTTGAGCCCCTTATATGCTTAACGCGCTCTATTTCCTTGTACCCATTGTTGGAAAACCTCTAGCGACCAGACTTGTAACCGCGCGCGCTAACTGTTTTTTACTATTTGTCGATGGCTTAGAACCAGCTTGCGAGAAAGAGGTTGACTGGACACTAAGAGTCAATCATGGAGAAGAAGGGCGACAGGTATCAAAAGTGCGAACGCTGCTCCTGCTATGAAAAAGGTATCTCTGACGCTGATAAATCCCATCAGCGCGCCGGCTGCTAATGGTCCAATCGTGTAGCCCAAGTCTTTGAATGTGGCTATGGCTCCGGTAATCGCGGTTTTGCTTTCACCAATTATGTCTGACATTCTTGAATACAGCGCTATGAAGATCACCGTGTAGCTCATCGTGAAGGCTGTCACAGTCGCCAATGTGTAGTATAGGCTATTTGAGAATGGCATCATAACTGCAGTCAACGTTGTCAAGGAAGCAGCCACAGCAAGTGTCTTCCGTATTCCATGTCTGTCTATCAGATTTCCAATCGGCACTTCAAGAGCAACCGCAGGCAGAAGGGCTACAGTAAGTATCACACCTATCAGTGGAATAGCAATTCCTTCACTGTTAAGAAATATCGGAAGGAACGAGTAGTACACATTGATAAGAGCGTAGAACACGACTATGAGAAAAACAGTCTTTACGAACCGGCTATTGCGCATGTAACTCAACAATGTAGTTACCTGAACGTTCAACGATGCTTTCTCGGACTTGGGCGTCTCCTTCAAACATAATGAAACCACAACGAATGCGGTTAGACTCGTTAAACTCAGCACATAGAAAGGCAGAAAGAACGAAAGAACCGAGATAAGCCCCCCGACAACTGGAGATAAAGCTGAGGCGAAATCGTTCATCCCCGAAAAGAATCCAACCTCTTTTCCTTTCGCACTCTTCTCAGCATAAGCGAAAACATATGCCCACGAAGTCAACCATAAAAAAGATGAAGCAACCCCTCTAGTGACGCTTACCAACAACAGCGATAGAAAAGTGTCTGCCACAGGATAGAGCAACGCAAGGGCCGAGTAGATTAGCAACACCATCTGTAGAACTCGTTTCACATTCATTCTGTCCTCTATGATTCCGAATGGTATGTTCAGGAATATCCCCATCATCGTTGTGAGCGAAAGGATAAGGCCGGTCAGGAACAGGTTTCCAGTGACGTTTTCAACATATATGGAAAAAACAGGGGAGGTAATTCCCCAGCCGAAAGTGTATATGAAAAATGCGATCGAGATCGGGAAGATTACCCTTTTGAAATTGACAATATGCCGTAGTTCGCCAAACTCTTTGAACATCTGAATCCTACTACAATTAAATATTGAATTGCATATTAATTCATCCGCGTGCCAACGTTGAAGCGTGTAATCTTTGCGCGCTAGTATTATCCAAAGAAGCCCATTGACCTATTCCCCTTTTTTCATCAAGAATAGCGCGCGCGGCCCGCGCAATATCAACGGATTTTTTAGAACTCATCTAGCTGTGCATGGTGTTCGGCAGACGAACAGTATGGTCTCGTTTTTCGTGCGCGCACCATAGAAGATTGCTTATGCAGATTGTAGGCACTAACCTATCAGACCTATAAGAAACGACGGATATAGATAGACTCGGTAAGAATATGCCAAAGAAAAGAGCACACGCAGGACTCAAGAAGAAGAAACGTCAAGAAACATAATCAACGCACCGCGCTGATAGGATGAGAACAATATTGCCTCCATCACCCGACAGTTAACATGAAGACGAATCACCCTCCAAGTTACCAGAACCTACTTTAGAAAACGTAAATAGGCGCTAAACACTTAACCAAAACAGGGAAAAACGAGTGAAGATTGCAGTTTCTGGCAAGGGAGGTGTGGGCAAAACTCTCATAGCAGCGGGTCTTGCCTGCTCTTTCGTCGATAAGGGCTTCAAGACGATAGCTATTGATGCTGATTCTTCCCCGAATCTTGCCTTGACCCTGGGCTTAACGCCTGAAAAGGCAAGACAGATACTGCCCATTTCAGAGAACAAGAAATTGGTTGAATCAAAAACCGACACAGGCTTCTCGGGCGTTTACCGTCTTTCCTTCAAGGTGGACGACGTTGTCCGCGAGTATTCGGTGAAGACACCGTTTGGCGTGAACTTGATAGTCATGGGAACGGTGAAGTCGATGGGTTCAGGGTGCACTTGTCCAGAGAACGCTGTTGTGCGTGCTTTGCTTCGCCATCTGGTGGTGGAGCGAGATGAGGCGGTTGTTCTTGACACGGAGGCGGGGGTTGAGCACATGGGCAGAGGAACGGCTAAGCATGTGGACACTCTGCTGATCGTCGCGGACGCAAACATGAAATCTCTTGAGATAGCCAAACACATTCAAGAATTGGCCTTGGGCTCGAGCATAAAGCAGGTTTATCTGGTTGGAAACAAGGTCGGAGACAAGGTTCAAGAAGAAACGATCGGAAAATTCGCGCAGGAAAACGGTTTGAAAATCTTGGCCTTTATTCCCTTCGATCAGAAAGTCGCAGAGATGGAAATGAGGGGAGAAACGCCGCTGAAAGACAGGAGCTCAGAGGCCGTGCGAGCAATAGAAGTGATTGCTGATATGCTCACAGCAAAGAACGACTAATAAAGAGTTGAGGAAATAATCGATATGCTAGAAGGTGTGAAGTAATAATTGAAGAAGCTTGTGACAATAGGTCGCGGCGGAACTGGAAAGACTAGTTTTGTGGCGCTGAAGACAAAATACTTCATTGAGATGAGAGCTACGCCTCTGCTTTTGGTGGACGCTGATCCGGACCAGAACCTTGGGGAAATGGTTGGCGTAGATTTGAAGGAAGAGGGGAAGAAGACGATTTCAGAGCTGCTCATGGAGGCTTTTTTGAAGGAAGGTGGAACAACTGTCGGTGTTCCGCCCACTGAACGAATTGAAAATAGGATCTGGGCTCAAGGCATGTATGAAGGCGACTTTTTCGATTTCATTTCTATAGGCACAAAGTGGGTTGAAGGCTGCTATTGCTTGCCGAACGCGGCTTTGAAAGGAGCCTTGGAATCAGTTTCTAAAAATTACAAGTACGTCTTGATTGACTCGCCAGCAGGACTGGAGCATTTGAACCGTAGGATCACGTCGAAAGTTGATGACATCTTCGACGTTCTTGACCCGTCCAAAAAATCGTTCGACCATGTTGACCGGGCCTACCGGATAGCGAAGGAGGTACGCATAGAATTCAAGAATTTCTACGTCGTCGGCGGTTACAGGTTTCCAGAAGGCTTGGAGAAGACGGCTGACAGCACCTTGAAACTTGATTTCTTGGGCAAGATTGCTCGAGACGACGAAGTTGAGGAACATGTTCTGGCTGGAAAATCACTCTTAGAACTGCCTCCTGACTCTCCGGCCTACCTCTCCGTTAAGAGAATAGTGGACAAGGCAGGCTACACGAAAGAGTAGTTGGCCACATCTTTTTCAGTGTTCTGGGTGAACCCTGCCAAGAAGTACATGAATCATCTCTGCAGATCGATTATTCATAGTGGACTTTGGTTCCAGAAATGCTTATGAGCGAAGGTTTCATTAGATTTCGTCTTCTTCGTCCTTAGGTAGTGCCATAATTGAGTAGAAAAGATCTTAATGTGAAGATCGGAGAATTGAAGACCGATTTTGGTTTTGTCAAGAATCTTGAACTAACAATCGGCAAGGTTGTCGATGGAACTTGGACCGAACCGATGGGACCTACGCCTTTTCCGTCCCTGACTACTCTGAGAGAGTGGGACATGAGGATCCTTCAGCGCTACAAACCTTTCTACATGCCCTTCTGCGACCTTTGCTGCCTCTGCACCATGGGAAAATGCGACCTGACAGGAAACAAGCGCGGAGCATGCGGAATCAACATGCCGGCTCAACAGTCCAGAACAGTGCTTCTAGCATGCTGCATCGGAGCAGCAACGCACGTCGGCCACGCTCGCCATCTACTTGAACATCTGATCAAAGAATTCGGACGCGAACACATCATTGACGTGGGCGGGCTGAACGTCCACGTTGAGGCTCCGACGATCCGCCTCGTTTGCGGGTTAAGACCTCAAACACTGGCTGACCTGCGAGAGGTATTGGATTATGCTGAGTCTCAACTCACACACTTACTGTCCGTAGTGCACACTGGGCAAGAGGGAAACAACCTTGACTTCGAATCAAAAGTCTTCCACGCAGGGATGATAGATCATCTAGGCATGGAAGTCGCAGACGTTGCTCAAATTGCGGCCTACGGCTTTCCAAAAGCAGACCCAGACGCCCCGCTTGTTGATCTGGGCTTCGGCACGATAAACACGGAAAAACCCGTGATCCTAGTCATAGGCCACAATGTTGTCCCTTCCATTGGCATAATAGACTACATGAAAGACAACGGCTTTGACGGCGAAATCGAGATCTGCGGACTGTGCTGCACAGCCCACGACATAACCAGATACTACAACCGCGCAAAGGTTGTCGGCCCAATCTCATGGCAGTTACGCTTCATAAGAAGTGGCGTTCCAGACCTAGTTGTGCTTGATGAACAATGCGTCAGAGCGGATGCCTTCAACGAATCGCAAAACATCAAAACCCCAGTCATCGTTACATCAGAAAAGAACTGCATGGGTCTGCCAAACCGCACAAACGACCCAGCAGACGCGATAGTCGAAGATCTAGTGTCAGGAAAGACGCCGGGCGCGCTGATTCTAGACCCTGAAAAAGTCGGAGAAGTAGCTACAAAAGTGGCGTTGAAAGTGGCGCCGCTTCGGAAAAAATTCAAGACGCTGCCAGACGTTGACGAAGTCATCAATGCAGGAAAGGAATGCACTCAATGCAACTCTTGCATTCGAGCATGCCCAGAAGGCCTGGAAATTCCTGAAGCGATGAAGGCAGCGGGCGAAGGGAACTTGACGAAGCTCGCAGAACTGTACGACCTATGCATTGGCTGCGGTCGATGCGAGGCTCCGTGTCCGAAGGGCACGAAGATTCACAGTTCCATCGTGAGGGCTGGGGACAAGAAACTCAGGGACGAGACGTACAAGTTGAGAGTTGGAAGAGGGCCAATACAAGACGACGAGATAAGGAACGTTGGAGCCCCGCTTGTGTTCGGCGAGATTCCTGGTGTGGTAGCCTTTGTCGGATGCGCCAACTATCCGAAGGGCGGAAAAGAAGTTGCTGAGATGTGTATGGAGTTTGCGAACAGACGCTACATAGTTGTGACCTCCGGCTGTGCCGCAATGTCTGCTGGTATGTACAAAGATGAAGATGGAAAATCACCGTACGAGAAGTACACTGGCGAATTTGCTGCCGGAGGAATCGTCAACGTCGGCTCGTGCGTCGCCAACTCACACATCGCTGGCGCCGCGATAAAGATCGCAAACATATTCGCGAAGCGAAATCTGAGGGGAAACTATGAAGAGATAGCCGACTACGTGCTCAACCGAGTGGGCGCCGTCGGCGTTGCGTGGGGAGCCTACTCTCAGAAAGCAGCTTCCATCGCAGCTGGGTTCTGGCGCTTAGGTATTCCGGTCATCGTTGGTCCTCACGGAACAAAGTACAGACGCATGCTTCTCGGAAGGGCTGACCGAGAAGAGGACTGGTGCGTTTACGATGCAAGGACAGGAGAAAAAACGTATGTTGGACCAACACCCGAGCATCTGTTCTGCGCCGCTGAGACAAAAGAGGAAGCAATGGTCATGGTAAGCAAGCTCTGCATGAGACCTAATGATACTTCGAAGGGAAGGGCCATAAAACTCACGCATTACATCGATTTGCACAAGAGGTTGTACGGAATTATGCCTCAGGACACACGTATGTTTGTTCGCACACTTGGGGACGTTCCGATAACGATGAAAGATGAAATCATCAAGACTCTCGAAGAGAAGAATTGGAAGGAAACAGTGATTCCTGACCCGACGCTTTTGCCACGACTGATCAGAAAGATGAAGGAGTAGATGGACATGGCAACAGCTGAACCCTGGCAAATCGCTGAGATCGCCGGACCAAAAAAGGCGATGGTAATCACAAAACCAGAAGTGGCCGCGGCGATGATTAAGCAGGCAAAACGCCCGATTCTCGTTGTCGGACACATGGCTGCTGAAATTGAACTGGGAGACAAGAAGCTGATCGATTACGTGATTGAGTTGTCCGAGAAAGCCAAGATCCCGGTTGTCGCAACTGCCCACATAGTGGGTGAGTTTTTGAAAAGGGGTTGTCAGCCCGCTGGTTGGATGCCCGCGGTTGACGTGGGCAACAGGCTGATCGACCCAGACTGGTGCGGGTTTGACGGCAAAGGCCAGTACGACTTAGCCCTGTTTGTCGGTCTTCCATACTACATGGAGTGGACGATTCTTTCAGGCGTGAAACACTTCGCTCCAACCCTCAAGACTGTTACACTGGACAACGTTTATCAACCCAACGCAAGCTGGTCTTTACCAAACATTGCAAAGAAAATTTGGACAGAAGACCTCAGAGCGATAATTGAAAAAGTCGGAGGAAAATAAGAAGTGTCAATGTTCAAAGACATACCCGTCGACGTCGGCGTCATCTACGAGGGCGAAAGAATTCGAAGAAAAGACATGTACATTGAGCTAGGCGGACCTGACGTAAAAGAAAAGTTTGAGCTAGTAAGGGTCAAGAAAGCAAAAGAGGTCGAGGATGGAAAAATAACCATCGTTGGACCTGACCTGAAAGAGATGGAAGAAGGCAAAGTCTACCCGTTTGGAATACTAATCGAAGTCGCCGGGCCCAAGCTAGAGCCAGAATTGGAGGGCGTGATAGAGAGGCGGATACACGCTTTCTCCAACTATATTGAAGGGCTCATGCATCTGAACCAACGCTACGACATTTGGCTCAGGCTAAGCAAGAGATCCTTCGAGAAAGGTTTCAACTCCTTCGATTACGTTGGAAAGGTCCTGCACAGACTCTTCAAGAGCGAATTGCCAATAATCGAGAAGATGCAAGTAACGTTCATCACGGATTCGAAGAAAGTGAAGGAACTCTACGATGAAGCCTTGCAGGTTTACGAGGCAAGAGACGCAAGAGCAAGAGGCTTGAAGGACGAGGAAGTTGACAAGTTCTACGGATGCGTTCTGTGCCAGTCCTTCGCTCCGTCCCACGTCTGCGTGATCACGCCCCAGAGGTACTCGAACTGTGGAGCCATAAGCTGGTTTGACGGAAGAGCCGCGGCCAGCATAGACCCGAAGGGGCCTGTCTTCACGATTGAGAGAGGCGAACTGCTTGACCCCGTCGCAGGAGAGTTCTCAGGTGTAAATGAAGCGGTGAAGAAGAAGTCTTTAGGCGAAATAACCAGGGTGCAACTTTACACAGCGTTCGGCCACCCGCACACGTCGTGCGGTTGCTTCGAGGGAGTAGCCTTCTACATTCCAGAAGTAGACGGGTTCGGCATCGTGCACAGAGGCTTCAAGGAAACGACTGTCAACGGTTTGGCCTTCTCAACGATCGCCGATTCCACCGCTGGAGGGCGCCAAGTGGATGGGTTCCACGGTTTGTCCATCGAGTACATGCGTTCTCCAAAGTTTCTACAGGCAGACGGCGGCTGGAAACGCGTCGTTTGGCTGCCTAAAGAAGTGAAAGAAAGGATAAAAAACTTCGTCGCAGCCGAGACCCTTGACAAAGTGGCCACGGAGGAAGAGGCGAAAACCATAGATACGCTGAAGACTTTTCTGAAAGAACACAACCATCCCGTCGTAGAAAGATGGAAAGAAGAGGCGGTTCCCGTTGAAGAAGCGGCACCAACAGAGACGCCGCAGGAAGCAGATATGATTCCTGTGGCCACCGCGGCATCCTTGCCCATAACAGCCGGCGGGTTCAAAATCATTCTGAAAGACGCCAAAATCTATGCCAAAAAAGTCATCATACGTTCTCAGAAGAGCGAGAAAACTGAAAAAAGGTGAAAGCATTGCCAAAGGATGAGAAGAAAGAAACCGTAGGGCTCAAGCTGACTCCACGCCTAATAGAAATCCTAGCGAAACTTCAGGAGATCGAACTTGAAGACTTCCAGATGGACGTCGGAGACTTAGAAATATGGATACAGCCTGGAACAGCCGCTGTCCCCACGCTTGCTCAGCAGAGGATTGCACCCCAAGTGAAGCTCAAACCTACGGAAATAATCGAAGCAGAATTCGTTCCCCCAGTTGAAACCTACCCGGGCAAAATCGTTGAAGTAACGCTAGGAGGGACAAAGGGTGAAGGTGGAACCCGCGGCAAGTCGTTGACGATAGGAGGGGAGACTGCGCCTGCCTTTTACACGTTTGAAAGGTCTATGCCACATCCTCCAGTCGTGACCGTAGACATCTTCGACATAAAGGTCCCACTGGCCAAAGCCGTGAAGATGCACGTGAAAGAAGTCATGGAAGACCCGGCGGCTTGGGCCAAGCTTGCCGTCGAAAAGTTCGGAGCTGACATGCTGACTTTGCACCTCATAAGCATTGATCCGCTTATCAAGGATGCTTCACCGAAGGAAGCCGTGAAAACCGTTGAAAACGTTGTTCAGGCCGTCGACGTGCCGCTCATGATCGGCGGCTGCGGAGACCCCGTCAAGGATGCGGATGTTTTTGCAGCCGTTTGCGAGACCTTTGCAGGAGAGAGGTTCCTGATAAACTCAATAACAAGAGACATGGACGTTGAAAGGTGCGCAAAGTTCGTCAAAAAGAATGGGCACGTAGCGTTGTCTTTCACTCCTATGGACATGAACATGGCCAGAGAGCTCAACCGTAGACTCTACGATTTTCTGCCAAGAGAGGACATAGTTATGGATTTGACGACGGCGGCGCTTGGTTACGGTCTGGACTATGCCTTCACAAACATGGAGAGAGCCAGACTCTCCGGACTGATGGGAGATTCAGAATTGGCTCATCCGATGTCCTCAGGAACCACCAACGCCTGGGCTGCTAGAGAAGCTTGGATGGAAATGGCTCCAGAGTGGGAACCCCGTGAACTCAGAGGGCCCCTTTGGGAACTTACCACCGCGCTCACCCTCCTGCTTGCAGGGGTCGACCTGTTCATGATGATGCATCCGGCCGCAATGAAAACCGTCAAGGACGTAACTCGCCAACTGTTGAGTGGAAACCAAAGCGACGCTAGTAAACTCGTGCAATGGGTTTCAATGAAGACCTAGCCAAGGAGCGCCACGCCAAATGAGTGAAAGAGAAACAAAAGTCAAAACAGGAATCAAGGAGCTAAGCCCGCTTGACGTTTACAAGGTTCTTCCCAGGACAAACTGCAAGGAGTGCGGCGAAGAAAACTGCATGGCCTTCGCAACGAAGCTCGTGAACCGCGAAGTATCGCTTGAGAAGTGCCCTCCGCTCTTGACTAAGAAGTATGAGAAATTCTACAAACAATTAAAGGAAATGCTGAAGCCTGCTGTGAGAGAGGTCATTCTAGGCATGGGAGATAAAGCCGTCAAGATCGGCGGAAAACTTGTCATGTACAGGCACGAGTTCACGTACTCCGACCCAACGGCAATAGCTCTCGACGTCACCGACGAAATGCCTCAAGAAGAGATATTGGAAAGGATAAGGAAGGTTGAACACTTCAGCTTTGAATACATAGGACAAACCCTGAAGCTTGACATGATCGCTGTCCGTTCCACTTCGGACGACCCGGACAAGTTCAAGGCAACAGTTCAGAAAGTGACTGAGAACTCAAAACTGCCGCTGATCCTGTGTTCACTGAACCCAGCTGTCCTCGAAGCAGGATTGATGGTCGCCGCAAAAACAAGACCGCTTCTGTATGCTGCAACAAAGGATAACTGGAAAGAGATGGCCGAACTGTCCCAAATGTACGACTGCCCCCTGACAGTTTTTGCGCCAGGCGATCTGAACCTGTTGAGATCTCTGACCAAGACCCTGCTTGATTACGGAGTTCAAGACCTCGTCTTAGACCCAGGCACTTTTCCTGATGAAGGCTTGGTCGACACGTTGAGCAACTTCACGATGCTTCGCCGAGCTGCATGCAAGAGAGGGGATGAGCTCTCAGGTTTTCCGCTGATCGGTATCCCGCTAGTCGCGTGGATGGACAGAGGCAACACTCAGCAAGAGATTCTGAAGTGGCGTGAAGCCTATTTAGCTGCGATGCTTATCACGCGTTTCGCAGACGTTCTGATAATGCACAACGTTGACGGCTGGGCGCTTCTTCCGCCCGTCGTGTTGCGGCAGAACCTCTACACGGACCCTCGGAAACCAGTAGCCGTCGAACCTGGACTGAAGGTTTTCGGGACTCCTGATGAGAACTCTCCCGTGATGTTCACCACAAACTTCGCGTTGACATACTACACGGTGGCTTCAGACATAGAGTCTGCAAAGTTGAACATCTACGTCTTAGTAATCGACACTGAAGGAATAGCCGTGGACAGCGCCGTCGCTGGAAGAAAGTTGACGGCAGAAAAGGTCGCCGATGCCGTAAAGGCTTCTGGAATCGAAGGCAAAGTCAAGCATAAGAAACTGCTAATTCCAGGAAAAGCCGCACGTCTAAGCGGCGAAATCGAGGAAATGAGCGGCTGGCAAGTGTTGGTTGGACCCCGTGACTCATCAGACATCCCGAAGTACCTGAAGGAAAAATGGCAAAACACTGCACAACCTTCTGTCTAGCTCGCGTGTTCTTTTGTTCAAATCATTATGCGCTCTGCTTGTCACCTCAATCTTAAACTAAGGGATGGATGATATTCAGTCATCGAGAAAGATGAAGCTCAGCGAAGGTAGAATCAAAGCAGTGCTTTTTGACTTGGGAGGCACGTTAATCAATATAGATAACAGTAAGGACCCTCACGTAATGAAGAGGATTCTTGGAGACTGCGGAGTCAATCGTTCTTTGGAAGATGTGTCTAGGGAGTGGGTGAAATCTTGGGAACGACTGAATTTCCGAGAGATGGCAAAGCTTCTTGATGAGTTTTGGGTTCAACTGGACGCCCGGGTTCTTCGCGACCTCCGGGTTAAATTGAATGTTGAAAAGCTGGCCAGGTTCATAGCGTCTCACTGGTGGGATTATGCCAAAGTGAGTCTTTACCCAGACGCTCAAGAGCTGCTTCCGCGACTTAAGGAAAAAGGTTTCAAGATGGGAATCGTAACGAATGGATTACAGAGCGACACAAGCCAGATACTGCCTAAAGTGGGTTTGCAGGGTTTTTTTGATGTCGTGGTTGTGGTTGACACTTTGCGGAAGATGAAACCTGATGCAGAGGTTTTCCGTTATGCGTTAGAGAAGATGAATGCGACGGCGCCTGAAGCTGCGTTCGTTGGGGATGAAATGGAAGCAGACTACAAGGGAGCACAAAGGTGTGGGCTAACGGCGTTTTTGATTGACCGTGAGGGCAAAGTTCAGGATGAGAGCGTGAACAGAATATCCAGTTTAGAAGACTTACTTGAACCAAGCGACAGAAGGTAGACTCTTTCAACAGTTCCACCTGCCTCGACTGTTGGCAGATAAGAATGCATGAAGAGGTCTTTTTCTTCAAGTGAGCAATTTTTTTGGAGTTTAGGACTTTGAATTCCGTCGTCTAGTGTAGTCTTCAGGTTTCGGAAAAGCTTCGTGAACTCTGTCAAAACGTCTTTTAGTGTCAATTCTATGCTGCAGAGTCACAAAGTCTCTTGACTTGCTGAATGTTTCTGAGCTTCCGTCTGGTCTTTTTCTCGTAATCTTTATGCAGTCATCGACTATGCAGTTTAGGACGCAGGCGCCGCAGTATATGCAAAGATTTTCCGTGAGTCCAACTTCTCCCAGCTTCCAAAACAAAGCGTTTGTTGGACAAGCCTTTATGCAAAGCTTACACTCAACACCCTTGCACGTTCTCTTGTTAATGGTTAACTTTCCTTCGCCAAAGAATTCCTTGATGCCCAGCGGGGCCAGAAGCTCCTCTCTTCGTTTCCTTTTCTCCTGTTCAGCCGTTTCCGTCAACATTTGAAACATGTCGGCGCTCGAATCTTTGCTGGGCTTGCTTTCCTTTCGCATTCGTTTCCTCTTTCGACCAAGTATGGCATTTGAGATGTATAATCATCGTGAATTATAATTACTTATCCCAAATATGCAACCGAGAACCAAAATCAAAGCCGAGAGGAAAAAAATGTCTCAGAATCAGATTAAACAGTACTTGTCCCAACAAAGGTCTCTAGTTCTTAAGAGGAAGTTTATAACCGACCTTGGTGTTTTCGTCTAGGTGCTGGTTGGGCTGGAAAATGTGTGAATTCACTGTAATTCTCGACGGAAAAGAAGTGTTCAAAGATGTGGTTTACGCGAAGATGGAAGGCGGCAAGGTGATCCTCCGGGATGTGCTTGGAGAATCTCTGCAATTTGGCAACTGTAGGATCACAGAAGTTGACGTGACCTCGACGCGGCTGGTACTATCGCGCATCTGAGTCGACTGTACCGGGAGTCGCATGCTTTGGAATGCGCGTCGTTCTCTCTTGATTTCGAAAATGGAATTGCAGAGAAGTGTGCTGTGTTCTTCAGTTACGGTCTTATCCCACTTTTTTCAATGATTTTCGGGAGGACCCATTCAAAACCGACGGCCATTAAATGAAGCCCTGAAGCACTGGTTGTTCTGCGGATTTCGCCGATAAGGTTAGCGAAGGTTTCGATGTTTTCCTCCAGAAACGCTTCCTTGCTCTTTTCTCTTGCCTTTCGGAGCCGTTGCTCTAGGTCAGGTGGGACCTTTATTCCTGGCACGAATTTGATCATCCAATCCATCATGGCTTGGGATTTGAAGGGTGCGATTCCAAGCAGGACAGGCGTGTTGAGGTAAGACACTGCTTTCATGAAGTTTTCGGCCTGTTCTACGCTGTAGACGCATTGGGTTTGTATGAAATCGACTCCGAGTTTGACCTTTCTTTCGATTTTCAGAATTTCGGGCTCTAAGGGGTCAGCGTTGGGTGATGCTCCAATACCGATGTTAAATTTGGGCGGTTCTACTATTTTGTTTCCGTTCAGGTCTAAGCCCTCGTCGACCACTTTTCTCAGCATGTAAACCAATGTTGCCGAGTCTAAGTCAAAGACTGGTTTGGCCTGCGGCATATCGCCGACCGTCGTGTAGTCGCCTGTTATGGCCAAAATGTTCTTTATTCCCAGAGTACCAGCGGCTAACACGTCAGAAAGCAGCGCTATGCGGTTCCTATCCCTCGTGGTTATCTGAAAAACGGCTTCTACGCACGCTTCTCTTTGGACCAGATAAGATGAAACAAGCCCGTTGAAAAACCCGAAGGCTGTAGGATTGTCCGTCACGTTGATCGCGGCAACGTGGCCTTTCAAGATCTTCGCGCTTTCAATGACTTCGTGCAGGTTTGTCGTTTTCATCGGTTCAAGTTCGCCTGTGAATACGTACCTGCCCTCTTTGAGTTGCTTCATCAACTCACCGTAAGCTTCCCTCGTCACGTTTTTCGCAGGTTCCTCTTTCATCTCTGTCTTCGTCTTTTCTGTAATCGTTTCCATGGCCAGCTGTCGTGGGTGTTCGGAGATTCTGTAGTCCTTAGGTATCCTGAATTTCTTGAAGAGGTCTAGCTCGTTTCTTTCTGTAAGTCTGTTGTAGATCAGAATCCATGCGCAGTCGTTTTTCCAGCCTCCTGCCTCGCATTTTCCCTTCACCTGTCCCCCGCATGGTCCGTTGAGAAGACTTTTGGCGCATCGAGTTATTGGACATATGGAGCCTGTTTCGCCTAGGAGGCATTCTCCGCATCCTCTGCACCTCTCGTGCATCGTTGCGCCGTCGCGATCTTGCGACCCGAGGAAAACCGTGTCTTGGGCAGGATAAACCGGAATGTTCGGAAAAACTTCTGCTAGGGTTTGCACTCCGACGCCGCATGCCAGAGACAGTACAGCGTCGATGTCCTTGACTTGGGGTGTTAGCGTTGTGTTAACTTCATAATTGTCACACTGTTTGCCCATTGTCGTTGGTGTGCACTTGAATTCTTTGTTTTTGAGTTTTCCACCCATTTCTACAAGCATAGTGTAGGTTTTAGCCTCTCGTAACCCTCTCGGAGGAGTCGTACATCCATCGCAGCCCACGACTAGAATCCTCTTGTAGGGTGCTAGTAGACGCAATATTTCCTCTAGAGCTTTCTCTTTTGTCACTATCATTCTTCTACAGCTCCCCTCATTGATGATGAGTCTATCTTTTCCATAAATGACTTAACGTGACCGTCCAGATCTCCGGCGTTCTTCGGGGATACGAAGCACATTTCAAGTCTTTCTCCAAGGTTGATTTCGGCTAGCAGTTTTTTCAGCGAACCGATTCGTTGCTCAGCTTCCTCGTTTCCCTTTTCCAGTTTGCACTCGTCCTTTTTGCAGGCTGCTACGAGAACGCCGTCGAAACCCAAATGGAACGCCTCGAGTATGTGCAACGTGTCCACTCTGCCCGCACACGGAAGACCTTCAAACACAACGTTTTTGGTAGCTGTTTTCCGGGGCAGGTCGAGGTTGGAAAACTCGCTCCATTGACAACCCAAAACTAGGATGACCGGTTTCTTGTTCTTCTGTCTCATTCTCGGAATCAGCGAGCGATAATTGCGAATCTGCTGGGAGATAGTTTCGTACTCGAAACCGTCCAGCTCGATGGCAAGCGCTGGACAGACCGCCACACAGGTTCCACAGCCTGAACAACTCTTCAAATCTAGCTGCGGCACTTTCGCGGCTTCCATTTTTATCGCGTCGTATGGGCAGACGTAGTGGCAGTTTCCACAGCCAATACATCGGTCGCTGTCGATGTGCGCTTTTATTGACCGTTTCGATATAGCCAAAGTGTCTGGCTTAAAACCCAGCTCACTTAAGAGGCTCTGAACTAGTACAAGTCTGCGCGTGCCGATCATGCTTCCATCCTTGAACCGGCAATATTTATCTTCACAGGGCATTATCGCCAGTTTGTCTATTCCTGATGCTAGTGCTTTGAACAAGAATTCTGGTGGCACGCGTCCGACGCACGGCAGAATCAGCGAAACAAAGTTGTCAGAGTGCCGCTTGTCCAACTCGTCCGCAGTCACTTTCTCAGAGGAACCAGCACCCCGACAAGTCAGAAGTAGCTTATCTGAGCCCGTCTTACGCATGGTTTTCCTAATGTAACCTAGTAGTGAATCAGCATTGTAATAGATCGTCTCTATCGCAGAAGCTGGGCAAGCGCTGGAACAGATGCCGCAAGCTTGGCACTTTTCGATGTTTAACTTGACTTCGCCAGGTTTTTCTTCGAACGATATGGCGTCGAAGGGACAGACAGACGGGCAAATCATGCACCTGCCGCAATTGTCATCACTTATTCTTACGCTGGCTTCCATCTGCATCTTTTCACTCGGATTTTCGGTCATTTCAACCCTCCTAGAACCGACTTTGGCAGGTCAATGATGGTGACAGTTCGGCCGCTCAACCTCGGATCGTCTCAAGAAGTTTGATACCAGAGTAGGCCTTTACAGATAAATGTTACTCGATGAACTCGAAAAAACTATCAACGTGCAGTGTGAAGTCAGATTGTCAAAACAGCTAAGGACTGGCTGTGAATATCTCGAAGAGGAACTAGAGTGTATCATGGAGCGGGAAGGGATGAACGCGGCTGTTGATCAAGCACGCATGAACGGAGAGATGTTTCCGAGGTTCGTTGACGCACATGTCCATCTCTCAGACAAAGAATATGCAGGATGCATCGACGAAATTATACAGGAAGCTCGAATGGCAAATGTTGTTGCATTGGTCTCAAATTCTGTTGACATGGAAACTAGCATCAAAAGTCTGGAGTTGGCCGAAAAATATGCTGGCCTGGTCTATGTTGCAGTAGGAATCCAGCCTGCAAGCGTTGAGCACTTGGCTGAGGAGGAGCTTGAAAGAACGCTGAACTTGATTTCGACGCAAAAGACGAACAAAGCATTGGTTGCCATTGGGGAGATAGGTTTGGACTCAAATCATATGAGCAGTTGGAATGATCAGCTGAGGGTTTTTGATGAAATGCTGCACTGCGCTGAAAGAATGAGATTGCCTGTCATAGTTCATTCAAGGGGTACTGCTGAACTGGTGATAGATAGGCTCTTATCATACAACTTGGTGAGAGTTTTGCTTCATTTTTTCACCGGCCCAGCTGATGCGTTGTCCAAAGCTATTGAGAATGGCTATTACGTCTCAGAGGGACCTGCGGCTGTGTACTCCGAAGGCATACGTGAAGTCGTGAGAAAAGTCCCGATAACGAACCTGCTGACTGAAACCGACGGTCCTGTACGTTTCTACAAACCGCCTTTCAAAGGGAAAAGGACAACGCCCGCTTTTATCCCTGAAGTTGTGAGGGCGATCGCAAAAATCAAAGAGACTAGTGCACAGAGTGTTGCCGAGAAGATAGCCGGCAACTTTGAGCAGTTTTTCACGTTGAAACTTAGTGTGCCAAGGTGAGTCTGTGTTCCCAATGCTAAAGAGGTAACTGGCCAAATTCGGTTTTTCTGAGGTGTATATTGCAATATCGAGCGTTAGGTTCTTGTTCGTTTTCTTCTGGTCAGAATTGTTACAGTTATCGTGCAGGCGATGAGTGCTGCAATCAGAGTAGTTATGAAGGGGAATTCAGGAACGACTGTTACTGGAGACTGTAGGGTAACTGTGTTGTCGTCTGTGCTGACTTCGTATGGAACCATGCTTGTCGTTGCCTTCAGTGTGTGGTTGCCGAGGAGGACTCCTGTCGTATTCCATACGAAGGTCAGAACGCGCGACTCCCCTGTATCTAGAGTCACATTCTGCAGGCCTATCTCGACAGAATCATAATATAGCGTTACGTTGAATGTTTCCGTGTAGTTGCCAGGGTTAGCTGCTGTCACGTTGACAGATATTTCTTGGTTTTGTTGTATGAGCGTTTCATCTGGCACTATGTTGACCACGGCTACGTCATGGATGGGCATTACGAAGAAGATTTTCACGTCCGTCGCGTTGCTGTTTCCCAGACTGTCGAAAAAGTATATTCTCCAGGCTATTGCGGCAGAAGCGATCGTCTCGTTGCACCAGGTGAACTTCGCCGTCACCCAGGTGTTTGAAACTTCTCCGAGATCCTGCGGCTCGGTCAATGGCCATCTGACGTATTCCACTCCTTGCTCTGAAAAACTGCTGTGAAAGTTGTTATGGCAGAACATGGGCCAAGCGCCAGAGCCTGGGCCTATCTTAAAAGCGTAGAGGCCTCCATCGTTCGTGATGAACACACATCCGTCGCCGATGCTTGGACTGCCAAAGCCAGTACTGCTCAACGTGTAGGACCAGAGTACGCCGCCGTCAGTCTCGTTTATTGCGTAGAACGTTCCGTTCAGGGCTTGACAGTAGATGGCTCCGCCGGCTGATGCTGGGCTGCAGTACATGTAGTTTTGCAGGGTTCCGTTGTGAAGCGGTACAGTCTGCCAAAGTTCAGTTCCTGTTGCCAGGTCGAAAGCCCACATCGTCCAATCGTTGCTGGGAATGAAAACTTTGCCATCATGAACCAGCGGGGTTCCTGTGCTTCCCTTTGCCTCAAACCATCGTATAAACTCCCCATTCGTCTCGTTCAGCACGTAAGTTGACCAGACTCCTACAGTTCTGTTGACTTCAACCTGGATAATCATTCCATCGTAGATCACTGGCGACGTGTCCCACGACGCTCCATAGTCTTGATGCCAGATCAGGTCTCCCGTCGTCGCGTTGAATGCGTACTGACCTGGTGGGTTGTAAACTGAAATGAAGACCATGCCGCTGTCATAGGCTACGGAGCCCACGATGTCTCCTATGTCCTGGCGCCACAGCACGTGTCCGTTGGTCTTGTTCAAAGCATAGACTCCGGAGCCTGTTGTGTAAGATGTGTCGTAGGACGTTGTGTAGTATACGTACTCACCGTTAACCAGAGGCGAGCCAACCCAAGTGTTGTTGTTTGGCTCTACGAAATCCCAGATCTCTTCTCCGTTGGTCTTGTTGAGTGCCAATGCTCTGGCGAAGGGCGTGGGTTCTCCGTACACTTCCATGCATTCTCCAACGTAAACAACGTCACCATCTATGCAGGGAGACCCGTCGCATTGCCTGACGGTAGTGTTCCAGATTATGTCGCCGTTCGTGGCGTTCACTGCGTAGAGTTTGTTGTCTCCTTTAGAAGGAGCGTAGAGCACGCCGTCCTTGTAAGTCGCTGTGCCGAAGTTGTCAAACCCGAAGACAGCGTTCTGCACCCACAGAAGTGCACTCGTTGTCTCATTTCTCCAAGTTCCTGTTTCATTCGTTGAAAGAACAGCCTTTTGCAGAGAAGATGTGTCCATGCCGTCTGCTTGCAAGGTGACGTATCCGCCTTGTGGGACTATTAGTGCACCTTGCTGCTGTTTTCTCCATTGTGGACTGTTATTCGTGCTCAAGCGTCCCTTGACTAGACCGGCCGCTAGAACAACAACTAGCACGGAAATGATGCTGAAAAGTGCTAACAGACATTTGCGCAAACTCGCGCCTTCCCTTAATAGACTTGATTCAACTGCCAAACTATTTATTTTTGTCGTTTCTACCCTTTAGAACTCCTTCTCTCTGTTGAAACATGCTCTCAAGCTTAAGGCCGTGAGCGCACGCCTGCATTTTGTTGGTTCAAATGACCACGCCCATGCGGTGAAGTTCATCTAACAAGCCTGCCTTTGTCTGTTTGAGTCTAAGCCTCTGTTCAGCGTATTCGTCGCCGCTTATCTTGTCAGCTCGAAAGTCCTGGTCGAGTTTTTCCAATTGTGCATCCATGTCGGTCAGTCTTGATTTGAGCTGGTCAACGTATGAAATGGCTGCGGTCGGTTCTAATGTTTGAGCAGGTGTCAAAGCTGCTTTTATGGCTCCGTCTTCAATGCGTAGAATCCTGTCTCCTTGCCTAGCAACGTTTGGGTCATGGGTGACCATCACGATGGTCTTGCCCAGCTCTCGGCTTATCTTCACCAAGTAGTCGACCACTATTTTGACGTTAGTAGTGTCTAATTCTCCTGTTGGCTCGTCGGCTAGGATAACTGGGGCGTCGTTAGCCAGAGCCGCAGCCATCGTTATGCGTTGCTGTTCTCCGCCGCTTAATTCGTCGGGTTTATGATCCGCTCTCTGTGTTAGGCCAACTATTTCAAGGAGTTCTTGGACGCGCTCTCTTCGTTTGCTTCTTCCCGCACCTATGGCTATCATCGGCAGCTCAACGTTTTCAGCAGCTGTCAGCGTGGGAATCAGGTTGAGAGTTTGGAAGATGTGTCCCACAGTTTTTCTTCGATAATCAACGAGTTGAGAGGTCGAGAGGGCCGTTACTTGCGTGTCACCTACGACTATGGAGCCTGCGGTTGCGGCGTCTAGTCCTCCTATTATGTTCAGGAGAGTGGTCTTTCCGCTCCCACTGGGTCCGATGATTGAGACCACTTCGCCCTCTTTCACCGACATGCTCAGTCCACGCAGGGCTTGAACTTCCACTTTGCCCAAACGATACACCTTGATCAGGTCTTTCACGATTATTTCTGCGCTTTTCAAACTTCTCGCACCGTCCTCTCCAATCTTGAACTGTATCTTTTTGCCATGAGAATGACCGGGATGATGGTTGACGCAAAGACGAGTACGAAAGAAATGAACAGAGTCACGATTGCGTCAGGCGGAAAGACCACGTGCCTGTTTAAGGGAGTGAATGAATAGCTCACGGAGTTCATGGCGTTGTTTGACGCGACTATTCCGCGTACCACTATGAGTCCCACGATCGTGCCTAGAAGCATCGCGAACGTGACAACCGTCAAGCTTTCGGTGAGAAGCATAACGAGCAGTTGCTTGAATGATAGCCCTCGAACACTCATGATTGAAGCCTCACGTTTCCTCTCTCTCAAGCTGACCAACGTGACTAAGGCGGTTCCAATAGAAGCCGCCACCACCATGAAAAGCACACCCAGGCGCAGAATGCTAAGCGGTCCCATAACGGAAAGGTTGCTCTGTTGCTCCGTAAGCTGCTCATCCACCGAGGAAACCGAGCTGAGACCGTTTATCCCAGATTCGCGAACCTGATCTGCAACAGCCTTGCTGTCCGTGCCACTCTGCAACTTGATCAGTATTTTGGCCGAGGCGGAGCGAACTAGGTCTTCTTCTAACTGGTTGTACAGTCCTTCCGGAACATAGGACCAGTACTGACCTGGAGTTTGTGCCGATTGAAGCCCGAAAAACCCCACGACCGTCAACTCTTCCGTGTGCACTGCTCCTGTGGATGAGTCACCAAAAGTCACAGCCACAACATCGCCGACCGTCTTGTTGAGAGCTTCGGCCTGGCCGCGATCCAAAATGATGGTGTGATTGCTTGAATTCATGGCTTCAAAAGCCTTTTCAACTGAGCTACCGCTGAACAGGTCGTTCTCGTAATAAGCAGTGGAAAGCCATGTTTCTGGGTTCACCGCCCGGAACTGCACCTGCAGCTGAAATGGCCAAGCACCAAGTGAACCCGTAAAACTGTATTCTGCGATCATAGATTGGACGTGCGACACGTTGTTCCTAACGGCACTCATTATTTGCGAGGCATTTGCCGGCGAACTCAACGTAAGACTGACGTCCGAACCGACTGCCCAGCGAGCTTCGCGAACAACCAAATCTTGTTCACTCGCCAAGGTTCCAACAACCTGAAAGCTGTAGCCGATGATGAAGGCTATGAGAAACGCGACGGCGGCGGCGCGAGCAGGGTTCCTCCGAATAGCCTTGGTGGCAAGCTTACCCATATCACCCAAAAACGAGGCGGCTCTAGCCGTGATTTCCTGGAACTTCAACGACCCACTTATGAAGATTTTCGTGATGCCCCAGAAGAACAGAAACGGCCCGACGTAATTTAGTGCAAAATCGATAGCAACAACCGTTTCTAACAAGAGGAAGACGAAAGCGTTCGCTCGGAGTCCTCCGGGCGAGCGCATCAATTCCGCTTGAAGATTGATGCCTAGAAGAAAGACGACCATCTTGAAAGAACCGAGAAGAAAGGCAGCCCAAGGCCACAGCCGCCTGTACGGTTTAACCTCTTCCACGTACACGTATTCTCTCAGAGCGTCCACTGTGACCATGTTTGAAGCCCTTCTTGCTGACCGATAGACCGAAAGAAAAGTGATGGTGACGGCGAAAACTAACGTCAATATGATGGTGCCAAGACCCAACACAGGCGCGCCCATCAGTTGGGTTCCGGCGGCCGCAACAAACCATGGAGTAAAAGTGAAACTCAACAGTATGCCCAGCAAACCTCCGAGTAACCCTATCAGTGCAGCTTCAAAAAGGAACATCCACCAGAGTTGCCGCCTAGAGAACCCCTTGGTCAATAGGAGACCGATTTCTCGTCGTCTCAGGTTGAAAGACACATCAGAAACCGTCGAGCCCATGTACCAAGCAACAAAAAACACGGGCAAAGCTGCTACGATGAAGATAAAACGCATCCCAAACGACGCGCTCTGAAAATCGTTCAACGAACCGGCTAGATTGTTTTGAGCAGACAGACCGAAAGTTGAAACCCTTTCGTTGATCTGCGCCGTGATCGCTGCAACCTTGTCAGCTGAACCAGCGACGTCCCATGGGCTGATGAGGCTCGAGCGGTCAACAAAAACCAGAATCACGGTGCTGAGTGGATTATTATACTGAGATGGAAAACCATACGCGACATCGAGGAGCTTCGCGAAAGTCTTCTCCCAACTAGTAATCAAGAGATTCGGTTGTGGATAAGAAAACTGGTTCAAAAACGCCAACGAAAGCGCCTGTTCACCGAGATGAACAAAACCAACTACTTTGAGATTCACAACAAATGATAATGTGTTTAAACTTCCTGTAGCACCCTGCTGGAACACGTAAGAATAGGCGGTGATGTTTACCGAAAGAACGTCACCAACGTGAATCTTTCCAACGTCAGGGGATTCTGCCCAAACGTAGGTTTCATTTTCTCCCAAAGTGGACGTGTCACAGACGAGAGAGTGCTCAGATACCCCAATCAAATTAGTGCTGGTCGTGAAATTGGGTCCCTCAACATAATTGAGACCTGCATTTGTGGAAATCGCCTCAACGTGAGTTATGCCTTGCACACTTGATATCGACTTAACAGCATCTGACACGTTTTTTGAGGACAACACCGTATTCCCTGATGGACCATAGTAACCGTGATCCACAGAAACATCAACTGGAACTTTGCTCAGCTGTTGATCAAGAGCCTGCCAAGCGGCCGTATCCGCGCCCACGTTGATGCCCGCGAAAAACGTTGATGCCAAAACGATTCCAAGCAATAAGGCTATGAACAGTCGCCACGAACGAACCAGGCGCTTGAACGTGTACGAAAGCGACAAGTTTAGTCAACCAACAGTTTAATCCATGATCAATTTCAGTCTTTTGGTTCAGATGCCTAATCCTTCGCTCGGAACATGAAAGACAAACGATTTCAAGTTGGAAAATGCAGCGTCAATTTGAAAGCATCTGGAGAGAACAAGTCAGAACCTTCCTTTAAGAAGGAATGTTATGTAGATGAGATCTGTATACGACGTCATGCATTAGAAGAGCATCGAAGTGTGTGAAACGTGCGCTAGAAAATTGAGGTTCTTGGATTTTGAAAGTGAGAAAAAGGACAATTCAGACATTCTCATATTAGGAAGGCAAGGCTGTTAGTGAAATGGCCGCGGATATGATAACCAATAGGTCGTTACCCTAAATGTTATTAGGGCTCAGGCAAAATAACTTTCCATTAGGTGCCCTTTTTGGCGTCCCATCCGGTCTTGAACGTTTCGAACGTGACGAAGTATTACGGAAAATTCAAGGCTTTGGACTCTGTTTCTTTCTCCGTAGACAAAGGCTGGGTTTACGGTTATCTCGGACCAAACGGGGCTGGCAAAACAACCACTATAAGAATTATTCTGGGTCTCCTCAAGCCGAATCAAGGAGAAGTTCAGATAACAGGTGCAAATCCATCCAAAGACCCTGTTCAGGCATTCCAGTCTGTTGGATACGCTTCCGAACTTCCAACGCTTCAAACTTTCTTCACTGCAGAGCAATTGCTTGACTTTATGGGCAAAATGTTTGGGTTGCCCACTCAGACTAGGAAAGAAAAGACTTGGCAGCTCCTCGACCTTGTCGGTTTGAAAGAGTGGGGCAAAAAGAAGATTGGAACCTACAGCAAGGGAATGGTTCAGAGGCTGTCTGTAGCCCTTGCCCTCATCAACGACCCGATGGTTCTGATTATGGACGAGCCCACCATAGGCATGGACCCGGAGGCCGCAGTTCACTTCCGAAACCTTTTCATGAATCTCTCAAAGGAAGGCAAAACCATCTTCATATCATCTCACCTCTTGGACGAGGTTCAGCGAATCTGCACTCACGTCGGAATGATAAACAAGGGAAAGATCGTTTTCAGCGGTCCAATTGAACAAGTCTTAGAAACCTTCACTCAGCAATGGGTGGTGGAAGTCGAGCTTGAAAAAGTAACTGAAAACATAGTTTCAAGCGTTAAGGCGCTTGAGTCTGTGAGCGATGTTAAGGTGGAAGGAAACAGGCTAGTCATAGGGCTGAAGGAGAAGAAGGATGTGAGGGGTCAGATTTCTTCAGAAATCTTCAGACAAAAAGGCGTGCTATTGGGCCTGAACCTTCACAAGATCACGTTGGAAGATGCTTATCTCCAAGCTCTGAAGGGAGGTCAATAGCGTGGGTGCACTTGGAAGGGTTCGTGTAATTGCTGGATACGAGTGGAAGAGAGCGGTAGCCAAGAAGAGTGTCCTCGCTCTTGTGATTCTGGCCGTGGCAATTCAGACATTGGTAGTTGTCAGCATCTATGAGTTTTCTCGCTCTTCAGGGACAACGTTCTTGGGCAGTAGTAATGACTCCATGTGGATTTTGGCTGTGCTGGGGGGAGGGGCCGAAGGGGCCTTCTTTGTTCAGCTGATAGCCATCATTATTGCAGGCGGTTCAGTGTCCGATGAATATGAACACGGAACTGCTGACATAATACTGTCTAAACCGATCAGTCGAATTGAATACTTGTTCGGGAAGTTTCTCGGCGGGTTCTCCTTGTTAGCCGTGGTTGAAGCCCTAATAACCTTCGTAGGCGTTGTCCTTTCAATCGGCTTCTTTGGTGCACAGAGCTACCTGCAATTTGCTCCGTTAATGTTCTTGGCGATGGCGTATTCTTCCCTCATCTTCTTCTGTCTATCATTCATGTTCAGCGAAGTTTTTAGAAGAACCACTCTAGCAATCCTTCTGGCCTTCGCAATATACATCGCCTCATCAGTTATAACCCCCATCTTGGCCCTCTTCTACGGCACAGTCGAACAGGCTACTCCAACGTGGGCGGCCACAAGCTTTCCAGGGCTTCTGATGAGCGAACTGATAACCGCCCGAAATACTGTTCTTCCTCCAGTCGACACTGGAACTCTATACGAAGCAGCATTGATCGTCGCAGTTTACGCCATCATCTTCGTCATCATCGCAGCGTACAGGCTCCTCAAGTCGGATGTTACAAAGAAAACAGACTAGACACGATCACGATGTCTGAGCGTCGGGATCGAAAAGCGAGGTTATCATCAGATTTCATAGAAGAGTTAAAACTCAAAACCAACCACGTTACGACCCTGAAGTCTTTTTCAGAGTTCTCGACTAGTGGAAAAGCAGCGCGATGAGAGGCGCAAGACCTAAAGCCACTGGAAAGGGCAGACCAGGAAATATTCCTCTTCTTTCCAGCATCTTGAGGGCCACGAAAGCTCCGATGAGCACGCCTGTGATCGAGACAGCACAGAGGACAGGACCTGCGTTGGTCAGAACTAGAGCGGTGAGCATGGAATAAAAGGTCAGGTCGCCCAACCCGATTTGGACATCTCTGAATGACACGCTTAGGCCGCGGAGTTGTTCGAGCCCAGACTGAGCTATTTTCCCAACTGGTCCGCGGTAGACGGCGAAAACGTCGTAAGCCGCTAGAAAACTCAGGATCAAAACTGCGCTCAGGATGGGAATTGACATTCCTAGGAAGGCGCCCAGAGCTCCGCCGAGCAGCAATATTACTAAGCTGTAGACTCTGCCCCGGGCTCGAAAGATTGCTAGGTCGGCTAGCACGGTGATGGGCACTGATAGGGCTAGAACCAGAACATCGGCGTATGGAACGTTGAAGATCGATAATGCTGCGTAGAGATACACCGAGGAAAGCAGGAAGGCTGCGGCTGTGATGGCGAAGCCCGTGATCAGCGTGACCAGCTTGAGGTTCTTTCGTTTCAGGAGCAGGTAAATCAGGGAGGCGCCGACTCCTGCCAGAATGACAAAGTAGAGTCCGTTGCCTAGTGAGCCTGCGGTGCTCTCTGGAAAAGGCGTGACCGCGATGAGGGAAAAAGGTGCGACCAGCACTATTGAGGCGCAGAAGACTCCGACAAGGAGGCTTGCTACTACTGGTAGCAAGTGAATGGGTTCTGCTCTATACTTGTCGTTCAAGGTTCTTGCCAAGTCCGGTTATGGCTGCTTCTGCTTTGACTGAGCATCTGCGGCAGAATAAGCTGTGTTTCACGTCTGTTTCGTAGATAGAAGTGGAAAAGTGCATGACGCAGAACACGTTGGAACAGTGTTCTAGACCGAAAGTGTGTCCAAGCTCATGAACCGCTTCTTTCACGCTTCTCTCATGAAACAGTTGCTCGTTTGGGAGGTCTCCGTAGTACTCTGGTCTGAGTCGCCACAGCGAGATCAACGCTGCTTTTCCATTGCAGTCTGCTTGTCCGAAGACGAAGTTCAAGTTCAGAACGAAAACGTCAACGTCAGCAACTCCAAGAACTCGGTCGAAGCGACTCTTCTCAGCGTAGCTTCTCACTTTCCCCAGAATAACGTCCGAACGGTGCTGCTCTCTCGTCTTGTTGAACGCTTTTTCGGGCAATGGAATCTCCCCATCGATTACTGTACATGTTGACTGCGTGAGAATCGTGCTGATGCTCTCTTGAATCCTTTTTGTAGTGTCAGAATCAACCTGGCCGATGCGCAAGACTCCGATCTTCATCTTCCCTGTTCTCTCTAGACCTTGAATGTCTCGCCGGTCTTCGGCGCCGTGGCTTCGAGTCCCAATTCGGTCCGTGCCCATTTTGCCAAGAGTTCACAGTTTCCCTCTGCCCCGTGGACCACGAAGACTCTCGGTTTTCCGCCGAGTCTTTTCAGCGCTTCTCGAAGCTCGCTTGCTCCGCAATGGGATGAAAAATCAAAGTGCTCAACGCGAGCTTTGATCTTTCTCATCTTGCCGTCGATGACGCATATACGTTTCTCAAGCAGTTCCTTCCCAGGTGTTCCCGGAATCTGGTAGCTGACCAGAAACACCGCGTTCTCTGACCTCTTGCCGACCTTTGAAGTGTAAAAGACGGCAGGGCCACCTTTAAGCATGCCAGCGGGCGAAATGATGACGCCGGGCATTCTCGTGGCTTTTCTCCGGTCTCTCCATCCTTCAACCCAGTTGGTCGCGTGTATGGCATCAGCAAAGGCTCTCTCGTCTTTCAGAAACTGCGAGTAGTTCATCATCACCCTGCTCACTTCACGAGCCATCCCGTCGATCGTGACTGGGTGTTCAAAATGATGAGCAGCCAAAACGCAGGCCAGCTCCTGTGACCTGCCGACTCCGAACGCTGGAACCAAGACTACGCCGCCTTTTTCCACGACTTCTGTGCACGAATCCACGAATCGTCTTTCCAGCTCCGAGCGTTCAGTGTGGTCTTCGTTCGCGTACGTGCTCTCGATTATCACGGCATCAAGGTCTCCGTAGCTCATTTTTGCACCTTCAAGCAGTCTGGTGTTCATGATGTTGAAGTCGCCGGTGTAGAGCAGCCTCTTGCCTTCTGCTTCGATGAGCGTCTGCGTGCTCCCAGGGATGTGTCCCGCGTTCTTGAACTGGAATGCCATGTCTCCTACTTTCTGTTCGGAGTCAAAGTCCACGTGCTTGCTGTTCTGCATCATCGACTTCAGTTCCAAGAATTCAAAAGGGAGGTAATAGCTGGACAGGTGGATGAAGTCTGATATCAACAGCTGATTCAGCTCCATGCTCAGCCTGTTCGTGTAGAGCGGTTTCTTTCCCTGAATGTAAAAAATCGGTATTGCACCCGAATGGTCCAGATGACTGTGGGACAGAATTATCCCATCAACATCCTTCGGCGGTATGTGCCTAGGAAACCCAGGTTCATGGTCCAACATAGCCCCATAATCAAGCAAAACCTGAGTTTTTTCAGTCTTAACCGTTATTGCTATCCTGCCAACTTCCTGGGTGCCACCCAGAAATCCAACTTGCAGCTGTCCCATTTCTTTTCAACCGCTGTTTCAGTAAACATGCCCTACGCTGTTTTAAAAACGTATTGACTTTCCAGTCGAAAAAGGTTTCACCAAACCTTTCTTAATAGCCTTAAGAACCTCATCAACATCCAGAGAAGCTTGAATTTCATTACAGACAGTCCACAGTTCATCAACGTTGTGAGCGTCGCTGCCCGCAACGCCGGGGAGGCCCATTTCTTTAGCCAGGTTTTCAGCCAGCTTATTCGCATGAAGCGATGTGGAGCCGTTCAGAGTCTCAATAGCGTCGACAGCGTAGAGTTTGGCCGCGCTTCCCAGACCGTACTCTCTGTACGGGTGTGGAACAATGGTCACACCGTTTTTTTCCTCGGCAAAACTGATCACATCATTCACGTTCCATGGTTTGGGAGGGGCTTCATCTGTGCCCAAGACTATTAAGTCGCCCAGTGGTGTGCCTATTTCAATCCCTGGAATCACAAGAACGTCTGAATACGCAGAGGCCAATTCTCTGACCTTATTGTAGCCTTCGACCGTGTTGTGATCAGTTATGGCTATTGCTTTGATTGATTGGTGAGAGTAAAGCTGGTCTACCAGCGACTTCGGGTTTATTGAGGAATCAAACGAGTATTTTGTGTGTATGTGCAGATCGGCTTGGATCAACCTTGTTTCCTCAGTTTCTGGGCAGAATTTTCTCTAAAAGCGTCAGCAGGGCCTCTTCTTGCTCTTCATCAGTGTTGAAGCATTGAAAACTCGTTTTTCTTTTCAAACAGGCTTTTCTGGACGCTTTCAGGATCGATCTTCCCCAATTTACAGAATCGTTGAGCAGTATGACCATTTCATAACTGTTGCGTGCGATGTACTCGGCTACTTGGTCTGCAACGTAACGCACCGTTTCCGCGTCAGGTGGAAGAACAGTTTCATACTGCGAAAGCGGATAAACCTCGTCGAGCTCTTGTGGAACTACGCCGAATGGAGCAGCGTAGAAGCACGCGCGGACCTTGCTTTGCTTCGACCCGAGCCTGTCGGACAGTTGAGTTCCAAGTTTCCTGAAATCTCTGGACTTGTGAAAAGGCTTCATTCTTGTTTGAGGTACAAGTAAGAGTATGCTTGCGTCAGGACGAGCGTATCTTTCCGCAAGTCTCTTCCTGTGGCGAACAACTTCTGGTCGGGCCAAGTCAACAGAGTCAAAGAAGAAGAGCCCGCTGCTTTTCACCACAGGATCATTCTTTTCGATGAAATCTTCGTATTTTCCCAGTCTTCTGAGTGCCTGAAGGAGCGATGGGTGTCCGTGTGCGCGCATCTGAAGATGTTCCCAAAGCCTGCCGTCCTTTATCGCATGCTTCAGGCGCTTCATCTCTGCGGCACAGACGTAGAGGTTGTGTTCCGCAAGAAACAACTGCCTGCCGGTTGAAGGCATCTCGGATGCTTCTTTCGGGGTTGTTCTCGTGCATCTTGGACACGCGCACGGGAAATATTCCAGCTCACTCAGCCTTGCCGTACCAGTCTCCGTCATGTAACGATCTTCTTTTGCGAACAATGAGTAGGCTGCGGAGTCGAAGAAGTCGCATCCCAGAGCCACTGCCAATGCGAACATGAAGGGGTGCCCTGCCCCGAAAAGGTGCAGCGGTCGCTCAGCGGGTAAGTTCATCTTCGCCGCCATTATCATGTCAACCAAAACGTCAAACCTGTAACGTTCCATAACTTCAGTTGGGCTTCCCAGCGCGTTTATCTCGAACGGCAGCTTTCCCATCGCTTTTGCCGATTTGGCCACGAGGTCCAGGTATTTTCCTCCTTGAACTGGGCCGACCCAGAGAATGTCGTCTCTGGTTTTCTGTTTGAAAAAGTCCTTTGCACGCTTCAACGTTTCCTTCACAGTCTCGCTTGCATCTTTTTCCGTTACCTTCCAACCTGTCGGTATATCCAGTATCGTGGCTATGTCTGGCCCAATCATCTCCTGATACTCAACGATCTCTTTCGGAGTTACTTCCACGTCTCCGTAGACCAAGATCTGGTACGCCCCAGAATCAGTCATCACTACCCCTTTGAAATCCAGAAAGTCGTGCAAACCGTCTCGTGCAGGCTGGTTCTGAGAGTGTTTTTTAAGTATGTAAGCGTTGGTTATCAGGGCCTCAAAGCCAAACTCTTCACGGATCTTTCTCGGAGAGACCAGCTGGATTGTCGGGTTTACGACAGGAAAAAGCAGGGGAGTCTCGATTGTTCCGCTCTTTGTTCTAAGTCGGCCAATCCTTGCAAGCAAGGCTTTTTCTCTGATTTCAAAGGACATCATCCGACCTTACACAAGACTGACAAGCACACATATAAAAAACATTCACCACATACCATTACCGCTTAGGCTGTGTGGTTTGAGTATGAGTCTCAACAAGGTTGTCAAGGAAGAGATTTCCGGCAACGTGGCCAAGTCGTTTGTGGCGCAGATCTCGCGTTTCCACAGGATTCAGGCTTCCACCATGTTTCATGAAGCTGCAGAGTACGTGAAGAGCGAATTGGTGAAGATGGGCTTGAACGATGCCACTATCGAACAGTTTCCCGCTGATGGAAAGAAGAAGTACTGGACCTACACTTCACCAGTCGGCTGGACGGTCAAAAGCGCGGAACTTCGCCTCATCGAGCCTCAAGAAAAGCTGATAGCAACGTATGAGGATATTCCCCAATGCTTACACACGTGCAGCAGCGCGACACCGCCTGAAGGGGTCACGGCGGAGCTCGTTGACGTTGGAACAGGAACTAAGCCGGCAGACTACGAAGGAAAAGATGTTAAAGGAAAATTCGTGCTGGCAACAGGCAGAGCTAGAAGAGTGCATGAGCTAGCCGTCTTCAAGTACGATGCTGCCGGCGTTATCACTGACACGATAACCTTCGAAATGCCAGACGTCAGAGAGAGCGTCGACGTACCTGACGCGCACGCGTATCAGTCGATCTGGCCAAGCGCAGACGAGCTTCCAAAGGTGAGGTTTGGTTTCTCCCTGAGTAAACGACAGGGAAATCATCTTAGAGCCCTGCTTAAAGGCGGCAAACCGGTGAGGCTGAAAGCAAACGTGGACGCGCAGCTGTTCCCCAGCAACTTGGACGTTGTTACCGCCACAGTTCCCGGCGTTTCAAAACCGGACGAAGAAGTATTCTTGATTGCACACCTGTGCCATCCGAAGCCCAGCGCTAACGACAACGCCTCCGGCAGCGGCCTACTTCTCGAAGTCGCGAGAACCATCATGGCCTTGATCGCCAAAGGCAAGATTGAAAGGCCAGCTAGGACGATACGTTTCATCTGGGTTCCTGAGACTTTCGGCTCAATAGCCTATCTTCATGGCCACGAAGACTTGCCGCCGAAGCTGGTTGCTGGAATAAACTTGGACATGGTCGGTCAAGACCAAGAGTTGTGCAAGTCCACGCTGAACCTTGACCGCACTCCAGACTCTCTGCCTTCGTACCTGAACGATTTCGTTTTCAGCCTCATGGAAGAATCGGTGAAAGAATTTGATTCATCGTCGGCCTTCGGTTCAACATCCACGTTTCGCTATGCTACGGGTGCTTTCAGCGGCGGAAGCGACCACGCAGAATTCACTGACTCCACCATAGGCGTCCCGTGCATCATGCTGCTGCAGTGGCCCGACCTCTTCTACCACACGAGCATGGACACTATCGACAAGGTCAGTCCTGACAGTCTGAAACGTGTCGGATGGATCGCAACGGTTGCAGCCCTGACACTCGCAAGCGCTGGAGGGGAAGAAGCGTTTCTGTTGGCAACGCAGACCGCCTCAAGAGGCATCGGGAGAATCGAAGAAGCAGGGCGAGAAGCAGTTGAGACGCTCTTCGAAAAGAAAAGGGATCAGAAGCTCAAAGATAAGCCACAGGAACTGGCTGAGGAACTCGTGAAAACGGCGCAGCGCTACGAGAACAAGATAGAGCACATTGTGTGGCGCGAGCAGCAAGCGGTCAAATCGGTGACGCGGGTTGGACAATCCCAAGAGTTGAAAGCGCTTCTAGACGAATACTGCAAGGACCTTGCAGATTTCGGGAAGAAGGAGGCTGCGAGGCTTCTTCAAGCCTTGAACTTCGCTGCCAAAACTTGGGCTTTGGTGCTTCCGGTCGCAGTTGAAGCAGGGGACACGAAGAATGAGCTGAGGAAACTGGTTCCAAAGAGATTGTTCAAAGGAACGCTGGACTTCGGAGCCGTGAGAAGAGGCCTAGGCGAAAAAGAGTATGAGTGGTACCTGGAAATCGACGAGAAAGACCGTGAATTCTACAGGAAAGCAGCTGAAATTCTAAACTTCATGGATGAAAAACGAAGCCTGCACGAAATTTTGAATGCCGTGTCAGCCGAATACGGTGAGACTGATCCAGAAAGCGTGTTGAAGTTTCTGCGAGACTTAGAAAAGATGAGCCTCGTCGCGTTCCAATAATCTCGGGCCGTCTTGCTTCATCAAAACACACTTATACCGTTATTCTTCATTCTACTACGCGTTCAAGTGAGCACCGAGGGAATGGTCAGATGGTCTGCGTGGTTGAGGTCTTCGAGAAACCGAAGCTTCGAGATCCAGTGTTGATCGAAGCGTTGCCGGGAATAGGTTTCGTGGCCAACATCGCGGGTCTGCATCTGATCCGTGAGTTAAAGGCTGAACGCTTCGCGGAGATTCATTCTTCGGCGTTTCAAGATCTCGCGGTCACAATTGAGAACGGCAGGACGCGGTCTCCCTTGAACGAACTTTACTTTTACAAGGGCAAGAACGGTGAGCGTGACATCGTCGTCTGGTACGGCAACACTCAGGCCTTGACGACCGCGGGGCAGTATGAGCTTTGTGGTCGTGTTCTAGACGTTGCCAAAGAGTTGAACTGCAAGTACGTGATAACTCTGGGCGGGTACAGGCAAGAAGAAGTCAAGACGCCTCCGCAGATGTACTGTGCAGCATCCGACCATGAAACTCTGGAAGAAGCCCTAGCCCTTGGGACCAAAATAATGGTAGGAGAGATATTCGGGATCGCTGGCATCACGGTAGGGTTGGCCAAGCTTCGAGGCGTGAAGAGCTTCTCGCTTCTCGTGGACACCTTGGGCACACATCCGGATGTGAATGCCACGCGCACCTTGCTGACAGCCCTTAACAAGTTTTTGAGCATGAACATCGACCTCTCAAGGCTGGACGCGGCTGCAGAAGAGACTAAGAAGATACTAGAATCCTTCGGCCTGATCAGAAATGTTGGAGAAGAAAAGAAGAGAGAGGAACAGCGGTTCCGCTGGTTTATCTAGCTCTTGCCCTTAGCTTCACCCATGAACTGCTCGTAGACCTTCTGCACACGCTCAGCAGCCGGACCTGAACCTTCCACAACGCCTTTCTCAGTTATCTTAACCTTGTCCATAACCCAGATGAAACCCTTGTCTTCGTAAAGCCTAACCATCGTTGGAAACACTTTTTCAAGGCGATCGGCCAGCGCCTTCATGTCAAAAGGCTTTTCAACAGTCAGTATCTGAGACACGGTGTTCCCGTTTACAAAAACTCTGTGAAGAATCTTTCCTTCTTCATCCTTTGCCTCTGAAAGGCACAGGCTCAACGTATCTGGGTTGATGCCGATCAAATTGCCGCTGAACTTCTTTCCACTCGCAGTCACAACTATCACGTTCTTGTCTGCCAACGCTGACACTTCAGTGAAAAATTTTCTCTGCGCCACTGACAATTCTGAACATCCACCTTGCCAAGATGAATCTGTGAAAGGTCTATTTAAGATATATAGAACTCGACTTGCAATGCAGCTTTTCCCGATCTCTTCTTGCAAGCCACTACCCTTGCCGAGACTCTCTGAGAAGTGTTTCTCACGCGCCTTGCTTCTGACCCGCGCCAAGTCAGGAGGGCCCTGCGCAACGCCTGTGTGCAGTACCAGTACCTTAGGGGGGAGGGGGAGTGGAGTAGACGAGGTCAAAACGTGAATACAGGGATGTAGCGTTTCTAACTCTGGGCAGAACGTGAAAAGATCCGTGCAGTGCCTACTCGATGCTGATGTCTTCTGAAAGATAAGCAAGGTCGAATGGTTTAATCATTATACCCGTTTTCAAGCTCACGATGAACGACTGAACATCAGCTATGAAGTCTGAAAACTTCACCGTGTAATCTCTCATGAAATCTGCGTATTTCGAGTAGTCCCTGTGAACCGACACCATGACCGCATCCTTTCCCAAGCCTTCTCCGTCGGAGGCGAAAAGAATGTTAGGATGCTCCATCGCCCACTTCTTTGCCAAGTCAAGCTTCCTCTCAACCTCTTCTTTTCCATATGTCTTCGCCTTCGCAAACGTTAAGGCCAAGATTTCGTAGCCAACCTTGTGGAAATCGGGAACGATCGTGTAACTTCTGATGTAGCCTTCCAGCAGCTTTCTGTTCCTCGTCACAGTCGGCTGAGACGTCCCGATTGCTCGGGCCAGTTCCCTGTCGCTTCTCCTTGAATCTCGGACCAACTCGCGCAGGAGCTTGTCCATCTTCTCTTCTTTCATGCGTCTTCGAACCAAAAACAGTCCTCAAACCATTTATCGTTTTCGGCGCACACTACCGAAGGTCTCGATGATTCAAGTCCTTTTTTCCAAGTCTTGCTTGAGCAACACAACACTCTTGGGCGGCAGGTCCCGCGAGACCAGAACGTTCGGGCCGACCCAGCTGTCGTTTCCAACCTTTACGCCCGGCATGAAAAGCGCGTTTATCCCAGTCTTCACGTTGTCGCCGAAGACTACTCCAAGCTTTGTTCTTCCGGTGTCCACAACCTTGTCTTTCACCGACATCTTGACCGTTTTGGCGTCAAGCCGATAATTGGCGGTTATCGTGCCAGCAGCGATGTTGCACTTTTCACCGACTACGCTGTCACCAACGTACGACAAGTGGCCTATGTGCGTGCCGTCCATCACAATGCTGTTCTTGACCTCGCAGGCGTTTCCCACCCGCACCCTCTTACCGATGCTCGTGTATGGTCGTATGTAACAGTTTGGTCCCACATCACTCTCTTCATCGATGTAGGCTGGGCCTTCAACGTAGGCTCCTGAGCGCACGCGGGCCGTTTCTACAACGGTCACTTGTCCGATCAGGTGGGCACCGTTCTCTATGAAGCCGCTTATCCTGTGTTTCATCCGCGTCAACGCCCAACGGTTTGCTTCCAGCAGGTCCCAAGGTCTTCCCACGTCAAGCCACTGCTCGTCGGCGATCTGAGCAGCCAACACTGTCTTCTCGTTGATGAGCAGTGAGAGGGCATCTGGGATTTCCATCTCGCCCCTAGCCGAAGCAGAAATCTGCTTGAGCTTACCAAAAATCTCTGTTGAAAAGACATAGATTCCCGCGTTAGCCAAGTTTGATGGAGATTCTTCGCGGGCAGGTTTCTCGATTATCCGCCTCACTTTTGCTCCATTGTCAAGTTCCACTATTCCGTAGTTCTCTGGATTTTTGACAGGAATGACAGCCATGGTGGCCGCAGGCTTTTCTTTCTGATGTAAGTCAACAACGGTCCTAACGGCCTCAGCATCGAAAAGCAGGTCTCCGTTAACGAGCAGGAAATCTTCGTGCACGAATGGTTCGACCACGCTCACCGCGTTGCCTGTTCCAAGCACGGCCTTCTGCTCGGCGTATTCGATCTTCAACCCAAACTTCTTACCGTCTCCAAAGTACGCGCGTATAGCATCTGCCATGTAATAGACGACTATAACCGCTTCTTCCACTCCTGAAGCCTTCAAAGCGTTCAGACAGTGTTCAAGTATTGGTCTTCCACCGACCTTTATCAGATGCTTCGGCCTAGTTGCCGTTAAAGGCTGAAGCCTCACTCCCTCCCCAGCGGCCAAGATCGCAGCTTTCATCTACTTCACTTTCCCAGCGGACTGCTCAACTAGCGATACGCCTTTTTCCATTATCTTCTTTGTTGTTCTTAACGATTCACCCTCAACCGTCAGTCTTATCACAGGCTCCGTGCCGGATGCCCTGACAAGTATCCACCCGTCTGCTAAGGATAAGCGGACACCATCAACTCTTGACAGCTCCATGTCTTCTGGAAAGACCTGCCTAAAGTCTTCGCTGACCTTCTTCACAACTCTGTATTTTGCCTCATCGCTGCACGTTATGTTTTCTCTCAGGGTTTCATACCTGGGTGTTTCGGAGATGAGTTCTGTTAACTTCTTGTCTTCTTCATCTAGGGCTTTTAGAAGCAGGGCTGAAGAAAGCATTCCGTCTGGACAATAGTGGAATTGAGGATGTATCCATGCTCCGCACGGTTCTCCTCCGAAAATGGCGTTCTGCTTTTTTATTGCTTCGGAGACGTAAATGTCGCCGACTCTTGTCCTCAGAACTCTGCCGCCATGCAACTCAACCATTTTTTCAACGCACATCGAAGCCTCAACGTTTGTTACTACGATTCCACCGTTCCTCTGCTTTGTGACGTGCCCAGCATAAGCGGCCAGTGCACGGTCAAAGTCTGCCAGATTTCCCTTTTCGTCTATGAAGGCCACTCGGTCACCGTCGCCATCGTAAGCCACGCCTAAATCTGCGCCCAGCTCCACTATGGTTCTAGCAAAAGGCGTCAAAGACTCTTCGTTTGGTTCAGGGCTTCTGGCTGGAAAAAACCCGTCTGGTTGAGAGTTCAAGGCTGTGACTTTGCAGCCTAAAGAAGCTAGAACTGTGGGGGCCAGGCTGTACGTTGCTCCGCAGCCTGAATCCACTATCAAATACCGTTTCTTGCGGAGTTTCACGGCATCGTTTACCATTTCAACGTACAGGCGTGACTGGTCCGCGGATTGAGAGGCGCCGATGCTCCGCCAATCTGTCAGGTAGAATCGCTTCTCTTGGATGATCTTTTCAACGGCGTTTTGCCTCTGCTCATCGTAGGCCATGCTGTCGCTGTGGAAGATCTTTATGCCGTTGTACTGAGGCGGGTTGTGTGAAGCCGTGATCATCAGGCCCGCGCCTGCCTCCATTCTGTGAGTTAGAAAAGCCAACACTGGAGTCGGCAGGATTCCCATGTCTTCGACGTTGGCTCCCCCTGACAGAAGGCCAGAAACCAAGGCGTTTGCAAGCATTGCGCCTGAGCTTCTTGTGTCCCGAGCAACAAGTACCTTGTTTGTCTTGGAAAACGCTGCAACAGCCATACCTACCTGGGCTGCCAGGACCGGTGTGAGGTTGACGTTCACTAGTCCGCGCACGCCTGAGCTGCCGAATAACTTTGACAAGTGTTTCACGTCACCTGAAGTGTCGAACTATCTTATTGATGAAGAGGACCTGCTCCTTTAAAAATTAGGCGTGATTCCAACGTCTTCTGCGACGCTTGTACGTGGTTTGCTTGTCGTCGGTCGTTGTTAGCCGAGAATGAGGCGTATGAGCATCCAGACGATGTCGCCCATAAACAAGGCTACAATCAGGCCTGCTGTGACGAATATGAGCATGGGGAGGCCAGGGGTAGCCCAAACCTTATCTCTCATGCTTCCGGCTTCGATGGCTTTGTCCAATCTTTCAACGATCTCGTTTCTGCCCGCGTCCTTAGGTAAGATGACCAGTTTTCTCTTGAAGCTTCGTTCTGGGGTTTCTTCCACGTCCTCCATGGGGTACACGTGCCACTTCTCTTTCAGCTTGTTGATGGAAACTTTGTACCCTGTTATTAAGATCAAAATCTTCTTTCCCGGAGATTCATTCTTATGGTCTCCTTCAAACAGGGGTTCCCGAGTTTTGAGGCGTGAAGACACGTTGTAAAGCAGAATTACAATTGCCGTCAGTGCGGCGAACAGCACCGCGTTGCTGAAAACGGTTATTGGAAAGAAAGTTCTTGAGATCGGTGAAGGCTGACCTGTTAACGGTGTCAGCAGGTTCTCAGGATAGAAAGGCAAGGCAAGTGCCAGACACATGAGGGCTTTTGCGTCTGCCCCGCCGAAGCCTCCTGAATAATAGAGCACTAGTGCGAAGGCCGCGGTCAAACCGAAGCATGTACCATACGCGATCAGCTGTGACGGTTCATAGAGAAAGAGTTCCGTAAACGTAAGTGCAAAAGATAAAGGCGCGAGCAACAGCCAAACACTGTCGCTTACTTCACGGGATTTGTAGTCACTCCATGATGCATAAAGCAGAAAGAGCAAAACTGTCGTTGATCTTGCCAAGTCAAATAACATTTGCACAGCGACACCGTTGCAGATCTTCTGTCGTTATCGCTCTGGATATTTAACAATTAGGATGTGTCGGCATAGAAAGCTTTGCGAATTTTCTTGGCGGAGTTTTCGATTTTCCTAAGAGGCTTGTGCCTGCTGTGCCCATGGTCCTAAGATCTGCTCTTGAGCTATGACTTTGAAGTAATATGTTGCGCCTGATGTCCAGTTGTAGTTTACCGTAATTCTCGCAACGTGGCCTGCTAAGCACGCTTCGGGAAGAGATGAGCTCGTTAGGTTCTGCCCATTTGAGGATGATGTCCCAACGTAGATTTGGATTAAGTGTGCGTCAGAAGTTCCTGCGTTTTCTATGTCAATATCTATTTTGTCATTTGCGGTTCCGTAGAAGCTGATGTTTGCCGGGGTCAGTCTGACACCTGCTTGGTTTCCAGCGTTGTTCATGTAAGTCATGACCCAAGCATAGGTTACGACGATTGCCGCCACTGCTATGACTACTAGCAGCAGAGTCGCAAGTATCGGTGATATGGCTTTTCTGGACTTCACCATTTTTCTTATCAAACATATTCACCCTTGTGTGTATAGCAAATCTTGCTATTCATTATTTAACTCGTATGAACTCGGAATCCACATTTGAGACACCTGCGAAGTGCCCGACATGAACTTGAAATCTGCAAAGATAACGGATTATCGTTCTAGTTCCCTGTAGATGGGGTGACAATCGGCGAGTGCTCAGCGAGTATCCACAAGCCTGTTTGGTCACTATTATTGTAGATTGGCGTAGTTCCGTCGAAAGTTGCAACTGCGCCGTACCAGATGACGTCCATCGAGTTATTGAAACTTGCTGGAGTTGTTGTTACCGGCAAGAGTTCAATTGCTCCACTTGGATCCGCACTGAGGGCCCCTGTGTTGTTCCCGGCGATGCTGTCGAAAGTGTAGAGTTTCTGGTTAGAATCATCGGTAAACATTATTCCAGCCCCGCGTATACCTTGAACGAACTGGCCCCAGTGATGCTGCCAGACTGAAGATGCATTGTAAAACAAGCCTGTTGCATTCGAAACCAACGGATAGCCTGTCGCATTCAAGCCATTCTCGACCTGAGGCTGACCAGTTAAGCCGGTAACCTCGATTGGACACAGGTTTTTTATAGATCTGCTCTGCGTCGTATTTAGAAACATTAAACTCAATTGATACGTGAAGTATGTTGCTTGCGCTGGCAACGTTATTACAACGTGCCCATAGAAGTCGTAACAGCCACTCACTCCCCCTGACCATTCAGGTTCTTGATGAATTATGTCCCTAACGACTCCGTTAGTAATCACCCAAGCTGGCGTGTCTGAATAGTAACCGCTCAGTTGTTGGTTGACTCGCATAAAGTTGCATGTTGATGATGAACCTCCAACAGTCGAGGTGATGGTGAATGTTGATTGGTCGACAATGTGAAGTGTTAATATGCCATTTGTGAGTGTGCTTGCACCAATGCTGTCTGATTTGAAATACCTATCTGTGTATGCATATGGCGTTTGGGTTGCAAGATCGCTTCCGTTCCACCAGATTGTGACTCTTGAGACTTCAGGATTTGCTAGAAAAACCAGCATGTTTCCGTCGCCGAAGACACTTGCGTTGCTCGTCAGGCCTAGTGGAATCGTGTATTCTGAGGCCCAGTCTTCTACTTGAAATGGTACCTCAGAATTAACGCCGTCTGTAGTTTCATTCACATGGATGGACTTTATTGGTATGGGTGGAAACGGTTTTGCTGGTGTTGTGAGTTGCAGGTTTTGGCCCAGCCACCGTATTTGGCCATCCTGTAACAGTTCTGCAACCACCGTGGCGTCCTGCAGATGCGTGGGAGCCAGATATGGTCGAGGTGAGCCTGGAGGAACCTCTTCTGGTCCCAGCGAAACTGAAGGCTCTGGGTCGACGATGTACCTGACTTCAAAATCATCAAAATAGGTTATGTCGGCTTGTCTTGAGCCTGCTATTCCTACCATGCCGTATTCTCTCGTGGATCCGCCGCCGAAGATGCCATCAACGGTCCATGACGTCGGTTCATTTGAACCCACTGGCCACACCTTGACTTGGCCATCGTTACTTGCTGGATTGATAACTCTGAACTCCATGTAGTACCAGGTGTCTGTTGTCCAGCTGAACGCCGTATGTGTTCCCCACGATCGGAGATCGTTTAGCAGGTCTAAACTATTTTGATCGTTATGAAACAGGGCACAATACCCCTGACCAGAAGGATCCATATTGGACGACAGGCCCATTCTCCCCGCATCGCCCCCGCCGAATTGGGTTACGTTAATCTTTACTACTATCTCAACATCTTGAGTAATGGTTCCCAAAGCGTTGACTAGAAGCTTGTTCGGATCTCCGTCAGCTCCTACATTTTTCAACATGCCATTTTCAATAGACCATGTACCACCATTTGTCTGAGAGTACGCTGGCTCTACTGCTGTGATGTTCGGCTCATTAGGTCTTTTGAAATCGTCAAACCATAGGTAAACGTTGCTTTTATTCGCTGGCGGGTTTCCAGCTGAGGGATTATCATAGTATAGGTAGTAGTCGTTAATGGCTGACGGAGATGGGCCTGTGTCTGTTTGGGTTTTGAACCAAACCTGTGTCGCACCTGTGTTCATGGTACCGGTTACGATGTCGCGATCCAATTCAGTCCATACAGATCCATTCCAATGAACAATCCTCAGATCATTCCCATTTGGCAACATCTTTCCTGCGGAAACCAAGGAGGCAGTATCAAAGGTCATAAGAATCGAGTATCCCGCACTAATCGATGACGCAGCATTGTTTGTAATCGTTATGAGTCTTCGGTACATGTAGCTAGAATTCCACCAAGATGCGTCTGGTATCACAGGCTTCCATGCTGTAGTGTTCCACACTGTAAAGTTCAAGTCGTACACCAAGCGGCTGAATGATGAGGCTACGACAATTACGCCTCGCGTATCTTCTACCTGAACAAGGTAAGAAGATGGGTCTACCCCAAGCGGGGCGTCAAGGATGTATGTCCCATTTGCATAAGAGAGCGGTTCGCTTGTTGGAGTGATTTTTAGCCACGTCGAGTTTGAAGGTGAGTAACAGTAGAACAGGAAGTTGGTCGCTCCAAGGTTTACAAGCGGTTCATTCTCGTCCTCCGATATATCTAGACGTGCCTGATTGCTTCCGCCATTTGTAGCATTCACGCTCAGTGCGCACGAAGTAATATAGGTCATTCCAAAGATTCCAAGACCTGTGAGGTTGTAGTGGACGTCAAGAGTTCCTGTGCTGTAGCTTGAATTCGTGTACCAGTACGTGTAAAGTGAGGAATTGTTTTCGTTTACGTTGAACGAAGTTCCCCACTGAGGGTATATCGATGCTATGTTTTGCAATCCTGATTGGAGGTAGTTTGCTGCAAGTGTCTGCGCATATGATTGATTTCCAGTGATCTGCAAGATGGAACCATAATAGCCCAAGGTGAAGCCCAGTACTTGTCTTAGGGCAAGATTTGTTTCGTCTATCGCACTAAGGATCAACGGCTGATTTTGAATCTGATTATTGCGTATTGTAGAGTAGGTAACTACGACAGTTGTTATTAGGATCACGGCGACAAGCAGTGCGGCGATTATTGAGAATTGGCCTTTTCTGTTCAAATCCTATACTCCTCCCACTTGTCCGAGCTGTAAAACAACGAGCTTTGAAGTGCCAGCTACAGTGTATTCAGAAGCCAGAAGCCTAGGCTTGTAGTCACTCAAAAGCCCTAGCGCCGTAAGCCTGATGTCAGGCGTTCTTGTCAAACCTAGCGACATGAAACTACCTGTAATGTTACCTGAGGTAATATATCTGTATACTGCGCCGGGGATCGCACTTCCCACAGGATTGAGTACGTAGGTTGTCACCGTTAGCTGATATGCGCCTAGAATCGATGAGTCCAAGGCTCGACTTGACGTTTGCTGAATAGATGGATAAATCCCATAATAGTTGCAATAATACTGCGCGACAGAGGATAAACTAACGGAACCAGGATTATCAGTGCTGGTACCAGCAGCCGTGTAGCTCTGGCTGGTTAGCCCTTGGAGAAAGGATCCTAGGCCGATATTACCAACCATTACCATTCCAAAGATTCCCCAACTGTTCTGACTGTTTGAGAATGCAATAGTGTTGGAGACGTAGTACAGTGGCCAGCCTACTATGCTTACCCAGGTCCAATTATACTGGTTTACTCTTTGACCTAAAGTGTAGCAGTAGAGAGAATACGAATTTCTATATGCGTCATATCCAACATTAGTGCTCATGTAATATCCTGCAGGGATGGGCACGGCTTCGCCGCACGTGTTTATGATTACAGCATTTTGTAAGGTCTCGTTTTGCAGAGGGTGGTTGTCTAGTATTTGTGCAAATTGTGTTGAGTTCTGCACGACTATTGTGGTTTGGAAGTACGGTGAGAGTAGGTTGTATAGATCATTAGCAAGTGTTGCTGGTGTGTATCCGGTGATCCACCACCCATTCGAATCGCTACAGTTCAGAATATAGAGCGTTCCGCCTCCACCGTGTTCTCCGATTTTCTCAGGAATTACGTTGAATGTGACGTTTGAGGAAGCAGCTAGGTAAGAGGAGGCGTCTGAGCCTACGCCTAGGTTCTCCGCGTTTGACATTGACTCTGTGGCGCTGTACACTTGATTCGCTCCGTTCGTTACAGTGTAAACCGTCAGGTTGTAAACGAGGTTTGGAGGCAGGCAAGCGGAGAGTGCGGTTTGAAGTTGGCCCCATGCTGGATCACCCTGTGCCTTGAACACTGTATCGCTAAGGTCATGATCGGAGTCGAGCATTTCCAGCGTCGTCAACGCTAATCTTCCAAGGTTTATCGGTGAAACTTTTCGTGGTTGAGGTAAGACGGCGTATGTATAAGATATTACTGAGGCTCCTGTGATGATGATGATAACGAGTAGAACCTCTATAGTCCGCATCATCCTAGCTCACCACCTGATAACCTTGCTGGCTCCATAATGCAAGTTTAGCCTGATATGAGATGCCGTTGATGGTGACTTGGCGCACGTCTGTAGTAACCCATTCTCCTCCAAGTGGGTTCCCTCCGAAAACCACTGGAAAAGACATGGAGCTTACTCCCCACGGCATCAACACGATGCCAGAATTGTTTTCGATGCCCGAATCTGTTTGGTTTTTCTCGTACGTGATGGCTAGAATGCCGGTGTTATTTGTTGGGATTACGACATGGCTGTAAGCGCCCGGACTGATGTTTCCGGTGACATTGGAAAGAGGCATTTCGCGTAAGGTGAAGTCTTGGGCTAACAGAACAAAAGTTGCGTTATATTGGATTGCGGTTTGGTTGTTTCCACCGTACAAGTCCGCACTGTTAGCAAGAAGCACGCTTCCGTTGCCAAAATCAGCAATGAGCGGTACTACATAGTTGTTGTTGTACAAAACGTGTTCGTAATCTCCGGCTCCGACTAGTCCACTTGAGCGGGCAAACGCGACTATGGCGTACGAGGTCTGCGTTCCATCGAAGCCTGGAAAGCCCAGGAAAGCCTGACCTTGGCTATTCGTCACACCAGTACCATTAGTGATGTTGTAGGACGGATATTGGGCCTGACCTGTAACATTGACGAGACAGTAGCTCACGTTGGCGTCAGCAAGGGGGTAACCGTTTCCCGTTACCGTCACGGTTAGGTTCAACGGAGTGGTCTGGGCTGGACTTATGTTAACTGTAACTATCGGAGTTATGGTAAGGCTAAACCCGTATGTACCGTTTATTCCAAGTAATCCTGCTACGGTTGAGTAGTTGACGACTTCGTTAAAAGGCACAAGCAGCGATTTTCCGAATCCAACAGCAACGTTACTGTAGTACATGTTGGTCATGGGATAATATATCGGGCTTCCTAACGAATAGTTCAGGCGCATGAGAGAAAATGGGCTGAGCTCATACTGCGTGAATTCTGGGTCTTGTAGCCCGAAAATCGTGGGGGTGCTGTCGGTTCTTCCCCAGAACGTCGTGTTTGCCGAATCGAACGGACTGCCAGGGTTGAGAAGTATGCCGTCAAGAAGGTCACTACATTTGGTTGCGAGATATCTGTGGCTCTGGTACAGAATTGCAGTTTGTATGGTCTGGTTGAAAAGACCCACGAAAAGAAGCATCGCTCCCAGCAAAACCGTGAAGGCAACGATGTGATCGATGGTTGCGCCGGTCATTTTTTTCCTCCTATTCTCCGAACCATAGCAATATTGTTCCATTCGAAAACTTTTGGGCGATCACGCATGCATTTGCAGAATTACTCAAAAAGATGGATTGCTGCCAAAGAACATTGGATCCCAAGATAACCGTGGTTATCACGGAGTTTGAGGTTCCAATCAATTTCACTGTTAATTGGAGGAAGGACGGATTTGACCCAGGGTTTGTGCTCGACGATAGGGTTGCATTTCCCATGTAGTAAGCGCTCTCAATGAACGGTGGAAGTCCTGGGGAATAGGTCACCGTTCCTGCAGGTATCGCGTCGTGATTCAGGGAGAAATACAGTTGTTGCACCGCGCTTCCCAGTTGACCTGCAACATCTTGGAGAGCAAGTGTTTGTCGCGAATCTACCCACTTGTTCATGAGCGAATTTGCAAAAATGGGAAAAAGGAAGATCTGAAGTATTAACACCGGCATCATAATGATGTACTCGATTGTCACGTGTGGCATTCATATTCCTCAAAAGTGGCTAAGCATACACTCCTAGAGAGACGGTCACATTTCCAGTATAGAACTCCAAGGAAGAGCCTGGTGGGACTTGTACGTCTGCCAGAGAACTGTTGAAATTGAAAAAGGTTGAGTCGAACCCCAATGCTGATTGTGGAAAGTCAACGGTTATCCTGATCTCGTTGATATTTTGTATTGTGTTAACATTAGATGCTACTGCCGTAAGTGTAACGGATTGTGAAACGTGTGGGTTATTTCCTGATGGTTGAAGGATGGGCAGATAAAAGTTGTAGTAGCTCACGGTTGTTACTGTCGAATTCAGCATCCTTATTGAAGGCCCAACGACTACTCTTATGTAATTACCATCATTCATTGGAACCCTTTCGATCACGAATACATGACTTATTGGTGCCGAAGTGCCCTGTAACAGGAAGGAACTGTTTGATGTGGGAAATATGAATTCTTTGTAGCCGTTGGCAATGTTATAACTGCTTGTAGGCATGTTGAAAAAGAGGGCGCCCGTGGTGAAGTTGGCAATCCACGTGTTTGTACTATTTACGTAAAGAGCGTAGTTTAATGCGACGGTCTGAAAGGTGATTTGACCAAACTTGCTTGCATAACTCATTGTCTGCGTGCGTCCAACAGTCCATGCTACGTCGTCTATTTGCAGGCCGATTGTCTGCATAAACTGTTTCATCGCGTTAAACTCGTTTTCTGCCATTCGTGCGTTCATGTAGTTGTTTGCGAAAACAACCGTAATCAGGAGCATCACCACTATGGCGCTCGTAATTATTACGGTGGAAATAGCTGGGCTAATCGCCTTTTTATCGCTTCTGAGTCGATGTAGCATGTTAATCTCTACTCTTTCCTTGATCCTTTTCCTATGCCAATTTCACGAATATCGGCATTAGTTTCGCAGCCAACACCGATATTACCACAAGAATTGCTGCATGCTTGAAGCCTGCCGAAACTGATTCCTCGCTTATCTTACCTGCCACTATACCTATCAGGTAACTGGAGAAGATGCATGATGTTGTGAATATGGCTACTATCCAGCCCATGTTCTGCGGCGGCGGTCCTCCGGATATGCCAAAAGTGCTTGAAGTGAAGCTTAACATCATGGTTGTTGTTATCACAAGAAGAAGAGCGCAGAAGTAAGGCATCATTATGTACGGACGGGTTTCCGACTTCTTTTGTTTTTCAACTTCTTGCGTCAAGTTGTTAAAGCGTGCAAGGGATTCTATCATTGCGATCGTGCCGCCGCCCACGTCCACAGTTTCAACGAGCAAGAACATGACAATCTGAGACATCCAGCTTCGAGTTCTCTTGATAAAATCCATTATCACTTTTCGGACAGGAATTCCCCAAGAGATTTCTGAGCTTATCTTGCGTAGCTCTTTGCTGAACACGCCGTAGTCGCGACGCGAAAGACTTTCAATGCATTTTTCTGGCGACAGACCAGTTTTTCTGACTTCCGTCAAGTCTCTAAGAAAACTGTTTATGCCCTGTTCAGTCTGCGTCTTGTGCGTTGAGAGTTTGCTATGCACTAACGCGGCGGGCGCCGTGGCAACGAACAACGCTATGGCGGTGGCCATGGGCAGGTCGACTAGTGAGCCGAAGATGTTGAAAACGTAGAGCAGCAGGAACAGCGCTATCCCTATGATGCTGCAGAATCCAAACACCTTGTAAGGACGCATTTCGGTGACGGGGGTTTTGGGCTGCATGCTGTGTGCCAAGTAGACGAACATCATTGAAAGCATGGGACTGAGCACGAATGTGTAGAGAATTATCATTGAAGTGGACCCTCCGCCGCCTACGCCGCCGCCGATGTTTTCAACACTGAACATGATGTAGAAGCAGAGAGACATCATGACGTTCACAATTATGAAAGTCTCCAGAAGCATTCCAAGCCTTTCAGCGGCAGCTCTGACACGCAAAGCTCTTGCCTTGAAAATGTCTTCGGCTTTTCTTTCAAGGAAGTGTCCGATGTCGCCTCCGATGATTACTGTCGACGCGTACCCCGACAAGAAATCTTTGAAAATGTCCAGGGGGTTTTTCTTTGCTGCTCTTTCAATTGCAGTAAGCGGGTCTATGCCAAAGATCTCAACGTCTTTTATGATTTCTCTTGCCTCGCTCTTCATTCCTGGCAGCAGCTCGACTTCGGAGAGTCTTTTGAAGCTGCTGTACGGCGCTATACCTCCGGAAGCCATTACGCTGATGTAGGATGAAGCAAACGGCATCTCTCTTTCCAGGTTGGCTGCTCTCTCACCAGCCCTGGACATTGGAACTAGGAAAAAACCGATCAACACAAAGAGCGGAAGAGGAATCAGGAAAATGACAGGAATGAAGCCGTACAGAAGCACGATAACTGCGCAAATTACCGATACTGGAATAGTTAAGACGGCCGCGAAAAGCATCAGCGACACGTAGGTTTCAGGGTAAATCTTGATCCTTGCTCTTTCCAAGTAGTCCTTAAACTCTACAACATTCTTCAGAAAAGAGGGCGCCATTCTTCCGAATATACGGAAAGACCACGCCTCAAGGGTTTCTAGAAACGGCAACTGCCTTAACCTCCTCCCCTGCGAGAACCTTCTCGTAGAACTGCTTTGGCTTGGCAGAATACTCTGCTATTATTGCGGCCACGTCCTTGTAGCTTCTGATGTCGTGTTCTCGCATCCAGTGGAGTACGACTCTGCGCTTCTCAATTTCTGCGATGATGTCTTTCTTGCTCATGCCCAGTCGCTCGGAGATCCCGGCAAGCATTACGCTCTTGTCAAATGCTTGTATTTGTTCGTCCTTGTTCGGGTTCCATTTGAAGACTGTCCTATAGTCCTCGTAGTTCGCGATCTCGTTGACGTTCAGTACACGCCTGTACGCTTTTCGCTCGTTGTTCTTGATCAGGTGGACTCTTTGAACCGACAGCACTATGTTCATCAGCGGAATGTACGCTGGAGAAATGTCCATGGGTTTCGAAGTAAGGCGTTTGATCGCTGAATCCATGTTTTCAGCGTGCATGGTGCACATTCCACCGTGGCCCGTGGCCAAGGCTTGGAAGAGTACGTACGCTTCTTGTCCTCTCACCTCTCCCACTATAAGTATATCTGGACGGTGCCTCATCGAAGTTTTGACCAAGTCGAAAAGTGCAACTTCTCCCGTGCTGTCTCCGCCCAAGCCGTAGCTTTGTCTCGCGATCAGTGAAATCCAGTTTTCGAGGGGCAGATTAAGCTCGGCTGTTTCTTCTATCGTGATGACCTTGCTTCCAGGCTTGATCAAGCAGGCCAGAGCGTTCAGGGCTGTTGTTTTTCCTGCGGCTGTTCCCCCCAAAACCATTATGGATGCTCTGTGTTCAAGGCATTGCCATAAATAAGCCGCCATCTCCTCCGAAAAAGTGCCAATGTTAATGAGGTCTATTATAGAATATGGGTCTTCTCTAAACTTCCTTATAGTGAAAGCGGTGCCGAAAGGCGTGACTTCGCGTCTGTAGCACACCGAAAGCCTATGCTTACCCGGCAGCGAAGCATCAACGATCGGGAAGGCTGAGCTCACGTGTTTTCCAGCCATGTGCACGAGCTTAACAACCATGTTGTCAAGTTCTTCATCCGTCTGAAACTCGATGTTAGATTCGATGCTTTCGTAGGTTCGATGCCAAATGTAAACGGACTTGTTCACACCGTCACATGAAATATCTTCGATGTTCGGGTCTCGCATCAACGGGTCGATCTGACCGAATCCTACAAGGTCTCTTTCCGCATGGTAGAGGATCTTGTACCATGACACGTCGGGCAACCAGCCGAGGCTTATGCGGTATTTGTCAACGATCTTCTTTGCCTCGTCTGCGAAGAATCTTCTAGGGTCCAGAATTTCTTCTTTCGGGGACTCGATCTCTGCCAGGAGTATTTCCAAGATGCGGTTGTAGACGCTTCTCTCCAGCGGGTCGAGCTGCAGTTCGTCCAGAATGTACTTGTATTCCCCGGTTTTTGGGTTTTGTGCAATGGCAACGTGGGCGAAAGGTTCGTAGAGCGGGTATTTGTCCACGACTTTGTACCCTCTGGGTACGGGTCTTGGCGTTGGAGGGGGGGCGGCTTCCTGCTGGCGCTTTTTAAAGTTGAGTTTGATCTGCACTGTCTTCAGCTTTGCGAGTTTCCCTTTGAGCCGCAACTGTGTCATTGTTGTTCTCCTGTTCTATACTGTTCATGTGTGGGCAGTCTATTAAATATTACGTCTCACGAGACATTACTGCCCTTCTGTCTCTTCCTTAGTTGAAACAACTATGAGCTTCATCTTGATCAGGACAAGGACTATGACCACAGCAACTATCGGAATCGCAACGAGAAGCACGGTCAACAACGGGAAGCCTTGTTCTTCAGGAGCAACGATCAATGTCACGTTTGCCTGTCTCTGCTGATATCCGCTCTTTGCTAACGTGACCGTTATGTTCAGCGTGTCTGCTGGGGCTTGTGGAGCGGTTATGACGAACGTGCAGGTTCCAGTTGCGTCTGTAACATTCGTCAGTGGACCTCCGTACCCGTATGATATTGTGACGGTTGCACCCGCCGCTGATGTTGCGTCTTCTTTGCATGTTACTTGTATTGACACGGTTTCTTTTTGGCCTGACCTTAGTTTCGCTGGGGTCGTTTGAAAGCCAAACGTCCTAGGGTTCACTGTAATGTTCAGCTGGCCTGTGTTGTCAAGATATCCCGTTTTTGAAGCAGTTGCTGAAAACGTGAGATTGATGGCTGCATTAACTAGCGGTGCAGTGAAGGCGAATGTCACGTTGCCAAAGCCGTCTGTAATTCCTCCTGTCTGAGTGAAGCTTCCGTTGGCTGTCGTGATCGTGACGTTTGCCCCTTGAATCGGAGTGTTTCCGTATCCAACATGTACCACGACGTTTGATTTCCCCTCTGAATAGGTGATGTATGAATCTGAAATGACGTTAACTGAGAGAACCTTGGGCCTTATCTCGACCACCGTTTGACTCTCAGCGTCCACGTATCCGCTCTTCGTTGCCGTCGCAGTAACAGTCACGTTGATTCCCTCGCTCAATGAGGTTTGCGGTGCGGTGAAGACGAAGCTTGACGTGCCTGTTAGGTCTGTAAGCTGCGCTGGCGTGGAGAAGTTACCGCCAACGTCCGAGGTCACGGTGACCGTTGCATTCACAACAGGGTTCGAGTCAAAAGTCACTCGCGCAGTTATGGTTGCTGTTCCTTCCGAAAGAATTACGTCGGGGCTGGAGGTCACTTCCACAGCAAGTCTTCGAGGTTCAACGCTTACGATTACTTCTCCCTGTCCGTCAGCATATTGTAGCTTACTGGCTGTGGCGGTCACGGTGATGTTGAGTTGGCTCAGTGTCTGAGGGGCCGTTAGTGTAAATGCTGCTGAACCGTTTGAGTCTGTTGCTCCAGCATTAGCTGAAAGCGTGCCGGTGCTGCACGATAGTGCGAGGTTAGCCCCGGTTACGGGTTCTCCGGAGGCATCCGTCACGTAAACAGTTAATGCAGTCGTTTCTTCAGAAATTATCGCCGAAGGTAGAGGGATCACCTGAACTATGAGCGGTGGAAGAACTCTGATGTACTTGTAGTCTGAACCGTCTGCGTACCCGTTCATTGAGGCTCTTGCGATTATTCTGACGTTCGTTGCCTCCGCGACATTTGGCGCCGTAAAGTTCGCTGTAAAGTACCCATTAGAGTCCGTTAACCCTGACTGGGGTGAAAATGCTCCGCCTCTTACTGAGAGCAGTGTGACGTTGGCGTTAGCAGCTCCGTTGCCTCCTGCTGACACATAAACCGTGACCGATGTTTGTCCGTTGTAGGCAACAGTGGAATTGCTCAGAGTGACTGATGTCTCTAGCTGAGGAAGGTTTGCGACGGTTACCGTCGTGAAGGCAGGGGCGCTCAGGTTTCCGAAATCGTCCTCTACGGTGAGGCTGGCGACGTAGATTCCGGTTGAAGAGTAGCTGTGATTGAAAAGTGACAGTGTAGTCCAACCGCTGTTTCCGGTGTCGTTGAAGTCGAAAAAGTATTGGTACACGCTTCCATCATCCCGTGAGTCTGTTCCCACGAACATGACCGTTTGACCCGGTGCCACTAGAAGCTTGTCCGTCCAGAGAACTGCCGTTGGGGGCAAGTTGCTGTATGCAAATGAGTGTGTCAGCCACGGTATGAAAACGAGGTTTGCGCCGTCGCCTCCGACGCTGTTTCCTTTTCCGTACGGGTTCAACGAGGTATGTTCCGGGCCGGTTTCTTGGCCCCAGTAATTGTGTGCTGCGTTAACCGTCCCATTGTATAAGGACGTTAGTTCAACGCCCTGGCCGTTCTCGTATATGTCGTTGAAGTAGATTTGGTGATCTGCGAAGCCATCGTATTCTATTCCGACGGTGTTGTTTGAGATGTAGTTGCCTGTGATGTACGTGCTGGTGTTGGCTGAGATGAAAAGTCCACAGTTGTTTGACGTAACATTGTTCTCAGTTATGGTTGTGTTGCCTAGCGTGTAGGCCCCTAAGAGTATTCCATTTTGGTTGTTGGAAGAGATTTCGTTTTGTCTGATGTCTAATGGTCCATTCAATTGACCAGTTATGAGCATGCCGTTTCCGTTTGATGCTAATGTGTTGTTGTATACGTCCACTTGGTCACCGCCAGCTATGAGGACGCCGTTTCCGTTTGAGTCTATGGTGTTGTTTTCTATGGAAACGAGGTATCCACCTGTTACGTTGATGGCGCTCATGCTGTCGTTCGCCAACTCGCTGTTTTGAACGGTGAGAGCGCCTCCGTTCGTCGTTATTCCGTTCTCAGAGTTGGAACGTATCACACTGTTTTGTACGTCTATGGAACCGTTATCCAGTGTCACTGCGTTTCTTGCGCCTTCGATGACACAGTTTATGAACAGTGACGGTTGTGTTCCGTTGATTTCGATCGTCTCCCAAGCGACAGTGCCGGACGGGTCGTTGGTTGTGAAATGAACGTTCCTCTCTGCGGTTCCGTTTGCCACGATTCCTCCGTTCACCATCAACGAAAAGTCTCCTCCGAACCTGACCTCAACGCCAGGCTCGATTGTGAGCGTTGCCCCCGGGTTGACGGTCACGTTGTTAGAAAGAACGATCGGGCTGTCCACTAGGGTCCATATTGTGTCCTGCGTGATCACGCCTTCAACATATGTGGCCTTGACGGTGGGCAGGCTTTTGTACACGATGTTTAGAGAACCAAATACCAAGATGAATAGGATGAATAGTAACGTGAATTGTTTCTTCATGGGGAAGCATCCACTTTGTAGTCTAGCTTGTGCTATTCCTCTTGTCCGTGCCAGCTTAAGCGTTATGAATTCAGGATAAAACTTCAAAATCTTGAGCTTAATGGTTTTCTAGTTATGCGTGGTTGAGCAAGAGATTTAACGAAGTGCAAGAACAAGCTGATCCACAATTGGGAGGGGACTGCTTGAAAAGTTTCACTGCGTTCGCTCTGGAAGGTTTTCCGCTTGTGAAGCCAGGAGACAACGTTGCGAAAATCATCGTTGAGACCTGTGAAAAGAACGGCTTCAGGATTCAGGAAGACGACGTGATCGTTGTGGCGCAGAAGGTCTTCTCGAAGGCTGAGAATCGCTTGTCCATGCTGAGAGAAGTTGTTCCTTCACGAAGAGCCCAGGAGCTTGCCAAGACGACTGGGAAGAGTCCGAGGTTCGTGGAGCTTGTCTTGAGCGAGACTGCGAACGTGCTCAAGGCTTCTAATGAAGTGCTGCTGGTCGAGGACAAGCGCGGTTTGATATGTATAAACGCTGGAATAGACAAGTCGAACGTTGAGGGGAGAGGAAACTTTGCGTTGTTGCCCGAGAACCCTGATGAGTCCGCGAAAAAGTGCCGCTCGGAATTGAAGAAGCTGACAGGCCTGAACGTAGCCGTGATCGTTTGCGACACTTACAGTCGCCCTTTCAGGCGAGGGCAGGTGAACTTTGCGATAGGAGCTGCTGGAATCAACCCGTTCAGGGATTATCGCGGGACGCGGGATCTGTTCGGACAGGTTTTGAAGGTCAAGAACGTTGCCGTGTTGGATGAGGTTGCTGCCGCAGCGGAGTTGCTCATGGGACAGGGTAAGGAAGCAAGGCCCGTCGTCGTTTTGAGAGGCACAGACGGTTCTTTCGATCAGTGCAATGAGTGCGCCGCAAGTGAGTTGAGCATCTCTCGGAGCGAAGACCTCTTCAGAGGTGTCCTTTGAGACTCAGGTTGGCACGTTTTTCCATGCGATCTGGTGTGATTTCGGTCGCTGTCATGGTAAGATTTCAGCCCAACTGCACTGTACAGCGAAGGCGGAAGTTTAGAAGTTGCTCGGCATGTCTTGCGAGAAATCCGATTTTTCTCTTCGTGTTTGAAAAGGCCGTGGATTTTTTGGTTTCTCTCTTTTCTGTTCCCTTTTTCTTGGATGGAAAACCTTTTAAATCGAATGGTTACAAACTATAGAAAGAACAATTTAAATGAGGAATGAAAATGCAAAAAAAGAAAATGCTTATTGCAACGATAGTAACCGTAACAATATTTCTATCGATGTTCAGTGCAATAAATCTAACGAGAGGAGTTAACGATAGCTCTTCTTTCTATACAGTTGCCAACGGCAATCTCAACACTGACACCTACTCCCAGTATCCGTTTGAAGCAAACAACGTAAGCTTCGGCTTCTCACAATTTGGTGAACTAATCGGCATCGCACCAGGTGATAACCAATTAGTACAGGGAAACTGGCACGGCATGAGCTACGATGGTAACGACCCATTCGCTCGGAACACTCCGCTGATTGGACAGCATCAATGGATCAACGGTTGGTACCTTTACATCAGCTACATCGACCCCAATGAGCCTAATAAGGACAGGAACCTGTGGGCATTCGCACTGTTTTCTGACGGTCACGTAGCCGGCGGAGACTGGATAATCAACGTAACTGGCACTCCGACTAGCCCGCCCTACGGTGGCAGGAAAACCAACGGAATGGTCGTCACAGATCCGCTGCAGGTGCTCTACAACGGTCCAAGAGAGTACATAGCTCAGGCAACCAACCACATCTATGACAACGACGGCACAGTCCAGTGGCCAGTGGTCGATCTGATCATAACCATGATCTTCGACAAAGTTTCCAAGCAAGTGGTTCTGTACAAGGATGTAAAGGTCACGATCGAAAAATTGAACCTATGGGGCAAGCTTGACGTACAACTGAGCGACCGTGAAGAATACGACCTCGGACCATCACCAAACTTCGCTAGCTACGCCCACTTCTACGAAGAACAAGGAGTTACCTGCTACACACCAAGCTGGTCAATCGCACAGAACCTGACCACAGACTACATCGAGCACCAAGTAGGATCCACCACACACACCATAAATCCAGACGGCTCATGGACCTACACACTACATCCACCCAACAGTGATCCAGTCTCTCCAGATTACATGAAAGTGTACATAGACGGCGCTTTCCAAGACCCAAGCATACAACCAGCACCTTACAACGTAACCTATGGAACCACTACAACTGTCACCTTTACCACGCCACCAGATACAACTTCCGTGTTGGAGTTCCGCTACAAGTACGTGCGCAAAAGCGCAGAATCTGTGATAACCGATGGGGCAGGCTTTACGACGAGCACCACTGGTGTGCCCATATCATGGACAGACCAATACGACTATGCACAGGTGATATCCTCCGACAATCTGTTCGTGGCTTGGGCTGCCTTTTGGCCACCGACATCTTCGCACACGGTCGACGGCATTCTAAACTTCTTGCAGCCGTTCTATAACACGAGAGTAGACACTTTGAGCAGCGCACCGAAGCGATCTCCACTCATAATAGGCCAATGGGACATTGCGATGGACCCTGCAACATTGCCGATGTTCAGAGCAGTTGAAGTCAAAGGCATAGCAAACTATCACAATGCACAAGATCCTCAAGAAACCGGGAAATACTTGGGGACAACACTTGACATTGAAGCTCACTACCAGCTTGACTCAGTCTTCACACCGTACGACCTGAACAGCGCCATAACGAAGAACCTCAACACTTGGGTGGACTACCACACGATAACAGCAGCCAACCTGCTATCCCCAACGCTCATGATCGGCCTGTCTCAATTCCCAGTGCACTATGTTCCTATTTGGGAGACTTACAACAACCAATCTGAAAGAGTGTTCCTTAATGATGTGCTACAGTATCCAATTAGAACTAAGACTGGATTTGATCCTACCTACGAACTCTACACATTGGGGGACGGCACAGGCTACATATACTTCCCTGACACCACGATCTTCAGCAAGGGAGACGTGATAAAGATCATCTACGCAACAGACGTGTGCAACAAAACGAACGGCTTCACTCTCACCTCGCAAACGGCGTTCAACGTAACGACAAACGGTTTCAACTTCGGTGAAGGCGCCGGTAGTTTGGCAATGGGCGCGAATTGGGAGGACACGTTGGATGTCAGTCACAACATAGACGTCGAAGACTTCAGCGGCACGTTCAATAACGTGACAGCCGCCGGCAACACAACGTGGGCATACAGCGGAGGAATGGTCTGGGAAGCAAAAGACTTCACAGTGTTCAAAGAAGACACCACAAGCCTTGAGATAGGCAGCAACAACTTCGCGACGATCCTTGAGCCAGCAAATGGGTCAGCGCCGTTTTACAACATGACAATGTCATTGGCAAACTTGAGAATAAAATGGCAAATAACCGGTCCAGACGACGGCACCTTGTTCACTGACCTTAAAGATGTTGAAGTCGATCATTGGGACTTCTTCGTGAACTACACAGTGACAGTGAAATACTTTAACAACACTTCTACCGGAATCAATTACTTCAATGTGAGTGCAACACTTACCTTTACGCCTCGTTGGACCAGCTTCCTGTACAAGGAAGAGATACCTGGAAGGTACGAATGGGGCATCGTCGGGACGAAGGCTGCTTCCGTCGACTCTGCAGGTCTAGCAATGATCACGGCTGCTTTGAAGGACAAAGAAGTAGAGTACGGTATATCAGGCGAGGACATAAACGACACACAGAGCGCTAACCAGATGCCATGGATATTCAGTCCCATGAGCACTGGCACAAGCACACCGTGGAGTCCCTACTACTATAGCACGACGGACCTCAGAACAGGACTCAAAGACGACTGGGACCCAGTGGGCTATGACTGGCAGATCGCAGGAGCCAACTTAGTAGGCTCGGGCGGTCCGCTCGCGAACATGCTCGCGTACTACGGCAACGACTTTACAACAGCCTTCTACGGTCTAGGCCAGTTCACACCATACACGCCTTGGAATGGCGCTATAGTTGCACTATCATGCTGGAACTCGACGGCCCAGAAGGCACACGTGGACACGAACAAATATGGCTACGCGGTGGTTTCAACATTCGAAGACCTCAACGGAACAACAGGACTGCTCGTTTGGGGCAACTGGGGCCGAGACACCTACTACGCTGCCAACTGGTTCTACATGGATCTCATACAGGAATTCCAAAGCTTCCCATGCGGCGCAACGAGCATCGTACTACAGATCGTCTACAACACAACAACCTTTAAGCCAAAAGCTTTCAACGTCGTCGAAGTGCTGGGCACGATAAGCGAAACAGGAATCGTTGACGCAATGAATACGCTACCATACGTATGGGATGCTAATACTCCTCCACTAAAAGGCGGAATACACCCCGACCCATAAAAACCATCCCCACCTTTTTTCTTTACCCCAATTTTTTAACAGTTTTTCAATACGAAAATTCAAAATCAGAGCGGACCTTCTCAGGCGAGGTCAGGCCAGAACAGGACTTGGTTCTCTAACAGTGCACGACAGCAAATCACCGTCTACCGGGTGAAGATAATTATTCAAACTTTCGCGAATAAACCTTCTTCACAACGCTTAGGATCTTGCTCTCAAAAACTGAACTGTCAAAGTCCATGGCTCGCCTGCGAGCCCTAGCAGACACTTCGATCCTCAACTCATCGTTTTCCAATAGCATCCTGATCTTCTCAGCAGCGTCCGAAATGCTTCCGTAAGAAAACCCGTAAACGCCCTCCTTTCCCTCAAGTATGTCAAGCCATGGCCCTCCGTTTCTGGGAACAACAGGAACACACCCAGCAGCCATAGCTTCGACAACAGACATGCCAAAAGGCTCATGTGGCAGAGTTCTAAGGAATACTTTGGCTGTAAGCAAGGCTTCCAAAAATTCTGAAGATGATACGTTTGTCAGCACCTTTGTTCTGTCTCTTACATTCGATTCGGTGATCATTTCGTGCAATTTTTCAAGCACGCCTCTTGAAGTTGCGTCGCTTGGTCCAACGATTAGGAAATTTGCATTCGGCACCATTTCTGCGATTTTTGGGATGTGCTCAAGATTTTGTTCGGGCAAGAATCTCGAAGCTGAAACCACGGTATTCTTGCGAGTCCCGTTCTTTTTTGTCGAGACGAACCTTCGCAGGTTGATTGGCGGATAAGCAACCAGGGCCTCTCGTCTGAGACATTTCCAAATTATCTCTTGACTGAACTTTGAATTTGCTACAATGGTGGTCGTGCCTAGCCTATCAACGGTCTTCAAGAGCAAGTTGTATAATTTGCTGTAACACTTCCTCTTGACACCTATGTCAGGAAGCGTGAATGCACATCTAAGCGGCGTGCCGTTCACATACACGATATCAGCGATGGAATTCACTTTTTCTCCACAGGTACTTATCAACAATTTGTCTTTCTTCACTAGCCTTAACAGCAAAAGTTCTGCAAAGTAGAACCCTAGTAGAAGAAGTCCATGCGCTAGGGGAGACGCAGTTTCTGGCAAGCTTGGCAAGAGGCTGCGCTCTTGACTTGGACAACGCTGGTCAAGAATCCTTTTCAACCGGTTCCAGTCTGTTCTATCAACTGTAACAACAACCACTTTGTGTCCCTCCTGACGCAACGCTTTGACCAATGATAAGCAAACAAGTTCACCCCCGCCAGCAGAATTCAATGAGGGATGAGCCAGAACTATTTCCATCTCAAGGCCACGCTTACAAATGCTAATAATACAACTAATATTTATTTTGAGCAACATTAACACTGTTGATGGCGGCAGGACTTTCCTAATAACTCGCAACATTTAAATTTGCATGCCTCAAGAACGTCTTTCACAAGATTTAGAACTACCGCGAGCTATTGAACGAATAAAGGGAGAGGCAAAAGGAATTGATATCGAGTCTTTGGAGAAGACTGAAAAGTATTTTTGGAAAGATGCTACGCGGAAGTCGGTACAACTACCTTATTCTCATATGTATTATTGCATACGGAATCATCTTCTCTTATTATACCGTTATGAAACATTATGGGTTTGGTACATTCGCATGGGACTTAGGAATATTTGACCAGTCATTTTACACGACACTGTTTAGTGGAAAACTCTTCTACTACACAGCAGAGCTTTATTTAAATCCAAGTGGATGCTATTTTGGAGTGCATTTCAGCCCGATACTATTCGTTCTTTTGCCCTTTTACGCGGTTCATCCGTCCGCAACCACTTTGCTTGTACTTCAGTCTTTCATACTAGCCCTAGGGGCTCTACCTCTCTATCTGCTAGCTTCTGAGATGCTGAAGAGTAAGAAAGCTGGTTTTGTGTTGGGGATAGCCTATCTACTTTATCCAGCTCTTCAGGGAGCGAACTGGTTTGACTTTCACCAGCAAGCCTTCATCCCGCTTCTAATTTTCTCTCTATGCTATTTCCTTGTGAAGAAGAAGTGGAAGCTTTATTTCATCTCCGTCTTGCTTGCCCTAACGGTGGAAGAACATGTAGCGCCAATTATTCTTCTTATGGCTGTTTATTTTCTGTTAACCTCCTCGGACATACGTTCAGCTATAGGATCAATTAGACATTTACAGTTTCGACCAAGTGTAACTTCCAAGGTTTTATCAACAACGATGGCCATGTCTGTGATCTGGTATTTCATTGCTAGATACGTTCGGGATCTTTTCCCGATCGCTCCTGCCTTTTTGAATCTTTATCGTGCGACAAGTACTTTCCAAGTCCTTGGATTTCAAGGGGACATACTTTCGTTACCTGCTTATGTGCTACTCAACCCTCGGCTCGCGTTAGAAGCTCTTCTGAGCGACTACTATCTCAAATTCTTCTACATCATATTTCTTTTCGCCCCACTTCTCTTCCTTTCCTTTAGAAGCAAATTCTGCTTAGTAGCGCTTATCATTCTTGCACCGTTCCTTCTTACAAATTACGGACCATATTACATGGTAGGCGCGCAATACGCACTATACATAGTGCCACTCGTTTTTTTGGCAGCGCTTGAGGGTCTAGGTCATCAGCACATCCTTTCGAAACAACTACCAGCACAACAGCGTAATTCTACTTCAAAGGTGCATGTCAATGACATAGAATCATCCCTTAGAACTATTGTGATTGTTTCGCTAATCTTCGTCATTTCGTTGAGCCCCATCAGCCCTCTAGCTTACAATTTAGTAGGGCAACCGCAGCTTCTTTGGTACGCCCGTCCAAACTCCAATGCGAGATACGTTGAGTCAATGCAAGACATGATAAAACTGATACCATCCAATGCTTCCATATTGGCTCAAAACATCGTGTTTCCACATGTTTCAAATAGGATAAACGCATATGTTATTCCTGTCATAGACTCACCATCTGAACATGAGGCACTTATAAAATACATCAATCAGCAGATAGACGAAACTGACTACGTGTTACTAGACCTAAACACATACGACATATGGAGGTCCTTCGTGTTAAGCGAGATTACCAATGACAAACGTTTTAGCGTATACGCCGTCGGAGGTTCATTGGTCTTGTTTAGGAAGAGCTATGAGGGCCCGATGATCTTTGTACCCTACGCTGAATACGAAATCTTCGATTACAGAGACTTCTCAGTTGGCTCTGGACAGGTAGTCAAAGACGATTCTTCAAATAGTGGTTATGTGGACCTCTCACAAGGAGGTGTTAATAATGGTACGTTTATTTACGGCCCATACGCTTGTTTGCCATCCGCAACTTACAATGTCACTTTTGAAATTAAAGTGCGGAACTACACCGACGGTCTTTTGGCATCTTTTGATGTCAGTGACGAGAATGGCGGCGTGGTTTTGACCAGTAAAGACCTTTACAATGCTGACATTCATGACCAAGGGTGGAACAATTTGACAATGACTTTTTCAACAGCGATGTTCAGGTCAAGTCTTGAGTTTCGAATTTTCACAACTAGTCTTGCAGATATTTACGTGGACCGTATTATCGTTAGAGTATCTAGCTAGCGCAATCAAGAGCGATGGGGCGCCTGCCCCTTGAATCGATCCGTCTGCGTATAATCATCTTTAGTAGCATAAGGTAGTGACACGCGCCTGTTTCTCTCACTCGATATGTTGAAGACCCTTCATATCTAACATGTTTATATAATCGGCAATTCCGCTTCTGAATTTCTTTTCGTCAAACCTCTTGGCCGTATTCTTGAGTTCTGTTTCGAGGTCTGAATCTCCAAGGCCGATTTGCGCCGCTATTTTCTCAGAGGCTTCTTGATTGTTTGAATAAAGCAGGTCTTGAGGCACGTATTCTGGAATTGCTCCGCTTTTAGGTGCCACAGGTATGCAGCCTGCAGCCATCGCTTCGACAATCGTTATGCCAAATGACTCGTTAAAGCCCAAGTGGAGATAATGAGAAAATCGATTAAATATGTCCAACTTCATAGCTTCGCTGACATATCCCAAGTATTCAATGTCGATTCCTTTCCTTCTCAGAAAACGCAAGACTTCCATTCCTACAGCGTCTGCCTTTCCAATGACAACAAACTTAACGGTCTTCGGCAGTTCCTTTATTATTTCAGGAAGAAATGTTATGCCACTAATCGCCCTTGGTCTTGCTATTATCACTCCAGAAACTCTTTCCTTGCCCGTACCGATGCTGCTTCGAACAGGAATCGAAACAGGTGGATAGAGCACCAAGGAGTCCAAACCATAAAGTTCGCTAATCACCCCTTTAGTAAAGTGACTGTTGCTTAGATGTAGTATGTGACTTCTCTTCGCGAATAACCATACGGGAGACAAGTTCTCGTTTTCGTGTATCAGCATACCCAACCGTTCATATCGGCTAAGGTATCCTCTGCCCATCGTGCAGCAAATGCCTGTCTTAGGTTGATGGTACACCAGATGGCCAAAAACCGGAAACACTGGGCTAGAAGACGTAATCACCAAATACCCATGCTGCCAGCGCTTGTATAGGGATTCAAAGAAACATCGAAAATGCAATAGCAATCTAACGGCATTTTGCGTCTGCGCTTCTTCGTTCTTACTTCCCAGCAGACTTCTGAGTAACACTGGCACAGAAACTTCTTGAACTTGATATCCTTGTCTCAGTGATTCGTCCTTTATGACTCTGTAGGTGTACTCACCTCCACTTGTTGGCGTCTGAGTGTCGTTGACGCTAATCATCACTATTTTGTGTTTTCGTGTGCCCAACCTGTTCACTGTACTCCGTAAAGATGTTTCTGATTTTCCTCCAAAACGCGGCCGAAAGAGTTTCTTGAGCTTAATATGTTCTTCCACACCTCAGTGGCATTCTTCACGTCAAAGGTAAGCGCTCTTTTTCTGCACTCGTTTCGCATATCGCCACCGTAGCCATCCTTCCAGAGAAAGACAGCCAGGTTTACCATTTCTCGGTCGTTGTTTGAAAGCCAGCCAGTTTTCCCGTTTACCACGCTCTCAGAAGGTCCCTGCTTTCGGTAAGTTAGAACGGGGGTTCCGCATGCCATGCTTTCCACCGGTATGTAGCCAAAAGGTTCATGCTCGAAGGCAAAGAGGATATAGAGCGCGTTCGAGTAGAGATCTGCAAGCTCTGCATCAGTGACTTTGCCGAGAAAGCTAATCCTGTGGTGTTTCTTCAGGGGCTCTGGGACCTGCGACTTGTCGCCAAAGACTTTGATTGGCACTCCAGCATCAGCGACTGCCTTGACGGTTGAGAATTTTCCCTCTTTGCCGTAGGTGCCAAAGTGCGTCAAGACGTAGTCTGCAGTAGGGTTAGAAGTCTTCGGCTCGAAAAGGGAGCAGTCTAAGGGTGGGCTTATGATTTTGTCAACACTTATCCCCCACTTTTCGTACATCGAAGCGCAAAATGCCGAATTGGCCACAAAAATGTCTGATAGATCCCGAAACCTCTTAACCAGATGTCGCTCAAGAATTCGAAGGGTCGATCCCAGCAACTTGTAGGGATATTTGTAACGCATAGGCATTTGAGGAAACAGGTCATCGAGAGCTCTCGTCATCGGACCTTGAGCGTAGTACGCTCGAGCTTGACTTATGATACATGACGAAGTGTTGACTGCAAGGTCTGAATCGTTGATTTCAGCCACGGGCTTCTGCATTACTAGACATCGCCCCCAAGCGTCAAGTGTGGGGAGCGAAGGAATGAGTGAAAAATGGGGACCAACATCTTTGAGCACGATATCTTCGTCCAACAATTTGTCGTGTACTGCTTGGTCAAAACGTGTTGTAATGATGGTAACTTCGTTTCCTTCTCTGCGGAATTGTCTTGCAAGCAGTATGGCCGGTCTCACGGCTCCCATAGTTGTCACGAGCGGGTCCGTGATAAAACACACATTATGCATAATTCTTCTCAGTACTCTCAAACGAAGGGTCGTTTCTGGTTTGTCTAATGACTTTTTCTAATAAGAGAATGCTCTTATTTCTTTTGTATGAGTGAGCGCTTTCAGTGTTACACTGCTATGGCCCTTGCATCTTGGAAAAACAGTGTTCGATCTTCGCTTAGCTTCCCTATTATTTCCAACCATTGTTCAAGGTACTGGCGCTTGTCGAACTTTGAAGCTGCTTTCACGCAGTTCGTTCTTGTCTCTGAGGGATACTGTTCCTTCCACAATTCTACGCTCCTCTGCAGAAGTTCAGCATCTGTGTGAACAAGCCAGCCAGTGTGATCATTAACCACGTATTCGCTTGGACCTTGACAGTCATAGGTAAGCACCGGCGTTCCGCATGCCATGCTTTCAAGCGGAACGTATCCGAAGGGCTCATGAGTGAACGGGAACATGGTGAAAAGGGCATTCGAGTAAAGGTCCAAGAGTTCCTTTGTGGAGACTCTTCCTAAGAACTCGACGTTAGGATGTTTCAATAGGCCTTCTGGAATGAAGGGCGTCTTGGCACCGAACGCCTTGATCTTAAGACCCAAATCTGCCACGTTCTTTACGATGGAAAACTTCGTCTCTTTTCCAAAATAGGTCAACACGTAGTCGGAAGATGGTGTGGAGGTTGAAGGTCGGAAAGTCTGGCAGTCAATGGGCGGGTAGATTATGCAGTCTGTTTTGACCCCAAGGCTCGAATACATTGAAGCGCAAAACTTTGAATTTGCAATAACTAGATTTGAGCCTCTGTCCATGCGAGAAGCAAGTTTCCCATCCGCATAATCGATGACCGGTCTGAGGAAATCATAGACTATTCGAAAGCTAGGAGAAAGCTCCTTTTCCATGTCCCTCAAGGCCAAGGAAGGAGGCCCCTGCAAGTACCAGACCAATGAAGGCGCGGAGATCACCTGCGAAAAATTGATCACTCTGGAAGATTCGTCGATGGCACGTCTCGAATTCAGCCGGAGGAAAGCTTCACGAGCCCACGTTTCAAGCCAAAGTATGGAAAGACCTGAACTCTTCGCAGCAAGCTTCGCGTGTAAGTTAAGAGGAATTATTCCGATGGCGCTTAGACGATCTTCAACCTCTCTCGACATCATCGGCGACATTATGGACACGCTGTGTCCTCTCGCCTTCAGCTCTCTAGCGAGATACATAGCTGGACGAATGGATCCCTCTAAATCCATCATGAGGTCGCAGACTAGCGTGAAATTCATCTGCTTCAACTGCCGATATTAATACAAGCTAAGCTTGTCCTCTTTTTATAATACTTTCGATGAATTGAAAGCAACAGACTGATCCTAGGTTCAAAGACTCTCAGTTTAAGACAATAGCAAGAATTGGTCAGGGAACAATCTGAACAAGAGTGAGGGAATATTTCCAATAGACTTTTCTATTTGCTGAAAATTCTACTACTGGAATGCACGAAAGGGCAGGAACGTAATGACTGAAGAACCAAGCGAGACAGCTCAAGCAAATTTCATCCAGCAGGCAGATTTCGAGAAGATAACCCAGACAGTTTCTGCACATTTTCAAGTTGAGGAGTCTATGCTAGAGCGCGGCATTCCAACGTACTACTTGAAACAGCCTCAGGAAACGAAGCAGGCCTTTCTCAAGCTTCTGAAACACTTGGAGTCAATGAACCTGATTGCGCTCCTGCGAAAAGTTGATGGAAAGGTGGTCTTGAGAGTTGTTCCAAAGCCGCCTGTGAAGAAGAGCAACATACTCGTGAACTGGGCGTTGTTTTTCGCCACGATAGGCACGACGTTCGCTACAGGCTACTTGCTTTCAGCCGACCTTGTTGGTACGGGAGTGATGCGCAGCCCACTGATAGGAGCCGGAGCATTCACAGTAGCTATTATGGCCATACTTGGGACCCACGAGATGGGCCACAAACTCACGGCTAACAGAAGCGGGGTAGAAGCAACGCCGCCCTATTTTATTCCAGGTCCACCACCCATAGGGGACCTCTTGGGCATCGGCACTTTTGGTGCAGTGATAATGCAGAAGTCTCTTCCACCAAACAGAGACGCCTTGTTCGACGTGGGGTCCAGTGGACCGATCGTCGGGTTCATAGTGGCTTTGATAGCAACCATAGTTGGGCTAATGCTCTCTCCAATTCGTCCGATCACAGGCGGCGAGAGCTTCCTTCCTTCACCCCTGATCTTCGACCTGTTTGCCGCTTTTCTCATAAAACTTCCAGCAAATCACTATGTCTTGCTGCACCCCGTTGCCTTCGCTGGCTGGGCAGGCATGTTAGTCACCATGCTCAACCTGTTGCCCGCTGGACAGCTCGACGGCGGCCACGCTGCCAGGTCTGTGCTCGGCGAAAAAGCGCGAACGGTCCTAACCGTTCTGTCCATTCTGTTGCTGGTGATCGAAGGATTCTGGCCGATGGCCTTCTTCGTGATTTTGATCTCTATGTACAGGCATCCTGGACCCTTGGACGACGTCTCCAGCTTGTCAAACGGAAGGAAACTGGTGGCAATCGGGCTGGTGGCAATTTTCATTCTCTGTTCCTTATTCTAATACTACGTGCTATGCTCACTGAATCTTCTTGGTCTTTAGGACTCGCAAGCCCCTGGTGTATTTCTGTCCTACGGCCATACGATAAGGTTTATTAAATATTGCGATGCTAGACACTGACGAGGCTGTAACCCTACTGGAATACGGGTGAAAACAAAAGCGGAGCGATCGGCAACGAAGGGAACAATGATCCTGATGGTCTTCTTCATATTATTCACGGCTGCGTCGCTGCTGATTCCCTCTCCGATGTTTCCAGGAAACGTCCTGTGCACTCTGATCGGAGCATCGGTCAGCCAGTACATTGCTGTCATGAGCGCGCTCTTTAACGGGGTTCTTTACAGCGTTGCGCTGTGGCTCATCTTCATCACTGTGAGCCGGAGACTTACGCAAGAAAAATAGGTTGCCTTATCAAGCGGCCGGTCTAGTTTTCTGGCGGCGGTACAAAGCCTACAAGTTTGATCGTGATTCCGCATTTTTTGCAAATCACAACCAATTCTGCAAGCTCGTCGTTCTTCACCTTAGTATGAAGGATCTGATAGTTCTCTTCTGATTCGTCGTCGGGACTTATTATGGACCCGCAGTTTGGACATGGAAACGCCCCGTCGCCGTCGATCTTTGTCAGGTCGACCTTGTACGCCATGCCTTTCTTGATATCTGCTTTCTTCATCATTTTTCAACACACCTTTTCAATCAGTCTTGATTGTTTTCCATCGTTGGCCCAGAATATAATTAACTATTATGAATCACTAATCAGTATTAACTCGTAAGTTCGCATCGTTAATGAAAAGCCTTTCGATGTGTAAGGGGACGAAACAGCCGATGTGCGCTATGAGACGGGTTCAGTAAAGGTTATGAATAATGACAAACGAGTAGAAGGCAAAGTCTCTCTCGGGTGTCTACGTTGGAGAAATTCGACGTAATGGTAGTCGGGGCTGGAACAGCAGGGTGCCTCGCTGCAGAAACAGCAGCCGAAGCAGGTTTGAAAGTGTGCCTCATCGAGAGAAAGAAGAGAGAAGAGGTCGGCGAAAAAATCTGCGGGGACGCCCTTGGAGAGCATCACTTGAAAACCCTAGGCTTGCAAAAACCGCAGGGCGGCGAACTTGAGAAGAGGATCGAGGGCATCAGGATCCATTCTCCAGACATGAACACGACGTTTACGGTGGAACACGAGGACTTCGTTGGCTACCTGCTCAACAGGCGACTCTTCGGGCAGTGGCTGCTCAGGAAGGCAATAGATAAAGGTGCACGCCTTCTGGATTCAACGCAATGCTTGAAGCCGCTGATCGACGGGAATTTCGTGGCCGGCGTGTTGGCCAAGAACTTGAAAACCGGCGAGGAGGTGGAGCTGAGAGGCAGGGTGACTGTTGACGCGAGCGGTTTCGTAGCGGCTGTAAGGAAGAAGCTGCCCAAAATGATGGGTGTTCAGAACGAGGTTGCAAACGAGGACGTTGAAGCCTGCTACCGCGAGATCCGCCAGCTCAAACAGGAAACCGAAAACACGGATTACTGCGAAATCTACCTCAACCAGAAGGCGACTCCAGGAGGCTACGCGTGGATTTTCCCCAAAGGCGGGGCAAGAGTCAACGCAGGCCTGGGAATCTGCATGCGCAACAAGTTTCCAAACCCCAAGGACCAGTTCTACAAGCACATTCTCACCAAGCCTGCTTTTGACGGTTCTCTGCTTCTAAACGGAGGAGCATGGTACGACCCGACTCGAAGGCCCCTAGACTGCATGGTTGGAAACGGCGTTGTGATCACCGGTGACGCAGCCTGCTTGGTCAACCCGATACACGGCGGAGGAATAGGGCCATCGATGCTCAGCGGCCACCTTGCCGCCAAGACCATCGTCGAAGCCCTCGAAAAAGGAGATGTCAGCCAGGAATCTCTGTGGCCTTACAGCCTAAGGTACAACGAGGCGTACGGAGCAAAACAGGCCAGACTGGACGTTTTTCGAATGATGCTCCTGTCCTGCCGGGACGAAGACCTGAACTACGGAATGAGGTACCACCTCCTAACGGAGGAAGACGTCCTCAAGGCAGGGTTAGGCGACGAGTTTCATCTGAACATCACCGAGACCAGCAGGAGAGTCTTCAGAGGATTGAAGAGAATAAGCTTCTTGAACAAGCTCCGTCTCACGGTCAAGTACATGAATCAGGTCAAAGCCCACTACAAAGAATACCCAGAGACCCCTAAAGACTTCGAAAAGTGGCGCGCGCGAACAGGAGCCCTGTTCGAAGAGGCTGCCTCCAAAATAATGAAGTGAGAAACAACACACAGTCTGTCCACACTGACACTCATAAAACCTCGAAGACAGTTTTCAACTCGCGTCGCCCTTCAAAACGGAAAAGTCTGGAAAGGTTTATTTCGTTGCTAGATGCTATGATTCAAAATCATCGGCGGATGAGGCGTCCGCTGGGATGTGGCCGAAAGGCTGAACTGCAAACTAAGATTAAGGTGAAGTGGATGGCCTACAAGTACATTGCTGAGGCATGGTCGAAACCAGAGAAATCCTTTGTGCATGAACTGATGCGCAGCAGGTTGATAGAGTGGCGAAGGCAACCAGTGATAACTCGCATAGAGAGGCCGACGCGGTTGGACAGGGCGAGAAAGCTTGGGTACAAGGCCAAGCAAGGCTTTGTGCTGGGTCGTGTGCGCGTCAGGAGAAGTGGCTTCAGAAAGCAGAGGCCGACCTCTGGTAGAAGACCGAAGAGGATGGGTGTCGAAAAGTTCAAGCTGTCCAAGAGCATGCGACTGATCGCTGAGGAAAGGGTCGGTAGAAAGTTTCCGAACCTTGAGGTCTTGAACTCCTACTGGGTCGGCGAAGATGGTGTTTCAAAATGGTGGGAAGTGATAATGGTTGACCCGCAACATCCGTCAATAAGAGCCGACAAGAACATCAACTGGATATGCGAGAAACAGCATCGCAGAAGAGTTTTCAGAAGCTTAACCAGCGCGGGCAAGAAGGTTAGAAGCCTGCGAAGGAGAGGACGTGGCGCAGAGAAGTTTAGACCAAGCTTGAAAGCTGGCATGGGAGGAAAATAGCCGAATGATGGTTAAAAGACCCAAAGTATCTAAGAAGCGTGGACGACGAAGCCTGGGGAAAGGTTACAGCCCAGGAGAGCTGAAGAAAGCAGGCCTGAGCATGGGCGAAGCTGTGAAGCTTCACGTTGCAGTCGACCCGAGAAGAAAGACGGCTCATGAGGAAAACGTCGAGGCCGTCAAGACTTTTTTGGAAGAAAGGAAAGCCGCGGCAAAGACAAAGACGCGTAAGAGAAAATCTAAAAGTTAAGGCCGCGCTAATGACGACTAGTGATGCGGTCTTGGCTTCCAAAGTTCAAGTCGGCTACATCGACATAAGGGTCTTTGCCCACGCAACCGAGGACCCAGAGAGGGTTCTGACCGCAACACGCAACACTCTGTCCAGAGAATCAATCGACACTGTAACCTTCAAGAAGGTCAACCTGACCGGACATCACGGCAACCCCATAATTCTTTATGAGACAAAGATCAAGGAGAAGAAGCAAGTTCAAGCCGCCTTCGAGAAGTTGTGTTCAGGCTTAAGCATCTTAGACAAAGAAATCTTGGCAAACGACGTCAAACAGCACCTGGACAAAGGAAACCTCTACGTTCGATTAGACAAACAGTCTGCCTTCCTCAACGAACTCAAGCTAAGTTCAACAGACCCCATTCATCTGCGAATACACTTCAAAAAGCACAGTGCAGAAGAAGTCATAGACATCTGCAGAAGATCCGGGTTACTACCATGAAAAGAACCTACACTGACTTACACCTGCGTGTGAACATCAGCGATCCGTCACAGGCTTCACGCTTGATAAGCAAGGCTTCAACTCTTGGATACAGCCTAGTGGCCGTGCCCCTTTCACCATGGACTCCTGAACATCAGCTTGAGCAAGTCCAAAGAGTCTGCGAAGAAGTAAGCATAGGATTTGCATCCCGCGTGGACCTGAAGCCCCGCACACCCGAAGAGTTGCTGAAAGACGTGAGGAAGTTGAGGCGAAGGTTCGAGCTAGTTGCCGTCATGTGCGAGTCGAAGGCTGTTGCGAGGCAGGCGGCGAAAGACCGACGCGTCGACCTTCTGAACTTTCCCCAGCCGGACTTCAGGAGGGCATTTTTCGATTCGGCTGAAGCTGAACTGGCTTCATCATGCCTGGCTTCTCTTGAAGTGGACATGAAACCGTTGCTCACCCAAGAAGGGGCAGCAAAGGTGAAGCTTCTTTCCCTCCTGCGGAAGGAAGTTCAGACGGCCAAAGAGTTTCACGTTCCAATAGTTCTTTCAAGCGGGGTTTCAGAAGAGCTTCTGATGCGAAGACCATTGGACTTGGCAGCCCTCTCGTTTCTGTTCGGCTTGGACAAGGACATTGCTACGGAAGCGGTTTCCAAAAACCCCACGGCAATCGTCAGAAGGAACAGGGAAAAACTAAGTCCGCGATTCATCGCGCCTGGAATACGGGTCACCCGGAGAGGAAATGATTGCTGAAAAAAGTGAAGCGGCGCTACCTCGCCTTGAAGATAGACTCCTGCGAGACGCTTAGCTCGAAGGAGTTTATGGACGCCGTCTGGGAAACCGTCTATAGGCTTTACGGCGAATACGGTGCAAGCCAAACAAGCCTGAGTCTAATCAGCTTTGACGAAAAAAACAAGAGTGTCGTCCTGCGCACTGGGCACACAACCGTCGATATGGTTCGAACCGCATTGGCTTCAATAACGCACATTGGAGACAAGCCTGCGGCCGTGCATGTCTTGACAGTTTCAGGCACAATAAAGGCCCTTCACAAAAGTCTGAGACAATAGCCTTTGAAAGGTTTGCTGCTGCAGTTTTCAATTCAAGTCAGAACTTCCATTTAGCTTTTCAAGTTCAACATCATAAGCAAAGCATATCAGCAAGTTGAATCCATATACAAAGAAGAGGAGAGCGGCTTGCCGAAGAGATTATTCCTTGCAAGTGCGCTGGTTTTACTGGCTGTCAGCGTATGCATGGTCAGTCGAGGAACAGGTTCAGTTGCAAAACTCTCATCTCAAGGCATTGAGTCAGCTACGTCAGTAACCTTGCCGCCCTCGCTGACGCTTTTAGGTGGTGCTTCCAAGTGGGCTGCTGGCAATGGTACAACGGCGTTGTATGTTGATTGGAAAGATAACTGGCTCATTCACCACTCAACAGACGGTGCCAACTGGGGTCCGTGGTCAGAAGAAGCAGGTTTGAACAATTTGCGATTCTCCGTGGGAAAAGCACTCACTGACTACGGACTGAACGTCGTGTACGCCGGTGACATACCAGAAAACCTGACGGGCTATGATTTGCTGGTCCTAGAAGCATACTATGCGGTCGAACCGAAACATGAGCCGCTCATACGAGATTTCATCCAAAACGGTGGAGGAGTAGTCCTCCTAGGCGGTGTTCCATCGTATCTGGTCGCGTACTGCAAAGATTATTGGCCCTACCGATTTGGCGGTTCCGACTTGGCTTCTATACAAGAATGGTTTGGTGCCTGGTACTATGTGAACACTGGGGGCTATGCTAACGTGACAGTCGACAATCCATTTAGTCTGCCATTGATGAAGGGCGATACACTGGTTGAGGGAACAGGATACAGCTGTGCATCTGTAACAGGGCTGAATAACAACAGTCAAACAGTGGCAGAGTGGGGAACGGGTGAAACGTTTGCCTTCAGTCACCTGTACGGCGGTGGGCGAGTTTACTATCAAGCATGGTACGACACGATATCCATGATCTACGTGGAGAACGTAACAATCGCGCCTAACGTTCCGACATACTCGGACAACGTTGTAGTGTCTGCAGTCATCAAAGACGGTTTAGGCGTGAACCAAGCATTTCTAAGCTACAGCACTGGGGCAGAATGGCAAAACGTGACGATGAGTCTGTCAGGCGACACGTACAGAGCAACGATACCTGCTCAACCATACGGAACCGTCGTAGGATACAGAGTCTACGCGAACGACACTTTGGGAAGATGGTTGACTTCTGAAACGTACTCTTACAAGGTCGCTGATCTAACTCCGCCAGAAATCACGGCGATCGTCTGGTCACCCCAGCAACCGTCGTCAAACGACACAGTGGAAGTCTCGGCGAATGTTAGTGAACCGTCCACTGCAAGCGGAGTGGACGCTGTACTGTTCTCTTACTTAGACAGCAACAGTCAATGGTGGAATACTACGATGATCCAGGATCAACAAAGCCAGCTTTGGAAAGTCATTGTTCCACGGCAATCGCACAACACAATCGTAGAATTCTACATCACTGCATACGACAAAGCTGGAAATATGGCGATCAACAACAATTCCGGAGAATACTACGTTTACACGATCTTGCCCGAGTTCACATCAACCGCAGTGCTGCTGCTTGCTCTAACTTTGACAGCGCTTACCATGGTACTTGCAAAGAAAAAGATGCGCAAATAGGCGATCAGACTCAACTTGTTCTTTCCTTTCGCAGGTCTTTCCCCAGTGGGCGGCCTGTCTAATCTGAGTTTGCCTGACGCTGGGCATCATCGCCAAAAACCCTATTATTCGGTTACACATGCTTGAACTAGGGGATGATGTCGCCGTCCCAGCCTTAGGGCTTAGTAATCCTGTTGATTGTGTTTGATTATTGTCTTGGTTGATGATGTTCTCCTCTGTTTTACCCTGTGTTTCTGTCTCTCCTGTTGTCATTCTTTCACCTTCAAAAGTTTTGAAGTTCTATTTCTGCCCCTAGTTGGGCATATCTTAATTCCTCTTCGGTTCTATTTTGTGTTCTCATTTTTTCACGTTCCTATTTACTCATGATGCTTCATCTTTCCGTTGTTTTCGGGACGAGGGAACAATAAATTTTTTGGGACGGTGGGGTTCCCGAAAAGTTTATGTTTCCGAGGACTTTTTCCACCTTTTGCGTGGAAGGGGCAAGGGGAAACACTAGTAAGGGTTTCCCTGTCGAGAGTGTTAGAAGTCATGTGACTATACATGATTTCAAGATAGTTACTATGTGTTTTTTGATTCTGTTCGATTAAGGCGCGCGCTGAGTAGGTAAAACTGACGCTGTTCTATGATTTTAAATACAAGTTATAGCAAACATCCCAAAATACAACTATAAAGGGAGGTGGCTTGAATGGCTAGATTTTTAATAACTTGGCACATAAATCCGTCAGAACCATGGCCTACAGACCCTTCTAAGCGCTTAGAAATGGAAGAGAAGAATTGGGCAATGCTGGATGGAATGATGAAGAAGGGCGAGATGGAAGAGTGGGGGATTTTCCCAGAAGTACACAGTGGATACTTAATCGGCAAAGGGGAAGCTGTAGACGCGCTCAGAAACGTGAGCATGTTCTTCCCTCACATTGTCTGCGAGGTACATGAGATCATACCGTACGAGAAATACAAAGAAACCCTAAGAGCAGTTCGAAAAGCTCAAATCGCAGCAATAAAGAAGTAAGCCTTCATCTCCACAAACCATATTCTCTTTCTCTTTCTAGTTTATGTCCCTTGATCAAACAGAATCTGTTTTTTGTGTTTGTGCTGGTTAGGATCGCCATAACTTATTGTCTACTCGTGGCGCGCGCTCATTTGAGCAGGTCAGATAGTTCTGACACTTTCTTGTTGACTTGCTCGACGGAATCCTTCAATCGTTGAAATTGTTCTGGATACTTCTTCATCACTGCAATGAATTGTTTTGTTGCTTCGGGAGAAAGCTTTTCCCGCATTTGCCGTGCGCGCGCGAGAGGATATCAGCATGTTCACCCATCGGTTTTTACCTTGTCATCGTTCGACTTTGAAGTCGACATTTGAATATTCCAATCCTTCATGAAATCTTGAAATTGTTCATCTGTAGCTACACGCGAAGCTTCTGACATGATGACAGTAAACAACGTCTCGTTGCTGATTACGTCAAAATTGACAACACCTGTTTGGATGAGACCCTTGACAAAATTCGACAGTTCAATCCAATCATCAAAGGTGGTGAGCGTCTGGACGGTCTTGTCTATTCCTTCAAAGGGTCGATAGTTGACACCACTTGCGCTAATGGTTACATCAGATAATGCACTGAAGTGTTCTTTAATGAACTTGGAAAAAAAGTCGAGAGTCTCAGCCCATTTGTTACTCAATGGTTTGGGAGTCTTCTGAATCAGGATAGCCACAATTATGCCTTTGAACCGTAAACACCATTTTTTGCCTGCTTTGTCGAGGTATCCTTTCTTTTCTAGGCTTCTTAGCCTCTTGTTGAGTGTTGCATGAAGACTGACTTTTCCAACGTTTTGGATTTTTCCAGTGATTTCCCAAGCGGTCAGGGGACCGTTGTCATACAAGATGCTCAGAATTTGAATGTTATGTTTTGCTTGTTTTCCTTGTAAGATACCGATTAGTTTCATATAGCTTTTGACCATGTTCTCAACCGCTATATCGCAATATTGCTATTCCAAAGCTATATCTTCACTCATGGTTAAGCTTTTTGTTAGGTCGATTGTATGTTGATGCAGATCAGTGCGGGCTTTGGGATCAGCTTCTTCCTTAGCCTTTCTCGATGGTGTTGGAGGGCTCTTGATGTCTAGGTCTAAATGCTCTGGTTTGTTGTGTCCTTTTGATGAGTTGCCATGCGAGATTGTCTCGTCCTGTGATGAAATTTTGCTTGTGCTTTACGGCGTCAAACCAGAATGGTACTGTTCCCGTGCTGTTTTGAAGGTTGTGAAGAAATGAGCGCAGATAATTCCGTCGTGTTCAAGGCAGGGTTGACTGAGGAGGGAGATAGGTCTGGCGCTGTCGGAGAGCCAAAGGTTTGGGGACTGCACGGCTGTTTCTTGCTGGTCGGAAACGGGAATGTGACCAATTCACGGTGCGGGACTTTTGGGAGTCATTGGGGTTGTGTACGTGTCGAATTACATGACAAGATTACCTTGGACGGGCACAATCATAAAGGGAAGGTGTACGTGCAAAAAGTGTTCAACAGCTGCGACAAACCTTCATGCCCTGTTTGCTATAAGAAGGGCTGGGCCGTTCGTCAAGCTGGCAGGATCGAGGCACGCTTAAAAGAGGCTGCGAAACGTTTTGGTCAAGTCGAGCATATCGTGATCAGCGTTCCCGTAAAGGATTATGACCTAGACTTGAGATGTCTACGGAAGAAGGTTATTGAGATCCTGATCAGTTGTGGTGTCGTCGGCGGTTGCATAATTTTCCACGGTTTCCGATATAGACGGGCAAAAGGCTGGTATTGGAACGTTCACTTTCACATCTTAGGCTTCGTTCTCGGGGGTTACAGTCGTTGTCGGCACTGCACGGGCGGGAATTGCTATTCGTGTGATGGCATCGAGGGGAGGCTGTATAGGGTCTATCGGGACAGTGGCTACATCGTTAGGGTCTTGGACGAACGTAAAACTGTTGGCGGTACAGCTTGGTACCAGTTGAACCATGCGACCGTGAAGGCTGGCGCTAAATGCTTTCGTGTCGTTACTTGGTTTGGCGTTTGCAGCTACCGTAAATTGAAAGTTTCTCCTGAATTTCGTCGCCGTTTCTGTCCGATCTGTCAACATGACTTAGAGAGGCTTCGCTATTTCGGTTCCAAAGATTGGTTCTCTGGCGAGTTTGAAAAGAAAAGCAACTTTGAGGCTGGCTATTTCGAGAACGGGCAACCTGTTTGGTTCGTGGATACTAGACCCGAACGTTCGGACGAATAGCGGTAGCTCTGCATGTTAGGTTGCTGGTCTCCATGGGCAAGATACGATTGTATGTTCAGGTTCGCAAGCAGGGTTGTCGTATTGAGTCTGTACCTTTGAAGCGTTTGCTTGAGCTGTCGGGTTTTCGCAAAAAGCGTTGGGAGTTTAGGGATGGTTGGTTGATTCTTGAAGCTTTCTAGTGTTTCTGGCCAGAAATGTTCCAACAATTTCTCTAAGCTCATTAATTGTTAGATAACCTTGAGGAGGCGGAGTTGCTTGCCAGACCATTACCGACATGGTTTTTGGAGGTTCTCTTCTCTCATCAATTGCCATATAGACTTGAAAAATACATGTCTCACTGAATCCGCTTGCGCGAACAATCTCAACTAGTTGACCATTGCCCAACGTTTCGTCAAATATGGCAATCTTGCATTGAAACAATAGACGAAGAGTGAGTTCTCTGGTCTTTTCAAAGGGAATATCGAAATCGTAAGCAATTATTGGTTGCAGGTTACTCTCTAGCACAACACTGGCGATCTCCCGAAGAATAGGCATTAAGGCGTAGTTGCCGCCAATAAATACTCGGTTCTCGATTTTTCCTGGAGGGGCGTCAACAGAATACCTAGATATCTCGAATGTTTGAGAACTAGCTTCTCTTGATTCCAAGGATAGTTCGGATGTCTTCGCTTCTGTCTTAGCGCGCGCGCTCTTTTCGGCGACCATTTATCAGTGGCCGACCTTTGCTAGGATCCCTTTCCAAAACGAAACTCAACTTTCTCTGTTTGGCCAGCTTTGATCTCGATTGATACACTTTCAGAAATTAGGCTTCCTAGAATCCCTCGCACTTTGTACTTTCCAGGCTTCAGTGGGATTATCTTTTCATCTTCCGCCTGTACTGGAGTTGACGTCAAGAACGATCCATCTTCTGAGGAAATGTTCAATGCCGTCCTGACAAAAGCTAGTGCTTCTGCCGTGTAACGGTCTATAGTAATTTTTGCGGATAAGAAGCCAGTCGGGGTCACAACAGACGTATCAGGCATATTTCACCACGAAGGCAAATACGTTTCGATTGAGTATAACTCTTTTGTGGGCAGATAGTTGCGTGCACTCATCGCAACGATAGGAGATTTTTTTTCTGTGTGCATATTCATTTTTTGAATATTGTGTTGCCTCCAATTGCGCGCGCGCTAGGCGTTTTTTCCGAACTGTGGATTTCTCGCCGTGGAGAGACCGTGAGCATGTTTGATGAAGATGGCAAACCGCTCTGGGAAATCGTTGCAGAAAGAAGGTTCGAAGGAGGTTAGCGGTAGCCATGAATCGTCAATATAGGCGCAGAATCAAACGCGAATGGGATAAGATTAGGTTGGACAGAGTTTGTACCAAGTTTGTCGAGCGCAACAGCCTGTTTACTCTTCCCCATGTGATTGCTTTTCAAGCGGTCAAGGTTGGCGATGATTTAATGTGTGTTTACCACTTGGGCATGTTCAGTTTCAAGGAAGGTTATGGTTATCTTGAATGTCTTACGGTTTGCCAATTTGTTGTTAGTCTTTTCAGAAGTTTAGGTTCTGTCGAGCTCGGTTTTGTTTCTGAGGAAGAATTGGAAATAGGAGAAGAGATTGAATTGGTGAAATGTGTCCTAAGATAGGAGAATTCGGGGAGATTATGAAAATATTGTTTTTTTGTGTTCTGTTACCTCTGTATCGGATAGCTCAACGTGTTAGTTTTCCTCGGATGAACCTTTCAAAACGAGCCGCGCGCGCTTTCTGGTGGGTGCGTCCATCAGCAGCGGTTTTTTTGTATCTTTAACTGAGAGTTGGGAAACCTTAAATTAGTAGTCGCTGTGAGAAACCCATTGGTGTAACCTCCTTCTGGCGAAAAAATGGACAAAGCCTTTCTGCAACGTCTTGACAAGTCCGAGTCTTCGCGCATTGAAGAGTTGACGGCGAAAAGCAAGGAAAAAGAGACTAATGCCATTGCATTTCTCAAAAGCGAGATAGTGAGAAGAACTCTGCAACAAGGACCACAAAATTTCCTCTCTGGCTTTGATGAAAATGTATTGCCAAATTTAGTACCTTTCAGTGACCGTACATTTGTTGAAATTTGTCCCACTTGTAAATGTGTTCAATCACCACTCTTGCTCGTTCCTTATCTTGAGAGAGATTTAGTCGTACCAATTCTCGACTCAGATTATATTGATTATGCTCCAGCGTTTGTGGAGACTATTCTAAGATATCCAAGTATTTCCGCATGCGAATTCTATGGAATTCGTCAGGTCGCTTTACAGAACAAATCAAGCACCATTTCCTCCAGCGAGGTCAATTCAGTTAGGAAAGGATGCTTATCATCAAGCGAAAAAAGTGATTTTTGCAAAGCTGCAACTATTAATGCAGTTATTGATGACTTTGTTCCTTATTACAATTCAGATTTGCCTTTTCTGTTAGAATTGCTTGAAACAATACAAAGAAGGAATAGGGAACGTTTCAAACAGTTATATGAGCTTTCCTATTTGGTGTCGGGGTTTAGATGTAGTCAAGCATTTTCTTTTGTGCCACAAGTAGAACTCAAGAGCATGGAGGCATTGACTCATATACCAGAACAATATCGAGGCATGGAATTTTCATCTACAGATGTAAGAAACGTGATAATGGATGGACTAAAAATATCTTACAATCCATCTATTCCGCTGGAAACCTATTTAGACATAGTAACTGAACACAGATCAAGAGTTCAAAGCCTCGTTAGAGAACTAATGGGAAATCTTACCAAAACAAACTCCTTATCAGAATTGCAGATAGAACTTGAAAAAATTAACGCTGAAGTTCGAGGTCTCCAAAAATCAAATAAAGCGAAGGTGTTGGATTTTGTCACGAATTTCGCGGTTCAAAACAAAGGTAGCATTATTGCTGGTCTAATTACAGCTGCTAGCATTGGTCTAATGGGATTTGGACTTGTAGGATGTGGAGCAGGGGTTCTTTCCAGCCTAGGTGCCAAGGCTGTCTCAAAAAAAGCCTCAATATCGATACCTGCTGAAGGCAAAATTCTTGCTCATAGAGTTACAACTTACTTTGGGCCGTCTTATGAAAAGCTACTTGCTGCAACCCTTTCGACCGACCTCCAAGCAGTGCAGATTTGGCGGCTCCAAAAAACCTTGTCAAAAAAGCCTTCTTGAATAGCTCGCACCTAGATGATAAGCGCGGGGGTTTTGAGACCATCGGTTTCTTGTCATATCGTCTGGAACGTGCGAGGCGGAGCGCAAGCGACGCCGAGTGAACTTGAAGCCATCGAAAATGACATCAGAGAATTTAGATTACAAACGCTCACTCATATAATTTTTTGAATTTTTCTAGTGGCTGAGATTTCTGTGAACCAGTTAACTCTTCAAGATTTTTGTTTGCCTTTTCCATCTCTTTTTTTGTTTCATCCATTTTTTTCACAATTTCGGAAGTTTCTTTGTTGGTAGGTTCCTTTTGCTTTTTAAGTGATTCCAAAAAATGTGTTTTGCAAAGGGATAAACCAGAATTGATGTATTCTGCATGGTCATGACAACGAACGCATTTAAAGCTCAATAAGTTACCATGCCATCGCAATCGAACAAACTGGTTCTGGTCAATTACTAAAATTTTTGGGAGTTCAAGTTGTTTGTTATTTTTGCTTTGAACAAATTCATTAATTTGCATTAGATGTTGCTCTTCTTCATCGATGGTTTCAATGTCCCCATTTCCATTGACACAAAGAGTTTGATAGGGAAGGTGGATACAAGAGGGTTTGGCTTTGAGTTTCTTTACAATATATGTGTATATCTTTTCAAATTCTTCTTTATCAACGTCGTTCACTAGAAGGCGTTCGTGCCCAAAAACATCCATTGGGGGAATTCCGTATACTTCAATGTCGTTGGATACAAAGAATTTTTCTAGCTTTTCAGTTCTCTTTGCAATTGTATTAATTGGCTTCTTATCTTCATTGAAGTCAACGATTACACGCATTCTTTTCCCCAATTATAAGCGGCATCGTATAGGTTAAATTTATTGATGCCATTGTGTTATTGAAAATAGTTTTGCGCGCGCTAGTTATGTCACGCGCAAATATCTTTTTCCAGTTTACGCTGGTTTCTTGAAGTATGTTTTTCCGTTTGCTTGGCATACTAAGATGCAGTCGTCTTGGATGCATTGTTTAATTTCTTCGTCTGTTTCTGCGATTACAGGTACCCATGTTATATTTTTCTCGTCAAATAGGCTGATATATCGCTCTGTGCTTCGCGTGTCTTTGTGTCCTAAAATCTCTTTAACTAAGAGTAACTTTCCCGATAGGTGATATTCCTTTGATGCTTTGAAGCGTCTAAAGTCATAAAGCTGTATTTGCTTGAGTTCTGGCATATCATATTCGTTTGCTATTCTATTCCGATAGTGTCGATAGTTATTTGATAGATTCTCTGATTTCATTTTGAATAGTCTGTTATTTGGTTTAAGGTTCTTCTTTTTGATGTAGATTTTCAAGAGGTCTAAGGACTTGTTCTTTAGTTTGCCGTCTCTTCCAACAGTGTGTTTAGCTCCTGTGATTGATACGATTCCTGTGGATAGGTCTATGTCTTTGACTGTCAGCCACGTTAATTCTATAGGTCTTTGTCCGAGGTCTTTTGACATTGATAGTTTTAGTGCCATCTCTATTCTTGTGTGATTAATTAAGAAGTCAACAAGTTCCTCTTTTGGCGCTCTTCGCTTTTTATCGTATCGCTGATAAAAGGGCTGTTCCCATGTTAGCCCTTCTGAGTTTATGTAACATGCGTATGCTTCTACCAAGTTTTCTTTGTGTCCGTTTCCACACGCTTTGTCTGCTATGTACAGCTTGACTTCTTCAGGTTCGGTTGTGTTGCAGTTTCTCTTTAGATGTCTTAATAACTTGGCCACTTTTTTAATGGTTGATTCTTCATAGGCGTTTCGTTTCATCCAGAGCATTACTTTAACGATACTCATATCTGACTGGGATGTTGTTCTATCTACGGGGGATGATGTCGCCGTCCCAGTCTGATTGTAGAGATGAAGAGCTTATGACGGACAGACCCCAACACTCACACGGCTTGCGAGCGTAGTCGCGTTCTAAGCGCCTTTTTCCTTTTCAGTCCGAAAACCAGAGCCAGAATCATCCCTGCGATGAACCCGCCTATGTGCGCAAAGTACGCGACTCCGCTTGCCACGTCATAGAATCCTAGGAGCCACTGCAATACAAACCAAAACCCCAGAAACAAGATCGCTGGCAAAGGTATTATGACGAAGAAGAAAAATGTGAGAATCTTAGCTTTGGGAAAGAGCACTAGGTAAGCGCCTAGTACTCCTGAAATCGCTCCAGAGGCCCCGAGGACGCCTACCGTCAAATCCGAAGGGATAGTAACGCCGAAAATGCTGCTTATCGCAGGAGCATACACTAATGCGGCAACGTAGACGAGGGCCGCGGCCAACCCGGCTGCGAGATAGAAGACCAGGTAGCCGACGTGGCCGAAAACGGCTTCGATATTGTCGCCGAACACGTAGAGGAAGAGCATGTTCCCGAGCAAGTGAAGCAGCGTTGCATGCATGAACATTGACGTCAGCAAGGTGTAGAGCATCTGTCCATGGAGGACATCGATTGGTACCATGACGAAGTGCGTTTCAAAATACCCTGCTAAGCTGCTTTGAAAGAGGATTCCTTGGCTTGACAGCGCATAGACCGCAAAGATGAGGCTGTTGATAGCCAACAGCAAGCGATTGATGTGCGGTGTCACTGGAGTTCGATTTAGGTCTTTGATCGGAAGCAATTGCTGACAACCGATACTGAATAGGGTTCGGCAAAATATTTATCCTTTAACAAACCCGCGACGCGGTCAGTTTTCCTACCCGCACAAACATTCAACCATCTTTGTGCAGACCAAGCAAGGTTCCGGAATCGGAGTTCCCTTCTGGCGTTTGTTCAGATACCCGAAGAAGTGTCCGCATGTGAAGTCGCTCACTGGCTCAGCACCGAATTCGCCCGATCCTTTCCGTGGAACCTCGGATTTTCTGTCTTCCTCTTTCAAGGCTTCGACGCCGTGGATTCTCGTCATGCAATGCGGACATGCCGGGTACGTCTGTACGCCAACGGATGTTAACACCCTTGCCAAAATTGGTTTTTGCAACGCTTTTCCACACTTGTCACACTTAGTTCCAGCATGACTTATCGTCTTTGGACAATCATGCTCCAGTTGCCCAGAGCTCACGTTTGTTTGCATCGTCATCACAGCTTAACCCCATATCTGACATGTTAATATTTAATAAACCTTTTTGGATACTTGTCGAACGAAAAGACACTTAGAAGGCCCGATTCTATTCTTCGAAGCGCACACTTTATTATGCCCGTTTCTGCCAGGAAGAGTTTCATATGAGTCAACTGTCGGATAGGCTATTTTTGCATGACAAAACCATGAGGCCGGAGGCGAATTAAACGACAAGCTTAAGAATTGGACATGAAAAGACATAGTATGAAGGCGTATGCCCTGAGGAGAATGGCTGCTTCTTCCTCGTCTCCTTTCTCCCCACTCCCATTCTCCTCATCCAAAACTGTTATACAAGCCAACATGTTTGCCTTCAACGGGAACATCGAACCTACTCTAGAAAAGATTTGATCACCATAATCGTGGATGGTGGGTCCGCTCGGACTTAGACCTAAATGGGTTCGAGACCAGCGATCCGTAGCGCGTGTTAAAAAAATGATTCTGATGCCTCCAGGAAAGTCAAGGAACGTGTGCGCGCTAGCCACGTTAGGTCATGTTCTATCGAGTCTTCGGTTGATTCTTCTCCCGGTCAAGAATCGGTTGATAACTTCGGTAATGGTACTATTGGACATAACCTAACGAGTGGTCGTCAAGTCTAGGATCTTACCTTCTCTTCTGTTTCTTTCCTCCACGAGCCCTTCTCGTTTGATGACCTTTCGCCCTGTCGCGGCGAGTACTCTCGGCGACTTTTCTATAGCGATTCTGTTCTTTACCCATGTTTTCTCACATCACTCTTTAACTGTCAATAGTACATTTTCCAAAATAAAGCTGTTGCACGTACTCTCTATTTCGCATAACATCTCTTTGACTATTTACAGTTACTGCATGAGCAAGGCAAAAAGAAAGAAGACTAAGCACCCCCGACGCTGACGACGATGAACAAGAGAAGGAGAGAGAAACCGGGGACATTTTTGATGACAAACAGAGAGAAGAAATGCTGGACGAAGACGACATTGCCGCTGCCGAAAACGCGTTCATGCAAGGAAAGGAGATGACGCCAGAAAAGAGGAAACGCCCCACATACAAAGACACGGTTTCAGTTGAACTCGCTGAAGATGAATACAAAGAAGACTAGCGCGCGCTACGTGGAGGTCCTTCCAAAGGATGGAGCGAATAGGAGTTAGATCCAAGTCCTTGAATAGAAGCGTGGAAGAACCTGACCTCTGCATCTGCATCAACACGACGAGGTCGGGCTCTCCAAACGTAAACGGTAATTACTTAATCCATCTGCGCTCTTTGCAAAAAGAGGGGAGTTGGAAATTTCCAAGTCGGCTCGGTGGCTGCTATTATTTCTGCGCAAGGATTGTCTCTGTCTTGTAGCCTATTCTCCTCCATCCATCGAATAAATACGCGTATATCATGTAGAACCCTGTTTCTTTGAGCGTGAACTCAGCGGAGTACCGGGCTTCTTCTCCAACGGGAAGATCCTTTATGTCCATTGCAGCCTGCTGTTCATTCTTTCCTGAAGGGGTTTCCACCCAGAATTCCAGTTTCAGTTCACCATTCTTTCTCAAGCCCTTAATGGTTGCCTCGACACTTATGGTCTTTCCAATTGACGCATACGGATTTGAAAGCACCAGTAGGCGACCGATTTCTGCTTTTTCCTCGCTTAAATGGATACGCGTCCAACCTGATTCCCACCAGAAATAGTCTCCACCAAACTTACGTCCAGTGATTGTAGCGTATACATCAGCTGATCCTATTGCATTAACCCGGAAAACCAATTCTTTCTCCTTGTTCGGTCCCAACTCCGTAATGTATTGTCCAGCCCCAACCCACCATGTTCCATGAACTGATAGATTATATGTGTCCAGAGAGTGCAATTGTACGTCAAGGTGTTTAAGAGTTTCACGTCCTATGTTTTTCACTTTCAATGTTACCCAGTTAGTTCCTTTCTCTACTTCCGTAGGATTTAATTCATACTCGATAGGATGCTTATACCTCAACACTCTTTTCACCTCCATCCGCTTGAGATTCTTGGCGTGTGCACTGTGCAATTCGGGCACTTTGGCATAATTTGCAGCCTTTCAAAGTTATAGACAGCATCACTATATATCATTTCCATGACGCCTTCGCCAGTAAATCTCAAGTGCTACTTGCCATGCGCGCACGCGTCCATCGGATTCTAGCCATAGGTTCTGTTCTGTACTTCAGTCAAAGCTTTCCCATAACTCCATGTTCTTCCTGCGCTCTCGGAAAAACATCAGTCCTGGGTTTTGCGTCTCCACAAGTGTTGTCGACTAGAACTGATGGCCACGTGCTTGTTCTCCAAGAGTCCTCGTTTCCTTGCTTGCACAAGATACTTTGTCATGGTCCCAACACCTAGGCAGGCGTTCTTGGCAAG
>JBEKOM010000002.1:0-288939 GCA_049521795.1 Bathyarchaeia archaeon
CCGGTTGTTCATTGGGATGAAGTGGGAGGCTTGGAGGAGGTTAAAGAGGAGTTAAAGGAGGCTGTTGAGTGGCCGCTGAAGAATCCTGAAGTCTTCAAGAGATTGGGGATTCAGCCGCCTAAGGGTATACTGTTAATAGGTCCGCCCGGTTGTGGGAAGACGATGCTGGCCAGGGCTGTTGCAACTGAGAGCGAGGCAAACTTCATCTCGATTAAGGGTCCGGAGGTCTTTTCTAAGTGGGTTGGCGAGTCTGAAAGGGCTGTTCGAGAGGTCTTCAGGAAGGCTAGAATGGCTTCGCCAGCCATCATATTCTTCGATGAGATTGACTCTCTTGTCCCAAGGAGGAGGCTGGGTTACGGCGACAGCGGCGTAACTGAACGCGTCATCAGCCAGCTTTTGACAGAAATGGATGGAATGATACGCTCAGAAGACATCATATTCTTAGCTGCGACAAATAGGCCCGACATCATCGACCCAGCTGCATTAAGGCCAGGCAGATTCGATCGGCTGATATATGTTCCAGAACCTGACGAAGCTGCCAGGCTTGAAATCTTTAAGATTCACACGAAGAACATGCCACTATCAAAGGATTTGGACATAAAGGAGCATCGCATAACGAAAGGTTACTCCGGCGCCGATATATCATCCGTGTGCAGAGAGGCCGCCATGAACGCTTTGAAAAGAGACATCAACGCAAAAGAGGTTACCTTCAGCGATTTTGAGAAAGCTATGGAGAAGGTTCCACCAAGCATACCGCCAGAAATTGAGAATTGGTACAGGAGCTTCATGAATCAGATTCGAAGGATGCAGAAGCCTACGCCTCTTGTAGTGTAATCCCAGGAGCGACAGATAAATGTCAATTCACCCCTCTCTCTAGTCAACCTTTTTGATTCGCGCGCGCGTTTTTTCGTCAAGCACAGCGCCGCACACAGGATCTCGCAACAGGATCACAGGACCGCTCAAGTAATAACCCTACATATTTCGATGAAGTACAATATATAAAATAGAATGGCTTCAGCAATGCTTGGCAAATACGCGAATGGAAAAACCAACGTTTCAACGCTCACAGAACTTTTATCTGTTCAATTTTACGGGTTAGGATCTCAACGATCCGGTCGTTGTTGCAGTGTATCGTTGGTTTGTTGCAGGCGGGACATTTAAAGAGAAGCTCAAATGCCTCTTCGAAGAGGAATCGCTTGCAGCCGGGCGTTTGGCAGCTGTAAAACTCGTGGCTTTTCTCGTATTCAAGCCGGGTTTCCAGTTTTTCTAGAACACGTCGCTTTTGGTTTTGGATGAAGCCTTCCAGCTGGTCTGGTTGGAGTCTCCAGTTGAAGACAAACCAGCCTGTTTCTTTGTCGCGGGACCGCCTGAGAGCCGCAATGGAGTGGTCGTAGAGCCTGTAGAGTGCCTTGCGAACCAGGTTGAGGCGTATTTGGGTTTTATCCGCTATCTCATTATCTGTAATCTCGTGAACCCCTTTGAGGGCCTCAACTACTCTAACAGCATCCTCTCCGAACAACGCAGTCACCTTCTTTAGCGTCTCGTCATCCACAAAGAACAGTTTTGAAACACCTCCGCTTAGACAACGCGCAGACGAGCGCGCGCTTGACACTTCTTTTCAATTTCAGAGGGCTTTTCGACGCAGATAAAATAGAAGGCACCGCTAGGGCTCCCCAAAGAGTTGGAGACGTACGTCCAGAGAATGATCGATATCACAGCGCCCAAAGGAAACACCGCCTTAACCTATATGGCTAGTGGACGTTAAATACAAATACGATATCTCTCAAAGCCTTATGTCTCCGGAAGAATCAGCTAGAATCCTAAGACTCCTTTAAAAAAGTTGAACCCCCGAGATGAAGCTTGATTGAACATAGTTGCCCTCCACCAGTTTCTTTAGTTTTCCCAGTTATATCTTTCTTGCAGCTTCTTGTATGCATTGGTTTTGATCCAATTTACCTTGACATATCAAGCCTTAACCGAAAAACTATCATGCCGAAACGTTTATTCAACACACACTTTGTAATCATATAATTAAGGACTAATGATCTAATCGCTCGAATTCTGATCGGCAATATGAGGAATTGCGTTTTGTGAAGGTTGTCCGGTTATGACCCTACTCTGTATGATAGAGACAGAAAGGATGGAAGAAAGAAAGTGGCAATGTCTCAGCAAACGTTGCGGGATAAGTGTCCAGAATGTGGTAGTGTAAACCTTATCCATGATTATGATACGGGTGAGACTGTTTGCGGCGACTGCGGATTCGTTTTATACGGGCAAATGATGGATAAAGGACCAGAATGGCGCGCCTTCACCCCAGAAGAGAAAGCCTCAAGAGGCCGTGTTGGGATGCCAACGTCTTATTCTGTTCATGATAAAGGCTTGTCAACGGCCATTAGCCAGATTGACCGTGACGCCTTTGGAAGAAAACTTCCATTATCAACGCGGCTGCTGATGTGGCGCCTGAGGAAATGGCAGATCCGTTCTAGGGCGCATTCTTCAGTTGACAGAAACCTTGCCCAGGCAATGGCTGAGCTTGACCGGCTCTCAGACAAGGTCTACATTCCACGGCCAATCAAAGAGAAGGCTGCGGTCATTTACCGTAAAGCCTTAGATAAGAGCCTAGTCCGCGGAAGGTCTATCGCAGCCATAACGGCTGCTGCGGTTTATGCGGCTTGCCGCGGAAGTGGAACTCCGAGAGCACTTCATGAGATCGCGGAGGCAAGCTTGGTTGATAAGCAGGATATTGCTCGTTGCTACCGGCTTTTGCTGCGTGAACTTGACATGCACATGTCCATCCCTGACCCACTTACGTACGTTTCAAAAATCGCTGAGAGAACAGGAATTTCGGGCAAGACCCAGGGAATTGCTGTACGGATTCTTCGAGAAGCCAGAAAGAAGCGGGCTGCTGTCGGAAAGGATCCTATGGGGTTGGCTGCTGCAGCATTGTATATTGCTTGTTTGCAGAACAGCGAGAAGAAGACACAGAAGGACATCGCTGAAGCAGCAGGCGTCACTGAGGTCACGGTGAGAAACCGCTACAAGACCCTGAAAAGGCAGTTGAAGCTAGAAGTGCCAGACCAGTCATCTTTGCGTTCTTCCTCGTAGATTCAAACGATAGGGCGCGCATGGTTGTTCCCAAATTGGCTAAAAATGGTTTTTATTCTTCTTGTGGAGTTTGGGACATTTTCAGGTATCGTGCATGTCCATGCGTTTTATGACAAGTAGCTCTTCTCGAAAGCGTGCGCGTCAATTTCTGCTCACCTTCCAAGCATGCGCGGTTCTCATCGCAGATCTGTGCATTATGTCACGGGTGTCTATCCAAGCCCAAACGTTATCGAACAAGTTCATGTCAATTTCCCGAATTTAGCAACACGCTAGCGCGCTTTGTCTAGGCGATTGTTGCTGTTACTTGTAAAAAGGTAAAAGAATTAGAAAACACTATAATTTGCATCAAACAGCTTGTAAGTGTCAGTTTGTTAAGGATCTTCGGTGGTTGGGTTATTGGGTTGAATCGGTTTACGTCAAGGGAGAAGATCTTGATAGATGATGCTGGGTGGGGAGACCTTATCTTGGGCGTGGTAATCGGTGCCCTCAAGCCTCCAGACCGTCGGTACATGGAGCGCAGGATCCCTGTCTCGTCCTTCCAGCCGCCAAACTTTGAGAATAAGAAGTATTTGGATGACGCGGTGAAGATTGCCGATGAGATCGTTGAGGTTATGCGGCCTGATGTGGAAACCCAGTTTAAGGTTTGCTCAGGATACGTTCTCTCCAGCGTACGCGGGCGCTTGCGAGACCGAGGGTTCAAGGTTGAAAAAGTCGAAATCACGGGCGAACTTCAAGAGATGGTTGAAAAAAGCTACATAAGATGGTGTGTCGAAGTGGGGGTGCCAGCGGAAACGCTGGAGGACAAGAGGCGTTTCTGGACACTTCTGGAATGGGTTAGGGAAAGACCTGAACTCAGAGAAAAACTTGTGAAGACAGGATGGAGAAGCTGGAAAAAGAAGTGGAGAGAAAAAGCGTTCGAAAAGTCTAAGAAGGAAGTGCGCTCTGTTACTTGATTGCTTTATAAGGAAGTGTGCGCATAGGGCAGTAGCGTTCTGTTGTTGAAGGACGAGAAGAACACGGCAACTTTGCACGTACCAATGAATAACAAAATGAGTGATGGAAAATGTCGGAAAAATCAGGAATCGTTTTCGTCGGAAGCAAGACGCCAATGGACTATGTTCTGGCAGTTATCACAAGACTGTCCGCGAGCGATGCCAAGGAAGTAATCTTGAAGGCGCGAGGGCGAGCAATTGCCACAGCTGTTGACGTAGCTGAAATAACCAGAAATCGCTTCCTAAAAGACCTGAAAGTAAGCAAAATCTCAATAGGAACAGAGGAGATGCCACCGAGAGAAGGCGAAAACAGGGCAAGAATGGTTTCAACAGTGGAAATAGCCCTTACAAAAGAGTAGGAAAACCTGGCGGAACATGCGTGCCAAGTTAGCAAGGTGGATAGACCCTCGTTGAATAACGGTAAGGTATTATTAAGAAACGGGCAACGATGAGAAACAGTGAAGCTTGCTGTCCTGGTCTACGAGTATCCCCCAAAGATCGTCGGTGGCCTGGGAACCTACTCGGCTGAAATAACTCGCCAGTTTGTCCTCATGGACAATGACGTTACAGTTTTCACGATGAATGATGATGCAAGCAGCCTACCGACGCGGCAGATTTGGCGAGGTATCGAAATCCACCGGCCGCAACACATCGACATTTCTGACTCGTTGCCCGATGTGGTTGCAGAAGACATAAAGAAATGGGGTAGTGGGATACAGTGGTTCTCAAAAGTCCTCGTGTACAATTATCTGAGCGCTGCAAAACTCGTAAATGAACTGATAAGAAAAGAAAGCATCAAGTTCGACCTTATCGTGGCTCATGACTGGCTTTCAGCCATAGGCGGAATGACTGTTAAAAAAGAGGCAGGATTGCCTTTTGCGTTCCACGTTCACTCAACAGAGAAGGGAAGAACGTTTGGAAAGGGCTCGGTTACGGTGAGCAACATTGAACTCCACGCCGCCAAGGCGGCTGACCTTATCGTGACAGTTTCTTATGCGATGAAGGATGAGCTGGTAGGCCTAGGATTTCCGAAAGAGAAAATCCAAGTTGCTTACAACGGGGTCGACCCAAAGAAATACGATCCAGCAACGGTGACATCTGAGCAGATCAAGAAAGTCAGAGCGATGTACGATATCAAAAACGATGACTACATGATTCTTTTCATAGGCAGACTCGTCGGCGTCAAAGGCGTTGACAAGCTTATCATGGCGTTGCCCCACGTTCTGCAGAAAAATCCAAAGGCAAAGCTCGTAATTGTGGGTCTAGGCGACTTGCAAGAATACCTGATGAATTTGGTCAAAGCCACGAAAATGAGCGATTTTGTAAAGTTTCGTTTCGAGTTTATCCCAGAAGAGGAACGTATCCTTCACTACGCAGCCTGCGATGTCGCAGTTTTCCCAAGCTTCTATGAACCCTTCGGAATAGTGGTTCTGGAGGCAATGAGTATGGGGCGGCCGGTTGTCATCGGTGCAGCTGGCATCAGCGGTATGCGGGAGATAGTCGTGTATCGCGGCGAGGAACAGTGCGGTTATCACGTAGATCCAAGCGACCCATCAGACATAGCTTGGGGCATAAACTGCGTCTTGGAAAACGATGAGAAAAGAAAGTGGCTGGGCAAAAACGGCAGAAAGCGAGTTCTGAACGAGTTCACTTGGGAAAACATAGCTGAAAAAACACTGGGGCTTTATGAACACATCATCAAACGCTAAGCTTAGCGCGCGCGCTACGGGTTCAAGTCCCAACCAAAACCGAAATAGGGTGGAGCCGCTCGGCCCCGAACCAAAATGCGCGCGCGAAGCAAGTTCCGATTGCCTCTCCAAGGGAGGTTGCCTTAGGATATGTTATTGGCTTCTTAGAGGCGTATTCTTTTGGAATAATCTCTTCCGCGGAAAAGAGACCTCTTACAGAACACGAACAAACAATGGAAAGCAACCAACTTCGAGGGACGATAAAGAGAAGACTGCCTGAAATTCTGGCAAACATTGTAACAATATTTGGCAAATAAATCTGTAAAACTAAGCTTGTGCGCGCGCGCTAAAGTGTTTGTATAACGGACAGTCACGAAGCCGCCCGGACTTAGACCCAAATAGGTTCGAGTCCACTGCTTCAAACATCCTGTAACCAGCATTCTCTTTGTCTTAGGCCAACTGGTTCAGAGCTGCCCGTCCCCATACCCAAATGGGTTCAGAACCTATTTGTAAAACGGCGATCGATCGGCGCGCGCTAGAACTATAAGCCTACTTTAAATGGCGTTCTTATATCCTTTCGCCACCAACCTTTTGTGGATGGAGTTCTTCAAAGCGCCCAGTCCTGCTCCTGTCTTTGCACTCACTGGGAATACGTGCTCTCCAACAGCAAATGGATAACCTTTGCCTATTTGATTTATGAACGCTTCACGGTTGACCTTTAACTCCTCCTTATTCACCTTATCTATCTTGTTAGCCGCCACCAAAGGAAACTCACCTGAAGTCTCCGTCAAAAACTGAACCATTTCCACGTCCACTGAGATAAAACCCTTCTTCTCCAAACGCCACGTTACCTCCGAGAACGTGGATATGTCTAAAACATGGACGGCCAAAGCTATGTTCTGAGCATAGGACTCCAGAAACTTGATGATCTGATCATTTTTCTTATCCTCCAAACGTTTGGAAGCTCTCATCATCCTACCAAACCCTGGCATATCTACAAGCACTAAATCGCCACTCAAGGGATATTTTGATATCCGTCGCGTAGTTCCTGGTCGTTTACCGATTGCCACATCCAAGCCTATGACTTCTCTGATGATGCTACTCTTGCCCGCATTAGGCCTTCCAGTGAAAACCAAATACCTCTCACGCATACTGAATATTACATAAGACGCAGTATACTTGAATGTATCCTAGCCCACAATTTCCGAGTTACAAAAACTACGGCAAACAGTTTGGTCTTTCTTTAACACAGCTCCATCTCAAGGTCTTTAATGAACGCTATGCGGTCTTTTCTTGGAATACTTGCCCCCTAGTTTTTTTCCGAGCTTCAAAGAGTCTCCGTGCCGAAGTTTAAACCGCCGCAGAGCGCGCGCGAGACAGGTCATCTCTTTCTGCAGACAAACAGTATTTTTCCACTTTCTTCTCTCAGATTGGCTTCAAGGATCTCGAAATGTTCAGAGCGCGCGCGCCCGCTATTTGGCGGGGTTTTCTCCCGTATTCCCGATCGACATAGATATCTCCAGTTAGAAACGTGGTCACGATTGATCAAAAGGGCTGATAGAAGGTTCTTCTATATGGTTATTAATACAACAAAAATAACTGCGCCAATCATACAAATCATAAAAAAGTCCATAGACTCAGGGCCGCAAACAATCCCACCAATCTTCAAGCCGCATTTTCCTACTTCTTTTTATCAACTATTTTTTTTCCCTCTTTTTAGAGTGTCTTCGATGGACCTTTCGGGAATTTCTATTACTTCGCCTATATGTCATCTAATTCACTTTCTTTGTTTTGGTTTTTCGTTGCGAAACATGAACATTTATTGTAGCGGTTTCTCATAAGACTTAGCTGGTGAAAGTCGAAATAATCATGGCGCCTATGATGATAATCACGTCAGTATGAAGGGATTTAAGTTTGGTCCTTTTTTCCCAAGATGATTTGACATTAAGTTGATTCTGAGGCGCCACAACACCATCTTCCAAAGTAGGCTCACAATGAGCTTGTAGAGCAATTGAAAGAAGAGAAAAAACTCGGTGAAGGAATAAAGAGAAATTTGGAGAGTATTGGATATGGCGTCTGAGGAAGAGCCGCAGTCCAAGCAAAACGCGCGCTAGAAGATGGATTAATTTATGGATATCATGATGACCATTTGACTAGGCTTCAAGCGATACTTCTATTACAGAAGTTGAATAAGTTCGGTCTAGTTGAAGGATTCAAGAGAACTCAAAGTCATTTTGGAAAATCAACCATTAAGTTTGTAGAATAAGAAGGTGAGAAAAGATGAGTGAGAGAAGATACAACAGAAGTAAAAACTACAGATGTCCATCATGTAGTCTAGAGTTCAAGAGTGAGGGAGTACCTAAACACTGTCCACGATGTCACTCTGTAATTGAGATTAAAGAAAATAATAGGAGATGACAGCGCGCGCACTCAAGAGCGAGCTCTGGCCTCGTATGTTATCTCCATCATAGATTGCTTGTCAGGATGACGAACAAATATAACGGAACAAACGCTGTTTTCGCAGTAGTACTTAGCATCGCCCGTGTTCTTTTTCAATGGTTTGTCACATTCTGGACAACTAACCATCTTCAAACTCCCTCTTGGATAACTAAAGAAGATGATGTAAAAATGTTATGAATCTCGGATAGTGACGGGAACTCTTTCTAGTGCGCGCGCTAACACTTTTATTTAGGAACCCTTCAGTCTTGGAAGGGTTTCCATAGGTTCAATCCAACAAATGCAACTGGAGCCTGTCAGTTTGCTACAGGGTTGAATCGTTGGAAGCCCGTCTCTTTCCTTTTGAGGAAACGTGCAGTAGTAAAGTTTGCGTGCGCTGCTTAAGATTCTTGATGTTACAAAAACTATTAAAACATATTTGGCTTAATCTGGAATGGGGAGATTTTGATTCCTAAGAGAAACATCGCTTTGGTAGCGCATGACAATAAGAAAGATGATTTAGTGGAGTGGGCTCTTTTCAATAAAGGAACCTTGACTCTTCACAACTTGTACGCAACGGGAGATACTGGAAAGAGAATAATGGAGAAAACTAATCTAAGGGTCACTTTGCTTAAAGCGGGGTCTTATGGTGGAGACATGGAGATTGGCGCTTTGATTGCTAATGAGAAATTGGACTACCTGATTTTCTTCTGGGACCCTTTGCAATCTCTTCCTCACGACGTCGACGTTAAAGCGCTTCTTAGGATAGCTGTCTTGTATAATGTGCCGACTGCTTGTAACAGGGCTACAGCGGATCTAATAATTTCCAGTCCATTGTTTCACAGTGCAGAATACGACTCGGCAAAGAAACGAACCAAAAAATGACAGTGTGTGTTTGGGGGGTAGTTTTATCCCAAAGACAATTATTTCTTACCTTTCAAATGTTTTGCAGGAAGCGAAACCTGCTTTTTCTGTTTTCTTTTAAGTTCTTTCTCTCGTTGCGATTTCTTATGTTGCTCTAAACCTGCAGCTTTCTTTTCTCTTCTTGACAAAACCTCATCAACCTTAATTGGCAATAGAAGCGTTACGCATTCTAAAGCGTTGTCCTTTTGTCTGTACCACAAGGACGTATACTCGATTAGCGCGCGCTCTGTGTGTGTTATATGTACTTGTTATGTGTGCTTGTTGTGTGTGAAGAGAGTAAGTAAGTATAGTAGAGTAAATTAGAGTGTCGTAGTCGTAGAGTTTGGGTTTGGGTTTGGGGGGTAAAGTTTTATCCCAGACACTAGACCCTTGACTCAACCATTTCCATGACTTCCAAGTGTCTTGAGTTCTCGAGTTGGACTATCTGCTTAGCGCGCGCCGCCTAGTTTTGATCGCGCGGTTGCTGGACTTGAACCCGTTTGGGTTCTAATCCCTAGAGGCCAATCCCTGAAACGGTGCGAATCCTCATAGTTCTGCTTTTATTTCGCATGCGCGAAATGTCGCGCGCGCGAGCGCTATGTTGAGATGACAGAAATCTTAAGTCTGCACGTTCATATTTTGATTTGGATGTAATAGCGGTTTATCGCCACGGCGGGCGTGCTCTTTCTCCGCGCGCGCCTCTTTTAAGGGTTCATGATATTTCTACATGTTCCTTTCTGTTACGTTAGCGCGCGCGGTTGGTGCGATTCTCAACGACGTCCTGACGGTAAAAGTAGCGTTGTTTACCATTCCATGGCGGAGACTCAGCGATAAAAAGAACACTCACTTCATCTGGTTTCCACGTTTTCTCAACATCAAACCTCACGTAAGCTTTCTCAGAAGCGTTAAGCCTATCGGAACTTGCCAGACCCTCATCTATGCAGCGCGCGCGAGATGTCTCCATTGGGCTGGATTCAATTCCCAGCGACCATATTAAAACCCATGTCTGCTTGTAGTCCTAGACGAAAAAGCACGGGTCATGCGAAAGCGGGCGCTACCATCCCGCTAGCTGGCAATTTCTTGAAAGGACGCAGGGTTACATAAGGGATAAATTGGACCACGATTCTGAATAGTTCGGAAGAAGCTTGAGTTTGTGGGAAATTGAAGACTTCCGCAAATTGCCAGGAGCTTGTCCAGAGTGCAAATCTACTGAAGGTTTTTGGTTCATCGCAAAGCGCGAATCGACCTTTCTTCAATGCAAGCACTGCGCCACCATTTTGGAAGCATGCAAGGTCTTCGCCAACCTAAAAGAACCAAAACATTTTAAGTTAGTGATAAAACTGCACAGATAACTAGCGCAGTCCAAGTTGTTGTATCTAAGGTCTATAATGACTACGTGATTCTTTTGGTGAAGTAACTAATAGCGCGCTTCTCGTTCGACCGAGCAAGCCAGTATTTGGAAAGATGCGGCTATACTTCTTATGGGCTTCATGAGGTGACTTTCGCGCGGGTTATGAATGGAATCATTGCACATACGAAAGTTGGGTTGAGCGATGACAAGAGATCTCATGGGCGTTTGCTTTTTCGACTCTTCTGATCGTCGCTTCTTTCACAGTGGATGCAAAGTATACTTTTCTTTTGAAGGGGTTAGCAGGGTAGCGCACGAATACGACTGGACATCCTTCATTCTCACAGGAGTACCTATCCTTGCCAGCATCTTCGGCCAATGGTCTTCCGCAATAAGGACAGCTCGCTGTCATCAAATAACCGAATGTATAAATCCTCTAGTTTATTCTTATAGATTCTTGTTCCATCAAGAATATTCCGTTTTTCGATATGTCCTGAACAGGAACCAAAGTTCATTCGCTTAGAATGTAGATATTGTGAACTTGGCAACTCATGTTTCCTCCGAAAACTTGAAAAGAAGAAAGCGGACAATTAAGCTGATCTGCTTAAATGTCTCTCAGAAAACTCAAACTCGATTTCTTTGAAATACGCTCAGCGCGCGCTTTCGTCAGATACCTGAATTGATCCCTCGGGCGCGCGCTAATCCGTTTAACTAGCTGGTTAAATTTCGGCTTCTGTCATGTTATTACTCGCACGGTCAAAAAGGCGAAGCTACTCGCTGTTTCGGGAGAAATGCAGCTCGCACGTCCATTGTTTCCTTCAGAGGCGTTGTATCCCAAAAATAGAAGTTCTTAAGGTAATCGTTTTGAATGTAGAATGGTCTGTGTGGGCTGCGGCAAAAATTTTATATATAGAAGTCTCCGAAGTTACTTGTAGATAAAAAGAGCCAGAATTTTGGGAGAACTATGTCAATTCCACCTGAGATCGCTTGGCTAATTCCAGTTGTCCTGCCATTCATCATAGGCTTGCTGGTAGGCGCTATAGTCAAGAAAGGTTTGAAACTTCTGGTAGCTGTTGTCGCACTCATCATAGTCCTCGTCGCGACCGGGATCCTGAGCTTGACTTTCACCAGCCTTTTCGATCAGGCCATGAAGTTTTTGCCCAAGCTCTACGATGTCGGAAGCGGATGGCTCAACGTCTTACCTTATTCTTCCGTTGCATTCCTGATCGGCCTCGCGCTAGGATTTCTGTTTGCCTGAAGTAGCGCGCGCGTTGGGACTTGAACCCGTTTGGGCTCGAATCCCTCCGGATTCGCTCTGTGCCAACTGCTAGAAAAATGCAAGATCCTACTTTCAGTTTTCAAGTAAGTTCTGAACCCTTTTGGGTACGGGTCCAGGTGGAATAGGAGCGCGCGCTAGCAACGCGCGTTGGATTCTCTTCGGGCAATTCTCTTTCACGTAGCGTTCTCCACATAGCGGATTTCTTTTTCTGCACCATTGCGTCCGCGCGCGCTTTTTTGGCGGTCCGCGCAACAGATATTAGCGACGTTTTGCACAGGCTACTCTATTCTGAGGGTCTTGATGGAGAAGATCATAGCCCACTGTGGAATTACGTGTTCTGATTGCCCAACCTTCATAGCGACGAAGACGAATGATGACGCTGAAAGAAGAAGAGTGGCAGAGCTGTGGACAAAACAGTACGGTCACCCATTTAAGCCAGGAGACATCAACTGCGACGGTTGCCAGACAAAAGGAACACGCGTCTTCAACTACACTAAAATATGCGAGATCAGAAAATGCGGACAAGAGAGAAACACAGAGAATTGCGCCTACTGTGACGAGTACAAGTGCGAAAAGATCTCCAAACTCCACGAACAGGCGCCAAAACCAAAAGAAACGCTCGACCAACTAAGAAAAACCTTAGGCAAAGACACCAAACATTAAGCACGTGCGCTTCCTCGCATATCAATCAGCTTGATTTGGGCTAAGTTTGTCCCAAACCCAATGGTAAAGTCTTATCCCGCACACACGGAGTGAGTGTGAAGAGCAAGCTGTTTGAAGTTCAAGCCGTTTTCAGCGTTTTTGCAACCAAGCAGTTCCGTAGGCATCAATTCTTCGCCAACAGATTTCGGCCGGCACTTCATGATTTGTTACCACACAACATTACCACTGACATTACTTACAAAAAACGGGGGAGTCAACCCTGAAAGGATACCCGTCTCTCCCGAACCGCAAGCTCTTTCGACATCAATCGTGTTTCTACACGTTGCTGTTCTTCGGTGCATTAGCTTCCCTGACACTGCTGAACGCGTGTTTGAGGCTGTCCCTACGCCGGACTCGTCGGGAGGCAGTGCAGTTGCTGGGGCTTCGAATGGAACGCGCGCTATATTGAGCTGAGAGTGAAAGTGAGCCCAAAGTACATCAAAACCCCTCCAAACGTTGCAGTGAGGAGTCTGTACCATTTCAGTCCCACAGAGTTCAGTCCCACCTTCGCGAAGTGCGCGGTGGCCGTGAGCCAAACATAGTCCATCCACACATGGCACAAGTACATCAAGGCGACGCCGGCGAATGAGGCGAATTCAAGGGCTATGATGATTAGTTCAGCCCCCGCGGTGAGCCACCAAACGATGAAGAAGGGGTTCAAACCCGTCAGTGCAAGGCCCAGTAGAAAAAGCCCGCGGGAACCAACCTTGACCTGTTTGGCCTCTCCAAACTTGGACACGAGAGAGCCACGAATCTGCAGCGCGCCGAACCCGACAAGAACGACTCCTCCGACCACTCCGACGATGCGTTTCACAGCCAGCTCGTGTGCAAACGTCAACAATCCAAGAGCCAAGAACATGACGAGCGCGAACTCAACTAGAGTGTGCGCCAAAGAGAAAACCAACCCGCTTCTCGCTCCAGACTTTGCGCCCTGAGATAGGTTTTCAAAGAACAGAGGGCCTGGAGCGAGCGCAGCAGAACCCGTCACGAGAATAACCGTGACGACGAAACTGAATATGTCCATAACGGTAAGGAACGGCAGAATGAAGATAATAACATTCTGCAATTCTCCCTCCGCGCGCAACTAAAAGCTAGGGTCGATTTGATCCAGCGTTTCTAACCGCGTTCACGGTTCTTCTCAAGAGGAGCTCTGCCGCTTCTTGCGTTGGCCAACCGCCCAACCCGCAGTCTGGGCCTGTGAAGGCCATTCGCTCTCCGTATTTCTCTTTCGCGGCCCTGAACCTCTTGCGTATGGTTGACTCGTCCTCAGCGATTTCTTCAATGCGTGGCTTCGAAATGCCTCTTTCGTAAAGCTCTGCCATGATCGAATCTATGTCTGTTCTGGACACACCGACTCGTACCTGCTTGTCTGCCTGCTCGAGCATCCGCTTGGATAATCCTTCAATGTTCTTTGGGGAAGCTGCGTACTCGAACGACAGCACATCGACGTTCTTAACCTCCAGCACGTCGGTTATCCGTGACGGAGAGTGAAGGTGGATCTGTCTCACCGCGCCGCTAAAGTCGAAGGCCTTCTCAAGAACGTCCATGACTGTTTCTCTTTCTGCCGAGATTTCCCTGAAACCGAAACTCGGCTCGTCCAAGGAAACTACGGCAGTTTTGACGTACTCTGAGTTCAGAATGGAGTTTTTTGCGAAGCGCCTAACGTTTTCTGCGAACATCATGAGAACATCCTTGTAGGCCACAGTTCCGACTTCTCTGAGATAGAGGTCCATTGGACCTAGTATGCAGACACGGAGCTGCACCCTCTTTCTAAATTCCTCATACAACCTCTTTGCTTCCTCCTTGATCACGCACACTTCAGGCAAGAATGCTTGATTTTCATCGATCAGGTACGTGCCCTTGTCCATCACTTCCTTAAGCACGTCCGCAAGCTGCCTGTGCATGTCGTAGTGCTGCGGATAGTTGACGATGTCAAGGCCGGTTTCAACCTTCCTCCTAAAGGAATCCACTATCACTTGGTAGAAATTCTTCAGCAAGAATTCGTCGCTTGTTAGCCCTCTTCTGCTTGTCAGTGCCTTTCTTGCAAGAACGTATGCCCTATCAAACGACTCCCGGTCCGTCTGAGGCGGCAGAGGAAAACTTCCAACGTCGTCAATGAGTGTGCTCATGCGTACAAGTCTGGTCGAAACCGAATTTAAGGCTGTCTTCATCCTGCATTTGTTGGAAGATGCTGCACTACCTTTTCTTGCATAAGAACCGTTCTTACGTGCTAGTTTCTTGCGAACGGTCGAGTAACATCTTCGAGTCTTTCGCCCAAGACTTGAATGTCATCAATGTTGCCTAGTCCTCTCTCGTAAGCCTTCCGAACATGACTGACCTCGTGGGGGTCAAACCCCATGATTCTGCATGCAGTCGAGTCCGTAGCAACAGGGTCGGTTCCTGCTATTATCAGGTCCATCTGGACGGGTGTTCCGCCGACGGGGCCACGTCCTTCCATCGCTACGAAGCCGTCTATCACCGTTAATGTTGGTTTGAGTACAGTGTTGATGTCAGCGATAACCGTGCTTATGCCCCTCAGATGATATTTTGATTTGAGCTTATCCGGCAGAAGACCGAACATGTTCTTCATGCCCAACGTGACTCCTGTTGACATGTGAGTCTTAAGCTTAGCAGCACTAATAATGGCAGACTCGGTAACGATGCGAGGCACAGTGATGCTCTTCAATGCTTCCCCATGAGGAATATCAACCTTAACCCTGTCTTTCACGTGTCTCAGGTTAAGGCACTGAACGCCGTTGCGCTCGCTCATCTCTCTCATGCCCGTGACCTCAAAGGCCTTATCAGCGTTGGTCATCGTCGCGTCTGACTCGACAACGTAGATCTCAACAGGCAAGTTCTTGAGCCTCTTTATGATCGCTTCAACCACTATTGGATCCGTGGTCGCGCCGGTTTCCCATGTTGCTACAGTTATAAAGTTGACTTTTATGAGCACCTTATGCCAACCTGATAGGGCAGTCTCATAATCCACCAGGTCAAGAGCTCTCAAAACGGGGTCTTGTCCTCTTTGGCCTCTAACAACAGCCACTTTTGAAGTCAAACGGACGACACTCTCGAGAATCAGCACCCTTGATGAAATTTAAGCATTGTCCAAAAAGAACCTCAGAAGATGCACAGTGCGACGTTGCAGAAAGTGACCAAGGTTCAAGCGCCTGCGTGACGCATTCAGACATAGTCAAAAGGCTAAGGGCACTGAAAGAACTAAGCTAGAAACTGGCCTTTTACTCAAACTTGCTACGGTTAAGGAGCGGAACCGTTAAAGATTAAGGGCCAAGAATATCTAAGCTCGTTAGATGTGATAGCTATGCAGGTTCAAAAGCTGTTCGATGAAATCGAAAAACTGCAAAGTGAGATGGTACAGGCTTTAATGGAGCTTGTTCGTATTCCAGCTATAGCTCCTGAAAACGGCGGAGAAGGAGAATCTGAGAAAGCCGAAAAACTCGTTGAAATCTTGAAGGCTGCAGGCCTCGACAAAATAGAACGTTGCGACGCGGAAGACGAAAGAGTTCCATCCAAGAAGAGGCCCAATATCATTGCACGCTGCACGGGGGAGACAACAAAGGAAACGCTTTGGATAATCACACACCTCGACATAGTTCCACCGGGGGAGGATTCACTTTGGACCATTACAAAACCATTTCAACCCATCATCAAAGACGGAAAAATCTACGGAAGAAGCAGCGAAGACAACACGCAATCAATGGTTTCCTCCATCTTCGCAATAAAAGCTCTAAAGAACTTGGGAATCAAACCGAGAAGGACAGTTGCTCTCTGCTTCGTGGCTGACGAGGAGCAGGGAAGCACTTATGGAATCCAGCACCTCATAAAACAGGACTTCTTCAAAAAAGAGGATCTGATAATCGTTCCAGACGGAGGAAACGCTATTGGAAGCTTCGTGGAGATCGCTGAAAAAAGTGCTCTCTGGTTTAGAGTGCGCACCGTTGGCAGGCAGACTCACGCTAGCAGACCGGGAGACGGCCTCAACGCCCACCGAGTTGGAATGGAATATGCCTTGGCACTTGACAAAATGCTGCATGAGAAGTATGCGGCGAAAGACGAGCATTTCGACCCTCCCGAAAGCACGTTTGAGCCGACGAAGAAGGACAAGAATGTTGATGCTGTAAACATCGTTCCCGGCGAAGACGTAAACTATTTCGACTGCAGGATTCTACCTCACTACAGTGTGGAAGAAATATTGTCGAACATCAATGGACTTGCACTAGAGTATCAACAGAAAACTGGAGCTAAAATCAGCGTTGAGTTGGTTCAGAAAAGCGTCGCTCCGAAGCCAACCGATGTGAACGCAAAGATTGTTCTCATGCTGAAAGAGGCTATCAAGAGTGTGAGACGAGTAGAACCGAAAGTTGGAGGAATCGGAGGGGGAACGTGCGCTGCTTTCTTCAGAAGAATCGACATCCCAGCAGTTGTGTGGAGCACCGTGGATGAGATGGCACACCAACCGAACGAATACGCAAAAATAGCAAACCTCGTTAACGATGCCAAAATCTTCGCTTCCTTGGCGATCAGGTCCTAGGTAGAGCGCAGCTATTTTCCAAGACCTGAACGACGAAGTTTGGGGTCGTGCTAGCGTGTTCCTGAATTCTTTTAGGAAGTAGCTTACTGCTCATTTTGCTGTTCAGTCATATTTGGGTCATATAGTGAACCCGGGGGGGAGGGTGTGAGCACGCAAGCACCCAGTCCGAACCGTGACAGTAACCATCGACCATCGGAAAACCCCATGCCTGCCTCTTGAGCTGAATCTAGGAATTTAGGAACAAGCATGCGCGCTAAATCTTCCAGCAATCGTTCGCAAGCTTTGAGAGGAAAAGTACTTAAATAATGTCGGCACGAAACTAGATTCCTCGAATCGAGGCTGTCTTATGTCTGAAGCATCTCAGCTATTCAAGCAAGTCATCAAGGGCGGAAGGAAGTCTCTTCTTGAAACTGAGGCCAAGACTGTCTGTATGGAGTACGGGATCCCCGTAACGAAGTTCATGTTGGCGAAGAACGAGACAGAAACTCTCAAGTTTGCGATGTCAATTGGTTTTCCAATAGTTCTGAAAATCGTTTCCCCGGACATCATCCATAAGTCAGACGTTGGAGGCGTCGTGGTCGGCATCAGAAACGCTCGAGAAGTTCGAAGTGGCTACAGAACCATCATGGACAATGTTAAGAAACACAATCCCATGGCAAGGATCGTGGGCATGCTGGTTCAGGAAATGGCCCCAGCCGGAACAGAAGTCATAGTAGGCTCAATCAAAGACCCGCAGTTCGGACCGGCTTTGATGTTTGGACTCGGCGGCGTGTTTGTGGAGGTTCTGAAAGACGTAACCTTCAGAATCGCACCGGTAAACGAAGACGAAGCAGCTGAAATGATAACCGAGGTGAAGGCTTATCCTCTGTTGAAGGGCTACAGAAACATGCCTCCGGCTGACCTTAAGGCAATAATCAAGATCTTGCTGAACACTTCAAAGCTTGTTATGGACAATCCTGAAATCAAAGAACTGGACCTGAACCCCATAATCGTGTACGAGAAGGGAGCAAAAACCGTCGACGCAAGAATCATACTTGAGTAGACCCATAACAGCGAAAAGAACTACAAACTGGCCCTTTTTCAACAAAACACGTTGCAACACAACCTTCTCCTCGTAGCCCCGGCCATAGGGGTAAGAGTAATTAAACAGATTCCAGAATGGAAAAGACAGAAGGAAACAGCATTGTCAACGCAGGAGAAAACGCGGGTGATCAACGAACTAACCCAGAAACTCGCACCTTTGACTGAACAGAAAGACACATTGGACGACGAAGCAAACAGACTGGCCGAGAAGCGGAACAGACTTAATGAAGAGCTGAGAAACCTACGCACTGAAATACAAGAGCTGCGCAGTGAGAGAGACCAGACAAACGAAAAAGTGAAGGAACTAAAACAGCAGCGGAATACCACCACATCCAGAATCCACGAAGAGATTGAAGAAATAAAGAAACTAGGCGAGGAAGGGCATGATTTCTTAAAGAAAATACCCTCAAGGAGCCATAGGGCTCTCGAAGAAGAAGTCGAAAGCATAGACTGGAAGATCCAGACAAGCTCCTTAACGCTGCAGGAAGAAAAGGACTTGGTCGGGAAAGTGAAGGCGCTGGAGACACAATTGGACGTCCACAGAAAAGTTGAACAGTTGGAAAGGAAGATCGACGCGTTACACAATGAGGTCAAGAATCTTAAGGCTGAACGTGAACGCTGTCACGAAGCACTGACCGCCCACTCGCAGAAGAGTCAGGAAATTCATGCCAAAATGCTGGCAAAAATAGAGGAGTCAAAGAAAACTAAAACGGAGGCCGACGACGCTCACAAACGATTCCTAGAAACGAGGGAAAAGACCAAACCGCTTCGAGCGGAGATCGCAGCCATTTCCCACAAAATCAGACAGTTGGAGACCGAAGTGCGAGAGGAACACGAGAAAGAAAGGAAACAGAGTGAGAGCCTGCTTCGCCAAACAGTCGAGAACAGAGCAATGGAGAAGCTGAGAAGAGGAGAGAAACTGAGCTGGGAAGAGTTCCAACTTGTCGCGGAAAAGGGATTGACGTCTAAGGGTTGAGCTCGTCACTCGGCTCTACGTCAGCTCTTCGAGCATCGTGCTTGATTGCGGTGAAAAGCGTTAGAATACCTCGCGCTCTTAGACTTGTAGCAAATCCATGGACTTTTTTGCAAGGGTCTGCGCTTCCGCGAGCGCTGAAAGGCACAAGGTTAGTTGCAGAAACATAAGATTAAAGTGATTACGCACAGATATAATCAGAGAAAGAGATAAGCATGAAAGAGGCGGCTGGAAAAGAACAGAAACGCATTCTTGTTCTGTGCGTGGACAGAGACGATGATCTAGGAGCTAAGGCCGGAGTCAAGACGCCCGTTGTCGGAAGGGAAGAAAACCTCGATGCTGCGGTATCCTTGGCTCTGAAGGACCCTGAGGAACCTGACGCGAACGCCATCTTCGAGGCAGTACGCGTATATGACCGATTGAAGGCCGAGGACAAGCCGGATGAAGTCGTTGAAGTGGCAACTCTATCTGGCTCTGAACTTGGAGGGGTTAGCGCAGACAGAAAGGTTGTCTCTGAACTGAACGACCTGCTCGGTTCTTTTTCGGCGAGCGAAGTGATTCTCGTGACTGACGGGTACTCAGACGAAGCAGTCTTGCCAGTTGTTCAATCTAGGGTGCCCGTATCGTCTGTCAGGAGGATAGTTGTGAAGCACAGTGAGTCGATAGAGGAGACAGCTGCCCTCTTCTGGAAGTATCTCAGAACCTTGGTGGAGAATCCGCGCTACTCACGCATTGCACTGGGATTGCCTGGTTTGCTCATTCTGATCCTGGCAATCTTTTCGATTGTCGGCTTTGTCCAGTATTACGTGATAGCCTTCGTGCTTGTTTTAAGCGTGTCCCTTCTTGTCAAGGGATTCGGAATAGACAGGATGGCTAAAGGTTTCTACAGGTGGCTCAAAGAGTATTCCCCGCCGCCTCTTCGAGTGCAGATTTCAAATTTCTCTGGAATAGCCGGGGCCTTATGCGTGGTGCTTGGCGTCTACTTGGGTTGGACCACGGCCGCGCCTCAGGTTTCTGTCCAAAGCGATATTGCTGGATATCTAAGCATCCTGCCTAGAGTCGCGGGCTTTTTCATCACAGGCGCCATCTTTCTCATCGTCGTCGGGATTTGTGTAGCCCTATTAGGCAGAGCCATCAGATGGTACCTCGAACGTGACGCCAGACTGCTGCGTAACGGGGCTTTAATCGTCACGGTCGCTTGGTCCACTGAGATTTTCCTCGCAGCTTCGGACCTGCTGGTAGGAAGTGCAGGGCCTGACAAGGTTGTTTTCGCGATACTCGTCGGCATCTTGATCGGCGTAGCCTCGGTGCTTGTAATATTCGTCCTACACCGACGCGCAAGGCAATTCTTCCGCGAGACCGAAGAACAGGTCGAAGAACTTGCTGAAAGCTAGAATTGCAATCATAGGCGGGTCAGGACTTGAAAGGTTATTCGAAAAGTCAGAACAGCCAATCATAAGAACGCCCTACGGAACAGCCCCTCCTGTGTCAATTGGAAAAGTGGGAGGCAAACAAGTGGTTTTCCTCCCGAGACATGGGTCTAACCATTCTGTTCCTCCGCATCGAATAAACTACAGGGCAATCATCTGGGCCCTGCACACGCTTGGTGTAATAAGAATCTTCGCCACAAACGCTGTTGGCGCCATAAACCGCGATTTCAAGCCTGGCCAGATTGCTGTCCCTCACGACTTTATGGACTTCACAAAAGCTCGGTGTACCACTTTCTATGACGAAGCGCCGGTTACGCATGTTGACTTTTCGCAGCCCTACTGTCCACAAATGCGGACGCTCCTGCTCGACGCGGCGAGAAAGACTGGAATACAAGTTTTGGACAAGGCTGTGATGGTTTGCACCGAGGGCCCTCGTCTAGAAACGCCGGCAGAAATAGAAATGTTCAGGCGCTTGGGCTGCGACATCGTCGGTATGACTGGTTTTCCAGAAGTTGTCTTGGCCAGAGAGCTTGAAATGTGCTACGCGTCAGCATGTTACGTATCGAACATGGCTGCTGGAATACGAAAGAGGCTTTCAACCCATGACGTTTCAAGGGTTTCCAAGCAGATCATGCCCAAGCTGGAGAAACTCTTAATTGAGAGCATTAGGGGTTTACCCATTGAGCGCAAGGAAGCTTGCCAGTGTGCTAGTGCACTTCGAAGCGCGAGGTTTGAATAAGTGTTCAAGACGTTGTTGTCTGCTGTCGGCGTTTACAGGCTCTATGAAGGATGGCTGTGGCGTCAAGTGAACGGCGGTGAAAAGCCAGAGCACATAGCGATAATTCTTGACGGGAACAGAAGATGGGCTTCAGAGAACGTTCTTAACCCTTGGCTTGGACACGAGAAAGGTGCAGAAAAAGTTGAAGAGCTGCTTGATTGGTGTCTGAAACTGGACGTCAAATCCGTCACTCTCTACGCTTTTTCCACAGAAAACTTTCGACGGACACCCGATGAGGTTGAAGAGATCATGCGGATCGCGGGTGAGCGGTTTCGCGAGCTTCTGACGGATGAGCGCATACGCAAAGACAAGGTCCGCGTTAAAGTCATTGGAAGAGTGAACCTCTTGCCTGCTGACCTGCAGCAGCTCATAGGGGATGTGGAGAAATCAACAGAGCACTATGATGAACACTTCCTGAACTTCGCCTTCGCTTACGGTGGAAGGGCCGAAATTGTGGACGCAGCTAGAAAGATCGCTGAGCAGGTGCACGAAGGCAGGCTTGACCCTGATAAGGTAGACGAGAAAACGTTCGAGCAGTACCTTTACACGTCGCACATGCCTCAGCAAGACCCAGACCTGATCATCAGAACTTCGGGCGAGGAGAGGCTGAGCGGCTTCTTGTTGTGGCAGTCTGCCTACAGTGAACTGTGTTTCTTAGACGTCTACTGGCCTGATTTTCGACTGATAGACCTCTTAAGAGCTGTTAGGACTTTCCAGAAGCGCAAGAGACGTTTCGGTGAATGAGAACATCTAAGCTCTCTTGCGTGCGCTCACTATCGAAACGACATCTCTGTCCTTCAGAACGTAGTCTTCGCCAAGTCGCTTGCCCTCTCTCGCCTCAACCGCGTATATGAAGCCCTCTCCCAACTCTGTGTGAATTATGTAGGCAAGTTGACGTGCGGTCGTACCGTACGGCACAAGATACGCGTCAGGCAACACTCTTCCTTCGTGGTTGCTCAGGTGTTCCAGATCCTCAACAGGATAGACCGTTATCATGTTCAAGAGTTTGAAAAAAGCCATGTTCACCGCTTCTTGAACCCCTGTCGAACCGAAGTCCAAGAGTATCTTTTCTCGTATGATTTCCAAGGCTTTGACTTGACTTTCACTAAGCCTTTCAGGCGCGTTTATTTTGAAGTTGCAGTCTCCAGGCCTGTAATCTATCAGCTGTTTCTCAGCGGCTCGTCTCAGCGCAAGCTCCGCCTCTGCGCAGACGGGGACGATGATGCGGTTCGATTCCCTTAACCGCTCTAGGTTCGCCTGTGAAGTGGGAATGTCCATCTTGTTTGCGACGACTAGCATTGGCTTAGAAACCTGTCTGAGCATATCTATGAACTTCAGAAAATCTTCGTCACTCCAAAACGTTGGCTTCTCGCCGCTCAAGCCTGTTTTCCTTAACGCCTCAATAAGATGGCCTCTTCTTATTCCGAGGCCGCTCAACCGCTCTTCTAGCATGGTGAAAAGATCTTTGGATTCGGCTTCTGTTGTTCTCGCAATCTTGGGCCAGTCCTTTTTCAGTATGGTCGCCATCCACATTGTTATCTCATGTTCCAGGAACCTTACGTCTTCCAATGGATCATGCTCGCCCTGTTTGCATAGTCTGCCTTCGCAGTCCGTTCCTCCAGAGGCATCAACGATGTGAATCAGCACGTCTGCTTTTCTGATTTCATCTAAGAACTGGTTGCCCAAGCCTCTTCCCTCCCACGCACCTGGCACTAGTCCCGCGCAGTCGATAAACTCTATCGGGATCAGTCTCACGCCGTTCATGCAGATGGAGTTAGCAGGGTTGTCGCTGACGTTAAACTCCTCGTGCACGCAGGGGGTTCGAACGTAGCCTACTCCTCTGTTGGGCTTTATCGTAGTAAAGGGGTAGTTTGCTATTTCGGCCGGCGCAAGAGTTGCTGCACTGAAAAAAGTCGACTTGCCCGTGTTGGGTTTTCCCACTATGCCCAATAGCCTCGAATAAGATTTCTGCATGTCACATCTCACCAAAACTCTGCCCTGAGAGTTGCCAGCAAATACTCCACCTTGCATCGGTCTGTATGACTTTGAACCATTTCATTGCGCTGTGCTCAATCACAGATTAATATAAGAGTATAGGGGGTCTATATGAAGTGAACCATCAGGCCAAGAGTTGAGAAGACGAATGGTGGCAAACCTGTCGAGAGAACTGCTCCTTGACATGTTTCAGAAGATGCTTGAGATCCGCTTCTTCGAGGAGAAGGTCTTCGAGCTGTACGGTCAGAACCTTGTTCCAGGCACCATACACCTTTACGCCGGTGAAGAGGCTGTAGCAGTCGGTGTCTGCAGCAGCCTTCGAAAAGACGATCTCATCACGAGCACACACCGCGGTCATGGGCACTGCATAGCTAAAGGAGCTGACATGAAACGCATAATGGCTGAGATTCTAGGAAAAGAAACTGGGTACTGCAAGGGGAAAGGAGGCTCGATGCACATTGCCGATTTCAGTGTCGGCATGCTGGGTGCCACAGCTGTCGTTGGAGCTGGATTACCGATAGCGGTCGGCGCTGGACTGACGATGAAGCTCGGGAGAAAAGATCGAGTGGTCGCATGCTTTTTCGGTGAGGGGGCTTCAAACCAAGGAACTTTCCATGAGAGTTTGAACCTCGCGTCGGCATGGTCTTTGCCCGTGATTTTTGTCTGCGAGAACAATCTTTACGCAATGGGAACGCGTCAGTCTAGAATAATGAAGCTTCAGAACGTGGCAGATCGCGCTGTGGCCTATGGAATGCCAGGTGAAGTCGTCGAGGGAAACGACGTGCTGGATGTTTATGGAGCGGCCTGCAGAGCGGTTCACAGGGCAAGAAGCGGTGAGGGCCCAACGCTCATCGAATGCAAAACTTACAGGCACAAGGGACATTCTCGTGTCGACTCAGCCAAGTACAGGGCTAAAGAAGAGGTTCAAGAATGGTTAGCCAGAGACCCGGTCAAAAAACTGAGGGAGAGGATGCTGCAAGACAATGCTTTGTCGGCGCAGGAGATTGAAAAGATAGAGAAGAGAGCCTTGGCTGAAGTTGAACAAGCCGCAAGGTTTGCTCTGGACAGCCGCTATCCTGTTCCTGAAGAAGCTCTGGAAGATGTCTATGGCTAGAAGGAGAGGAAGCACATGAGAAGAATCTCCTATCGAGAAGCACTCCGGGAAGCCTTGAGAGAGGAGATGCGAAGGGACCCCACTGTGTTCTTGCTGGGAGAGGATATCGGCAGGTACTGGGGCGGAGCCTTCAAGGTCACTGAGGGTTTGGCGGAAGAATTTGGAGACGAGAGGGTCAGGGATACGCCGATCTCTGAGTCAGCCATAGTTGGGACGGCAGTTGGCGCTGCAATAACGGGTATGCGACCTGTTGCAGAGATCATGTTTGGAGACTTGACCGCTCTTGCTATGGATCAAATCGCGAATCAAGCGGCAAAGATACGTTACATGTTCGGAGGCCAAGCGAGCTGTCCGATGGTTATCAGAACGCCCTTCGGTGCAGGCGTCAACATCGCTTCCCATCACTCTCAAAGCTTGGAGGCATGGTTTATGCACGTTCCCGGATTGTACGTGGCCGTGCCTTCGACACCCTATGACGCAAAGGGACTTTTGAAGATGGCTATACGCGGGAACAACCCGGTGTTTTTCTGTGAACACAAGTTGCTGTATCCCGTTGAAGGAGACGTTCCAGATGAGGAGTGCCTGATCCCCTTCGGCGCCGCGGACGTTAAAAGGGAGGGGTCAGATGCTACGGTGGTCGCTACTCTGTATATGGTTCACAAAGCCTTGGCAGCGGCTGAGAGCCTTGAAAAAGAAGGCATAAGCGTAGAAGTCATTGACCCAAGAACCTTGACACCGTTAGACAAGAAAACGATCGTTGATTCTGTCAAGAAAACTGGAAGAATAGTTATAGTAAGCGAAGATTGCAAGACAGCTGGCGTGAGCGCTGAGATTGCGGCTGTGGTCGCCGAAGAAGCCATAGACTATTTGGATGCGCCGATAAAACGCGTGACGGCACCGGACACACCAATTCCATTCAGCCCACCTTTGGAGCAGTTCATAATCCCGAATGAGAAAGCGATAATCAGAGCCGTGAAGGAGATTGTCTAGAATGCCGACGACGGTCGTGATGCCTCGACTCAGCCTGACGATGAAGGAGGGCAACGTGGGCAAGTGGTACAAGAAGGAAGGCGAAGCGGTCGAAAAAGGAGAAGCAATCGCAGAAATAGTCTCTGAAAAAGCGACCTACGACTTGGAAGCGTCATCTTCGGGGATCATACGGAAGATCCTAGTCGAAGAAGGCGTCGATGCGCCTGTTAACGCCGTCTTGGCCATAATAGGCACGCGTGACGAAGCCATCGCTGAAGTGGAGGCGCAGGCAGCAGCCACCCAGACTGCCGAAACATTGGGTGAGCAGCGAGTTGTTGCTTCGCCTGCAGCCAAACGTCTTGCAAGAGAACATCAGATCGACCTTTCAAAGGTGCATGGAAGTGGCCCTGAAGGACGAATCGTAGAGGACGACGTCACCAGACTCATTGAACCGAAAGGCGGAGCTCAGCCCAAGGTCAAAGAAGTCGTGCCCTTAAGCGGTTTCAGAAAAACAACCGCAGAACGGCTTTCCATGAGCTTCAGGACCGCTCCCCACAGTGCGGTTGTGATGGAGGTTGATGTTTCTAAAGCCATGGTGCTTCATGAAAGACTTGAAGTATCCTATTCCACGCTCATCGTAAAGGCCGCAGCAACAGCGCTGACTGAGATGCCCATCGTAAACTCAACTCTGGACGGCGACCGAATAAAAATCTTCGCGGACGTGAACGTGGGCGTTGCCGTCGCCACAGCAAACGGCCTGGTCGTCCCTGTCATACGTAACGCGGATCAAAAGATGTTGAAGGACATTGACGTTGAAGTCGTAGAGCTGACCGAAAAGGCGCAGCTGGCAAAATTGTCGAGAGAAGAAGTGACCGGAGGAACCTTCACCGTTACTAACCTGGGCATGTACGGAGTCGACTTTTTCATTCCAATAATCAACCCGCCAGAAGCTGCTATACTCGCGGTTGGAAGAATCGCAGAAAAGCCGACATCAGTCAACGGCAGGGTCGAGATCAAGCCTGTGATGATGTTAAGCCTGTCTTACGACCACAGGGTAATCGACGGCGCTCCTGCAGCCGAGTTCCTCCGAAAAATTAAAGACAAATTAGAGAAAAGTTCGAGTTTCTAAGAACAGCCCTTAACCGTTTGAAGCTTTCTGCGTCACGTGATTCGACGCTTCAAAGGAGCATCGAGGCTTTCTACCTAATCGTGTGTTTGGAAAGTTTTAAGTGCCAAGCTAAAGAAGAGCCATTGAACTGAGATGAAAGCCGCCGTATACTACAGTCCGCGGGACACAAGGACAAAAGAGGTTGCTGTACCCGAAATTAGTGACCATGAAGTCCTTGTTGAGATGAAAGCCTGCGGGATATGTGGTTCAGACCTCATGGACTGGTATCTCAAACCTCGCGCCCCACTTGTCCTTGGGCACGAACCTGCCGGAATAATCGCAAAGAAGGGAAAGAAAGTTGAAGAAGTCAACTTGGGAGACAGGGTGTTTGTGCATCATCACGTTGCATGCATGACATGCCACTACTGTCTGAACGGCGACTATACCTTGTGCGACCAGTTCCACAAAACTAACATCAAGCCCGGTGGGTTTGCCGAATTCTTCAAAGTTCCATTTCCAAACCTTCAGCTTGACACGTTGAAGATCCCAGAACACGTGTCCTTCGAAGAAGCCACTCTCATCGAACCTGTCGGCTGCTGCGTGAGAGCACTCAACAAGTGCAATCTCAAGGTGGGGGATTCGGTGGCGGTGATCGGCGCCGGGCCCACAGGGTTGATTCACACCGCTCTCTCAAAAATCTACGGTGCGTCAACGACGATCGTGAGCGACCTAATCGACTTTCGATTGGGTTTCGCGAGGAAGTTTGGGGCAGACATGCTTGTCAACCCAAACAATGAAAATTTGACAGCGGTCGTCAAGTCTGCAACTGAGGGCAGAGGCGTGGATATAGCGGTCGTCACCGCACCGAACTTGCAGGCGTACAGGGCGGGGATCGATGTTTGCAGGAAAGGCGGTAAGCTCTGCGTTTTCGCTCCCATCAATCCTGCCGCTCACTTACGTGTGAGCCCGAAAGAACTGTTTTTCTCTGAGACCCAGATAGTACCGTCTTATTCAACATCGCACTTGGAAACGCGAACGGCGTTGCACCTCATTGAGTCCGGTAAGATAAAAGCGAAGGAGTTAATAACGCACCGTTTCAAGCTGGAAGACGCGGCAAAAGCTTTCAGGGTAGCCCTAGAAAGCATAGAAAGCTTGAAGGTTGTCATCTTGAATAAGTGAAGGAGACGGATGCTTCCCATGAAACTTAGAAACGAAGTGCAGGGTGTCATCTTTGATCAGAAGGACCCGAAACTTGTCCTACTGGTCCAAAAGAAGGACAGAAGGGCCGCAACTCTACACTGGAGACTTCTTAAGGGCGGGGTCGACGAGGGGGAGACAGAAGAAGAAGCGCTTAGAAGGGAGATTTTTGAAGAGACTGGTCTGAAGAATATCAAGATCATGGGTCAGGTCCACAGGTACGAGTTCGTCTTCAACGAGGTTAGACACACGGTGTCCAGTTTCTTGGTGAAGGCGGACTCCGGAGAACCCGTGAGGCTTCAGGAGTCGGAGCTTGCAGGTTACGCTTGGACGCAGGTTGAGAATGCCAATCGGCTCTTGTACTGGCGCAACGAGAAGGAAGCCATGGGAAAGTTAGGCCAGTTTCCTTAGTTGCTGTGCCGTTGACACTATGGCTGTTGAGGGTGCTGAAAAGTGAGTGACGAGAGAATGAGGGCGGCGATGCTTTACGGCGTAAGAGATTTGAGAGTGGAAGACGTCGAAGTTCCGAAGGCCGGGGCTGGCGAGGTTCTTGTGAGAGTCAAAGCGGCTACAACGTGTGGCACAGACCTGAAGATCTTTCAGAGAGGCTACGTTGAGAACGTGATAAAGCTTCCAACGATCTTTGGTCACGAGTGGGCAGGTGAAGCTGTTGAGGTCGACGAGGGGCTCGAGTGGCCCAAGGAGGGCATGCGTGTGCGTGCCGGCAACAGCGCACCATGCTTGCACTGTGCGATGTGCCAGAAGGGCAAGTACAATCTTTGCGAGAACATGATTTGGCTCTGGGGAGCATACGCAGAGTACGTCAAGGTTCCAGCACGCATGGTTCTGGTGAACATGCAGGAGATCCCGGATGACATCTCATACGAAGAGGCCGCGATAACCGAGCCTCTGGCATGTGTTCTGCACGGCGTTGAGGAAGCAGGGGTCAGACTCGGCGACACAGTTGCGATCATAGGTGCTGGGCCAATAGGGCTGCTTCACCTTCTGACCGTGAAGAAGATGGGCGTTGAAAAGACAATAATTGTCGACCTCGTAGATGAGAGACTGGAGTTTGCCAAGAAGCTAGGCGCCGATGAGACTGTCAACGGCCGAACAGAAAATGCAATACAAATAGTCAGGGACCTTACAAGCGGGTACGGCGCCGACGTTGTAATCGAAGCAATAGGCCTGCCTGCAACTTGGGAGCAAGCATTGAAACTGGCCAAGAAAGGTGGAACTGTCCTCGAGTTTGGCGGCTGCCCTCCTGGCACAGAGGTCAAGGTCAACGCTGAACAGCTTCACTATGGCGAGTTGACGGTTTTAGGCACATTTCACACGACTCCTCTACATTTTAGAAGAGCTCTGAATCTAATAGCCTCAAGGACGATTGACGTGAGACCGCTCATAACGCGGAAGATGAGTCTTGAAAACATCAAGGAGGCTTTTCAGATTCTCTCAACCTCCAAAAGCGAAATAAAGATCGGAATCATCCCATGATCAATTGATGGACAGTTCAAAGTCTGAAGTCGCAGGCTACATTCTCAGGATAGCAACTGAACAATGGGTTGACCACGTTTTTGAAATGGCAATCTATTACACCAACATGAAAAGAAAGTGGAAGTCTGGACAGGCGATTCTGTTCATTCACAAAACCCGAACTGGAGACGCTTTGGTCGGTCACGGCGTGGTTGACCACGTGGCCGAAGGGAGCACGTTATCCGAAGAGGACAGGCTCGAATGTGAAAAAGGCAGTTGGAAAAGGGCCATAGAGTTCAAGTACGTCAAGAGGTTTGAGAAACCGTTGCTAGTCAAGCAGACGTTCTTGAAGGACTCAAAACGTCATGGAAGATTTTTTCACGGTCTAGAACTCAACAAAGAACAACTGGAACAGATCCTAGGCCTGGCTGAAGAAGGTCCACCTCACCAAAAGTCTTAATACACATGATCCCTGAATGACTAGAACGGAGAAGCCTTATGGTTTATTGTACAAAATGTGGCACCAAGAATCCTGACGATGCTAAGGTTTGCTCACAGTGCGGAGCTTCACTGTATGCAATTGGTGAACGCGAGGGACAGGGTCGAGTTGAGGATGAATGCTGGGGAACGCGCAGACAGGGCGAACCGTACAGGAGGATGCAGTACGAATGCTTCGGCATTCCAAGAGGCGGCGTAATCGTTGGGATAGCCATAGGCGCGATCATCTTACTCGCAGGTGTCATAGTGCTTATGCAACAGGCAGGCTTGATTTCCAACAGCGTCGGCGTTGGACCGTTTGCCCTCATAATCTTTGGAATACTGATAGTCATCGGCGCCCTTTACGGGCTGAGTCGTAGAAGATAGCGCCTCTACTCTCTTTTTTTCATTTACATTGGTAGTTGCAAATCAAGCAGATTCTCGAATGATCCCACTGTGAAATGGCTATTCGCGTCATGATCCAAAACACGACTAGACCCATCATGTACAGGTCAACGAAGAAACTGCCTATGTGTTCATCGATTCCAATAACAATCAAAGAGCTTCCGAACACGAAAAAGGCATTCGCGGCAAGGCGGGCCCATCCCTTGAACGTGAACTGGATGAAGCCGACTAGAAGCCCAAGCTGTCCGATCATTACGTACGGAAGGCTGAACCCTGCTGTGGAAAATCCGAAGAAGAAGTAAGCAACAGTCATCGCAACAGCAAGAGAAGCTCCTGCGACTAAGCCCGTGCAAGCGGCGCAATACGAGGTGCTTCTGAACCGAATCGTATGGGCTGAGAACCTTCCACAGCCCGGGTGATGTGTTTTGGAACCCACTGGGGAGGCGATTTTCGATTTCTGTACAGACTTCGCTTTGGGAACGTGAGTGTCGAACGACGTGGAGCATTTTCTCGGGAAAAGTGCAGCTGCGGTTCCTGCGGCGCATATCGCTATGAAGGTGGAGCCGATCAGCGGTTTTCGCAGGAAGAGATCTGCCGGGACTTTCGGTGGATACGTCATCAGCAAGATCGTGGTTAACAGACCGAACAGCGAAACAAACAGAGCAAATTTCATCAGGAACGGAGGTCTTGTTTCAGTCTTCATGGAGGAACTCCCAGGAACAGGCTCTTGAATTGTTCCAACAGTGCTCTGCCAGCCATGTACCTGAAGACCCTTCTTTTCAGCTGGTTGCTTGAGAACACCCCTCGTAGTTTTCTTTTCCAGGGGCCGTAGAACCTTCTGTAGCATTCGTAAAGCTGCTCCTGCAACTCGGCTCTTGACAGTGTTTCTGTCGGCATTATGGCGTGGACCATGTCGTAATGTGACCAGTTGAAGTCTTCGATCCACCCGTTTTCTCTTGCTTCCTCATAGACTTGAGTTCCTGGGAAAGGTGTCAGGATGCCGAACATGACAAGGTCTGGGTCAAGAGCGTTTGCGAATTCTCTCTGTTTTCTTATCGATTCGACGGTGTCCTTTCGTCCGCCGATTATGAGCATCACGTGTGCGAAGATGTCGTTTTCTTTGAGAAGCTTTACCGCTGTCTTTGCTTCTTCCGGGGTTATGCCCTTTTTGAACGCGCTCAACGTTGATGGTTCAGAGTTCTCAACGCCTAGAAGAACCCAGTTTAGACCAGACTTCCGCAGTTTCGGCAGGGCTTCCTTGTTTCTGACTATGTCATCACATCTTGCCTGCACAAACCAGGTTGCATCGTCGGGTACCCCTGTTTTGATGATCTCGTCAGCTAGGTCGTTGGCACGCGTGCCTGCGCCGAAGTTGTCGTCTGTCAACCAGATGAACTTGCTGCCGAAGTTACTGTGACAGAATTCCATTTCGTCAGCAACGCGCTTCGGCGACTTCAGCCTCCACGTACCCTGCCAGTGCTTCCACTGCGTGCAGAAAGTGCATTCATGGGGGCATCCTCTTGAACCCTCAATCAGCGCGTAGGCCGCATCGCGTCCTGCCATCATTGCAAATTGATACTTACTGATTGTTTTTTGTACGAGGTGGTAGCCAGGATACGGCAATTCTTCCAAGTTCTCGATCAGCGGTCTGGGCTGATTATGGATGATTTTTTTTTGCTGTCTGAAAGAGATGCCCATGATTTTCGGAAGATTCGATTTCTCTTTTGCCTTGGTTACGAGTTCAGCAAAGGTTCGTTCTCCTTCTCCTCGCACGATCACGTCTATCAAGGAGTATTCTTTCAGGCTTTCCTGAGCTGTTGCAGTGAAATGCTGGCCCCCGGTGACCGTGAGGATGTTTGGGTCCACCTTCTTGGCTGTTTCGAGGGTTCTGGCGACCGCGTACGTGTTGCAGGTGGCCAGCGAGCTGGATGCAACGATGTCAGGGCTGGACGCTTCGATCCGTTTCTCCATTCCACGCCAATCCGCATGTTCCGCATTGCAGTCGAGGATTTCGATTTCAACGTCCTTGACTTCCTTCTCGACGTAAGCGGCCAGTTGAATGATTCCATAGGGCGGTGGCACGTACTCGCCCATAACGAACCACATGTCTTTAGGCGGCTCAATGAACATGATTTTCATTCTAACCCTTCTTTACAAATGTTCGCACGATTTTCTTTTAAGGATGCTGATTTAAGCTCGCTAACTGTAACAGGCGATAAGTCCTTGAGCTGTTTGGATGATTTGCTTCTTTCCACGTTTCTGGGTCTCTTCGTGCTTGACCACTCTGCGGAAACGCGTTAGACAAAAGAGTTTAAATCCTGACTTGAGCCTATTCGTTGTCTCATTGCAGAAGGGGGAGCAAGTGGTTAAGTACGTTTTTGTGACTGGTGGCGTTCTGAGCTCTGTTGGGAAGGGGATTTTGACTTCTTCTATCGGCAAGATTCTGCAGGCAAGAGGGCTCAAGGTCAACGTGATAAAGATTGATCCCTACGTGAATGTTGACGCTGGAACGATGAACCCCTACATGCACGGTGAGGTCTACGTGACGGATGACGGCGGCGAGACGGACCTCGACTTGGGCTGGTACGAACGCTTTCTTGACTTGAACCTGAAGATGGAGAACAACATCACAACGGGCCTTGTGTACAGGGCAGTGATCGAGAAAGAGAGGCGAGGTGACTTCCTCGGAAGATGTGTACAAATCGTGCCACACGTAACGAACGAGATAAAACATCGCATACGCGGGGTTGCAAAAGACTCAGGTGCCGATGTCGTCTTAACCGAAGTCGGAGGCACAGTGGGGGACATTGAAGGTCTACCCTTTCTTGAAGCGATCCGGCAGATGCGTCTGGAAGAGGGCTACGAGAACACCTTGTACGTGCACGTTGCCCTGGTTCCGATACTGGATGTCACGGGAGAAATGAAGACGAAACCGCTTCAGCACAGCGTGAACGAACTGCGGCGGATCGGTATACAGCCAGACACGATCGTTGCAAGAAGCCCTGAGATGATCGACTCAGAGGCCCTTGGAAAAATCGCCCTTTTCGGCACGATACCCGAAAACGCGGTCTTCTGTTCGTACAACGTGCCGTCTATTTATCAGGTTCCTCTCATACTGGACGAACAGGGCATGAGCGATTTCATCTGCAAACGGCTTGGGTTTTCAGAGCGATCACAGGATTTTAAGGATTGGAGAAGCTTTGTGGACGCAGTGTTGAAGCCAGAGCACGAAGTGAAGATTGCCTTGGTAGGCAAGTACGCGAACCTTGCTGACAGCTACGTGAGCATGAGCGAAGCTATGAAACACGCTGGCGCAGCGTGCAAAAGCAGAGTGCGTGTTAATTATATTGAGGCTGAGAAGCTTGAGCAAAACCCTGACTGCGCGAAGATGTTTGAAGGCGTTGATGGAATATTCGTGCCTTACGGCTTCGGTCCGCGAGGAACCGAAGGAAAGATAACGGCAATCAGGTTCGCAAGAGAGAACGACGTCCCCTTTCTCGGCATATGCTATGGTTTCCAGCTTGCAGTGATAGAGTTTGCCCGTGACGTCTGCGGGTTGACGGACGCGAACAGCACGGAGATCAACCCTAGCTCGACTCATCCGGTGATCGACCTGATGCCTGAACAGCGGGGAATAGAGCTTAAGGGAGCCACGATGCGGCTTGGTGCTCACAAAATAGTCGTCGAACCCAGCACGCTCGCACACTGCCTTTACAACAGCGAAGTTTACGAGCGACACCGTCACAGGTTCGAAGTCAACCTCGACTATTCCGAAGCTCTTCGAAAGAACGGGCTGGTGTTCTCCGGAAAGAGCACAGACGCGCGAAGGATGGAGATTCTGGAGCTGCCTGATCACTTCTTCTTCTTCGCGTCACAGTTTCATGGAGAGTTCAAGAGTCGACCAGGAAGACCTGACCCAGAATACTACGGTTTCGTAAAAGCGTGCCTAGACAAAAAACAAGGCAGGCCGAAGCCGAAATTCAAGTAGGCATCGTGAAGCGCGTTGTCAATGGTTTGGAAACATCTTCTTGTGTTCCGCCATCATGCACCTGTTCATGACAACTTGTAAGCCTGCGGCTCTCGCAGTCGTTGCCGCTTGTTCGTTGACTATTCCAAGCTGCATCCAAACGACGTACGGCCTACCATAGCGCTCCTTCAGCTTAACCGCCTCTTCAACTATTGGCGGCACATCCGCGGAGAGCCTGAAGATGTCCACGATGTCCAGCGTTCTCTGGATTTCAGGCGGAATGTCGAGCAGACTCTTGTAGCTTTTTTCACCTAGCACCTCGTCCGCGGTGGGGTTCACGGGAACAATGCGGAACCCTTGACTTTTCAAGTATTCAGCCACTCGGTGACTTTCCTTGGAGGGGTCGCGCGATAGCCCCACAACAGCAACGATCTTGTACTTGGTGAGGATTTCCTTCGCGCTGTCCATGCTCAAACCCTCAACCTCCAAAGAGCCAATTGGTTGAAGGCTGCTCCTCGTACTTAAGGCATTCTTTTGGCGGTTTTGGATTGATTTGATAGACATGTCCTCTAATCTCTGATAATGATTGTGTTTTCATAACTGCTTTATTAGGCAACAGGTTCTTTGTTGAATGCTTGCCTTCCTGGGCAGCTCCAGAAATTGTGAACAAGTGGGATTACGATCACAACGAATACGCATCCTTCCAAGTTCAAACAAAGAGAAGTGCGCTCAGAGGAATATGCAGTAGTTCTTCTGTTTATTATCGCTGGCGCATCCGCATACGTAATAGATTCGGCAGTTGGTGCATTCATCAACCACGAGGGGACATTCTTTAATGTTCTGATCTCTATTTCGCTGGGCAACGTCTCTATGCGGCTGTACGTGCTGGCGTCTCTTGTTGTTCTCGGCATTTTCATTCACGGGTCTCTGGCCAACCGCAAGAAGAGCGAGGAAAGGCTTTCTGCGTTAAACTTCTACGGTGGAAAACTGAACACCGCGAAGGATGTTCAAGGAGTCTATGAATTAACTGTAGACGCCATGGAGAAAACATTGGGTTTTGAATATGCTGCATTCATGGTTGCAGAAAGAAGCGCTCTTAAGGCGGTATGTTATCGCGGACGTTTTGAGCCACAAGTCTGTGAACTTCCTGTCGACGGGGCAAACAGTGTAACAGTGAGAGCGATGAAGACAGGTGCACCTATCCTTGTTCCAGACGTGAGTAAATACAAGGAATACGTTGCAGGCTACCCCGGGATTCGGGCAGAGCTTGCTGTTCCGATCGCCGCAGACGACAAGATCCTAGGCGTTCTGAACGTCGAAAGCAGCAAACGAGGAGCATTCAGTGAGAAGGATGCGACTTTGCTTCAGGTCTTGGCTTCGCATGCTGGGACAGCGATCAGCAACCTCTTAAGACGAGGGGAAATTGAGAAGCGCAGCGACCAAATGGCTTTGCTGTTGAAGAGTTCTGCTGAGATCATTCACTCCGCAAACTTGCGGCGACGTCTCCGAACGATTGCAGAGGCAATTAGAGACCTTGGTTGGCGAAGAGTCGTTATCTCCGTCAGAGATGAGAACATGGAGATGAGGACCCCCGATGACTTGGTAACCGTGGGCTTAACGGACGAAGAGATAGAACACATGTGGAACAATAGATCGCCTGGAAGCGTCGTTCGTGAGAGTTTTGGGCCAGAGTATGAGCGTTGCAGAATCGGCGAATTCTACTACTTGCCTTGGAGTGATCCTTGGGTTAGAGAAAGGCAGAGAAGCTCCGGCAACCTCGTTGAAAGCCACCTCCAAGCTGAAGACATGATTGATTGGGACCCACAGGACATGTTATACGCTTCGCTACGATTGGCCGACGGCCGCATCGTAGGTCGAGTAGTCATGGATGATTCTATGGATGGGAGGAGACCCACTCTTGAATCTTTGAGACCTCTGGAACTTTTCCTAAGCCAGGCGGCAGTGGCCGTCGAAAATGCTCAGCTGATTCAGCAGTTGAACGATGCCGGAGCCAAACTTGAAGAATATGCAGACCATCTCGAAGCGAAGGTTGAGGAGAGGACGCGAGAGTTGAAAGAAGCTCAAAATCGACTTCTCAAGTCCGAGAGACTCGCAGCGATCGGTGAGCTGGCTGGGATGGTTGGACATGACCTGCGCAATCCATTGACTGGCATAACGGGTGCAGCCTATTACCTGAAGAGCAAAGTGACTGAGATGATGAATGGCAAGGCAAGGGAGATGCTCGAAATCATCGAGAAAGACATTGCGTATTCGAATAAGATCATCAACGATCTCCTGGACTATTCAAGAGAAATCAAGCTTGAACTGGTTGAAAGCAGCCCTAAGGCGGTGGTAGAAGAGGCTTTGTCTCTTGTAAGAATTCCGAGAAACGTGAAGGTCTTGGATTTGACGGAGAACGAGCCGAAGGTAGAAGTTGACGTTGACAAGCTGAAAAGAGCCTTTGTCAACATAATAAAGAACGCTGTGGAAGCCATGCCGAAGGGAGGAAGACTGACAATAAGAAACAAAACGTCCACTAATGACTGCGAAATTGCTTTTTCAGACACTGGAACGGGCATTACGGATCATACGCTGCAAAACATGTGGTCACCGTTGTACACGACAAAGGCGAAGGGCATGGGCTTCGGCCTGCCCATATGCAAACGACTCGTGGAGGCACACGGAGGCAAGATCGCTGTGGAAACCGCTTTGGCAAAGGGAACGACTTTCACGGTAAGCATTCCCATCCACCAGCCGAAGCAAGAAGAGAGTTGCACGTTCGTACCAGAGCCTTCGTTGCAGACGATGGCAAACGAGTACCAAAAGTAAGTTACATTTGAAGCGTTCTAGCGTCATACTGCCTCTTGGGAAACGATTCTTGTGCCTCGGTTTGTTCCTTCAATGTTCATTAACAGCTCGCCGACCGTTCGCCTTGTTTGAACTTTTGGAAGCAATACCGAGCAAATGCGCAAAGATCCCTCTTCGAGGAGCAATGTTTCAGTCGGATGCTTTGACTCCGCTTACCATATAAGCTGCTGGCTGTTCTGACTCTTGCCGAGGAATGGTTTGAAGAGCGAGGGAGATCCATCCTCAGTTGAACAATATCGCAGCCGATTGGACAAAGCTGCTAGCTACGGTGAGGTCTGGGAAATCGTCAAGGACACCGTGGAGTTTACCTTACACAGGCGGAGAGGCAGCATGATGCTTTTTCTGGATGACTTGCCGATTCAGCTCGGCGCCTATCACTCGCTGGGGACCAACAACATCGTCTTGAACAGAGTCCTGGTGCAGATCGTGGAAGCAGCGATTGAAAGCAAGAGAGTGGTTAACGCCTTGGTGTACAACTTGTTGCTGCACGAATACTTGCACGCTCTTGGTGAAGTCTCTGAGGCCGGCGTCAGAGGGCTCGTTATTGAGGTGTGCAGAAAATCCTTCGGTCAAGATTACGTTGCAACCCGCATAGCAGTTAAGACTCCTTGGGCCCTCCTTAGTGGGATACCTTTTGACAGCGTAACCGTTCCTAAACGAGTCATGGAAATCGTGAAGGACTTCGAGAAGCCCGACAAGTACATCGTCTAAGGCCCTGCCCGTGGGTTTTCCTTATGAGCCAGTGCTACTTGTGCGAACTAAAGTTCGTCCAGATTCGGCACATCGTTGAGCCGGGATTGGACGCGAAAAGTGAAAAGGACCGTGGCATCGTGCTTCTTTGAACAAGACTATTTTATCTTCTCGAAGTGAATGACGTAGACAAGCTGATCCTCATCCCATTCATTATGCGTTTTTTTCCACAGTTTCTTGAACTGCTCTAGAGTGTATCCGCCTTCTCTCCTCGCGTCTTCTTCATCAAAGTATTTCAAGCGTTTCCTTTCAACCGATGAGATTCGCAGGTCTGCAACGTGCGGTTCCCATATGGCCGCGCGAACTACTGCGCCCGTCTTAATCTTGGGGTCAGGTACGCCTGTTCTGGAAGTCTGAGTTTTCATTCCCTTAAGCAGCGATTCCTTGTCGACTGCTTCAAACTGCATCTCGTATGGGGCCTCCGCGACCTCTTGTATGACTTGCTCAACCGACTTTTCAGGCTCATGGGCCAACTTCTCGATAACCTGCGCTCTTTCATTCGCCGGAAGCCTCTTCTCTGCCAGCTTCTTGATCACTTCTACCCTCTTCTCAGGTTCTTCAACCGCCCGGCCCACCCTTACAGCTGTCAAATAATCTATCTTACCCTCAGGCACCTGCCCGGAAACCGTTGAAGGAGCCACATACTTCTGCGCTTCCTTCGGGACCACTTCAACCGTTCGCAGCCAAAGAGAGACAGCATCGCCGCTGACACCGATCTTCTTGGCTATCGCAGCCTGCGAAGGATATTTCTCGCCACAATTGTCTAAAAGATACCTGCAGACCTTTCCTTTTTCGATCGCACTGAGGTCCTCCCTTTGCACGTTCTCGATCAAGTTTAATTGCACAACTGCATCGTCACTGTAGTCTCTGACGATGACAGGAACCTTCACAAGTCCAGCCTGCTGCGAAGCCCTGTAGCGCCTTTCACCCAGGACTACTTCAAACTCGCCGTTCAACGGCCTGACGATAATAGGTTGAAGCAGGCCGACCTCTCTAATGCTGGCAGCAAGCTCGTTGAGGCGCTCTATGTTCACTTCCAACCTCGGGTTAAGCTTTGACGGATGAATCTTCTTGAGCTCGATCTCGGCGATAGCGGACATAACCTCTAACTCCCAAGTTTCGTATCTATTCGAGTCGACTTCACTATTTAAGAAGTTGCACTGACTGTTCGGTTCTGCATAGTGAACAGTTTTACAGACCTATCTGCGAAGCTGATTTCTTCAACCCGCTTAGTGATATGTCAAAGAACTTCTCCCTGGGTATCCCTATTTGCTCGCAAAAGAGTATCCTCTCCCTGTTCGCACCTCTTGCAAAGTCCTTGTCCCTGAACTTTTTGGTGACAGATTCGACCCTAACGTCTGCCAGCTTTTTCGAAGGCATGACTAGGGCGCAGGCAATGAGTAGACCTGAAACCGCGTCAGCAGCGATCAAGGCTTTCTCCATTTTCGTTTCAGGCTTAACGGCTGTGTGCTCAAAGTTATGAGCCTTGGCCACCCTTATCACATCTCCGCTTACGGACTCTTTCAACATGTCTTCAGCCAAAAGACTGTGACGTTCGGGTGTCGCCTCAGTTCTTTCGTAGTCCACATCGTGAAGCAAGCCTGTCAGCCCCCACTTTTCCTTGTCTTCCGCGACGTACGTGGCCAATTTTGACAAAGTATATAATGGTGCTGAGCGCCCTCTTGCTTTTGTTGATGGGTGCGAACCCTTTTGTCTGCACCGAAGCACAAGTTTACTTGGAAAACTCTGCTGCCGATCATTGGACTAGTCGCCTTCTTCGTCTACATCTACGTTTTCAACGTTGACATCCAAGAGATAATCGTAAAAGTCCAGCAGACTAACCCCTACTACTACGTTCTAGCAGCAATAGCATCCGTTCTTGACATAGTGTTTTTCACTCTGGCTTGGCATTCCTTGCTCGGGTTCCTTTCAGTGAAGCTTTCAATCTTCAAATCATTCGCCTTCGTTTGGGCAGGGATATTCGTCGACACGCTGATCCCCGCAGAGTCCGTCAGCGGGGAAATCACGAAGATCTACCTGGTAAACAGGGAGCAAAACGGAGCGGCAGGGGAAGCAACGGCCTCTGTTGTTGCACACAGACTTATTGGGATGGGAATAAACATCGCAGCTTTGCTGGTGGGTGCGGGCCTTCTGCTGCTTGAGAGCCAGCTTTACGGAATTGTGCTGGGCCTCGTACTTTTTCTCATCACTGCGATTTCCTTTCTCTTCATTCTGGTTCTTCTCCTATGCTTCAGAGAAAAGTGGACCTTCCGCATCGTTGACGGCTTGATCGGGTTTGCAGAGCGTATAAGCAGGGGGCATTGGAGATTGAAGAAGCTACGGGAACAAGTTGTTGATGTTCACAGGGCTTTTCACGTCGCAATCAAAGAATACGTGCACGCTCCGAGAACGCTGTTCATCGCCTCGGGTTCCACGGTGATTGCCTGGGCTCTGTCTATGTCGGTGCTCTATCTCACGTTAGTGTCCATTGGATATCCTCAAATAAGTTTGAGTGCGATACTAGTGATCTCCGCGATCTTTGTAGCTGTAAAGTCTGTTCCGATAGGAGTTCCGTTTGAAGTAGGCCTGCCGGAAATAACCCTAACAACGCTGCTTGTCTTTTTCGGGGTTCCTTGGACGATAGCCGCAACTGCCACGATTTTGATGCGTTTGTTAACGTTGTGGCTGAGGTTTTTCATAGGTTTCGGGGCACAACAATGGATAGGCGCGAAAGCTGTCATCACGAGCCAGAACGTTGAAACTGGCCCCGCACCAGACTGGAAAAGCTAAATTTAACCTTGGAATACTCTTTCAAGATGCTAAGCCATGACAGCGATAATAGAAGACGCTCAGATTAGACACCTCGACAGACTCTGTGAAATCGAAACCGAATGCTTCAGAGACGAGGCCTTCACCAAGGAGCAGATCCTTCAGCTGCTCAAGGAATACAACTGTGTAAACTTGGTCGCAAGAGTGGGTGGAATAATCGCCGGCTTCGTCATAGGCATGATGTACGTTGACAGGAAAGCCTTGTACGCACACATACTGACCATAGACGTGTCACCAGAGTACCGTCGAATGGGGATCGGTCAGATGCTCCTCCGAGAGATGGAGCGAATCTTTGAGGAGAAAGACGTTAAGGCTTCTCACCTTGAGGTCAGGGAAGACAACATCGCGGCTATCAACCTTTACAGAAAGTTGGGCTACGAAAAGATCGGTGAACTTAGGAACTATTATGGTAACGCGAACGGCATATACTTTAAGAAGGTTTTAGCCTAGCTTTAGGAGTTTCAGCTTCGTTTTTTCATCATACTTTCTCCGCAAGTGCACGCCGGCGGCTTCGACCACGACCAGTTCTGCTGTCGGGCCAACGTGACAACCTTTCATCAAGTGGCCGCCATAAGCTTCACCCTTTTCGTTTGAAACAACGATGTGCGCGTGGACTATTGTTTCGCCTTTTTCATCAACAGCTACATTGCCCATACACGAAGCCACTTCCAGAGGGCCATCCAACCTTGTAGTTACGTACTCTCCTTCCTTGTAGCATCCGAGTACCGCGCACTTCAAGGCTCCGATGAGCATGAAGATTCCGGCCTTCACGCCACTCTCATCTGCGTTTTTCTTAATGGATTCGGCCACGTCGTCATCTTCTTGCAGGCGCGAGAAGAAAAGCTTTCCACAATGTCCTTCCAAGAGACAATCGCCCCATCATTCTACGTGCTATCAATGCGCTTAAATTCTGAAACACAAACTCTAAAAGCGTTTCGTTCGTATATCATGAAAGTGTCGTGGGAAACTTTGTCTGCAAAAGAGAACGGTGATGGGCGAAACTTTGTCAAGGCAATCGTGATTCTCATTCGGAACACGACTTGGAGATGCGGAAAGCTTGAGCGGCTGATAGTGAGGAATCTCTGCAGGAGGCGTGCAGGTTTGGGAAAAGCCGGAATGCCCATCATGGAGATGATTCAAAGCTTCAGGTTAGGTGGTAAGAAGAAGAGCGAGTTCTTGGACGCTTTGAAGAGGCTAGAGAGAAGGAATATAGTAAGAATATCGATGATTTGAGCTTGAGAGGTTTCGCTGAAGCCTTAACGGGGCTTTTCAACGATTCCCTTAGCGTTTTCGATCCATTTGCCGGTGATCTTGGGCGAGATTTTGAGTTTCGTGGCCAAGTCTTTTGCTGAGGCTGTTGCCAAGTCTTCAACCGTGCTTACGCCTAGGGTTCTCAATTGCTCTGCTCGTTTCTCTCCGATCCCCTTGACCTCCAACAATCCTGCTGACGGAGGTTTGACTTCGACCACAGGTTCAGCTTGAACAACAGGTTCAGGCCTTGTTTCCACAGGTTTCTTCTCTTCCACGACTTCCGTGACCTTTGGCGTCGGTGCTGCAACCACGGAGGGTGGGGGTGGAGCAACCGCTATTTGTGTTGTGACTGCCCGTTTCGGTCTCAGTGTGTAGCCCAATCCGATGAAGACAAATCCGAAGACGACAGGTGTTACTGTCCACAATGGCTGTGTGGCTATGTAGGCCGCCGCCGAAACACCGGAGATGATGAAGCATATTATTGCAACCGCGTATAGTGCATAGTCTGAGCGCATGTAGTTTTCTCCAGCTATCTATCTTCTATGGAAGTGTTTAAATAATTTTCTACATTCATCGTGTAAAAAAGGGAGAATTTAGGCTTATTTATGATTATCCTTCGTGCGAGGGTTTACTTGCCGAGCAGCTTGTCCTCCGGCGGCATCGGCTTGATTAGGCCCTGTTTCATGAGCGCTCTGAGCGATTCGCGAGCATTCTGGATTATCGCAACAGCTCTGTCGTAGAGCTCTTTCCTGCTTGGTTTAATTCTTGCCACTCCCTCGTCTATGGATTTCAGCGCGCAGGCTACTGCTTCGCGTGGGAAGACTTCCCACTCCTCCATCCTTGGAAGGATATCTTTTTCATGCATTCCGCGTTCTTCAGCGAACCTGGCAAGCTCTTGGGCTGCGGCGATGCACATGTCATCCGTGATGGTTTTTGCCCTGACATCGAGCACGCCTCGGAATATCCCTGGAAATCCTAGGCTGTTGTTGACTTGGTTAGGAAAGTCGCTTCTTCCTGTTGCCACGATTCGGGCTCCCGCCTCTTCAGCTTCCCAGGGCCATATTTCGGGTACCGGGTTTGCGCAAGCAAAGACTACCGAATTGTCAGCCATGGTCTTTATCCACTCTTTCTTGATCGTGCCGGGCCCTGGCTTTGACGCGGCTACCACGGCATCAGCACCCTTGAAGGCTTCCTCTATGCTGCCTGTCCTGTGTTCCGCGTTTGTCTTCTGCGCCAACTCGTACTTCCACGGGTCTTCGCTCTTGACCACGTCTTTCCTGCCCGGGTACAGTAGACCTTTCGTGTCCACGAGCATGATGTTTCCAGGCTTTATTCCCCACCTTATCAGAACGAATGCGGTCCGCAGGTTCGCAGAACCCGCACCTACCAGAGTTATCAAGGTCTTCTTCGGATCCTTGCCGACAATCTTGAACGCGTTCATCAAGCCTGCCAGGATCACCGTCGCCGTTCCCTGCTGGTCGTCATGCCAAACTGGGATTTGCAGCCGTTCTCTTGCCTTCTCAAGAACGTGGAAACACTTCGGCTTCTCTATGTCTTCCAGGTTTATACCGCCGAACGTCGGCTCAATAAGCTCACACGTCCTGATTATTTCCTCAGGGTCCTTCGTCCTGAGACAGATCGGAAAGGCGTCCACCCCGCCTAAGTACTTGAAAAGTAGGGCTTTTCCCTCCATCACTGGCAATCCAGCTTCTGGACCTATGTCACCCAGTCCCAGCACCCGCGTTCCATCCGACACGACGGCCGTGAAGTTCCAACGGTTCGTGAGCTCGAAAGACTTGTCTCGGTCTGCTTGGATCTCCCTGCACACAGCGGCCACGCCCGGCGTGTACCAAATGGCAAAATCATTCGCGCTTGCGACGGCGCATTTGGGCATTATCTGCACTTTCCCTTCATAGAACCTGTGCAATGGCGGAGCTAGCATTGCAGGTTTTTTCGCCTTCGCCAACAGTTCTTCTACGGTTAGTTTGACTTCTTTGCCTTTTGGTTTAGACATCTCTACCTTCTCCTCTGATGGAAATTGTTGTCTTCTTGCAAAAGCTTTAAAGATTGTGGTTGACTTGACGAGAAGCTACGTAGAAGGTTTCGTAGTCTTCATTCATTTAACGAGAAGAGTCTGCTTGTTCGATTTTGGACCGACTTTAAAAATACTCTGTCTGAGTCACAAGCTCTTTTTCGACCGCGAACGCGGCAGCTTGTTTTTTTGGTTAAAGAAAATAGTGGAGGATGCCTAAATCGTGGGTCCCGTCTAGTAGCGTCTTTGTCGGTAGCCGCCTCGTCTGTCTCGTCCGCCGAAGTCGCGTCTGCCGCCGCCGAAGTCTCTTCTGCCGCCTTCTCTGAACGGCCTTCTCGGCTGTTCGTACACTTGGGTTGACATGTTGTTTTCAGTGTTCACTTCGCCCGCAATGGCTTGTTCCGCGATTTCCAGCGTGCCGTATCTTCCGATGTTCAGACGCATGTTGCCTCTGAACAGGTTTATGTAACCGTTCTTGACGTTTACCGTGTCTCCATCTTTGACTTTCTCAATGTTGTCATCCCAGAGTGTCAGGTAAATGCATCCTGTCTCGTCTCCGACCATGGCGTCGCTCACTTTGTGCGGCTCTCCGTCTCTTCCGGCCGCAACGTTTCTGACTTCGCTCTTAGACAAGACCTTTGCCAGCACGTTAACGGCTCTGGAAGAGGGGTTTAGTTCGCCCACTTTCGCGTCTACGGGTGTTCTAGCTCCGGTAAAACCTTCAACTGCCAAGCTCTTTCAACATCCTATTTTTTCGACGATTCAACCATAACAAAATAACCACACTTAAGGCTTTTGGTCGGCACAATCGTCTATTCTGAAAGCCAATTCCATGGTCTGTATACAAAAGCATCAACGGATTCACTGATCTTTCCCAACTGCACGCCTGAAAGCTACCAAGACTGAAAGAGCATTAGCAACGAGTACTGAACTTTGGTAGTTTGTTGAGAACTCTTGAGTTTCGGACCTTTACCTCCACTTCATACGTTAGCTAAGCTGTGTTGAATGCGACGAGTTTTTCTTTCAAGAGGCCTAAGTAGGCTAGAACGAATGCCTTGCCTCCCAGGGTCAGCGCGTAAACTGGGATGGTAACGCACACTTGAAGAAGGGAGTGGGGGGCGATTTCTTTTCGAAGTGTTTTCGAAGCACTTGCACAAGACACACAGCTTGCGTATTAGGTGGTCTTGAGAACGTTCGGGTTTGGTGAAGGTTTCTTGTGAAAAATGCTTTGAAAAAGAAGGGAATTCTACGTGTCAAGCGATAAAGTGACTGACAGGGCGAATGTTGTCTATTTTTGCTGTTCTTTGTTGGTCATTTCGTTTATCTGTTGTTCCATCGTGTGACCGCGGCAGTAAATTAATGCATTCTTGACTCCGGACACCTTGAGTGCAGCATTCTTGATGTCGCTTGCAAGCTTGAAGGCTATTGGGCAGAAGGGGCTTGAGGGAACGAACTCGACCTTTACGACGCCAGTTTCCTCTTCTTTGACGTTGGTAATCATCTGCATCTCTGCAAACGACATGCCGGTCTCTGGGTCGACAACCTGGCCTACGGCTTCACGGACCTTTTCCTCCAACTCCGTCAAACTCGTGCACTTCCCTTTGTTTTGGTACGGATCAGGTCAGGGCCGTCATATATACGTGTTGTATTAACTCGTTGTTTTTGTCCTTTGTCTTGTCAAGTGCATGCGCCAGCTCAAAGTCATGGTGCTAGGATGGGACGCTTTAACTTCGTCCAGACGCGAGACAGCGGTGTTGTGCGGCGCTTTGAGGACGACATCAGGGTGTGCGTATGCCTCTTCGCAGATTTTTTGCATCGTGTCAGCGAACCGGTCTATTTCCTCCTTCTCGAAGGTTTCTGTTGGTTCGATCATTAACGCCTCATCCACAATGAGGGGAAAATAGACCGTCGGCGCGTGCAGACCGTAGTCAAGTAGGCGCTTTGCTATGTTTAAGGCTGAAACGCCAGTGTCGTCTTTCAAAGGCTTGGCGCTCAAGACGCATTCATGCTTTCTCAGCTTTTCGGTGTCGTATGGGAGAGCCAGGCCTTTGATCCGACTCAGCTTCTTCATTAGGTAATTAGCGTTCAATGCCGAGACTTCGGCTACTTCCGTCAGTCCTTCAAGACCCATGCTAAGCACGTAGGCATAAGCCCTAAGCAGGACTGCGACGTTTCCGTAGAAGCCTCTGATCTTTCCAATGGTTCGTGGTCTTTCATAGTCCAAGTGGTACCGCTTTCCATCGTAAACTATTCGTGGAACCGGCAGAAAATCAGCCAAGTCTTTCGACACACCGACTGGACCTGCTCCGGGACCGCCTCCCCCGTGAGGTGTGCTGAAAGTCTTATGGATGTTGATGTGAACAATATCAAAGCCCATGTCGCCTGGTCTGACCTTGCCGAGCAGCGGGTTGAGGTTTGCACCGTCATAATAAAGGAGACCCCCTGCGTCATGGACAACCTGGGCTATTTCTTCAATGTCCTTTTCGAATATTCCGAGAGTGTTGGGGTTGGTAAGCATCAAGCCTGCCGTTTTATTCGACGCGACTGACTTGAGGGCCTCCAAATCTATGCAACCGTCAGCGCCTGATGGGAGAACTACTACGTTGAAGCCAGCCATTGCCGCGCTCGCAGGGTTCGTCCCATGTGCAGAGTCAGGAACGATCAATTCTGTCCTCTTTTCGCACTCACCGTTCGATTTTACGCACGCATGCATCAACAGCGTACCGAGAAGCTCACCGTGAGCTCCTGCAGCGGGCTGCAGACAGACCTCGTGTGTTCCTGTTATCTCACTGAGCCAACGTTCAAGGTTGAACAGAATCTCCAGAATGCCCTGCACTGTGCTTTCTTCCTGATACGGGTGGATCATTCCCAGCGCGGGCGAGTTTGCCAGCAGCTCGTTGATTTTCGGATTGTACTTCATGGTGCAGCTTCCTAGCGGATAGAACCCTGAGTCAACACCATAATTCATCTCAGACAAATGCAAAAAGTGCCTGTTAACCTCGACCTCAGAAAGCTCCGGAAGACCAAGCTTGCTATTCCTCTGCATGTTTCTTGGTAGAAGCGCGTTAAGATCACCTACAGCTTCTCTAATTTCGTCTTCGACAGCTGGAAGGACGTGCCCTCTCCGTCCCTTCTTTCCGAGGTTGAAGATAACCGGCTCATTCCAGTTTGCTTGTTTGTACATGGTTTTCATCTCTCGCCCACTATTTCTTTAAGAGCATTCGCTAGGTGTTGGATCTCCTCTTTTGAGTGGATTTCGGTCACGCAGAACAGTGCTGTTTGACCCAGCTGGGGGAACTCTTTTGACAGGTCTTTTCCTCCCTGAATCTGATGCTTCAAAAGTCTTCTGTTGACCTCATTGACGGTGAGGTTTGCTTGGTCGAAGTTCACTGTGAACTCTTTGAAGTGTGCTGTTTTGAAAATGGGGACTCTGACCTTGCCTATTCTTGAAAGCAGACGCATGGCGTAGTTGGCCTTGTACATTATTGTTTCTCCGAGCTCGCGCAGGCCTTCTGGTCCGAGCAGAGCCATGTAAACAGCAGAGGCCACTGCGCACAGAGCCTCGTTCGTGCAGATGTTAGATGTGGCTTTCTCTCGTCTTATGTGCTGCTCGCGAGTTTGCATCGTCATGCAAAAGCCCTGCCTGCTGTCGTCTTGAGTTTTGGTCAGCCCGATTATTCTGCCCGGCATCTGTCTTATCAGAGTCATGTCGTCGCGGCAGGCCATTATTCCTAACAGAGGACCACCGAAGTTCATTGCGTTCCCTAGGGGTTGAGCCTCTCCGACAACGATGTCTGCCCCATATTCGCCCGGAGGCTTCAACAGTCCAAGTGACGTTGGGTCGACTCCCGTTATGAAAAGGGCGTTGTGCAAGTGTGCTTCCTGGCTTATCTCCTCAGCCTGTGTTTCGATAAATCCTAAATGGTGCGGGTTTTCGACATAGACGGCTGCCGTTTCGTCTGAGATTTTGCTTTTAAGGTCTTCGAGGTTCAGCTGCCCAGTCTCCATGTCATAGGCAACTTCTCTGATTTTGATTCCTACTGGGTCAGAGTAGACTTTCAGCGTTGAGGCTCTCTCAGGATGAACAAGCTTCGGAACCAACACCTCCTTGCGCCTTTTGACTCTTGCAGCCATGCGCGCCGCTTCGCCCAGTGCGGAAGCCCAGTCGTACATCGAGCAGTTAGCTACTGTCATGCCTGTTAGTTCACAGATCATACTCTGATACTCAAAAAGTGCTTGAAGCATGCCCTGTGAGATTTCAGGCTGGTACGGAGTGTAGGACGTTAAAAACTCGCTGCGTTGAACGATCTCTTGAACGACTGCTGGCACATAATGGGGCCAGCAGCCTGCACCTAAGAAAACTGACATACGATTGCTTGCATCACCCTTTGACAACAAGGCCTCAACATGCTTTCTGACTTCAAACTCAGACAAGCCCTTCTCTGGAAGGCTTAGCCTCTTCTTCAGAAGGTACCTCTCTGGAACGTCTCTGTACAGTTCGGCGATGTCACGTATGCCTATCTCTCGCATCATTTCTTGTTTAGTTTCGGAAACGGAATTGGGAATGTAAGGATGACTGGGTCTGGTCACAAACTTCACCGTTGCGAAGTAGAAAGTAGAGAGCTGTTGCTTCTTTAAGCTTTTTCACGGGTTCGCGAGATGGGCTCTTTGAAGGGTGAGGAGCGATACGCGTTGGAACCATTCCATTGATTCAACTTGATGAAGCGCGATGTTAAATGCCGAGGTGTTATTTCTGTTGATGCCTTTTTTAGGATTTTCCAAATCTATGCAGCAGCTGCAGCTCCCACACGTGAGACAGCGGCCTAATTTTTCAGAATAAAGTCTTTAATAGTGTGTTGCGTCTTGTTTCTGTTGGAGAGTTCACCCATGAAGTATGACTACGACGAACTGCTGAAGCGAGCACGAGGTCAGTTTCCAGAGGTGGCCTCAAAGCGTGAACGCTTGGAACTCCCTAGGCTGAGCTACGCAAGGATAGGCATGCGCACGGTGATTTACAATTTTAAAGAAGTCGCTGATGCCTTGAACCGTGACCCCCAACACCTGCTCAAGTTCTTGACGGGTGAGATGGCCACGGCTGCAACGATGCAGGCGTCAAGGGTGATTTTCCAAGGCAAGTTTTCAGAGGACACTTTTCAGAGACTTATGCAGAGATACTTAGAGACCTTCGTCGTGTGCCCCGTGTGTAAGCGTCCGGACACGAAAATCATCAAAGAAAAGCGCTTGTCTTTCCTAATGTGTGAGGCGTGTGGGGCAAGGTCCTCTATCAAGCAGCTGTAAGAGTGCTCAAACATTGGAAGTCTACATGAACCTGAAGAAGATCGGCAGAAACGTGCTTCTCTGCATGTGTGACACGGAGATTCTGGGCAGAACTTTGCACGAAGGAAAGATAGTTTTCTGCGTTAAGGAAGACTTCTACAAGGGCGCCAGAGTACCTGTTGAAGAAGCAGTGTGTTTGATTGAAACGTCTACGATAGTCAACATGGTGGGCAAGAACATCGTGAAAAAGGCGATAGAAAGAGGCTTTGTACACCCAGATGCAGTGTTGAACATAGAGGGCGTGCCACACGCTCAAATCGTAAAACTCTAAGCACAGATAGACAGAATCTTGCTCTTTCTCCTTCTCTCAACCTTCTTGGAGTCGGCGAAAGTCGGAATTAAACTCTCAAAGGGTGAACCATGTCTGGTCAAGTGGCCCAGAGAGATGTGACAGTTGAGTTGCAGCAAAGTGCGATTTCTAAAAAACTTATATTTTGCGGTTAGCGTCTTCTGAGGATGGGAAAGGGGAGGTTGAAGAAATCACTTCTTGTTCTGATTCTGATATTGCTGATGGAAACGCTCCCTCTCATGGCCAGCGTTCAGTCAGCCAAGCTTTGGTCTAAACCGTGGACTTTGTCCTACGGGGCGCCTGATGTCCTTTGGACCGGATATGATTCAACACAAACCATGAAGGCTGCTGCTCAAGAAGGATTAAACACAAGATCGAGGAACAATGGTTATCCGGCATTCAAAGATCCGGGCACGTCAAATATCTTTGGCATGCCTAGCTTGAATGATTCTGACTGGGTTGACAACGGTTCTGCAGAATTGGTGATAGGGCTCAACGATGCCGAGCAGAACCATTACTCTGACTTAATAGACCTCATTGCGAACAGCAGAGGCAAACTCGTTGAAACTCTTCTAGTAGGCAAAAAGGTCTCAGCTCTTGTGGTCAAGGTTCCTGTCAGTTCTGTATCGAATCTTGTGTCAGAAACCAGGCTGTCAAAATGGGCCAGATACGTCGAACCCAACGTAAAGATGCGGGCAGATTTTACTCCAAACGACCCATATTGGCTGAACCAGTGGGGACCGGCTAAGATACAGGCTGACTTTGCTTGGAATACAACGATGGGTAGCGCTTCAATAATTGTGGCGGTTGTTGACACGGGGGTTGATTGGAGTCACCCTGACCTCGCTCCGAACTATGTTCCGCTTGGATATGACTGGGTCAACAATAACCCGGACCCCATGGATGATAACGGGCACGGAACACACGTTGCCGGAATAATAGCCGCCGCAATCAACAACAGCGTTGGGATAGCTGGTTTAGCGAACGTCAGGATCATGGCTGAAAAAGTCCTAGACAAAGACGGGAGCGGGACAACAAGCGACGTCGCTCAGGGAATTATCCATGCTGTGGACAGCGGGGCAAAGATCATTAACCTAAGCCTGGGGGCCACTTACCCAAGCGAGGTTTTGTACGAAGCAGTAAGGTATGCCTTCGAGCATGGTGTGCTAGTTGTTGCATCGGCAGGAAACAGCGCTTCAAGCGTCAAGGAATACCCTGCAGGTTACGACGAAGTCGTGGCCGTGTCTGCTACCACCATGTCAGACAGCTTGGCGAGTTTCAGCAACTATGGAAATTGGATCGACGTCGCTGCGCCAGGCGTCCATATCTATTCAACGATAATCAACGATTCCTATGCCTACTTAAGCGGCACATCAATGGCAAGCCCTCACGCTGCCGGAGTTGCGGCTTTGATTTGGAGCAGGTTTCCAAACATGACACGAGATCAGGTGTGGGCTCAATTGCAATACACTGCGGACGACCTTGGCACCCCGGGCTTTGACATCTACTACGGATTTGGAAGAATCGACGCTAAAAAGGCAGTGGAGCAAGTTCCAATGAATCACGATTTACTTGTCTTAAGAATGAGAGGCCCTTCATTCGTGCAACTTGATACTGAAGCAACGGTCAACACCACGGTACTTAACATGGGAAACAGCAACGAAAGCGGCGTGACAGTCGAGTTGCTCGTCAACGGCACCGTCGCTAATTCCTCTGCAATCGGGCTGTTGGAAAGCGGTGCATCAGAAATAGTGAGCCTCTCATGGAACGGCACGGTTGAAGGAGTGTACAATGTAACGGCTTACGTCTTGCCCGTGGCAGGTGAGACTTCCATTGAGAACAATGCTTTCTCTACGCAGGTACTGTGTAAATCTCCACAGATTATCAGGGTGCCAAGTGATTATGGCACGATTCAGGGAGCTGTAAATGCGGCTAACGAGGGGGACACGATACTTGTGGCTTCGGGAACGTACCATGAAAACGTTCAAATTGTAACGTCGGGCTTGACGATCATTGGAGAGAACAAAACCTCTACCGTCATTGACGGAGGCGGAAAAGGCAATGTGGTGTCCGTAACCGCGGATAAAGTGGAGATAGACGGTTTCACCATTCAAAACGGTGGAAAGGACAACGTGGGCATTTCGTTGCTCGGGTCCGACGCTAACACGATCAACAACACCGTCATAATCGGCAACACATACGGGCTTTTCTTAGACACTTCTCCAAGCACTACCGCTCGCAACAATGCGATCACCAATAATACGTTCAACTTCGGTTTGTACGGTGAATCTCTCATGGATTTCATCCAAGACATAGATTCTTCCAACACTGTTGCCGGCAAGCCTATCTGCTATATAGTCAACCAAACGGGCAGCAGCGTTCCCACAGATGCTGGCTATGTAGCCGTGGTAAACTCGACAGACATAAACGTGATGGACGCGAATCTAACTGGAAATTATGAGGGTGTTTTATTCGCCTATTCCAGCTGGTCGGTCGTACAAAATGTGAACGCCTCAAACAACAGCGTCGACGTTTTCCTTTATGAGTCGTTGAACAACAGCGTAACAGACACTTTGCTAACGAACAGTGACGAGGGAATCTACTTGCTCTCTTCTGACAACAACACAATCGCGTCCAGCAACCTATCCAACAACACTTACGGTCTTGACATCGCAAGATCATACAACAACGCCATGAATGATTTAGAGGTCTTCAACAACACCTACGGCGTGCTTTTGGAGATGTCAGGCAACAATTCTCTCAGAAATAACAACATGACCATTAACCAATTCAACTTTGGCGTCGTAGGCACACAACTTTCCGCTCTAGTTAATGACGTGGACACGTCAAACATCGTGGATGGGAAGCCCGTGTACTACTTGGTCAATCAACACGATGAACAAATCCCGAAGGACGCAGGGTACGTTGCTGTAGTCAATTGCGCTAACATCACCGTAGCGCAACTGAACGTAACGAAAAATGTGCAAGGCGTACTACTCGCATTTACGACAGACAGCACAATAAGCCAAAGCAACCTGACGGCGAACGATCAGAATGGCATCATATTCTGCTCTTCAGATCAGAACAGGATTTACTCAAACAAATTGGCGGGTAACAGCGTAGGCATTAGTACCGTCGATTCGATCAACAATACGATATATCACAACAACTTTATGGGAGACAACGTGGAAGCTCTTTGCACCAACTCGTCAGACCTCTGGGACAACGGATACCGCTCTGGCGGAAACTACTGGATCAACTTCACTGAGTTAGACTCGCGCAGGGGCGTGTATCAGAACGAGACAGGAAGTGACGGAATTGGAGACACCCCTTACGTCATTGACAGCCACAACAAGGACAACTATCCACTAATGCAACCTTGGACTGGCCATGATATCACTGTCATCAGCGCCACGTCAACCAAGACCGTGATTGGCAAAGGCTTCAGCTACGAAGTGATCGTCAACGTCGCCAACGATGGCGACACCGCTGAAACGGTTAACATAACCGCCTACGCAAACGCGACGGTTATAGGCACTCAGCAAATCACCAACCTAAACGGGACGGAGCAAGATGTTCTAACGTTCGACCAGAACACTACAGGTCTAGCCTACGGCAACTACACCATAAGCGCCTACGCTTCGCCAGTTCCAGGCGAAACAAACATCGCGAACAACAACGTGACAGCAGACTCGATCTACGTAGGCATCCCAGGCGACATCAACGGAGACGGGACAGTCAACATATTAGACGCCATACAAGTGAGCAACTCCTTCCTAGCCACGCCCGTCAGCTCAAACTGGAACTCTAATGCGGACATTAACGGCGACGGCACCGTGAACATACTCGACGCAATAATCATGGGAAACCACTTCTTACAGCACTATCCATGACTCTCGCTCTGACTGGACGAGCCTTTTGCGTCGTCGATTTGCAGGTTCGCCTCAATTTAAGCTTTAAGCGTTGAGAGCCTCACTTGTTGAACATACTTTAAAAGGAAGAACCATAACTCTTGTAGGATAATGTGCTCGAGGTGTTCAATTGGGTAAGAAAAAGGTCCTGACAGAGCAGGAGCTAAACAGGTTGGTGATTCCTTCGAAGAACGATGTTCTAGGCGTAGCAATCAAACTTCTCGGTTTCGACCGTGTCCGCGTCAAGTGTCAGGACGGACATGAACGTTTATGCCGTATCCGCGGCAAGATGAAGAGACGCGTCTGGATAAGGGAAGGAGATATTGTCTTGGTGTCGCCATGGGACTTCCAGAGCGACACACGTGGAGACTTGACATGGCGTTACACGAAGGCGCAGGCAGAGCAACTCCGAAGGGAACATCACATAACCATCTAGTTTTGCCTTGACCATCAACGGAAGCGTTTGAATGGCTTTTCGCAAGCGCGTGAACAAAAGGCTGAGACCAAGGCATGACGTCCTCGACTTTAAAGGGCATTCAGCTTTCCAACTCGCGTGTCTTGAACGCAAATTATAGTCATCATCCTGCACTCATAAAGCATTTGATGATATTTTTTGCCGTGTTGTTAAGGTGGATTGCCGCCATATACGGAAACATCAACGAAAAACGCCAAAAATGGGGGATGCACGAGAGACATCCCCATCCGAACGCAAGTACCTCACCCCGCCCAGTATTTAGTGACCTCATAGGCTTTTCTCATAAATATTGATATAAACCAAGAGCGGTAATATCAAACAGAAAAAAGGGGAATTGGATGAGCAGGCAGAGAGCTGAAGACAAGCTAACGAGGAAAGAACAGCGCCACGAGCGCGATCAGCGGATGCTAACCAAAGACTTTTCATCCGAAAGAGCGGTTATGGAAGAGGTTTTCGACAAGTCCACGCTCATGGTGATCTACGAATTCATGAACAAAGGGAACATAGATGAGATTCACGGCGTTGTCAAGGCCGGAAAGGAGGCGAGGGTCTACTGGGGAAAAGACAAAGAAGGAAAGGAGCTGGCGATAAAGATTTACCTGGTCGTGTCCTCAGAGTTCCGGAAAGGCTTATTAAAGTACATTGAGGGGGATCCTCGTTTTCAAGGAGTGAGACATGACACCCGCTCTTTGATTTTCGCGTGGGCCCAGAAAGAGTTCAAGAATCTGGAGCTGGCCACACGAGCCAGCGTAAGGGTCCCGAAACCGATCGCCGTGAAGAACAATGTGCTCATCATGGAGTTCATAGGCGAAAACGGCGAAGGCGCGCCATCATTCAAAGAGAAGACACCTAAAAACCCCGCGAAAGTCTACGAGACGGTCATGACTTATCTGGAGAGGCTGTACCGCAAGGCTGGACTAGTCCATGGGGACCTGAGCGAGTACAACATAATGACTTGGAGAGGACGGACAGTGTTGTTCGACGTGGCCCAGGCTGTTCCCCTTGTGCACCCCATGGCAAGCTATCTTCTCCGCAGAGACCTAACTAATCTCAACAAGTATTTCAGCCGCTTAGGCGTTAAGGTTCCGTCCGTCGAAGAATCCTACAGGAGGGTGACTGGTCGTGGCGAGAGCTAACACGTTCATAAAAATCCCCAAAGAACGCGTGGGTGCATTAATCGGACCCCAGGGAACCATAAAAAAGAGCATTGAGGAAAAGCTCTCAGTGGAACTTCAAATTGACAGCGAAACCGGCGATGTCACCGTGGTGATGGGTGAAAACGTCACCGACCCCTCCATGCTTTTCAGGGCAAAAGACGTTGTCACGGCCGTTGGGAGAGGATTTTCACCCGAACATGCTTTTCGACTTATTCGCGACGAAGAAGCCGTTCTGGACATTTTGGACCTGAGGACCGTTTTCGGAAAGTCTGAGGCAGACATCATCCGTGTCAAAGGAAGAATAATCGGAATGAACGGCAAGACCCGCATGATAATCGAAGAACTGACAGACACTAATGTTGCTGTCTACGGGCACACAGTAGGCATAATCGGCACGTTAGAACAGGCTCAAGTGGCAAGAGAAGCGATTGAAATGCTCATAAGGGGCAGCATGCACGCCACAGTCTACAGATTTCTGCAGAGAAAGCGAAGACAACTGAAGAAGAAGATGCTTGAGATCTGGAAAAAACCACCTGAAGAAAAATAGGAAAACCTCTGTGCCCTAACTCGCAAAAGGCTCAATTTCTTAATTGTTTGCCAAAGAAACGTTGTTTCGTATACAAAAGCATCAACGTAGTCCGTTCAATCAGACTGTTTCAGCCATGCGCGGCCGTTTCGTCGAGAAGCGGGCTCCGCACTCAAGATCACAATCATTTTCAGTTCATGGGGCCAGAGTCTTCATCGCCCGCCACGCAAAACTAAAAGTATCCCGCATAAAAAGCTTATACGCATCGCACCAAGCTGCTGTGAGACCTGATGCTAAGAAGGATTCGCGTCGTTCCGTTGGCCGCCGAGAGTCTCGGAGTGAGGTCCATGTGCACGTACGTTGAGACGCCTGACACGCGAATTCTCTTAGACGCTGGCGTTTCACTGTGTCCAAACCGTTTCGGCCTCCCTCCTCATCCCAAAGAGTTCAGAGCAATAGTTGAGAGTCGCAGAAGAATCGCCCGAGCCGCAGAGAAGGCTGAGGTCGTCACCATAAGTCACTACCATTATGACCACCACACGCCTTCCTTCGAGGACTGGCTGGTCAACTGGACAGACGCCGGTGAGACTGCCAGACAGATCTACGAAAACAAGACTCTTCTGATAAAGAATCCTCGAGAACAAATCAACTACAGCCAACGAGAGAGAGCTTGGATGTTCAGCAAGACAGGCGGCAAGTATGCAAAGAAGATCGAAAATGCAGATGGAAAAACCTTCACGTTTGGCGCCACGAGCGTGAAGTTCTCCGAACCGGTTTTCCACGGACCTGAAAACTCGGAGCTAGGATGGGTGCTGATGACAACGATCACATCGCAGGATGAGAAGTTCCTCTTAGCTCCAGACGTCCAAGGACCGATGTACGCTCGCACGCTCCAAACGATCATCGATGAAAACCCTCAGCTGCTGATGATCGGAGGGCCACCGCTCTACCTTTCTCCGTTGAAGGTTGGCCAAAATGAAATTCAAAATGGTCTCAGAAACCTGGGGGAAATCGCGAGAAAAATCCCAAACGTTATCCTTGACCATCATGTTCTGCGAGACGAAAACTGGCAACAAAGCACGATCAACATATTCTACGATGGTTACAGGTCAGGATCCACCATCCTGACAGCAGCCGAATTCTTGGGCAAAAAGAATGTTTTGCTTGAAGCTTCAAGGAAGCGACTCTTCAACGAAAACCCGCCGCCCAAAGAGTTTGAAACCTGGATGAAAGCCAACGATGAGACCAGGAAGCATACGAAGCCGCCCATCTGAAGAGTTCGAGGTCGCTGAACTTCCGTCCTCAAATGCCTTCTAAGCGTCAGCGGAGGCCATGCTGATATCTTTGCGGATTAGCGCGCAGGCGTGTTCCTGAATTCTTTCGGGAGGCAGCTTGTGCTGCTCATCTGCTCTTCAACCATATTTGGATCATATAGGATACCCGGGGGGGAGGGCGTGAGAGCAAGAAAGCACCCAGCTTGAACCGTAAACAGTAACCATCGTCCATCGGAAAACGCCACACCAGCCTCTTCAACGGAATCTAGGAACAAACATGCGCCTTACCCAGAACCCTTTTTGGAAACTCATCTGACAAAGGTTGATAGTTAAAATCCTCTTGCAACAAGTTACCAGAATCAAAAATCGCAATCACCACAGGGCCCATTCTTAATAGCGTTCTCCCGTCACTCTTCTTTGAGTTGTCTCTTCTTGTACTTCGTGTATCTTCTTTGATAAGGCATCTCAGCTTTCACGAGAAGAAAAATCGAAACTGTGCATCACCCGCTATGCAACACGAAGAACCATCACCCTAAGATGAACCAGAACCTAGAAGAGAACTATAGAAGAAAATAATATCCTACTTTAAGTTGTGCTTTTTCATTATTATTACTGGGAGGAGGCTTCACATTTTGGCAACCAAGAGTCCTAGACATCGCACCTTTCTGGAGATTATCGCATCCATTTTGGATGCTTGCCAGCACGGAACTAGAAAAACCCGCGTGATGTACCAATGCAAAATGAGTTCCAAGCAGTTTACTGGCTACTTGGATTTATTGTTGGAAGCAAATCTTCTCCTAATCGATAATGACCGTCGATGTTTCCTGTTCAGAGTTTCAAGCAAAGGCAAAGACTTTCTGAAAGCATATAACGGTATGAAAACTCTGGTGGAATTGTCTTAAGTCGAATCCGCTTCCTATAGAAACTCGGTCAAAAAACCTAGCAGAAACTGCATTAAGGCCCGCTTTTAGGAGTTATCAACCGAAAAGTAACAGTCTTAGAGAAGTGGCGCATCAACCGAAGAAGTAACAGAACCCCTTTGCGACACCTTTATTTATTGGTTCTGAGAAACGAAGTCTCCAGCCGTGTGGTGAAGTCCATGGGATATAGCGAAGATGGCTCGAGCAGGTTTTCATTCTTGTCTTTTGCGCTCAGCGTTTTGGGGTTCTTCCTCATCGGCTTCTACTCAATCGGGTTGTACGTTGGGGTTGCTGCGATAATCCTTTCCTTCGCGGCAGAAGACCTACTCAAGGAAAAGTCCATGTGGCAATACCTGACAATCATCGTAGCAGTGGTCGACATTCTCGGCGCATTGGCCGGATGGAACATAGTGAGAAGATCATAGCGAGAAAAACGAAAAATCGAGCTTACTATGACGCGAGGACCCGCAATAAACGGTTAACTGTACCCACATCCGTTGAACGACTTGAAAGTACTATCCCTGATTCATGCTTCACCCAAGAAAGTACATGGGGCCGGGGCCGGGATTTGAACCCGGGCGCTAGGCTCCACAGGCCTATAGGCTACCAAGCTACCTCACCCCGGCCGCTTCTTGTTGACTTCTTATGCTTTTCTGGGTGATTCTCGTTCATTTTGGTTTCCTCAAGAATATCAAGTTATCCTTTCAGCAAACGTATTCAAAGCCCGCCTCAGGCGATTCCTTTGACTCTACTCCTGTTTCGCCTGCCTTACCAGTCAAGTTATCACTTCTAGATCCAAATGATGTTCTACCCATGTCTACGTGGTCTCCTGCTTTGAACACCGTATTCCAGAGAAGTCTTTGACTTCTTGAAGGTGCTTCATTTGATAATAATATGGTCTCGCTTTCAAATATCGCAGAAGCGCGTTGCCCTGTCCCTTTGTTGTGCGTGCGCACTTGAAACAGCCCACACAGCTCCGCATCTAACTTGAACGCCTCACCGTTTTCAACGATGCTCGTTAAGTGTATAGACAAAACGTATAAGCAAAATGTATAAGCTTTGAAATTATTTTTTTGGCAAATTTTGGACCAAGCCAGCGCGGCTAAGATAGGCTCAAATTCGGGTTAATGTGCATGTCCAGGCTTAGTCCTTCAACACGAGCATGGAAAACATCAGGAGAAATGGTGCCGCAACAATTGAAACGATGAAGGCGTAATACGGCGAGTAGGTGTAAAGAAAACCGCCTAAGTAGGGTGCTGCAAAAGCCGCCACCAAACTTAAACTCTGAGGAATAGATAGCCACAGCCCACGTCTGGTTTCAGGCGCAATTGTTCCTACAAAAGAGCCTACTAAGGAACCCGTGACCGCTGAACCTCCATAAACAAACGCGACAAGCATCAAAATCGACGGATCACGAACCCAAAGCATGAGCACCATCGAACCGATGAAGAAGAGCAAGGATAAGCTTATAGCACCTGACTTCTTCCACCTATCACCCAAGCGTCCCATAGTAATGCCAACGAAGGTCATGCCTGCAAAATTGACAGAACCGAACAATCCGATGTTGAATTCGCTCAAGCTGGCCTGTTCAGAAAGAAACACTGGCACAAAATTTCTCACAAGGCCCGTGAAGAAGGTTGTCAACGTGAGGAAGCACGACCAAAGTAACAATTTTCGCAACTGTTCTTTTCTCTCTGCAAAAGCCAAACGAGAATGATGCTCATCTGGTCCCTTTTTCAAGGAGCACTGGCTGTCAATGAAGAAGAGTACACCGGTTGAGACAGCAATAAGCAAAGTCGAGAGGTAAAGCACAAGTCTCATCCCCGAAATCGTAGACAAGTAACCACCAACTGCCGGAGCAAAAATATAACTGAAAGTGAATGTAGAGAACACAAAAGTCACAACAGAGGCAACCCTCTTCTTGTCTGTGACAGCCGTAATGACATAAGCACTTATCGCCGGACCGGCAATATTCGATGCACCCCAAAACACGGCTCCAGGAATCAGCTGTGGCCATTCCACAGCGAAGGAATAGATCAGTGGCGCGAAAATCCACAACACCCATCCTAAGATCAACAGGTTCTTTCGGTCACAACGATCAGCAAGCAACCCACCTGCCAGTACGACCAAAGCTGAAACACCAAGAAGGACGGAGTACACCAAGCCCAGTTGCACGTAATCAGCATGCAATTGTCTGACATACAGAGGGAAAACCCAAAAGTACATTCCCTCCCCGAACGCACCTATAACACATGAAAGGCAAATCAGCCAAACGTTTCGGGTAAGAGCCCCAAACGGAACACCGTAAGACAAGATACGCCTGAAGCCTGCAGTCCTGGACAACGAATCTTCCCTACCGCCTCTCTTAACAGAAGCTACTTAGAAAGAGACAAGAACTCTTTATCCTTTTGGCACATGAGCTGAAGCTTAGAGAATCAAGATTCTCTTTTTTGACAATCTAGATCATGGAACCACAAACGACCGCAAAAAGAGAGAACGAACAGCAGGAGGGTTCAGAGACAGATCTGCTCAATGGGTGTTCACAGCACCAGGGATCAAATGCGCAAAGCGTCCAAATTGGATCGGGTGTTTCGAAAATCATCGAAGTTTATAAACAACGTTATGAATTTTCGTGCGTGCTTCTTCCATCATGTAACTTCCCATGTCAATCAACAGACTTGACTCTCTTTGTATTTACAAAGGGGACAAGAAAACGTTGATTCTACGGGTCTTGGTAGACGGGATAAAATTGTTTTCTAAATCATTTGTTCGAAGGTCCGTTAACTGTACAAAGTTGACAGAAAGCTCTCAACTGTTTCCGTTTTCTTCACCGGCAAAATATGGAAAAGTGTAAAATCACGCGGCTTTCGTGGGTCTTTTGGCATCAGTTAGAGTTCGAAGCAAAAGTGCAGGACACATTCCCATGGCAGGTTTGGTGTGTCATGCGTTGCCGCCAATCAGCAATGAGACTATTACTGCGATGGCAACGATGACTATCGTCTCAAGCAACGTAGTTTTCCAGCGAACTTGTGACCTTTCCGAGCGGTAGCGGACTAGGAAGACTCCAACTACAGTTGCGACAATTGCAAGAGACAGAGCAATATTAAAGGGTCTTGGCAATGTCAGGTAAGTTAGAATCGGGAAAATGCCTGCTAGAAAGGTCGTTGTGCTACAGGTCAATGCTGCGATCAGATTGGACCTACTTATCTCCTTATGCAGCACAGTGAACAAGTGCTTTACCAGCATCAATGACTTGTTCCGCTCGCCCAAGTCGGCGATGTCGCTCAGGCTGTAATTCATCAAAGTCTGAAGCGTAATCATGCCAGCCAGGTCTTCGGTTATTCCACCGAGCAGGAAACTGGAAAAGTTCGTCACGGCAACGGCTGACAAAGTCAAGGATGCGGCGAAAGCTGCTGCTCGCGTAGCTAGACCGGCAAAGAGAGCTGAAAGAATAACGACCAGAGCCGTGACTGAACCATCGACCAGTCCTGCCACAATTTCAAGAATCGGCTCCTTTCTCAAGAGCAAGCTTGCCCATTCTCTGCCCAGTTTTGCACCTTGATCAGTGAGTTGCACCGTCTGGCCCCTATCGCTAATGAGCCCCTCGGAAGCCATCTGCCCGATGGCATTGTCGAGGTCTCGCGTTTCAACGCAAGCATAGCCAGCGCAAACCGTGTCAATCTCGTGCTTAAGCTGAGACTTCTCAACTGCAGCTCCTTTGCGAAGATTCACGAGAACGATTACTCTTATTATGTCGAGCAATTCCTGTATCTCAAACGACAAACTAGGTGACACCGCTCGAACGGAGAAATGACGATTGAAAGCTAATAACTCTTACGCGTCAACCCCCTCAAACAGCAAAATAGCAACGAACATTCTCGAACCTTAAAAGCACGAACAAAAGGGGACGCTGTGGCCCAAGACCGATCCTCTGGTAACAAGCCCATCCTCCGCTCTCTTGCAAGAACATCATGATCTCAACGCTCTTGTGAGCCCCTTGAACGTAGTCAAGAAAAGTTCCAGACAGACCCTCAGAACAGAGTACACGAAAAAACACGAACACATTATTTTTAAACAAAGACTTGCAAATTCGACATGAAAGGATTGAAGAAATGCGCTAAAACTTTAAAATCAACCGTGGCGCATAATGTCCAGCCGACAAGTCAGACTCGAACCAGAGACTCGAACACACGATAAGGAAGCTCATTGCGACACTTTTTGGGCATCCTTGCTGGGCTGAGACCAAAGCTAAACTCTGTGGCCACCTGAGCGCCCTTCCCTTCAACTCACCGTACGTCAAATCATTACTCACCCATAACCTGCATTATCACGGTTCTTCTTCTCGGATGATTGTCCGTCTCCACGAATAGCAGGGACTGCCATGTTCCGAACTCGACGCGGCCATTAATAACCGGCATCGTCCTGTCAGGCGGAAACAGAACTGACCTCAGATGCGAGTGCGCGTTCGAAGGGTGCCCATAGTTCCCTTGTTTTGGAACCAGCTTCTCTAGAAGCATCCTAATGTCATCTAACAGGCCATATTCGTTCTCGGTCAAGACCAGCACGCCAGTGGCGTGCGGCGCGAACACATGCACCAAACCTTCCTTCACGCCAGACTTGGCTACGGCTTCCTGGACTTCGTCTGTCAAGTCGATAAACTCTATCTCGCCCTTCGTAGAAAAACTGTAAGTCGTGTTAAACACTTTACATCCAGGCACGAGTCTCTCACTCCAACAGCTTTGCCATCGCTATCTCGTCTATGTACTTCCCTTCCCTGAAATGCTTTTTCGGAACCCGACCAGTCTGCACAAATCCAACTTTCTCGTAAACATGAATCGCGCGCTTATTGGTCGCAAAGACAGAGAGTACCAAAACCTTCAAACCGATCCTTTGGGCTTCCTTCACTACAACCCGCATGACCCGGGTTCCAATGCCCAAATCCCTAAAACCGCCTTTGACAGCTATGCCAACTGCACCGGCACGCTTCTCGGAACCTTTACCTACGTGGAGGTCAGAAGACGCAACAACCTTTCCATCCACCTCTCCAACCAAGAAAAAGATCTGGCCTTTTTCCAGACGAAGAAGCACGTCAGAAAGCCACTCAGCCTCTTGCTCCCTCGACAGCTTCTCGTCCACAATTACCTCAGCCTTCTCCTCCACAAGCAAATTTATGAACTCCAACAAGTCGTCCAAGTCTTCCCACTTTGGAGTTCTCAAGACAACCCTGCGCCCGTCTTTAATAGAGAAAGCCTCGAGGATTTTGCCTGACTTCATAAGCCCTGTTAAGGCAGCACAACTTTAATACCTTTTCAAACCGCTCGCTCTAAATAGCGTCGACACGAAGTGACTGGGTTGATGCTTTCGTATACGCGGCCCACTCCTCGTGCAAAACCGAGGGCTTTGGTGACATGTTAGAACCTCAAGTAATACATGGCTCACTGAGCTCACCAGCAAGTAATTTGGGTAAGTTAAAGAAGACAGAATTTCGCACTCTTGGCCTACAGTCGACAGTACAAACAGTTGTACTCATGGAAGAGACGCCAGGATTCGGCTTCATTAGTTCTCGAATACGCCGCGCAGAAGTCGGTGAAACCCCTCCCCGAATCTGCTTCGACCTATAGAATCTGACGTAGACAATAGCATCGCCAAGAGTCACTTCGGAGCATCGGCCAACACACTATCCAATGCTGACTCGACAAAGCGATTTCTGCCCTAAAAAGACGTCAGCCAATAGGCCAAGCTTTCTCGGCAGGAAAGTGTGAGAACGATTTAGATTCACAAGGCATATCTCACAAGCCAACCTAGGCAAGCTGCACGTGCAATTCTTGGAGCCCTATGATGCGGGTCAGATCTCTCAAGGATTCAGCTGCAAATTGTCGAAAAAGATCGAAGTAGCTACGAAGGTCAAGGCCGCTTGGTTCGCATGGAGATTTTCGCAGGTTTTTATATGAGGCCCCAGCGAAGTCCATGCCTTGCACTCAAGAGTGAAAGAAACTGGCCAAAATCTCTTTGCTTTCGCTCAGGGGAGCTTGCTTTGGGGTTTTCTGTATCGTGTCTGTTGCGAAAAACTGTAAGCTGTTGCTCAAGGGGCTTTTTACGGCTGAACTTCGTACTCTCATCTGGCCTGTTTTGCAAGGTTTACGTTGGGAATTCGCCGTTTTCATGAAAATGGCGCTGTCGGTTTTCGAAACGCTTTCAAAGCGTACCACCGTTCGAAACGCGTATTCTGCGCGGTTAGAAGCTCATGTTATCAGTTTCTTCATATTCCTGATTTTGAAATACCACTTTAATTGCTCATTGCGCTGTGTTTTTTGACAGAGAAAGGATAGCAAAGGTGCCAGTCTTGCCCCCAAGCTGTTTTGGAGATGACGTTGAAACCCTCGAGAGGAAAGTCAACGGAAGGAGAGTCAGCGTGAAGTGGGACTGGGGGAGCTTCAGAAGCACCGAAGGCTTTCCCGTCGATGACAACCTCATAAAGTGGGCCATCGGACAAGACCAGGCCCTGAAAGAATGTTTCTTATGCTTGGATGAGTGGGTGCACAAGCTGAAGTGGTTAGAAAAGAACAAGTGGTACTCGAACTGGAGCAGTCCTAACGAATCTAAAGCCTCTGTCAAGACGCTGATCAGTCCAGGACCCTATCTCATGCTGCTGGGAGATCCTGGAACAGGGAAATCGCTGATCGGTAGAGCCCTGTCGGAAAAGTTGACGCAGGTGTACAACGAAAACGGCATACGATTGACCGACGCGCTTTGTTGGAAAAACTCGCTGTTGCCCAGCCAACCCAAGGTTTCGATCCACAAGGCGGGTGAAGGAAGGAAGATTGTTCAGAAAGAACAGCTCAAGGACCTCAAGAGGAAATTCGTCACGAGGGTGGGGTTCAAGACTCTGCAGATTTTGATGGTGGCTATGGGCTTGTTCTTGATCAGCCTCGGGTTTTACTTCATCTACCAGGGCTGGGTTACTTGGCAGTCGAACCCGCCTTATTCGGGTCAGACTCTTCAACAATTTTATGGCAACAGTTTTGTAGATTATCTCATCGCAAAGTTCGTAGGCCTGGTTCCTCTGACTTTCATCCCAGGTGGAAGCTTGGTGTTCTTCGGAGTGTTCATGTGGTGGTTTTCCAAGATGGGGGGGATGTCAAACCTCAAGGGTATCGGAGGCGCCCAACAGTCTGATGCTCCGAAGATGATCGTCGACAACAGTTCTGGCCATGCGCCTTTCATTGACGCGACGGGACACAGAACTGCCCAGCTTTTCGGTTCAATAGCTTGGGATCCGTATCAAACTGGCGGGTTGGGCACTCCTGAGCATCAGAGGGTTAGTGCTGGAGACGTGCACGTGGCGTCTTTGGGGATACTTTACATAGATGAGATAAAGAACCTTGACGCTGAGGAAACCGTAACGCTACTGACAGTGCTGGAAGACGGACAGCTGCCGATAACTCTGCGAGGCAGATTCAACGGTGGAGACACGGCGGCAATGGCCGTTTCAACAGAACCCGTTCCTTCAATAACGTTTCTTGTCGGCGCTGGCAACTTTGACAGCATAGGGCAGATTCATCCTGCTCTCATGGACAGAATATATGGATACGGCAAGGTCGTGCGGATGAACAACGACATGCCGAACACCATCGAAAACAGGCGCAGGTACGTCCAGTTCATAGCCCAGGAAGTCAAACGCTTCAACCTCATCCCGTTCAACAGAGACGCATGCGAAGAAATAGTTGAGGAAGGCAGACGCAGAAGCGACAAAAAATACGCGTTAACAACAAAGTTCAGACCGTTGATTTCGATAATTAAGACCGCATCGACGCTGGCGATGAACGAGAATGCGACGATCGTAGAAAGAAGACACGTGATTGAAGCCGTTGAACAGCATTGTAAGACTATCCAGAGGCAGATACTCGAGCACAGCATGCAAGAAAGAGGGAAGCTCCTGGAGATCGAACCAACGGGAGCTAAGCTGGGACAAATCTACGGTCTAGCAGTTGTTCAAGACCCCTACAGCGGTGAAATGACGGGCAGCGTGTTGAACGTGAAAGCCCAAATGGTCAAGAGAAGCTCGCTTGCAAGAGACTACTCTTTCAAAGGATACTACAAAGTGACGGGAGCCGCCAAAGGTCAGAGCTTCATTTCAGACAGCATAGCCAAAGTCAGAAGCGTGATTCTGCAGAAGTACGGCGTGGACATCGCGCAGGACTATCTCACCCACATCGACTTTGCGCAGTCTTACGGCATAGATGGACCATCAGCGGGCGTTACTATGGCGATTCTTCTGTGCTCACTCATCGAGGGAAAACCGATAAGACAGGATGTCGCGGTCACCGGAGAAATCAACCTTGGCGTTGGAGAATCCATTCAGGTAACGGCCGTCGGAGGCGTCTACGAGAAGATCAAGTCCGCCGAAGCATGGGGGCTCAAAAAAGTTGTCATTCCGCAAAAAAACTATGAGAATTCCATCGACGTCAGGGACTATAAGATTGAAGTCGCTCCTGCGGCGACCTTGGACGACTATTTGAAGGCGTGTCTCGTTGAGACGCCTGTGCTCAAGGTTCCAGGCCAAGCTTGGAGGCGCAACGTGCGGGCTAACGCTACGAGAAGCGCCAGAATGTAGCACCCGGACTGATTTTTCAGCCACGTCTTACACCTCCTCGGAAATTCTTCATTTTTCTTGGCTAGACTCTTCCGATTCCTCACGTCGTCATGTTCTCAGTATACGTAGCCACAGGCTCAATACTTTTTTATGTCTAGGTTTACCAACAATACTCTGCAGTCGCCTGCAAGAAGAGGCTTCGGATGATGAGGAAGGTCGACAAAGACGCGATTCGCAGATGGCGTAAAAGAGGTTTTTACAGCGAAAACGCTCTGGTGAAGCTTCTTCAGAAGAACGGCTACAATTCTGTGCGAGTTCCAGTGAGCAACCCGAGCCTCAACCCCTTGCCAGACATTATGGCCAGAAGAGGCTTGGACATGTACGCCTTCGAGGTCAAGAACGCAGGATACTATGCTTACTTCCCCAAACAGCAGGTCGAAAAACTCTTCAGGTTTCTCAACGAGCTCATCCCCACGGATAATGAGCATAAACATGCCGTGCTCGCTGCTCATCTAGGCAAGAAATGGATCTTTAAGGAAATAGGCTGGAGAGACTACGAGAAGGGAAAACTTCAAGAGAAGGTAAGGATTCTGAAGCGCGACAGAGGAAACATCGACGTGACAAGAGGAGGATGATTGAAATGAAGACTTCCGAAGCAGCTGTCCAGGCTTCTGTCCTCTGTAAAACATACGAGACGACCGATTCAAAAGTCGAAGTCTTAAAAGGCTTAGACTTGAAGGTCGGAGAGGGCGAATTCACGGTTGTTGGTGGTCCCTCAGGTTCGGGGAAGACAACACTCCTTAACATAATCGGTGGGATCGACAAGCCGACGAGCGGAAAAATCGTTGTGTTTTCGGAGGATCTGGCGGCAAGAGACGAAGATTTCTTGGCCAACTTTAGATGTACGAAGGTCGGCTTCGTCTTTCAGTCCTACAACCTAGTTTCAACTCTTACCGTGGCCGAAAATGTCGCGTTCCCAATGGAGTGGCTGAGGAAACCTGAAGATCAGATAAAGAAGCTCGTCGACGAGCTCTTAGAAGTTGTGGGCCTCCAGCAGAGGTCAGAGCACTTTCCGTTTCAGCTCAGCGGCGGTGAGCAGCAACGCGTCGCCTTTGCTCGTGCATTAGCCAACAACCCACCGTTGCTTCTGATTGACGAACCCACTGGAAACCTGGACAAGAAAACAAGTGCCAAGATCGTGCAAATATTACAGACTTTGAAAAATGAGGGAAAAACAATCATTGTTGCCACTCACGACGAAGGGATCTTCAAGCTGGCAGGCCAAAAGCTTTGGTTAGAAGACGGGAAGCTGATGACTCAGAATGAGTGAAACAGCCTTTCCGGTTAATGACCTGCTTCGAAGGAAGCTCCAGACAACTCTGGTCGTTGTGAGTCTGGCGTTGTCCGTCGCCTCGACCCTTTTCCTACTTCTTTTTGCAGAAAGGATCGGGTTCAGCGTTTCCCTGATGGTTGAGGGCAAACTGACGGCTGGCTTTTCCGCTGTCTTCTCCCCTTTCATCCTGTTACTGGTCGTTTTGATTCTCATTGCCGGCACGGTCATGGTGTCTTTCATGACTTCTTTGATGATTTCTCGGAGGATAAAGGACATTGGACTCATGAAGGCGGCGGGGTGTCCAAACGACTTGGTATTCGGCTATTTTCTCACCGAACTATTAGTCGTCATCTTTTCTGGCTGTTTTTTGGGGATCTTGCTGGGGTTATTGGCTGATTTTGCTTCAACGAGTGTTTTCGGTGGCCTCGGTCTTCAGACGTCTCAGGTTCCGTTAGACTTGTGGCTGGTTCTTGGCGTGTTCGCCTTGTACTTTGTCATCGCATTGGTTGTCGGTGCCAAACCCGTTTATAGCGCTTCAAGGGTTGAGCCTGCTAAGGCACTTTCACCAACGTACTACCTTGGACTGGGCAAGGGGTCGAGTTTTAAGGTGCTTTCAAAGTCAGGTCTGGCCTTCAGAGTTGCGCTGAGAAGCCTCATACGTCACAAGTCTGCGACTGTCAAGATTGTGGTCTGCCTGAGCATTGTCTTCACGCTTCTCACCGTCGGCGTTGCAGGAGGGTTGATAGCCGATCAGACCACGGAGAGCTGGGTTGAAAAAGCCATAGGCAGGAACACAGTTTTGATCGCGCATCAAGACATGGGCAAGCAGTACGAGCTGCTGCTGAAGGAATTCTATGAAGGAAGCACCGCTACACAGTTCAATTACACGGATGAAAGATTTGTCATACCTGAGAATCTCCTTAAGAATCTCTCCTCTTCGTACGGGAATAACCGTATCGATCCACGCATCGTTCTTGAAGCGCCCGTGACAGAAGTTGAAGGATATGTCTATGGGGAGAGCTCCGCGAACATGACGACCGTTGGAGATTCTCGTACGGGGCAGTCTCTCTTGGTGGGCGTCGAACCCGGAAGTGTGTTGAATGACTGGGTTCTGGATGGCAGTTTCCTGAACGCGACCTGGCAGGCCGTCGTGGGTGATACTCTCTCCAAGAATTTGTTCTCTGACCCATTGGTTCAAGGGTTGAGAGTGCTTGGCAGAAGTCTCACCGTCGTCGGTGTTTGCCTTGATCCCATCAACAACGGGAAAGTTGCTTACGTATCCTTCCAGACGCTGCAGAACGCATCAGGCGTGCTGGGACCAAACGTTGTACTGCTGAAACCCGACCCATCGGTTGACAGAACAGTTTTCTTGAATCAATTAAGGGCGACTGTGAACGCCGTGAACCCGGAATTTGGGGTCTTTGACCTCAACGAGGTGTTGGACAAGAGCCTCGGCTTCGTGGGCTACACGTGGTCCACGGTGATGATTCTGCCCTTATTCTCCCTGGTCGCGGCTTCACTCTGTTTAGTGGGCTATGTGATGCTGGCCGTGGATGAGCAACGCCAAGAATTCGGTGTTCTAAGGGCTGTAGGAGCAAAGCCCAGCATGGTTCTCAACGTCGTTTCTGGACAGAGCCTACTTGTCCTGCTGTCAAGCTACGGCGTCGGGATAGCCTTCGGCATAATCGCCACTTTGCTGATCTTGGTTCAAGAACCGCTTGTCACGGTCTACACTGTCTTCGAGATCTCGGGGTTGCTGACGGTTGCCTTGATAGCAACGTTCGTTTCAAGCCTTTACCCTGCCCTAAGATTTGCGAGGAAGCCTTTGCTAGAGATGATGAGGCAAACATGACCCATTCATACGAAGAGCGATCTCACTGAAGGCTGTTTCTTCCATAATCTTTCAGGCCATTTGCAGTCAGGCAAAACAACGAGTCCGTGTATGCTGGCAGCTGATTCAAAAAATCCTGCAGCTGAAGAACTGGAACCACGGGAACTCCCTTGTAGAATTTGAACTTGTCGAAGGTGAGAGACAAGACAGCAGGCACAAACTTTGCGGTGCCGCAAAAAAGGAATTCGATCTTTAATGAAGGATTTGGCAACGACATAACCAGCGCCCGCGTTCGTTCTGTCTGTTGCTCAGCAATCTTCTCTGCTGCTGACCTCTGTAGTCCATGGTGCCAGTGTTTGCAGTCCAAACAAACGACTATCGGACTCTTCCAGCCGACGATGTCCATTTCCCATCTGCGACCACCATGCTTAAAGTGGAAATTCCTCACCACAGTGTAACCGTTGCTCTCCAACGCAACCGCGGCCATACCTTCAAACTCTTTCCACTGAAGAAAACCGCTCACTGTTTCAAGGTCGCTACCTGATCTTAGCGCGTGAACAGCCAATCGAAGGCGCTGAGCGCTGCTAACCTCCACCATGCTCCCACGAAGATAAACAAGACCATCACTTTGCAGTTTTCGAAGCAATTCCCCTACGAGACTTGCCGGGAGCCTCGACTCCGAATTGATTACTTCTTGTAAAACAGGCCCGTCTCTTGTCAACTTCAATATTGAAATCAACAAGTCGCCTTCAATGTTCACGGTCGGCCCCCCAGCATTTCACATGAGGGTGTCTAAGAATCGCCCAGCCAAGCATCCACTTAAAAGCTTTGCGGCGCACAACACACCGTTGAGCAAACGATGTTCACCTTTATTCCTGCCTCTTCCGTCCATTCCCGAGCCCGTGCTGGTGACTATGAAACTGGTTCTGACAAGTCAAATCTAAAGATGCACCTGAGGGTCCTAGAGATTCTGGAGGCTAACCATATGAGGTCGTAATGATCGGCGATGGGCGCGCGCAGTCGACGTGGCTTATGAACGTTTGAGCATGGCTTCCGCTTTCTTCAGGTCTAGGGCGGTGTTGATGTTGAAGAACGTTCTCAGCCGCGGGTCCAATTGCTCGAGGACCAGGGTCGAGACGTAACGTACCCTTGGTAGCTTATCTACCATCGCCTGCAGGTTCAATTTGCCCGAAAGCAGGGCGTTTCTGGCGGCTTCCAACGCAGGTCTCGTACAGTATGCTGCCTGCAGAGGCTCTATGTAGCAGTTCGGCCATCGAGGGACAGCTGCGTTTCTGTTTATGCACAGTTCTAGCAGAAGATGGAGAATGTCCCTAGAAACGAATGGCGTGTCGCATGGGAGGAGAAGCGAATACTTCCCTTGTGCGCGTTCAAGGCCTGTTGTTGCACCTGCCAGCGGGCCGTGGACTTCAGCGTCTTCAACGAGAACGTTGGCGTCTCCACCCAGGACATTTGAATATCTCTCAGCCTGAACCTTTGAGCTTACAACCACCAGTCTTTCGTCAACGAGGTCTTTCGTCTTCTCCATAACGTGTTTTACAAGAGGTCTGTTCAACAATTGAACGAGTCCCTTGTCTTGGCCTAGCCTGCTGGAAACCCCGCCTGCCAATATGATTGCTGATCTTTCCAATAATGAGTGGTCTCCGTCACCGCTGTAAGGTTCTTAACGTATCCGTTCGGTTGTATAAGTTTTTTGCGTGAAATATTTCTTAACTGAAATGAAGCATCTAGGCTGACACTTTATTGCTTATGAGATAGTGTAAAAACGATGTCAGATAGCCTCAGAAGTGAAGAAACTTGGTCGCATGATCTGCAACAGGCCGCGGAGAGAAGGAATATGAAAAGTGCAGAGATTGTATAATTCACTATTTGTTGAACAGAATAGCGGCATGATAGAGAGGAGAATCAGTTCATGTCCTCTATTTTGTTTGCCATCTCGCCTAGGATTCTGGTGAAGGGATGGTCTGGTTTGTCTTGGGCGAAAATGACTCCTCCCTCAGCCTTCAGGACATCGCAGAAGCACGGAACTATCCCTAGAAGCGGAACCTGATATACTTCCTTAAGCTTTGTCTTCACGTCGTCTTTTCCACTTCTCAAGGATCCGTCTAAGACTTTGTTCAGGACGATTTCGGTTTTTTTCTCAAACAGGTCGTACAGCTCTCTCAGCATGCGTCGCGTTCCATCCACGTCTGACCGGTCGAATGTTGTTGCAACGAGGACAAGGTCCGCGCTGACTATCGCGTTTATGGATGAGTATTGCAATCCAGGACTTGTGTCGAGTATCAAGTAGTCGAAACTTTTGTCGTTTAAGAGCGAAGTCCTCAGAGCAAGGAGTCTTCCCAATGCCCGCATCTCCCACTTTCTATCTTTTGCAGACATGTCCCTGATCGCTTCGGTGGACGGGTTGGCAAAACCTACGAAGAGTTTGCCGCTGTTGCCGATCCTGTCGCTTAGATCCATTACGACTTTGTTGATCTCGCACACTGCGTTAAGATAATCGTTTAACCAGCACTCAGCTTTGTCGATCTTCAGCAGTGTAGAAAGGCTTGGAGCACGGAAGTCAAGGTCAAGCAAGCAAACACGCTTTCCGTGCTTAGCAAGAGTTGCAGCCAAATTGACTGAAAGAAGCGTTTTCCCAGTTCCGCCCTTATATGAGTGCACAGCTAATATTTTACCCATGACGATCACTCCTTGTTTTCCCTGTCTACGAAGAAGTATGCCTTTCTTCCATTCCTCTCCTTCTTAAGGTGGCCCATTATCACGAGCTGGTTCAAGTACGCGCTTTCCACAGCTCTCGCCCTCTTCGTTTGTTCAGCGACCTCGTCTGCCGTAGCTCTGCCCAACCTGCAAACAGTCATAGCAGTTTTTCTCAGGTGGTCAGGCATCGAAAGCAAAGTCATAACGTCCAGAGGGACGTCTGCCAGTGGCTGTTCAATGTCTTTTCTATCATGCTTCTGCAGTTCAATCATAACTTCCACTTTCTCGTTCAACCTTTCAAGGTTGTCTCTGATCTTTTCCAGAACCTGCAGAGGCTTTTTCGCTAGAACTTCTTCCTTGGACAAGGTGTCTTTCCTCAACGCGTCTTAAGTGCGTACAGCATGATTAAAGAGAAGGCAGTTTATTAAGTCTTACGAAACAATGATAATGATTAACAAGACAATCCACGACAGACGTCAACGATTCTGATAAGTTTTCTAACGGCGTCCTTAGAGGGATGTTCTCTCTGAGCGGATCGATGACGTGCGGCGTGTGATGTCAATCAATGGCTCCGAGCATCAAGAAAACGAAAACTCTAACAAAAAAGTTGGGGAGGTAGCCTAATAGGGCACTGGGACGCGGTTTCTAAGCTCTTCTTCAAGTATCGGCAGGACCTGCTTCAACTCTCTGAAGTACTTGAGCACTGTTATGCCTCTCTGGGTTACGGCGTAGACGATGCGTCGCTTCCCCACCATTCGTTCTTCAACGAGGTTCTGCTTGATGAGGAAGTCCAAGTATTCCTTCAGAACACTACAGTTAACGTTAGCCTTGTACATTATGTGAGTCAGTTTCAACGGGCCTCGATGAGCCAATACCTTGAGTATGTCTATGTACATCTCAAGTTTGGAACGTCTCATTGTCTAAACCTCTTTTTTGTCATGTTATCTCTCTCCATATAAAGGTTTTATGGATTCAAGCTAAGTCTTTTCTGTAAATAGTCTCCGTTAGTAGCTCCTTTTCGCCTGTGCTCGAATTAACACGTTCATTCTATTTTGGAACGCCGTGACCAGGTCGTCTAGCAATATTCGTTGCAATTCTGCCGAGAGTCCTTTGACGTTTCTCTTGAAAACCTTGGCCATTTTGTTTTCCAGTTCCCTTCTTTCTTTAAGAGTCAATGCTTTTTTCAAAGGGCTTTCCTCCATTGTTTACGCACACGATAAGCCTTTGGTACTTAACTGTCTTATGAATTGAAAATGTGAATTCACAATTCATGTTCGAAGATGGCCTAACGAGCTTGTCGTATCCTGTTTTGGAAGGTTTCAATGTTGTCTTTCGGCCCTCGACAAGATGTTCACGAGAACGGTAGATGGTCATGCCAACATTCTTGGCATGCGTAGCCTGTGTGTTTTTGTGGATGGAGAAGGTTATGAAGACGCAATCTGCAGTTCTTTGTGCGATAAACCGATTCAGTGGTGTCAAACTTTTTATTTCCAGTTTCACTACTGTTCTCTTGCCGGATGATGAAAAGGCATTAGATTGACACATAGGATGAAAGCTCAGAGTTACTCGGACGGCAACATGTGAGAGCCTTCCAGAAAAACATAATGAACCTCACATCGTTGAACTCACACTGTTGAACAGTTTCTATTATGTCATCACGGAGGACCACTTCAGATAGTTTCATTCATGTTCATACGGTAATTCTCTGTGACATTCAGAATCTGTTTCTGTGCGATCATGTAGACCAGGTTCACATCCTTGTTCCATTCCAGAGCGTACATCGTTGGGCAGTTGATCCTCTTCTCGGTGGGATCGACGTGCATCCAGATGCTCTCGATGAGAATTTCGTTCCAAACGTGGTCTCCAGCTACCTTCTTCGATTTCTCTTGAAGTACAGAGCAATCTATCACTATACGTGTTTGATACCCAGTCGCTAGCAACAATCCGTTGTAGAGCAAGGCAAACTCTCCGCACCTGCCCTTGGCTTGAACGATTATGTCAATCGGCATTTCTGCTCTTGGTTTAGGCAATTCTTCCTTGGCGTATTCAAGATGTCGATGCTCCCAAGTCAACAGCTGCTTCCAGTCTAGCGCTTCAACAGGGTCATGTAAGACAGCCTCTGCGTAGATGCGCAGTTCTTGTTCATACTCGGGTGTCGCCATCCTGTCGAAGCGTTGCCTGTAGACCTTGACTATTCCTGGATACTCAAGCTCGGGAATCCTTTGCATGAAGATCAAATGGCAACGATAACGAACACTGCTTTTCAACCTTGTTTACTTGAAATCCAGATTTCGCGCAGGGGCTATGAAGGGCTGATAGAAGCGACGATCTTCGTGGCTTTGCGAGCAGTTGTAATGTAGCCAGAATGGGCTGTCATCAGAGTCTGCGGTCGAGTCTTTCCCCTTTCTATCTGCATGCCCCTCATCAGGCACTCAACCGTTTCAATGTCAGTGAAACCATTTTCATTCAATGCTTCAACAGTCTTGACAACCTGGTCTATCGTTGGGCTAAAGGTCACGATTGTCCCGCTGGACCTCAAGGCTGTAAATGAGTGAGGGACAACCAGCCAAGGAACTGCTAAGTCCAGAATTACCGTATCAACGTCCTTCTCGTCTATTCCAGCGGTAACGTCTTTGTTTTTCAGTTCCACAAAATCAATTACACCCGCTCTTTCGAGATTTCTCTTGGCTGTCTTTTGAAATTCTTCTCTTATCTCATAGCTGTACACTCTTCCGCTTGGTCTCACATAATGGGCCAAGGCCGTCGTCAGTGCACCGGTCCCTGTTCCGGCCTCAACGACCCTGCTTCCTGGACCCATCCCGCTGAACATAACTATCAAGGCTATGTCCTTTGGGTACATTATCTGCGTTTGCCTCGCTGACTTCATGATGAAGTCGCGCAGCAGAGGCTTCAAGACTGCGAACTCGAACCCCAGGCTGCTCAGGACTGTGCAGCCGAAATCTTTTCCCATCAGGTCATCGAACTTAACAAAACCCTTGTGTGTATGAAAGCTCTTGCCTTGCTCAACTCTGACTAGGTAGGTTTTCCTCTGACTGAGGCTGAGAAGAACGAGGTCACCTTCGGTTATTACCTGACTTGCCAATTCTTTCACTAGGGTGTGTACTTAAACGGGTGCTTCGCCCGGTCCTTGTTCTCTATGAGTTCATCTACGCCTGGCCTGCCTTCCATCGTCTTGCGGATAGCATGTCGCATCGCCTTGTAATTGTTTATGTACACTCGTTGCCTGTCGACTGCCGTCGGGTGGACGAACACGTTCGCGATTATTATGAGTTCATCAGTGGCTTCTCTTGGAATCGTCCCGTCTGCAACACTATCAACCACTGCTTTAGCCACCGCGGCCTGGGCTGGTCCGTAAACCATGCTTGCTTGGCGCATGCTGGCTATTGTCACTGTTGGGACGATCAGAGTTACCGGTTTCACTGACAGGTTAGGTTCCAAGATGGCCAGTAACGGCTCGTGGCCTGAAGCCGGCGTTGCCTTGGCCTTCGCGAACGCATCGGCAACCGGTCCATCTTTCTCCCCGATTAGAAGATCGATGTGCGCCACGTCTGAGCCCTGTCCAGCTAAGGCCTCACCTACACGCAGCTTGAATCTCTTGATCATTTCCGGTGTCAGGTCGATTGCCGCAAAACGTTCTTCGATGGGTCTCTCGGCCATCTCGAAGGCGACGGCCTTAGGCTTTATCTTTCCTACTTTCTCCAAGTCGAGACGCAGTTCTTCTCTTGCCTCATAGGTCAGTTCTCCGCCTACGCTTAGGGGTTTTCTAACAGGGCCAACCTTGATCTTCATCATGTTGAGAGCCTCTTTCGTGCCCACGGCTCCACTACCAGCAATGATCCTCGCAATTTTCTGAACCTTGTACTGCAGCTCGCGTGCCGGTTGAAGTTCACCTTTCTTCACGTGATCATAGATTTGAACCCAGATGTCTGGAATCACGTTGGCGCTTGCAAGTATCGCGCCGGAACAGCCGGCAGCCAACCCTGCCAAGACGACCTCGTCGTGCCCGCAAAGAACGTTAATCTTGTCCCTCACCTTCTCAAGAACAGCCAGTATGAACTTGAGCTGCCCGCTACTGTCCTTTACTCCGACGATGTTTGGTATTTGGGCCAAGTCCTCAACCATTTGCCAAGGCAAATCCAACCCTGTGCACTGGGGAATGTTGTAGAGAATTATCGGCATGTCCACTTCGTTCGCTATCGTGTAAAAATGCTCGTAGATTCCGCGGTCAGCTGGCTTCAGGTAGAAAGGAGTAACGATCAGGGCTGCGGTAGCGCCAGCGTCCTTCGCATACCTTGTCATCTCCACAGTCTGGTCGGTTCCACTGGCTCCTGTTCCCGCTATTACAGGAACTCGCCCGTTAACTTCATCGATCACAATTTCGATCACGCGCCTTTTCTCCTCGGTTGTCATGTTCACGAATTCGCCGGTCGTCCCGCATGGAACGACGCCGTGGACGCCCAGTTCGAGGCAGTGGCTAACCAGGGTTCGAAGCCTCTCTTCGTCGACGGCTTTTCCATCATCTGTAAAGGGCGTGACCAAAGCTGGAAGAATTCCTTCAGGCTTGAACATTCGTCGTCCCTAGCTTCTAGTCAGATATCGCTCTTATATCGTTTAAGCTTCGAATTGGGGAACAATCTCGTGAGACCGTTCAAGACTCAATGTTCACATAATCGATAAAACTCCATGGAAGTAGTCCGCTGACTATTCTCTCGTTTTGGCCGAAAATACTTAAATTCCATTAGTTAATCAACAATTACTAAAATCTGGAGGACGACTGTCGTGACTGACCTAAGGGAAAGGTTGAAAATCAATCAAGAAAACCTGAAGGAAATCAACGATTTTCTGCTGAGAAAGGACAATCAGCTTGTAAATGACCTGCTGGAAATCGTCGACAGGTACGGCGGGGTTGATGAAATCAACCGCAAGGCCGAAGAAGCGCACAAGATCGACAAGCTCATAGACAGGCTTAGAAAGAGCGAATCGCCTTTTGTCAAAAACCTTGAATGGTTGACTAAGCAACGTGACAAACAGGCTTTCATCAGCGTTTCAGAGTACAGGAGGAAAGTTCTTGGGAAGAAGGCGGATTCCATGAAGTTTGACGAGTCCCTCGCAGTAACCTTGGAGATCAGCGCGTTCAACTTCTTCCCATGGCTGGTTGAGGAAGCCCAGAAGGCTATTGCAAAACAGGAGCTTATGCCGGCGCGGTACATCCGTGTGCGTTCAATGAAGGAACAAGTCAAAGACGATGACATCCTGGCTTTCGCAGCAGCGATGCAGATCATCGGCGCATCATATGTTCAAACGCTTGACACGAAAGGAACACTGCCTGGGCCAGATGGCAAACCGATCAACGTTCACTTGGCCGGCCCAGAGACAATTACTGGCTATTTCGGCGGAGTGGGTGTCCCGAATGAGTATTCGCTGAAATGGGTTGATGAGTTTCTCCATTACTACACCGAGTATGGTCTTCCACAAGTGTTGAACACGAATTCGGGCACCGTCCTTCTGGGGTACTGGCTACACAAGCTGGGAATCAACATCGAATTCAAGATTTCAGTCTTCTTAGGAATTGATAACCCCTACTCGATCCTCTGGACGCTGATGACCGCGAAACTCTTCAGTCGACGTGATGGCTCAACGCCGCTTATCGGATTCAATCTTTCAAATTCTGTTGATAACACAACCATTGAACTGGCGGCTTACGTCCGCAATGCTTTCGGGTTTGAAGATGTTGTTCGCCTTGAGCATCACATCACTGAAGCCTACAAGAGCATCGTTAGACAGCCGTACGACCGGACTGCTGAGCTTGTGAGGCTTGCTGACCACGTGAAGAACATCAGTGCCAAGCATGAGGGCGGAATTCCTGAGACAGAAAGAAAGAGGGATCACGCTTCAGACATCCTTGACTACTTCATGCCAAAGAAGGACATCATCGACAAGGGTTTGATGCCAAAGTTTCTCATAAATTACCTTGACAAACACGATGCATTGAACAGAACAGCTGAGGCTCTGACCAAACACGGATTGACGTTCATCGCGGCGCAGAACTTGCATAAGAAATAGTCTGTAGGTTAGGCGTCTGCCTTTCGCGCGCGCGCACACGCTAAGGCGAGTATGCAGACTACTAAAGTTAGTTTCTTTAAACTTCTCATTGTCTCGGCACCTCTAGAACAGACTAGTGAGCGAGTTCTATGAGAAGTTTATTTAACATTTTCTATCATCGTCAGCATGTTTCTGTCACGTGTAAAGAAATAGTGTGCGTATGGAGGGACTATCTCATTGAGCGGATGAAGCGTTGGTATATGTACACGAAGTATATGGAAGAAAACGCGGTCAACAATATTTCAAAAGCCAAAATAGCCTGGTTACTTTCCACAGCCATGAAGTATCCGTGGGTCAGGATGTCTGTAAAGACTAATATCTGCAGGAATATTGCTCCGCCTAAGCAACTTAGACCCATGGTGTGAAAAAGGGCTTGCCTGCGCCTGTCCTGCTTTGTCGTGTTGAACATCGTTATCGTAAATGTCAAGAGTTGATACTTTAATTAATACGTTATGAATCTTCACACACCACAAACCCTAGTGATCCACTCTCAATATCGATACTAAGAGTTTGGAACCATTCCATTCGTGAGTCCCCTTGGATTGAAGTTTCTAATCTGTCTATGCCAGAACTGCCGCGCCTTGGCCGCCGCTAGGGATAATAAGTTCTGTGCAAGAGAGTGAGTCTCAGGGTAGGAAATCAAGATGGATGTTCTTGAAGCGATTAGGATTCGAAAGAGCATCAGAAAGTACAGGCCAGAACCAATTCCTAACGAGAAGCTGGAGACTATTCTGGAGGCTGCCCGTCTGGCTCCGTCGGCAGCAAACCGCCAACCTTGGCGCTTCGTCGTAGTTGAAGACGGGGAACGCAGGAAGGCTTTAGCAAGAGCGGCGAATGATCAGACGTTCATAGGCGACGCCGGGGTGATTGCGGTGGCGATTAGTGATCCTGAAAAGTCAGCCAGGTGGCACGAAAAGGACACGATGATAGCGTTGGAACACGTGGTCTTGGCGGCCACAGCTCTGGGTTACGGCACTTGCTGGATAGGTGCATTCGACGAGGACGCGGTGAAGAGTCTGCTTAAGATTCCTGCAAAGATGAAAGTCGTCGCGCTGTTGCCAATAGGGGTGCCGGACGAAAAGCCTGCTCCTAGACCGAGAAGAAAGCTGTCAGAGATTTTCTTCAAAAACGAGTGGCAACCTTCTTGACGGGAGAGCAAGTGTTCCGCGTCAAGTGACAGTGCGGATGCCCTCTCTAATACTGCCTATTTGTTCAAAATTGTTTGTCAGAGTTCTGACGCGATAGGGACTTCTGATTAGCCTAGCGATCTGCCTTGATATGAAGCTTGGCCTTTTTACGAAGCGGTAGAAACCTTCATGTATCATTTGCTTTATTTCCTCGTAGGGGACCGCTGTTGGACATATTTCTGAAACTGCGACGCCTGTTTCCCAATAATCTCCGTTCTTTAGAAATCCCTTGGTTTCGAGTTCGTTCCACATGTCTGTTCCTGGAAAGACGCCCAGTATGTTGAACTGTGGCAGGTCTATGGGAATTCTGTTTGCAAAGTCGATCGTGTTCTGAATTTCCTGTCTGGTCTCGTCAGGCGCGCCAACTATGAAAGACCCGACTATCACGTCTGCTCCCGCTTTTCTGGCCGTTCTCACCGCTGTCCTTGATTGGTCAGGTGTTATTCGCTTGTTGTAGTAATCTAGAATTCTTTGATTGGCGCTCTCCATGCCAAAGTACAAGATCTTGCACCCCGCTCTCGCAATCTCCCAGAGCATTTGGTAGGAAGCGTTACCCACTCTTCCTTCGCAGATCCACTCGATGTCCAGCTTTTCATTTTTCATTCCTCTGCAAAGCTCGACCACATTCTTTGGGTTAGCGGTGAAATTGTCGTCAACAAAGATGAACTGTCTGTATCCTTCAGACGCAAGAAAACACAGTTCTTCCAAAGTGCTCTTCACGGACCTAGGCCTCCACCTGTTACGAGCAAACTGCGCACAAGAACAGAACCGGCAATGGTAAAAGCAACCGCGGGAAGAAACGATGCTTGTGAACTTTCTTGGGGCAACATTCGCTCCTGCAATCACAGAGTGGTAGTCTTCACTGATTAGGGCACGGTCGGGAAAGGGAAGAGAATCCAAGTCCTCTATCAGAGGTCTGTCAGCCGTCGAAACGACTGCGTTTCCGTTCCTGAAGCTGATTCCAAGAACTTCTTTAAGCCTGCGTCTGTTCTCGAACCAATCTACTAAATCGATGACTGTGCGTTCTGCTTCTCCTCGAACGATGATGTCGACTGAAGGATATTTTCTCAGAATTCTTTCAGGATTAAACGTAGCGTAATAATTCCCGAACACTACGATAACGTTCGGGTTTTCCTTCTTAACCTCGCTGCTTATCAGCGCGGCCGTGCGACCTGAGCTTGCAAAAGTTGAAAAACCAAGAATATCAGGATTCTCAGTCTTAATCCAGCTGATCGTTTCCTTCAGCGTAAAACCCTTTGCTGCCTGATCCAGAACAGAAACCTCAACGCCTCTCGTTTCAAGGACCGCGGCCAAATACAAGACGCCCAGAGGAGGCCACGCGCCGACCGACTTCTTTCCCTCACGTTCATCCAAATCTGCGTTCGGACCAGCAGCAACGAAAGAAAACTTCATACCCCGACCTGGCCTACCTTCAAACTCTGGCGAAAAATACTATTATTCCTTTCCATCCGCAGAGGATCCAGCCTTAGCTTGGTTTTCAGTTAATCTGGTTAGCCTCGTTCCGGAGTATATGCTCAAGCTGTCTCCCTCTCCGATTTCTCGCCCGCAGCTAGGGGATTTGGTATTTGATATCCCTGCCCAAAGTGTTTGTTGCTGCCTATTAGGTTTTTCAAAGATGCACACGCGGTCCTCTACTCTCTGATTTGAGCAGCTTCAGAACATAACGCGCGATAAGAAGAGATTTAAGAAGTGCACGGTTGAACCTGATTGCAAGCAACGTTCTAGCTGGGAAGACAGGGTCATTGGTCTGATGAAGCGGGCGCTGAGAGTGTTATGCTGTGCTTCTGTGCTCCTGTGAGACTGTGAGGATTTGTCTAGGCGTGGTGTTTCGCGTTTGACCCCCTCTTTTCGTGGTAACGGTTTTGGTAATGTTGCGTGGTAATGTTTTGTGGTAACATTTCTTGAAGAAGCAGACAGGCGTGTGGGTCAATGCTCAAGTCCGGGGGCCTACGGGAGTATCTGCAGCCGCGAGAAGCTGCGGCCATCCAAGCCCATAGAGGAGTTTCTTAGACTTGTGGCTGAAGCTTTGACCGGGGCGAGATCCTGAATCCTAGAAGATCATAAGCCCCACATAGGAACAATTGGCCTTCCGTCGCCTACAAAAGTGCGGTATGCTTTTCCAGTCTTCAGAGACCGATGCTGTTAATTACGGCGCCTGAGTTGCCATCGATTACCAAGACTATCTTGTTCCCCTTGTGGTCGTACTGGGCAAACCATATCGGCGCATAGAGCAGCTCTGCATCCGCGACGTCCACGTCCGTGTGTAGTTGTTGGATCATGTGGTACTGCGCATGCGCCTTCTCGGACTGCAATTGGTCGACCAGCGTTTTCGCTTGATAGTTGGCAGCTTCTTGTCCAACATCACCGTTCAGGATCTTTATGCCCTTTGGGACCTTCGAGACGTCGAAGAGGTCCCTGTCATCGAGGCTGAACTGGTAATTTCTAGGCTGGTGCTCGGTAAGGGCCTTCAGCGCCACTACCGGGAAATTGTAGTTGTTGTCCATCTCGTAGGTCTTCTTCGCACCGCCTTGACCTTGGCCCATCATGCCGCCTAGCACTGCTCCTGCAAGAAGAGGCCCTGCGAAGCCTCCCCCGCCCCTTCTGCCACCCATAGCGGACCCCATAACGCCAAAGAGAGCCGCGGTAGTGGCGATCTCTCCAGCTTGGACTACCATGTCACTCGCTACGATCGATGTTCTTGCCGACACGGACACGATCCAGTATGGGACAAAGCTCAGGTTCATCTCCTCAAGCGTTGAACTCTCCTGAAGGTGCCGGTGCAGCAATCCCCTATCCATGAGATCGTGAATCTTGGCCACGACTTGTTCTCTTCCTCCAAACTTGAGCGGAAGCATCGTCTGCTTCTGCACGCCTTTCCAGCCGTCGTTTCCGAGCGTTATCCCGGTTCCGCAGTACTCGCACGTTATGATCATCTCGCCAAACTTGGGCGAGATGGGTGCGCCGCAGCTGGGGCACTTCAGCGCAGTTGCTCCCAAAGGAGCCAAGATCGGTGCCGTCGACGCTGCAGCCTGCTTCGGCTGCCCAGTAGCGACGCTGGTTCCGCACTTCAAGCAAAAGGCTGCATCATCTGGAAGTTGAGCACCGCACTTAGAACAGTACAAGGTCATTCCACCCCGTTAATACGACTTGCCAAACGCGATCGATCCATCTGCCGATGACCTTCGCCAACATGGCTTGAAACCTGCCCTCTTATATTTGAATTATCTTCTGGCAATTTGATCATTTAGAAACACGCGTCTACGGGCTTTCCTTGCGCACCGCCTTATAAATAAATGTTGGAATCAAGAGGACCAAACGACATCTAGCGATCCTTGTTGTCCAGACGCATGAGTGTATGAGTCGAGTATCCGCTTTTGACATGCTTTGGCGGAAAAACTCTTTAAGTAGCTAAAAGCCCAAACCCTTCCTAAGGCTCGAATCACGTAGTACACGAAACGTCTGACGAAGAGGGCCCGAAGTCTTGCAGGAATATTTAATCGGAGCAGGTGGATGGGCATATTTTCAAATTCCAGGAGTCAACTCCTTAGCAGCGTACTCTAAGGTTTTCAACTTTGTCGAAGTAAACTCGACATTCTACCAGATACCTCCCCTGAATGGAGTGGAAAAGTGGAGAAGACTGGTGCCGCCAGACTTTCAATTCAGCGTCAGAGCGCATCGCTCAATCACCCTCACCTACAAGTTCCAACCCGTTGAACAGGCTGCTGAGACTCTTGAAAAAATGAGAAAAATATGTCAGGTTCTAAAAGCGAATGTCCTGCACCTTCAAGTTCCGCGATCATTCAAGCTGAATCTCGCATCAGTCAAAGACTTCCGTTTCCTCCTTTCCTCAGTGGACCTTGGGAACATGCGCGTAGCCCTCGAAGTAAGACGGGCACCTGGCCAAATGCTCCCGCCTGAACTCTTGAAGATCATGCAAGACAAGAACATGGTGCACTGCGTAGATTTGTCGAAAGGCGAGGAACCCGCTTACGAGTCAGACCTATTGTACACCAGACTCTTCGGAAAGGGGCAACACAACATTTACCAGCCAACCGATGGAGAACTGGTCGAAATAGATCGGAGGGCCTCCGCGTCAAAGTCACAAAAAGTAGCCATGAGCTTTCATTTTGTAAGAATGTACAAAGACGCTGTAAGGCTGAAGAAATACAAGCAGACGGGCAAGTTTCCAATGATCACAAGATCAACCGGCCTCTCTTCCCTTGAAGAGGTTCTCAGAGAAGACGCAGAATTTCCTGCCACGAAACACCAGCTTGTCCACAAGCAAGGATGGAAACTCTTCGACATGACAGAAACGGCAAGAGTCCACGCAGAGGAAGCCCTCCAAGAACTTCCTGAAGGGACCTACAACAACATCGCCGAAGTGATGGACAGATTAGAACATATCCCCCGGTGATCAGCTTGGCTAAGATCTCCAAGAAAGTCTTCTTGGGAACGTCCGGGTGGAGCTACAAGGAATGGATAGGTCCTTTCTACACCAAAATGGACAAGAGCATGCTCCGCGCCTACACAAAGGTCTTCAAGACCGTTGAGATCGACTCCACCTTCTACCGCTATCCTTCAAAAGGCACCGTCATGGGTTGGACCAGATACTCACCCGAAGGCTTCATTTACACAGCCAAACTGCCCGGCCTAATCACACACGAGAAGAAACTAGAGCTCGCACGAGGCATTGAGGAAGACCTGCAGAGATTCTTAGAACTGATGGAGCCACTCTCCCTAAGCGGCAAACTAGGCTGCATACTCATCCAACTCCCTCCAAGGTTTGACTACAGGCCAAAACAGCTGGAAGACTTCTTCAAATTGCTCCCGACCCACGTGAAATTCGCCGTAGAGTTCCGAGACCTCTCATGGATGCGAAACGAAACATGGGCCCTCCTCGAGAAATACAAGGTAGCATACACAATCGTCGACGAACCACTCTTACCTCCAGAGACACACTTGACATCCCCGCTCGCCTATTTCCGATGGCACGGACACGGAACCAGACCATGGTACAACTATCGCTATCGCGCCGAAGAGCTTCAGCCTTGGGCTCCCAGAGTTGAAGAAGTCGCTGACAAAGTCGAAAAAGTCTACGGCTATTTCAACAACCATTATCATGGCTACGCAGTCGAGAACTGTCTGCAAATAATGGAAATGGTGGGGGCTTTAGAGCCAAAGCAAGTCGAAATCAAGAACAGGATAGAAAGCTACCGCAAAGATGCAACTCAGACGACTTATTCCACTCTTGAAGCTTTTGCTGCACCGAAGAACATGAATTTTGAGAGTCTCATAAACTACTTCGTTCCTCCGGAAAGGTTGAAGAGAGCTGAACAGATGCCGGACAGTGACCTGACGATTACTAAGCGATTAAGTGAAAGGCTTGAAGCGAGGTTGAGAGAATATCACATAGTGATAGACGTAAGAGAAAAGATCATCCTTCATGACTGTGCAGACTGGGAACGAGTCTCGTCAACAAAAAAACTCTGCAAGCACATCGCAAAACTGCTATTGTCGATTGACAGAGAACAAGCTAATGGGATACTCAGAGATCTTTACGAACAGGAAGAAGCATGGCAATTCAAACCTTACCACCTTGAATAAGAAAACATTCTTTTGATCGATCATGGCTTTCTGCAAACCCCGTATCGGACTTGCGCACGCAATGCCACTACTCAGTCTAATGCCCGATCCCCATGTCCAGCCTGCTCAAATCTCAGTCCTAACTCCTCGAAGAAACACTCTAGAAAATCCTGCGATAGAAAGAACCTAGTGAGAAGCTTCCATTTGCCAGTGGGCCCGTGGCGCACGGAAAAGCACAGCGCACAAGCTGAGAGGACCGCATTTTGCTAATCTTCATCCCTTAGAGACGATAAAAAGAGGGGTTTACCTGCTACTTCGCGTTTTCCGAAGACATCAGCGTGAGCGTGGCCCTCACATTGTTCACCTTTCTGATGCGAACGGTCACGATCTCCTTGAGCCTATCCATGGTTTCCGCCTTCACCTTCGCAACAATGTCATAGGTCCCATAGACAGCAAAAACCTCATCTACGCCCTCGACCTTTTTCAAATCCTTCAGAACATCCGTTTCAGAACCTAGCTCTGTGTTGATCAAGACGAAAGCTGTTGGCATCCAAACTCCCCTTGCCTACTGTCTGCTGTGAGAATAAAATATTTGCTGCTTATATAAGTGCTGACCACAAGCTTTCAAGAGTCATGGCATGCTGATGGATTTCCATAGGACTAAACCTTGTACTCTCTTCCCTTCTCAGGCAGCACTACTTCACCCCTAAGGTCTCGCGTGAACTTCGAACAGCTCAGCGTTCTCCGTATGAATTGGGAAGACCTTCGCCGCATCAACCTCTTTAAGAATCGATTTCAGCTGCAACGGCATGCCAAAGTCGAAGAAGATCCTGGTGTCTCCATCCTTGATCAGAATCTTATTCCCGCCAATCTCGTTCACCCCACCATAAAAGGCTAAAGTCGTTTCACGTTTGACCATGCCTACGCCTTCAGCCCGTCTGCTTTCCTGCAGACGCTTGAAAGAATAAACATTATGTGTGGAAAAGTGAACACGCTGAAAACCTTCGTGTACTTTGGGCTGCCCGCTTTCTTGACAGTGGCAACGCTTCCTCCGCCCTCCAAATATCCCCTGATAAAAGTCTCAGCAAACTTCTCCAGCCTTCCACCTTCAACGAACGGGGAAATGCTATGGCCTGAATAGTACAGAAATTCCGCAACGTCCCAAACCGCGTCTCCGTTTCGACTTGCCTGCTCAAAATCCATCAGACATACTTGACCTTCCTTTCCGATAAGGATATTCTCAGGCTTCGTGTCCCCGAGCGCAATACCCAGAGCATGTACACCTGCAAGCGTTTTCCCAATTCTCGCGACCACATCTAGATCTTTCGCAATCTCATCAGAATCTTTCGAACCAGCAACCTGCTTCACGACTCTTCCAACATCCTCCCCTTCAAAATACTCCATGACTATCAACCGGTCGCCAGGACTGACGTGCAGAACCTTAGGGACTGCGAAACCGTTTAAATCTAACAATCGACTGATGGCGCATTCCCTCTGGAGTCTTGAGCTGCCTGAAACCGCGAAGGTTCGCGTTCCAACAGACCACAACGTGAGAGGAAACCATTTGAAATTCGACCAGTCCCTGAATCTCTTGACAACTGCCTTCCTGGGCTTGCCACCCGCAAACGTCTTTACCAGGTAAACATCGTTCAAGATGCCGCCCATATTCTCAACCCTGACTTCAGCATTCGCATCAGCCCCAAACACCTTTCTGACGACTGCTTCGATGTCTAACCTGCTCGCGAGCGGCACCAAACCGGATGCCGTTGGAACATAAACGTAGTTCTCAGGATCCTCGAACCTCTGCCAAATCCTTGAATCCTCACCAAAACCCCTCTGAATACCAGAGAAAAGCTCCTTGTTCTGTGAAAGCGCATTCATAATCTGCGGAAAGAGACCGAGCAAGGACGTGAACAAAGCTCTTTGGCCTGTCTTGAAAAGATCGGTAAAACGTGCCCTACGGCGCCGCGAATCATCGACAAACTTCTTCGAAATTCTCAGGTAACCTTCCGAGTGATAGACTATGCCGTCTTTTTCAAGCTGCTTCAATGCTTCGACAAAACCGTGAAGAGAACAGTCCACTCCCATTTCACCTTTCTTTTTTCCTAGGAGGCTCGTCAGGGCGTACATCGTAGGTGGAAAAAGTCGGCCCCTCGTCAACATGGTTTCATACATGAAATACTCTGGTTTAATGTGTAATTCGTACGAGAGTTCTGGGAAATCCATAATCAGACTCTGTAAGAGTTCGGTAATCAAGCGTTTCTTTAACTTCACCTCCTGCGAGTGCAGGTACGACTCATTTAACAGGGTTGCGTATGGGAAGGTAAGTGCACCGGCCAAAGCTTCTCCCAGCAATCCCCTGTCTACGTCCCTTTCAAAAACCCACTTGTCAACTGCTGAAACAGTGACGTAGCTCGCACCCAGAACCTTGGCGTAATTCATCAGCCTCGGCTGAAAACCGCGTAGAATGACTAGCACCTGAAGAACGGTTTTCGTTGTGGGCAATGGTGAAGCGTAATCGCTTCGTACACAACCTGCAACAACATGTGAAGAGCCTGCGGCATGCCTGCAAAAGTCGAGAATTTCTTCAGTCAGTTTCGGATCTGGATGCAATGTGCCCTGAGCCAACTTTTCACCCTAAACGAGGACTATGATCTCAAGTACAATCTAGATCTCTACGAGATATATTTGATGCTTCCAACTTCACCAGAAGAAATTGTGTCAACGATGAGCCCTAATCTTTTTTTTCACGAATTATTGCGTAAGCTCTCAACACTCGCATTGCCCTAGCCGCTTTTTCGGGCAGATTATACAACGGAACACTTGACCGACCCAGCACTTCATACACTTTTGCGAAATCCTCTCCGCCGGCTGGAACGTCGACAACCGGTTTGCGAGGAAACCTTGATGCTATTCTTGGAATTACCCTTGAATCATACGGTTCAAAGAACGTAGATTTGAGCATGTTGATCACTAGCACGCCGTCCACGTTCTTGTCCGCAAGTATAAGTTCAAGCACCTTCCTGTATCTGTCAGCCTTTGCATCAGCAATCAAGTCTATGGGATTGCAGGCGTCCACCCCGGGATATTGACGCTCGATTTCCTTCTTTGTCCCAGAAGACAAGCATGCCAGCCTTAGACCGTTTCTTTCAACTGCGTCCGCTGCTAGTATGGCCGGCCCTCCAACGTTACTGACGATTGCCACGTTGTCTCCGTGCATCGGTGGCTGTTTGGACAGCGCGATAGCCATGTCCATAAGTTCCTCGATGTTTTCCACCCTGATTGCACCTGCTTTCTTGAAAGCCGCATCAAAAACCTCGTTTGACCCGGCTATTGAAGCCGTGTGCGACTTTGCCCTCTGCGCCGACTCGCGAGTAACTCCCCCTTTGAGAACCAAAATTGGCTTCCGCTTCACGATCCTTCTCGCCTCGGCAATGAATTCTCTGCCGTTCTTGATCCCTTCCATGTAGAGACATATCACCTTCGTTTTCGTGTCTTTTCCGAGATACCGCAGCAAATCAACGTCGTTCACGTCAACCTTGTCGCCTACAAAAGCAAACTTGCTGATTCCGACGTTGAAGAAGCATGCCCAATCGAGCAGGCAGGCGCCGACTCCGCCGCTCTGGGATATGACTGCGATGTTACCTTTTTCGGGCATGAGGTCTATTTCAAAGGTCGTGTTCAATCCGTTGGCAGTGTTCAGTACACCCATAATCGTGTTTGGGCCCAGGATCCTGATGCCATACTTCTCCTTAAGTCTTGAAAGACTGGCGCGCTGATTTTCTTTGTAGCCACCAGTGATCATGATAAGGGCTTTGACACCCATCTTGGCGCACTCCACGGCTTGGGCGACCGAAAGCTCGGGTGGAAGCATGATGACTGCAAGGTCAGGTACTTCTGGCAGCTTTATCACGTTCTTGTAACCAGCTCGGCCGTCGACGTCTACGACATAGGCTTTCTCGTGGTAGAACCTCTTCATGTTGTACGTTACGTTGCCGAAGAGCTGAGGTGAAGCCATCCCGACCTTCTCTCGAATCCTGCTGGAGCCTATAAGCACTGCCGATTTCGGTTCAAAGATGGCGTCCACTTTGTCCATGCGTGCACCCTTCAGACCGAAGTTTCAAAGGTGGAAGGAAACAAGATATGTGTTCCGTATTCATAAATCTAACCATAAGAACTACGCTTGAACGTTACTACGTGTGCTCTATTATTCCTATAATGATCAAGCGTTTCGTGTGAGAATTCTCATGTAAGCGAAAGCTGCGGTAAACGTAAAAATAGCGGAGAAGGCTGCAATGTACAAAATAGAAAGATAGGAGAAGGAATAGTTAGGCAACAAGATGGATCGGATCATGTCAGAAGCTCCGCTTAAGGGATTAATCTCAGCCAACGTGGCCAATGCTGCTCCCGCACTTTGAATTACCGTGAGTGGATAGAAAACTGTGCTGCAAAAGAAGAGCACATAGTAAACCGCTCCTCTTGCAGTTATGAATTTTTCGAGGCTCGAGGTGGAAACAGCGATAGAAATGCTTAAGCCAGAAATGCCGACCGCCAGCAGAAAAAGCACGGCCAAGATCAACAACAACTGCCATATCGTGGGAAAGCCCACGAAAATGAAACACGTCAGCAGGAGTGGCGACATATACATCATTCCTCTGAGTCCGCCTGAAAGAACCCGTCCTACAGCCAGCTCTAACCGTGTCATCGGCAAGCTCAGCATGTAGTGGTGCACTTCTCTTCGACGTTCCATGTTGATTTCGCGTCCAATCATGAAAGCCGAGGCGAAGAGCCCGGTCACGGCCAAACCTGGCGCGAAGAAATTGAAGTAACTGCCAATCAAAACGTTAGGCTTCAAAATGGTATTGTAGACTAGTGCCGACACGAATAGGTCAGCAAGGTTCATACTGATTAAGCCCACAAGCCACCATTTATAACGGAAGAAGTTCCTGAAGTCGTGCTCAACCATCCGAATAATGCCTTTCATCTATCGCCAGCCTCCCCCTTCAATCATCCTTTCGTAGATCGTAATGCCTAGAAGAGTAAAAAGTCCGAAGAAAGTGACGATCCCTAGGAGAGGAAGCAAAGGGTTCTGGACGTATATTATTTTTTCTAGGCCAGTGCCCCATCTGAAAAGGTCCGCGGCATACGTGAGAGGGTTGAGGTTCGCGGTCCAACCATAGATTGGGTTAGTCTGCTGTATGACATACGCTGGGTACATGGTCGTGCTTAGGCGCACGATGAACGCATCTAGGACTCCCATGAGAATATCGAATCGATCGCTCGATTTAATCAATACGGCTATTGCAATTGACATGCCTGAAACTCCGAATGAGAAGAGGAAAAGTGCAAGCAAGGCAATTGTAAGATTCAACGGGTTGACAGCGCCAATCACGAACAGCGATATTGCTACGAGCGGTCCAACGTATATGAATGCTCTAAGTCCTCCACCTATTGATCGTCCTATGACGAGTTGCCTTCTAGAGACGGGGAGGCTTAGAAGATATTCAAAAACACCGTGCTCGGCTTCCTCATAAATGTCGAAACCGATGAATATTGCGGTCGAATAGAGGGTCATCACAGACAGCCCTCCTACGTAATATTTGAAGTAATCCGGAACGTTCACCATGTTTGCGGCGATCACACCAAACAGAAGGACTTGTGAAACGAACCAGATAGCGCGCATTATGATCAGGAACTTGTACTGAAAGAAGAGGCGAACATCTCTCTCGATCACGAACAGAGTCTTATTCGTCTACCATTCACCTTTCATCCTTTTGGGCTTCCTCTATTGTCAGACCCGTGTAGTGAGCAAAAACGTCGTCAAGGCTCGGTTCGCTCATGCGTATCGAAGTAACGGGCACGTTTTTCCGGGAGAACAAGTCCATTATCCGCGGAACAACTTCTTCCACCTTGTTCAAGTAGAGACGCAGATTGCTCGGCTTGAGCTGCGTGATGTCTACGACTTCCTTCAGGCTTTTGAGATCTGCTATGATTTCCGCTGAGGCGTCCTTTCCGAGTTCAACGTCAACTATGTCCCCGCCCAGAATGCTGTCCTTCAACTTTTTAGGCGTGCCGCACACTAGGAGCTTGCCCTTATGGAGTATTCCCACGCGATCTGAGAGTTGGTCCGCCTCGTAGAGCTCGTTTGTGGCTAGAATTATGGTGCTTCCCTCGTCGCGAAGCTCAAGGAGCATGTTCCATATCTTATGTTTGCCGATTATGTCGATCTGAGCTGTCGGCTCGTCGACTATCGCAACCTTGGGTCTTTGGACTAGGACTTTGGCCATCTCGGCCCGCTTGCGCATTCCACCTGAAAGTGCATGAACATTCTTGTGTCGAGCGTCCCACATGTCAACGGCATCCAACACTTGTTTGACCCGCAGTTTTCGCTCCGACGTTGAGAGGCCGCACACCTTGGCGTGCCAGTTGACCACGTCCCATGGGGTGCTGACCCACAGCATCTTGGGTTCCTGAAAAGCAACGCCTAGAACGCCTCGGACTTTTTCAGGTTGCTTCCGGATGTCGAATCCGCCGACTAGGGCAGTGCCATCTGTGGGTTTGATAACCGTTGCGAGCATAAGGATCGTGGTCGTCTTGCCCGCGCCGTTAGGCCCCAGAAGCCCGAGGATCTCGCCCTCCTCAATGTCCAAGTCCAGATGGTCGACGGCGGCGAGGTCTCCATATTTTTTTGTGAGGTTCTTAATTTGAATTACGGGTGCCATCGCTACACCATTTATGTTAAAGCAGATAGAATGACCACACCGAGAAATAAGATTAACTCCCTGCATCAAATCATAGTCTTATCATCATGGTGTGCTACTCGGACTCAGATTCTGTCTCGACTGCACACAAAACTGGTGGCAACGTTTCGTCCGGCTCCAACAACTGTTTCAGATATTCTCTTAGGTCATGATCCTGAAGGAAGCATTCTTAAGAATACTCTGAACAATACATCTTCGTGGCTTGACGTGAAGAGCACGGGGTTTGACTTCGTTGATAAGAGCAACATGAGCCTCATGACCGATTTTTATGAATTGACAATGTGCGCCAGCTATTTTCAAAACAAGAGGAACGAAGCCGCAACTTTCGACCTGTTCATAAGAAAACTACCCCCAAACAGGTCATACTTCATCTTCGCCGGGCTGGAACAAACACTGCTCTTCCTTGAAAACATCAGGTTCAGTCAAGACCAAATCAGCTACTTGAGGACAAAAAGACTAAGGGAAGATTTCCTGGAATACCTGAAAAGATTCAAATTCACCGGAGACGTATGGTCCGTTCCCGAAGGAACCACAGTTTTTCCTGACGAACCCCTAATCAGAGTGACAGCTCCCATAATTGAAGCTCAATTGGTTGAAACATTTATCCTCAACACGGTAAACCTGCAGACGATGATAGCCACTAAAGCGTCAAGAGTTGTTCTCGCGGCACAAGGCAAGCCCGTGATAGAGTTCGGTTTGCGAAGAACGCAGGGAACGGACGCTGGAATGAAGGCAGCAAGGTGCAGCTACATCGCTGGAGCCAGCGGAACTTCGAACGTCCTTGCAGGCATGAAGCACGGTATTCCTGTGTTCGGAACAATGGCTCATTCTTACGTAATGTCCTTTGACCATGAGATCGATGCCTTCAGAACTTTCGCGAAGGCCTTTCCCGAAAACTCAACCCTTCTCATAGACACCTACGACGACCTGAAGGGTGCAGAAAACGCGGCGATCGTCGCATTGGAATTGCAGGAAAAAGGGCAGAAATTGAGTGGGGTTCGACTTGACAGCGGCGACCTCGTGAACTTAAGCATCAAGGTCAGACACATTCTAGATGTCCACGGGCTTCAATACGTCAAAATCTTTGCAAGCGGAGACCTAGACGAGTATGCGATTGAAGACCTCACGAAGAAAGGGGCTAAAATTGATGCGTTCGGTGTCGGAACAAGAATGAGCACATCCAGTGACAGACCATACGTGGATGTCGTGTACAAGCTATCGGGCAAAGTGGAGCGCGGAGTATTTGTCCCAGCGATGAAACTGAGCAAAGGCAAGATAACTCTGCCTGGAAAGAAACAGATCTTCAGAAAGCGAAACAGTGAAGGAAAATATCTTAAGGATATTATAGGTTTGGAAAACGAGAAAGTCAATGGAGAGCCTCTGCTAGTGAAGGTCATGGAGAAAGGCCGCATAACCTACGATGTCCCAGGGTTAGAAGAAATAAGAAGAGTCACTCTACGGAACCTCTTGCAACTCCCAGACAAGTACAAGAAACTGACAGGCGCCGCTTTGTATCCAGTCGAACTGAGCCCTGCGCTGAGAAAGATCACGAATCAGTTGGAGAAACAACTGAGGCGAGAGGGCTACTCAGCGTGACGCCAATTTCAGCGCTGTTTTTTCGGCTTTTTCTACGACAGCTTGTTCGTCTGGAGTCTTCATCTTATTGTTGTCCGAGGAGATTTTTCCCTCAACTATGACATTGCCCACATCGCTTCCTCCTGCTGAGTAGACGATGCTGGCTTAGAGTCGTCCAAGGGTTTAAGGTGTGGCTTTGAAGAGTCAACCAAGACTGTACCAGCCGTCAACGATGTAACCATAAAATGCAAAGGATTCAGAAAACTGGCAAAAACTTTGTCTAGCAGCGTCTGGAATCTAAGCTTGTCCTCCGTTGGACCTTCTCGATTTGTTGATGAAAGATAGTGGAAATGAGGGGGGTTAGATCATCGCTTTGGGTTCTTCAATTCTTCGAAGGAAAGGACGCAAGACTGAGTGTGAGACATTTTCCTCTGGAGGTCCGTTCTTGAACATGCTTGGGGAGCCTATTTTTCTGCATATGAAGTTGAGGGAATCTTCTGTGAAGTTCAGTAGGCTTTGTCCCTCAGTTGTCAGTTTGTACACTTTTCTAGGTCTTTCGGTTGACATCTCCCAGTCGCTCTTAACGAACCCTTTCTTTTCCAATGTTCCAAGTAACGGGTAGATTGTGCTTGGCCCGAAGTAGACTCCAAACGTCTTGCGGATCTTGGTGATTATCTGGTATCCGTGCATGGGCTGTCCGTTGAGGAACTGGAGTATTATGAGGTCTAGAAGACCTTTCATCAACTTTGTTTGGACTTCCTTTGAGTTGTTCATTTCGAACACCTTTTCTTTTTCTCTTGTGTGCCTGTCCAACAGTTTGCCTGTTAGACGGGACTACGATATGTCTCTTGCGAGACGTATCTTGAGTCTCTATATACACTAGACGCCGATATAAACGTTGATGCGCATCCCAAACATAAACAAGCATAAAGAAGCATACAAGGCGGCATGAACTTTTACGTAAGTCTAATAAACTTGGACATGAACCACTACCAAATAGGCCACAGCTAGAACGTGAAAAAGTGGCGGATATCTTCAGAAAGGAAATTGTACAACGCATCACCAGAAACCTGCTCGACATCCAGGTTCTGAGGCTAGTTCAGACCGAACCCATGTGGGGCTACAAGATCAAAAAGCAGGCAGAAGCAAGATTCGGCGTAAGACTCCGACACGGAGCACTCTATCCCCTTCTCAACGAACTTGAACAAGAGAGCTTCATAATAGGCCAAAACCAGCGACAAGGCGGAAGAAAAAGAAAAGTGTACCAAATCACTAGGAAGGGCGAAGAGTACTTAGAAGCGTACAAAAGCGTTCTAAAACAACAGTTAAAAGGAAACGACATGAGATAGGTTCTGCCTAGATGAGACTTATACTCTCCAGTTTCAAATATAACAAACAATAAGCATGAGACCATGGGAACGAAGAAAAGTCAGGAAAAATCTGTAATGCTCATTGAGGAACTGAAAGGAAGAAGCAGCAAAGCACTCGAACTTGCAAAGAAAATAATTCTTGCTGAAAAAACACAGAGTGGAAAAGTGCTTGAAGCGTTAGAATATTACACTTTGCACTGGAACGACTTTACTCATCCCGGTTTCTTTTCAATAGCATGCGAAGCCGTTGGCGCAGATCCAAATAGTGTTTTGCCAGTTCAAGTGGCCATAACGATGATGGCCGCGGCTTTTGACATTCACGACGACCTCATCGATAAATCAAGAACAAAACATGGAGTCCCAACGGTTTTCGGAAAGTTCGGAAAGGACATTGCTCTCCTTCTTGGCGACGCCTTTCTGATAGAAGGCTTTACGCTCTTGGATGAATCGATCGCCGAATTGCCTCGGGAGAAGATGAAAGAAGCTCTTGAAACGTTTAAGATGGCGCTTTTTGAGCTTGGCAACGCTCACGCCTTGGAGTTGGACATGAAGCTCAGGGGTGAGGTGCTGCCGAAGGCTTACATGCGAATCCTGGAGATGAAGGCGTCAAGTATTGAAGCAGACATGAGGATTGGAGCCTTGGTCGGGGGAGGAACAAAAGAAGAAATTCAGACCCTAGCAGAACTCGGGAGGATTTTGGGCATGCTAGCCACACTGAGGGAAGAGTTCGTAGATGTTTTCGAAGTCGAAGAACTGGAGAATCGCGTTCACAGTGAATGTTTACCGATACCCATCCTGTATGCAATGGAAGACAAAGAGTCAGCGAGGACGATCGAAAAGTTGCTTGCAAAAAAAGGAATGGCTGGTAAGGACATTGATACACTCGTTGACATTATTTTCAACTCAGAGAGCGTCATGCGACTCAAGAAAAAGATGCGGGATCTTGTAGCCCGAGGCTTTCATTTGGCGTCGGAAATACGTAATAAGAACTCAGCCATACTACTGCGAAATCTTGCAGAATGCGCGCTTGAAGATCTTTAGAGTCTAAATCGGGTAAACTCTAACTGGAACGTTCCGTTTCTTTGCCTTCTTCATCTCAATCCCTCACAAGTATATGTGTACGACAAGTGTACTACTTAAGGCTTGTCGTTGAACATTAATACAGAATGCTAATGAAGAAATGTTTTATCTCTAGACATCATCATTGCCTAACGGGAGCATGAAGATGCACCTTTCCGCACTCTTTGAGAGGAGGATAGCTTGGAGAGACTTTGCTCCATCGTTTGTTGTGGTGTTCAACAGTCTAGTTTGGTACATATTAGTCTCTGTCATGTTTAACAACGTCGTAAACAGCCTATCCCTTCCTGGTTATGAAACGCTGGGGATATTCTCTCTGCACTACGCAGGCGTTGCTTGCTCGGCTGTGGTAGGTGCGGCATTCTTCTCGCGGGCACGGAAGACTTACCTTGTGACATGGATCGCTGCCGGAGCACTTACGACAGCATTGTCGGCAACTATCGCGCACAATAGCACGCCAGTCAACATGGGACTCTCGCTTCTCCTAGGGATCTCGATCGGAGCTGGTCTTCCCTCGTCATTAGCCTATTTTGCTGATTCGACGTTCGTTGAAAACCGTGGCACCTACGGAGGAATAACTTACGCTGCTGTCGGCTTCACGGTCCTCGCTGTTGGGTTTCCGATAAACATGATCAATAATGCTGTTCTAGCGTTTGCCATCCTTGCAATCTGGAGAGCGTCTGGTCTCGGCGCTTTCTTTCTTTCGCATGGTGGAATAGAAGACTCGTCAGAACGGAAGAATGTCGCGTACGGTTCTATTCTGCGCAGAAGAGATATCGTTTTGTACTTGATTCCGTGGATCATGTTCTCGCTTGTAAACTTTGCAGAGACTCCAATATTGAAAGGGGTTCTTGGAGACTTCTACGATTTTGCATCGCTCGTTGAGGTTGCACTGTCCGGGATTTTTGTGCTGTTGGGCGGTTTCGTTGCGGACCTCACGGGCAGAAAGCGAGTCGTAATTACAGGCTTTATAGTATTGGGCATAGAGTATGCTATGCTTAGTCTCCTTTCTGGAATACCCATTTCTTGGTATGCGTACATAGTGCTTGACAGCTTTGCGTGGGGCATGTTTGCTTCAGTCTTCTTTATGACGTTATGGGGAGACCTTGCAGAAAACAATCAGAAAGACAAGTACTACGCGTTGGGAGGACTTCCTTATCTCTTTGCCGGCCTTCTTCCCATTGTAGTCAAACCCTTCGTTGGCGCAAATCAAGCGGGAACGGCATTCTCTTTGGCCAGCTTCTTCCTGTTCTTGGCTGTCTTGCCACTGATGTACGCCCCCGAGACATTGCCTGAAAAAAAGATCAGAGAAAGGGAGCTGAAAGAATACCTTGAGAGAGCGAAGAAGACCAAGGAGAAATACGCTTAAGGGCACGTCTGCTTCTTTTTGATGTGAAATCCATGTTTTTCCATGTAATACTGACGACTGAATGCAATTCGAAGTGTAGGTACTGTTACGGTGAGGCGTTGGAGGACATGGATGATGATTCATGGGAGGCTGAAGTTGATTATTCGTTACCACGAGAAATGAGCTACGATGTCAGTGTGCTGGATAGGTTTTGCAGGCAAGATGCTGATTGTGTGGTGACGTTCTACGGCGGAGAACCGTTGCTTTGCACCGATCTGATCGGACGAGTCATGGACAATGTGACGGCCAAGCTTTTCATGATCCAAACGAACGGCTTGCTCCTAGACCGTCTTGAACCAAGTTATGTTAACCGTTTCCACACGATCCTCGTTTCGATTGACGGTGATGAAAGCCTAACTGATTTCTATAGGGGAGAGGGCACATTCAGGAAAGTTGTTGACAACCTGAAACTGATAAAGCACAATGGTTTCGAAGGGGAACTCATCGCTAGAATGACGGTTATGGAGAACACTGATATTTACAAACAGGTCAGATGGCTTCTAGAGAACGATGTGTTTCCTTTTTCTTCAATTCACTGGCAGCTGAACGCTGGATTCTGGAAGAACGATTATGCACGGAGGCATTTTAAGAAGTGGAGCGAAGAAAGCTACAACCCGGGCATACGAAAACTCGCCGAGTTCTGGGTTAATCATATGGAAGAGAAAGGTGCTGTCCTGCGGCTCTCTCCGTTGCTTGGCATTGCTCATTCCATTCTTTCAGGAGAAGAAGAAAGCCTCCTGCGCTGTGGAGGAGGATGGATAAACTATGCGATTCAGACTGATGGACACATCGTTCCATGTCCAACGATGTGGGGAATGAAGGATTATTACCTGGGGCACATCAGCACTGCTGATCCTTTGAGACTAAAGAAAGTGTTTGTGGGCGAGCCGTGCACGAGGTGCAGTATTTTCAGGTCGTGTGGCGGCCGATGTTTGTATGCAAATGTAATGAAACGTTGGGGTTCTGAAGAGTACAGTCAGGTGTGCAAGACTGTGAAGAACTTGATCGGGGCCGTTTCGGACCAGTTGCCGAGGATACAGGAGCTTATTCATCATGGAAAAGTCAACTTGACAGATTTTGAATATACGAGGTACAATGGGTGCGAAATCATACCGTAGTTTCGTAATAGTCAATCACGTCAGTTCCGCTTTTTCAGGTAGTCAAATCATCTTTGGCTCTACCGGAGCGCATAATACTCTCGGTACCGGAAAACCTAGTTGAGACCGTAGCAAGGATTTATCCGCAAATAATATTATAGATCGTACTACAAGAGCTTCTTCAAGGAAAGAGAAATGGGAAAAACATTAACTGCTGAATTCGCTCTGACGCTGTTGTTCGCAAGCATGCTGCCCTACGCTGTTTCCCTTCAGTCAGTCCGCTACGGCTTGGTGCAGAACCAGAACCCCCCACCTACGGTATGCTTGCAACCGGATAATGTAACTGTCAAGAATGGCACAGTCTTTTCATTCAACGTCGTTATTGAAGATGTGCCGGCAGACCCTGGGATGGCGGGCGTTCAATTCACCCTCAGTTGGGACCCAACAATACTCAATGCCATCAACGTGACCGAGGTGATGTTCCACAACGTGACACCTCCATCTGAATGGAACAACATCTGGGCATTGAAAAACGAGGTCAACTACACGGCAGTATCCTACGCCTTCACATGGAGCGATATAAACCAAGCCCAGAGCGGGGGCTATTGTCCAATCTCTGGCAACTACACTTTGGCAACTGTCACAGTTGAGGCGATGGGAGTAGGCTCGACAACTTTACATTTTTCAAACCTGGTCGTGAGCGACCCAAACGCTCAAGTCTTAATATGCTCGCAAGATGTCCATCCTTGGCCGAACCCCCCCTTGCTGTCTAGCATCATAGTTGATGGCAACTTCAGTGTCTCAACAAGCTTTGGAACCATTCACATAAAGGCGGACGGAACCATTGCGCCGTCAACAGCGCCTATTCAGCGGATAGGAAACTATTACAAATTGACCGGAAGCATTTCGACAACGGCAGACGGAATCATAATTCAAGAGAGCAACATTACACTCGATGGAAACGGTTATGCGATTCAAGGTGCGCAAGCCCAGAACTCTAGGGGATTGGACCTGTCGGGAATAACATCGGTGAAAATTCAAAACATGCAGATTGACGATTTCCCGTTTGGTGTGCGGCTTAGTTATTCTTCAGACAACAGTTTTTCAGGAAACGACTTGCAGAACAATGATTACGGCATCTGGCTGGAATATTCCTCAGGTAACAGCGTTTCAGGAAATAACCTCACAGCAAACGGCGCCTCCGGCATCCGTCTCGATGTCTCTTCGGACAACACAATTTGCGGAAACAGCTTGACGAACAGCGGAATTGCCATTTGGCTCGATCATTCTTCAAACAACAGTGTCTCCGAAAACAACGTCGCAGACAATTTTGGCGGCATCCTTCTCGCTGATTGCTCAAACAACAGCATTTCCAGGAACACCATGACAGCAAACAACGGATGGGGCGTTTCGCTCGAGTATTCCTCAAATAACAGCGTTTCGGAAAACAACGTAGCAAACAACAGTGATGGCGTCGGGCTTACGCTTTCATCCAACAACACTATCTACCACAACAACTTCGTAAACAACAGTCGCCAAGTTGTCATTGACTATGAATCAATGAATGTTTGGGATGACGGCTATCCTTCTGGCGGTAACTATTGGAGCAACTACGCGGGCATGGACCTGAACAGTGGCCCAAACCAAGATCAACCTGGAAAAGATGGCTTAGGCGACACACCATACAGTACAGATTCAAGCAATAAGGACAGGTATCCGCTCATGACATCATGGACAACGGGCGATTTCTCCATTTCGGTGTCCCCTTCTTCGCTTTCCATGAATCCAGGTGAATCCGCAAATTGCACTGTCACTCTAGCATCAATTGAAAATTTCTCCTCAGAAATATCTCTAAGTGCCTCTTCAGATCCAAGCATTGCCAGCGTAACGCTGACATTTGATTCAACTTCGATTAGTCTGGCGGCTGGAGTCTCAGCAAAATCGACGTTAATGATCAGCACCACATCGACAACACCATTGAACACATTCTCCGTAATCATCGCCGCAATAGGAGGAGGAAAAACAAGGACAACCAATTTCACAGTCTCTTCAGAAGTGTCACTTGATGTGCCGTACCAAATCCAAGGGCAGACTAATTGGTCTGGCCCAGCTTCTCTTTCGATGGTTCTCAACTATTATAACGTTACATTCCATTCATGGGACTACGCGAACAGCACAGGCTTGCTCGCTTTCCGAGCAGATGAAGAAGCATCCGTCGCAGACCTTGTGTCTTTCATTAGAAAATACTACCCTGCTTTCAACGTAAAGATCGGAAATTACACTCTGAACGAGATACTATCAGCCCAAAACAACGTTGTCCTCGCAGACATAGAGTCAAACTTGACAGCAGGGTACCCAGTAATATTGGAACTCGCAGGAATTCCAGGACATTTTGTTGTAGTCATAGGATTCAACAACACCGGGCTTTTAATAAATGACCCAAGCGGGGCCTTCTTCACTGATCTACAGTATGGTAAGCCGGGTCGCCCAGTGACTCAAGGGCCATATTACCTTCACGACTTCGTCGAGTGGACCGACATTCAGATGTTCATCCAACAATACGAACACGATTTGATCCTTGGTGACCATAACACGATGCTGACCATTCAGAGTCCCAACGCAAACCCGTTGTCAGGAACTCTCGGCTTCAACGAAATACACTGGGGATCTACCAATATAGTGCTGGACAGAGGTATGCAATGGGTGCTTGACGAGCCTGTAGGACCACAAGACAAGTTTGGATTTTACATGTACGCATACAATTCACATAGCACGGAACAAGACTTCACCGTTTCAGTCAGCATCGTTGGAGACGACAACAAGACATACTCGACATTTGAGCAGAAACTCAACATCGAGGGTTACAACGGAGACTATTTCTGGAAACCTGAAAATGCTGTGGATCTATCCAGAAGTGAATACTACCGTCTCTACGTTGAGTTGAAAGACACACAAAACAAAGTGCTAGACTATTTCACGACGCCGAAGATTTACTACTTCAACAACGGTGTTTCCATAATTCTAAAAGAAAGCGAACATCATCTCTATTTGCACGCGTACGATTCTCAGGATCGCCACGTCGGACTCAGCTATTCAAACAACGAGACCGAGATCGACGTGCCCGACGCTTACTATTTTGACGACTTAAACGGCACGATAACTGTGATTCTGCCCTCGTGGAATTCAAGCTGCCGAGCCGTGGTCGACGCCACTTTCGCTCAAGATGTAATGGAAAGCTACAATCTCACAATTACAACTGTAAGCAATGGACAGACCGTAGACCAGAAACTCATTCAAGCAATCATCGAAAATGGAACCCGAAACGAGTACAACATCACAATCTCCCAGAGCGGAACACTGATATCAGTGCCCGAGTTCCATTCACTCCTTGTTCTCTCAGTCTTCATGACAGCAACACTTTCAGCAGCGTTCGTCTTCAAAAAAAAGCGAACCATGAAGACATGACATGAAAAAAGATTTCACTCGTCAGATTCGAAACTGTTCCGCTCCCCGTCTTGAAGCGTCAGAATTGTTATTAGGCTAGCTTCAGTAAATCGATACGAGGGTGAACTGTTTGTCCGTGACTATTCGTGATGCTCAGCACCTCTGCTGGAAAAACTTCAGGAAAATCAACGAGAAACTTGACCCAGAAAGGGGCAGAGGTTGGACCCCGTTTGTGATGACGACCGACCTCCTTGAGGAAGCAGGCGAAGTCGCAGCAGTTGTCAAGGGTTTGGAAGGGTTCAAACCGCCAGAAAAACCCAAGACGAAGGACATGCTAGCCACTGAGCTTTCGGACCTACTCTACATAATATTCGTGTTGGCAGAGCACTATGGAATAGAGCTGGAAGAATCTTTTCTGCAGACTGTGAACGACTACATGCTCAGATTCATCAAGTAGCCACGTTCAAGGTTTTCTAGCGCGCGCAAATTCCTTGCCTTGCTTCAACCCTTGAATGAGACCTGAATCCGGCTCCTTTTCCGAATCAGGAGTTAGAATCTCGGAGGGATAAGTTATTTATGTCTATCATCGCTATTTTGTTTCTGGGGATGAGCAGTTGACTGAAGAAAACGTCGTCGAAGTGGGACGGATAACGCATTTCTTCCCAAAGATAAGCGTCGCTGTCATCGAACTCAGCAAGCCCTTGAAGGTTGGCGACACAATAGCTGTAAAGGGCCCGACCACGGATTTTGAACAACCTGTCGAATCGATGCAGATCGAGCACAAAGAGGTTCAGAAGGCCGAGACAGGGCAAAGCATCGGCTTAAAAGTTGCCCAACGCGTAAGAGAAACAGACCTGGTGTACAAGAAACTGTAGGCAGCTTCCCTTTTTTCCACTCTCTATCTGACCGGTTTCTCCCAGTCAGTTGCGCATCCGCCTTCTGGAACAAGAATCATCGCCGTTTCAAATGGAATAGGCATCTGCGGGTTTTTCTCTCACACATAGAAACATGCCTGACTTCGCATATGCTTGAACTACAACCTCGTTGAAGAATCTGCCCTCGACGGGATGATAGATCATTTCGCGCCCGCGACAACCTCGTGGCCCAGATCTAGCGCGCGAGGGTGAAGAAGAAAGCAGTCTATTTGATGATCTCGCCCGCGAGATAGGTTGGAAATGCCTCTTTAATTCTTACACTCAATGTCTTGCCGAGCAAGTTGTCAGCGCTCTTGACCGTGACCGGTTTGTAGGCAAGATTGCGTCCGACCCAAGAACCTGAGGCCTTGCCAATTTCGTCGATAAGGATGTCACCTCTCCAACCAACCCACTGCTTGTTCTTCTCGTGTGCTACGCGTCTCGCAAGGGCTGCTGCCATACCGCTTCTGCGTTTAATGTTGGTTGGAAGCACGAAGTCTTTCTGCATCTCGGCCGCAGCTGTTCTCGGTCGGGCAAAAAACTTCGACACATTAACTACATCGGGCTTCGCTTCCTCAATCAAACGCAAAGTGCGTTCAAAATTCTCTTCACCCTCACCCGGAAAACCGCAAATAACGTCTGTGGCAACAGTCAACTCTGGAAACCGAGCCCTAAACGTGTCCACGACCCCTTTGAAATCATCAACAGAATAAAATCGCTGCATCCGTCTCAAGATTTGATCGTCGCCGCTCTGGACGGGCAGGTGAACAAACTTGAAAATCTTCTTGTCACGAAACACTTCGACCAGTTCGTCCAGGATATCCATAACAACGTTCGGAGTCATCATGCCAACTCGAACTCTGAAATCTCCATTGACCCTGCTCAAGGAGTCCAACAGCTCAACTAGGCTTGTGCCAATGTCTCTTCCATAGCACGCAGTGTCCTGTGACGTCAGCCAAAACTCGCGAAAGCCACGACCAACGTCTTCTACAACTCTTTCAACTATCTCTTGAACGCCGTAGCTTCGCAATCGACCTCTTGCAAAAACCACGCAACAGTACGCACATGAACCGAGACAACCATATCCAATGGGCAGGACGCTCACGACCGAGCTCCGCTGCACCCGGGGTAGTGCCAGCGCGGGCATACGATCTGAACTTCCATCAAGAGCCATGACTTTCTCACCGCTCAGAAGACCACTCACAAGTTCAACGATCCTCTCACCAGCCGCTGGACCAGCAACTCCGTCAAACTTCACTTCCGTCAGCAGCCTCTCAAGATTGATCAGTGGCAAGCACCCAGCAACGATCAGCTTCTTGCCCTCAGGTACCCGTCTGCAAACCTCGATCATGCGATCTTCAGTGGGACCCTTCACAGCACACGTGTTGTAAACAACCAAGTCTGCACTCGAAACCGAACCGACCAGCTCATGCCCAGCCTCAACCAGGCACCCAGCTAGAACCGCCCCGTCCGCCTGGTTTGTGGAGCAGCCAAAACTTCGCACGAGAACTCGCATACCATTCCATCGACATACCTTGAATGCTTCAACAAGGAATAAAAACATAAGGGTTCAGACACTAGAGAATTTACAGAAACCTGCGACCGAAGTTGGGCAAGCTTTAAAAGGCCAAATGCTGACATGTTAAGCGCATGTTTGCCACATGTTATAAGGAAGTATAAGTGCGACCACGATTTTATAGCCTACGCGGAGGGAGAGGTGTATTGAAGTTAATAACGCTCTACGTGCCCGAAACTTATCTGAAAGCCTTAGATCAACTCGTGGTCGAAAGGTTCTATCCAAACAGAGCTGAAGCCATCAGAGTGGCGATCCGTGACTTGATAAACGACGAGCTTTGGAGGAGGGACCGGGTTGACTAAAACGTCTCGTGCAGAGAGCTCTTTCAACTACAATTGGCGTTACACGACGGATCAAGGAACCAGGCAACCCGATTACTGTCGCATTGCAGTGATTGGGGTTGGGAGAGCCGGCAACGACACTGTGACAAAACTGATGAACATGGATGCGACCTCTGCCTACTGCATTGCCATGAACACTGACGCGGCGCATCTGAAAGCATCAAAGGCCAGCCAAAAGATTTTGATTGGAGAAAAACTCACCAAGGGCCGAGGGGTAGGGGGCGACCCTGCGCTGGGCAAGGCAGCGATCGAGGAGTCCAAGAAAAGTGCAGATGACCTACTTTCAGACATCGATATTGCCTTCATAACCGCGGGGCTGGGCGGTGGAACGGGGGCAGGTGCCGCACCAGTCGTTGCAGGGATTGCAAAACGAAAAGGAGCAGTTACGATAGGTATCGTGACAATGCCGTTTAAAAAAGAAAAAAGCCGCGACAAGTATGCAGCCAAGGCTTTGGCGGAAATGCGAAGACAGTGCGACACGATAGTCGTGATCGACAACGATAAACTTTTGCAACTTGTTCCTAACCTTCCAATAGGCGAAGCCTCTAGAGTAGCGGATCAGGTTTTGGCAAACATGATAAAAGAGATTGTTGAAACAATCTCGACGCCAAGCCTCATCAACTTCGACTTTTCAAACTTCAAGACTGTTGTTACCCATGGCGGGATGGCTGTCGTCGGCGTCGGCGAATCGGATGCACCGAACAGAGCAGAAGAGGCTGTGCGAAACGCTTTGAGAAACCCATCGTTGGACGTCGACTATGCTGGGGCTACTGGAGCCTTGATACACGTCATAGGTGACAATCGAATGACCGTTGAAGAGGCAAACCACGTCGGCGAAATAGTCACAGAAATGATGGACAGAAATGCCCGCGTTATCTGGGGTGCAAGCGTGGACCCACAGCAAGAAGGCAGGCTGAAAGTCACCTTAGTAATGACAGGTGTGAACTCGCCTACCAGCCTAAAAAGCGTTGGAGGTATTGCCCCACAGCTTTTCAATTTGGAACCAAACGCAGAACCTGAAAGGCCAATGGACATAAAGCTAGATCTGTACCAAATGGAGACCGATTCAAAGTAGCAGGACAGTTCCTCGAAATAGCTCTTTCAGTACATTCCCTAAGCATGGCCCAACATCTCTCTCAGCCGACACCAGTGCAGATATCCGTGTTTGTCATATTGCCTAGTTTGAAATAACGCTCTATAGCCATCTCTACTCTCCCCCTTGTGTTAGAGGAAAAAGTATGGTTAACTGTCCAAAGTGCGGAGAGCCTATGTCGAAGGGAAAAAGAGGCAAGTACTTCTGCGAAAGGGCAAATTGTGCAGTCATATTTGTACGATGTCCTTCTTTCCCCAGCAGAACGAAGCTTGCTTCCTCGTCATTAGCAACAACCATTCATTCTGTAGAGTTCTCACCTTCACCGACTGTTTAGGTCGGCGACAGCTGAAGAGAATCCAAACGATGAACGTGAGCACCAACATTGGGATGGGCCCAAATGTGCTCACTGGCGGGCTGAAGGGTCCTCCGCTCTGCTCTTGGGTGAAAGCATTCTGAACTTCAATGACACAATGCAGTATTTCTTGCCGATGGTTCTCGTTTGAGGAATTATGCTATGTGGCTTTAGGATTAAGAGCTTGCGCGATGCCTTTCTCAGCTTGTCTTATTGCAATGAAAAGTTTTGATGATAAGTATTTTTGCCAAGCACATTGATAATGATGGTAAACAACTCTCCTTTCTCTTTTCTCGGCCTATTGTGGCTTCATTCCGAAAATCTGATGCTTAACGTCCATGGCGGTAGTAGCGCGCTGGCTTGTGCCTAAATTCGCAAAATACGCGTAACTGAAAGCATATACATTTTGCATATACAGTTGACGAGCATTGTTGAAAACGCTGAGGGTGTTCAGGTTGGATGCGACGCTCTACGGGCTGTTCAAGTGTGCACGCACAATAAAGGGACAAGGCACCGCGCTTAAGTGATGATCCAGTTGTCTGGGTTCTGGTACAGCACTTTGGCATCGCCTTGCCACAGTAGGTCGGCAAGCGCAAGAAATTCTTTGCTGGGAAGCCTCTTGCTCATGTTAATCATTCCTGTGAGTATGGCAAATTCTAATATAAACCGTGTTGCAGACGTCAAAACATATCCAAAACTGACACATTCCATACGCAAACTCGGCTTTCAAAGCCTCAAGAGATGAAGTGAGAACTAGGCACTTGTGAAAAACCGTGTCAATGCCTAGCGTGATTGCCGTTGGCTTTCTGCTTCTCCTTCTTGTTCATGTTTCTCTTCACAACCTGAACCTCCTGCGTAAAACAGAGATCTCCCTTTCCAATCTCACGGCTAAGGGTATTGCCTTACCAAAAGGCTGGCACTGGTTCCTTCTAATTGCGTTGATAACGTCATCGGCGTCCGGCTCAGCATTGACCAGCGTGTAGGCGCAGCCTATTTCAGGACCGTAATGAGCATCGCTGCCGGCTACGCGGGCTTTCTTAAGCCAAGAAGCAATCTGTTCGGCACGCTTTGCAGAATACCTGAAAGGGATCGCGGATGAGTTTATCACTTCGACAGCGTCAAACATTGAAGTAGTGTGATCGCCCAAACTTCCTTTGAACATGGCTCCTGGATGACACGCAATTGCGATTCCATCCGCTTTATGAATTCTGTCTACAGTTTCCTCTGCTGTCAGTCCCTTCGTCACTGGATCTTGAATGTTGAGTGCAAGGATGTGGCCGTCGGAGCTCGTGATCTCCATCCCTGGCAGAATCAGAAAATCCTTTTCCTTGGACATTCTCAGTGAACCGTCAAGTCGGTCATGGTCGGTTACCGCAACGCCATCCAGGCCTCTTTTTTTTGCGTAGTATGCAACCTCTTCAGGTGCGATAAGGGAGTCGACCGAATAAGTGGTGTGTACGTGTAAGTCGATCTTTAATTGCAAATTCTCAAAGCCCCAGCGTGATTTCAGACCGCATTTGCCAACTTCCTCACTTTTTGGAGCTTTTCTTCCAGCTCTTGGGGGCTATCGTCTATTTTTCTGAACAAAGGTTTTGACTTTGCAATGCTGTGGTCCGATGGTAATGGCTTCAATGCTTCGTCCCACTTCTGTTCGTGCACGCTTCCGGGTAAGTTGAGGGTCTTCCATATCTCTTCAGCGGTAACTGGAACGAATGGAGCTGAGGCAATTGCCAACGCTTTGACCACTTGAGCTGCCGCATTTAAGACTTTGGCAGCTTTTTTTCTATCCTTCTTGATGAGGTTCCACGGTTCTTTTTCGTTCAAGTACTGGTTTCCCATTCTGCTGATGCCTATCATCGTGTTTGCTGCGGACTGCAATCTGCAGGCTTCAATTTCTCTCGCTATCATCTCCGTCTTTTCCCCAAGAACCTTCAAGAGTTGTGTGGCATCTTCATCTGCGCCTTCAGTTTTAGGGATCACGCTATCGAATTGAGAGCTGATGAAGGTTAGGGTTCTGTGTATGAAGTTGCCGAAGGTGTCGTTTAGGTCAGCGTTGACCTTCTCAGTGAACAGGTCCCATGAAAAGTTTGAATCTTTCGTTTCTGGCCTCGTTGCTATTAGGAAGTATCGCCAGTAATCTGAGGAGAAGAGCTCCAGCGCTTCGTCAATCCAGATTCCCACCTTCTGGCTTTTTGAAGCTTTTTCGCCTTTGAACTGCAAGAATTCTGTCGCTGAAACGTTCCAAGGAAGGTTGTAGCCTTCGCCTGAGGCAAGTAACAATGCCGGCAAGATTATCGTGTGGAAAGGAATGTTGTCTTTTCCTATGAAATAGTATGTTTTGGCTTCTTTGTTAAACCAGTACTCTTTCCATCTCTCCGGTTGTCCACGCTTCCTGAAGTATTCGATCGTCGCTGACACGTAGCCTAGGACGGCTTCTACCCACACGTAGATTCTCTTGTTCTCTGCACCTGGGAAGGGGGCTTGAATTCCCCAAGCGAGGTCCCTCGTCACTGCTCTGGGCTTCAACCCTTCTCTTAACAGGCTTATGCTGAAGTTTTTAGTGTTGCTGGCTAATTGTTCATTACCGCTGAGGTAATCGCTGATCTGTTCGGAAAGCTTGGGCAGGTCAAAGTACCAGTGTTTCGTCGTCCTCAAGACTGGTTTGCTGTTGCATATGGCGCAGTACGGGTCAATGAGCAGTGTCGTTTCTAGCAGTCTTCCACAGTTTTCGCACTGGTCTCCACGGGCGTGTTCATAACCACAGTATGGACATTTTCCTTCAACGTACCTGTCGGGGAGAAATCGACCGCATTTCTCACAATAGAGCATTTCAGTTTCTTGCGTGAAAATGTACCCGTTGTCATAGATTTTAGTCAAAAAGCCTTTGACGAATTCCTTGTGCACAGGGTTTTCCGTTCTCGTGTAGTTGTCAAAGGATATTCCCCAAGCCTTCAACAGCTCAACGATCTTCGCATGGTTTCTGTCCGTCAGTTCTTTAGGCGAGATGCCTAGTCTTATGGATTCTACCTCCACCGGTGTGCCGTGTTCATCTGAGCCGCTGACCATGATAACATCCTCACCCTTCAGCCGGCAGTATCTAGCGAACACGTCTGCAGACAGGATTGAACCTACTAGGTTGCCTAGGTGGGGAGTACTGTGCACGTAAGGCCAACCGGACGTGACTAGGGTTCTGAGTCTCAACGTAGCTCCAACATCCGTGGATGCGATTATTACAGATTAGAAGTTCAATTACTTAGACTATTCGTTTCTCTTTCAACTGGAGCTTCCCGCTTCTAGTGATTTCAGAAAGGGGGCGTCCTCTTATGGAGGAAAGTCGTGACCTAGCAAGCGTCTGCGATGGGACTTATTTTGGTTATATCGTTCAACACTGCGTAAGCCGTCTGCCTGAGACCTGAGAACTGTGCTGAGACGAAGACTTGCTGGGATGTCTTGAAGGAAAGTTTCAGCCCCATATGTCCTCCTTTGACCGTGGCCAGAGGGTCGTCTAGCGGTACGAGCCGCGGTTCGACGCGCATTTCATGCTTGGTTCCTCTCTTTGAGATTTCGCACACCAATTTCACTCTCTTTTTCAGTTCTCTGGCTTTCTCAACCATCGGTCCGATGTTTCTTATTCCTTCCACCTTCACGTTCTCCAGCTTCGCGGCGTTCTTGAAGAGCGAATTGGCCAATATCACTACTTTTCTGGCGGCATCTATTCCGTCCACGTCGTCAGAGTAGTTTGTTTCGGCCCACCCTGCTCTTATTGCATATTTCAAGGCTTCTTGGAAGTCTCTGCCCTTCTCCATTTCGCCTATTATGAAGTTCGTCGTGGCGTTGAGTACCCCTTGAAGACTCAGAAGCTCATCAGCCCTGAAACATGAATCAATCAAGCAGAAGACGGGAACATGAGCTGCAACCGTTGCCTCGTAAAGGAGCTTGACATGGTTGCTTCTGGCCAGCTCCGAGAGGCTGGCGTACGCGACGACAAGAGGACCCTTGTTGGCCGTCACAACGTTCTTCTTCCGCATCAAGGCAGCCCTGATGTGGGATAGGCCCGGCTCACCCGACAGGGTCGACGGCGTCAGCTCCACGACCACGTCGCTTTCGACATCTCTAATGGCCTCCGGTGCTGCGTATTTACTGACATATTGACTGAAGCCTTTCCATCGATTATCCTTATGCTTCAACACTTTTCCTAGATCTAGACCTTTTTCATCCACTGCGGTTCCTTTCGAATCAGAAATTGAAACTACTGTGAGATCGACTCCGAGAGCTTTCAGAGTGTCTTGTTTTTCTCTTATGAGCGAGAGAAGAGTCTTGCCAACGTTACCCAAGCCGATGAGTTGCATTTTCATGCAGGAAGCCTTGTTGTTGCGCGTATTTTAGACTTCGCACGTTCTTCTTGCTGATTGAGGAACAAGGTTCAAACTATCAATCAAGCAAGCAAAAATCTTGCTGAAGAAATTTGAAACAGTCACAGGTGGAGAGTCAAAGATTTAAAAAGAAAAGGTTTGATTCTGCTCAAGCGTGAGTTTCTGACCGGACTTATCACTCATCGATTATCCACAAAGGGTACTAATCATCGCCTCGTTTGGCAGGCGCCTCACGCTTGCGCGCGCAAATCTTCAGCATCCAAAGGAATGAAAAAGAAAAAGTGTTCAGCGAAAAGGATTTCTGCACTCGCGAAGAATAAGAAGCTGAGGGCTCATATTGGAAAGCGTTGACGAGTTCAGACGTTATCGGGAGCGAATGAATGCACGAATCCTTTCAAGCGGCAATCTTGGAATCAAACGTTTCTTCGCTTTGGACAGCCGAGCTTACGAAAAAGGCGCTCTAGATGTCAAGACCAAGGAGCCGCTGGGTCTCGTTGCATCCGTGGTCTTGCGCTGCAACGACTGCATTACTTCCCCCTGAGTGAGAAGTAATGCATGAAATTCATTCACTTTAGTCTGGTTTTTTCTCTGTGAGTGGAGGCACGAAGTCGGCTTCTGAACAAATGAATAACTTTGTTAGTTCCGTTAATATCGTTAATTTTGGTTCTATACTGTCCCGCGGCTGTCTGTCTTGTGAGTCTCATGCGTTCCTTTGAGGCGTCTGCACTCGAGTGGAATCACGCTTGGTGGGTCCAGCGATAATACCATATCGAATAACACATTTCTTTCTCTACCTGGGAACGGCATTTGGATAACGGACTCCAGCCAGTGAAACACGATAGTCGACAACAGTTTGAATTTGAACCACTACGGCATCGTCCTGTCGAATGCTTCCAACTACAATGTCATAGCGAATAGCTTTGTCAACTCGTCTGATTGGTCAGGTATTCGTCTGAACTGGCAAGGGTCAAATGGGAGTAGCTACAAAAATGTTTTCAGCGGATCATTAGTCATCGTGACACTTACGTTTCAACCTTTACGGGCAGGATCAACATCCCTAGCCTTCTCGTACATCACTATAGCCAACCTATCAGCAGCGCCAATAACAAACCTCGCCTGTAACGGCTTCGTTGAAGTGCAAGGTTTCGCATGATAAAGCTGCAGGCGAGTCTTCATCAGTAGACTCAGAATTCGCGAGCTTGAGCAGGAAAACGGCGCGCCCGCATATGTGGAGTTACCATACCGGTGGATATGTTGAGTCTTCTCCTGCAGTCAGTGGTGGTGTAGTCTACTTGGAGCTCCATCGGAAGGATCCACTCCGTCTGAAAAAAAGAAAGAGGAGGTGGAAATGCGGGCGCAAGCTATTGCGTTGAAGCCTTAAACTGTTTGGCCGAAGTTGTTAGCGAGTAATATGGAGTCAAGGATGTTTATTGTGTTGTCGTGGTTCAGGTCAGCGAGGGCGTTCCAGTTTGCGGCGCCTGGTGAGGACCCGAAAGCGTTTGCTAAGATTACAGCATCTAGGATATTGACTACATGGTCACCGTTGAGGTCTCCGGTTGGAACAGAAATGTCAACGCTTCCGCTTATCCCGCTCCTCGAAAGCGCGCGCGCGCTTGTGTCAGCAATTTCGACGTCGTACAGCGTCAAGTCACTTGACGCCACTTGTCCCTTTGGTGGCGTGGATATGACTTGGAACGTTACCGTCGCAACTGTTCCGGTTCCGTTCAATAACGGCGGATGCCATACACCGCTGTCATCTGGAAGTATAAAACCTGCGAAGTTCACGTAGTTTGATCCGTAGTTCGGCCCATAGTAAAGCACGCCTCCGTTAGGCGGAGCAGCAGGTCCATTCAAGAAAGTCCCATTGTTAACCGCCACCACCGAAAGCAAAGTTGGGTCATAGCCAAGTGTGAACTCGAAGCCAACAACGTTGTTTGCCGGGTCTATATTGTGGGCAACTATGCTTACCGTGAACGTCTGGCTTACGGACGTTGCTTGATACAGAGACGGCTCAGCGGCTAGAAACGGACCGATGGCATAGAATCCGCTTATGTCTTTGTGTGTGATGGCCTTTGCTCCGCTGTCACCAAGTTTGGTGTCGTACAGCTGCAACTCACATGACGCTCCTGATCCGTCTGACGGCTTATATATGACTCGGAACGTTACCGTCGCAACTGTTCCGGTTCCGTTCAATAACGGCGGATGCCATACACCGCTGTCATCTGGAAGTATAAAACCTGCGAAGTTCACGTAGTTTGATCCGTAGTTCGGCCCAATACGGTTTGATCCGTAGTTCGGCCCATAGTAAAGCACGCCTCCGTTAGGCGGAGCAGCAGGTCCATTCAAGAAAGTCCCATTGTTAACCGCCACCACCGAAAGCAAAGTTGGGTCATAGCCAAGGTTGAACTCGAAGCCAACAGCGTTGCTTGCCGGGTCTATATTGTGGGCAACTATGCTTACCGTGAACGTCTGGCTTACGGACGTTGCTTGATACAGAAACGGTTCCACTGAAAAGTATGGTACGCTGGCGCTGGTCGTTGCAGCCTGTGCTTGCATTGTTGATGGTTGAATTAGTGCGACTAATCCTGTCAACATTGCGACTATAGCGATCGTTGCAAACATGTGGATAACTTTCGCTAAAGTATTCTTCATTCTTTTCTCCCTTCTCCTTTTTATGTACGTACTATTGTGCGTGTCTGCCAATTTAAGGATTCTGGAATCATCTTCTAGCACTATCATAAACCTGAAGGTTAAACATAAGCCTTTGCGAGACGCGTTCCAATTGAGAAATAGCAGAAAAAGGCGCTTTCGAGTAGCAAAAGACTTGACTAATGCGCATATGTGCACTGAAAGTCGAATATGACGCACGTCCCTGTACCATTGATAGCGTTGTCTGAGATGCTGCAATTATCTGCGTTGTCAAGATTGACCGCAGAGTCAGACAATCATCAGACATCGGTCTTCACTTTCTCTTTCCATGTTATTCATCTTCTAGTTTTGAACGCGCTGCCACTAAATAGTATGCTCCGATGCGCGCGCGGACGGAAGCTTGTGGAAAGATAGGAAACAATACGAAGTACCTTCCTCTCTTGACAGAGAGCTATACCACCATGTCGTCTCAGCTATTTTGCACTTGCGAACAAAAACAGGATCAGAGCTCTCAAACGGAAAAGAATAAGAAAAGAATCAGAGCTACGCTGTGCGTCCGAAATTCATACAAAGCAGGATTAGGTCGATGATGTTAACAGTTCCGTTCCCGTCCAAGTCGGCGACTGGATTCCAGTTTGGGTCTCCAGGAGAAGACCCATATGCCTTGGCAGCCAGTATTGCGTCTTTGATGTCCACGACGCCGTCTCCATTCAGGTCTCCCATGATCGTGAGTGCATTCGTGAAACTTCCATCAACAGTGTTAGAAGGCAATGCTTGACCGGTACTGTCCACGAGTGTCACGTTATACAGGTGAAGTGTCGAGTTTCGCGCTTTGTCTGCTTGCACTTGAAACTGGATCACGGCCAGCGTGCCGTTCCCGCTTAGCGGGGTTGACAAAGACACGTTGAATCTTACGAATGCTGCCGTGTTATCTATCTGAGTAATGGGCGTTGCTGAACCAGGAATAGAGCTGCCGCTTGCTACGGAGTTTGCGTGTAGGACACTGGCGTTGAAACCAAGCTTGAATTCCAAACCAGCTAGGCCTGAGGCGTTCACGACGTTTACGTTCACTGTGAAGTTGTTGTTGGGAACAAGGCTCGAGTTGGCGACCGTTGCAGGATCAACATAAAGCAAAGCTGTCTTTGGCAACGAAGGTGGGGCAAGATTGTTGAAGAACCCGTCATCAAGTTCGATCGTGAGTGGAAGACCGTTAGGGTCTCCGAATATAGTCGTTCCGAAGTGAATAGGGCATTCTCCAGTGCCCACGACCTTAAGCGTGATAATGGCCACGGTGTAACTTCCGTTTATCGGTGCATAACCGCCGGAAATGGCATCTGAAGTACTTTGATAAGTGTAGGCGTATGAAGCACTATCCGCAGCTACCTTATTCTTGAGCTGCCAAAGGTTTGATATTTGATCTGGCGGTATGGTTTCGTGAAAAATGACGTCTGTCATGCTTACTCCATTAAGCACACTGGAATTCCAGGACAGTTGGAACTGGATGCCGGCTACTCCTGGGTCTGCTGGTATGTTGTCGACTTTGACGGAAATGTTGAAGGTGGTGTTAGGCGCTAATGAGACGTTTGCGACTTTGGACGGGTCAACGTAGACTTTCATGGATGATGTCTGTGCTTTGCCGACAGGCATTGCAATCGTGAAGACAAAGGATGCCAAAAGGATTGCTACAGGTATCACTGCAACTCTCTTGACCATGTCTCCTTCTCTCCGATGATATAACAAGCTACGGTGATTTATTATAAACATTCTGGAGTATTCTTCTATCGAAAGTCCATGGCTCTTTTGCCTCAGGAGAGAGTCAAAGCGGAAAAGCGGAGGGTGATTTCCTTTCGAGAGTACTATGCTCTGACATCAAGCGGACACAATCTACTCCAGATGGGAGGCACTACTAGTCAATTGGCGCAATATCTGTGCGATCTTGCCTGCAGGAGCGTCTGATCTTATTCCCCTTGAATTGAAGTGCGTCAACGATGCATGGAAACCTGCTTTTCGCAAGGACTCCACCACATCGTTGACCCGTGGAACTGGCAGGTTCAGGACATCGCACATCTCATCAACTACGAAGTATGTGGGTGGACCATCAGACTCGTCCTTGATCAAGGCCAGCATTTTTCGTATTTTTCCCCCAAGCTTGAGTTTCCTGCTCTGGATTTCCTTTTCCATCATGTCGCAGAAACTAGTGTCAAACAAGCTTCCAAGCCACAGAGGTCCAGCGACCGAAAGCTTTGAGCCACACTCGCTGCACTCCCTTGGGCGCAGAATTTCGAACAACCCCTTTACTGTTTCCCTGTGGAGGCACGTGAAACAGTGCAAGACATAACCCATATTCTTCACGCTTTCATCAGCGCTCTTTGCCCCGTACTTTGCCGTCGCGTAGACCCTGATGTAGTGTTCACCTCGATGCGTGAAGATCGGGCTCACGCCGATGTCGTGTTTGGCAGCGACAGCGGTCAGACATCCAGCCAAGAGCCTGGCAGCCAGTTCGTGGCAGTATTCAGTTCGCAGAGGTTTTCCGCCGTATTTTCTGATGCATGCTTTTGGATGAACGCCGCACAGAGACGCCATGTCTGTGGCTGTTAGTGCAAGAAGACCCTTGTCACGCAGGGCTCGAACAGCAGAATCGAGAAAGGGCACTGGAGAGCCGAAGGGGTCAATGTCTATTGCATCAAATCGCTTACGCGGAGCGCTGTAACTGCTTAGGATAAGGTTTGCTTCCTTTTTTCTTACAGTAATGTGTTTAGCAAGGCTGTTCAACTGCACGTTGTAGCTCGCAAGGCGGAAAGCCTGCTGGTTGATGTCGTTCAAAACGGTTTTTCTTACTCCTTCGACTTCCACGGCAAAGCGTATTCCTCTCAGGCCGCAGCCAGTTAGGGGTTCGCACACAGAGATCTTACGCTTGATCTTTCTCTGATACGCTTGCAGGACCAGAACAGCTAGGTCGCGATTCAACTCCATGACAGGATTGTAGAATACGGGGGCCTTGGAAGGTGCATACTCAGAAGGCAGCTTCACGAACGCCTTAAGTTCGGGAACCAACACTTTGACTCTGCCCTCTTCAATGAGTTCCGTCGGATAATTCGGTTTGAAGCTTTCAAGAATCATGTTGCGGCTGTTCCTCAACCATGGTTAAGGAAAAACCTTTAAGGTGATATTAGACTTCTGGTGTGAAGCGAACAAATGTTGAAGAAACGTATACTGCTCATAACTGGTAGTCCAGGCGTTGGCAAGACAACTCTTTTGTTGAAGGTTGCTGAAACTTTGAAAGCTAACGGCTACGGTGTCGGAGGAATGATAAGCCGTGATGTTCGCACGTCTGGAAGCCGCGTTGGCTTCGAGGTTACGGACTTGAACAGTGGCAACAAGGGCTGGCTTGCGAGTGTGCAACAGGAACGAGGCCCGCAAGTGGGAAAGTACCGAGTTAACGTGGATGACCTGAATGGCATAGGTGTGAAGGCCATAGTGGAGGCTGTTGAGAAGCTTGACGTTGTCGTTGTTGACGAGATTGGACCCATGGAGCTCTTTTCAGTGAAGTTCAGGGAAGCTGTCAAGAAGGCTGTTGAAAGCAAGAAGCTCGTGGTCTCTACAATTCACTGGAAAATGAGCGGCGAGTTGATAGACAGCATAAAGAAAAGGGAAGACGCTGAAATACACGTTCTCACGAACGAGAACCGGGGGCGCGTGCTTGAAGAGATCGTCAGAGAGGCATTAGACTTTCTTTCGAGAGTTGATGGTTAACAAAGGGTTATAACTCTGAAGCCAAAATAGCTCATGACGAAGAGACTGGTTCTGATGTTGATTGCGGGCGTCGACGATGCAGGCCGCGGCGCCGTGATTGGCCCGTTGGTTATTGCTGGTGTTTTGGTCAAAGAAGAGGATTTGCCGCGGCTTAAGGAATTGGGTGTTAAGGATTCCAAGCTTTTGTCTCCGCGTAGGCGGGAGGTGCTGGCTGTCGAAATTAGGAAGATTGTTCAGAAATATGCTGTGGTGAAGCTTCAGCCAGAAGAGATAGATGTGGTTGTGAAGAGCGGCCGGAAGCTTCACAAGTTGAACTGGTTGGAAGCGCAAACCATGGCAAGGGTCATTGAGATGCTTAAGCCGGACAGGGTTTACGTCGATGCTTCTGACGTTTTGGAGGAGCGGTTTAAACAGCACATCTTAGAGTGTATGTCTTTCAGAGTTGACATTATCTCTGAGCACAAGGCCGACAGAAACTACGTGGCGGTTTCAGCAGCATCCATAATCGCCAAAGTTGAGAGGGACCGAGAAGTTGCAGAGCTCGCGAGGGTCTATGGAGATTTTGGATCGGGCTATCCTTCGGACCAAAGGACCATGGATTTTCTGAAACTGCTGGTGGAGAAAACGGAAGAGTACCCTGAATTCATAAGAAAGTCGTGGAAGCCTGCGAAAAAAGTCAAGGATGGAAGAGGTTCGCATCAGACGGAGCTTGCTTGAAGTTTGCGATCAGGTCTTCTGGACCCTTGATCTTGGAAAACTCTTCGCTGCTGATGCATGGAATATCCTTCTCTCGATGTCCTTGAGTTTCAGTGATGAGAATTGGATGAGCCTTCACGATTTTGCTCACGCTTAGAATCTCGTCAACTCTTCTGTTTAGTTCCTGTTCCTTGTCATTGGCGACTCCGCCTATTATCTGGACCTTTTGTTCCGGCACGTTCAGTACGAAGTCGAAAGGCGCCTTCTTCACGCTTGTGACGTGCAGTGGAGCAAGCCTCCTTAGAATCATGTTCAGAAACTTGCTCTTGGCAAAAACGCGTCTGGCGGTCGTCAAGATGCACTGTTTGCGTCGAGTCCTTGACTCTTGAAAGATGTCCACGGGCTTAGCTACTGGGATTCCGAGAGTCCATATCAGATTGTAAGCTGCGGAAACGGAAGCCTTGGCCAGGCCCCGTTCATAGCCATAAACGGTTCTTCGCGACATGCCCACCATGTCAGCCATTTCCCCGACTGATAGGCCCATCTTCTGTCTCCGCTGCTTGAGCGCTTCCCCATCGATTTCAACGTAGTAACCCCCAGGGCTGGCCTGAATCAACGGACGAATGTTGTGGAGCACAACGTTCTCGAAAGTTCTTGCGGTGACGGCGAGGATGTCATGTCTCTTGTAGATCGTGTCGTCCTCAAGAGGTTTTTCCCGTGCCTCTTCGCCTATCAGCAAGGAAGCAGCTGAGAAGTTTCTCGCTATTTCTCCAAGCTCTTGCGAGTCATTTAGGGACATATTCCCGATGTCAGACTGGATCTTTATGAAGATCAGGTTCTCTTCTCTCCTTGCTGCGAAGTCGAAGCAGCTCGGACGAGAAGTGCATGGTTGGGAGACGGTGAAACCAGCTTGTTGTAGAAGGGCTTCTGCAGTTTCTAAGTGCTCCCTTCCCCCATGAGCCATATAACCGCCACGTTAAACATGAATTACATTGTGAGATATAAACAATACTTGTCTTCTAGAACTCAGTTATATTCAAACGATGCTTATCTTCTAGAATTCAGTACCATACAAACAATGCTGGTCTTCTAGAACTTAGTTACATGTGAGCCACGATCATGGCGTGCGCTTTGTCGTAGGGTTCCAGATGCACGACTTCTTCAATCTTGAAACCACGGTTCTCCAGGACCTTGACTTCGCTTTTGTAGACTTCAGCGGGCTCCTTTGTCACGTCTATGCTCTGCGCCTTCACTGCAAGCATCACCCATCCGCGATCTTTGAGAAATTGATCTGCGTTGTCTGCCAGAACCTTAGCTTGTTCAGGCTGGGCTATGTCGCAATAGATGTCATCAACCTTTCCGCGTATGAACATCGCGTATTTTTGGGGAAAACGAGCATCTTCAAGGATCGGCGACATGTTCATCCTGTAGGTGCACACGTTGTCAACCAGATCCCTTATGGATCGGGAGGCGAACTCTACGCAGTACATGTGGCCTTTTTCTCCGATGATGTCCGAAACGTGGCTTGCGGTTGTTCCTGAAGCAGCTCCCAGATAGAGAACCAAATGCTTCGGTTTGACTGGAACCGTTTTCAAACCTTTCAGGATTGCTGCGGCCAACTTGCTTCTAAACGCGTCCCAGACTCTGTATTCGACGCCCTCGCACCGTATCAGCCTTTCACCGTAGACGTTTCTTCCCGGTGTCAAGTTTCTGGTGGCGAGTCTTCGCGCGCCATCCTCAAGAGTCACGTCATATACTTCGGCAAACTTCGGATGGGGTTTGACCTTAACGATCACGCCTGTGTTTTCCCCATTTCTTCTTGTCTCTAGGCTTTTCGCGTCGAGGTCTGGTAACTGGCAACGGAGGGGGTTGATCATACTTCTGGTGGATCTCTTCGATTCGTTTGTCCATGTTGGCTTTCAGCTCTTTACCTATATGCCTGCCTCCGAAGGCGTCTGCCCTAGCAGCTATTGCCAACTTTCCTGCGAGTGCCCGAGCGATTTTCCCTCTCTGCCATCTCTTCGCGTCATGCAACAGTGTGTGCTGGAAAATCAACCCGTGCTTCGGCGGCCTCGTACCGGTTTTCAGCGAGCGGAAAAGGGCTTTCTCAGCGCCTAGAACCTGAACCGTGCTTGCCGGCCTCTTGGCCAGATTCATCAAACCTCCAGATAATGCTATCAGGCGTGCCCCTAGAAGCGAGCCTACCAAGTATTTCATGTTCGGCGCAACCTCTTCCATGGTTGAGTCCATGTAGGTTTCCAGGTTTTGACGAGTTTTGTACAGATTCATGATATCGCTGCACAGTACCTGAATCTGTTTCAAATCGGCATCGTCGAGGTCTGCGCCCATTGATTTCTCTGCAACCTTTGCTATCCCTTCGGCCTTCGATTTCGGAACCTCCTCACCCTCAAGCCTGTCTATTGTGAAGTTGTCTTTGTTGCCCAGTTTGACCACAAGCCGCGCGTACGTCTCGTGCTTTTCCAGCAGACGGTCCAGCTCCGGGAAGTGTATGCCGTACCATTCTCTCACTCGGGCCATGAGCATGTTTATGGTCTTGTCCAACTCGTCTAGGCTTTGGATGGCTTGGGCAACGACGAGGTCTCTTTTCTCGACGGCTCCTTTGACCCGTAGCTTAGTGATTTCCATCGTGACGTTGTGGGTCCACAGGGCAAACTCGTCAGCGTCTTTGACGAACCCGGCTTTGACCGCAAACGTTTCAGGCTTGGACCGAAGAAGCTCGCCCGCGTTTGAAGGTTTTGACACTTCAACTTTGATTCCGAGTTTCTCTTGAACCTCCTTAGCGAGGTTTGCGTTTTCGAAGGCGAAATCGTCGTAGCCCTTTTCCTTGAGCGCGCCGATTAGGCTGGAAACGCCTTCAATTATCCTTCCTGCTTCGATGTTAGCGAGGGTTTTCGCTGCGCTCTGCGGGTTCTTTAGGAATAAGACTGTCGCTATTAGCTTGTTTTCTGCGTCGAAAGCCAGTATTCCAAAGGAGCCCTCAACTATCGTCACTTTCATCTGAATGCCTCAGCACTACTATTGCAGAGGTATGTGTTAATAAAAACTTACTGGGGCCCTGGAGTCCGTGGTTCGAAATCGTCTCCTTGGTACAAACTAATATAATTGGTAGGCTTAACAAGCAGCTGGTCAAGGTGCAAAACGGGTGAAAGACGCTGGTTTGGGCGTTGATCTGGCGGGTTTGAGGCTTGCCAATCCGACCATGTTGGCCTCTGGGATTTTGGGGTATTCCGTTGAAACGCTGGCAAACATCGTTAAGGCCGGAGCGGGAGCGGTGGTGACGAAGTCAGTTTCAGCGAAGCCACGGGAAGGTTATGCGAACCCAACGGTTGTTCAGGCGGACTGCGGTTTGATCAATGCGGTTGGGCTTCCAAACCCTGGGATAGAGGAGTTTGCCAAGGAGATCAGCAATGCAAAAGCCGTCCTGGGTGTGCCACTCGTCGTCAGCGTCTTCGGTTTCTCAGCTGAAGAGTACGCGTCAGTGGCTAGAAGAGCCGTCGGTGCAGGCGCTGATGGAGTGGAGCTCAACGTTTCATGTCCGCACGTCAAGGAGACGGGTTCGGAGATCGGTCAGGACGCGAAGATTCTAACTCAGGTCATTGGAAAGGTCAAGGCTTCTGTGAACAAGCCGGTCCTGGTCAAGTTGTCGCCCAACGTCACGAGCATGTCAGACATCGCATGTGCCGCTGAACGCGCTGGGGCGGATGCCTTGACGGTTATGAATACGGTGAAAGCGATGGCCATAGACGTTGAGACAGCGATGCCGGTCTTGGCGAACAGGGTAGGAGGCTTGTCGGGCGCAGCGGTGAAACCTATCGCGCTTAGGAACGTTTACGAAGTTTACGAGCAGGTCGATGTTCCAATAGTAGGCTGCGGCGGAATAACTGATTGGCGTGACGCGTTGGAATTCCTCTTGGCAGGGGCTTCAGCTGTTCAAGTAGGCACGGCGATAGCCGATGAGGGGCTCGGAGTGTTCAGAGCCGTTACTCTCGGAATAGGTGCGTACCTGAAAAAGAAACGTTGGAGGAGCGTGAGTGAAATCGTTGGCTTGTCACACCGTAGCTAACCAGCTTAGAACCAAGCCCATCATCAGCATGAAAGCAGAGAGTCCAACGGTCAAGACTTTTGTCTTCAAAGATGAACAGTGTGCAAGGGCCAAGCCGGGCCAGTTCTTGATGCTGTGGATTCCAGGCGTGGATGAGATCCCGCTGAGCATCATGGACGCAAGAGAGGATGGAAGAGTCGCAGTTTCCGTCAAGGCTTTGGGTGAAGCCACTGTTGCGTTGCACCGGAAGAGAGTAGGCGACACAATAGGGGTACGAGGCCCGTTTGGCAACAACTTCACGATTGGCAGACGCAGAGCTTTCATGGTAGGCGGTGGAACGGGGATCGCTCCTCTCATGTTCTTGACTAGGAGGCTGATTTCTAAGGCTGTGAGTACGACCTTTGTGTTGGGGGCAAAGACAAAGGACGAATTGCTGTTCAGAAGCGAGTTGCAGAAGTTTGGAGCGAACAGGGTTCGTCTTGTCACCTCGACTGAGGACGGGAGCTGTGGCCTCACGGGCCTGTGCACTGAACCGTTAGAGCAGATGTTGGCTAGAGAAAAGTTTGACGTGGTCTACGCTTGCGGGCCCGAGCAGATGATACTGAAGGTTTTTGAATTGGCCGAAGAGCACGGCGCAGAGATGCAGGCAAGTTTGGAACGCCTGATGAGATGCGCCATCGGCCTGTGTGGAAGCTGCGTTATCGGCAAGTACAGAGTCTGCGCGGACGGACCGGTGTTCACTTCAAAACAGCTTAGGCTAATGAAGGACGAGTTCGGTCTGTCCAAGCGGGACCGGTGTGGAAAAAAGGTGTTGCTCGGCTAAAACGGGCCCCATGCACAATTCGGATTTTTCTTTTGGTGATTCAGACCTGCCTTATCACAGAAGATACACGAAATATATGAAGAGACAAGCTAGAAGACGAGTAACCGGGGTTAGCCACCAAAAAAGGGGCTTATCGATTGTTCTAGACAGAAAGAGGTTGAATTGATTTGATCTTTCGAGTTTTCGTTGGCAGTCGCTCTGAGGGCCCGTTTTTGGCCTACTCTGTCTCAATTTTATAAAGGACTTTTAGGCCTTTCAACGTGTGATGAATCTTGTCGGTGAGTTGAAGTATGTCTCCGAGGTCAATGTTCCTTTTCCAATCGTAAACGTGGTCATGATATCCTCTTAAGGGTTCGAAGCCCAAAGAACGAAGTCTTTCAACGATCTCAACGGGGCCAGAGCCCTCACTGCTGAACCATATCGTCAAGTACGTCTTCACAACGTAGCACCCCAAACTTCTCTTAAAAGTGATGTGCATCAATTAATGCTTTTCTGTTGCAGCTCAAAGGCAAACGCGCGGGAAGATTTCACTTAACGGTTACACAGGTGCTGTTTGCGTGATTGCACACTTTGGTGGATACGCTTCCCATGAATGATCGTGAGAATCTTCCCAAGCCGCGGCTTCCCATGACTATCACGTCGACGTTGTAACTTTCAGCTGCCTTAAGTATCTCGTCAGCTGGATCCCCGTTGACACAGATACGCTCAACTTTTATTCCATGAACTGCCTTGATTCTTGCTTCAGCCTCACCAAGGAACTGATCGCTTTTGCAGACAAACTCAGAATAGTCCCCGAAAGATCTTATTCCCTCAATCTCCATCCACGGCTCGAGGCCCTTAGGAACTGTTCTCTCTTCCCTCACGTGAATCAAGATAATTTCAGAATGCCATTTTTCGGCCATGTCGATAGCCATGTCAACCGCCTTCTTCGAATGCTCTGAACCATCTACCGCAACTAGAAATCTCTTCATAGCCACCGGTTCACGTCCTCTTGACAAATATCGGCACCCACCTTTACGCTTGCCAGTAAAACGCATTTAAGTCTTTGTTCGTTAGTATGATCTTTGAAACAGAGCACAGATCTATTTTCGTATCTGTGTTAGCACGTGCGGTGTCAGCCTTTTCCTCAGGCGTTCAACCAAAACTTTGCAAAGACGAACTGATTGGCACTGGGCCTGCCAGTGCGCGCGTGCGCATCGTTATTCTTCAGTTATTTCCAAGATCACTCTTCCCTTGGGGTCTGGGCATTCCACATCGATGACCTTGGGCAGCCAATCGTTGGGTTCATCTATTTTTCTCTGCTTAGCCGGCAGCAGTGGAAGAAGGCTTGAGAGGGCATAAATGCAAAAGTGCTTGTTCTCTCCGGGGAAGCTCAGTTTCCCGCCTTCGAGTCTGAAGCAGTCTCCGACTTTGTGGGTGTCGCAAGAGCCGCCGATTGCTTTAACTCTGACGATTAGAGTTTTCAAGATGGTTTCAAAATGGATAAAAACAGCTTTCAACTTAAAGGTTTCCCATACAGAGGTTTGCCAACATCGTGTTAGATTTCCGTGGATGGAGACGTAATTTGTTCAGATGAAGAGAATCTTAGTTAACGTTGACCGATGCTCCGGGTGCAGACTGTGCGAACTAGCATGCTCGTTCACACATGAAAAACGGTTCGGACCTTCCGCGTCAAGGGTAACCGTTATGAAAGAGGACGGTTTAGGCTTCGACTTACCGGTCATCTGCTGGCACTGTGACCACTGCAAACCCGCAGAAAGTTGCCTTGCAAACGCCCTGGAAAGAAACGCGGAAGGACTCATCTGCGTAGACGAAGAGAAGTGCACAGGCTGCGGTAACTGCGTCGAGTTATGCCCTTCGGGCGCGATCAAACTTCATCCGAACAAGCATACGCCTCTGTTATGCGACCAGTGCGACGGAAGGCCGTTGTGCGTCGAAAAGTGCCCTACAAAAGCGTTAACGTACGCGGAAACGAGAACGCAGCAGCCCAAATCGGCCAACAGAGTTCTTGAAGAAACGTTGAGAAGGTGGAGGGTCACTGTCTAAGTATTTTGGTTACGCTGGCAGAATTCTCAGAGTGAACCTTGCAAAGAATAAGGTCAGCGTCAAGCCCACCGAAAAACGGTTGATAATGGAGTTTCTCGGCGGAAGAGGCTTCAATTCGAGGAGGCTTTACGAAGAAGTTCCCAAAGGTGTCGCTCCTCTCTCCGCTGAGAACAAGCTCATGTTTGCGACAGGCCCTCTTGTCGGCACGGCGTTCCCTTTAGGTGCGAGGTTCAACGTGAGCGCGAAGTCTCCGCTCACGGGAATACTGGGAGATTCAAACGCTGGAGGCCATTTTGCCGCGGAAATGAAGTTCGCTGGGTACGATCAGATAATAGTTGAGGGAAGAAGCCCGAAGCCCTGCTATGTTTTCGTCCAGGACCAAGAAGTTCATGTCAACGACGCGGAACATCTCTGGGGAAAAGACGTTTACGAAGCAACTGAAACCATAAGAAAAGACCTAGCCGACTCACACGTGCAAGTGGCAACGGTTGGTCCTGCGGCCGAGAACCTTGTCCTCTACGCGGGAATATTTGCTAATTTTGTTAGGCCTGCTGCCAGAACTGGAATGGGCACGGTTATGGCTTCCAAGAACTTGAAGGCCATAGTGCTGAGGGGAACGGGCAGCATCAACATCGCTGACTCCGATGCTTTCTGGAAAATCGCTGAAGAAGTGGAGAGAGAGACATACGCTCATCCGCAGTACTGGCCGCGCAGACAGATGGGGACAACCAGAATTCTAAGCCTCGCCGACAAGCTTGGTTTTCTGCCAACGAGACACTTCACTTCCGCCACTTTCGAGCACGCAGCCGACGTTAGCGGCGAAAGACTGGCAAGAGAATATAACGTCAAGAATCGCGCGTGCTTCTCATGCATAGTTCCGTGCAGCAGGATCTACAGGATAAGAGAAGGAGATTACGCTGGCCTTCACGGTGAAGGACCGGAGTACGAGGCTTTAAGCAGCTTCACTGCCAGAGTGGGAAACGCAAACCTGAACCTGGCGTTGAAGGCTGTTGACTTAACAAACAGGCTCGGCCTAGACGCGATAACAACCGCCGAATGCATTGCCTGGGCAATGGAGCTCTATGAAGGAGGACAGTTAAAGAAAAAGGAGACCGGCGGGGTTGAACTGAAATGGGGCAACGAAGAGGCTATACTCGGACTGATCACGAAAATAGCTTATCGAGACGGGTTTGGAGACCTGCTTGCTGACGGAGTGAAAAGAGCAGCTGAAAAACTTGGAAAGGGAAAGGAAATAGCTTTTCACGTGAAGGGCCTAGAGCTCATTCAGGCTGACCCTCGAGGTTTGAAGGGTTACGGCTTGGGCTACGCGGTCTCAAGCAGGGGAGCTGACCATTTGAGGTCTGAACCTTTCCTAGAGCTAAGCGATGACCCAGACAAAGGCTTGAAGATGTTCGGCGTCCGCGAAGCAACTCAGAGGCTTGCACACAGAGGAAAGGGTAAACTGATACGTTACTGTGAAAACTGGTGCGCAATAATAGATTCCTTGGAAATCTGCAAAAACCTAGCTGAAAACATGGAGCTCTTGCCCTTTGACAGGGCAGCCGCGATAACGAATGCCGCAACGGGTCTTCCCTTCACAAAAGATATGATGTATGAAATCGGAGAAAGAATAGTCAACCTTGAAAGAGCCTATGTTGTCCGAGAAGGAATCACGAGAAAAGATGACTACTTACCCGCAAGATTCTTGAAGGAACCTCTGCCAAACGGAAATTCGAAAGGTTCAGTGTTCGAGATCGAGCCCATGCTCGATGAATACTATGAAGAAAGAGGATGGGACGCCAACGGCGTCCCGAAGACAGATAAACTCAGGGAAACGCGCCTAGAATTCGTAATCCAAGATTTGAAAAGAAGTGCGATTCGAACCGCCAAGAAAAAGAAAGTTAAGAATAGTATTTCTTGCACGCCCCTCTCAAAGGGAAACTTGCGCCAGTATTAGTGTGCTGAGCCTTTGAGGGTGGGCAACATACAAGGAAAGCATTTTTCAACACGAATAGTTCAATAAGCTGCATAAGGAGTTGCCATCGTATGCAACAACAGATGATTCGAAAGGAAGTAGTCGTCAATGCACCTGTGAAGGCGGTCTGGGACGCGTGGACGACGCCGGAAGGCGCTGTCACCTTCTTCGCGCCGAGGGCTAACATCAGGCTTGCAGTAGGTGGACCGTACGAGCTGTTCTTTGACCTTGACGCTCCAGAGGGCTCACAAGGAAGCGAGGGTTTGAAGATACTCAGCTTTCTTCCCATGGAAATGCTCTCGTTCGAATGGAGTACGCCGCCAGAATATCCCACCCTACGCAAAGGACAACGCACATGGGTTGTGGTGCAATTCTACCCGCGCGGCCAAAATGAAGTTCAAATCAGACTGACTCACCTCGGCTGGAAAGAAGGCGACGAGTGGGACAAAGTGTTTCAGTACTTCAAACGCGCATGGGACATCGTCCTCGGAAGACTAGAACTCAGATTTTCCAAGGGCCCTATCGACTGGAACAATCCTTACTCCATTCCCAAGAGTATGACGTTTGAAGCCCCTTGAAAACAGACACGCTGAAATCGTGTCATAGAACCCTACATTAATTGAACAGAAGTAAACAGATGAAAAGACACACGCGGGCCATGTTATGGAGACCTAACAAGGGAGCGTAGGCTACCGCTTTGCGAATTTTTCTGAATGCAGTTCTCCACCGGTTGCCCAGTTGGTTTTCGGCGTTTCGTAAATGATGACTGTGACCGCTTCTTTCGGGATGCCCAGTTCCTCAAGCACCTTCGTTATTCCTTCAACGACTTTCTTCTTGTTCTCTTCACTCCATCCAGCCCAAACAGAGACTTGAACCAAAGGCAATTCAACTACCCCAAAGTAATGATAGCTTATTTCCACCTATAAAGGCACAGCGCGTACTTCGCTGATTCAAGAACGGATTTCTCGATCTTCTGCTGACTGCTTCTGAAAGTAAGATCTGAATAAACTGTATCTCTGCAGGCGTGGCCAACCAGTCTTTGCGTAGATTAGTTTGTCTGGATTTCTCTTCAGCCAGTTCATCATGTGGAAGAAGCTCTTTGCCTTTTTCTCGTCTCTCTCTTTCACAGGCTCATAACCCAAGTTTCTGACTTCGTCAAGGTATGCTATTTCCGTCAGCCTCTGCGGTTCGCCGGTAACTACGATTCTCTCGATTTGATTGTCGCCATACATCTCTCTCAAACGATCTACCGCTTCGTCGAAGATGTAGCCTCTGCAGATTTGAATTCGTTCGTCTTTCTTGAGTCCGAGTTTGTTCAATAGTTGAAACACGATTGTTGAAGCCTGTGTCAGATACTCCTTTGATCGGAATCGCGGATATCTGAAGTATTTGACATCCACGATATCGTATCTGAATTCCTGAGTCTCGCAGCGAAAGGCAGCTATGACCACGCCAAAAAGAAGGTCGCCTATGCCAGCATCATCAACAATTATTGTCAGTTAACGCCATCCCCTTGTGTAAGAGATAAATGAAACACACGCGCATTCGTAAAAATGCCCCATATGCGTCTTATATCGTTTACTTTTCGGGGTTCTGTAAACTCTCCGTTTGGTTTGTCTCCTTGTAAACATTCGTTTGGTAACGTAACCCAAAACGAAACCATGCAAAAGACGGGTCATGGTCTAAGATATAAGTCTGGATTTTCATCAGGATAGTTCTTTTTTCTATATCTGGTGCTCTCAATGTAGAACCATTCGAAATCTTTCGCCCATGAGGGCTGATTGCGCAATTTCCTCTGTTCTTCGACTGAATTCTTGAGAACTTTCCAAGATTGGATTGCTATTGGAGAATACAATCTGAAAGCCTCTGAGTTCTCGACCATCAGCTTTATTTGAAGGAACTACGGTATTTCTTATTGTGGGGTTTGATTCTATCACACGGGTCAACTCCATCAAGAGGATGTTTGGTTTGCCGACCGCATCCTCTTGCTAATAGTAACAATAGTAACATTCTCCTATTCATACTTACTCTTTTTACCGTAAGCCTTATTAAGTAAATATGGTAAATATGGATAGTAGAAATAGAATGGAGGTGACCCGTGTGAAAGTTGGAAAATATGACATCCCAACATTACATCTGCAACCAAATCTAGTACAAGACACAAAGACATTATATGAAACCTTCAAGTCAGATGAAGCACCCGACTCGCTAACTGTAGCAAAACTACTTGGCCATAAGACAGACAAAAGCGGGGGATATTTGGCAAAATTAGCCGACCTCAGATCGTATGGACTCATAACGAGCCGAGGAATAAGAGTTACCGACTTAGGGAAGAAGCTCACTTATGGAGCAAGCGACACTGAAAAGAATGAGGCGTTCAAAGAAGCACTATTGAATATACCATTGTGGAAAGAGCTTTACAGTAGGTTTGGTAAAACTCTCCCAACTAGTAATTTCTGGGCAAAACTAACCGAAATAACTGGGCTGGAAGCCCCAGATGCTCAAAAGGTCGAAGAAAACGTCAGAAATGCTTATTTGGCTGATTTCCAATATGTAAAAGAGGAAAAGAAGGCAGAACCAGAGGGCTCCAAGTTGAGTGACCAAACCCAAATTGACACATCAAAGGCAAAACCATCTACCCTTGAGGAACTAAAGTTCGGAGACAATGTACGGATATGGCTTCCGAAAGAGAACATTAAAGAAGCATGGACAAAAGCCAAAAAGATGATCGACATCTACCTAGGCACTGAAAAACACAAAGAGGAAGGCTAATCCTTCCTTATTCCTTATTTTTGTTTTTCTTTCATCCTTTTGATAGTTTCTAACCCATGAAGTCTTGTTTCTGTTATTGTTGATTGTCCAACTATTTCTGTTATGGCTGGTATGGCTTTTGGACCATACGCGCTTAATGCGTCAATTACCTTCTTCCGAGTGTCTGTTATTGATGCAGTCAGAGCTATGTCTTTCAATCTTTTTATCTGCTCCTCTTCTGACAATTTCAAGCACCTTTGACAAGTGGATGATTAGTACACTATGTTAAAAAGATTTTTGCATTTTCCTCACTTAGCTTAAGAGAACCCAAAAAGGACATCAATCGAAAAGTAATAGCTCGTAGAGCTGACAGAACCGATCAAACGAAAGTTTACAAGGGAAACAACCAAACAAAGAGTTTACAGAACCCTTTTCGGATTTCCATTCGCGCATACGTGCGATATCTATTTTCTAAAAAGATAAGATTGTCCAGACATGCAAGTTGAAATATGATAACGTTTAAACTTTACCAAACTCAGATGAATGCGCAAGATGAAGGACACGGTAATGGGCAACCTAGAGATGCGCTTTTACAATCAGATATTTTGCCTTGCAAAGGCTTTGGATGAACATGGGATAATACTCAACTATGATGATGCGCAGATGGGCCGAGTAAGCCCAAAGCTCGTAGGCGAAGGGTTTGGAATTCCTCTCTCAAAGGTCTATCCCATACCGGTGCCAGAGGACGTGAAAGGACAGATGGCAGCTCTTGATGTTAAGGACTTCTGGGATTTCTATTTCTATAGAGAAACGAAGGCCTTAAGAGAAATTGAGCTTGAGAAGAAAAAAGAAGAGGAAAGACCTAAAAAGAAACACTGGCTCTTCCGATAATGTCTGGACACGCGCGCTTATGTAATATAGGGACGTGCCCAGGATACGTAGCAAAAGCGCGCGCGGTTTTTCATAGAAGTCTGTTCCTGAATTCTTAAATACTCTTTTTCACGTATGTTATTGGTGCGAATCGAAGGGGGAGAGGGGAAATGAATCGCAAGGTTATGAGTATTGGTATACTGTTCATCTTGGTTTTCACTGCAGTCATGGGGTTTGTGATGGTGCCAGTTAGAGCAGCTTCCACATGGTACGTTGACCCTCTAGGCACTGATGATGGGTCTCATGGTACAGGGCCGGGCATTAGCGCCTTCAAGACTATCACGTATGCTATCACTTCTGCTTCCGACGGCGACACGATAATGGTTGCAGCAGCGACGTATAATGAAGAGGTTGATGTTACCAAGGCATTGACGATCGTTGGAGCCGGTGCAGGAACAACAATCATCGACGGCACCGGTGTGGCGCTTGCTCATGACGGCCTGGTCAAAATCACTACGACGACCGGCAATGTACTATTAACAGGTTTCACAGTGCGCAACGCTCCTTTATCAGGGGACGGAAATTACATGGACATTATAACGCAATCTGCTGCTACTGTAGACTATACTATCTCATACTGCAATATCTATGGAACCAATAATCCAGCGCTGATAAATGATTATGGATTCTACGCACAGGGAGGGCCGTATAACCTAGTATTCACTCACAACATGGTAACTCAGACAGGAAACAACATTGTGTGCGAGGTGCACACCGGTTCGACCGAAATAAGCTATTGTACTCTAGAAGCTGGTATAGGCCTGGCTGCTGACGCAATATTTTTCATGACGTACGGCGAAGATGTCACGACTCTGCAGAGCGTCTGCTACAACACATTTAATATGGGCACTGGAGGCCCATTCGACTACGATCACAGATCAACTGGCGTGAGCTTTTGCGCTCCCGGAGCTGCCTGGGGCCTCGGAGATGCGAAGTTCACAGACATGTTAATCAGTGGAAACACGTTCAACAACCTGCAAAGCAACAGAAGAGCCATAGGTTTCTGGAACGCCAACAATACGGTACACAACCTCGTTGCTCCGCAGATAACTAACAACACTGTAAATGGCGTTGCAGGCTCAACGGATAGCTCTGGTATAGATTTCTATGGCCTCACGGACAATGCCAGCATAAGCGGCAACACGATAGAAGGCACAGACACTGCAATTTATCTTCGTGACGGAGATGCTCCGGGCACTCAGATCCATTACAACAACATTGTAGGAAACACAGAGGGATTGAACTGGACAAGCGGAAGCATAGTGGATGCAAGTTTCAATTGGTGGGGCGACTCGTCGGGACCAAACCTGGGCCACGGAGATAATGTGACTGGAAATGCCACAGTCACGTCCTATTTGCAGAGCCAGTTCGCGGCACGAGTTTACATTGATCCCAACCCTGTCGTGAAGTCTTACACAGACATTGGAACCAACTTCACCATTGATGTGAAAGTGGAAAAGATCGAAGACCTCTTCGGTTTCGACATCAATCTCACCTGGGACAACTCCTTGATCACTTTCCAAGACTGCAACTATAACGGCAGCTTAGACTCGCTTTGGCCATTGGGCTGGGCTCTCACAGAAAACACAACTGGTGTCAACGCAGGCACAGAGTGGTACAAACTTGTGGCATTGTCCACGAGCAGTAGTTTCAACACAACGGACAGCCAAACCCTGTTCACTTTGAAGTTCCATATAGAAAGGGGCTCGATTGTCCTTCTACTGCAGGAGCCGATTCATTTTCAGACAGTCAAATTGAGCAATAACGCGACGCCTATACCGATCCCGATACCAGCAGCAGTCGATGATGGGCTCTACCAGATTAGTTCCATAGCGCCAGACTTGGAGTTCCAGTTGTTGGACCCTGATCCGGCGAAACCTTTCGAATGGGGCAAGATCTTCCAGGTCGAAGTGAATGTGAGCCACGTCTGCTCGAAGTTGACGGGCTACAATCTCATCATTGCGTACGACAATGAGCTGTTCAACCTAACAGGGGTGAATTGGACCGGAGGCGTTCTAGGAACAGGAAGCTACGCCGATAGCCCGCATGGAACTGTGAACGTGGTATTAACTGGCGGTAATCCTTGGATCGGAACCAACGGACTGCTGTTAACACTCTCTTTCCGGCTGCAATTTGACGACAGAACTGAGCACATCTGGAGAACAAATGCACCGCACGAGCTGACTGGCAGCGTATCCTTAGAAGATGCTCAGCTAACCTTCACTGATGGCACACTGCTCATGAGTGGAATCCAAACGCCTGCACCCCTAACCGCCACGATTCATTTGATTCGGGGAGATGTTGACTGCGACGGCAAAGTGGACGTGCTCGATCTTCGCACGATAGCGGCATACTACGACCAGTCGTTGCCAACGAAATATGACCTGAACAACGACGGTACCATCGACATCTTTGACCTTGTAGTTGTCGCAACGAACTTTGGCTACGGCGGACCATAAAAAGCCCAAGTTAACAAGCGCGCGCTAGGCTGGTATCACGTGTTTCTCAACACTTCATGTAGAAGCTAGTTCCTGAACTCTTAAATATCCTTATTCACCTCTTTGTACCGCAGACCAGTGTAGGGAGAGAAGGCAGCTTCATTGTTGCTCCTCGATAACGCGCACGCGCGTAGGGGATTCTTTGCCATATTTACAATCGTATCTTTGATCCTAGCTACTACGGCAATCATGACGCCCACTTATGTAAAAACGGTTTTCGGAGAGCCCGCCACGGTCCTCTACATTGACCCCCCTTTCACGAACAAGACTCATGATGATATTGACACTACCTTTGAAGTGAACGTGACGATTACAAACGTTACAGATCTGCAGGCTTTTGCGTTCAACTTGACCTGGGACAACAGTCTGATAACCCTTGTAAACGTCAACTTCACGACCACGCTGAACACCATATGGGGTAAGGGCCACTGGGCTCCTGTGGACAACACAACTGGTGTTGGCTTCTACGATCTCGCTGCGTTATCCTTGGCGAGCAGCTTCAACGGCGCTGGACCAAATCCTCTGTGCAAACTTACATTTAACGTTCAAGACCCTCAGACCAACTCTGCCAGAAATTGTTCTATTCACTTTGACACGCACGCCCTGAGCACTTCACAACCGAGCGAAATCGCTCACACGGTGGCTGATGGCAGCTACACTATTGCGGGCAGGGAAGCAACGGTCTTAATCACTCCTTCTTTGACAGAGAAGACCTATTCCAACGTGGACGCCACTTTCGAAGTGAACGTGACCGTTGAAAGTGTTACAGACCTTTTCGGCTTTGACCTCAACGTCACATGGGACAGTGCATTTCTAAACTTCAGCAACTGCTACTACAAAGACACGCTGGACGCACTGTGGGGTTCAGGTCAATGGTTCGTTGCAGAAAACGAAAGTGGCATAGGCTATTACAAATTCGTGGCCGTGTCAACGGCCGATAGTTTCAACACAACTCGCAGCCAGGCCATGTTCACCCTCGAGTTCATCGTCGGAAATCCTCCACAACCGAACGAAACAATGATTCACTTCGCAACCGACAAACTGAGTGACCCGCAAGCGGAAAACATCACACACTTGGTGGAAGATGGAACATATAGGTTCGGGAGCAGTCTTACGATCACTACAGTCGGAAGTGGTTCAGTCACTAAGAGCCCCAACCAAGCTGCCTACCTGAACGGCACCGTCGTCACTCTAACGGCTTCTCCCTCTATTGGCTGGGGCTTCGCTGGTTGGAGCGGTAACGCTTCGGGCCTTGCCTACCAGACCACCGTAAACATGACCAGCAACAAATCTGTCAATGCAACCTTCACGCAGAACGTGTACACTTTTTGGATTGCGATTGTTGGCCAAGGTCATGTCACCCTCAACAACACCGGGCCCTATCACTTCGGCGATGTGGTTCAGCTGTCGGCTGTTCCTGCCTCGGGCTGGGCTTTTGGCAATTGGAGCGGAGACTTGAGCGGATCAGTCAATCCAATCACATTAACGATCAACGGTAACGCCTCTGCCACTGCAACTTTCACTCAGACCACTCAGAACACATACACCCTGACTATCTCGCTTGATGGCAATGGTTCTGTGACCCTGAGCAAAACTGGTCCTTACAATTATAGTGATGTTGTTCAGCTAACGGCCACGGCTAACGCCAGTTGGGTTTTCGTGTCTTGGACCGGTAACGTGCCAGGCTATCCCAACTACACCAACCCTGCCACTCTGACTATGACGGGCAACTTCTCAGTTACGGCTCACTTCAAGCAGCCCGCACCACCGCAGGCCGTTTTCAATTACTCACCCTCAGAAGCATACGTCAACATGACAGTCACTTTTGATGCTACAGCGTCAAAACCCGGTTCAAATGGCACTGCCGATTCACCCATCGCGAACTACACCTGGAATTTTGGAGACGGCAATATCACCAGCGACAACTACTCCACAATAGTTCACACATATGCGACTGATGCAAACTACACAGTCACTCTCAACGTGACGGACAGCCAAGGTCTTTGGAACACCACGTCCGAAACCGTTAAAGTGGCTCCGGCAGAGCCCCAGGCTAACTTTACGTGGTATCCTGCACCACCCAAAGCCAATGAAACAGTCACTCTTGATGCTACCGCGTCAAAACTTGGTTGGAATGGCACTGCCCATCCGCCCATTGTGAACTACACCTGGGATTTTGGAGACGGCAATATCACCAGCGGCAACTACCTCACAATAGTTCACACGTATTCGACTGACGGAAACTACACAGTCACATTGAACATTGTGGATAGCAACGAATTAAAAGGCAACATTACAAAGATGGTCACGGTACAAGAAAGTATACTTATAGGAGACTTAAACGGGGACGGCGTAGTGAACATCTTGGACGCGATAACATTTAGTAACGCCTTTGGCGCCACGCCTAGCAGCTCAAACTGGAATCCAAAAGCGGACCTCAACGGCGACGGCGTCGTGAACATCTTGGACGCGATAATACTGGCAAACCACTTCGGACAATCCAGCTCATAACCCCACCTTCTCGAAGTCAGGTCCATTCTTAGGAAAAAGGTCGGCAGCACTTGCCGGTTTGTGGCGTGCAACGTTGTGCGGGCGCGCTCGTCGTCTAGTCTGATTCAAGATTCCTAAGCATGTAATGAAGACTGGGTTTGGCAGAACGGTTGGCATGGGCAACGATTGTCGTTGAGGATGATGATGGCGCGCGCGTTCACAAACTTCTTAGGATGGGAAGTTGATTTAGAGTTTGAGGAAGGGAGTTACATCGTCTAGGAAGACTGTTTCTGTAATAGTCCTATTTTTGCTGGTGATAAGCACGTCAGCATCGGCATTTAACATTCAACCTGTTAAAGCAAGCGGAATTATCTTGATACGGGCTGATGGAAGTGTAGACCCGTCTTCAGCACCCATTTCAACTGTTGACAACATCACATACACCCTTACTGACAACATTGGCGGTTCTATCCAAATTGAAAGAGACAGCATTGTGGTTAATGGGGCAGGGTACACAGTTCAGGACAATGGAGCTGCGTACCAAAATGGACTTATCCTGGATGGCATAAATCACGTGACAATCAAAAACGCAGAAATAACGAACTTTTCTGATTCTGGCATCTGGCTCATCGACGGTTCAAGCAACAGCATTTATGACAACAACGTCACAAACAACGGGGTTGGGATTTGGCTCGACTCTTCTTCTAACAGCACTTTGTCCGGCAACAACGTCGCAAACAACTATTATAGTCTATATCTCACCAATTGCTCTGAAAATTCCATTTTCCACAACAGTTTTGTGAACAACACAAACGAGGTCCACACGGAAGGCTCGGCTAATATTTGGGATGATGGTTATCCTTCTGGCGGAAACTACTGGAGCGACTACAATGGGATGGATCTGTATAGCGGTTCTTCTCAGAATGAAACAGGGAAAGATGGAATAGGCGACACACCATATGTCATTGATACAAACAACAGAGACAATTATCCGCTTGTCAAACCGTATCCATGCATTCATGCCATTGCCGCGGAAGGCGTAGGAGCCAGCAAAACGATCATTGGACAAGGCTTTACAACAAACCTAAGTGTAGCTGTTGCCAACAGGGGACACTTCGAGGAAACTCTCAAGGTAACGGTCAACGCACATGCAAATGGGAACCCTAAACTTGTCGCTTGGAATTACGCAGTTACGCTGACTGCTGGAGACAACTCGACGGCTATTTTTGTTTGGAACACGTCAGGGTCTGTTGATGGCAACTACACCCTAACTGCCAGTGTAGAACCAGTTCCGAACGAAACAGACACCCCAGACAACACGTGCAGCAGCTGGGTCGCAGTGACGATCCCAGGCGACGTCAACGGCGACTTCACCATCAACATCCTTGACGCAATAACGCTGAGCAACGCCTTCCTAACCACACCCAGTAGCGCAAAATGGAACCCAAACGCAGACATCAACGGCGACAACCTCGTAAACATCCTAGACGCGATAATACTGGCAAACAACTTCCTACAACAATACCCATGACCGCAGACCAGTTACCTTCATTCAGTAGCCGACCTCGTGCAAACACGCACCAAAGAAGAATGAGTTAGCTGAACAACTCGACATTGATTGACGGTTCTTTAGTAGTCTGATAACACACCTACTGAGCGCGCGCACTCTCGACGCGAAACAAGGAGATCCGAACTGGGCAGCAGCCTCGACATACGACCTTAACGGCGACGGAAAAATCGACATACTCGACGTGGGAATGGTCGCAGTGAACTACGGATGCTCATACGTTTCGTGATACGCGCGATAAGGTTGCTGTCTCTGTAGTTCTAGGCTTTTTGAATACGAGCGTGCAAATGAGTCGGTTTCTATTGTTGCGTGAAGTATTTGCGTGCGCAAGAATAGAGGTTTGTTTCTGAAGTCTTAAATATCCTCCAGTTCATGTTTTTAAGTGCGGACGAGCAAGTTGAAGGGAGAAATGATATGTTGCGGAAAACATGGGTTGCAGCATATCTCCTGTTATGCTTGCCCATTTTAGCATGTTCAGTCAATAGAATATCCGCCGCGTCGACCGAAGTGGACCTCGATCCATTAGTCTCGACGGTAAAAGTGGGAGATATGTTCAGTGTGAACGTGAACGTGACGAACGTGGTTAATCTCACAGCGTGGCAATTGAACATTTACTATCTAAATGCCGTGATAAACTGCACCAACGTAGCTGAAGGCCCCTTCTTAAAAGCGGGCGGCGGAACATACTTCGGCCAGAACATTACCAACAACTACAACAGCACATACGGCCGTATCCTAGCATACTCCACACTCTTAGGGATGACTTCAGCGAATGGTGGCGGAGTAATACTCACTGTCACTTTCAATGCTGTCAGTGAAGGAAGCACTGCCCTAGGGCTCGCTAACACACAACTTGCCGACGAAAAAGTCCCGCCTCAGCAGATTCCTCACCAAAATTTTGGCGGGACAGTGACCGTAACCGAGGCGGGTCATGACGTAACCGTGACAAACGTCACATCTGGCAAGATATTCATAGGCCAAGGATACTCAAGCAACATTACTGTAACAATTGGAAATCTGGGAGGCTACACCGAAACCTTCAACACCACGGTATACGCTAACCAAACTATCATCGACACGCCTGTCAACACTACCTTGACCAGCGGAACCTTCACAACCCTCACGTTTACTTGGAACACTACAGGCTTTGCCTACGGCAACTACACGTTAAGCGCGTTTGCTTGGCCTGTTCCAGGCGAAAACAGCACGGCGGACAACAACTTCACAGGCGGCGAGATCTCAATTACTATTCCAGGGGACATAAACGGCGACGGCACAGTGAACATCCTCGACGCAATAGGGCTGGCCAATTCCTTCCTCACTAACCCTAGCAGTGCAAACTGGAACCCAAACGCAGACATCAACGGCGACAACGTCGTAGACATCCTAGACGCGATAATACTGGCAAACAACTTCCTACAACAATACCCATGACCGCAGACCAGCTACATTCATTCATTCAGTAGCCGACTGCGTGCAGCACGCGCCAATCGATAACCGTCCAAAATTGCGCGATTTGTAATTCAAAAAGGTTATATTCGGCCGAGACTATTCTGCTGTGTTTCGGGTGCCATGTGATGCAAGGTGACCGCCAAATTCAAGACTGATTCTGAAAAAGGCCTCACCGTGGAGTATCACCCGCTTGAACTTGAAGAAGAAATACGTCGATTCTGGGAAGAAAATCACACGCAGCAGAGGCTAATGGAAGCCAAGGAGAAAAGCAACAAGGGCCTCCTAGGCTATGTTGAAGGACCTCCAACGCTTAACGGCGTGCCACACGTTGGCCATGCAAGAGGCAGAGTGATGAAGGACTTGCGTTACCGATGGAAGACTATGCAGGGCTACTGTGTGCCGTTCTGGGGAGGATGGGACTGTCAAGGGCTGCCGGTTGAATTGGAAGTTGAGAAACAGCTCGGCGTTAAGAACAAGCGGGAGCTTCTTGGCAGAGTCGGTGAGGAACATTTCATACAAGAGTGTAAAAAAGCCATAATGAAGTATCAGAAAGCATGGGTGGAAGCTGACCGCACACTCGGCATCTTCATGGACCACACTAGAGCATACTGGACGTACTTGGACAGCTACATCGAGAGGGAATGGCAATACCTCAAACATGCCTGGGACCAAGGCTTACTCGAAGAAGGACATTACGTTGTGGCCTACTGCCCCGGATGCCAAACAAGTCTAAGCAACGCGGAAGTGGGCTACGAAGGCACGTACCAGCTCGTAGAAGACCCAAGCCTCTACTTCAAGTTCAAAGTCGCTGACAAATTGAATGAGTACTTTCTTGTTTGGACCACGATGCCGTTCACGCTTATCACTGACACGATGCTTGCTGTTAGACCGGAAGCCGAGTACGCAAGAGTGCAAGTTGGCGATGAAGTGTGGATTCTCGCGAAACAACGCGTTGAACCAATCATGAAAGAACTCGGCATAGAAAAGTACACGGCACTGGCAACTGTTACCGGCAAAAGCCTCGAAAACACGAAATACGAATACCCCTTTAAGGACATGGTCCCTAGACAAGTGGAGCTGGAAAAGAGTAACCCATCAGTGCACAAAGTTGTGTGCGAGGACTTCGTGGACGTGGAAACTGCAACGGGCGTGGTTCATCTCTCTCCCGGAAACGGCGAGGAAGACTTCTTCGCTGCACAGAGGCGCGGAGTGCCAATATTCGCACCCTTCGATGACGAAGTCAAGTTCACAGGTGAAGGGGGAAAATTCTGCGGCAAGTTCGCAAGAGACACCGACAGCATGGTCGTCGAAGAACTTCGAACAAGAGGATTGCTCGTCGAAGTAAAACCCGTGAAACACGAATACCCAACATGCTGGCGTTCGCACCACAAGTTGGTCTGGCTTGCAAGAAAAGAATACTTCCTGAGGACGGACAAGATAAACGGCAAGGTCTTAGAAGCCGCAGAAAAAGTATCCTACTTCTACGATGAAACCAAGAACAGGTTCATCAGCTTCCTGAAAGAAGGCAAACCCTGGTGCGTATCCCGAGAGCGGGTCTGGGGAGCACCTCTGCCAGTTTGGAAATGCAGAGAATGCGGGGAAAAGACCATAGTATCGAGCAAGAAAGAGCTTCTCGAAAGGGCCGTTGAAAAGCCGCGAGGAGAATTTGAGCTGCACAAGCCATGGGTCGACCGAATAACATTCAAGTGCCAAAAGTGCGGGGGCACCATGCAAAGAGAAGACTTCGTGCTCGACACGTGGCACAACAGTGGCGCTTCACCGTTCGCAAGGTTTACTGACGAAGAATTCTCGAAATACGTTCCAGTTGACTTCCTCACAGAAGCAGTCGACCAAACCCGCGGATGGGCAAATTCGCTCCTGCTGGAGTACGTCATACTCACTGGAAAGGCTGAAGCGCCCTATAGGGCGTTCCTGTTTCAAGGACTAGTGAATGACGCAAAAGGCAGGAAGATGAGTAAGAGCCTCGGAAACGTCATCGAAGCCAACAAGCTGCTGGAGAAGTATTCAGCAGACATATTCCGGTTCCACAGCTTGCGCAAGTGTTCGCCGATCGACTTCATCAGCTTTGACCCGAACGAGCTGGGCCGAAGAACCTATCAAATCCTCTCCACGCTGTACCATCTCAACAGGTTCTTCTTGCAGAACGCGGAGTTCGACAACTTCAACCCTCAGAAACACACTCTACAATGGGCAAGAAAAGGGAAAAAGCTGAGGAACCCAGACCTCTGGATACTTTCAAAGCTTCAAGAAACGATAGACACCTACACGGCCAAGCTGGAAACGTGCGAATTCAACCTCGCACTTGCTGTCCTGGAAGACTTCGCCCTAGAAAGCCTGAGCAGGCTTTACGTGCCCATGGTCCGCAAAGAACTGTGGACCGACGACCCAGAAACTCTCGACCGGAGGCTAGCAGTGTACGCAACTCTGTGGCACGCTCTGAGGACCATGAACCTCTTATTCAACCCAGTGACGCCTTATCTCAGCGAAGCCTTGCACCAGAAAGTCTACAGAAAACTGGACCCTGAGCTACCAGAATCAGTGAACTTTGAAAGCTGGCCACAGTTAGACAAGAAACTGCGAAACAAGAAGCTGGAGGAAGACTTCCAGACGCTGTTCAAATGCGTTTCACTTGTCTACTCTGCAAGACAGAGCGCTGGAGTGAAAAGAAGATGGCCCTTAAGCAAGCTGGTCGTGGTCGCCCCAGAGAAAGTGAGTGCCGCCCTGAAGAGCGTTGAAGATTTATTCCTCGAACTTGCAAACGTCAAAGTCGCAGATTATGCAACTGGAAAAGCTTCACAGTACGCAAGTTCAGAAGGATGGGTGTCCGCGTCTGACGGCGACGTTCAGATCTTCTTGGACGTTCATCGTGACGAACAGCTGCTCGGCGCGGGTCTAATGCGTGACCTCGCTCGAAGGGTCCAAGCCTTGAGAAAGGAGCTTGGCTACGTGCCAACGGATATCATGGAGGCGGTCTACATATCAGAACTCGACGACGAAAGCATCAGGCTGTTAAAGCCGCACCTGCCTCAGATGAAAGAACTTGTCCGCGCAAAAACCGTGCATCTACAAGGCAGCCGCGCAGAAAGAGAGATGAAGTGGCACGAGTCGCAACTGGACGAAAAAAAAGTCTCGATCGCAATCTCTCCAGGAACAGCGAAGCAATCATCGTAGCGCTATCCGTATTGGGAAGTGTGACAACAGACTAGACATCCAAGATCAAGCTTGAAAGGATGACTTTCAACAAACTGAGAGAGATGGTGAATTTGGAGAATATCGTTGCAGTCGTACAAGGGTTGAAGGGAAGAACAACCGACATCATTTACGACCTGTTCTTTGCTGAAAAAAGAGTAGTTGCTGCTGTCGTACTCTACTTTTCTGACCTGACTGACATCTATGGGAAGATTAGTATAATGACTTTATTGTTTGGTAACTTTTCTCAGCACGGTGAAGTCAAGATGCGATCTGCGAGGCTGATGAATGAAAGAAGGCTGGCCTTCAAGGACAAGACCCTCGACGAGATCTTAGCCTTGCACAGAGCGAGCATGGAAATAGGCTACGACACCGTCGTTTCTGTTACCGTCAAGAAAGGGCTTATGCAAACGTCTTTGGAGTTTGTAATCCAAGGACCTCCCGAAAAGAAGATAGACTTTCGGTTGGAAGAAAGCCAAATAAGCGAAGTTGAAGAACTGATAAAAAAAGTTCTACCGAACAAGATAAAATGAAAGGCTATTTCAGAGAGAAGAACTGGATCAAATATCTCTTGGAACATTTGAGGCATCGCACATCAGGCGCTGGTTTGTTTCAAAATCAAAGTAGTGTTCCAACGCAAATCGTGCTGTTCATCCTAGACGTGATTTCTAATGCTCGATCACCAACAAAATGAGACCGAAAGCTATATCTTTTCTTAATCGACGTTCCTTCCGAAAGAAAGTGGGGCCGGTAGTTCAGCCTGGTATGAACGCCGCATTCGCAATGCGGAAGTCGTGGGTTCAAATCCCGCCCGGTCCATTATCGGACTTGAAGCGCGCCCTAAATGACTCGCGCTGTTCACTTTTGTGCTCTGCTTCGCCTAACGTAGGCGGAGGCTTTCATGGCTGCCATCGCTCCCTCACCAGCCGCTGTAACAACCTGCATTCCACCGCACGTGCAGTCTCCCGCCGCGAACACCCCTTCAACACTCGTTCTCTGCAGACGATCCACGATCAGGTAGCCATTCTTGTCAGTTTCTATTCCAGCCTTTCTCACTATCTCAGTCATCGGGACACCGCCCAAAGCAACGAACACCCCTCTCACTTCTTTCTCAACCTCTCGTCGCGCATCATGTTCAAGGATTCTTATTGACTTCACAACCTGCTCCCCGAGGATTGCGACAAGCTGTCCCTCAATGACCTCCACGTTAGGCTTGTCCTGAAACTTTTCCTTCAATTTGCCCTTAAGCTCCGAGTCTTTCTCATGCGTCACCACAGTCACGCTCTTCGCCAAGCCAGCAAGAAACAAAGCATCCGTCACTGCTTCTGGACCTCCGCCAACAACCGCAACTGCCGCATTCCTAAAAAACGGGCCATCACACACAGCACAGTAGCTAACCCCCCTACCAAGAAACTCCGCGTCCCCAGGAACCAGCAGTTTTCTTCTTTGCGTTCCCGTCGAGATGATCAAGGCTAACGCCGAATAAGTCCCTTCTCGCGTAGTCACTCTTTTGACCCTGCCATCGACATCCAGACCGATAACATCTGTTGCATTCTCTATCCTTGCACCAAGACGCGTTGCCTGTCTACTCATCTTCGCAGCCAATTCGCTTCCCGTTATCCCCTCCTCAAACCCAGGAAAGTTCTCTATCCTCGCAGCTTGCAAAGCTCTCCCCCCGGCAGCACCCACTTCCAAAACCAAAGTTCTCAACCCAAGCCAAGAAGAATAAATCCCAGCAGTCAAGCCAGCCGGCCCAGCACCGATGACTATAATGTCGCAATTCTCGTCTTCTTCGCTCATCCTTGTAGTCCCCTAAATCGCGAGAACAGCAATATTAACCATTAGAAATCTTGCCACTCCGCTAATATTCTTTTGGGCGCGTGCTGTCTTTGCAAGATTTTACCCAAGAATTGATGTGCGCTGCGTACGCATGACCTCAGGATATCGCACAATGAAAGTATTTCGCTTGGCACTCGACTTCAAAGCCGATGTTCATGGAGAAGATGTTACAGACTGATTTTCTGTATATAATATGAGGAAGAGCAAAGGAGTAAGACTGCTATTTCTTAGTCTCATTTTGTTGTGTGACTTCTGCAAGGCTAACGCGAGGAGTTCAGGCAGAATCGTTCGTACGGACCGACCGATCATCATGAACCTGATGCAGCGGAAAAATAGTTATTTTACTATTGGTTGACCGAAGTGAAAAAAGTAAAGAAAGGAAAATTGTTGAGGCAAAGCAGGATAAATGAGACAAACCAGGTGTTGTATGAGCATTGGTTCCAGCAGTAGCTGCCGCCCTTGGAAACACAGTTCTTGCATTCGGGTCTATCAAAAAACTTCATTATTCCAAACTGCCCCCATTATTCTAACCGTTAAACTTCCATTTTTACTTTATGGTGTTGTCATTTGGCCCAATGTTGAAACGGCAGCAGTGTGCAAGAACCAAGACAACGCCAATAGTGGTGTCTAGTAAGTTATCTTAGGCAGCAATGTTCTTTTTCAAGCGTGTCTTCTTCTATCTTGAAGGTTTCAAGCTCGTCCTTCTTGAGTATGGCCTTCAGTTCTTAGCGCCCTACTGGGAACCGTCCAGCCCGCGTTTCTTATCTCGAAGATCTGGCCTAGACGATCAGTTCCTTCTCCGCTTCATGCTTGCAGAGCACTAGGGATCTGTAGGTAAGATTTTTAAGACTGGGGCAGACTGAGTTGCCTTCATCAGAAGCGAAAATCAGGAGTGATTAGGCGTGTCGGCGACGGTAGATGGAACCACAACGTCTTCTGTCATTGTGAAGGTTGAGAACCTCTCGAAGACCTTTGGCAAGTTGAAGGCCGTCGACAACGTAAGCTTCGAAATCAAAGAAGGGGAGATCTTCGGTTTCGTCGGCCCCAACGGTGCGGGCAAGACCACGACTATCAATATGCTCACGACCCTGCTCAAGCCTACATCGGGGAACGCGGTGGTTTGCGGCTACGACATATTCAAGCAGCCGAACGAAGTGCGAAGAAATGTCGGGGTTGTGCCTCAGGAGTACACAGCTGACGAGGACATGACTGGAATCAACAACGTCCTTCTCTGCGCCGATCTTTACGGCATACCGAGAAGTGATTCTAAGCCCCACGCAGAAGAGCTGCTCAAGCTGGTAGAGCTTCAAGAAGCCGCAAAAAGGAAGGTAAGCACCTACTCCGGAGGAATGCGCAGGAGACTGGAGCTCGCCTGCGGCTTGATCAATTATCCGAAACTGCTGTTTCTGGATGAACCTACGCTAGGGCTTGACGTTCAAACGCGCACCGTGGTCTGGAAGTACATCAAAATGTTAAAAACCGAATATCACATGACTCTTTTCCTAACCACCCACTACCTCGAAGAAGCTGACACGCTCTGCGAAAGAATCGCCATAATCGATCACGGCGAAATCATAAAAATCGGCTCACCCGAAGAGCTGAAGGAAAGCATTGGCGGAGACGTCATTGTGGTCACGCTCAAGGAGACAGAGCCGGACATCTCATCCGATATTGCTGGTATCAAACTGGTGAGCGACGTTCAGAAGAACAACAACAATTATCGCATCAAAGTGCAGCTCGGAGAGGAGGCTTCCCCGCAAATTACAGACCTGATTCGATCCAAAGGACTTCACGTTACGAAAATCTCGTTGACAAAGCCAACCTTAGACGAAGCATACTTGGAATTCACCGGTCGCAACCTGAGAGAAGAAGAAGCTGACAGAATGCAGATGTTTAAACAACGCGTGACGGTGATGAGAGCAAGATCCTAGCGATGAGAGACATGGAAAAAATCAAATCGCCAAAAAGTAAAGAAGCAGTGCGAGAAGAACAGTCCAAAGTGGCTTCTACAGAAAATCAGAAGATTGTCAGAGCTGCCCCTAAACTGAGCAGGAGTCCCCTGCATGGATTATGGGCATTGACGAACAGAGACTTGAGAAAGTGGTACACAAACCCAATCCAGCTATTCACATCGTTAATCCAGCCTGTGGTCTGGCTCGCGCTGTTCGGCAAAGCCCTAAACTTTGGAACATTCATTTCTGGATCAGGAGCTACGCTGGCCCAGCAAAACGCAATTCTGTTGAACTATTTTGGCACAACTAGCTACTTTTCATTCTTAGGTTGTGGAATGCTTGCCTTCGTCGTCCTGTTCACTTCCGCGTTCAGCGGAATGTCAGTCGTGTTTGACCGCAGGTTCGGTTTCCTGAACAAGGCCCTTAGCACGCCTGTGGCGCGAGGAGCGATCGTGATGGGAAAAGTCCTCCAAAGTGTCGGCAGGTCACTGATTCAATCCGCCATAGTCTTGGCGATCGCAGTAGTACTCGGGATGGAGACCGCTCATTTCACCGTCGCCGGCGTTGCAGGCGCATTCGTCATCATCTTCCTCATGGCCACGGGGCTGTCTGCTTTATTCACCATGCTCGCGTTGAGATCAAGTGATTGGCAGACGCAAGTGGCCATCATAAACCTGATAAACCTGCCACTGCTGTTCGCTAGCAACGCACTGTTCCCAGTAGCGATCATGCCGACTTGGCTTCAAGACATCGTGAAAGTCAACCCGGTCAGTTACGCTAATGATGGAGTAAGACAATTGCTGATAGGCGCAACGGGTATGAGCAGTCTTCTAGTAGACTTTGCGGTCTTGATCGGATTCGCCTTTGTGTTATCTGCAATTGGAATCGTCCTTTCTTGGAGACTCCTCTCCAAGTAGCACCAGCGCAGGAGCGCTCTCAAATAGGAGCTGTAACAACAAGCTTAATGATAGGAGTATCAGCAGAGCGTTACTGCGGTTTCTGCTCGGTTGTTTGTTTCTCTGGTTGCGCGATCAGAGCGCCGCCGAATCCGGCTCCCCACATGAGAATTGGATAAAGAATCATGCGTTCCATTCCGCCTGCCCCTAGTCCCAGGTAGTTGTTGCTCGCGAAGAGAACCAATGCTCCAAGCGACATCAACCCCAGTATCACAGCTATAACAGAGAACGGCTTTCTTACCAACTTGAACGAGAATATGGCTGAAAGTCCGCCGAACAGAAAAGCTATCAACGATACAACAGGGTGAAATGCACCACTGTTTTCTGTGAAAACGCCGACGCCCATGGCTCCGACGGCCGCCAGGACCAGCAGCACCGTCAAAGCCTTGAAGTTGAAGGCGCGTTGAAGAAAGTATGTTCCGATGATCAATAACAGCCCCATGAGGAAGACAGATGCGTTGAAGATCATCGAGGAAGGCCCTACTCCGAGATCGCTTATGTAATTGTCAGACACGCTGTAACCTGAATACAAGGCTTCCGCAACGATCAGACCTAGGACGAACTGAGAAGCTGCAAAGAAAATGAGCGTTCCTGCCACTTTTCCACTGGAATATGCCATACTGTGTGGTATTGCATCTGAAACGGATAAGATTTGCGCGCGCGCTACGACGCGTGCGGACTGTGAGGGTGGCGACGTGAAACATGATTGTTTCTCCCATCTCCCCCTTTCCGAGGTGAGTATGGTGCCGCCAACGAGATGAAGAGTCCGCACGCGCCACTTAAACCATGGACGACACCGAAAATACGCTTTCTGGAACAAGCCTATAGAAGAATCTTCTAGAACTGAAACCCACATAGCTTAGCGCGCGCTCTATCTAGATCTGTTGCGGCAATCAATTCTTGGGACAAATCAGCGCAGCCGTGGCAGGGAACATTCGTGAACTGAGGAAGAAAGAAAAGTCATTCGTCAGGCAAGGGCACGATAGGCAGTCTATTTTCTTTCGGTGAGTATGTCGGAATATACGCGTAGGGTTCCTCTCCGCCTGAGTAAACCCGTCCGTCAGGAGGAAGCACGTTCACACTTGTGGGATCGTTTCCTGAAGTCTGGGACGTGTTCTGGCCGTTTGGTGTTCCGACGGGAACGCCGTTAGGAACAGCCTCATTCGTGCTCTTCGAGTTTCCTTCAGGCAAATTTTCACCTCCTCTTTGTCCCCCACTAGAACTAGTGTCCGCATTTTCCTTGCTAGGCGAGGCATTGCAGCTTACAGTCTCGTTCGGCTGATTACTAGTCTCTATAGGTTTTTCCTCGGACGTTTGTTTGATGTTTGCAGTTAGGCACGTTGAACTCGCAACGAGTAGAACTGTCACAAGCATTGGGACAAGAACCGCTAATATTCTCATCGTGTTCTTCTCATGTATAGACGGAGCGTTCTCTCTAGAAAAAGATTGCGCCGGTTTTGATGTTACGAGTCAGCTGCGCTTTCTAGGTCTGTGCTGAGGGTAAAAGAATGCAGAGACTATTGCTCCGAAGACAGCTGTTCCTAAACCTACGTACGCGAAATTTGAGCCTATAAGGGCTGCTTGGTATGGGACTCCGTATGTCTGGATTTCGGTCCAGGCTTTGGTCACGTTTGCCATGATCTGAACGGGGGAATCAGAGGATGCATTTCGAGCGAGAAATATGAGGTAGTAGCTTCCAGGTTGTGCTAATCTGACTGTTGGGCTCCATGTCGTGTTGACAGAATTAGTATCTTCCAGAGATAGGTAGGTTACGTCTGGTTGATCTGGCTGGATCACGTGAGTTGAGTCTGTGAAGTTGGCTATTGAGAAGTTGAAATTTCCGTCGCCTGCTGCAAGAATGTTCAGTTTCTGACCAATACTAATTTGAAATTGCACCATTTTGTCTTGTGATTCGTGTATTTCGAAGGAATTGTCCATGACGATTTGGGACTTTGGAACTTGCTGGATCTCGTCTCGCGCAAAGGTGAAAACAGGTCTTGAACAAATAGCTAAGGCAGCTCCCACAAAAATCAACGTAAGTCCAGCCAGAAATGCTTGCGAGCGCACTTTCTTACGGACCATACCACAAAACCACTTTGAGTCCTCTTCAATGAATTGATAAGATATGGGATCCCGAAAAATAAACATGTTTGTTTCATGGCGACTTTTCTCTAGCTAATAGAAGCCAAACATGCCTACAAATCTTATAGAAGAAGGTTCCACAAAATTCAAGTGTCAAGAAGTCCTATGACTATATGCCTAAATAAAATAGGAGAAGGGAAAAATGAAAAAGATAATATCAATAGCACTGATACTAATCTTCGTTGCATCAACGATCTTTGTTGTAACACCATTCAACATAAAAGCAGCAAACGCTGCAGCATCAGACAACTATGTTGCCCTCAACGACGCGCAAGTTGCCCCGAAAAGCAAAGTTGCATTGCAAGATCCTCTGGATTCTGATCCCGATCCAGTGCCGTACTATTCCATTGGCGCTATCGTGAGGTGGATAACCGCGGACCTCTGGTTTGGCTACTACTACTCGCGTCTCTTTAAACTGGTAGCCATTGGCACCTATGGTGAGATTTGGGTAGCTTGCGATTCGGCTGGGAATTACCAACTTGATTGGCTGAGTGGAGACTCCAGAGTCACTCCACAGATTTTGGACAACGAAATAGCATTCTACATGAACGAGTTCGACACACTTATCTATCCCAGGGACACGCAATACTTTGGTGTTCCAGCAGTACGCGACGGCAATGCCGCCCACTATGGGACTCCAGGCCGCTTTAATGGAACCACGCGCACAGCGATACTGATTGAGAACATCTTAGACAGGAACTACTATGACCCGACCTACCCATACTACGTCGCTGGTTTCTTTGACACTGGGGTACGCTACTATGTCGGTAGAAACGTTGTGACCATCGATTCCTACGCGTGGGAGCACCGACTGGGACCCCTCGGAACCGTGTGGACTGACAGCATAGCTGTTAATCGCCCGTACGTCTACGACAGCACTCTGGCACACGAGTTCCAACACCTAATCCATGCAGACTGGAACCCAAGCGACCCTGCGTTCATGAATGAAGGCTGCAGCATGTACGCAGAATATCTCTGCGGCTTTGGAATCGACTCGAGCTACGTCAACAGCTACCTCTACACACCCGACAACTCTCTCACAGAATGGAGTGACCAAGGCGACATAAACATACTCGCCGACTACGGCGCCGCACTAATGTGGGTATTATACCTGAACGACCATTATGGCGGAGTACCTACCATAACCTACTTCGTCCAGAACGGAGTACCAGGAATCGACGGAGTAAACGCTGCATTGGTGCATTTCGGCTACAAACATTCCACATTCGACACAGTCTACCACGATTGGAGGATCGCAAACCTCATACACACAGACTTCCCAGGCTGCACAAAATACAACTACGAGAGCCTGAACCTAAATGATCCGATCTATATATCCGCATTCACGCACATGATCAGCGGCCTGCCAGTTTCGCAAACGAAGGGTACAGACTTCGGCAACACAATAACGATATTAGGCTACGACACAGGCGTATCTGAGGTTGGACCCTATGGCTCAGACTACATAAACTTCACAAACTGGAAAATGCCAGGCTTCATTTACTTCCAAGGCGACCAATACGCAACATTTGGCTGGACACAATCTGGCGGAGTATGGTGGCCAGGCTACGGAAACCTGATGGACGCACAGCTCATCAGCCAAGCCGTTTCAGTGACCAGTTCAAACTCGATGCTTACGTTGGTAACAGCATACGGCATGGAAACCACCTATGACTTCGGATTCGTCCAAGTCTCAACTGACAACGGAAAAACATGGACATCACTGTCGAACAGCTACACAACTTCTGACTATCAGACAGACGTCCAAGCAATCATAAACAACATGCCTGGACTCAACGACTACAACCCCGACTGGCCAGGCTACACAACGATGACATTTGACCTCTCAGCTTACATTGGAAAGACAGTGCTGATAAACTTCCGCTACATGACCGACGAGTACACCAACTACGAAGGCTGGTTCATACAAAGCGCGAGCGTGGGCACTACGGCGTTGACGCTAACTCCGACCTATCCGAAAGCAGCGTACCAAGTCACAGTGATCCAAGCATTTGTCACCTGTGGAAAGACACTATACTTACCATCTGACATGTGCTTGACGAAAGACAACAAGGGAATGGGCATCGGCGCTGCAATCAAACCGAACTACGTCCTCTTGGTCGTTAGCCCAACAATGCACCAAGGGTTCGCTGACTACAAGTTCCAAGCCACGAAACTGCCGCAGTTTAAGTTCTTCTGTTAGTCGCAAGCTGAGTTCAATAACCAAAACTCCCTTTTTTTCCTCACACTTTCTCAAATTGCACGGTGAAGCCAACATTGATGGGATTCCCCCCTTTCAGATATTTTCAAGAAAATGCAGAAATACCTCGATTGGATAGTATAACTCAATGAGAGAGGGGAAAATCCTGCGGAAACCCTGCGCTCTGGTGTTTGCTTTGCTGCTGGCCAGCATGGCAGGTCTGTTATCCAGTTTCCAGACGGCAAAAGCGATCACAACCATTTACATCCAAGCGGACGGAGGCGTCCTTCCGATAACTGCGCCAATCCAGAGAAACGGAAACGTATACACTCTTACTGGCAACATCATCAGTGACACAGACGGCATCGTGATCGAAACGAATAACACGATACTGGACGGAGCAGGACACTCGATTCAAGGGATAAACACTCCGTCATCTAATGGAATATACTTGTCAGGAAACCACAACGTAACGATCAAAAACATCGACATTAAAGGTTTCGAATCTGGCATTCTGCTCGATGCATACTCAACGTACAACAATATCATAGGAAACACCGTTGAAAGAAACGTTTATGGAGTCAATTGTTGGGCATATGCAGACAACAACAGCATTATTGGAAACAACATAACGGGAAACAGTCTCGCAGGCGTCTGGATCGCCGGATCATCAAACGACACAGTGACTGAAAACAACATAGTCGCAAACAGTCTAGGAATCAACCTCCAAAGCTCTTCAAATGACAGCATCCATCACAACAATTTTGTTGACAACCCAACCCAAACCAGCATCTATGAATCACCTGGCACGTGGGACAACGACTACCCTTCCGCAGGCAACTACTGGAGCGACTACGTGGGCAGTGACAACTACTCTGGTCCAAATCAGAATCAGCCTGGAAGTGATGGAATAGGAGACACACCGTACAACTGCACTGCAAACGATCAAGACAGGTACCCTCTCATGCAAGCTTGGACCAACATAGCCGTTGAAAGCGTCTCACCATCCAAAACCGCCGTGGAACAAGGACAAAACGTGACCATAACAGTGTCGGTGCAAAATCAGGGTTGGGAGGGGCAAACGACTAACGTCACGGTTTTCGTCAACACAACGATCGTCTCCACATTCAAAAACGTAGCACTAGCAGGAAGAAGCCAAACAACTCTCAAATTCACGTGGCAGACCACTGCCTTCGCCAGAGGAAACTACACGATAACCACACGTGCAGACCCAGTTCAAAACGAACCAGACATCAGAGACAACACGCTGACTTACAGCAGAATTGCTGTGACGATCACAGGAGACATCAACGGAGACGGAACAGTAAACATCTTGGACGCTATAATGTTGAGTAACTCGTTCCTCGCTACGCGAGGCACACAGTCCTGGAACCCTAACGCAGACCTGAACGATGATGGCATCGTCAACATCTTAGACGCCATAATCCTCGCAAACAACTTCGGAAGAACCAGCACAAAATAAGAGGAGAAACTATCACTTTCTAAGGAGGACGAGCCTCCATAAGCATCTTGACAGTAGTCCGCGCACAAGAATTGTCGCTAGAATTGGCGGGCCCGGAGGGATTTGAACCCCCGTTCTCCGGCTCCGAAGGCCGACGCCTTAATCCAGACTGGGCTACGGGCCCAGACAAGAATACGCGTAGAAGCAATTAAAAGTGTTATGTGAAAATGTAGAGTAGACCTCTGTGAGAGAGGATAAATGGAACGATCTTGCGGGACGATGATCCTTGAGAACCATTGAACTGTCAAGCTGGGAGAGCGTTCCGCTGAAGGCGGACAGTTTGAGAAGAAGCCTCGAAATCATATATGGAGTGAAGCTTGGGACCGATTCTTCGGAGATTCAACTCGACCGACTCTACCCAACCGAGGATTTTCTCGAGAACGACAAGATAGCGCTTGTGTTTATGAAAATCGTGAACGAAGGCTATGACGCGCCAATAATAGCGGTTGAGCGCGGGGAAGATTACTTCGTTCTCGACGGCCACCACCGTTGCTTCATTTCAAAGAAACTCGAGAAGAAGACTATCATGGCTAAAGTTCTAAAGTTCCCTGAGGGCACAGGCTATCGAGACGCCCCAAAGTCTTCGCTCGAAGACCTTCTCATCAAGGAAGTAGCCGTCATCAACGATCTAATTGTGAAAGCGTGGGGACGAATACTCAACATCATGAAACAGTATGAAGTCTTGTACCACATGCATTTCCACATGAAGAAAGAACAAATCCGTTTGAAAGATCTGTCCCCCACTCAGCCTGAAGTGCTGAAGGAGCAGATCGATGCAATAAACAGGCTACTGGTTCCCATAGCCTGCATAGAGTACGGCAAAAGATACTATGTGCTGGATGGGCACGCAAGATGCCTACGAGCCAAACAACTCGGCCTGAAATCAATACAAGCCATAGTCCTTTTGCCACAAGTGCAAGTAGATTTCGGAATAGTAAAAACCGCCAAAGAGATGAAACTCGAAAGCCTAGAAGACGTTATCATAACAAAATGAACCTGTAATGATGCTCGTTAATAATGGAGCCTTGACATTCGTGGCACCCGAAAACCCTTAAAAATGGTCTCCAATCTATACTAGATGTCTCAACATGGGGGCCGGTAGCTCAGCTTGGCTGGAGCGTTCGGCTGATAACCGAAAGGTCGCCGGTTCGAATCCGGCTCGGCCCATTGCACCCCAAAACTTATTAGCGCATCAAAACCACATGTTCGGACGTGATATTATGCTAAAAGACGATGAAATGCTGGAAGAATTGAAGAAAATACGCACGCTGCTGGAACCTAAGCCTGCGCCGTCTGCACCCGCACCAAAAGGATTATGGAAAGAGTTCATGGACTTCATATCAAAGTACAAGATAATTGGCCTTGCTGCAGGTTTCATCATCGCTCTTTACCTTGGAGCCTTAGTGTTGGCGCTTGTCAAGGACTTCATAATGCCGATCATTGGGTTGATACTTAACCCGCTAGGGCTGGGAAACTTGGCCACCGCGAAAACTACGTTCAGTTCACAGGATTTTCTCTACGGAGACTTTCTCATGGCCTTGATAACCTTCCTCATCGTGGTTTTAGTGGTCTTCCTTCTCGTTAAGGCTACGAAGAGATGGGGTTTAGAATAGCGAACAAAGAACCCAACGAACAACGAAAGGCTCCGCAGAAACCTTCGATCGAAAACACTTCCCATTTTTCTGTGTGAACAGAAGACGAAAAGCTGAAATCCTAACAGACCACATAACGTGAGGTTGGTGGATTAAGTGCCACAGTACATTCTGCTCTCAAACTTGACGGACGAAGGATGGAAAACCGTCAAAGAAAAACCCGCCAGAATCAAAGAAGTCAACAAAGAACTTGAAGCATTCGGCGTTCGAGTCATCAGTCAGTACGCTGTACTCGGGCCCTACGACTTCGCAACCATCGTCGAAGCCCCGGACAACAAGACTATCAGCAAAGTTTCTATCGAACTCGGGTCGAGAGGAACAGTCAAAATCATGAGCATGGCTGCCGTACCCATAGAAGAATTCATAGCTTCAATGAAAAAACGATGAGGATATCGCACTCTATCCCCCTTTTTCATTGGGCCGCGATTATGGTGAGCACGCGCGATTAGATTTGCTTGACATACTGACAAATGGGACAGAGAAAAAATATGTCGAGATCCCGAGAACAACTTTTTACTGTGTGGGAAACTACTCTCTTCTCATCTAGGATCCAAAGAAGAAGGCGAACAGACATCGAGGCAAGTGGCGCGCGCTGGAAGTCGCCAAAACTATCAACGCTCCGCAAAAACATGGATAAGCAGTAATGAAATGGAACAACTCAGTTTACGAATAATTGACAACGATTACGATAAATAGTTCTATAGAAGATGCTTCGTGTAGCTCGCCCGAGGTGAAAACATGAAATTTGCGATAGTTATCGTGGGCTTTGGCATGTGGTTAGTTCTTGATGGACTCTACAGCATATTCGAATACCGCAAGCAGACAATTCAAGAACATCTAATAAGAGTTATTCGAGCTGGTGTTGGAGTTACTCTAATCACCTTGTACTTCCTTTAGAAGCAGCTGGAAACATGAACGACTGTCGACTTACAGTATTCATTTCTTCTGATGCGCCTGCTGCAGGAAGTCCGCATCAACAAGCGCGTGCGCACGATAGCGCTTGTCGTGCGCCATTTTTTCGCGCGCCCGTGTGTGGCGCTCTAAGCGCTGATGCCTTAGACTGCATATGGGTCATGGCCATTTCTCATTCTCGCAATTGACCTTGAAGAATAGATCTTAAGCACAATGAAGGCAGTCAAGAATACCACCAAGGTTCCTGCCGCCAAGTAAGGAAGATCGCTTGTGGATATAATATATGAACCAGGGTTGAGATAGACTCCAAGCGCGACTCCAGACGCGATTAAGAAATTCGAGAGAAAGAATGATAGCTTCCAGAGAATCGGCGGTGCCCGAGAAGCTTTTTTCGCCTCTATGTGCCTCTTTATTTCACCCACGCCCAAAACTAGAGAAATGCCCAAAACACCGATAGACAAAGGACCAATAAAGTTGAAGCTAAATTGGGGGTAGTAAAAATCGATGAAAGCCCTAACCCCAAACACAGACAGGAGAGCCAAAAACAGGATTAGTGCAGCTGAACCGACAAAAATCCCTACATCCAGGATACCGCCAGAATAGAAGGGACCGTAGATCCTTCGCCATGGCCTGAGAGTATAATCTTTCATATCCTCAGCGGTTTTTCTGGTGAGCTCGACTGGATCGTTTTGATACATGTATATCTTAGTTTTGATATCAGGTGCAATTTTTTTACCGTCGTGATCATACCTAGCTTTCTTCACTAGCCTTGAAAAGGGATAAAGCCACTCCACCCCGCGATCTTTTGCTGTGTTGATACCATCAAGAAGAGTGTGACAGAAGGCACCTATTGCAAGGTAAGGACTAATCAGAAAAACGATCCCAATGAAAACGAAGTTGTGGTATAGTGCCCGATGGAGCTGATGGTCGCGGAAGTAATCTTTGCTGAAAAAGCCATACTCCCTATCCATGTCAGGGAGGACCGAGCCGATGGCAACAAGCAAAATGATATCCCACCTCCCAAAGAAAAGAGCTCCGATCAGCGCACCAAACGCTATGTGCGTAGGAAGATTCATGCGAATTTACCTACTCACGATTCGTCAAAGAACTTGATCTGGGAAATTCCAAGGTTTTGCTCACCTTAGCCACGTGAATCTAAGCAATTGTACGCTGCAACTCTATATATTATTTTTGCGCGCGCGCCGATGTGGGGAAACACGCAGCTCGAATTACGCTCCATGCACAGTGCGCGTGTGCCGGCGAATAGTTGCTATACACTTCGGACAAGGTCCAAGTGGAGGGCCCTTGCCGTGGCTGCTGAAGCGATTATTTAGGAGCTTTAGTAGCGTCGGGAGCGTTGGCATATCCGGTTGAAAAAGGTGCTTGGAATCTGCCCACGTTCTCTCTGATGATGCCATACCCCTTTTCTGCAAGGGAGGTTGGTAACTTGCCAAGCTCTAGTGGTTTTGCATCGCGTTTGAGCGTAAGTTTGATTGTTGATCGCATTATTCCCTTGTCCAACGTTACACCAGCGAGGTCCGAGTAGCTGTAATCGGTGTAATCCCTCTTCAATCCGAGCGCGTGGGGGTGTCGCAGAATTATCCGTTCGTTCGTAATAATTAAGGAGTCGATGTTCACCTGAGGATGATAGATTTTCTCCTTAATATACAGCTCAACCTTTTCGTTCGGGCCTAGTATGTTCGTTATATCATCAGGCGCAGCCATTACCATCAACCAACTTAGATGAGGATTATTAGCTGCACTACTGGTGGCAGCTTAGAGGATAAATATTTATGTGTTGGGAGGCTGCAGCGACTAGAGGCGGCTAATTTTTGTTTCTTTTCTTTTTTGCGGCGCGCGTGTAAACGGACAATTCGATTGAACTTTCATTCTCTTCACCTAGAAGTGATTCATGATAAAATCCCTAACGGTTCTATGATTAGCCATGATTTCAACGATCTTTTTTGTAGCTTTGGTTATCTGCGTATCAAACAGTCTTGTTATTACCAACGTCAACAAAAACACAAATATGCCGAATCCAAAATTTACAATAGCGTTCACTGAGCCCCTGTACCATATGAAAAGGAATGTAGCTGCCGCACCTATCTCTCCCATGATGAAGGATCTTATGATGAAATAAAGTTTCTGCACCCACGTAGAAAACAACAGAACCTTGATCACTGCTCTTTTCTCGATGTTACTTTCAGCTCCACTGCTTTGCTTTGTAACACTTCCTATCTGTTGCAGCACCCTTTTTGCGTAATGAACATCTGATAAACGCAACATCATTCTTGCATAATGAGCGTCTGACAAATCCTTGGAACTTGCGCTTTCAAGCTCCAACAAAATCCTTTGTGCTATTACGTCTATTTCAGCATCCACTCTGTCTGTTTGAGCAACCTTAGTTACCATTATCCCACCAGAATATTCCAAGAATTCTGGTTACCAAATCGTCTAATATGATTTTTGCTTACTCTGCAGTTAAGACGAGTCTCATGTCTATTCCAGCGCGCCATCTATTGTTGAACGCTACATACGTAAAATTGCAAATGGTGAAAGTACATTGCCAATAGTCGTAATCAAAAATCCAGGAAAGGATATATATGCAGTATTGGATGGTCACGACAGATATTGTCCGTGTCTCGAATTGGGAATAAAAGAAACGAAGTGCGCTTTTGCTGGTGATTTTTCAGGTTTAGTTTCATTTATGGCAAGGTATGGCTTTTTCCAGCCTGCAGCAGAAATAACAGAGTACATTTTAGTAGTTCATATGGGCGTTAGGTATCATGTTGGAAAAGGACTAAGACATTCGCGTTTGTTTTTCCAAAAGTTGAGAACCTTGTCGATAGATATGTTTTTCACGCCTACGGAATGGACAATAAAAAAGGCAAAAAGAAAACCAGCACTAAGAATGAAGACTGAAAGTGTGAAAAATGAAGACTGCAAATTCAAAGTATTGTTTGTGTGCACTGGTAATGCATATCGAAGTCCAATATGTGAAGCACTTCTCAAGAAACTTAGACCAGATTTAGAAGTGGATTCTGCAGGGACAAGAATTGCAAGAAAAATCACGAAAGAAGCAAGAGAATACTTGATGTCAGAAGATGCTATACAGTATCTTAAGAAGACACCTGAAAGCATTGACAGCAAACAATTGGAGCAGTATGATATTATCATTGCTATGGAACAGAGACACAGAGACTCAGTCTTAAAGAAATGTCCTGATTGCAAGAACAAAGTAGTTGTTTGGAATGTTCGAGATAAGATTCCTTTTTTGCATAGACGGACTGAAAAGATTAACAACCAGATGAAAGAGAATGTCACCGAATATGCCGGGTCATTAGCATAAGACTCACAAATCTCGCGCGCTACTTTTTCTTTCGCAGAACGTTCCTCAAGTTGTCTTCTTCAGGATGCTGGTGTGAACAATCAGCGAGTGTTTAGAAGCGGGCTAGCTGACCACGCGGGCAGACAGCAGCCTACTTTCAGGACATCGTAACGCTAGTTCCACTTGCGACTGTCAAACCTTCCGCAGAATGAATCGATCTAGTGCAGGATCTCATCATGAAGTTCGACAACCAAAGGTCGTGGGAAAGCGAGTTTGACACGTGCCAGGTCCCCTGTCATGAGAACGTTTGGCTCTTCGGAAGTTGTCCCGGTCCTGATGTCCGTCTTTTCCTTGATCTCCATTAGAGATCATCTTGATTGTGCTGTTCCAACATGAATAATTGGTGAATAAGCGCGCTCTTCTGAGCAGATAAAATGGGGGGTTTTCTATCTTGTTAGCAGTCCACCTATGAGTCCGCCGATTGTTGATGCGATCGCTCCGAAGATAGCAAGTATGATCGCTATAATTCCGACGGCCAGACCAGCGAAGAAGCCAAAAAATCCGCCTAGGATTCCGCTTGTCAATGCCCCTGCCGCCACAAAGCCTATGATTGCCAGTATTGCAAAGATGATCCCGCCGAATATTCCCGCGAGGAAGCCGGCTAAGGCTCCTCTTCCTATCCCTCGAGCAATGAGCCCTGCCACAAGCCCACCAATGAACCCGCCTATTAGGTGTCCAATTCCTGGAAACAGCCAGGCAAGAGCCAGTGTTATGAGAAAGCCAACGAAAGCTCCCAGCCATATGCTTCCTATGTTTTCTCACCTTGCCTCTTCAGATAAGTGCGACCAATATAAAGGATTTGTGTGAAATCAGTTTCAAAAGAAAGAGTCTGCCGCCAGCGCTATAGGTTTCATGGCTTATTCGGGGTTGTTGGGGCAGATGGGACCACTGGATTGGTTCGTCGACTTCCTGGTTTCAGTGATCATTATACTCGGCAGAGGCTAGCCGCAGATTGGAGAATAGCAGAGTTTTACATTGGCACGCGCTAAGGTGAATTGCTTAAACATTGACAGATAGAAATTCATAAATAGAAGTTTCACAAACCGAAATTAAGAGTGAAAGAGGTGTGAAATTGGCAGGAGAACGTTTTGAAATATTCAAAGATGCGGTAGGAAAATTCAGGTTCAGACTTAGAGCTCAAAATGGGGAGATTATAGCGGAAAGTGGAGCCTACGTATCAAAAGAGAGCTGCCAAAAAGGGATAGCGTCAGTCAAGGAAAATGCTTCTAAAGCAGAAATAAAAGACTACACAGCCTAGAAACTCACACTTTCTCTTTTTTCAAACTTCTGCATCTGCCTGAGTCCCTCTGGTTCAGCCATTACTCTTGCCGAGTTTTCCCATCGGTGTCTTGTCAGCACGGTTCTACGAAGTTTTATATACGGGTCATGGCGATTTATCTCAGGGAGCCAGCTATGGATATATTTTGGACGATCGTTGTCATTCTCGTGATATTGTGGGCATTGGGTTTCTTTGCAGGCGTAGGCGAACTGATACATATACTGCTTGTGATTGCCGTAATCATAGTAGTCTATCGGCTTTTGACTGGAAGACATATCTTGAGTGGACAAAAAAGATAGCGTTCACAGACCGCATCGCACCATCCAATAACTCGCGCGCCCTGGACTCACCGACTTCAATGCCTGCAGCAAGTGTCTGCACTGTCACAGAGTCTTGGGTTGACAGAGGAGACCTGCTTTCCGCGCATTACTGCATGAACTGCTCCATCGACTTGCTCCTCAAGACGGTCTTCGCCTTGAACAAGGAATTCTTGCCTCCACCAAAATGGAGAGTGTTCTACTTTCGAAATTTGAAATGGCTTCCCGGTAACCATGGACTCTTGAACGACGCAATCAACTTGAAAGGGCTAACGGTAGAAGATCCAAATCGGCGATTGAAGAGCCTCAGAGAAATATGGCAGGTGATCCTCGTCAAGATGCAAGAAGAAACAGGGCTCAGCTCAGATCAGATAACCAAGTACCACGTTGAAAGGGTTCTGCACCAAACGCCGGTTCATTAAGGCCCACCCATAGCAATTTGACAACTCAAAGAGCGAATGGACTGAGCACGTAGAATGAACTCTTGCAAAAATCAGCATCGTTTGATGCAAATTAAACCGAGGCAAGAGCGTTCTAAGGGTTAAATTTAAGAACAGATGAAACTTTCATATACACGAGCCGAAGCAGCTTGTTACCAGTGTCCTCTCGAGGAATCTAACAGTTGACGAACAAAGACTTCCACAAACTCTTTCTTCAAGCAGTAGACGGTGCCTTCTCATCGCTTGGTGATTCAGCGAGACAATCAATCTACTTCCACCTTGAAACGAGATTCAGGATGCCACGAGACGAAATTCCAGACCGTCTTGAGGATTTCGAGAATGGACTTGAGAAAATCTTCGGAGCAGGAACCAAGTTCTTAGAAATCTTGATAATGAAAAGACTCTACGAAACGATGGAACCCAAGAGAAGAATCATGAAATGGAATGACGAGAAGGAGTTCAAATTCATCGACTACGTTAAAGCAACGGAACAGAGCTTTTACAAAAAGAAAAGGAAACCCTAGAATCTCCTCTTTAGACTGAATTTACTACCACTGCAAGACCACAGCGCCAATTCATATTCAATTCATATTCTCAGTTCACAAACGATTTATCAAGGCTTCATCGTGTCTTATTCTGAACATACGTTAAGTGAGCGAGGGTGACGTTTGCCTCAGGGAAAATTCAACAGAGTCCTATTAGACGCAATTGAGGAAGGCTTGTCCTCGCTCGGAGATTCGCCGAGAGAGGCGATCTTCTACCATCTCGAGACCTCTTTCCGGCTGAAGAAAGAGAACATTCCGCTAAACTTGGCAGAATTCAGGCAGGCCTTGGAAAGAATATTCGGACCGGGAGCTCCATACCTTGAAAAGATCATCATAAGGTGCCTCTACGAAAGGCTGGAGCTAGGTCTTGAAGAGCCGGGACAGGTAGACTTCGTAGTCTACGTCAACGATGCGAAGAGGCGAGTCACACGCGAAGAGGAGGTGAAACAGCATGGATAAAACCGTCAGAATCCTCATTGTCGACGACGACGAAAACATTAGGAAAGTGCTTCTAGCTATACTCGAGGATAAGGGATACACAGTTGAACCTGCGGGAACGGCCAGGGAGGCAGTAGAGAAAAGCAAGAGAAAATTCTACAACCTGGCTTTAATCGACATTCGACTTCCAGACATGGAAGGGATAGAGCTTCTCACAAAGATGAGAGACACGACGCCTAAGATGCGAAAGGTAATAATCACAGGCTATCCGACGCTGCAAAACGCCGTAGACGCGGTAAACAAAGGTGCAGACGCTTACATTGTGAAGCCGTTTGACGTTGAAAAAGTCCTGGAAACGATTGATCACCAACTGAGGAAACAGCAAGAAGAGAAGAAATACAGCCAAGACAAAGTCGCAGAATTCATAGAGGCAAGAGTCAAGGAAATGGGCATGGAAACTGAAGTAGCAGAAAAACAAAGGCGATAAGAGTCGATCCTAAACACTTTCAATCCTTTCTTTGCCTTCATGTCCCAGAGGTTCCCCCTTAATCATCAGAAGGTTTTGTTAGCTTTTTCCCATGAAATTCTTGCGTAGGAACTTGACATGATGGCCAACTTCGAACCCTATGTTCCGCAACAAAGTGACAGACGGAACGTTGAGCTCCGACGTGTGTAAGACCGCTGTGTCCATTCCTTTTTCAAAGAGAAAGTTCATTGCCCGAACTGTGAGAGCAGACGCGAGTTTTTTCGAACGAAACTCGGGGACCGTTGCTGCTGGACCGAGATAGCCTCGCCTTCCACCGAAGAGCGTATTGTATTTCACGGCGGGCATTGCAACGACGACAGACAGTATTCTGTCTTCGAGCGTTGCTAAATGAACCCATTCTTCGTCGAAGGGAGGGGACTCAACCTTGCCCTTCTCAACAAAGCCCTGCTTTAGCCTTTCCCATCCAAACACCGAGTTCACAGTTTCGACAACCTTTTTTTCCTCCTTAGGTCTCGAGCTGCGAATGGTTACACCCTCTGGGGCGGCGGGAAGCGGCCGAACACACTCGAGCTTTGCAATCATCTGGTACAGACCGCCCTCAGGCTTGTATCCCCTCTCTATCCAATCACTGGTCCTTGGACTTCCAGCGTCGACTGACGCGAAAACAGTTTCCCCGTGGACGCACTTCTCAACCTGCGATACCAGCGTGTTTTCTACGAGTTTTCGGTCGGGCATCGGTTGAACAACAAGCCACCTGATCTCCTCGCCCCAAAAGCCGTCGTTGTACGTCACGGAGCCCACAGCCTCACCGTTCTCATCGGCAATCAGAATTTAAACTTCCCTTCTTGAATTCTAACGAGCACATCGTCTTCCGTGAGCGGAATGTATTCATATGATCCTTCGTTCATCTCATTCAGAAGTTTGACGAGCGCTGACACATCCTTCTTCACGAAGTCTCGAATTTGAACAGGCATGGTTTGTCTTGATCAGAGGCGGTTGAAAACGTAATAAACGTTTAGATACCTTTCAATTGAGACTGTCCATAGCTCTTCGAAAAGAGCCGCTTTGGCAAGATTTAAATTCTCCTCCCTGTCTCTGTGCCCTGAGTGATGCCTATGGCGTTTTGCTCGAAGTGTGGCGAAAAAGTACCTGAAGAAGCGTATTTCTGCCCAAAACGCGGTTTCAGAACCAGAAAAGGCGTTGAGGCCGGCGTTGCTGCCCCTATAGAGGATGTGAGAGAAGCCTTCGCTAAGATGGAAAAGCAACTTGAAAAAGCATTCACAACCGCCTCAAAAGAGGTGCAGAAGGCGTTCAAAACCGTAACAGAAAACGTCAAAGAAAAAGGTTTTGCAAGACAAGTTGTTTGCACAAGCTGCGGAGAAAAGAATCCAAGTGGCGCCAGCTTCTGTTACAAATGCGGCAAAAAGATTGACTGATGATGCTCGAATAGATGATGTCATTGGCACAAAATTGAGTCGACAGGTGAAAAGTTTGAAATGGGTGACTCGCGAGCACGTACACGTGGACAGAACAGCTTGCCCTTGGCTTATAAAGAATTTCGTTGATCCAAAAGCAGAGTTCATTTTTGTTCCCATCGAGAAAATCGAAGAAGTCGCCAAAAAGGAGAAGGCAACTCCTTATGATGCTCCGGGAGTCGAGCTGGGACACCACGGAGACAAGTCCAGTTTCGACGCAGTTGTTGAGAAGTACGAAATCAAAGACCCCGTGGTACAGGAACTCGCAAAGATCGTGCGAGCCGCAGACACAGGTAAACCTGGCGCACTAGAAGCAGCAGGACTCGACGCTGTAATGACAGGAATCTCGATGGCTGCAAAAGATGATCACGAAGCAATAAACAAGGCCTCCGTCGTGTACGATGCTCTGTACACCTTCTGCAAACTGAAACTGATAAGTGAAAAGCACAAGGCTGAGATTGAAAAACTGGATAGAAGACAGCGCAGAGAGTTTCTCAGGAAGAAGCTGCAGAAATAGGCTAGGAAGGGCGTCCAGACAATTCTCCTTATGACTCTAGTTTTATTAAGCCAGCGTTTTGCATATTCAAGCTGATGTGTGAATGAACTTTCGTTCCAAGGGTACGAAGGAAATCGTCTTCTTGACTGTCTGTGTCATGGGGCTTCTCGCGATCCTCAGCTCCACTATGTCGAAGACGCCGGTGCTGCCCTACTTCGCCGGTTACCTTAACACCCCGGGATTCTGGGAGGGATTTGTCTATTCCGCATCGACCATTCCGGGAATACTGATCAGCCTGCCAGCTGGCTCTCTCTCAGATGTTCTGGGAAGAAGGAAGATGTTACTGATTTCAAGCCTCATCTTTGCTTCAGCCCCCTTCCTGTATCTCCTAGTAAATCTCTGGTGGCAACTTGCCCTCGTGCGTTTCTACCATGGATTCGCAACCGCAATGTTTGTTCCCGTCGCTGAAGCCCTAGTCACGGAGGCTTATCCCACTAGACGCGGAGAACGGATCTCGCTCTTCTCTTCCGCCACGGTCATTGGCAGAAGTATTGCTCCCCTGCTTGGAAGCACGATCCTGGTTGTCACGAACCCAGGACTTCTTCCCGAGCAGTATTCGAATTTTCATGGTCTCTACCTAGCTGTAGGCGTCGTAGGGGTGACCGTCTTCATCACCTCATTGCCTTTTCTGGGAAAAAACAAGACTGTTGCTGATGTCAAGAAATCAACAAAGGTAGACCTAGGGAAACTGATCCGCGGATGGAAAGACATTGCCAAAACTCATGGCGTGCTCGCGGTGAGCTTGGTTGAGGCGGGCCAATACTACACGTATGCTTCCATAGAATCCTTCTTCATTAAGTACATGACGTATGTCGCGTTCATCGATGGATTTTCGCAGGGTGTGATAATGTTCAGCCTAGTGATTGTTGTCGTGCTTTCTAAGCCTCTCATTGGCAGACTTTCAGACAAGACTGGCAGGCGAACGCCAATCGTTCTCGGCTGCATAGTCAGCTCCATCCCTGTTATTGCGGTGCCCTTTTTCACGCAGTTCTCCGCCTTGTTGATTCTCGCAATGGCCTATGGTTTAGGATTCTCAATAGTCACCTCTGCAACTACCGCGTTAGTCAGCGAGCTTGTGCCACTCGAAGCCTGCGGAGGCGCCATGGGATTTATAAGTACCCTCATGGATGTGGGACAGACGCTCGGACCGATAATCTGCGGCGTCATACTCAGCACGTTCCTGGGATACTTGGGCATCTTTTTCTCCCTCATGATCGTATTGCTGTCAACCGCCGCAGCGTTTGCGCTGTTTGGAATTGGCCGTTCAGACTCTGAACCTAAAGTTTGTCAAACAGGCAACGAGAAGAAGGTACTGTCGTGATCATCATCAGCCAGCGTCTCAAAATCGTTCCTGCAAAAAGGCTTGAACACCTGACGTTCAACCTGTTCAACTTTAATTTCTTCAGAAGAAGCGAACGTGGGAGGGCCATGCTCTTTTTTGGGAACTCAGGACAGCTAGCTATGCTAATCGCTGTCCCCTACATCCTAGGATGCGAGCTTGCCTTTTTCAGAGAGGAGAGATACTTCGTCAAGTTGAAAAATCAAGTAGTCGGCGTTTTCGTCCTCCGCGAGAGATCTGACGCCTTATACGTGGGAAGCTTGGGCGTAGCACCCGAATACAGAAAACGTGGCATAGCCACCTTCATTCTAAGCCACTGCACGCAAGTCGCAAAGAGGCTCGGCAAGAAATGGCTAGAACTCACCGTTTTGAAGACGAACATTCCTGCGAGGCAGCTTTACGAGAGATTTGGCTTCTCGGATGAAGAGGAAAGGAAATGGTCTTTTGTGATGAGAAAAGGAATACACAACAGCAATGAACTCAGCTAGAAAGCAGTTCGATGCGAAAATCTTAAACACCTTCGGTGTTGGCAAGAAATGAGGCCCTTTTGCCTAGATACACCTTCTTTGATAACCTCGTTTGTTGGTGATTATGTTCACATCGAACATGACCAACCTGCATGTTCTCCAGATAAATTCAACCTTATTGTAGAAAGACCTTAAATAAGTAAACGCTAGATACAGCGTTCGCCTCAGTTGTGAAACACTAACAACTTGCAGAGCGCATACGTGGTGATGCTTTGAAGTGTCCTTACTGTGGGTCTGAAAACCTGAAAACTCTCGAAACGAGGGATTCGCCTGACAACGCGGTCAGAAGACGCAAGGAGTGTGGAGACTGCGAGAGACGGTTCACGACGTACGAGTACATAGAAACGGTTGAGTTGATAGTGAAGAAGAGGGACGGCAGGCCGGAGCGCTTTGACCTCAACAAGATCATCAGAGGTCTGCAGAAAGCCTGCGAGAAAAGACCCGTGACGATGGAGCGGATCCACGAGCTGGCAGAGCAGGTCAGGCAAGATCTGATGGCGCCTGGAAAAGAGGAAGTGAGCTCCGAAGAGATCGGGGATTTGGTCATGAAACATCTGAAGAAACTTGACCGAGTAGCCTACATCAGGTTCGCCTCGGTCTACAGAAAGTTCGAGGAACCTGAAGATTTCCAGAGATTGCTCAAAGAGGTAAAAGCATGAAGTCTGTGAGAAAACGTGATGGAAAGTTAGAATCCTTTGACCAAGAACGTATAACAAGCGCGATTTGGAAGGCGGCCAAAGCTGTCGGGGGAAAAGACCGCGAGCTGGCGAAAATGCTCAGCGGTCAGGTAATGGCTCAGCTGAGCCTTCATTTTGGCGAAGACGGTGTTCCCACGGTGGAGGAGATTCAGGACCTGGTTGAAAAAACGCTCATAGAGAACGGCCATGCAAGAACGGCGAAAGCCTATATCCTGTACCGAAAACAGCATCAGGACCAAAGAGAACTCGCTGCACTCTTGAGCGATGCAGACCTTGTGGACCAATATCTGGAGATAGAGGACTGGCGTGTCCGAGAAAACTCCAACATGAGCTATTCACTGCAGGGTTTGAACAATTATCTCTCATCAACTGTCATCGCGAAATACTGGATCAGCAGAATCTACCCTCTGAACATCGCAGACGCTCACTTTTCCGGCGATATGCATATCCACGACCTCGGAGTGCTAGGCGCGTACTGCGTTGGCTGGGACCTAAGGGAACTGCTAACGTCGGGGTTCGGAGGAGTTTCAGGAAAGATCGAGAGCAAGCCGGCTAACCATTTTAGGACGGCGCTAGGGCAGATTGTCAACTTTTTCTACACTCTTCAAGGCGAAGCCGCAGGAGCTCAGGCCTTCAGCACGTTCGACACGTATCTCGCGCCGTTCATCCGTCACGACGGCCTGAATCAGAAAGAGGTTGAACAGGGACTGCAGGAATTCTTCTTCAACATGAACGTGCCCACGCGCGTGGGTTTCCAGACGCCCTTCACAAACGTTACTTTGGACATGACCGTTCCAGATTACATAAAGAATGAGTCTGTAATAATCGGTGGAAAACAGACTAATGCCGCCTACGGAGATATGCAGGCAGAAATGGACATGTTCAACGCCGCTTTCGCAGACGTGATGAGCCAGGGCGACTCTAAGGCAAGAGTGTTCACTTTTCCGATACCAACGTACTGTGTCACAAAGGATTTCGACTGGGAATCCTCCATTGCCCGGAAAATCTTCGAGGTCACGGCCAAGTATGGAGTGCCTTACTTCTCCAATTTCATCAACACCGACATGAAGCCTGAGGACGTCCGAAGCATGTGTTGCCGACTCAGAATCGACAATCGCGAACTGCGCAATCGGGGCGGCGGTTTCTTCGGCGCAAACCCGTTGACGGGGTCAATAGGCGTTGTGACCCTGAACCTGCCGAGGATCGGGTACTTGGCGAAGGATGAGGACGAATTCTTTGAACGGCTGGAAGCTCTTATGCAAGTTGCCAAAGACAGCTTGGAAATAAAAAGGAAGGTCCTGGAGACGTTCACTGAAAACGGATTATACCCGTATTCAAAGCGTTATCTTCAGAGCGTCAAAGCGAAACACGGCCGCTACTGGCGAAACCACTTCTCAACCATCGGCATACTAGGCATGAATGAGGCGATTCTGAACCTGTTCGGCGTGAGCATCGTCTCGGGCGACGGAACAGACTTTGCGATCAGGACGCTTAAGTTCATGCGCAACAGGCTTCTAGAGTATCAGGATGAAACAGACAACATGTACAATCTTGAGGCCACTCCGGCTGAGGGAACCAGCTACAGACTGGCAAGGATTGACAGAAAGAGGTACCCCGACATCATTGCTGCTAATCAGAAAAACGTGGTGAACGGCGCAGAACCCTTTTACACCAATTCTTCGCAGTTGCCAGTCGATTTTGAGGGTGACCTGTTTGAAGCGTTGGAGCATCAAGACAGACTGCAGACGCTTTACACTGGCGGCACAGTCTTCCACATCTTTCTGGGCGAGCGGCTTCCTTCATGGAAGGCCTCGGCGGAACTCATTAAGAAAGCCGCTTGGAGTTCGCATCTGCCTTATTTCACGCTTACACCGACTTTCAGCATATGTCCAAGCCACGGCTACATAAAGGGTGAACACAAGCAATGTCCAACTTGTGGAGCAAAGTGCGAAGTGTACTCAAGAGTTGTTGGCTACCTAAGGCCTGTGGACCAATGGAACGACGGCAAACAGGCGGAGTTTGCCATACGGAAAACCTTTGACAAGTCTGCAGTCATGACCGCGGTTCCAACCCAAGTGATAAGCCAATGAAGTTCAGTGGAATTCAAAAAACCAGTCTGACGGATTTTCCAGGCAGAATATGCTCTGTGCTCTTCACGCCTGGCTGCAACCTGCGCTGCCCCTTCTGCCACAACTGGCGCATAGTGGTCAACCCTCAACCACCCTTTCTCAACGAGGAAACGACCCTGAAAATTCTTGAAGAACGCAAAAAATACGTTGACGCAGTCGTGGTCACCGGCGGAGAACCGACGATCCACAAGGAGCTGCCCAGGTTCTTGAAGAAGCTGAAAGACAGGGGGTTTGCAGTGAAATTGGACACCAACGGATTGGACTCTCACATGCTGGAAGAGTGCTTGCAAAGCGTGGATTACGTAGCGTTGGATGTGAAAACGAGCCTGGAGAAATACATGCTGCTGGGAGCCAGAGACACGGCTGAACTTGTGCGCGCAATGGACATCTTGAAGATGGGCAAAGTCGAGTACGAGTTCAGAACAACGGTCGTGCCGGGCTTCTTTGAACCTGCAGACGTGTGCGCCATGAGTGGGCTTGTCAACGGCGCAAGAGCATGGGCCTTGCAGCAGTTCGTGCCAGGAGACACGCTTGACAAGAGCCTGAATGCACTGAAACCGTACACGCCGGAAGCAATGTCCAAGTATGCTGAAGGCATCAGAAACTATGCTGAGGAAATAATTCTTCGAACCTAGTTATCGAAGGTTTGCCCGGTTCACCATTCGACATAAACGACATTTCCACGAGTGATTTCTTCATGATCACCATTCCATCAGTATCAAGCGTAAGGTTTAAGGGTTAACGGGTTGTTTAGGTTTGGAATGTTCTGTAACGAGGCTTAAGCTTTGAGTAAGAAAGTCGCCACTCTTGAAGAGCGCAAGGCCGAAGTTTTAATTAAACTCAGAGGATACAAACTCCACAAGAAACAGAAACGCGAAGATGCTGTTGAATACTTGGTCGATATTCCAAGGGACAAGCAGAAGGCCGTCGTTTGGTGCGTTCCCGGCGAAACCACAGTGGGCATAAACAGCATAAACCGTCTTGCGAAAGCCATGAAAGACGCAGACGTGGAAAGAGGAATAATAGTCACTGACGGAAGATACACGCACGCCGTCAAGCAGGGCGCCAAGAAGAAGAAGATTGAGCTCCTGCCTAAGACATTCCCCGCTTTCGACCTTTTTCAACACAGGCTTGTTCCGAAGCATGAAATTCTAAGCGAAGAAGAGAAAGCGGAGCTCCTGTTGAAGTACAGGGTGCAACCGTACCAGCTACCGCAGATAAGCTCATTGGACCCAACCGTCAAGGCGATAGGAGCCAAGCCTGGCGACATACTGCGGGTAATAAGAAAAAGTCCGACAGCCGGCGAGCACCTAGCGTTCAGATACGTTGTAGAATAAGCCTATTTGGCCATCGTGACCTCTGTTGCCTTCACAACGGCCTCAAATTGCTCCAAGGCGTTCATTTGTAAGCCAGACTTCATGTTACTCCGCCTACAGAGGGACCCGCCCTGAGCTAGGGCTGGACCTTCCTTTCGCTCGCCAGTTCGCACAGAATCACTAATGCCTCGCCGAACGGTATGTTCAGTCTCGCGGCCAAATCTGCGGGGAATGTCTCGGGTTTTTCGGGGAGAACCGTATCTCTTGTGTAGGCTTTATGATGCGGGTACATGACTAAGGCGTGGACCGTTTCAACCAATACAGGCCAGAGTTTCTCCCCTGTGTATCCTTCAAAGTTCATGCTCGGTCAGTGTTCTATATTGTTGAAGGTTGAATATTGAAGTTACCCTTGGCCGCTTCGAGCATGCACACGTTCATGTTCTAGGATCGCGTATTGCAAAGAGTCTCGCCATTTTCCCCTTGCCCACATGTGCTCTCGCATACGACCTTCGCGCTTCATTCCAATCTTCTCCAGAACGTGTGCAGACGCGGTTGTTTGCCGGGTCGCACGTGGCGAATATTCTGTGCAAGTTCAGCTTGTCAAACCCAAAATCGACGAGTGCGTTTGCCGTCTCAGTGGCGTACCCTTTTCCCCAGAAACAGCGATTGAGGCAATAACCGATCCATCCTTCCCTGTTGTCGAGGTTTGAAACACAGATCGAGCAGCTGCCGATGAGCTCGTTTTCGTTTCTCACGACTATTGCGAGCGTGTAGTTACGGCGGGGTCTCTCGTTTTGGCCTGCGAGCGCTCGCTGGATAAAGCCTTTCGTTTCTTCCTCTGTGTTGGGCCCCCAACTCATGTATCGAACGACCTCCGGGTCGGAAGCGTAGCGATGAACGGATTGCCAATCGGCTTCCATCAGATCTCGCAACAACAACCGCTCAGTCCTAATAAATTCCACAGTTATGCCCCGCCAGAACTCATCTTTATGCGATTTAGGTCCAACATAAAAGGTTTGTACTAAAGACTGCGATGCGTACGAAGTTGCACGACGGCGGCTTCATGAACGGCACACAAAAGAGGACCTTCCCGCCTCATCTGCCCAACATGAAGCCCACGTTTCCGTGAAAGAAACTCGCTCTACTTTGGCTTCTGCCGAGCCTGAAGAATCAAGCTTTCGCTTTTGGAGCTCGTTGTTCTGGTCTTACCGCAAAGTATATCTCTGCTCAAATGTGATCAGAGCCTTCAAAATCCATCAGGAAAGGTTGAGAACTGATGACTGTCAAGGCAGTGGTCTTCGATTTGGACGGCACGATTGCAAGCTTCAACTTAGACTACGTCACTGTTAGGGCAGACGTCAGGAGCTATCTCATCAGAATTGGGCTACCGGGCTCAATACTTTCGACTAACGAAAGCATATTTGACATGCTGAAGATGACCGAGATTTTCCTGAAAAACAACGGCAAATCCGATAGGCTTGTGGGCAAAGTCAAGAACGACGCCTTGGCCATTGCTGAAAAATACGAGCTGGAAGCCGCGAAAACCACCGGCCTGCTTTCAGGCGCTGTTGACACGCTGGAAGCCTTGAAGAAGATGGGCTTGAAAATCGGCCTGTGCACTATTAACAGCGAGAAATCGACAAACCACATCCTGAAACGGTTTGGCATATCCAAATTCTTCGATGCGGTCACGCCTAGAAACAAGGTCAAGTACGTCAAACCTAGCCCCGAGCATTTGAAAGCCACTTTGAAAGCTTTGCATGTCAACCCAAAAGAAGCGATCCTGATTGGAGACGGAACCCGTGACATGCAGTGTGCAAGGGAATTGAACGTCATCGCCGTAGGCTTGCCGACCGGCGTGTCGTCTGAAAAAGAGCTGATCGCTTCCGGAGCGAGCTACTTCATCGCTTCAATCAGGGATCTGCCGAGGCTAGTGGAAACGATAAACAAACCATCAAAGCCAAGAAGAAAGGTTACGTACAAAAATTCTGGAAGCGCGACCTAGATTAGAAACTAGCTACTCCTTTTCTCTCACTGAAATCGTACCATTTCCAAATCTCATCGACTGTCCTTTCGGAATATCCGTTCCGCTTCAGCAAGGATCTTAAAGATGAGGGCGGCTTCATTCGCTGGGCCACCAAGACAAGTTTGATATTCGTGTTCAAAGGAAATTAAACGTTCTGTATTCTGGATTCTGTTCCTGTAGACTTGTACAACACATATACAGGAGCACTTGCGACGCTTTTGTCATCTGATTCTGTCTTCTTTCTGAGGTTCGAAGAACTTATTTAGCCTTATCAGCGCGCTGGGTTGTCCCTAAATTCGCAAAGAACACGACCCTCAAAGCATATACATTTTGCATATACACTTTGCATATACAGTTCACGAGCATCATTGAAGACGGTGAGGCTGTTCAGGCTGGATGCGAACCTGTGCGGGCTGTTCAGGTGCGCACGCACAATGAAGGGACAAGGCAGCGCGCAATTTTCTGGGGCTAGATTGAGTGGAATTCTTCCTTGTACAGTTGATAGGCCGAAAGTATCAGTTTCTCTGCAGCCTTAGCGTCGCCCCATTCTTTGATCTTAACCCACTTCTTTGGTTCAAGCCGCTTGTAGTTCACGAAGAAGTCTGCGATTTCTGTCTTCAAGTGTTTTCCAACGCCGTCTATGTCCTGGATCTCCTCGAACCTCGGGTCGTTCACCGGCACTCCGAGGATCTTGTCATCCTGCCCGTTCTCATCTTCTGTGGTGAGGACACCTATGGGGCGGGCGGTGATCACGCAGCCCGTGAAGGTGGGCTTTGTGGTCAGGACAAGAATGTCCAGGGGTTCTCCGTCTAATGACCATGACCGTGGGATTATGCCGTAATCGCCTAGGTAGTAAAGGGCGGAATACAGCACTCGGTCAAGCTTAAAGAACCCAACTTCGCAGTCAAACTTGTACTTGTTCGTGCTTCCACTGGGCACTTCAACAACTGCGTAGACCTTGTGCGGAGGATCTGGACCGCAAGGAATGTCCCGCCATAAATTGACCATTTCGACACCCTTCAGTTTCACTTAGCTATTTTCGGTTCACACATTTAAACGTAACATCAGCCGGAACCCAACGGGTTCTGACGAACACGACCCTTTCGATCAGCACCTATCGGTTTTCGACATACTACCATTTTCGCAATTGCCTGCATGCATCAGTGTGGCTCTGAATGGTTGCATTGATGCGGCACGATGAGCGACAACTTCCCAGAAAGAAGTTGTAACAACTGCTTGACGCATCGTGCTAAGCGCGCCCTAAGAGGGGGCCAAGAATCAGGTACGAGAACCGCGACAGTTGGGCTTGTCAGAAGTTTCTTTAGAACTGTCTGGCCTTTCTTCTTCTCTGTTCAAAAAACCTTTCCGGCGAGGATATTCTTATCTAGAACCATGCATTTTAGGAAACCACGCAATTGATTTCAAGAGTGGGTGAACGAGATATCCGTAAGAATGTCTGGCAGCTTGAGTGCAGTTACTCTCGCACTCATGGTTCTAGGCACGTATGTGCTTGTTTTCTCAAGCATTTCGTTGCTGTATAAGGCAGTCATTGTCGTTTACATTTTTGTTATGCTTTTCCTGTTAACATTAGCGTTGCAGAGCCTAGAGGCCATAGGAAAACCCAGCGCTGAATAGAAAAGCCGATCACAAAGGCCTTCACTGGCTGTGGAACTCTGGTTAGTGCATCATGCAGTCTTTTGAACCGTATTCCGTAGCTCAAGCGGTCTCAAGTCCAAGTGCAATCACAAGAAGGCGGCCCGCTGCTTAGTTATGCAGGTTTGAAATAGTATCTTGGCCATTGAGGCCAAGGCTGCACAGCTACACAGGTTCCGAAGTCTACCGCCAGGTCCATTCCTACTTTTACTTGTTCCAGCGGTACGCTTCTGATCATCCCGGGAAGTTTCAGACCGTTTTCGAGTTGAACAATACCGATGGCGTACGGGGCCATTGATTGGAACTGCGCTGGAGCGATGTGGATGACCGTGTAGGTTAACAGTTTTCCCTTCGTCGGAATCTCGGTCCAGTCAAACTCTTTTGAGTAGCAATTGTCGCAGATCGGCCTGGGCGGGAGGTGCACCTTTGCACATTTTCTGCATTTTCCGCCTAGCAGCTTTCCCTGGTTGATGTTCCTGTAGAACTGTTCTATCGTAAAAGGTGCTTGTTCAACCACTTCTATGTCCCCCTGTAAACGTGAACCGTGGCGGTCGCGCCTGAGCCGCCTACGTTGTGCGTGAGCCCTATCTCTGCATCCTGGACTTGGCGTTTGCCGGCGCGTCCTGTCAGCTGCAGGTATACTTCGTAGGCTTGGCCTGTTCCGGTTGCGCCAACGGGATGCCCTTTGGCCTTTAGACCTCCGCTGGTGTTGATGGGAATTCTTCCCCCGAGCCTTGTCTCGCCGCTCTCAACCAGTTTTCCGCCTTCACCTACCTTGCAAAACCCCAAGTCCTCGTAGGCTATTATTTCTGCTATGGTGAAACAGTCGTGGACTTCTGCGACGTCAACGTCTTCCGATTTCACCCCTGCCATTTCACATGCGTTCTTGGCGGCGACCTTTGCCGCTTCAAGTGAAGTCAGGCTCGCCCTCTCGTACAGGCCGATGGTGTCACTGGCTTGGCCGCTTCCAATGATCTGCACAGGGGTGTCCGTGTATTTCTTGGCCAGTTCAGGTTTGGTAAGAACTAGGCAGCTAGCACCGTCTGTGATGAGCGAACAATCATACAGTTTAAGTGGCCATGCGACCATGCGTGAGGCGAGAGCGGTCTCAAGCGTTATTTCCTTCTGCATGTGCGCCTTCGGGTTCAAACTTCCGTGATAGTGATTTTTGACTCCGACCATAGCTAACTGTCGCTCTGTCGTTCCATAAGCATGCATGTGAGCGGTGGCCATCAACGCGTACAGCCCTGGAAAAGTTATGCCGTGCCACTGCTCGAAGGGATAATCAGAAGCCATGGCAAGATACTCAGTCACTTCCGCCGTCGTCCTATGTGTCATTTTCTCGACGCCGCCGACCATGACAACATCGCTCAAGCCTGAGCGCACTGCGCAAATCGCTACCCTGAGAGCTGCACCGGAAGAGGCACAGGCAGCCTCGGTTCTTGTGGCAGCAACGTGTCCAAGACCGATCCAGTCAGCGATTGTTGCACCCGTGTGACCCTGGTGCTCGTAGGACTCTCCCATATGACCAACAAACAAGGCTTGAATGTCCTTCTTGGGGTCCAGCTTTGGACAGTTGTCAAAGGCTTCCTTCGCTGCCTCCGCAAAAATCTCTCTAGCGTACAAACCTTCGAGTTTTCCAAACTTCGACAAACCAGCAGAGACTATTGAGACAAGAGGTTCCCCTTTCAATTGAGTTTTCCCTCCGAAATGCCACTGCGCGGAGAAAATGAGTTACTGAATAAACGACTATTTAAGTTTCGTTGGCTGGTCCTGCAGTTCACACGAAAGAAGAATGGCGGAGATTTTTGAAAAAGGGGTTAAGTTGAGTTTGGATCGGCTCTCATTACTTTGGTCCGAACGTCTTCTTGACCCAGGCTCTTGTCTTTTCCATGTCTTCTCTGAATCGCTTCAGCTCCTCCGGACTTCTCTTCGGAGCAACTGGCTCCTCAGCTGGCGTTGCGTAAACGTCCAGCAGGTCGCCTTTGGGCTGCTTCGCGATGTTTATGTTGACCTTCAAGCCTATGTTGACTTTTTCCGGGTCAACATCTCGCATGGTCATCGGGAGGCACGTGTTTGTTCCGTCGATTCTCACCATTGCTCCAACTAGGGGTTGCAGGTGTGCCATAGAAGGCCATGCAATGGCCATTATCGTGTGAGCGTGGATTTCCCCTTTCTTCGGAAGCTCAACCCATCTTGTTTCTTCCAGTCTGCATATGGGGTTGAAGCAATGTGCACGTGGGGGACAATAGACGAGGCCGCACTTAGGACATTTGGTTCCGTAGAGTTTTCCTTCGAGCAAGCCTATGAAGAACTTCGACACTTTGCCGTAGCTATGGTGGAACATGCTCCCATGCGGTCTGTGGACGATCAAGAACTTCTCAGGTTTCAAATCGTTGAGTGTGGGACCGTCGTTCATTTCCACAATTTTCCAGCCTTCAGGCCTCCAGCCGCCCTTGCGTTCCCACTCTTGCCACCATTTCTCGTCGTACGCTGATTGCTTCATCATCTTTTCTGGTCCAGGTTGCTTCATTCTTCTACACCTCCAAGACCACGGCTCCTGCTTGACATCCCGTGCCTCCGTGTCCGTGAATGAACGCTTTCTTCGGCTTGCTGAACTGTCTGTTGGGTGCTCCCCACTTCTTACCGATCTGGTTGCTCAGCTGCCAGTAACTGTCCACGACTTGGGCAATTGATGTTGAACCAACAGCGTGGCCCTGAGCGGTTAGGGCGCCGCTGAGTTGACATGGAAGCTCCCCTTGGGCCTGAATCACGCCGTCTCTAACCAGCTTCTTTCCTTCGCCCCGCTTGCAGAAGTCGAAGTCTTCAAGCCCTGCGAGAACGACGCCTGCGTACGGGTCGAAGATTTCAACGAAGCTGATTTCTTTTCGCGGATTCTTGATTCCAGCGTCCTTGTAGGCCATTCTCGCGGACACTCTTAATGAGCCGAAATTCAACAGATCAGGGTACGGTGATAGCGGCTTAGGAATCTCTTTAGGCCACACCTTTTCATCCTGCGGGTACAAGCCCTTCCAAGCCGGGTTGTCCGGACGGTCTCCAGCCCTCATCGTGTCAGAGCCGAAGCCTACACCGCTTATCCAGACAGGGTTGTCGGTTAGCTTCTTTGTCATCGCTTCATTTGCCAAGAGCAAGGCTGAGGCGCCTTCACTTGTCATCGCACATTCATACGTCCTGTAAGGCCAACAGATCAATCGAGACTTGTACACGTCTTCGACGGTTATCCTGCCGAAGCCATGCTGAGCTGGCCACTGAGCATACGGATTTTCAAGCGAGTTGTTGTGGCACATAGCTGAAACTTCAGCCAAGTCTTCCTCTTTGTCTCCGTACACGTGCATTCGACGGGCCTCCATCGTCGCATAGAAAGCGTTGTAGGTGAAACCTGAAACAAAGTCCCAGTCGGTGTCTCCAGCAATGGCTATGGCTTCGTTTACTTTCTGGATGGGCATCTCGTTCATTTTTTCCCATCCAACCACGAGGACAGCTGGGAACATGCCTGAACGTATCCACAGAGCTGCGTTCACTACTGCGTCGATCGGCGTTGCACCGCCTCCTTCAACACGGTACGAAGGCACTCCTGACAGGCCCAAGTAGTCGTTTATTATCCATTGCATGCACTGCTGCTGCTCCAGGATGTCGCTGAAATAGGAGTAGCAACAAGCGTAGCCTTTCCTGAGAAAGTCTCCAAGCTCAAGTTCTGGAACGTCATCAAGTATCATCTTGACGGCTTCAGCGCACATTTCTTCCTGCAAGGTGTGTCTGGGGTTGTCAAACCTTGAAATGCTTCCGGCGACTATTCCGACTTTCTTCAACCTTCCACCTCAAGCTTAAAAGAGATAGTTAGTGGATTTCATCGACTATAAGATTTTTGCGGAGGCTCCAAGCACCAACTGACGTCAGTTGCGGATCGAAAGCCTTTGGACAATCCTTTTATAATTTTCACATCACCCTTACTGACATGCACGTACTACGACTGTCCCCAACATTGCCAGAACACGAGTACGCAACCGAAGAACTGATAGATACTTTTCCATGTAGCCTACCTGAAGGCGTCAGGCAGAACATTCTCAACTTGGGAGTTTCAAGGCGATCGTTCATTGAACGAGTGTCTATAGGTTCAAAATCGGAAAAAGTCCTCAGCGAAGCTGGTCTCGTTGACTTATGCGTTGATGCATGTAGAAGCGTAATCAAAAAGACTGGGATCCCCATCAAAAACATAGGCTACTTCGTTGCGGCTTATGATGTGAACCCGATCCTAAGCCCGGGTCTCAGCCAACTGTTGGTCAGGAAAATCGGTTTCGACCCGTTCATCAAGCATGTTAACGCTCAGGGAATCGCCAGCACAGCCTTTCCCAAAGCCTTGCAATTGGCAGAAGACCATCTGGCAACACATCGCAAAGATAACGTTTTGGTCTGCGTCTCCGGAGTCAGCTCATACTGGTTCCAGAACCAGGTACGTGGCATGAAAGGCGTCACAGAAATAAGCCGAATCAACGAGTTCAAAGACGACCGGAAACGGCAGATGGAACTGCGGAAGTGGATTGCAACGATGGAGTATTTTCTTTTCGGAGATGGAGCAGCCGCTGCCATCGTATCAAATGAAGGGGAAGGCCTGACCGTTAAGAAGACAGTTGAAGTGACAAACGTAGGAGAAGAAGACTATCTGGCAGGCTACGCTAGACTCGCAAGCTTGCCGGAACCTTTCAAATTCGGCTTCCACTCACACCTGGACAAGGAGATTCCAAGACTTGGAGTCAAGTACACAGGTGTGGCTCTGAAGAAACTGCTTGGAAAGAACGCTGAAAACACTATCAGGATCTCTAAAAAGTGGGCAGTTCACACAGGTAGCCAAAAGATACTTGACGCTTTGGCTGAGCACCACGGACTCGAACATGAGAAACTGGAGGAATCGCGTGAAGTACTCAGAATGCACGGCAACCTATCTGGTGCAAGCTTGCCGTTCATCCTTGAAAGAATAGTCTCAACGCGTAAGCCTTCGAAAGGTGACATCGTTCTGATGCTAGGCTACGGATGGGGATTCTCAGCCGCTGCCTCTCTGCTAGAAGCTTAAGAACTGCCGATTCAGTATGCGCCGAAAGGGAGCTTCCGAACAGTGATCCCTTTGATCATCTCTTTTTGCCATGACCCTTCTCTTTCAAGCTTTTGCTACGACTGGCCTTGGCCACGATAGATTCAATAAACAATGTCTTAGCCTCTGTGTAGGCTTCACGATTAAGCCTGTACTTTGCAGCCAATTCCTTCTTCAGCCTATGATACTCTCCGGCCGCCTGTGGATGCGCTCGCAAGAAGTCTCTGAAGAGCAAGTGGCGCCTCCAAAAATCGCTGTCGTACTCAACCATTAGTATATGACGAAACCTTAAGCCTTCGAAGAAATACGACCCTGCCCAAAGCTTCTTTAGGCAAACAGAACCCAAACCATATCCCCCCCACCCATTTTAGGAACAAGGCTAGGAGATAAGGCTGGTATCCCTAGTCTTGCAGTAATAGGGTGGTATGACTTTAAGGGTTACGTGCAAGGATACTCGTTAATTGCTGTTATTGTCCGATAATCGGTCAAAAAACCTGATTAATGAAGGTCGAAAAAGCAACATCGTTTAGGGACTAAGTTTATAAGCTTCGAGCCTCAAGACTTACGATTTGAGGAAAGACTGATTAGACGCATGAACCGTGCTCCGTGCTCGCAAGAGCCTTGAGCCACGTTCTAGGGTCGAAAGGTCTTTCCGCTTTCTCTAAGTTTTCCGCTCGTAGTCCTCTCTGAGTCGTGCTATAGCCTTTTGGCTAAGAATGAAACAACAAACGCCAGAGCAAAAAAACTTCCTATGGCTTCAAAAAATATACATTGTAAAAGATTTGCCGTTTCAAAGCCTATGAAAGCTACTATCACACAAATAAGAAAGCACAGTCCAACTATCTCGTACGCTTTCATTAATTGTCATCTCTTTTTTCTCATATTCTTCTTTCAACTTGACTAAGGCTTTCTGTACGGCATGGCTTAGGCTTTTGGTTGATTATCCTTTTGAACCCTTTTCAATGGTGGTCTCATAGGCAAAAACACTAAAGCAAAGGTTAGAAACATCACCGCTATGATAGTGTAGTACAAAGGTCCAAATAGAATTCCAAAAGTTGCAAAGGTGTCTGTTGGCAATAGTTTAGAATTCTTCGCAATGTTCGCCATTGAAACGAAAATAGACATTAACAAAGAAACAAACGTACCAATTGCAATAAACGATAGTGCATATTTCCTTAAATCCATATACTCCAGAGATTTCATGCTTTCGACAGCTTCATCAGGTTTCTCAAGTATCCTTTGATATAGGACGTTTTGCTGGTCCATTATTGATGACAGCAATTGAGCGAAAACGATTCCAACAAAGCCCAAAAGAATCCCGTCCACATTAATCATGATGCGTAGCAAGTCATCCGCATTCGAGATAGGCACGTAGTCAGGGAATGACCTAGTGACTAGAAACAATATGCCGAAAATCAAAACCGCGAAAACCAGAAAACTACCGAGAAACTCGCCAACCAATTTAACCTTTCCACGGCGGTCTACAGGTTTTACTTGAATTGTAAAGCTACTTGATAATCCAACGCTTTCATCAAAGGTTTTTTCTATCCTTCTACCCGCTTCGCTCAGATTCTTTCCGCACTTAGGGCATGTTGTATCTGTTGGCTTGATTTGTTCACCACAACTTTGACAGTAATATTTTGTCTCTACCTTCTTTTCACTCATTTTTGATTCTCCGATATTGCTATCTCCCATCTATCTTATTCCAGCGAGTTTCTGTCCATAAATCAATAGGGCTAATCCGAATATTATGGAGACAATTCCGAAAGGCAAGGACACGATGCCTAAGTTTGGGAATCCGTAAATTTGAAGCAGAGTCGGAAAAGTTATGATGCCTAAACCTAGCAGAGCCAAAATGCCACCAATAAAAGCAATGACCACACCCTTCAAAATTTCCGCAAATCCCATTCTTCTCACCAACTCATCTTTTTTGTTAACTACTAATCAATACAAGGGCTTGACATAAATCACCATGTAATGCGACTGCACTTTGAAAGGTCTGATTTCTATATTGAAAACTGTTATCGTGTTGCCAACAACTGCATCGAATTTCTGGCCCTGAGAAGAGAACCATACTTCTAGCCAGCCATCAATTTCCATTGGACTAACCATTCCATCATATGCAAAGTAGTATTGGTGCGTCTCATTGGTTAATCCACTACTAATGTTGACTGCTACATCATTATTCAAAGTGATGTTTACTTTTGTGTAATGCAAAGAAGCCATGTAGTTCTGAACGGTAGGCTTGACTAAAAATACAATGTAGCTTGAGATATAGTCTGATGTGACCTTAGATATATCAATCTCAATTCCGCAATATCTGTATACATCTCCAATGTGTGGCGTGTATATTTCGTACGGTTCAATAAATGTCGAGGCCTCAAAATAACTGCCAATCGAATATTCAAAAGTATATTCTGTGTCTCCAAAGTCGAGTGTAGTCGTATGGTTCGTCCCGCTGGTTCCGTCCCTAAGCGTTAGACTTGTGCAAGGAGCATTGTAAGAAGAACCAGAAGAACTAGGGTTTTGAACAAAGGAGATTATTGTCGGAGCATAATAGAGCAAAAGACCTATTATAACGACAACTATGGCCAAACCAACAAGCTTTCTGATTTTGGACATGGCTACTCTAATATAACCTAAGATTTCCCGTTGATAATAGGCTTTTTGTTAGTGCTTTCTGTCTCGTTCCACGTTCTCAAACCTAGAATCCTTTTTTTAATCCATTGATTAATTAATTGGCTTTCCCGTACGGTTGTTTCAGAATAAACGAAACTAATAGTTTTTTTATATGTAAATGGGGTTCTGTAAACTTATCGGTTGGTAATCTTTGGTTCGGTTCTGATTCGGGTTCGGGAGTTTCCGCAAGCTGATTCAGTCGGGAGTTGAACCTCAATTTTTCCAAAGCGAATCCACAATGCGTTTCCGAATTTTCTCAAACGAGGCCTCTGTTACTTCTTCAGTTGACATGTCTGTTTGGTGAAGCTTACCACTAACTGGATATGGGCCTCATCATTTCCTTAAAAAATGATTCTTAACCAATTAGGTTTGGGAGTCTTCAAGAACTTTCTAATTGATTGTCTAAGTGTGTCCTCGACAAACCACACTTTTTCATGTGATAGATCATACTTTGAACCGTGTACGATTTTGCTTCTCAGATCGTAAGATTTCCTAGTCATCTTAAACAATCGTTGTCGCTCTTTTTTGTCCTTAGTAAGCAGAACAGATAGTCTGTGGGCAAGTCTATAGCTAAGTTCGGCTGTTCCATCTTGCAGATATAGGGCTTCCAAAGCAATCATGTAGTCTATAATTTTGTCCTCTAATTTGATCCTTTCATAACTATCAGTAAACCTACTCAATGCTATGCCTAAAGGACTAGAGGATTCCTTCTTCTCCCATGCAGTGTTCATAAATTCTTCCCGAAAATTCCTTAAATCTAAGAGAGATGAGCTAGGCAGGAAATACAGTCTTTCCTCATTTCTAGAAGGTCTGATTGATGAAAAATGTGTTGCGATATGCTTTCCTCTCCAAACATCAAAAACGATCCTAATGCATCCTTCCTTGAAAAGCCGTAAAACGAGCATTACTTTTGCTATTTCTTCATCAACAATATTGCTGACTCTTATCATAGCTTCTCTGGAATCCTCCACTTCATAATGATAGTCCACCCAATACCTGCCCTCTCCAAGATCAATAGCCACTTCAAACGCTTCGTTAATTGAAGGAATTTTGGGTTTTGGACTTAGTAAGAAAGTTCGAAGCCTTTCCTTAGGAATCTTGCCAATCTTGAGGGTTCTATTCTCAAAACTCAGATCAAGCTCATCTATATCAGAATTGAACCTATCAAGGAGCGCAAAATACTGGAACAACATACCCCTACTATGATTTCGCTCACAGTTATTTCTTTTCAATTGTGGTTCTGGTGCATCTTAGGGTGATCGTTCTTCGTGGTGCAAGTCGGGTGATAATGCCACTTTCCGAGTCAATGCATCAATTCATGTTCATGGACAACGGTGTCAAAATCCTGCTTATGCTTGATTCTTGTGATGCTTCCTTGAATATATGAGCCAAAGTTTTTACCGATAGGAACAAAGTGCACTTTTCCCACTAAGGATTTCATTGGCAGAGCTTTATTCCACACATCAATACTTTTTTTATTCAAAAAGACTCCCTGCTCCCAATCCAAAAACTCTGGATGCGTAATTTTCTTCGATTCCTCAGGAGTAAGTGACCTGAAACCCGAAGACAAAATACATTCTCCAAGAAAGCAATATTCTCCGACCAAATAGTAAAGAACAAAATCTCCAGCCCCCAAATGAGCAACGTTTCGTGCCTTCTTTCCTTCTTCTGTGAACTCTTTAAGTCCCCAGAAATAATCCTCCTTCATGCGATGATCATAGATTTCCTTTCCAGTTAGACTATATCTGCTATTTTTGTCGTCTTTTACCTTAAAAATCCAGCAATTTGACAACTCAATCTTCCTCTCAATTATCTCACAAGAACCTTTGGATTTTTAAAGCTATATGATTTTCTTTTGGTGAAAGCTGAGTTGCCTTATCAATGGAGATATACGAAGTATAAGAAGAGGCAATCTCAAAGAAGATCAACAGGGACTTTCCGCTAAAAACGGGCCCCTAAGCGATTTTTCTTTTGTGAGCGCGCGCGCTTCGGGAATCGAGTCTTCATACTCTGGAACATGCTCGTAACCTATGGTTTCAAGCGGCCCAATGCAGTCTTGAGCATCAGAAAGAAGGCGTATACCAACCATAATGTCAATGATCGGCTTAGCTCCCAAGTCTGGAACAGCCGTGCTTCCAACATGCTCAACGGCAACGACCTTCTTTGCGATCACGCTCAGAATTTTTGCCTTCTCCCTTTCAAATACTAGCGGCCAGTTTGGGTCATAGTCCACCACTTTGACAGGGGCTTCCACGTTGTTTCTCCCTTAGCCTTCTGCGCTTTGCTCTCGCGCATGATCTCTTCATCGTTGTCAGATAAAGACCTATTGAGCCACTTAGCCTCGATTCACACTTCAAGGCTACGCAGTGAGAGCATTGATTAGTGAATTTCTCATTTTCAAACCGATAAGAAAATATCTTTTTAGGCGTAATAGTGATATGTTACTTTCAAGCAATGCATCGCTTCAGCGAGGGCATGAGATGACGACGTTTGATGACAAGACAATTAACGAAGTAAGAAAAGAACGGCAACGCTGGGAGCAGACAACACTGCTAAGCTGGAAAAAGCAATGTAAAGAGAGGAAAACCGAGTTTCGGAACACCTCCAATACGCTAATAAAAGGCTTGTACACGCCAGAAGACATCAAATCAATGGATTACATGCACGATCTGGGCTTTCCTGGCGAGTACCCGTTCCTTCGAGGCGTACATGCAACCATGTACCGCGGTCGATTGTGGACGATGCGGCAGTTTTCAGGATTCGGCACGGCAGCACAGACGAACCGACGTTTCAAGTATCTTCTTAAAGAAGGCGAAACTGGTTTGAGCATCGCTTTTGATTATCCAACGATAATGGGCTACGATTCAGACCATCCGATGGGGCAGGGCGAGGTCGGGATATGTGGAGTGGCCATCACTTCGTTGAAGGACATGGAAGTTTTGCTCGGTGGAATTCCTCTTGACAAAGTCACAACGTCGATGACGATAAACGGGCCTGCAGGTATGCTGCTGGCCATGTACGTTGCGGTAGGCGACCAGCAGGGTGTGCCCAGAGAAAGGCTCGGTGGAACCACGCAGAACGATAACTTGAAGGAGTATTTCGCTCAGAAACTCTGTATCTATCCGCCGAAGCCCGCGCTTAAACTGACAACGGACATAATCGAGTACTGCGCGAGACACTTGCCGAAGTGGAACCCCGTAAGCATAAGCGGCTACCACATCAGAGAAGCCGGCGCAAACGCTGTGCAAGAGTTAGCTTTTACGATTTATGATGGAATAGCCTATGTTGAATCCACGATGCAAAGAGGTCTTAAGGTCGACGATTTTGCCCATAGACTATCATTCTTTTTTGCGTCCCACAACGATTTCTTCGAGGAAGTAGCCAAGTTCAGGGCTGCCAGAAGAATTTGGGCAAAGTTGATGAAAGAGCGGTTCCACGCCAGGAATCCAAGGTCCATGTGGATGCGAATGCATGTCCAAACCTCGGGTTGCACACTTACAGCACAGCAGCCGTTGAACAACATCACACGGACCACGATTCAAGCATTGGCCGCCGTTTTGGGCGGAACGCAGTCGTTGCACACGAACTCGTTTGATGAAGCCTTGGCGCTTCCGAGCGAAGTAGCCGTGAGAGTTGCACTGAGAACACAGCAGATAATTGCTCACGAGAGCTACGCGCCCAACACCATAGACCCCTTGGCAGGCTCGTACTACTTAGAAGCTTTAACCAACGAAATGGAAGAAAAGGCGATGGACTACATACGGAAGGTGGACGAAATGGGAGGAGCCATCGTAGCCATAGAGAAAGGGTTCTTCCAGAAAGAAATTTCCGACAGCGCTTACAAGTACCAGAGAGAAATAGACGAAATGAAACGCATAATAGTCGGCATAAACGACTTCACCATCGAAAAGGAAGAAATTCCGATAGAGCTTTTGAGGGTAGATCCTAAAGTCGAGAAGGAACAAGTTCTCAGTCTCAAAAAGCTAAGGCGGAAGAGAGATAAGAGAAAAGTTGAAGAAACCCTCGGAAAACTCCGTCGATGCACAGAAAAAGATGAGAACCTCATGCCCGTAATAATAGAGGCAGTAAAATCCTATGCAACGATTGGCGAGATCTGCGAAGTGTTACGTCAGGTTTACGGAGAATATAAAGAGTTGATCATAATCTAAAGAGGGAAACAACATGCGAAAAGACAGAAAAATCAGAGTATTAATTGCGAAGCCAGGTCTGGACAGTCACGACAGAGGGGCAAAGGTAGTTGCCAGGGCCCTAAGAGACGCCGGAATGGAAGTCATCTACACGGGCCTAAGACAAACCCCTGAACAGATAGTCGAAACCGCCCTTCAGGAGGACGTTGACGTCATAGGCTTAAGCATCCTTTCAGGAGCCCACAAGACCCTTTTCCCGAGAATAATGAGGCTTCTCAGACAACAAGACCTCACAGACGTGATGATCTTCGCCGGAGGCATAATCCCCGAGGAAGACGTGGTTAAAATGAAAAAGCTGGGAATAAAAGAGATCTTCGGGCCTGGAACCACGACAGAAACGATAATACGCTACGTTTTGGACAACCTTCCAAGAAGAAGCTAAGAGTCAAGATGTGCGAGTGCATTGACGAAAACGGAAGAATTGGCCAAAGGTGTTCTTGCTGGGAACCGCAGGAGCGTTGCGAGGGCGATAACCACTATCGAAAACAACGACCCTGAAGCTCAGGAACTGGTTGCCAGAATCTACGGCCACACGGGAAAAGCTCACGTAATCGGTTTAACCGGCGCTGGCGGCGCTGGAAAGAGCACTCTTATTGAAAAGATCGTCAAGGAATACAGGCGACGTGGCAGAACAGTGGGTGTTGTCGCCGTGGACCCTACGAGCCCCTTCACGGGCGGGGCCTTCTTGGGCGACAGGATTCGCATGCAAGAACTCTGCACTGACAAGGGCGTTTTCATACGTAGCATGGCAACCCGGAACTATGCAGGAGGAATAGCAAGGGCGACGAAAGACGCTGTGAAAGTCCTTGACGCCGCTGGAAAAGACGTGGTCATAGTCGAGACTGTCGGTGCAGGTCAATCTGAAGTCGAGATCATTAAGGTTGCACACACAATAGTCGTCGTTCACGCCCCAGGGCTCGGAGATGAGATACAGGCGATAAAAGCCGGCGTGATGGAGATAGCCGACATTTTCGTCGTAAACAAAGCTGACCGCGAGAACGCAAATAAAGCTGTAATTGATATCCAGTCAAACTTACAGATGAACAACAAGGAAATTCCGTGGAAACCGCCTGTTCTGAAAACGATAGCCTTAACTGGCGAGGGTATTCTGAAGCTGGTCGACAAGATTGAAGAACACAGATGTTTCCTTGAGGGCGACCTTGAATGCAGAAAGGTCTCATTAAGAACGAAGGCCGAGGCGGAACTCATTGACGCCATCAGAGAAAGAGTGACAGGTTCTCTGATAGAAGAGTTAAAGAAGGAAGGAAAGTTTGACGCACTCGTCCACGAAATCATGGAAAAGAAGACAGACCCGACGTCTGCGGCTGAAAAACTCTTGAAGAGGGCTGTCCACGGTGCCTAAGCTTGAAAAAGGAATGGTTCAAGTTTACACAGGAAACGGAAAAGGAAAGACTACGGCAGCTTTTGGACTTGCGCTCAGAGCTATAGGGAGAGGACTGAGAGTCTGCATGATCCAGTTCATCAAAGGAGGCTTCGACTACGGAGAGCTGTACGTAATAGACAGGCTTCCGGGCCTCAAGCTGAAAGCCTACGGCAGAGGCAAATTCGTGGACGGAAAGAAGCCTGACAAGATGGACATGGATCTAGCGGAGGAAGCCTTAAGGACGGCTGAAAAAGCCCTCAAGGAGGGCGAATGCGACATAGTCATACTAGACGAAGTCAACGTGGCTCTAAGCCTTAAGCTGATAAAGACCGAGAGTGTCCTAGACCTGATCAGGAAGAAACCTGCACAAGTCGAGCTGGTGTTGACTGGACGGGACGCACCAAGCGAAATCGTGGAAGCAGCCGATCTAGTCACAGAAATGGTAGAAGTCAAGCACCCGTTCAGCAGGGGTTTTCGTGCTCGAAAGGGAATCGAGTACTAGGCGCCCAAGAAAGCAGTGGAGGAGTTGACCGGCCTACTTCTCTTCTTTCAACGCGAGAGGGTATATTTCCTTAGCTACGTAATCCAGGTATGGCTCCTTCTCTGCCAAATTGAATACAGTCACGGATGCGTCTCGAGTTATGCCCACAACATATCCATGCTCCCTTGACCTTGCAACTACGTACCACAGGTCACCGTGCTTGCCGTAGTCCTCGAAAAGAGAAGTGTTTGTGAGGTCCGGCCCGTACAAAGACAGTTTGTCGATGTTTGGAATATCCACGTTGTCAAAGAATGTTATTTTGGTGTCCTCGGGATTCTTTAAGTGAAACTCTTTCAACGTTTCAGGAGAGATTCTGGCCTCTAGTACCCCGCCTGTTTTTTCAAACAGTACTTCACTAAGCTTGTTTGCTATAAAATTGGCAACACGCTTCTTCTCCACTATGGTCAAAAACGTCGTACCTTCACGTTCAGTGAAGCTAAACATTGCTTCAACTGTTCGAGGGGTAGGCAAGATCTTGCCCCTGTGGAAAACCTGAGTGACAAAGTCGTGAGAATAGATGCCTCTCAACATGTTTCCCTTAGGAAGAAGACTAGTGACCTCGGTTATGAGCTCAAGTTTGTAGTCTCCCTCTTCATAAGCCTCTTCCGTGCGGTAGCCCTCAAGTCTTGAAGCGATATCCGCCACGGCAAGAGACTCAGTCAGTTTGAAAACCTTACCAGCAACAACCATTCTTAAACCCCAGACCCTTAGTCTAGAAGGTTCTGCTTATGAAACTTTACGCTTCCAAACCAAGAATGAAGATTGCGATCCTTGAGTCCACCTGGGTCTCACTGAGCATTTGTCGTAGTGCCAATGGAGCTCTGTTCGTTCTTAACGTAGGGTATCGGCGAACGCCATGAACAACCATGCTCCCACCTCCATTGCACACGCGCTACGCAAACACCAAATCAAATATGAAAAGTGATCTGGGATGAATGTGAAAGTGTTTTGGACATCGATGGTATCGAAATCCTCGGAAAAGCCGAATGCGTGGACTAATCTATTTGTTGCAAAACTGTACTAATTGTTTTAATAAGGGAATTTTCACCTTTATTATCTACCACACACCTGGAAAAATCATCAATGCTGATTCAAGAGGTGATCCTCGAGAACTTCATGAGTTACGAGTACGGCAGAGTGCCGTTTAAACCAGGCGTGAATGTTGTCTGTGGACCAAACGGTTCAGGAAAGTCGTCTCTTCTTCTGGCCATTTCCGTGGCTCTAGGGCAGTCGTACACTGAACGCTCTAGGAAACTGAGCGACCTCATACGTTGGGGCAAAGACCAAGCCCGGGTGACCTTGGTTCTAGATAACACTAGGAGAGGAAAGAACAGGCCAGTGCCAAGATTTAACAAAGACCAGATTTTTCTCACACGCGTCCTGAGGCGTGACGGAACGTACTGGTTCTCTCTTGAAAACCATGCCGTCAATAAGAACGACGTTGAAAGACTCTTGGGAAGGTTGGGCGTTGACCCGGACAACATACTCATCATAATGCATCAGAACATGGTTGAACAGTTTACTGTGCTTTCTACTCAGGAGAAACTGCGAATTGTAGAAGCGGCAGTTGGACTTGAGCCCTATCGTGAAAATGTTTTGCAAGCACAGAAAAAGCTGACTCGAATACTAAGTCAGGAAGAGTCTATGAGCAAACTCTTGGAGTCGGCTGAGCAGACATTGAATTACTGGAGAGGGCAATACGATAGGTATCAAGAGAAAAAGCAGTTACAGTCGAAAAGAAGGTTCTTAGAAAGAGAGCTAGCGTGGGCCGAAGTTGCAAGAAGGGAAGAAACGGTAAGGCAGCTGGAGGTTGATAGTAGAAAGCAACAAGGCATTCTTGACCAGATCGAAGAACAGACAGGGTCGGCAAAGGGTCAGCTGCAGACTCAGGAATATGAGCGTGTGAAGCTGAAGGACGACTGGAGACAACTTTTTGACGAACGCCTGAGCTTCGAACGTCAGAAGGCTGGAAACTCGTCGACAGTTCCGCTGTATGAACAACTCTTGAAAGAAACAGCAGCGCTGGAGATGCTAAGTCAAAACCCTGACAAGGATGCACCTCTTGAAACTGGGCAGGTTTCGAGGAAGACAGTGCAGATCAAACTCCTCAGGAGTGAAGATCTCAAAGAGTTGATACAGAACTCGAAAGAACACGCCTCAAAATTTGACGCGGAAATAGAAAGAAATGAGATGAAAACGAGGAACTGGGAAGAAGCCACCGAAAAGGTGAATACTCAAATCTTGAACCTTCGCATCGAATTGGCGCTTCTGCTTTACCGAACAGAAAATGCCACAGTCAACGTGAAAGAACTCGAAAGTTCCCTGCGTGAGGCGAAAACTCGTCTGGATGAGACAGTGAAGAAGGCTGAGCAGGTCGGAGCCAGAATTGCAGTAATAGAGGAAGTTGGTAAGATCCTCGACGAAATGCGCGTCACAGAAGGACACTTGGCTGCACTTTCAGATGTCTCAGAAGACATTGAGCGCATGTACGAGTCCTATTCAAAACTCTATCTTGAACTGAAAGAGAAAGCCCAGCTCGTTGCTGAAAACCGTGAAAAAACACTTGAAGAAGTGAGGACGAGAATGCAGTCTTGGCGAACAGTCATCGGAAACCTTCTGGATCGCGTCAACTTGGAGTACCAGAAAACCTTAACGCAAGCTCAAGCCGTAGGAGAGGTTAGACTCGCAAACGGCCATGACATAGAGACGGCAGGACTCGAAATTCTCGTGGGGTTCAAAGGCGGAAAACCAGTCCCTCTTGACGCTTACACGCAGAGCGGTGGAGAAAGAACAACCGCAACGATGAGCTTTCTGCTAGCCCTGCAGCAACACGTCCGTTCCCCATTTCGCGCCGTCGACGAATACGACATCCACATGGACCCGAAAAACCGTGAACTCGTCGCTCAGATGCTCGTCTCAAGAGTTAACGATTCAAACGCACAGTACATCGTGATAACTCCAAGCCAAGTAACGTTTGCAAAAGAAGGAACAAACATAATCACTGTTCAAAACATCGAAGGCAAATCGATAATCAGAGAAGTGACGTAATGCAGTCCAGAAAAGCACATGAGAAGCTCGGCAGAGAGAAGCTTCAACGCATCATCGACACCTGCAGGTCCGTCGAAGAACGGTCGCTTGACCCGTTCTTGATAGACCTCAAAGAGAACATAAGTACGGTCAGAGAACACTTTCCAGAATGGAAGATCCCAGAAGACCTTTGCCTCGACGCTGAAACCATACACCACCTCGCCTCCGTAGTGAAACTTCAAAGCGAGTGGGTCAAACATCGGTCAACCTCACTCTACACAGACCCCTTTGTCTTGGAAGAAAAACTCAGACGATTAGACAAGGAGGAGATCGTTAGAACCTTTATCAAAGCTTGGCATCCCCTGGTTGAGTGGGAGCAGATATCAATTCACAGCCTAGCCGAAGCCGTCAGGTACTGGAACAGCTTGGTGCCACTCAGAGAGAGGTGGAAGGAAACCCCCCCGACCGAAGTCGGGTCAGGCTCCGCAACGCGCGAAGAACTTGTTCGCGAAAGGATACTGCGAGACAAAGCCTTCTCCGAGGAACTTGAGAACTTCTGGCTTCAACTGAAGAACCTCATTGCCCAGAAGGGTCAGAACGGAAAGATAAGATACTGGGACTTCATCGGCGCAGAATCCTACGAGGAAACCGTAAACAGAGCTTTCATGACAAGCTTCCTCGTCACATATGGCTATGCCACGTTGGAAATTCACCCGTTAGAAGAAGAAATGTACGTTGTACCCTACGAAAAAGCGTTGGTCAAGACGGGAAAGGAACAGCTGGTGTCAATACCCATCTCAGTTTCAGTGAGTGACTGGCAGAGGTGGAGGCGGGGAGAGCTGAAGTGAGCAAGAGAAAAGCAACGTACGCCAGCAAACTGAAAAGAGCAACTCACATGCTCTTCTTCAAACGACACGCAAAACCTGGTGTTAAGGGCTGGGAACTCCGTAAAGCGTTGGGCGCTGATTATCCAAAAGTGTTGAAGATTATGGATGACTACTTGAAGGGCCTTGACCTCGAAGTTAAGACAGTGTTCGAAGAAGGAAAGCAAGTTGAAAAGCCGAGTGTCGAACAGCTTGACAAGGCCAGATTTTACGTAGCGCTGCGTGGGGAATTGGTGCCTAAAGAAGCAAAGATGATAGGGTGGCGGATAGACGACTTTGCAGGACTGGCAGTCGCCATTGCTTATATATTATCAAAGAAGGGAAAGGTTCCGAGAGATGAGGTTGAAAAACTGCTGCGAGAAAAGATTCCAGGATGGAAAGTGGGCCTCAATGTTGACAGGTACATCAGGTATGGTTATCTTACGGAAGATGAGAACGGACAGCTTTACTTGGACTGGAGAACCCGCGCAGAAGTCGACCAAAAAGCTTTGATTGATCTTCTTCTTGGAGTTGAAACAAAAGCCTAGGAGCTTCACGCACTTGGTCTATTTTCTTATCTTGTGGTAGATGAAGGCTATTGCATCGATTACGACCAAGGCTGCAAGCGCTAACAGCGGACTGCCCAGAAACTGGGATGCGAACGACTGATCTGCGGCTCTGACTGTGCCGATGAGAGTAGAAAGAAGTACTGATGCGTATAGACATGTTTTCAATAGTCGCCCCACAGTTTCTGCATCTCCTGGGCTAAGTTATGCTGACGTTCTGTATGTCGAAGTAGCGTTTTGCCAAGAACCGTAACCTCTCAGCGTTTCTGCCGTTTTTTCCTATGGCGACGCCTTTGTCCTTCGGGTTGACGGCGACAACGGCTATTGTCTTGCCGTCTGGTCTTTCGGTTATGCGGATTTCTTGGACGGTTGCCGGTTTCAAAGCGTTCTTGATGAATTGAGCGGGTTCTTCCGCGTACTCGATTATCTCGTGTTTCTTCCCCGTCATTCTTTCTAAAGTGTGGATGTTTCTTCCGCCTCTGCCTATCGCGACGCCTACCTGGCCCTCGTTGACGACGTAGAGCACGCGGGCTTGTTCTTCGTCGATTATGCAGTCTTTGACGCTGGCGTTGGTTATGCTTTCAAACAGTGCGATGTATCGCATCTCGTTGCTGGTGAACTTTATCCCTGTTGTCATTCGTTTCCTCCGCCGGACTCCTCAGGCTCAGCGGTCTCCGTTAACTTGAGGATTTCTGAATCACCTGGCTCTCTTATACTTAACGCTGAAACCGTGAAGGGCTTGCCGCACGCAGCGGCCAGATCCATCGATGACCCTTTGTAGAGGACTAATGGAACCTTTGAGAGGTTGCTGTAGTATTCAACGTCCTCGCGGACCTTCTTAGGAGCGTTTGACGCGAGAATTATGAGCTTTGCTCTTCCTGTTTGAGCGCTTTGCACTGCGGAGCTGGCTCCAATCGACACTTTGCCAGTTTTCACGGCTGCTGAAATTGCTTTGTTTACGTCTATCACTTCTTCTCACTCTTCTTCTCGATCGTTGACATGAACAATTCTACGAGTCCCGTGCCGATCGGTATCGACTGTCCGACTATTACGTTTTCGGTCACTCCTGCCAAGGGGTCGCTTTCACCCTTGACTGCCGCTTCAACGATGTTCGGGACCGTTATCTCAAAGGCTGCTCTGGCCAGAACGCTTGATTTCTTGCCGCTGATGCCGTGCCTTCCTATCTGCTGCACTTCACCCGTGGAGGTCATCATGTCTGCGACGAGCATGACGTGACGCGTGTCCACGTCCAACCCTTGTTCTTCCAGGACGCCCTTAGCCTCGTTCACCAAGGCGTTTCTAGCAGCCTCAATGCCTATCGTTTTCGCTATTTCGTGAACGTTGTTGGTTGTTGTCCTTGAACTGTCAACGCCTGGGATTTCTAGGACCTTGGGCAGGTTTGAACCGTCTGTGTTTATGACCCATTCTCCATGCTCTTCGGTGACGAGCACGCGCTTTATGCCAGGGACTCCTTTGATGTGAAACACAGTGACTTTTCCAAGCATTTTCCTTATCGCTTCGACTTTTTTCGGCTGTACGTGTATGGTGTTGCCCTTTGTCTTTATGGTGCAGTTCGGAATTTGCAGTTTGTCCTTTAACTCCTGCATTGTCACTTCCCGGTCTTCCATCATAGTTTTGTCGGGTTCAATGATTATCTCTTCGTGCAATGGGTCTATGTAGACTGCTTCTGCAAGGTTCTCCATGGTTGTGTACACGATTTCGCGTGCAATCTTAACCGCGGCTTCCCTGCTTTTTCTGTTCTCTTCTGCCAAGTAAATCTTCATGATCGGAGTGGACGGGATTCTCCTCGCATCCACGATCTCGATCAGTCGAGGCAGGCCGAGGGTCACGTTTTGTTCCCTGACGCCTGCGTAGTGGAAGGTCCTAAGCGTCATCTGCGTGCCAGGTTCGCCGATGGATTGAGCCGCAACGATGCCTACTGCCTCGCCGGGTTCCATCAGGGCGTGTTTGTAGTGCTCGACGGTCGTGTTAACCGCTTTCTCGACGCCCGTCTTGGTCAGCCCTGCCTTTGCTGAGGTTTGCTTGAGCTGGTCTACAAGGATCGGTGTGAGTCGTCCTTGAACTTCGTCCAGTTTTTCTTTGATGAATTCGGCGGACGCTGGTCTGCCCTTCTCCTTAGCAATTCTTATTTGGTCAACCAACCGGCTAACGTTCACTGCCTTTCCATGGTCGCTCTTGGCCGGGTCGACGCCGTCTTCGCCGTATTGGAACTGGATTATGTCTCCAGCCGAGTTTCTCACCGTGCTGTCGTACTCCAACCGTATGTGCTCAAGCGCGTTGATTAGTCTTCTCTGCATGTAGCCGCTCTGCTGTGTTCTGACGGCTGTGTCGACGAGGCCTTCTCGGCCGCCCATAGCGTGGAAGAAGAACTCTATCACGTCAAGCCCTTTCTGATACGAGCTGTACACGAATCCTCTGGCTTTCGGCCGTTGGTCTCCCGATTTGAAGTGGGGAAGAGCTCGGTCCACGTACCCACGGAGTATTCTCTTCCCACGGACTGATTGTTGTCCCACGCAGGCGCTTATCTGGCCGATGTTCAGGCTTGAGCCTCTGGCGCCGGTTCGCGTCATGATTATTCCAGAGTTCTCCAGAGTGAAGTCTTCGTCAGCTATCTTGCCTGATTCATCTCTTGCCTTTGCCAGCTCGTTCATGACGTATATTTCGAAAGATTCTTCCAACGTTTGGCCTGGAAGCCTTGGCAACGTGCCCTTACGATAGCTTTCAATGAGGTCCTCTATCTTCTTCTCGATTCTCTCCATAGTTTTTTCTATTCTGTCTTCAGCCTTGGGAGACAAGACCAGCTCGTTGTACGAGTAAGTGAAGCCTCGCATGGTTATGAAGAGCTTCAGCATCCTTGTGATCTTGTTGAGGAACTCCCGCCCCGCCTGACTGCCATAATCCTTGATTATCCTGTGAAGAAGGCTTTCAGACTGTTCGGCACCTATGGAACGTCTGTCAATCACGCCGCTTACAAGCTCGCCGTTCTTCACGACAACGTAAGCGTCATATTTGCATTCTTCTTCTAGACACTTCACGCATCCTTGACAGATGTTAGCCTTCAAAACGTAGTTCATGTCCTTCGGTAGGAACAGACTGAAGATCTGCTTTCCCGTCCACAATGGTTGCGGCTGTTTGACCACTGGCAGAGGCACTTGGCCCTCGTATTTGGCTGCCAAGAGCAGCTTGTTTACTTCGCTTCTTGTCAAGTAGTTTGCTTTTCTAGTGAACAGGTAGGCTGACGTTATGAAGTCTCTGATGGCCCCTATTATTGGACCTCCAAACCTAGGCGAAAGGATCTGGTCCTGAACCTGCATAAGCAGGAGAGCTTCGGTTCGAGCCTCTTCGCTTTGAGGAATATGCAGGTTCATCTCGTCGCCGTCGAAGTCTGCGTTGTACGGTGGACAAACGCACAGGTGCAGGCGGAACGTTTTGTATGGCAGAACGCGGACGTAGTGCGCCATGATCGACATGCGGTGAAGTGAGGGTTGACGATTGAAGATGGCAATGTCTCCGTTCTTCAAGTGCCTCTCCACGATGAAACCCAGTTCGATGGCTTCAGCGATCTTTTCTCTGTCAACCACGAATTCGAGTCTTATGCGCTTGCCGTCGGGCCTGATGATGTAAAGGGCTCCGGGGTAGCCTTCAGGTCCGTTTTTCACGAGGGTTCGCATCTCTTCAATGTTCCATTCTGTGACTTTTTCGGGCACTGAGAGGCGCATCGCAATTTCAAGCGGAACGCCTACCTCGTTTATGTCGATGTTCGGGTCAGGCGAAACAACGGTGCGCGCTGAGAAGTCTACCCTTTTTCCAGAAAGGTTGCTTCGGAATCTTCCCTCCTTTCCCTTCAGTCTTTGCGAGAGTGTCTTGAGGGCTCTGCCAGAGCGGTGTCGGGCCGGGGGAATTCCTGAAGCCTCGTTGTTGAAGTAGGTCGTCACATGGTACTGAAGGAGTTCTGACAAGTCTTGAATTATGAGCGTAGGCGCTCCTGCGTCCATGTTTTCTTTGAGCCTCTGATTAATTCGAATTATGTCCACGAGCTTGTGAGTCAAATCGTCCTCTGAACGAATGCCCGATTCCAAAGTTATTGATGGGCGAACATAGACGGGTGGTACAGGAAGAACCTGCAGAACCATCCATTCGGGGCGAGCCGTTTTCGGGTTGAACCCCAACAGTTCAAGGTCCTCGTTAGTGATGCGTTCCAGTCTTTCTCGGACCATGCTGGGCGTCAACGGTTCTGAACCGCTTTCAGGGATCTGTTCGCTGAACTTTGTTGGCTTCTCAAAAGTGATCTTGTACTGCACCGCTGCACATTGAGGACACTGCCTTCTCTTCGTTTCCTGCATGATCGATTTATAAACTTCGTCCGGAACCAGACCCAAGAGTTGGCGCGTCTTCTCCACCTTTGCCTTGGCCCTCTCAATGACGTCGTCTGGAAGCATTATGCGTCCGCAGTTTCGACAAGTCGCCCTCAGGAGGTCGTATATGATCTTCGTGAACTCAATGTGCACTATGGGAACTGCTAGTTCGATGTGACCGAAATGCCCTGGGCAGCGAATTGCCGTGTTGCCGCAGGTCTTGCACCTCTGTCTTGGTTCAAGGGTTCCAAGCCTCCCGTCCATCAGGCCTGAGGAGATTGGAGCGCCGTCTTCATCGTAAGTGTCTGGTGTCTGAATTTCCACTACTGAATTCTTGCGCACGTCCTGTGGCGAGAACATGCCGAAGTTTATTTCATTCACAACTTTGCGGACAATTTCCTCGCTCATCTTATGCCCTCTCCTTAAGCGTTAATCTTGGCGAGATGCACAGGCTCATCAGTTCTTGCAGCAGAAGCTTGAACGCATAGGAAACTATAACGGGAGAGATTCTGGCCTTGTCCTCGCAGAGCTTGCAAACGTATTTTCTTTGCTTCATGTCATAGTAGGCTATGTGTCCACACGTCTCGCAGATGTAGAGCGTGTACTTGTCAGATTCTTCGAGCAGTCTGTCTCTTAGGAGCATAGCGGCTCCATGGCCAATCAGACAGTCGCGCTCCATTTCACCGAACCTGAGGCCGCCTCCTCTGGCTCTTCCCTCAGTCGGCTGCCTCGTCAGCATCTGAACTTGTCCACGGGCTCTGGCGTGAATCTTGTCCGCCACCATGTGATGCAGCTTCTGATAGTGCACAACGCCGACGTAGATGTCGGCGACGAATTTCTGACCTGTCACACCGCTGTAGAAGACTTCACTGCCGGTGCTGCTGAAGCCCAGCTTGATCATGGCAGACCTCAGCGCGTCGGGCCCTTCGTTTGAGAAGGGCGTTCCATCAGTAGGCCGTCCGCGTGCAGAGGCAACTTTTCCGGCTATTGATTCGATGAACTGGCCAACGGTCATCCTTGACGGGATAGCGTGCGGGTTGATTATCAAGTCTGGAACGATGCCGTCTTCCGTGAAAGGCATATCTTCCTGAGGAACGATCAGGCCGATGACGCCTTTTTGTCCGTGGCGCGAAGCGAATTTGTCGCCTAGTTCTGGGATGCGTTGGTCGCGGACTCTGACTTTTACAAGCTTGCTTCCTTCTCCAGACGCTGTGATGAAGATTGCGTCGACGACGCCTGTTTCTGATGGGCGCATGTCCACTGAGGTGTCGCGCATAGAAGGCCCTTTGACTTCAAATTCTTTGTATTCTTCAAGGAACCTTGGCGGACTGATTCTGCCGATGAGGACGTCTCCGCCTGCAACGGCCGACTCTAGGCCTATTATTCCGTCTGGTTCAAGCAGTCTGTAGTACTGTTCTCCTCTGTATCCGCGTGTTCCTGCTTCGGGTAGGGTGAATTTGTCTTTCAGTCCGCCCAAGTATTGGCGACACTCAGCCTCGTAGATTCGGAAGAAGGTTGAGCGTCCTAGGCCTCTTTCTATCGAAGCCTTGTTGAAAACAAGGGCGTCTTCCATGTTGTAACCCTCAAAAGATAGCACCGCGACTACGTAGTTTTGACCTGATGGGCGCAGCTTGTAGCCCATTGTGTCCATCAGTGCGGTTTCAGCAAGCGGGGCCTGTGGGTAGTGCAAGATGTGTGATCTTGAGTCTACGCGTTGCTGGAAGTTTGTCGAGTAGATTCCTAGAGCTTGTTTGGCCATTGCGGCTTGATACGAGTTGCGGGGTGACTGGTTGTGCTCTGCGTAAGGTATTGTTGACGCGCAGATTCCTAGAATGGTGTACGTGGCAATTTCTAAGTGCGTGTGGTCGCGGCTCAATTCTTCGGGGCTTAAGGCGATATAAGCGTTCTCCTCTTCTTCAGCGTCCAAGTATTCTATGATTCCGTTCTTTACGAGTTCTTCCCAGGACCAGACTCCCGTGGCGATCTTCTCAATCTGTTCAGGCTGAAGCTTTGGCACACCGTTTTCAACGATTATAAGAGGGCGTCTGACTCTGCCCTCGTCGCAGTTTACGTAGACTTCTTCCCTCTCTCCCTGGGCCTTCGAGAAGTAGGCTATGTTGACTTCGGTGGAAACCTCTCCTCTTCTCCTTCTTTCCCTGAAGTCTTGGGCCAGGCGATCTGGAGAGTTGCAGTATCCTATTGTGTTGCCGTCTACGAAAACCTTTGTTCCAGAAAGCTTCAACGTGTCGTTGGCCTCAAGAATCGGTGTTACGCCGCTGGCGAACAAAAGCTGTCTCATCTTTTCCGGGTTCACGCCCACAGAGATGCAGGCAGACAGGGCCAAGTTCTTCACCAGTCCGCAGTTTGAGCCCTCTGGTGTTTCGTTTGGGCAAAGGCGGCCCCAGTGGGTTGCGTGTAAGTCCCTTGCTTCGAAGTTGGGTTGGCTTCTGCTGAGAGGCGATTGGAGGCGTCGCAGGTGACTTAGTGTTGAAATGTGGTTTGTTCTGTCGAGAAGCTGGGTTATGCCAACTCTGCCTCTTCCCCAGTTTCCGGTTGCAAGCGCATGTTGAAACCTTTCAGCTATTATGCCCGGCCTCACGGCTGCTGAAACGGTTATTATCGGCCCCTTCACACCGATTCTTTCAAGTTGATATTTTATGTCGCGGGTGAGATTTCTAAACGCTACTCTGAAAAGGTCTGCAAGCAGAGGACCTGCCAGTCTCAACCGCTTATTCTTGAAGTGGTCTTTGTCATCTTGCTTCCTCCTTCCAAGCTGCATTTCTATTGCCCTGCAGGCCATCTCGCCTAAGAACAGGGCCTTGTCCTTCCTCTTCTGTTCCGTTCTGCCTATGTGTGGAAGGAAGTTCTTGTCCACCGCAGTTTCGGCTTTCTGCACACGGTACTCTTCTACCTGTCCATGAGCAACACGGTTGCCAATGAACAGAATGGCGTCTTTTGCTGTGTCGACTCCGATGGCTTTTTCGAAGGACGCCTCGAGTGCGGTTTGGATTTCGTTGTCCAGAGAGATTGCCTCGGCAATTTCCTTGTCAGATTCAAGTCCTAAGGCACGCATCAGGACGACAAAAGGAACTTCGGAAGGAACGCCTGGCATTGAAACGTACAATGCACCGTCAGACTTGATCTTCAACTCGATTCTTGCCCTGAACCCCACAGTTGTCGAAAATATCTTTGACTGATAGACCGGCGTTGCTCCTTTCTCGTCAACGTCGACTATTATGCGGTTGGGAGCCAGGTCTTCCATAGCCACTACGACGCGCTCTGAACCGTTCACAACGAAGTAGCCGCCCGGGTCATCAGGATCTTCTCCACATGAAATCAGTTCCTCTCTTGAGAGTTGTGAGAGGAAACACAGCTTTGACTTTAGCATTACAGGGATGTTCCCGATGTAGACGAGCTCAGTGTCCTGTTCTCTGCCGTCTATGACAGGCGTCATTTCGAGGGCTACGGGCGCCGCGTAGGTCAGGTTTCGAAGTCTAGCCTCCAAGGGGTTTATTTCGTGTTTTGTACCATCGACTTCAGTCGCATACGGTCCGGTTATTCTGGTCTGTGGGTCTATTATCCAGATCTGACCCAGCTTGACCTTGTAGGGGCTTTCAGGCACTTCTATGGGGATTTCGCCGACTTCGTCTATGACTTCCTGCAATCCGCGGTCGATGAACTCGTTGAAGGAGTCTAAATGCTGTCGAACCAATCCCTTGTCTTTAAAAAAGGCGTTCAACAATAGATGCGTGTCTTCTTTTGATATTTCAGTCAATTTCAATCATCCCCCGCAACCTTAGGTTTAGACGTGTGCTAGCGAAACTTCTTGGTGCGGGTTTCTTCAAATTTTGAATTTCCTCCGTTCGTTGGGTCATTCCAACTCGAAAAATGGTCACCAATGTTAAAGAGCTAGAAAACGTAAACTGCACAGCTTTCTAATAAACTTTTTCATGTTCAAAATTCTTTTCGCTCGCCCTCATTGTTCCAGGCGATCTCTGAGTACTCGAAGGCCATCGAGCAGCCGAATGGAAAAGAGGGACTAGGCGGAAACTCATGGAAACTGTCCTCGGCTCATCCTTGGAAAAGGATGTTGACTACCGAGGTGCCAGTCCGAACAAGTGGACTGCACGTTGGCAGTGGCTCGGGAAATAATTAATAAGAAAGTTACTGTAGTTCTGGAAGAGGTGCAGGGGTAGCAGAGCATGGCCAATCCCGCGTAAAGTAGGGGCTTTATGCGCGGGACTCAAGATCCCGTCCCGAAGGGGTACGTGAGTTCAAATCTCACCCCCTGCACCATGTCTTTTCTGACGGCAAAAGATTTCTTGAGCGATTGTATTTCTGTTGGGCGCGTTCGCAGATATGTTTATTAAGACTTGCGATACACTAAGCAGAATCTTGGGGTTAGTAGATTATGGCAAAGAAATCTAGAAAGAACTCAGATGGAAAAGATGAAAGCTCTGTTGTATTGGTTATCGAAGACTTTCTCTCTTATGAAAACCTGGTTCACAAGAGACTAACTTAAGAGTTTGGCCTTTCAACATCCTCTTGAAACTCACTTGAAGAAGAAAGCGTGAAAGGCGAAATCGAGGCATGGTCGTGTGGAACTGAAGAAAATTCAAACGTCCAGAATGTTGAAACAATCCTCCGTAGTTGTGATGGCCAAGCGTTGCTACCGTCGAGTAGACCTTTCCACTGACGATTGATCATATTCGGGGAAAGGCCGCAAGACCATTCTTGAAAGTCCTTTTCTGGTGCCTGTGAATCAAAACGGAAAATTCTGCTTTCCAGCCAAATGCATATATCTTTCCATACGCCTAGAAACCTTCACACTTCGTGTCCAAGGCGGAACCATGACTGTTGCCGACAACATACTCAAACTAAAAGCAGAGAAGAGCGCCTTGATTTTGGCTCACAATTATCAGAGACCTGAGATCCAGGACATCGCAGATTACGTCGGTGACAGCATAGAGCTGAGCAGAAGGGCCATGGAGGAGAAAGAGGCAAAGATCCTAGTTTTTTCTGCCGTCGACTTTATGGCAGAGTCTGCGGCAATATTGAACCCCAAAAAGAAGGTGTTGCTGCCTGTGCTTGGTGCACGTTGTCCTATGGCGCAGATGCTTACGGTCGAAGAAATCAAACGTTCCAAATCGCAGCATCCAAAGGCGCCGGTGGTTCTTTACGTCAACACGCTCGCCGCCGCCAAAGCAGAGTGCGACATATGCTGCACTTCGGCCAACGCTGTGGAAGTAGTGTCCTCCTTAAACGCTGACACGGTGCTCTTTGGACCCGACCGCAACCTCGCAGAGTACGTTCAGAGAAGGACTGGGAAGACAGTGATCCCAATCCCAGAATGGGGCTTCTGCCCAACGCACTTGCTATTTCAGCCCGAAGACGTTCAGATACTCAGAGCGCAACATCCGGAAGCTGCAGTTATGGTCCATCCAGAATGCACTTTTGAAATGCAGAAAGAAGGCGACTTCGTCGGAAGCACATCACAAATGTGCAGATATGCAAGAGAAAGCAAGGCCAGAACGTTCATTGTAGGAACTGAAGAAGGAGTTCTGCATCGACTTAGGAAAGACAATCCAACGAAGAAGTTTTTCTTAGCCTATGACGGTGCTCTTTGTCCAAACATGAAGCTGAACACCCTTGAAAGAATTTATGCCTCGCTCAAAGAAGAGAAACATGTGGTAACCGTTCCAGAATCGATTGCAAAGCACGCGAGAAAAGCCTTACAAAAGATGTTTGAGCTGAATTAGACCCACATCTCACGGCACGTTACCGATTGCTGATCACGTGAGCGCTCAAGAAAGCAAAGGTGAGAAAATCTGAAAATAACAGGTGAAGAGAAGGAACTTGAAGCCGCCATAGTCGATGCTGTGAAGCTGCATGGGCACTTGGGCCCCTTTCTGGTTGTCGGGGTCAGAATGGGAGGCGTTGCAAAGAGAGTCTTTAACCAAGATGCTGAGAACAGTGTCAGGTTTCAAGTAACGGCGAAGGTTCCGTTAGTCATTCCCTTTTCATGCACTATCGACGGAATACAGGCTGCAACCCGCTGCACGCTCGGCAACCAGAGACTCAGGATAGAAAACACTCAGAAGCAGATATTTGCGAGTTTCACGGCTGAAAACTCTGATCATCAAGTGCGAATATCTGTCAACCCGAGAGTGATCACAGAGCTGATGAGAAAAATGTCAGCGGGCATTGGTAATGACGAACTTGCCGGAGAAATCGCTGCTATGCCAGAGAGACAGCTCTTCACGATCGAGAAAGAATGAGCAATTCCGGCTGTTCGAGGTTGGTGAGGTTACGACGAGCTTCAAGGATTTAGAAACAGCCAAGAGAGGACTCAGTGAAAGGCACTTAACGCTCTGTGTCGTGAAGGAAGGACACGTCATTTTTGAAGCAAGGACCCACGGAGTCTTGGGTTTGGTGGAAGCCGTGGAGGAGTTTAAAGACAGGCTTGATGGTGCTTCAGTTGCAGATCGAGTTGTCGGAAAGGCAATCGCACTGCTGTGTGTCTATGTCAACGTCAGAGCTGTCTACGCGGCAACTATCAGCAAGGCTGCGAAGGCACTGCTTGAAGGAAACTCGGTTTACCTTGAATGTGACAGCCTTGTCGAAAACATTCTTGGTGCAGACAAGTCGAAGACTTGTCCGTTCGAGCAGCTGGTAGACAGGATTGCAGATCCAGGTGATGCGTACAGGAAGCTGAAGAACGCGTGCGGTTCAGCAACGCGCTTCAATCCACACGGATGAAAATGCATGAGCGGTGAACACGAACGACTTATATCAAAGGAAGAAGAAGAACTGAAGCGTATAAGGGAAAAGAAACTGGCTGAGTTCAAGGCGAGAAAGAAAATGGGCAACGAACCTGTTCATGTGACTGACGCGGATTTCGAAGAGACGGTTAAGAAGCACTCGCTGGCGTTGATTGACTTCTGGGCTCCTTGGTGTGGTCCATGCTTGGCCCTGACACCGGTGATTGAGGAGTTGAACAAGGACTACGCTGGAAGGGTGTTCGTCGGGAAGCTTAACGTCGATGAGAACCCGCAGACTGCTGAATGTTTCCAAGTCTTCAGCATACCGACCTTGCTGATAATGAAAAGCGGACGAGAAGTCGATAGAATCGTAGGATGTGTTCCGAAGAAGCACATCGAAGCTGCATTAGGAAAACACCTCGGATAGGTAAAACATGGACATACTTGAACGGAGATTACTAGGAGCGCTCTTGCTCCTTCTAGGCGTTTCTTTCTTGGCCATCGCCGTCCACACGGGACAAATCGAAGTTGTAAGGAGACTCTTGACAAGAGGATTCCCTTAGGCTGCTTGAACGTAAACATTCTTAAGGCAATCAGAAGCATACCTTAATATCGTCACCTTCGCTGTGCGAGTGGTCAGAATGAGCCCACCGACGATAAAGAGCAGGGACGTCGAAAAAGAGGCGGTTCAGGAAGCAGCTAGGTTCATGCTCATCGCTGCACGGACAGCTCCCAAGACTGCTGGGGTTGACGACGTTCTAACGTCGATCGTTTACGGGCATGAAAAGGATCTCATCGCAGACAAGATGGAAGAGATCGGCGTAGAACGAGGATTGAAAGGCTTCAAGCGGGACGCTGGGAACGTGAGGGATTCTGAGGCCGTGGTCCTTATCGGTGTCAGAGGAAGCAAGAGTGCCGGCTTGAACTGCGGAGGTTGCGGCTTTGAGAACTGCAAAGAATTCGATAAACGGGAGCGAAGACTTGGCAGAGACTTCCTTGGCCCTATGTGCATCTTTAAGGCCTTAGATCTCGGGATAGCCACGGGCTCTGCCGTTAAAACTGCTAGCACCTTGAACGTGGACAACCGCATCATGTACCGCGTGGGTACGGCGGCTGCGAAACTGAGGATGCTGCCGGAAGCATCTGTTATCATGGGCGTCCCAGTTTCAGCTCATGGCAAGAGTATCTATTTTGACCGATCCACGTAGTTTTTCTGGCTTTAGCCCTTCATCTTCTCGAGCATCTTCTCGAAAGTCCAGCGGATGCTTGACTTTAGCTCCTTTAGACGGTCTGAGTCGAAGTTTCTGATCACTATCTCGCGTATCACGTCGCCCTCTCGCGCGATGTCGAAGCACAGAATCTTGTCAGCGGCCAGTTGACCAGATCTTGCAAGCTCGCTGTCCCGCTCCTGCATTTTCAGCAGAACTCTTTGGACGAAGAACTGGTTGAAAGGCGGTGTATTGACGCTGAAGTCCTTGTCTTCGGCAGGCACAACGTGCAGAGAATTATCATCGACATAGAAGTCTGCGAGCACCTCTCCGTTGACGGACTTCAGCGTGTTGACGTTTTCAGGCTCCACTTCGGCCTCAAAGGCGCCGTGCTCAGCCCCCACGGTTTCCTCCTTCTCTTCCGTTAAGGTTCTGGCGGCATCGGGCTTCGGCTCTATTTCCACGCGTCTGAATCCTTTTTCCAACAGTATCGAATTTACGGTGTCAAGCATGGTTTTGAACTCTTTGAGCTCCGCTTCCAGTTCTTGAAGTCTCGTTTCAATTCTTTTCTTGAAATCGATAAGCCTCTTTACGTTTTCAGAATCTTGGGACATCTGCCTTCACAAGGATCATTGTGCAGGTTATCCCTTATCAAGGCTTTGAAGCTTGAATTCAGGCCACTGCTGCCTCTTCGCAACTGCTCACTCTTACTCTTCGGCAAGAAAGGGGTGGAAAAGGCTCAACTCTGACCTTCAGTTCACTTTGAAGGAACTTCTCGAATTCTTGAAACACCTGACTGTCAGTGTTGTTCAATCTCACGCAGAGGTCCTTGCCCTTTGTCACTTGGCTCAAGTCATAGAGGGCTACGTTCTTTGATACAGCTGGGTTTTCGCAGATTGTTCTCACCAATTCTTCAGAGGGAGTCTGTGAGAACAGCCAGGCGGTGTAGGAGGCTTCAACAACGCGGTAGGACGTTCCTTCTCTGACCACGCATTTCTTATCAAGTGCTATTCTCCTGAAGGAAGAGGGATGCACGTCTCTAGCCCATAGAAAATTGTGATAGTTATCCTCCAATTCAACCCAGTCTTCGCCCTCAGAAGTTTTCCAGCCGAGACTTATGCAAAAAAGTTTGAACTTGCGGAGTATTTCCCAAACTCTAGAGATCACCATACTTTGCTGACCCGCCTCTGGAAGAACAATCTAGAACAATCTTTATTCCACCTACCACAAATTTAAGCTTTTTGCCCCAGCTGTTCGCACAGGTGAGCCTGTATTGCACGTATTTCCGAATATTTGTAGCTTGATAGCCTTCGCCGCCCACAGGTGTACGGCAAACGTTCCGTGAAATTGACTAAGAAGAGTCTGAAAAACTACAATTATCAGACGGCAAACGATAAATTCAAACGTGATCACTTGAATATTGAAAGGAGCAGCCTGACATTGAGGCGCAAGAGCCCTGCTTTATTCTTGGATGCTAAGGACTTGGAAATCTTGAAGGCTTTGCAGGAGGATTCTAGGCAGACTTACACTGCCATAGGTAAACGCGTGGGAATAGCCCACTCCACAGTTTATGACAGAGTGAGAAGAATGGAGGTGCAGAAAGTGATAAAGAATTACACGGCGCTGGTTGACCTTGAGAAGGCTGGGGTGAAGAAGATCATGGCGATCATGACTGTTTACACCGACCCTAAAGAGACAGAGAGAGTTGCGGAGAAACTGGCAGAGTCGCCTGAGGTCCTTGAGGTTTACACGTCGCTTTCAGATGAGCTGCTGATTATGGCAAAGGTTTTGGCTGCAAGTCAAGAGGGTCTTCACGCTTTCGTAGCCAATTCAGTTGCGCCCTTGAGGGGCGTCTTGAGAATTCGCACAGCAATCGTCACTAGGAAACTGAAGGAAACTCATTTCCTTGTCAACGATTGTTTGGAAGGGTCACGCTTATAAACAGAAACACATGATATAGGTGAAAGAAGGAGAATGAGTTCAGAAACGAGTTCAAAGATTCTCAGAGTTGTGCCGAGGGAGAAGGCGTTCTATTTCTTCACTTCTATTGGAAACTACACTGGCACAAGTGCCGCGTCCTTGAAGGAATTCATGGAAAAGGTCAATGAGGTGAACGCCAAATCATTGGAGTTTCATCTTTACCGAGCGGACTTTGAAAAGTGGATAGCTGAGGTTTTGGAGGATGCTTGGTTGGCTGGAGAGGTTAGAAGGCTGCAGAAGTCCGGTCTGACCGGCGAACCCCTGAGGAACCAGCTGTACCTGACTGTTTCGAGACGGTTCAAGAGATTAACTTCTCCGGGAAGCCCTGTTCAATTCTAGAATCGGTTGCCCCGAGGGTCTTCAACTTTCTCGGAAACCGGCACGATCATAAGTGCGGTGTTTGTGCTATCGTTCTTCCTGTAGTCGGGTATAAGATAGTTTCCGGCGCTGACTGGGTCGTACACCAGGCGGGCCCAGCCGAATTCTGATGGAAAAGGCCACAGTTTGCCCACTGCCGCGCTCACAGTGTTATTCTCGTCTATCAGATGTTGAAGGAGGAGACTTGCTGCATAGTCGTTGTCGGAAGTGCTAACCCAATTGTCCCAGCTTATTATCACCCTTGCCCCCTTTGCCTCAAAGGCTTGGGCTGTCTTAAGGTACCCTTGCTGCAGCCCGTTGCAACTCATCAACACGATCACGGTGTCTTGGAATGTTCCGCTCATGACCTTCTCGATGAATGTTGGGGTTATCCCAAAATAGAGAGTTGGGTCTCCGGTTATGTTGACAAGTGTGAGGCTGCCGTCTGGGTACTGGTCGTAGCTTATCGAACCATACTTGTCGGTCGTGGACATGGCGATGTACTTTGAATTTAAGTCTAGAGCTGAATGGGCTCTCCACAGTATCAGTTTGTAGCCCGCCGATGCTAATTTGCTGTACTCCTCCACCGTTGCGTTGTCCGAGTAGTAGTCGACGATGGAAAACCGTTTGTAAAGTAACTCGCTTGCCGATTCTATGAAAGTCTGATTCTCGTCGCGAATCAAATCGTCTAGCTTGGAGCTGCCCAACTGATCTATAATTGCCGCTTTGGCTTCGGCTGGTTGAGAAAGAGAGGCTGAGTAGAAGTAGATGGCTGGTATCAAAATGACCATTAAGGCAACCGCTGCATAAATTGGTTTTCTGCTATGCTTAGAGACTCTTGTTTGCTGCTCGGTCCTTTTCACAAGCTGGGGCACCCAAAGTAGCCATACCAACAGTTAAAATACAGAAGGGGGATGGTTATTTCCTTTTTCTTTTGACCACGATCAGAGCCGCAGCGAAGGCACAGAGCAGAGTTGAGTAAGCTAAGGCCTGAACGAGTGACGTATGGTTCGCAAGTGAGACTGAGTAGTCTCCTACTGGAACTGGCACGACTGTGACTTTGGCGCTGCTCGAGTAGGCAGTGTTGTTGTTAGCGTCGGTGACCTTTAGGTACACGAAGTACATGCTGGTTGACGTTGCGGGGAAGGTCCAGCTGGCTGATGTTGCGCCCGACAATGGTGCTCCGTCTACGTACCACTCGTACGAGTAGGCGCGGGTGAGTAGGGTTCGATGCCCCCGGTACGCTTGATGCGAATAACACTGATCCTCACGCGGCCACTGTGGAATCTAGGGGACTTATGGTAACTGATGGCGGTGGCGGGGCAATGCTGAAGACAGCGATCAAGGTGTGGTTCGTTTCATCAGGACTGGGATTGGGTTGACCGTTGAGCTCACGTTGGTGCTGTAGAGTTCCCAGTGGTCAAGTACGTAGCCCGAGTTGGGCAATGCTGTGACCTGGCGCGCCCAAATGATATCGTGGCAAGGAAGGTGGCTCAAAAAGGATGCGTCAACGGGACGTTTTGTGTCTAGGAGCAGTTCTTTTTGCGGGTCTCCAGTCTGGAAGCTCAGATTTCATGAGGTTTTTAAGTAAAAGCTTCGGACGAAGAAAGAAGAGGCAGTAGTCTGCGCAACCACGTCAGCGTTGGTCCTCGGGTTCGATCACGGGTTGAAGCTCTGCCTTTCTCCTTAAAGATTTAGGTGGCCTCTTGTGCGTGCTCAGGTAGACGACGGATGATGCTACTGCAAGAACGAGGATTTCACTGGCGATCACTGTTTCTTGGAAGCCTGCGTCTGTCCATGCTGGCGGCGGTCCTTGACCGGTTATCAAGCCGTTGACGTCGACGTGGGCAGCATCATTGCCTTGTCCATTCTTGACCAGACTTACACTCTCACCTTGAAATGGCGCGTGTATTTCTAGAGTTGTGGTTCCCACGTGAATAATCGTGAAGTTCATCCAAAATATGACTCCAGTTCCGCTTATCTGCGTGCCGTGAGATTGGAAGAGGCAACCGAAAAGTGTCGTTCCGTTTTGATTGTCCATGTAGTTCATTACGAAGTAGGTCGGAGATACATCTTTCAGGAAGGGACCCTCAATAACACCGTAAGATGGCCCCCCGCCGGTTGGCGCAGTACCATTGGGAACGCCGGTTGTGACTTGGGCTATGTAAGGGTCCCATGACACGGCGATTACCCATTCTCCAACAGATGGCACATTTTTCAGGGTTGCAGTAAGCAAGACCGTCTGGCCAACTTGGTCTACGTTGTAAACTGCATCTATGCTCAGCACGGTGGTCGGTGGGATCGTGTAGACGTATGCAAGAACAACCACGACGACCACCAACAGCAATGCTAATGCCTTCCTTTTCAAACCCTTTCACCTTGGCCTCCTATAGTGCGCTTTTGTATATTTTAACTTGTTGTTTCAGAAGACAGTTAGGGCATAGTGCTTCCTAGAGCTTGCGTTTTTAAGACAGAGAAAAAAGGATGGGGCTTCCTTAAGCCTGCACGATTGTCCAATCTATGTTTGTCTTCTCTTGCGGAGTCCAACAGCGATCAGCGTTGCGATCATTAGCAGCGGAATAGCCATTAGTACAGGAAACTCTGGTATCGTTCCCACTATCTGCACCGTTTTAGTGCTTAACCCTGTTGTGAAGTAGAGATAAGTGTTCGTACTGTCCTCTGCTACTATTGGTGTTACCGGTGTTCCGTTAACCGTTACGTTCCAATGATCTGCTGCTTCGTTTGCGAGCGCCACGAGGTTCTTTGGAATTGTCACGTTGACGTAAGCAGTTGTTCCGCCGTTTGATGCAGCTGTAAGGTTGAAGTTAAGCGTCCAGTTTGCGATGTACGTCATGGAGCTTGGTACCACTGTAGCGTTGCTCACTGTTATGACGTTGTAGTTTGTGCCGCTCTTGACGACGACGCTGGTCACCGATTCCGGGGGTCCGTAGATCACGATTTGACCGTCAGCCGTTGCCATCGTTATTGGTAGTCCATTAACGTCGCCTACTACTACGCCTGATATCGCTAGGCCTGTTTGATACTTCATGTTCGTCGGTGGAATGGCGGTTACGTTAAAAGTGAGCGTCGCTAGTGCCGTCTCTCCGTTACCGTAGTTGGCCGTTGTAACGTTGATCGGAGCGTAACCTCCGGATATTGCTGAACCGGTATCTTGGAACGTCTGTGCGTAGGTTGCGGTGCCGGCAGTGTTGTTGATTTTCAAATTGATGGACCAGATGTTGCTCCATTGATCCGACGGCGTCACGTTGTGGAATAGGATCTCAGTCATCTTTGTGCACGTTAGAAAAGTTGTGTTCCAAGTAAGCGTGAACTGCGGTCCCATGAAGGCTGTGATGTTAGCAATGCTGACGCTCACGTTGAACAGTGTTCCGACCGTCGCGCCGGTTAGAATGGTCTGCGGTGGGTCAACAAGAACCGTTGGTGAGCTGCTGCTAGCTGAGCATTTTGGGAAAGTGGAAGCGGAGTAAAGTATTGCTGAGATTATTAGCATGCTCATGAATACCCAGTGAAAGCCCTTCGACTTCAAATTCTTAGGAGTCATTTTTAAACACACCTTTTTTATGATTTCTCAGTATGGAGTATTTAACATTTATTGTTCAAGAACTCTTCAGTCTCTCAATATGAGGATCTTCAACAGGGACAAATTCATCGACGACGCGTATGCGCGGCTGAGGAACGAAAAAAGGTGTGTTTAAACTAGACTTTTCTGGTCTTTCGTCTAAACCTTATCACGTAGAACGCAAGCGCAAGCGCCCATACTACTGGTATCACGACCGCAACTACAAGTCCAAACGATGGCAGCGGCGCAGGTGCGGGGTTTATTGTTATTGGTGTCGTTTGTCCCGCAGTGTTGCCGGCGAGGTCTGTTACTTCCAGCGTCACGTTGTACGTTCCAGGTTGCCTGTACTCGTGGGTTACCGTGGCGGCTGTTGCGTTCGTGCCGTCCCCGAAGTCCCAGAAGTAGGCTGAGATGTTTGAGAGATGCGCGTGGCTTCCAGAGGCGCTAAAGTTGAATTTCCATTTGTAGCTTCCGAAGACAAATTCGAGGGCATCTCCAGATGCTGACGGAGAAACAGCCATGTCGATTGTTGGGGAAGTCTGATCTGCGATAAAGGTTGTTATGTTTGAGGAAGCCATCTGACCAGCCGTATTGTTTGCGAATACTTCAAGATTATGTTGTCCCTCTGAAACCTGAATAAGGTTGTTCGTAAATGTCACGTTTGCCTGGTCGTCTATACTGTAACCGATCCACGATGTGTTTCCGGTGATTCTAAGTGTTAAATTCACAGGGATCGTGCTGTAACCACCGTTTTGGGGCGAAATAATCTCAATGAGCGGACGGACGTTCCCCACCGTTACCGAGCCTTTGGTGCTAGTCGCGGATAGCGGCATTCCGTTTATATCGCCAACTCTGATACTATCGGCCACAAAATCTATTGTAGACCTCCCATCTCCAGCTCCCTTAAATTCTATTATTGCCACTACATACATGCCTGGCCCTATGGGTGCGTAGCCGCCTTCCAATGCCCTGTCCCTGTCTTGGAACGTTTGGGCATAAGACGCGAAGCCAGCTGTGTTGTTGTATCCCAGCTGTATACTCCAGATGTTATCCCATTCAGACTGAGGCGTTACAGAGTGAAACAGAGATTCCCATATTTTATCTGCGGTCATAATCGTTGAATTCCATTCAATGACGAACTGTAAACCCTCAACTCCCACAGAGGAGGGAATATTGATCATGATGGTGACGTTGAATTTATCTCCGACCGCTACACTTTGCGATTCGGGGGTTATCGACAACACAACGTCACTTGCGGCGTTTGACCTTGGGATACTGATGAAAAAAAAGGGCGCCATGATTAGAATTAGCAGCAGAGGACTCAAGAGTATGCTGAGTTGTCTCAGATTTAACACCTTGAAACAAGAAGAGGGGAGGGAAACATTTAAGTTTATCGACATTGCATCAAAGCGTTATATTATCTGTCTCGGAGAAGGTTCTGGAACTCAATTCTACTAGGAGGCGCAGTCAGCTGCCTAGACCAAAGTTGTTGGCCAGTATTATCGCGTCAAGGATGTTCACGGCGCCGTCACCGTTGAGGTCAGCTTTAGGATTCCAGTTTGAGCTGCTAGGCGTGGCGAGGAAGGCGTTTGCCAGCAGGATCGCATCCAAGATGTTAACGACGCCGTCACCGTTGATGTCTCCAACTGTGATCCTATGGAACGTCGCATTGCTTGTGACCAGCGTGCTAGGGTAGTAGATATTGTGGTAGATATTGTAGTAGGTGCTAGCGTAAACAATGTAGTTTCCATAAGGCACTCCGGAAGAAGGCAATTTGAAGGAAAAGTTGTAGGTCCCGCCTGAGCTAAGTTCAAATGGGATATTGCTTGTTGCCGTGCCGATTGTGACTGTTGCATTTAGTTCTGGACAGTATGGGTAGCCACCGTTTCTCGGAAAATCAGAGAATAAACTAGCGTATAATGTGATATTTCCGCGGGTCGATGTTGGAATCATAGTGACCTGAAACGTTAAGCTTTGCGTTGAGTTTGGCGGTAACACATAGTACAGAGGCGATTGAAAACCGAGTGAAACCGAGTTTGCATCGTAGATCGTGACACCATATTGGACAGGGTGGGCGAGTGCATCGTCAAAATTCGTCCATTCAGCATGTAGATAAACGGATTCTCCTGCTTGGAAGCTATATTTCGGAACTCCGTTCGAGTCGCAGGGGTAGAATTCAGTGAAGTTGACAAGCCAGTTTTGTGAGGCGCTCGAGTCTGTTGGCAGGGCCCGCAAGATAAACGGGCTCCCTGAAGGGTTTCTCACCTCGACTCCCACTACTGCGTCCGAGACATAAAGCGAGGAGAGATAATAATACAAGCTTCCGCCAACGTACACAGGATCGGATAAGCCGTAAGCATGCTTGTCGGTAGTGACCGTTAGCGTCAACGTGCTTTGGGCAAAGGAAGGGCTGGCAGCGAAAAACAGAACGAGCGTGGCAATCAACAGTGCCGGTATGACTTTTGGAATCATCAGTCTTTCCTCATACTCTAGTGTTGCAACCTTGCGAATAAATGCGTTATGGAGTCTTATTCTACAAAAGGTGAATTAGGCGAAACAGACTTCTGTTAGTTTCTGTAGCGAAGTTTCAAAGTCGTTTGGGCAACGGCGTTAGCTGGTAAATTCAATCCCTGCACTTCATGTTGGGAAAGGCAGTCTGCTGTCCAGCCAGAACGTCATTGGGCACTTTTTCCGAAGTTCTTTCGAATCTTATTGCGTCAGCGGGTTTGTTATTAGTTTCTGTTGTCGCTTGTGAAAGCGTTAGCGCGCGCCTAAAGTCCAAGCAACGCACGACTTGAATAGAATTGAAAAACAATGCGGAAGAGTCCCCACATCCTCAGGACACACCGCTTTTCACAGCCTAGGGTCCAGTGCTGCATGACTCAAGAGAACCCTCAGCTACTGTCTCTCATGCATGCGCGTTCCGAAATTGGTTTTCGAAGTGTCTTATGCTTCCAGATTTTGTTAGTTTGCGCATGGTGAGGGCGTCTTGAGCGGTGAGTAGTGCGCGCAGCAGTCCCTCAATAGCCGATGATCAGCATATTGTTCCTCACGACATATTACACAATTGAAGCACGCCTTTTCTACCAAAATGACTTAGGACACGATGACAGCATTGGCAAGCTATGCAAGATAGAGGAATATTCCATAACGAACTAATAGGGCGCAGATTGATGTCTTAACATGAGAAGACGAAGTCCATCAATCCATGGAAGAGAGCTTGAAACGCTAGGGCTGGCACTTACGCTGCCAAGAAGGAAAAGACATGCGGGGGAGAATGGAGAAGACGCACACAACGTTTTTCTTAGCTCTCGCGCTGTCGATTGTTCTGATTTCCTCGCTGTTTCCAAGCCTAGCGCACGGTTCTGCCGATTCAGAGACTGGCGCAGTCATTGATCTCTACACTGAAAAAACGCCCTTCAACGGCATGGGCGCAAACAAGTTCAGTGACGCTTTTGAGCCTCAAGAACTGGTAGTTCTCCATGCACTTGTAACGTACAACGATTATCCTGTGCAACAGAAAGACGTAGCGTTCCAAGTCGATGGTCCACCAAATCCTTTCCAAAACATCACATTTATTGGCTCAGGACGAACTGACGGGATAGGCACAACAACATTCTCATTCAGAATCCCTTGGCCCTCTGAAAATGCCGAGAGCATAGTCTTTGGCGAGTGGACTGCTATAGCGGTTGTTAGCATCGCAGATCAAAATGCAGTGGATACTTTGACCTTTCGGGTCGGCTGGATAATCCGAATAACAGAGATTGCAACTCTGAACTCTTTGCTGGAGCCTCAATCAGTGTTCACGCGAGAGAACCCGATAGTGTTCAACCTTACTGTAGAAAACATCGCGATGACGGCAAAATCTGCGACGATAACGATCGATGTCCAAGACTCGGCGCAAAATCCAATAATCCACATACAAATGGATGACATGCTTTTTCAGCCTGGACTAAGTAACGTACAAGCACGTTCGCAGGTTCCGATTTCTGCATACGGTGGTCTCGCAAATGTTTCAGCGGCTCCTTTTACGGCGCCCCCGGAAAGCGGAGGACGACTTTACAGTCCAGCCGTGTACACGACATTTCAGATCACCGTAACAGACATCGCTATAACAAACATCAAGTTGTCTAACACTACGGTCTTCATCGGCGATACTCTCGGAATAGATGTCACCGTTGTCAACCAGGGCAACGAATCGGCAACATTCGATCTCAGCACTTATTACAATTCATCCCTGATTGAAACACTACATGGTGTTGAGCTGGCCCCTTTCGCACAAGACACGTTCGCTTTCGTCTGGAACACGAGCTTCGTAAACCCTGGTTTCTACCAGATAAGTGCCTATGCACCTCTTCCAGGAGACCCCACGCCTCTGGACAATTATTACGTTGATGGAATAGTGGAAGTCAAGACTGGGGTAACTCCGCCATATTTCCCAGCGCTTGGCTGGCTGGTTTTCTGGATAATAGTTGTGCTAGCAGTTGTTGCAGGCCTGATTATGCTGTTCCTCATCTTAGGTTTGGACAAGGTTCGCAGAAGAAGAAAACGCCCACGTCCGACCTATGCCGTGATCGTTCACCCTCACATATAGATGGTTTACTCGGAAAGAAACCAAACTGAAAGACACCTATGGTCTCCATAGGCCGCTCTTAACTAGTGGGATGAAATCCCAGAGACTGAAAAGTCAAAAATTTTATGGCGGACCCTCTTCGAATATGCTTTGGAATGTGAAGAAGTTTCTCCGTGGACGATTGGACTAGACCACGCGAGCGCACTCGGAATCGTTATGGTTTGAGGCGACTCAGCCGAAAAAGAACTGGCCTCCGGATTGCTGCGGGGGATACTAGCCGCCAACGGGCACAGAGTTTGTGCGCGCGCTGATTTATCCTGTGTTGAAGCTTTCTTTTGGGACTTCGTTCGAACGCAGGGATGGAACTGAGTAAGGCTGACGGGCTGATCTCTGGGTCGTAAACAGGTCTGTTGCACTGGGCCTGACAACAAACGGTAAGCCATTCGGTTTCTTTTTAGGCTCCGCTCAGTCCTTCAGCCATCGGAATTATGTTTCGAATCAAAATTAGTCTTCCACTAATGTCCGCAACGTGATTAAGCGAGACCTGCTTGTGTTGGGCTTGAACAACTGCGTTAAGGGTTGTTGCAGATTTACGTCTAGTTGGTTTTGAAAGAGTTGCGGAATACGCTTGCACCGCCATAATCTTAAGGTTTATGCTTCGTGCCGTTGGTTCATTGAAACAAAGAAAAAGTGGGGGGGAGCGCGCGCGTTCGTCCACTTGGAAATCTGTTCTTACGCTGGGTTTATGTAGATGGGCGTGGGGTCGTATGGCAACCAGCCCAATTGGTATGTCGGGTTTGTATTGAAGTATCCGCTTATCACTTCTCCGCCAAAGTATGGATAGTTGCTTAGCACTGCGCAGTCTATTTCGCTGTTTCCTGCGACTGCAAATTTGGGTATCTGGAAGGTTAGTGATACGGTGAAGTTCTTGTACTGGCACCAGACGGTTCCACCGAACGGTTCCATCGTAGAGTTTGCGCTGATCGGGGTTGTGAACTGTAACTGCGCGTCGACCGTGCCGTATGGGACGCGAACTTCGTCGAAGGCGGTGATTACTACTGTTACGTTGCTCAAGTCCATTGTTTTGCCCGTGAGCTCGTCCAAGTACACCGCGTCGGTTTGCTGTAGGTGTGTGCCGTACGTGACGTTGACGGTTACGTATCCGGCGTGATTGTAGTTCGTGAAGTCTGTTGTCTGTTTGAATATGCGAGCTAGGTAGTCGTAGTGGAACTGCAGGGTGTCGTTCACGACGACGCAGGCGATGTCGACTGTGCCTATGATGGTCCACACTCCGAACCACTGTTGTGGGTCGTCGCATGGCCATGGCAGTGTGAAGACTGTGTATGCTGTCCCATTTACGTTTGACGTGGCGTAGATTATTGCCCATGTCTGGTTGTTCGGTGCTATTATCTGGAAGGCTACGTCTTTCTGTTGTTCAGGGTAGCCGTTGTACGTTACGTTTGCGTAGAGGCTAACAGGCTTCTGCGGCCAGAACATGTCGCTCGGCTGGTATAGTCCCTGTCCACCGTATGGTGCGGGCCAGCCTGTGAAGATGTCGATGACGCGGCCATTGGTGATCGCTAAACTACTTTTCATGATGTACGTGCCTGAAACTGGAGGCAGAATCTGTGGCATGACGGCTGCGGTGGTGTTGGCTACGATCGTGTCAAAAAGTGTGAGAGGACATGTTAAGTCGGGCGCTGGGACTGTGTTTGGGGGCAGGGTCGCGTTGAACTCGATTATCGCTAGTACTCCTGTGCCGCTTGGGAACGGCTCGTGCCACGTGCCGTTGGCGTCTGGCTCAACAACGTCTCCAATTGTTACGTAGTCTTGGTTGATTGTGGTGTTGAAGCCGAAGACGTGGTTGAGGAACGTTGTGCCCTGGTTTGGCGCGGCTCCGAATGGTGGCAACCATGGTCCTTCAAAAGTGTTCAACACTTGTAGCAGCGTGCTGTTGTAGCCCAGGCTGAACTGGAACCCGACTGCTTTGAAGGAAGCGTCTAGGTTGTTCACGCTCACGCTTACGTTGAAGATTTCACCTACGCTGTGTGCAGTGTAACTGCTCGCTGAGAAGTAGGGTGGTGTTATGGCGAAGGTGTTCTCGTACTTCCCGTCCACGTTCGTGTGTGCGATCGGGAGGCCGTTGAGGTCACCTAGTATGTCGTTGCTTATGTGAAGGTTGCTGCTGAGGCTGGGCACCGTGGAGTTTGGTGCCTGAAGCACGATGAAGGTGAATGCGGCAACTCCGTGCTTTCCTTCTGGCCATGAGTAGCTGGGTATGCCGACTGCGCTGCCGGTGGTCGTTATGTTTGCTGGGTCGTATCCATCTGCTTGTGCTAGGCCGCCGTCTACCCACGTGACGCCGTAGGTTGCGGTTCCTGCAGTGTTGCTGAAGGTTTTCTTGATGACGTTAATGTTGCTCGGATTGTCATCGGGCGCCGTTATGAGCGTGTCGTGGAAGAAGACCTCGGTCATGCTGGTGCAATTCAAAAGGTTGTGGTCCCAAGTAAGCGTGAACTGTATGCCTGCGAGCATCGTTATGTTTGCAACTGAAACGTTTAATTGGAACGATGTACCAACCGGCGCGGTAGGAAGGTTGGTGTTTTGAGGGTCAACGAACAGGAGTGCTGGTGGCTGTGCTTTTGCTACGTTTACCGTGAAGACTGCTGCGAAGCCGAGAAGTGTTGTTACAATCATCAGTGTGGAGATAACTTTCGCTAAAGTATTCTTCATTCTTTTCTCCCTTCTCCTTTTGTTCTACGTATAGTGTCTCTGCTCTGCCCATTTAAAGATTCTGGAATTATCTTCTAGCACGCAAGAAAAACCGACTGGTAAAGAATTGACGGGTTGGGAAAACGTTCTGCAGAGTTACATCTGTTTCATTTGAAAAGTTCGAGATTCTCCGTTCGGAAAGTTCAAAAATAAAAGGAGGATTTTCGAGTGTATTCTGCTTTTTACGGTTTACATGCTTGCTGAACTTGTTCGTAGGCGCGAGCGGTCTCAGCGTAGGGTTTCCTCAAGTCTTAAAACAAGTTTTGAAACAAAAAAGGGGGGAATGAGATTTTTTCAGTTCTTTTGAGTCTTTTTGCTATGGGCCGAGAGTTGTGTAAACCAGCTTCGCATTGAAGTGGTTTCCCAGTAGGATGGCGTCCAGGATGTTTACTGTGTTGTCGCCGTTGAGGTCCGCGTCGGGGTTGAAGCTGGGTTGTCCTTTGCTTAGACCGAAGCTGTTTCCTAGCTTTATGGCGTCCAAGATGTCAACTGTCGCGTCACCGTTGATGTCGCCGACCAGTACGAAGTACTTGCCGCTCGACGTTGTCGTGTATGCAGTTGTGGTGCCACCATAGTTGACTGTGTCGTTGACTCCAGCGCCTTGGTTCTGTGCCGTAGCTCCTGGCCCAACTGCTGCGTAGCCGCCTGGTTGCCACGTCACGTTGGCTGGCAACGTGATTAGGACTCCATCCTCGTACCAACCCACCGGCACGTCGTACGCTGAATTCGGACCAGTTAGAACGAAGTTGTTGGTTGGGTACTCAAGGCTTAGAGAGTTGACTGGAATCGCCGATCCGAGGGTGTTGCTCGTGTTGTATCTTTGCAGCGCGATTTCTATGAGTACGCCTGCGGGGCCTGCAATGTCGTTCCTTGTGAAGTGAACGGTGAAGTTCATTACTGCGGGCAGACCGCCTCCGTACATTTGGTTCATTTTGCCTCTATAGATGTAGACCTGCGAGTAGAAGGTGCCAGTTGATATGATGCTGTCCTGTACGTCGAGGCTGATTGATGTGTAGGTTGTTGGCGCTTTCTTGTATAAGTCTTGGTAGTAGAAGCCTGGGTACAGCTCGTTCACGTAGTAGCCATTAACCCAGTCTCGTTCCCAGTGGCGGCCTGTCGGCTGTACGGTCGGCAGACTTATCGCCTGTTGCATGTATTCGTACTGCAGCTCGTAGAGCAGAGAGATTCTTGCCGGTGATGCCGGCGTGTTGCCCAAATTCTCTTCAGCGAGTATGTTGTCGTCGACGGTCGTGTTCAGGTATGCCTGCCATGCGGTGAAGGCTCCCCACGAAGCCATGAACGGGTTCGCGAAGTCGTCGGCGTCTGAGAAGTCTGCGAGCCATCCTATGTTGAAGAACGGCAGGTTTGACCCTTCAGCGTCGGCGAGGTAGATCGGCCAGTCTTCACTTGCGACGGTGCACACGTAGTGCGTGTTGTGCTTGGCGTTTATGTCGTTGAAGGTGTTAGCGATCGCCTGAACCGCGATCCTTCTCTGGTCGTTTCCAGTGTTGTAAAGAATGGACATCTGGAAGCCGGTTATGCCTGCGGCCGTCAGGTTTCCGTAGACGTAGTCTTCGTTTATGTCCCACGCTGTCTGGTTTGAAGCGTAGGCGCTTGTCGGTGTTAACCCTATGGCCCACCAAGAGGTCGGGTGGATCGCTTCGCCGTACCATGCTCCGCTTATGTAGGCTGATATGTTCAACGCTTGACAGAACGCCCATCTCACGTTAAGGTCGCTGAACAGCGCTGGGTCAGGAAGGTTGGAGCTTCCGTTGCTGAAGCTGACCAACGGTATCCACTTAGACGAAGCCGCTATGTTGAAGGTGAAGAATATGGCGTCCGTCTCGAGCGTTGGAATGTTGTAGTACAGGTGTAGACCAGCGATTGGCAGGTAAGCGTTGCTGCCTTGCAAGAGGTCGTACATGTTTGCCCTGTTGACCACCGCCATGTCGAAGTCTCCAGCGAGGAACTCCATCTTCCTCGTTGGCCAAGTGTTCACGCCTGTCTCGATCACTGTTGTCGGAGCGCTGGCACTTGATCCCAACGAAGCCACGTAGGGTCCTGGCCACGGGTGAGATACGCAGTCAGCGAACGCGTCGATCCTCCATTCGTTGGTCGATTGTGTCCAGTACGTGAACTTGTACGGGCCGGTTCCGCACATCGCGGGTTCGGCGTTCGAGTTCGCGTACTGCGACGCTGCGGTGTGTTCGTCGAGTGGTGTGAAAACGTTGTCTGGTCTTCTCCGGAAGTTTTCACTCCAGCCTGCGGTGAACGTGCCGTCCCAGCATCCGTGGAAGATGCTCCACTGCTTTGGAGGCACGGCCGACCAGGTCTGAGCGAAGATGTCGTACATTCCGATGGCTGCGTACTGGAAGAAGAATTGCACGTACGCTCCGCTTGCGTTGCTAACATCTTTCACATAGTTCTGTATGAGTCCAGCGACTAGTGTTTCGTTTGTTCCCAACGTGTGGCCGTCTCCACCCTTGGCGTATTTGGACCAGCTGCCGAGGCCGAAGGCTGGACCGAAGAACATCCACTCTGGGCTGTTGCTCGAGTCCTGCACGACCATTCTCTGGAAGAGGTAGACAACGTCTGCAGCCGTTATGTGCTCCCCGGTGATCAAGGTGCCGTTGGGCGCCAGCCAGGGCTGGAACACGAGGTTCGTGTTTATTTTGAAAACCCAATTGCTGCTGCCGTCCGGGAAGTTCGTGACTTCTGGCATAGAGCCTATGCCGGGTACGTCGGTTGTTGCGCCTAGCGAGGCAACGTAGGTGCTGACGTTCACGGAGTTACCCGTGAGCAGTGGTTTGTGTGCGGTGTCGTTTGCGACATTGCTGCCTTCGCTGCCGAACTCTAGCAGTGTGTCGTAGACGTTCATTATCAGTTCGCCGCTCGCGGTGTCGTACGCCTGCGTTGGGTCGACGTTTTTAGGTTGACCTATCGTTCCAAAGTACATTGTGTCAGTTTTCAACGGTGGTTGAGATGAGAAAGCCGGAAGAACTGCAAAGATGCTCGTTACCATCAAACAAGTTATGATGCATGCTAATAGTTTCATGTTTTTCATTTGTATCCCTTCTTATCTCCTATTCTCCTTTATTTCAGCGAACATAGATAAGCCAAGCCTCGTATTTAGGATTTACGGAAAAATGTTCTATAGGCTCACTCATGAATGAGAACGCCTTTAGCGCGTCGGTGGGTTCGAGCCGGCGTTTAGAAAGCCCAAGTCCCCAAGTCTAGATCAAGCTAGCCGACAGTCCCTTTCTGTTAGCGTTGGAGCAATTGTTGATGGTGCAGTTTGGGGCTTTAGCTCAGCTGCGTTTGACGGCGAAAGATGGTGGCAAGATGGGTTTTTGGAGAATCTCGACATTTTCCTCATTGGTGGATGCTCAAGCTTGAGCCTAGATAATGGACTGCTATTGCTTCCTCGCGTTGTGTCGGGCATTTTCGGGCGGGCCGAGCAGTCGTCATCGGTGCGTGTGGTCCGCTCTAATAGACGTGTCTCCTTCTTGTTTGGTACGCATATCTTAATGTCGATGCCGCGTAGACAACACCGAAGGACAATAAGAAGAACAGGGCGACGTTCGAGAGGAGCCCAGTCCACAGTATCGTCGGTGTGCTCGTCTCAGGGACAGACAGTACTGAGACGGTTAGTTCAAAGTTCTGCATTGTCACTGTATTCGGAATCGGAAGTGCTATCATTTCAAACGGATAGCCGATGTTTCTCATAGTTACGATCGTCGGTACTCCATGCTGGATCACTTCCGTGTTTGCAATCTGCACGTACGATGCGTAAGATGAGAAGAGTAGAAATGCCGTCAAAAGAACAACCCAGACCCATTCTGCCGACCTCATGCCGTAGACAATCTCATAGTACAACTTCAACAAGGCCGCTCTAGCCTTTGAGCGTTTAAGAGCAACTACGACAGCCAATATGACGATGACCGTTGTGGTTCCTATCAAAACCAGCGACATGGTGAGCGCGCGACTTTGGATCGCGGCTAGAAATCGCATAACTGATAGTGCCCCAACCTTGATGTGCGCTTCAAGGTCATCAGTCTTGATCCAATGGAGCGTGGCAGTCGATGTCGAGTTATCGTATTCTGTGTAAATCCAACCGCCTTCGAAGAACGTAAGCGGGTACGAGGACAGCATGGTGCTGGATTCTACCCTGGCAGCATCGCTTATGTTGGGGTCCGTTCCCCAGCGTTGTGCGTAGGTCATGCTGGACTGCGCAGGATTCCTGAAGGCTTCCTGGTCTGAGTCTCCGGGAGCAGTTAAATTTGCCCTTACACCCAAATCTGCTGCCGCATTCAGCACAATCTGATCGAGTTCTAACCCGTTACCATCTGGAAAAGTCTCTGAAACCTGCAGGTCGCCCGTGCCGATGCTGTCCAGATTGATTACTGCGCTGATGCTTTGCATCTCAGGCTTGTGTTGCTTGATGTAGTTTATCGAGCCGACATAGCCAAGTTCCTCGCCTGTAAACGCTATAAAAATCAATGACTGTTGAGGAGTGTACGCGCCGTTCTTTGCAGCGTCTGTGAAGACCCGAGCCAACTCGATCACGCCTGCTGTACCAGCGCCGTTGTCGCAGAAGCCTGGACTCATGACAGTGTCGTAGTGTCCCGAGACGATGATGGCTCTTTCCGGATTAACCGTGCCTTTTAACTCTCCTATAACGTTGTAGTTTGTTCCATTGTCGATAATCGCTGGGATGTTGACGGTTGCAGACAGGTTCCCGGTGGCTGCCATTGCTTGAATCATCAGCCCGTCTTGATAGCTGACCCACGCTGTTGGGGTGTTTGCACCAACACCGATATCCGCCCTGGCCCCTTCCATCGGTTCAAGAATCGGCGGTGCCGAACTCATCCAACTGTACCAGTATGTGTATATGACCGCAAGTGGCGGTTGCGAACTCAATTTCGCGAGAAACGTTCTGCGATACGCGTCATACCAGTTGACCTCTCTGCCGACCAACACGATTTTGCCAGTCGTGTCAATTCCATTCCATTGGAGGCGGAATATTGAGGTCGAGATGTCGCCGCCTTCAAAATCCCCAAATCCCAAGCCAGAAGGCAAGGGTAAGACAACGAGGTTACCAGATACTCCACCTTCAGGGGTTGGACAGCTGTATTGCACAGGTTCGAATGATCTGATTGCTATTTGACTCTCCGTATCGTTCGGGCTGCCCTGTTGGTCGACAACAAGAGTTGGGCTACTCGGCAGATACCAATTTGTAAATTGGAACGATTCTAGCTGTGTTTCAAGGCCGAGACTTTGAAACTGGTCCTTTATCCAGTTCGCCGTTGCATTGGCCCCTGGAGAGCCTGCAGAACGAAACGAGTAGCCAGAAACGTTGTGGTCTAGCGCAATTCTTTCAAGTTCTAGGTCATAATTGTAGGCGTTTGTTCCGTTCACCTCCGACACAACGCTTGACTCCTGCGCGGTCAAATCTGAAGACTGGATGTTCGAGGAGACTGCACGCTCACCTAGACACATCGCCAACAACGCGATTAGTAAAAGAATTGTAGCGAGCTCAGCCTTCCTTGACATTGCTTCAAAGTACTGATTTGACTCCAACATTTATGTTTAACGATAGAACCTGTTGAATATGCAGTTTAAGCCTAAGAGCCTAGAAAATAGACTGCTACTGCTCTTTATGCCCTCATTATAGCATTCTAGGGCAGACAAGCCGCGCTGGTCAGAAGCGTCATGCAAAAGCTCCGAAACCAACAGATATCCCGAACATCGAAGCCCCAATAACCATCAAAGCCTTGGCGCGTAAACTTACAGGGGAGTGAAAAAAGGCCAACAGTGCTCCACCGAAGAAAAGCACGGCGCCTTCAACAAAGCAGAGGTCCGAGATTATCCTGGGAACCGACTTCTCTGAGAAGTATCCGACCGGGAAAAAAACGTAGAAAAACCCGCCGATGACCGCGTTCGCTGCTAAAAGAACTGCGAGTGCAAGCAGAATCCTTTCAACAATGAATCGCTGAACCAAACCGCGTCTTCCACAGAAGCATTTTTGAAGCGTTCACTTGTTGAATAGATGACACGCAACCATGTGGCCGTTTCCAACGTCCAAAAGCTGCGGTTCTTGCATCTTGCACACCTGCATGGCGCTGGTGCATCTGGGATGAAACCTGCAGCCGGCCGGAGGGTTCACCGGGCTCGGAACCTCGCCGCTCAGAATGATCCTTTTCCTCTTCAAAGTAGGGTCGGGTACAGGAATGGCAGAGAACAAAGCTACAGAATAGGGGTGAAGCGGCCTAGCGTAGAGTTCAGGCGTTTGAGCAAGTTCCACTATCTTTCCAAGATACATTACAGCCACCCTTTCAGCTATACATTCGACGACACTTAGGTCGTGACTAATGTAGACGTAGGTCAGGTCAAAATCCTTTCGCAGCTCTTGAAAGAGATTCAGGAGCTGAGCGCGCACTGAAACGTCGACCGAAGACGTAGGCTCGTCCAGAAAAACAAGTTTAGGCGTGGTGATCAAGGCCCTGGCTATGGCTATCCTCTGCCTCTGACCGCCGCTGAACTCGTGCGGATACCTGTATATGTGCCTCTCTCCCAATCCCACTCTTTGCAGCATCTCGCTAACTCTTTTAAGGCCGGCGGTTCCCTTGGCGATGCCTTGAACAGCGAGGGGCTCCAGCAGAACGTCTTTAACAAGCATTCTCGGGTTCAAAGAACGTGTTGGATCCTGGTAGACAAGCTGCATTCTCCTCCTCGCTTCTCTCAGCTTGCGGCCCCTGAAGTCAGCGATATCCCACTGTCTTCTCAAGGTCCTAAGCTCGGAAGATTGTTTCTTCTCCCTCTGCAGCGTCCTTATCCTTTCCTTGACTTCGTCAGGCACGTCAAAGAATATGTTTCCCGCGTCTGGGTTTAGGAGTCTCAGAGTGGTCTTTGCAAGGGTGGTTTTTCCACAGCCTGATTCTCCTACTAGGCCAAACGTTTCTCCTTTCTTCACGGACAGAGAGACACCGTCAACTGCCTTGACGGCGCCGACTTTTCTGCGCAGAAGCCCACCCGAGATCGCATAATATTTTTTGAGGCTGTCTATTTCAAGTATGGAACTCATTCCGTTTCACCCGTGTAAAGATGGCACAGGACCTGATGGCCTTCCTTTGCAGTTACGAATTGTGGTTTTTCCCTTGTGCATTTATCCATGGCAAACGGGCACCTGTCATTGAACCTGCACCCTGTTGGCGGGTTAATCAGGCTTGGCACGAAACCCTCTATCGACTTGAACTCTGTTCCAGGCCTGGGGATGCACTCTAGAAGCGCTTTAGTGTAAGGATGCAGCGGATTCTTGAATATTTCAATGACTTCGCTCAGCTCCACAACGTTTCCAGCGTACATGACTGCCACGCGGTCGCACATGTCAGCGACAACGCCCATGTCGTGAGTGATGTACTGAATGGTCGTCCCGTACTCCTTCTTTAGCTCCCTGATCAAAGTCAGAATCTGAAGTTGCACTGTAACGTCCAAGTTTGTCGTCGGTTCGTCGGCTATGAGTAGCTTCGGGTTGCATGAAAGACCCATGGCTATGACGGCCCTTTGAGCCATTCCGCCACTCAGCTCATGCGGATACATGTCAGCAACTCTTTCAGGATCGGGTATTCGCATGTCCTTTAGCATTCTTACAACTTCTTGAGTGACTTTGTCGTTAAATCTGTGTTTAAACCGATTCAGAAATGGGACCCTTGAGGCAATTCTCACAGTCAGCCCGCTAGGATCTTCAATCATCATTCCCAGCATTCTTTTTTCCCATTTAGTCAGAACACTTTTCCTCAGCTTTGCTTCCTCATGATCTTTCAAGTTGCCTTGCTTCAAGGCTTTGACTGCGTTATCGCTGTCTTCCAGCAGCTTCTTGCACAATTCTTCAGTTCTGTGATGTACGATAGCTTCGGCGATCTGCTGTTTGACTGTATACACGGGGTTCAACGCAGATTTGGGATCCTGAAATATCATGGAAATGTTGTCTCCGCGCACTTTTCTGAGGTAGGCGTCTCTTTGCCGCAGCAGGTTTATCCACTGGTCATCCCTTCGCAGAAGAATTTTTCCGCCTTCTATCTTTCCAGGAGGGGGGACGAGAACCAGTTCTGAGAGACCCGTTACAGACTTGCCGCAGCCCGTTTCTCCGACCACGCCCAAGGTCTCTCCTTCTTTTATGTACAGATTTACTTCGTCTAACGCTTTGACTACCCCTTCATACGTGTAGAACCTTAGGTCCAACTTTTTTATTCGAAGAAAAGTTTCTTCGCTCGTGCTATTTCCTCCTCAACGTTGGGTCGAGTATGTCTCTCAATGCGTCTCCGAGCAGGTTCCATCCCATGACGAATAGCGATATGAAGGCGCCGGGTATTATGAAAGTGTACCAGTAGAGAAATGGGTTTGACGGTGGGCCGTATATGTAGTTTTGAGACACGGCAATAATCTGTCCCCAATCCGCGTACCCTTCAGGAGCGCCTAAGCCGAGGAAACTTAGGGCTGCAGCCGCTAAGACTATTGTTCCTATATCCAGTGAAAAAACCACCAGTACTGGGTAGATCGAATTTGGCAGGATGTGTCTGCCAATGATTCTGGCGTCTGAGCAGCCTACGGATTTTGCTGCTTCAACGTAGTCCTCGTTCTTGATCCTCAGTACTTCTCCTCGTATCAGTCTTGCATAACCCGGCCAGCCTACTATGACCATCGCGATCATCACTGCATCCAGACGCGCGAAGCCTATGGGCACAAGAACAACGACCAATGTCATGCACAATATCAGGTACGGAAAAGCAAAAATGATGTCCGTGAACCTCATCAAAACCTCGTCTATCCACCCTCCATAGTAGGAAGCGATGATTCCGATAAGCAGACCTATAATCAGGGAAGAGCCGGCCACGTAGACTCCTATACGGAGCGCCGAGCGCGCGCCCCAGATAACCCCGTAATAAATGTCGTACTGGCTGTCCATGGTGCCGAAAGGATGCGCCGCACTTGGAGGCTGTGGCTTTCCGACTCCCATTATCGCCAGAAGATTGCGGTCAATCGGAATCATGTTTGGGTCGCCTCCCTGAGTCACATCTCCGGGGTGCGCTAGGTAAGGAGCAAGGATTGCCATCAAAACGAAGAATATGATGATCGAAAGTCCGATGATTGAAAGGGAACTTTTTCTCATGAGCTTCAGGCTGAACCGCAACTCTTTGATCCTAGGACCTATCTCCGTCCTGAACTTCTGAAAAACGGCGCGCACCGTTCCGCCGCCGAATAGGGGCATCACTGAAGGTCTCGTCAAATAGTAGAGCACTGCAAAATCTAGGACGACACTTAATGCAAATGGTGTCCAAGAGCCTCCGTAAACGGTCAGCAGCCCAAGTTTCGCGGCCACGTCGATGCCCGAGAAGGCTAAGGCTGAAACCCATCCGATAGCTTCTCCTCCGCGAAGGTTGTAAAAAACATACAATCCAAGCAGGCCGAAGGCCACTAGGACAAGGCCAGTGTAAAGGCCATTAATCGATGGAATAAATGTTTCCAGCGGATTTCCAACTGTGAACAGGAGTACACCAAAGATCAGTTCTGTTAGAGCTATTGCAGCTGAAAGCAGTATGAGCAGCCTTAATCCTAACGGTCTCTGTTCTGGCATTCTCATCCTAACCTTATCCTGGGGTCGATGTACGCGTACAGCACGTCAACGATCAAGTTTGAGAAAACAAAAATGACGGCGCTCATGAGCGTGTAGCCAATTACAGGAGGGATGTCAAGTATTTGTGCTGACGTCGCAGCGTATTGTCCTATGCCGCCCATGTTGAAAACTGTCTCGGTTATGACGACTCCGGTCAACAACCCTGCAACCATCATGCCAGAGATCGTTATCGCTGGAATCAAAGCGTTTCTCCTGGCGTGTATGTTGACGACTTCTTTCCTGCTGAGCCCCTTCGCTTTTGCAGCAGTTATGTAGTCCTTTCCAAGCGCCTCCAACATGCTAGACCGAGTCACCCTTACTAAGAGAGCCGAATTAAGCAAGACAAGCACAGTCACAGGAAGGACCAGGTGTCTGAGGCCATCCACGAATACCCAAAACTGTCCGTTTATCAGCCCGTCAATGGTAACGAGGCCAGTGTGCCAGTGCCAACCATTGATCGGATTGCCAATGTAAGTTCCGACTTCCTGCCCCCACCTCCCAGGGGGAAACCATCCTAGGCCAGCGTAAAATACTGACAGTAGAACTATACCAAACCAGAATGAGGGGAGAGATGTCCCCATTATTGCAATGACTCTTGAGGCCTGGTCCACGAATTTGTCCCTGTTTGCCCCGGCAAGCACGCCGAGCGTCAGGCCGACCAAGACTATTAATGGAGCAGAGAACAAAACAATTTCTGCTGTTGCTGGCAACCTCATCATTATGGCTTGAAAAACAGGCACACCATGACTGTCGAACCCGAGACTGCGGTCGACGAGCAACACGTTCATCCAGTGGTAGAACTGAACGTAAACGGGGTCGTACAGACCGTTATCTCTTGCTATTTGTTGAAGGCTTCCCGCGGTCCTTATGTTCGTAATGAACAAAGTTGCCCGAACCAGAGGAGGAATAAACTGTATAACCGCAAAAATGAAGACCACTGCTCCCAAAAGGACAGGTATGGCTAATAGGAGCCTTCGCAAAACGTATGTTCTCAATCCCATATCGGTCGAGTAAGCTTAGCCCAAACTAAACATATAACTTTGTCGGAAACGCATAAAACACGGATAAACGTCGTATAATGCGCGAAGGAGTCTCCCAGTCGCCCAAGCCGCTGCAAAGGGCTAGTCGTTGCCTAGTTACGAGTTCTCTTGTGCCTGACCCCTTCTTTTCTAAAGACGCTAACAACGAGTGTGATGCCTCCGAAGATGCCAAGCACTCCGCCTCCAGAAGCTAGGAGAGTGTAGGTTTCACTGTTCGAGGATACTTCTTGATAGAAAACGAAAAAGTCTGGCGCTGCGTCAATCACCCACCCCTCGTCAAGAACACGAGCAGTATACGTGCCGCTCTCCTTAACCGAGAAACGTATCTTCCCAGAAGTCGTATCGACGCTTAGACTGTTGTAGTCTGCGTTCTCGTAGATGACATCAACGATTGCAGGAGGGGTACCTTGGTGGTAGTACTGGCTACTCGCGGACAAACTGAAAAAGAAGGCTTGCAAACTCGTAACGGCGCCTCCAGGAGAGGTTATCGTCACATTCACGGGTTGCGCAGCCGTGAACGCACCGTTATCAAAAGGCACACCCCAAGCAGCGTTCGACTCGATATAGACCCAGTACGTATTCCCCCTTGTCAAGTTACAAGCAAAGTACCACGCGCCCACTTGGGTCTTATTATCCCCAGCGTCAACTGACTTAACGTTTTGCAGGTTAACCGCACCGACAGCTACGCATATTATGCCGAGCAGCAACAGTGTCAACCCGAAATATGATAGCTTCCTCATCAACTGAAGCTCTCCATGACTTTCGCGACGTTACTCTAGCGTAATACAGCAAAAACGAATTCATTAACCTTCTGATTATATACGGTGTAACGATGGTTTGCCATTCACGATCAGAAAAGTTAAGACTAAGCCGAAAACCTGTTGCCTAGAAATACGGCGGAAACGGACAGATCAGAAAGCCACATCAGACGGCTCGGTTTATTTAGAGTCACACATCCTCGGATCAACGTGCTTAAATAATGGAGGCTCATCGCATACACAAACAGAGTGTCGAACCTTCAGAAAGAAAAAGAAGCCGGTTAGACTTCATGAGGATTAGCCGTGGCAACGTTGCGACATCGATTGCTTTCGTTTGCCTAGTCGTTGTTGCTTTTTGGCTTCCTTCTGCCCAAGCGCAGGGTGAAGGAAACGCAAGGCTTACGCAGGTGAAGTATCAAGCAAGAATCCCTTCAGGCACCCCGGACGCTTGGAGCTTCACAGTGCATAACACAAACTGCTCAGAGAACGATGAAGGCATGGCGCATTTTTTCTTCGAATTCTACGTTGATGATTCTTTGTCCTTCGACGAATACAACTCCACGGCGTACAGAACTTGGAACTGCACAAGGGGGCAGACGGTATCCAACAGTTATAGGGTTAATGGCTGGTCCACGATCGCGCCTGTGACTTATGATCTTAGAATTGAACTTTACTGGTTTCACAACGGCACGTCCCGTCTTGAAGACACAGCACTGTTTAGGGTCGGGGTCTCAGTTTTCATGCCTCTGCAAAACATCTACGCAACCAGCTACTTCGCGCTCTACCTGATAGCCTGCTTTTTGCTGCTCATGTACGACTACGTGCTTAGTCTTGAACAGTGAGGCGAGTTATCAGCAAATTGGGCCTTGTGCGAAACTCTTGCTAAGGAAGATTCTCTCGCGTTTTAAGAATGGCTCGCCGACAGGATTTTATCCTCTGGTCTAGTTATGATTTTCTGTGAAGCCCATGTCTGCAAGAGCTCGAGTTATCATTTGCTTCATTCTTTTTGCCTTGGCTCTGGGTCTCCATCAGACCTCTAATCTAGTCCCAAACAGTAACTCCTCGCTCGGTTGGGTTTCAACCCTAGCCCTTCTTGCGACCGCAATTATCCCGTTTCTCTTTTTAAGAGCTGAGAAGCTAAGCTTTGGCCAACATGGTTTTGTGACTCCTAAGGGGGCACGAAGGCTGTTGACAATGTCCCTGTTTCTCGCAGTTCTCTACTGTCTGATAATTCTCTTCGTGCCTGGAGGTGCTTCAGGGTTTGAAGCCCTTCCAGCCGTGCCCCTGTCTTGGGACCTCTTCTTCGGCGGCTGCAGCATCCTGTTGGCCAGTATAGCTGCTGAAACGATCTTTCGAGGCTTCGTTCAAACAGAACTTACGAACGTGTATGAGTTCTTCACAGCCCTGATCGTCGTTTCTGCAATGTTTACGCTCTACACGCTTCCGATAACGTTGTACTTCACTTCCGATTCAGCGACAATCCTGGGACAGTTGTTACCCGTTTTTGCCGAGAGCGTTTTTCTCTGCTTCCTCTTTACAGAAACGAAGACTCTGTTGTGCCCGATAGCTTTCTCAGCGACGGTTACGCTGCTGCAAACGTTCACTCCTCTTCAGCTACCGTTTGGCGAATACCCGACTGCGGTTGCGGTCATAACTTACGCGGTTCTGGTCCTGGTCATGCAATCCTACGTCTCTCACGTTAAAGAGCATAGTTGGAGACTCGATGAAGCCCCCGTTGAAGACTCCGATCAGCAGTAGAGGCCGTGTGTGTGCTTCATAGACGCGTAAATGGCACACCTTGGAAAAGCAACCAACAAGATTTTAAGTATAGAGCGCGTCATGTATACATAGGGGAGAGGACAAGTTGCAGCCGGCCATGTGGGTAGAGATGAGTTGCCCCGACCACGGCTTGGAACGTTTCAAGATAAAAGTCATCAAGAAGTACAACGTCAACAAAGAGTTGATCGAGCCGAAGTTCAGGACAAAGCCCAAGCATGAACTTGCCGGGGTAGTTGTTGGAAAGAACGTGAGCCACCGAGAAGTCAGAGACTACCTAATGGAGTACTTCAGAGAAGCAGGAATGATGGACAAAATCCTGAGCATGAGGTTCCAACTCTAGCAACCCTGTTCTTTAGACGTTCAAGAAGAACTTTAAGGTTAACCTGGCTAATGCTCAGAAGCAACAGCAAGATGTCCCACAGGACTTTGTTCCTGACAGTGTTATCTTTTCCCACCCAAGCATCATGGGTATGTCTCCACGCAACATTAGATTTGAATTGGCCTTGTGACCCTTCAAAAACTTGCACTACGGGGCGCGGGCTGTTGTGTGCACTCTAGAGGACAATTCCATAAGTTTTAACTATCAGATGAACACTCAGTTTATTGGGAGGGGAGGTACTTGAGAGTGGGCTCATTGAGATTATTGATTCCAGCAATGATTATGGTCGTTGCTTTGTCCCTGTGCCTTTCCGGTTATGTTGCTCCTGTACACGCTGCGGAGCCTAGCCTCATAGACATCTTCAATCAGCTTGGCTTCACGAATGTGACCCAGACAGCCATTGAAACCTTTCCAGCAGGAACGTACAACATCACGCTGTACGCCAAGTTCGCTACTTATGTAGCTCTGAATGAGCTGAGCTATTATCAGGTTAACACAACCACTTTCATCGTTATCTTCGCACCTTCTGAAGGTGGATACGGATATCTCACTCCTCCTATAACAAAGACGTTCGAGGCAGACTACCAGTTCGGCCTTTCCCTATTCACGTGGCTACAAACCCGTTATTATTCTGAAACGCCACTAAACCCTAACGGCGAACTGCACCACGAGGTGTACAGAAACCTCAACGATCCCAGCATGCTTCTGATAGGATACGACGAGCGTTCGATCTGCAACCAGAGCGGAGATCAAGACTTCAACGACATGGTCTTTTCGCTTCAGCTAGAACACTACCTCCAAGTGACTTCGCCTTATGACACTCCGGGCGGCGAGGGATGGTACTATAATGGCACGAACGCGTTTGCCTCCTTGGCCGACGGCGTTGTTGATTATGGAAATGGAACACGCCGAGTTTTCACTCAGTGGAGCGGCGACGCAACTGGAACGGACTATTCCAAGAGCAACACGATCTACATGGACCAAAACAAGACGGCCATGGCCGGCTGGAAGACCCAAAACTACCTGACTGTTAAAACCGACCCAACGGGCATTGCCACTATCCCAGGGCAAGGTTGGTACGACCAAGGACAAGGAACACCGTTAACGGCTCCGTCGGTTTCAGGCTACTTCTTTGCATACTGGGATGTTGACGGTGTCTCCCAAGGCAACGGGGTGAACCCGATAACGGTCACTATGAACGGGCCGCACACAGCCACGGCTCACTACAGGCAACCGTACACACTCACAATTCAGACGACGCCAGGCGGATCAACAAGCCCGCCTCCGGGAGGCTACAATTACAGCCCAGGCTCATCGGTCCAAGTTACGGCAGTTCCAAGCACAAACTATGTTCTTGACTACTGGTCGCTCGACGGTGCGAACGTAGGTTCTGCGAACCCTTACACTGTCTTAATGGATAAGAACCACACTCTAGAGGCAGTGTTCAAGTCCTCCCCTCCAATTGTTGTTTCCATAAGCCCCATGTCGAGCAGGGTCTTGTTAGGCCAAGCGGTGGTGTTCACGTCGACAGTATCCGGGGGAATCGCCCCGTACAGCTATCAATGGTACCTTGACGGTAGCTCCGTTCCAGGGGCAACGTCAAGCGGCTGGACGTTCACTGCAGCGACAATAGGCATACATTATGTGAAACTCGTAGTGACAGACTCTAAAGGCAGCACAGGCGAATCAGGCTCCGCACGCGTCGAAGTGACAGCCGTGCCTGTGGGAGGCTACTCAGTCTCAGTGAAGGGGCAGGCAACGGCAAAACCCTTGGCGACCTACTTATCTTTGCTCGGAGCGTCGACAATAATTCTCACAGCAGTCAAACGCAAACGTCGCAACTAAGCCTCGATAAATCATAGCGTGCCCCCGCTTCACTCTGAGTTGCCTAGAGGCGAAAGGCATCGTCTTGGTTACCCTCACTACACTGCCTCCGCCAAGTTCTCAGCTATGATCATTGTTTTTCAAGAGGCTCCGGTAATGTGGACGAGAAGTATAAGACTTCTCGAGAATCTCATCGATTGTTACACGTCAAGCGCCTACGCACCGGCAAGAACAGATTTATCGGACGAATTCTACGAAAGAGGTCTGGTTGAAAAAAGTCGCTGGCCGACTGAGGGAGCGTAAGACTGTTAAGGATTTAACATCCCTGTTTTGGATAGAGGTTTGTGTTTGAGCGCGCGCGCTGAGCAAGTGCATGTGAAGAATCGTTAGCTCTTCTAGAACGCGCGCGGATGCGAGTCATGGGAAGTGTTGTAGGAAGTGGTTTCCCAGTATTATCGCGTCTAAGATGTTTACGACGTTGTCGCCGTTGATGTCTGCGTTCGGGTTCCAGTTTGAACTGCTCGGGTTGGAGAGAAAGGCGTTGCCAAGTTGTATGGCATCCAAAATGTTGACTATGCCGTCGCCGTTGACGTCGCCGGGGATTGTGACTGATACGTACGTGCTGGAATTTTTGTCGGCTGTGTTTATGTCGTACGGCAATGGAGTGACGTGGGCTAGTAACGTGTAGTTGCCGTAGCTCAGGGTTGAGGTGTTCCATGGGAAGGTCAGGGTTTCGCTGCCTCCGCTGATCAAGGCTGTTGTTTGTGTGTCGACGAGGTTTGTGCCGCTTACGTTGCTCACGCTGTAGTATAGCGTTACGTTGAACGTTTCTGTGTCTTGGCCATTGTTTTTGAGGGACACGGAGACGTTTATTCCACCCAGCGAGTATTCTATCGGTACTGAGGTTCTGTAGGGGCTAACACCGGTTGCGGCTATGTCTCTTGTGCCAACGTAGACGCTGAGGCTGATGTTCTTGTCGGATAGGTCCGTTTCGCCCGGAACCAGTGTTGCTGTGGCGTTCAGTGTATACTCTCCTATGGGCATGGATGTGGTGTCCCACGCATAATATAGGGTTTGACTTCCTCCTGCTGCCAGGTTTAAGACTGTTTGTGTTCCGATGGGGTTGCTATCGTCGAGTAGGGTCACGTCGAAGGTTTCTGAGACTCCGCCTCTGTTCTCAGCGGTCACGTTGATGTAAGCCATCGAGCCTTGGGGAATGTTTATCGGAGTTGCCAAGTCGCTTACGGTCACGTGAACGAGTCCTGCGTAGGCCCAGCCGTCGACCGATGTGAAGGAGATCTCGTTCGGCGGGTGAGCTGAATCTAGGAGCTGGATACCATCCAGGTGCAGGGTTGAGCCTCCGCTGCCTACGACCACGAAGTCGATGGATGCTACGCTTCCGCTTCCGCTTACTCCTGTCACGTTTTGTCCAATAATGAAACGAGCATCAGCCAAGAGTATTACGCCGCACGTATCGTTGTAGTTGTTTGTGAAGTTGGCCACGACGAAGAATGTGCTGACCCCTTCCTCTTGGAGGAAGGGCCCTTCAGTCGCGTTAGCCTCTAGCGTTATTCCGTCGGATCCTAAATGCGTGCCCAAGTTTAGAACTGCCTTTTGAAAGAATAGGCTGAATTGCCAACCCCTCAGGTCGGTCACGTTTGAAACCGTTACGTTCACCGTGAAGGCGTCGCCGATGTGTAGGCCAGCGACGGCGCCAGGCTCAAAGCCAACCATCGTCGTCGGTGACTGAAGCCCTGTTCCTTGGCGGAGAGGAAGCAAAAATGATAAGAATATTGTAACGAGTACTACAAGAACGACCTTATTCCACATACGCTCCCGTTCTCTCCTCAATGCTAAATGTACTCTCTGCACATTATTTAAACGCTGTGGAACTATCCTCTACAGTTTACTTCTCTTTTTCTTAAAATGATGACTAACAAAGTTGAGACTAAAAACAGTGGTAGAGCCAGGGCGACGGGAAACTCTGGAACCACGGTGACTTCACCGTCGGCTGAAGTGAGAGGGATTGAAGCTGGGGTTGGGTCGCTGAGTTTTACGTCGTAAAGGTGCAGGATTCTCGGTCCGGTCGTCGCCGTGGATTTGAACGTGGCTGTTGCCAGGGTTCCGCTTCCATTGACGCCCGGTGAGCTGGTTTCCATGGACAAGCAGACGACGTTTAAGAGGCCGTGTGTAGCGTTGTAGTTGTCTGTGAAGTTAGCCACTGCAAAGACCGTGGTGCCTCCCTTCTTGAGGAACGGCCCTTCGACCACTTTTGTTCCGTTGAGGACGTCGTTTGGGTAATACAACTTGAACTCGTAGGCATATAAGTTCTCGACGTTCTCAACTGTTATGTTTAAGCTGAAGCTAGCGCCTACGTTCGGAACCGTCAGCGATGCTGGGACCACCTTAACCGTGGCCTGCTGCGCGGACGTTCGTGTCACAGTCAAACTTGCAAGTGCAAGTGCCATAAAAAGCAACAGCATTTTCCCCTTCAAGTGTTGTCAACCCTTAACGCTTACAAATGTTCTCGTCACCCAAATAAACTTCGCGTTCCCCATCTGATTTTCAACATGAAAGAGCGATGATCAATATTTAGTTTCTGTGGGTTTTAAACAAAAAAAAGGAGGTTCGTGACTCTGCTAGTCACTACAGCTTCTGCTTTCTACGGATCTTTGAAGTTCTTCGCGACAGCGACGATGTCGAAGATGTCTACGTTGGCGCCGTTATATGGCGCGGTGTCATAAAACACGTGCCAGGGCACTGCGTTCCCGTATTGGTCTATTATCAGCATTAGGTCTTTGATGTCAATCGTGCCGTCTTCGTTAAGGTCGTATTTCTTCGGGTTGAAGAAGTTGCGCATGTCACACGAGTATATCAATGGGAATGTAGATACATAGGCTGGCACGATACCGTTAGCGAGGACGTCTACGTAGTTGTATTGGACAACAAGTGGATAGTAGTCCGCATATTCTAGGAGCCAAGCCTCGCCTACGCTTATTGAGGTGTTCGCTACGGTTGGAAGACCTAAGGGTAAGTCGGGTGAAATCACGGTTAAGTCAATTTCGAACGCTTCTGTCTTTGTGCTGCAGATCAATGGTTTGTCTGGCGGCAGTGGTCTAATCACAGTAACATTAACATAGTCAAGCGTCCCGATTTCTCCGAACACTACGTTCTCGTAGAAGTAGTTCGCTAGTATCCAGTCTGGACCTATCCTCACGTGCTGTATGTCCGTCTCCTTGTATCTCGAGTCCCAGACGAGCTGGATCATGAATCCGAACGCGTGTGTGATGTCGGACAGGTACACTTTGATCGTGTGCACCACGCCGACGGCTCTTTCAGTCACGACGTATATCGGTGTTCCTGTAGAGTTGTCAAGTATTTGATCGCTGGCGAATAGGTGTATGTCCGACTGTTTTGAGTAGAGGTAGTAGTTGCCATTGTCAATTTCCGGGGTTAGGGCAACTGGAACTGTTCCGTCTCCGCTCATTGAAACGGAGTGAAGCTCGAACGTTGAATGGAATACGTCGTTGTAAACGGGTTCGTTGTCAATGTGGAACGTCAGTGTCACTAGCGAAATGTTGTTGGCCACCAGAATGCCGTGGTCCGGGTACACGTCTGTCGCTGCGAAGTGGAAACCATGCTTGTTCATTGCCTGAAGCAGGGTGTCCTGGTATACGACTTGCCAGCCTGTTGGAAGATGAGTCGTGATGCCCACGAGGGTTATGTAGCTTGTAGTGTTCGCGGCCCAATCGAGGGTGAAGTCGAAAGCGTATACGTCGACCCCGGTTGTGGCGTTGTTGTTCCAGAGTCTCACGTCAACGGGGAAGTTGGTGCTTACCACGCAGGGACCATAAACTTTCATGTCACTGGTGAAATTGAGATCACCTGAATGGGAACCAGTCCCGTTGTAGGCTTGCCCAGTGTTGTTCATGTCGACGAACAGAATTGGGTTACCTTGTGGTGGTGGTGGCGGTATTGGCCAGTCAGCGCGTACAATCGATGTGGCTGCTACAAGTGGCAGTAGAAGCAGAAGAGCAAATATCAATGCTTTATATTTCATATAGTCCTTTCTCCTTCTCCTTTTGCTTATTCAGCAAGTTAGTTAACCACTTTCTAACTATTTAAGCTTAATGGAAATAAGTTCTATATTGGTTAACTAAGCTTAGAACAGTGCGCCACTCACTTGCTTCTATGAAAAACCAGGGTTTAACGTAAGTACATGTTGAGTGTAGAGGGTTGTTCCCAGAGAGCGCGCGCTTCGGAACTGCTTTGTTTATACAGTTCTATGTAGCCGCAGCCAACGCAATAGAAGACTTTAATGTAGTCGCGCGCGCAACTAGCAAAACCTTGAAGCTTCTCGTCTTGTTTTCATGTAGCTGATGATTGGATTGGCAAAGGTGCGCCCAACCCATAAATACTAATTGATTTAGGGACAAGCCAGCGCGCGCCATATGCGACGTATAAGCGTGAACGGATGGGGCTAAGACGGCGAAGATGAAGGGATGTAACCGTCTGTCCATACCACAGCGTAGTCGACCTTGAAGCTTGGATTACCTTCCTGTCCATAGACATATTCGGGACATGTCCAGGAACTCTGAGCTATGCCGCTACCGTAAACAACAGAACCATTATTGTACATATCGTAATATATGGCACGAAAAGCGTAGCCTGACGGTGGTGGATTGCCGTCCCAAGCAAGATAAGTCTGTCCTGGATATATCCTCTTTGAATAAGACACGTCCCTTGGCGGGATTATGAAATGAATCACTACTGCCACTGTGACAGTCACTGCTAGAATCACCGCTACGATTTTACCAACCTTGCGCTCTTTCATCTATTCACTTGAGACTAGGCGGCAGGCTGTACTATAAATGTGTTCTGCCAGCTCAACAGGCCTACGCGAAGCAGCTCCCAGCGAAGAACCGTCCCCGTCATTCGTTACCCTGCAAGACCGATGAAAAGGGTCAAGGACCTCTTCAAAGTTGACAGGAAATTCAGAAGTCACGGACGCTCAGAACTCAAAAGGGCGTGAAGAGCGCACGCCAGCTCAAGCCGCCCTGAACACTCGCAAACCAGGCTACCCAAGAAGCACCGTAGTCGTAATGTCGTTTAAAACAGAAAAAGGGGATTGTGGATTTACCAGCGTTTCCTCAACAAACGGCGTGACCCGGCTGCAGCTGCTGCAAGGGCTATTACTAGCAAGGCCAGTGCAACCCATGGAGTGATGACCTGCACGGTGGTTATCGGAGCGCGCGCGCCTGTCTGGAACACCCTAGGGATGTTATCGGTAACGAAAATGTGCGGAGGGTTTTCGAAAAGGCGGCAGCAGAACCATTCCAAGACGAGGTGGATGAGAAGTTGGCTGTATGCCTATCCAGAGCTCTAACTCACCTTGGAGATTCTGCCCAGCATAGTATAGAACGGAAATGGATGTCAGGAAAGCTTCTCCCGATCCTCTTGAATAATATGAAGAACAGAGACGAGAAAGCTAACGTGTGGTCCATGAAAGAAGCCGTGAAGACAGCAGGTCTGAGCGAGGAATTAAGATTTCAGGTCAGAAATAAGCTGCTTGAGTTTTGGTTTTCAAAAAAAGTCAAAGCGGACGATAAAGTTGGTACCGAGGTTTGCAAGCAATTGTCGCGTCTCACCTCAGAAGGCTTGTTTGAGACGGTTAGGGCAAGAATGAAGAGCAAAGATAAAGGGGTCGAAGCGAAAGCTGAACTTCTTCTGAGGGAACTAGGGAAATGTCTGCTCTAAGCTTTAATGAGTAATCAGCATGCGCGCTGAAAAAGCAAGTGATCGAGAGACAGCTTCAGACTTCCAAAAATAGTATATATACTATCTTGATTGACATAGGACGTTATTCGAAATCTCTACGTGCTTGGAGAGTAGTACATGAATTGATTCGTTGGACCCCCTCCCACCCCTCTGGTAAAGATGTACGCCAGAACTGCTGACAGTGCAAGCTCAAAATCCTAGATAGACTCACAATTCTCCAATTTGAGATTTAGAACAAAAAGGAGGAAGAGGTTAATTTGATTAGCGTGCGCACGCACGAGAGCAGCCCTGCTCGGGCGATAAACTTGATAGAAAAAAAGGGATATGAGTTTTACCAGTGCTTCTTGAGCAAGCGTCGGTACATGGCGACTGCAGAGGCCGCGGCAATGAGTCCTAGAGCAATCCATGGAGCCAGTAGCATAAGCGTGTTTATTGGAGCCAGAGTCTGCATTGGGATCGGAGCCCATTCTCCACCGACCTTTGAGTTCCACTTCCAAGTCACTGAGGAAGCTGTGGTTATCGTGAAACTCACGCTGTTCCCTCCTCCAGAAGCAGGCGCACTTCCAGTTCCAGTCCAGCCGATGCTCGAGTAGATGTTGCTACCCACGAGCACAGGAGATGTAACGGAAGACGTCACTAGAGTATTAGGGGCGTACCAGCCCGCTCCAGTCGGTGTGTCGTAAGGCGATGTTACAGTCAAGAGGAACTGCTCATTCCAGAAGAACTGTATGGTGTGAGGTGCGTTTACAGCCGTGAATTTGTAGCTGGTTCCAGCAGTGAGAGCTCCACCATCGATCTTGTAGCCTGTGCATACCCACTCGTGACCGGCTGAAACAACGTCCGGACTTGTAACAGAAGCAGTGAAGTCAGTGCCATCGTCAACCCATGCTGAAGCAGTGTATGGCGCGCCATGAGCGCTGTTAACCGTTATGTACCATTGAGTCTTCCACTGTGCAATCGCTTCTTTAGCCTTGTCCATTGTTATCGGGTTGCTTTGCAAATAGTTTGTTCCTGAGGCATCCCAAGTCCAAGTGGTGAAGACGTGTTGTTTTCCAACGCCATCTGGAACTGTTCCAGACGTCAGGCCAGCGTAAGCAGTTGTGCCGTCACCGTACCAGCCCGCGCCAGTAGTAGTACCGTAAGCAGAAGTGACTTTCAAGTAGTAGTTGGTCGACCCAGTCGCCTGAACACTGTTCCAAGTGATAGTGCCACCGCCGGCGCCAGCACCCCAGTTGCCAACGAATACAAAGGGCTTCACGTTAGTCCAATCAAAGGTCGGGGCACCTGGGATAACAAAGACGCTTCCCGGAGGAAATGTTGGAAGCCACACCATAGCTGGATAGGAAAATGGATCAGTTGTCGCGTAGACCCGAATCAATGGAGTGAAGAGGACATCGCCACTTGCCAAGTAGTGGAACGTCAGTTGCATGTCGAAAGTGTCGTAGAGTGGGTTCCCGGTGCAGTGGACTCCACCTAATGGCGCGATGACCCCTAGATAGGGGGTGTTGAAGCCTTGTCCGAGAATATTCCCATCCCATGGCGTGCTCTTGTTTTCGTACAAGTTGCTTGCTGCATCAGTGTATGCCGTCTGTGTTAGGTAATAATCTGAACCAATGGGTCCTCCACCTCCAGCGACGAGAAGGCTAGAGAATGCGGAAGATGATGGATTAATCCAAGGCGACCCAAAAGCCGTTTGTTGCGTCACTCCAACCTGTATCCCCGCCACTTCGAGCGGAGCTGGCCATCCAGCGTAGACACCGGGACCAGGTGTGGGAAACCTGCTCTGTGTCATGTCAATGCCATAAACAGTCACTACCAAGTCTGCCTTTGTAACATCGAAACTCACATGTGTGTCATCGTAGATGGTGCCTGAACCACCATCCCATGCTCCAAGTCCTGTTGTAACAGAACCACCCGGAAAAACAACAGTGATAGCATGTGCTGCTGGTATAGCTATTACAGCAAATAACATTAGGGACAATAGAACGATAGGAACAATTGTCTTTTTCACTTTCTCCCTTTCTCCTTTTATTTAACTATTACCCTTTCGGGTAAACTAAACTTACGGTTTCTAATATTTAACGTTTATGGAACGCTCTTCTATAGCCGCTCGGTATCTACGTGAGCAAGGCTTATCAAATGCAAAAAAAAGCGCGCGCGAGACAACGCAAAAAGCCCTTGTTGCCCATGAGCGTGCCGCTGAATCATGAAGACTAGAACCAGAAGAAAGGATAGGCCTAAATCAGTGTACGCATCTTTCTTCCAATAGAAGTGAATAGCACGGGAAACGAAGGCTTCTTCAGTGAAAAGCGGAAAGACACATAGGACGGAGAAATCCAGAAAGCGCCTGCTTAGGAAGAGAGTTTCCTACGTCTTCGCCGCCATGGTCGCACTCATACTTGTCGGCGTGCTTGCATACACCTTTCTGAGCCCCAGAAGCCCAACCATCAATGACAGCACTCCGAAGATCGCCATAGTCGACCAGCTTAGCGCCCAGTGGCCTGACCCAGAGTTCAACCAGACAGTCCAGGGCATCTTGAACCAAACAGGCCTCAAAGTCGACTACTACCCAAGCCAAGACGTCACCGTTGATTTCTACCGAAACCTACCATCGCAAAATTACAAACTCATAATCTTCAGGGTTCACTCAACAGCTGAAACGGGCGCTAAAGACATGCCGCCATGGGTAGTTTTCTTCACATCAGAAAACTACAGCGGCACAGCCCACGTCTCGGAGCAATCGGACATGCGAGTCGTGTACGTCAAATTCCCCGATGTTGCGCAGTTGTACTTCGGCATAACCCCAACGTTCGTGGAGAACTCAACGGAAGGAAAATTCAACGACACAACGATAATAGCCATGGGCTGCGACGGCTTGAATAAGACCAGCATGGCTGAGGCTTTCATTGAAAAGGGAGCAAAAGCCTACATAAGCTGGAACGGGTTCGTATCAGCAGACCACACGGACGAGGCGACAGAGTGCCTGCTCCGCCATCTCGTCACGGAAAACCAAACCGTTGAAGAGGCCGTGAAGGAAACCATGAACGAGGTGGGCCCCGACCCGACAGACAAAAGCGTACTGATGTTCTACCCAGACAACGCTGGGCCGAGTTTTCTCCTCCTCAGCGCAGCCACGGCCGCTCCAACAGTCATGGCCACTCCTGCAGTCAGCGCGCCCGGTCTCGTCAACGCAACTGTCGCCACCCCGACAGTTAGGACAGCAAGGAAGAACACCAACCAAAAAGACTGAAACTCGCGCGCGCTAGTTGAAATAGAACTCTATTCCATAACCCTTATACTGTCTTTTCTGATTCATACTTGAAAAGATGCGTTCAGAACAGATGATAGGTAGTAGAATCTTGAAACGCGCAGCAAGCATATTTGTCATGGTAATAATAGTGTTTGCCAGTCTGTCAACGCCGTTCGCTCGGTCCGAACAGACAATGACAAGCCGTAGCCTGGGAATTAGGCCCCAACTGGAACGTAAAGACACGTACATGCTGGATCTCCAATACCCCTTATCTGGACCGGACGCCTGGGACATACCACATAATAACACAAGCTCGGACGACGAAATCCGTGGTATGAAGGCAGTGGCATCCATGATAGCCTCGTACTATGGTGGAAACCTGAGTCAAGACCGCATTGCATACTACGTGTACTACGATTATCTCCGCTACCCGTCTCCGGAAGACGACCTCGGCGATGGATCTGGCATTATCCAAGGTATTAACATCCTTGACATACTTCACTGGGAGTTAAACGGGGCCTTATTCACCCGTTTCATGGACGCGAGACCCGGTTTTTCCGAGATAGAGTACTGGATAGATTCCAACATTCCGATCATCGTAGACCAAGGAGGCAACAACCACCTCCTAGCGATAATCGACGGCTACGACACAAACGGTGAGATGGTTTATGTCCTTGACCCCTTATTAGGAAATGAAACCAAGATCCCATACGATAGCTTGAGCATATTTGTCGTGTGGATTGTCACGGGCGACCATATAACGGCCCGGTCGGATGAACCTACGATTTGGATGGATTCCGACGGTGACGGAGTGGTCGACTTTGACGAGATCAACAGATTTCATACCGACCCTTACAATAACGACACATATGGTCTCGGAATAAGCGACAAGACGTGGATAGAACTCACCTATATGGGTAAACTCACCTATCCGACAGCGACGTTCACATGTTCCCCAGAAACGCCGTTAATCAATGAACAAATAACGTTCGATGCCTCAAAAAGCATCGGAAACATAACGGCATACAAATGGAATTTCGGAGACAACAACGCGACTACGACAGCGGCACCAACGACAACCCATGCTTATGCCCAGCCGGAAACCTACAACGTGACTCTGACAGTGGATGATAGCAACGGTCTTTGGAACACTACCACATTCTCGGTGACCGTGGGCGAGAGTGAAACTCAGAGCGGGAGTGAGTATGTTTCCGAAGCGGCCTTCTACCGACAGTCTCTTGACCGAAAGGGGTATGCGCCCACGGAAGGCCCTGAAACGCCCGATCTCCTCTGGACAACGTACCTTAATGATTCGGTGACAACGTCACCTGTAGTGGCTGACGGAAAAGTTTTCATTGGTACCTCAGGTGGAAAGTTCTACGCGTTAGACGCAACCAGCGGCGGGATCATCTGGACATTTGATGCCGGAAGCCCTGTTTCCTCATCGCCAGCTTTCCAGAACGGAGTGGTTTTTTTCGGCACCGAAAACCCTGGAAACATATACGCTCTTGACGCATCCACCGGCCTTCCTATCTGGCAATACCAAGTTGGCACGACGGCTGCACTGCCCTCTTCCCCTGGAGTTATCGACAACAAGGTCATTATGGGTACCTCTGATGGCAAACTTCTCTGCCTAAACGAATCGGAAGGCCAGTTACTGTGGAATACTCAGCTGGGCGCAGGACCTCTTTCCTCACCGGCTATACAGAACGGCACGATCTTTATCACGTCAACCCTAGGGGTTGACGCAGTTGACTTGCAGACCGGAACATCTATTTGGGAATTTGCAACAAGCTGGCCAGTCACTTCAACCCCCGCGGTTGCCGACGGCCTGGTCCTTGTTGGAACCGAAAACAATGACCACGTATACGCTCTAGACCAGAGCACCGGAAGTCCCGTATGGAACTATTTCACAAGCGGCTGGCTCACTTCACCAGCGGTGGACACCTCTGCACAGCTCGTGATCGTTGGATCGAAAGACTACAAGCTCTATGCCTTTAATGAGCAAACAGGCCTTCTCGAATGGAGGTACTTTAACGGCCCAAACTACCTAACAGCATCAGCAATAAGCGCGAACGGGTTGGTGTACGTAGGAACCTTTGACGGAAACCTGCATTGCGTCAACGAGACCACTGGCGAGGAAATCTGGAACTACAGCGTGACTGCACCAATAGTTTCTTCACCAACCATCATTTATGAGCACGTTTTGGTGGGAGCGCAGGATGGGAGCATTTACTGTTTCGGCCCGCCCTTTATAGTCCACAAAATCGCAGTTTCAAACCTAATCGAGTCCAGTTCTGAGGTGGGACAAGGATACAGCTTGAACGTGAACGTAACCGCCGAGAATCAGGGCGATTCTTTGGAAACCTTCAACGTGACACTCTACGCAAACGGAACCGCAATCAAAACAGAGCAGATAGTCCTGATGAACTCAAGCTTTACAACCATAACCTTTGAATGGAACACCACAGGCTTTGCCTATGGCAACTACACGATAAGCGCCTATGCAACGCCGGTTCCAGGCGAAACAAACACGACAGACAACACACTAGTCGGCGGCTTGATAGTCGTGACCATCCCAGGAGACATAAACGGCGACGCCACTGTGAACATCCTCGACGCAATAGCGCTGGCCAACTCCTTCAACAGCCACCCAGGCGATCCAAACTGGAACCCCAACGCAGACATAAACAGTGATGGCGTCGTAAACATCTTAGACGCTATAATACTGGCAAACCACTTCTTAGAACACTACCTATAATCCTCATGGTCTGTTACAAGGAGAAAGGAGAATACTGTCAATATTGATAATCGATGTTTTGTGTTTGTTAATGTTCTCTGCCCTTGCGTCTCAAGTAAAGGCGAAACAGACTACACTCTTTCAGGACCATCTTGAAAGCCTCGCGGTGAGCACTTTGAGCGCGCCGGCAACGGTCTTCGTGGATCCTGCGCGCGCTAGTTCATATTCGTTGTGTAGATGTCTTCTATAGGAATTCTCTAGAATGCAAAATTCATGAAAGCTGTACTGATGCTCACTTGAAGATGGAGAATGAAACACCGCGCAAACCATAAAAAAGGTCATTGCGCGCCGGAGGCACTACGGAGAAAGGAGAAAGGACTACCCTGTAGTATCACCAGTCGCGCTCTGTCTTCTATAATAAACATCTACGATATTTAAAACTCCTCAATCTTTACGATGCAATCAGCATTAACCATAAGGGAAACAACTTAACGATCAGGTAAATATTTAACTACCAAAACATTAAAATCATTTGAGCTTAGACTATCTGAGGGTGCCCAAGCTGAGTAGCCCAAAGTCAGAAGTCGATTCCTGGAGGGTCTTGCGCGTCTTTGCTAATGAAGTTAGAGTGGCAGTGGTGAGATTGTTGGCACAATTTGAATGGAGATCTCTATCAGAGATTGCTGAAAAACTAGAAAGTGATTATGGTTGGAAAATGACGTTGCCAGGACTGCTCAAACACATGAAAGAATTGGAAGATGCTGGAATAGTGCACCATGAGTCCGGCGTCTTCGCGAAAGTGTCGGACGCGAGAAAAACCATCTACACATTGCAAGGAAAAGAAAGAGTTGAGAAAATACTGAAACAACTGGAGGACAACGTAGCAAATCCATTAGAAGCCGGACTGATATTCAGCGAAACCGCTAAACTGGCGCGTGAAGTTGAAGGTGTAGGAGCGACGGTGACCACAGAAGGACAAAGACATCTTGAATCCTTACTTGCTAAATGTGAATCACAAAAAATCTCCGGCTATCTCACAGAAGACGAGAAGAAGAAAGTGAAGCTCTGGAGAATGATGCTGAAGATTATGAAAGAATGATAGCGCGCGTAGATGCTTAGAGTTTTGATGGTTGAATCAGGTCTTGAATGAACTTTGCGACATTTTCTTTTTCAGGTTTTGGAAACTCACCAAGCAGCAGATTCGCTATTTCCTGAAGGCTTTTGGCAAACTGACTTTCGGGGAATCTCCGATAGGCCAAAAAGGATTCTTCAGACCTCACTCCCCCATAAGACTTTGAAACATTCGAGTCTTCTCTAACTTGAGCTATGCAGGGGACCTCGAGAAGACCCTCAACGTCTTTAACGAAGTCTTTCGTGAACTTCTCAGGCGTCTTAATCCTGTTCAACACGAAGCCAAGCGGGACACATTTCAGCAAATATCTGCCCAACCGAATCGTATCTATGGCCGATTCAACACACAAGACAAACTCATCCTCCGTCAAGATAAGAACAAAGTATTCACATACGCCAAGCGACAAAAACGCTGCCCTACCAAGAGGAAACGGAGCGTCGACGAGCATGAAATCCGCTTTTACGCCTAGGAGCTTCTTTGCAAAATTGACCGGGTCCATTTCAAAATAATCCTGCAACGAAACCCCAGATGGCACCAGAAACAGATTGTTAACACCCGTGGGGTATACTGCGTTCTCAATCTCAATATCTTTTTTCACGACTTCGTCAAGCTTGAAACCAGAAGAGGTGTTGATGCCAAGAATCGTCTGCAGGGGCCTATTGGGGTCTCCCTCAACCAGAACCACCTTCTTACCGCTCTCAGCTAGAGCGGCGCCAACATTCGCCGTCAGGAGCGACTTACCCACACCGCCCTTTGACACGGCAAAAGTAATTGACCTCATTGGACATCAACAAGTGTGTAGACAATAGAGTCTAAATGGAGGCAGATACTTAACCCAACGGTTAAGGTTTAACTTTTCTCGTCCTTTTCCTTCTTTTCAAAGCTTCCAATAACGTCCTGCAAAGTGTCTCGCGGCTGAATCTTGATACCATATTTCTTCTCGAATTCTCTGATTTTCAGGTCACGCCTCTCAACATCAGTCTCGAAAAGTGCTTGCGCAACCACAAGAGGGTTGAACGCCTGGAGAAGTCGCCTCTGCTCAACAATCTTTCGACGGTATTTGATGGTAAACACTCCTAGAACAGCCTCAACTAACACCATCCCGGCTATCCCCCAGAACCACCACTGAGACCATACGGACATTCCTGGAGACACAACAGACGCTACTGTTACCTCATGTTCCCCGTGGAGACTTGTGAAGTAGACCCACGTGTGCGTTCCGTTTGTGCTAATCACACTGTATGAAACCGAAGCATGGTCCACCGTGACTGCGAACGGAGGCGCGATCAGTACACTAGGGATTAGGATGCGGGAGAAACCCTTGTTCCCGGTCGCATTAACGTTGAAGCTTAACGTGCCAGTTTTGTTGTCTGGACTACGATTGTACTGCAATCCTGAAATCGTAGAATTGCTGATAACAGCAACAATGCAAGATTGGTTTTCGATGTCGATGCTAAACTGCAAATACTGGCCCATCAGAGGATAGCTATCCTGGCTGTACACTCCCAGCCACCCTCTATCATCGACGATGTATGGCTTGTCTCCGATCCCGCTCGTATGCGTGTCAGCACCACCGTAGTCTCCCCAGAAGTTGCCTTGGGCGCCATCATCCCAGAAATTACCGAAAGAATCGTTGCTCGGTTGTTCGACGTTCCTAATCAAGTTGTCAATGAAGTTGTTGTCAAAAAACCTGTTATTGCTGGAATTCCAGAGGCGAACTCCAAACTGATCGTTTGCCGAGATGTTGTTGCCTGAAATTCCGTTCCCGCCGGAATTGATGAACCATATTCCAAAAGTGTTATTGGAGACGTCGTCACCATTGAAGGCGTTGTCCGCAGAATCAAAGAGAAGTATTCCATACTCGTTGTTAAAAGATGCCGTGCTATCATCGAGGGTGTTGCCGCCAGAACCGTAAAAGTATATTCCGTACCCGTTCCTTGAAAAGTCGTTGCTTTGAAGAGTGTTGTTGAAAGAATACTGGAGCCCAATTCCGCGGCCTTGGTTTGAGACGACAAGGTTGCCCGAAAGGGTGTTGTTGCTCGAACCGTATGAATATATCCCGTTCCAGCCGCTCGATGAAACATTGTTATCTGCAAGAACGTTATTTCTAGAAACGTCAAGATGAATTCCGTTCATGTTACCTGAGGCAACGTTATCCGAAACACTGATGTTGGCAGAACCGTAGAGGTGTACCCCATATTCGTTGCCTAAAACATCGTTGTCTTCAACAATGCTGTCGTTAGACCCATACAAGTATATACCATTATAGTTGTCTTTCACGATGTTGCCGCTTATGTTGTTATCACTTGATTGGTACACTTGTATGCCACTGTAACCAAACATGCTGTTTCGTACAGTCAAACCTGTGACACTGACGTTGTCAGCCGTTATTCGAATAACGCTGCCCAATGCACGACCGTCAATAATAGTGCTGAGCACATTATCCCCTATAAGGGACACCGACTTGTTCACTACAACGTTTTCATAGTACGTTCCCGAATTCACTCGAATCGTGTGTCCACTCAAAGTTGCATCAGCATCTATGGCCTCCTGAATCGTCGCATACCCCAGCCCTGTATCAATGTTAAGAACTGGCAACGTGGTTTCTGCCAGCACATTGAAAGACATTGCAGCGGTCAAGAGCGAGGCCAATAGTAAAACAAGAATAGCGGTGAGAAGAGCTCTGCCCAATTTCATCCCAGTACAATATATTGTTAAGATGAAGCGACTTCTTTTATGCGTATTGGTAGCGCGCGCTGGTAGCAAACTGAAACCTGGTATCTAAGACCAGAACAGGTAAATACGAGGGTCACCATAATTAAATTGATCCGCTTTGAGAAACGGAAAGGCAAGTTTGCTTGCTCTAATAATTCTAGCGTTATTTGTGGGTATATATCCACTAGGTAAAGCGACGCCCGGAACCGTAGTGGCCGTTGATCCAACGGCAAGCACAGTCAAATTGGGACAGACCTTTGGAATCAATATCAACATTACCGATGTTACAGGGCTTCTGGGGTTTGACTTCCAGCTGTCGTATGACGCTACTGTTTTGAAGCTCGTAGACATTCAGCAAGGGTCCTTCCTGAAGAGCGTCGGATCCACTCTCGTAATCAATCTCACAACCAATGGGGTCATTTGGTTGGCTGTGGCTGTCTACAGCCCTCAACCGCTGTCATCGGCCAATGGAAGCGGCGTTCTCGCCACAGCAACCTTTAAAGCGGTAGCGGCAGGCGAATCCTTGCTAGACTTATATTCTAAAGACCCCTACACGCCAGACGAAGTTAAACTTGTAAGCGATCCTCCGCCAGACAGCGTGGCAGCGATTCCCAATGTGGCCGCCGACGGACACGTATTCGTTTCGTCTGATCCCGCAGACCCACCAGACCCACCGCCAAACCCTCCGCCGCCAACAACCCCTGCGCTGACAGCGCACGCGCTTGCTCCCAAAACTGTTGTCGGACAAGGCTACAAGCTACCCATAAGTGTAACGACCGCGAATCAGGGAGACCTCACCGAGACCTTCAGCGTCGCCAGTTACGCAAACACTGCTGAAATAGGAGAACAAACCCTAACCCTGTCAAATGGAAGCTCCACCACCGTCTCTTTTGTCTGGAACACTAATGGCTTTGCTTACGGCAACTACTCCGTAACTGCTCAGGCTTTCGTTCCAGGGCAAACGAGCACGGCTAGCGACACTGTCGTTGATGCCTTCGTGATCGTAACAATTCCAGGTGATCTTAGCGGTGACTTCAAGGTTAACATAAGCGATGCCATTCTGCTATCATCGGCCTTCAATTCTAAACCGGGCAGCTCACACTGGAACCCCAACGCAGACATAAACGGCGACGGCGTCGTAAACATCCTTGACTCCATAATACTGGCAAACCACTTCCTCGAACACTACCCTTAACCCCGCGTTTCTCGGCGACACTCCGCGGTTTCTGACCAAAGCGACAATGCGTAAATAAGTAGGCTATTCGCGCGCGCTCGTAAGAGACGCTGTGAGAAGATTCTTGGAGCGGTATGGTTATTACCCGGGAATCAAGCGGAGGTCGAACACAGTTGAAACTTGTGCACCAACACTAGGATTCGACAACGATCCGTAGCTACTAGTGCGCTAGCGTGTTTCTGAATTCTTTGGGGAAGTGGCTTGTGCGGCTCATTCTGCTCCCTAACCATATTTGGCTCCAAATATGCATGATACATTGAAACCGAGGAGGGGTACCAGACGCCGCCCCACGTTCATGCGCATGTAAAGAAGACTCTGCTGCGTCGCGGACAAATACAACGTTGGGTCATATAGCATACCCGGGGGGAGGGTGTGAGTGTGAGCACGCAAACACCCAGTCCGAACCATGACAGTAACCATCGACCATCGGAAAACGCTATGCCTGCTCTTGAACGGAATTCAGGAACAAGCATGCGCGCTCCGAGAAGGAACTTCAAGGTACGCCTGTCAAGTTTCGGTTATCTTCTTGAGTTGATTGCGGTACATCTCCAGTATTTCCGCGGATGTCGTTGCGTCTTCTGGCGCTTTGTCAACCCTATAGTTCCCTGTAAACCTTGGAAAACGAATTGCAAGCCCACTGCCCTCGCGCACAGAATCCATGGCGCATGTGTGAATTGGGCTGAGCGTGATCTCTGCGCCCAAGACTTCGATCACGACAACAGGTTCAAACCACACGTCCGCTTTAAGCAGCGAATCAACCCTAGGATGCCTGTGTTGAATAACATGTTTCTGCAACATGCTTGGAAGCTTCGCTAAATCTTGGTCTGTGAAGCCTGTGCCACACTTTGTGACGGTCTCAAATGTGTCATCTTCAGCATTGTATGCTGCCAGAAGGAGAGCGCCGTACTTTCCAGCCCTCTTTCCCCTTCCGTGAAAAGCTCCAACGACAACCAAGTCTACGGTGTCGTGCATCTCGCTCTTGTAGTCGCGCTTGTACTTTATCCACAGCCAGCCTCTAGCTCCTGCTTGGTACACGGAATCCTTGGCGATTGACTTGCACACTAAGCCCTCGCAACCGTTCTGAATAGCTTCTAAAAAGAACTTTTCAAGGTCAGCCGCATTATCGGTTATCGTGCGGTCGGCGAGCTTCACACGGTCGCTTTCTCTTATGGTTTTTTCGAGAATCTTCCTCCTTAAAGGATACGGTTCTAGAGTCAAGTCTTTTCCATCAACATAAAGTGCCTCAAACATGAAGAGCGAAACAGGATAGTCCTCAATGGCCTTGTCAATGCCGTACTTGCGTCTGCGATGCATAAGCTCCTGGAACGGCCTTAACTCACCAGTGTCAGGGTCCACCGCAACGCATTCACACTCAAGAATGGCCTCCTTCGCCTTAACATTCTGCTTAAACAGCTTAACAGCATCTGGATACTGACTTGAAATGTTCTCCAGACGACGAGAAAAAAGAGTTAAATCGTCCCCACGTTTATGAGCCTGGAGGCGCTCACCGTCATACTTGTACTCGGCTGCGCATTTTCCTCCGAGTTTCTCAAGGATCTCCTCAGGAGACGAAAGCCGCTCAGCCAGCATCGGCCTAATAGGCTCGCCGATCGAAACTTGAAAACTCTTGATGCCTTCAAGACCCTTTTCAACAAGTGTCTTGGCCACTCTTCCAAGGTCAGAACAGATGTTATAAGCACGTTCAACGTGTTCTCGGGCTTCCTTGCCACCGCCGTAGGCTATGGCCAGAGCATCGAGAACCGTCATGTCTGCTATTCCTAGGCGAAGGTTCCCAGTCACGGTCCTTAAGATGTACTTCGCTTCACTGGGGGACGCCGCAGCTAATAAGCCAGCTAAGAGCGCCATCTTCGTGTCAACGGCACCCGTTCCGGATGATTTAGCCATTTTGTCAAGCGTCTCATAGACTTTTTCAACCGTCAATGCTTGCTGAGAAAAGGTCACTTGCTTCTTGGTGGCTATGAACTTTCGACCTGTTTCACCGACGTCTCCACTCTTCTTAATGTCCTCTTCGATCTGGCTTTCCCTGCTCCCGGTAGTTCTCGCCAAGGCCTTCACTGCGAGCTTTTCAGCCACTCCGATCTCTATTCCCACAAAATCAGGGTATATCCTGCCCTGAGTAAGGTATGCAACTTTGTCTATGACTTCTCTCGGAGTGACTTTGAAAAGGTCAACAAGCAGATCTGTCATCTCTAACCGTTTCGTCGTCCCCTCAATCCGTTCATAAGCCTCAGCAATCATGCTGTACTTCAATCGTGAAGCCCCACGTTAAGGTGCAGTTGGGAAGATATTAAGACTCACGCAAAGAGTTTTGGCAGACACACAGCTTGTTTGACTGTGAACTTGCAGTTTCAAGTCTCTTTCCTTTAGAAGGTTTCGTGGTGAACGACGTGGTCCATGGGCTTCTTGCTTCTGGGCGAAGCGGACTCGGCGGCATAACCAACGGGGACTATAGCAACGGGTCTTATTCCTTGCGGAACGTTCAGTATCTGTCTTACGTCTTGCTCCTTGAACGCACCGATCCAGCATGTGCCTAGACCGAGAGAGTAGGCGGCCAAGTGAATGTTCTGGATGGCCGCAGCCGTGTCTTGTATGCAGTACAGCGATTTTCCCCGATCACCGTAGCGTCGCGAAGAAAGATTCTCGTTTGCACACACAACGATCACGACGTCGGCTTCCTCGATGAAAGACTGTTCCCAAGCTACCTCAACAAGTCTTCTTTTGACGTCTGGCTTTCTTATGATCACGAATTCCCACGGTTGAATGTTTCCAGCAGAGGGGGCCCAAATTGCCGCGTCAATGAGCTTCGCAACGTCTTCATCTGAAACGTCGCGTCTCTTGAAGGCCCTTATGCTTCTCCTTCCTTTTATTGCTTCAATTAGGTCCATGATTTCAACCCGCCTTTCAGCACATGCAAACGTTCTCACAGCACAAAAGCCTTAAGCTTTTTCACACCTCACTTGTTCGTGGATGATGAGTCTGAGAGTCAATAGAGCGTATGCTGTGATGTGACTCGACGGGCGAACTGACACTTTCTTATAGGGAAAACTTATCAACGAAAATCACTGTTGAAAAAAGAGAAATTACGATGCATCAATTTGAGTAGCAGCAGGGAAAAGGGAAAACTTGTCGACAAAGAGAATCATCGAAGTTCTAGACGCCGCATCATCGAGAAGAACGGTAAAATACGCAGTGTACTTGATTGCGATTATCCTCTTTCTTGCTTTGATTCTGCTTCCTCCCATACTTGGAATAGCCCTCAAGTGGGGCGCGATCGGTGGAGTTCTTAACGATGCGCCGCTCATGAATCGTGCTTTGAACGCTATAGCGAACAGCTTCACGATAGCCTTGTTCGTTGCGTCAATCGACCTCGTAGTGGGAATTCCTATGGCATGGCTCATAGCTCGGAAAAGGACAAGAGCGTCAAACGTTCTTGATACGCTGTCGGACATACCGTTTATTGTTCCAACCGCGGTGCTTGGTTATTCACTTCTGCTTTTCTGGAACGGCCCCACTGGAATATCGGCTCTCTTCACTGGACCGCTTGTTTCAGAGGGGTGGCTTCTCATAATACTCCTTCACTTCGCTTTTTCGTTTCCTGTCGTTGTCAGAGTTGTGGTCGGAGCATTGCTCGACTACAAGCGAGAGTTCGAGAATGCATCCAGAACGCTTGGTGCCCCACCGTTTACTGCCGCAAGAACCGTTACGTTGCCAATAATAAAGCCATCATTAATAGCCGCCTTCATACTTGCCTTTTCAAGGTCAGTCTCAGAGACAGGCGCAACTTTTGTCGTTGCAGGAGCTTTCGAGAACGGTTCAATCTTCCTGCAGAACGTAAAAAACACGTTCGGACCCACGGATCCGACGTATTACGGGGCCACTGTTTTTGCGAGTTTCATTCTCATTGCAGTCTCGGTAGCAATCTTCATAACAATTCGTGCGGTGGGTCCGAGGTTGAAGCTGCCTGTTAGACGAATTTGGCCGTCTTTTGAAAGAAAACTCAGCTATTCGAAAGCAGAATCTTCGAGGAACGCTGTTACACTCGCCATCTTTCTAGTCATCGTCCTAATACCATCTCTTTTCGTCGCCCTTCCAGCGTTCCAAGCAATGTTCACTAACACGGTGAGTGAGTCCCTTCGAGGTTCTGGCATCTGGGGAGACTATTGGCAAGGCCTACTTCTTTCATATGGCCTCGCCGCAACAGTCACCTTGCTTAACATAGTCATAGGATTACCCATGGCTATTGCAATCGCAAGGAGAAAATTCGGTAGGTTCCAATCAGCAGTTCTGGATATTCTCGTCAACATCCCCCTCGTTGTGCCCTCAATCGCACTAGGCTTCTCATTGGGAATTTTTTGGACACGGATCTTCACTTCCATACCGGAGCTTCTTCTGCTGATCTTTGCTCATCTTGCAATCACGTATCCGTACTTCGTGAGATCAATGTCTGCCGCCGTTGAAAGGATCAGCATGGAGATGGAAGAGGCTTCAAGAACTCTGGGAGCTAAACCATTAGGAGTCTTCAGGACCATCGTTCTGCCGCTGACTAAGTACTCTATACTTTCAGGGGCGATACTTGTCTTCACACGAAGCGTAAGCGAAACTGGCGCGACTCTGGCAGTGTCGAAGACCCTCAGAACTGTGCCGGTGGTGCTCGTGAACTGGATAAAACCCTCAAACCCTCTGGCACCGCACCCTACTACGTTACAGATAGGGTTAGGAAGCGGTTTCCTGATACTGTTCTCGTTCATCATTCTCCTAGCACTGAGACTGACTGTGAAAGAGAAAGGAAGATACTAAAATGCTTAATAAACAACTCTCAGCCTATCACGTTCAATCAACCTTTCGAACGTCCGAAGGGGAGGTTACCTGACGGATGCCGGATGTCCGCATAGAAAACGTTACTAAGAAATTTGGGAAACTCGTCGCAGTGGACGATGTGAGCCTTCACGTCCATGAAAAAGAATACTTCGCTCTGCTAGGACCGAGCGGATGCGGAAAAACAACGCTTCTAAGGCTTATTGCAGGATTGATTAAGCCTGACAGAGGAGAAATATTCATCGGGGACAGACTCGTCAACGATGTCCCGCCGGAAGACCGAGACATAGGTTTCGTCTTTCAAACGTTCGCTCTGTTTCCCCACATGGACGCTTGGAACAACGTCACCTATGGGCCAAGAGTGAAGGGCTTTGACATGAAGAAAGCAGACACGATTGGACATGAGGTGCTTGAAATGGTCAGACTGCATGAAAGGTTGAACGCTTTTCCAAGCGAGCTCAGCGGGGGAATGATGCAGAGAGTAGCGGTTGCGAGGGCGCTGGCAGCTGGCGCTAAGCTGCTGCTTCTAGATGAGCCGCTCGGGCAGTTGGACGCAAAGGTGAGGAACGACCTCAGGTATGAAATCAGAAAAATGACGAAGGACCTTGGTTTGACGGCTATACACGTCACGCATGACCAGTCTGAGGCCATGGCGATCTCCGACAGAATTGCAGTCATGAAGAAGGGAAACATCAAACAGGTGGGAACTCCAAGCGAGCTCTACATGTCACCGAAAAACCTTTTCGTGGCCAACTTCATAGGAGAATCAAACTTCCTGGAAGGGTACGCTGCAGAGTCTGAGAACAAAGAAACGTTAATAGAGCTTCGTGGCGGTATAAGGGTTCAAGCCGTTAGAAACGAAGTGAAAAAGGGTGAAAGAGTGGTTTTGGCCGTGAGACCTGAGACCTTAAGCGTTGAAGATGGAAGAAGAGAAGGCACAAACTCGATAAGTGGCACGGTTGAGAGAGTGACTTTTGAGGGAACAAACATACGGTACGACGTAATGCTTGAGAACGAGGACCACATCGTCATAGTCAAGCCTTCAATGATCGGGGAGTGGTTCAGGGTCGATGAACATGTGACTGTCAGCTTCTCTCCGGACAAGGCTCACGTGTTCAGGTATCCAGAAACGGGACTCAAGGAGGAATTGGCTGTTGAGTGAACTGATAAAGTGGTTCGCGAAGCGACAGGAAACAAAGGCACTGTCCTCAGTTCAACGCCATCTAGCCTTGACAACCGGCATAGTTGAAGACTTGGAGAAGGCGATAAGAGCAGCAATCGAATGCGACTTGAAAGAGATGAAAAGGTGCATCGACAGAGTTGCCAGCAGCGAAAAGGAGGCAGATTCGCTTCGCAGAAAGGTCATGTCCGAGATATCAACCGGGGAGCTCTCGCCCACAGACAGGGAGGACCTGATGGACCTCGTGAAGAGGGTGGACATGGTCGCCGACTGGAGCAGAGAATCCACACGGATCCTCGGTGCGATACCGATGGAGCACGTTCCACCTTCGATCAAGAATGCGTTGATAGAGATGGTGCTCAGCGTGAAACAGTGCGCTGTTTCTCTACAGACATGCGTGAACAGAATGATGAAGAAAACAGAGGAGGCTCTTCAAGCCGCGGACGCGGTGGAACGGGAAGAGGAAAAAGTCGACGATATACACGAGAAGGCCCGAATCCTCCTCGGGAAAGAAGACTTGCCTAGGGCCGGCGTGGCCATACTGGTAAGCGAGCTTTTCGAGTCAATGGAAATGATCGCTGACTCATGTGAGGACGCTTGCGACCAGGTCAGAGTGATAATCGTTAGAAAATGAGGTGAAAACATATGTCAGAAGCAAGAATCAACATAAATGAACTGAAGAGTGAAGGAAGCGACTTGATAAAAGAGCTGACGACTTTCCTGAAAGAAAAGACCAACGCCAAAGTTGAGGCTGGAACAGACGAGCTTGTCGTCAAGGGGGAAGAGACAAACGTTTCAAGAACATACCTGCGAGTTCTACTGAGAAAGTTCCTTCACAAGAAGGAGCTAAAAAACTACTTCAGAGTGATAGGCGGCAAAGAAAACACGCTGATCGTCAAGGGCAAGAAGGCACCTGAAGAAGAAGAGTAGCTCTCACTTCCTGACACCTCAGTTCTCCTCTTTAACTCTCACGTGACAGTCCAGACCGCTTGCAGTGTCCTCAGTAAACGCCACGATGCACTTCATAATGCCCGTGGCCCTTGAAAGCCGGGTGAGTAGGCGCGTTAGAAGAGGCAAGACGCGAAACAGGGAATGTTAAACTGCCCTTATAACAGATGCGTGAGAACGCAAAAACAGCAGAAATTCAATGTGTGCGATGTTATATTACTCCTGTCACTTTCGCAAGGTGCTCATAGGCGTCCCTGTTCAAGCTCAGCTTGTTCAAAATCGTAAACCTTTCAGGTCTCAATGTTGCGGCCAACTCTAAGGCATTCAAAACGTCGTTCCGTTCTACACCAAGCTCTTCAGCACTCGTCGGGGCTCCTAGCTTCTTCAGCACCTCTCTAATCCGCTTCCAATTAGCACCGTGCAGGTAGGCCATCATCACGGTCCCGACTCCGCAACGTTCACCGTGCAAGGCGCAGTTAGGCTTAATCATTTCAAGCGCGTGGCTGAAAAGATGCTCTGAACCGCTGCAAGGATGGCTGCTTCCAGCGATGCTCATAGAAACACCGCAGCTTATCAAAGCCTCTAACAGAACTCGCAAACCTTCCTCGCTCTTGTCCTTCACTAGTTGCACGTTGAACATAACATGCTTTGCGCTCATCAGAGCCAGACTTGCAGCGTATCCCCCGAAATACTCGTTCCTTTCCACGTGAGCCAGCTTCCAATCCTTAACCGCCGTGAACTTTGCAACAACATCTTCATAGCCGCTTACTGCCAGCCGCCAAGGAGCCTGCATTATGATTTTCGTGTCCGCTATTATGGCCAAGGGTGCCTGAGCCATCACTGAATACGGTTTTTCCGAGCCCTTGACCGAAGACAGAGGACTGGCTATTCCGTCATGCGATGCTGTCGTTGGAACGCTGATGAACGGAACCTCTGACCGCGCAGAGCTGCACTTCGCGACGTCTATTTTAGTTCCGCCGCCAACTCCGAGGACAATCTGAGGCTTGAACGCTCTTATACTCTCTTCAACGCGGTCGACATCTTTGATCGTAGCAGCTTCAACGAGCAAAGTCTCGACTGTCATTCCGCTCTGCTCCAGAAGCTCTCTGACTCTCTTTCCCGCAATATCGTTCGTCTTTGAACCTGCTATCACGAGCGCCGACAGGTTAAACCCTAATCTTCTAGTGACTTCAGCAACTCGTTCCACTGCGCCATTTCCAACGATAACCTCTCTAGGAAACTGCATCCTATGATGTTTCAAGTGCACACAAACCACTGTTGGCTTCTATCTTTTTCTTTCATAGCGATGTGTAATCAGGCATTAAAAAGAGTTGCTTCTCCGGCTTGACGACGCCTTCTGAATCTCTCAAAGAACTCCGTCAAGGACACGCATTGAAAAGAAGCCTCGCGGAAGGAAAGATCGAAATCGCCCTTGCATTTGCTGATTCTTGTGGTCCAAATAGATTTAAGGCTGTTAACGATCCAAAGCATTGTCAAGTTCACGCTGACGATTCGGTGTTTTAAACATCCGCTCGTTCGAGGTACCTGAAGGAAAACGGCTTAACGGCCAGCTCTGGCCTGTTCATGCTTAGGATGAAGCTCTGCGTGTCTTTAAGATTAGGCTGCCAATCTTGCCTGAGAGTGGTGATCAGCTTCGAAAAGCTAGCATAGTTCTTGTGCGCAGAAACAATAATGCTGTTCATTCCCACGCCTTCGCCATCTGACGCAAAAATGATGTTCGGCTGCTTCCTGCACCATTCACGTGCCCTTTCCAGTAGTTCTGGGGTCGATTCCGTGAAGGCAAGAAAGGTGAACGCAATGATTTCAAAACCAATTCTTGCAAGGTTGGGCACAATCGTGTACTCTTCTATGAGTCCTTCCATTTCTAAACGTGTTCTCTTCCGCGTTACTGTTGGCTGGGAGATTTTCAGAGCCTTCGCAAGTTCTCTGTCGCTTCTTCTTGCACCCTTTATCAATTCGAATAGGAGTTTCATCCTCTCTTTTTCTTTCTCACTCACCTGACGCCACCCTTTTTATTATTCATTGTCTTCGTCTAATAATCCTTGCGATTGAAAGATTCCGGCCAAGCGTCGAAGGGCAACTCATCCAATGGTATTTGCTTGAAGAAAAAGCCCATGAAATAGGTGGAGAATGTTCTTCTGTTGATTAGGACTACTATTCCTTGATTTGACGTATGAATTAGAGGGCAATTGCGCAACCCTTTCCAGAAATTTCAAGGCGCAATATTAATAAACACCCTAGCAATGATAACATGATGCTGCTTCCTCGCGAAGTAATTTGCCGATATCATCGAGTTTTAGGAGAGAAACAAGATGGCAAATAACGATGAGATAAATCGACTAACACTAAAAGGAACGACGACCGTAGGAGTTGTCTGTAAAGACGGAGTAATAATGGCCTCGGATACGCGCGTTACTATGGGATTTTACGTGGCACACAAGCATGGGAAGAAGGTATATCAGATAGACGATCACCTAGCGATGACCATTGCCGGAAGCCTGGCTGATGCTCAAAAAGCTGTTGATATACTGACGACCAATGCCAAACTGTACAAGATTGAACTTGGCAGACCTTTGCCGATCAGTTCAGCGGCAAGATTGCTGGCGAACCTTCTTTTCTCAGCAAGATACGTGCCTTTGCTGGCACAGGTTCTCGTCGGCGGCTTAGACGATACAGGTCCACACATATTTTCAATAGACCCGTTTGGCAGCCTGACGGAGGAGAAATACGTGTCTACAGGTTCAGGTTCACCAGTAGCATACGGCATTCTAGAGGAAAAGTACAAGGACGGTGTTCCTGTTAGAGAGATGCTACCAGTGATAGTCAAAGCGGTCAACGCTGCGATGAAACGCGACGCCGCAAGTGGAGACAGTTTCAACGTTGCGGTCATCGATGCCAAGGGCTATAGAGACCTGACCGACAAGGAGAAAAAGCAACTTCTCGTAGATTGAGGAAGTTAAAAGAGTGCCTTCAAATTCTGACAAGGAAAAGGTCGAAATCAGTCAATACATTCTGCAGCATGTCCCAAAAGAAGCTGAAGTAACCAGGATAGAGTATGAAGCTTCAACACTGGCGGTGTACACCAAGAGACCAGAAGTCTTGGTCGACCAGAGCAACGTCATAGCCAACATAGTCAACGTCATAAGAAAACGAATCGTCATTCGCTCTGACCCTTCAGTAAGGCTTCACGAAGTTGAGGCTGAGAAGATTGCTAAGGACATAATTCCAGCTGAGGCAGAAGTGACAGACATCAATTTCGACCCAAGTCTGGGCGAAATAATAATAGACGCAAAGAAGCCTGGGCTTGTGATCGGAAAGAACGGAACAGTCCTGCAGGAGATAATCAGACAGACAAAGTGGCGCCCCCACGTTTTAAGAAGCCCCCCATTACGGTCAAAGATAGTAACTCACATGCGGCATTATCTTCATTCTGAGAGCAAAGAAAGAGAACGAATACTTCGTACAATAGGGGAAAGGATCTTCAGACCTAAAGCCTTCGAAGTTGGAGACGTTAGGATCACAGCGCTCGGAGGAGTTCAGGAAGTCGGAAGATCTGCCTTCCTCGTTCAAACCCGAGAAAGCAGCGTACTGCTGGACTGCGGTGTGAACCCAGGTTCCTCGAGGCCCTTTGAGGCCTTTCCCAGGCTGGACAACCCGGCGTTTGAGCTTGAATCTTTGGACGCTGTCATCATAAGTCATGCTCATCTTGACCATTGTGGTCTCGTACCTTTCCTTTACAAGTATGGATACGACGGACCAGTCTACTGCTCGGCTCCCACTTCAAACATGATGACACTGCTTCAGCTTGACTATTTAGATGTCGCTGGCAAGCAGGGCACAACTCCGTTTTATGACCAGAAAGATGTCCGCGAATGCGTTCTGCACACGATTCCCTCAAGGTATGGGGTTGTCACCGACATAGCTCCTGACGTGCGCTTAACTCTCCACAACGCTGGGCACATTCTAGGGTCTTCAATGGTTCACCTTCACATCGGCGAGGGTCTACACAACGTTGTTTACACCGGTGACTACAAGTATTCAAGGACGATGCTTCTGGAAGCAGCGACGACAGAGTTTCCAAGGGTTGAGACCGTCATAACTGAAAGCACGTATGGAGGGCCGGATGATGTCATGCCGTCGCGCGTGGAAGCTGAGGAACGGTTGACCGCACTTGTGAATGAAACGTTGGAACGCAAAGGCAAGGTTCTGATCCCAGTCCCAGCGGTTGGCAGAGCTCAGGAGATAATGCTCGTGCTGGACGGCTACATGAAGCGTGGAATGATGAAGGAGGCTCCTGTCTTCATAGAGGGAATGATTTCAGAGGCCACAGCAATTCACACCGCATATCCTGAGTACTTAGGGCGAGAAGTCCGCAACAGCATACTCCATGATGGAGTTAATCCTTTTCAGTCAGACTACTTCACCATCGTTGAGCATCCAAGCGTGCGCCAAGAAATAGTTGAGGGCGAACCGTGCATTATCATGGCGACTTCAGGAATGCTTGAAGGTGGCCCAGTAATAGAGTACTTCAAAAGCTTGGCCGACAACGAGAACAACGCGATTATTTTTGTCAGTTACCAGATCGAAGGCACTATGGGAAGAAGAGTCCAGAAAGGCCTGAACGAGGTTACACTCATGACTTCAGATGGCAAAATGGATGTCGTTAAGGTTAGGCTGCGCGTGGAGTCAATAGAAGGCTTCTCCGGGCATTCGGATAGACGACAGATATTCAACTACATAACTCACCTAAGGCCTAAGCCTGAAAGAGTCGTCGTGTGCCACGGTGAAAGAGCAAAGTGTCTCAGCATGGCTAACTTCATAGAAAGAAGATGTGAAGTTCGCTCCTTCGCCCCAGCCTTGATGGAGACCTTTAGGCTGCTGTAGGTATCGGCTCATTCGAAACCGGAACTTTCTCTCGCCAGATCTTCACGTTCGGAGGGCATACAACCACTCTCTCCTCGCCCAACCTTGCAATATCTCCTCCGACGGATTGAGCAAATTCGCACAGCTCGTTTACGGCACGCTTAACGTCGTCAACACTCTTATTCGCAAGAGGCGTTATCCTCAGAATCAGGATGTTTCCAGATTTGACTTCTGCCTTTACAGAGTCCAAATCGGACAAGTCCCGAAGAGGCATTGCTTTCAAATAAGTCTTGCCAGAATCACTTCTAATCTTAACCTCCTTCTTTGATTTGCGGAGTATGCTCAATCCCGGCAAGCTTGTCCTCTCTTACACGTTTATTTGCATTTCAAGAGTTTAAGTTTTTCTTAATTTCACGTATAGATTCATAGTATAGATTGCATGATTAAAAGGTTTATGAATTCAACGTTCATCGAATCTTCGCTCGGCTAGGGGCTACTTCCTTAAGTAGGTTCCACGTTTTATCTCCGACGTAGTAAAGGTTCCTGACAACAGTGCCCTTTCTGACTTTCTTTATCTTTTCATCGTCAAAAAGGATTTCCCCTATGGCGATAGGTCTGCTATGCCTCTCATCAACCACAATGACAATGTCATTCTCCTTGAATTGACCCTCAAAGCGTCTGATTCCAGGTGCCATAACGTTCGCGCCCTTGCATACATAGGGAACGGCCCCCATGTCCACGACAACTTTGGGAGCTCTTTGAAGAAACTCATCGAACACTAGCGTTGGATAAATATCTTCGTCAGCTTTAACCAGCAACGGCTTTGCGTTGATGAGAAAGATCTCAGCTGATTCTGTTTCAAAGACCTCAACGTTAACCTTGTCTTTGAAGAGTAGACCCAAGTCAGTCTTGAGCTTTTCCGAAGCCTTTGCAATAAGGGCTTTAGATTCTTTCGCCTTTAAGAAATATCGCCTGTTCTTTTCAGGCATTCTGCCCATCTCTTAGATAGGTTTAAATGTGTAAGCTTAAGTATAAAAGGCATAATAATTTGGGTCCGAGGGTCAAAAATGAGCGAAATGACCACTGAAATCCTTGAGCAAAACCTTGGGAAAATCGTGCTTGTAAGGCTGAAAGGTGGAAAGAGCCTACGTGGAAGACTCAAAGGATTTGACCAGCATCTAAACTTGGTTCTAGAGGAAACAGAAGACACCACTTCTTCAGAAAACGTCAGGAAACTCGGGGTCATAATCGTCCGAGGAGACAACGTGGTTCTGATCTCTCCGCCTCCTAGGTGACATCTTTGGGAAAGGGGACACCCTCATTTGGCAAACGCCAAGGAAAAACGGTTCATATAAAATGCAGACGGTGTGGAAGAAGGTCATACAACGTGACTAAGAAGCGATGTTCCGCCTGCGGCTACGGAGAGACAGCGGTCATGAAAACGTATTCATGGCGGACTAAAAGCCTGCATAGAGAAAGGACTCGCTAAGAATTGTCTCGTTCTACTGCGTTGATTGATAGTACCCCTTATCGACCTTGACGAAGATCAACGGGCCCTTGCTCTGCGTCAGTTCCCTTGCCTTTTTCAAAGCGTTGTTAACAACGTTCACCATTTGCTCTTTGTCGTTCGCGTATGTTTTCTTTTCACTGCCCAACTCCATCTTCAAGAGGTTTTCGGCAAGGATTGAGGTGCCACAAATCTCCCCGTTCTTGATCAACGTGGAAGTCACGATATCTTCCATTTCCTGGTGACAAGAGAGCCCTCGCCATATCGGTTCAGCGTTGTTGAGGATCCTCGTGACGTTGTTCCACCTCTTTGAGTTGTCATTACCTATGAGAAGTTTGACTCGCTCGTTCCACTTCTTGAACCAAATCCCCGTCCAAACACCCAAGAATTCTTCCAGCTCTTTCGAGTTCTCCTCGAAGGTTCTCTCAAGCTCTTCTACAACGTCACATTGACTTGCTTCTTTTCCAATGAGATCCCAATGGACTTTGAGGTAGTTCGTCAGGTCTTGACATGCTATTTGGAGCACCTTGCGATCAGCGACCAACACGTCGATGAGGGGATTCTTCTCTAACAGTTTCTCAGACAACAATGTTTCGATGAAGTTCACAGGTACTCCTTCTCGAAGCCTTCTCCACATCTAAAACTATCCTTTGGCCTTTTAATAAGCTTTATTCGTGATCGCTTCTATAACACTGTTCACTAATTTTCAGCTATATTTCCTCTCTAGAAATATTCTAAAGCTTCATTTTGGCCCTATTCCAGGAAATCCGGCAATTCTTTGACACTTGCCAGGATCAAGTCTGGTTTTTGTTCCTTCAGCTCGTCGCGAGAGAAAATTCCAGACAAGACTGCGACTGTCTTGGCTCCTGCACGCCTTCCTGCCTCTACGTCAACGATCGAGTCTCCAACGACTGCACATTCGCTTGTGCTTATGCCCAGCTTTCTTGAGCATTCTACAAGGGCTTCGGGAGAAGGTTTTGGACTGAACTTATCGCATGCTGTTACCACAGCTTGGAAATATCCTTCTAGACCAAATTCTTTCAGCTGTCCAATGACGACTTTGTTTGGGACTTTACGTCTTGTTGTTAATGCAAGTTTCGCCTTTTTTGAAAGCTTCCTGAGGCTGTTCGCAATGTCAGGAAACGGTTTCGCCATCGTGCCTACTGCCTCGTAATACGCCCTTAGGTATATTCGTCGGAACTTCTTCACGTCTACCCCGCGCAATAGGTCATCGAGCGGAATGCCCTGTTCAAACCTCTTTGGAATTTCTATGGCCATTTTGTTGCTGACTGTTTGTTGTCCTACTGCGGAAAAAGCTGTTCTTGCCGCTTCCAAGTAAGCTTGCGTTGAATCTACCAGTGTGCCGTCCAAATCTAGAATTATCCCTTTAACGTGAAGCTTCGTGTTTTTCATGGTCTGCCTGCCCTAGGCTCGATCTGCTGCTTTTTTGCTTCGATAGGTTTTTATTTGCGGTTAATTGTCTAAGGTAGATACCCGATAAATCTGTTTAGGAGTAGAGCTTTGGGATTGATGGGCGATGGTTAGGAAAGCACGTATACGCTTGACAAGTACGGACTATGGGAAACTGGAAGAAGTATGTGAGGAGCTGAAAGTCATCGCCCAGAAAACAGGGGTTAAGATCAACGGGCCCGTTCCTTTGCCCACTAAGCGACTGAGAGTTCCAGTTCTTAAGTCGCCCTGTGGTGAGGGGACCTCAACTTGGGACAAGTGGGAAATGAGAATTCACAAACGCCTCATAGACATAGACGCTGAAGAACGTGTCATGCGTCGAATCATGCGCATACGTGTTCCTGAAGAAGTTCATGTGACCATAGAACTTCTGTAGGGCGTGCTACGGGAACAAGCGTTTCATCTTTCTGAAGCACGTTTGAAAAGTGGGCGTCTGGCATCGCAGTTAGATTATGTCAATTGCCTGATGTGCAGGAGGAATCCAATGTGATGTTGAAGATCCTGCCACAAGAAAGACGTTGTCCTACAAGACGAACAAAAGTTACTATCCACCAAAAGGAATAATTAGAGACGCTCATCCATTAAAGTGTGAAAACTGAAGGATAATCGAACTTTGAAATTGGCAAATGCCAAGAGACTGCGAGATGTTAATGCAGAACCCTGTGAGTGGCGGGATATGAAGGAAAAGGCGATTATCGTATTGATCTTATTTCTGGTATCGAGTTGTCTCTTTCATGGGAATTTGGGTTACGTCGGCGTGGAAGCTTCGGACACGTATCCTGTACATAACGTCAATACGGGTCTAAACTATTCGTCTATTCAAGCAGCAATAGATGCCCCTCAGACCGTCAACGGGAACACAATTCTGGTCGATGCAGGAACGTACAACACGACTTTTGTTGTTGACAAATCTTTAGCGATAATCGGAAGTGGAAGAGAAAACACTGTCGTTGACGGAGGAGGAGGATACTCCGTAGTCTGGGTGGATGCCAACGACGTTCTATTTGAAGGGTTCACGGTGAAGGGTGGCCTCGTTGGAATATACGTTGACCATTCTGACAACTGTGTCTTGCGAGAAAACAGCTTGACTGACATGACCGATTACTACGCCATTTGGGCTGTTTACTCTGGCAACCTGACCATAGATCAGAACATCGTTGGGCCTAATTCTTGTTCTGGTATTCTCGTCTCAAACTCGCTGGGCTTCCAGGTTATGGACAACGATGTGCACAACAATGGAGGACAGGGCTACGGGATCAACGCCAACGCTTCGTTCAACGGAGTTATCGCAGGAAACAATGTTTATCAGAACGCTTACGATGGAATCGGGTTGTCAAAAGGTTCCCGAAACGTCACCATATCAAAGAGCACCATCAGAGATAACGTGCTTTTCGGCGTCGACATTATTGATCCTGACTGTGAGGACAATCTCATCTACGACAACAATATCATAAACAACACTAAGCAGGCATCGGTGTTTTCTCCTAATCGCTGGGACAACGGCCTTGAGGGAAACTACTGGAGTGACTACGTTGGCGTTGACCAGGATCAAGATGGTATAGGTGACACGCCGTACCTTGTGAGTGGGAACAACACGGACAACTATCCCTTAATGGGTGTGTTTTCTGTCTTTAAGACTTCGTTAGGCTATGACGTGGACGTGATCTCTAACTCGTCGATAGCTTCCTTCGCCTATTTTGCGTCCAACGGCACAATTGCGATGCAAGTTCTGAGCAACGTATTATCACATACGACGAGTTTCTGCAGGGTTCGCATTCCTCACGGCTTGATGACTGAACCGTACAATGTCACTGTGGACGGAGCCAGTCCGCTGTACTGGAACTACACGGTCTACGACGACGGGAAAAGTAGGTGGATTTATTTCGAGTATCAACGCTCGGCGCGTGGGGTGGTGATTCTGGGTCTTCCTCCGCCGCCTACTGTTTCTATAGTTTTGCCAGAGAACAAGACGTACACGGTCAGCGATGTCCCGTTGACGTTCACGGTCGACGAGGAGACTTTCTCCGTGACTTATAGCTTGGATGGGCAGAGTAACGTGACAATTGATGGTAACACTACGCTGCCTGGCGTTTCGAACGGGACGCATGTGCTTGTCGTCTATGCTCGAAACGATTTTGGAGAAACGGGGGCCTCGAACCCTGTGTACTTCAGTGTAAGTGCAGTGGGTTCAGGACTTTTTCTGGTCTGGGTTTCAGTTGCGGCGGTGGCGCTAGCAGTGACTGTGGTTCTGGTCTATTTTAGGGTGCTGAAGAGAAAGAAGCGAGAGAAGAACGGCTAGACGTTCGTTCAAGTCTGCGGTTTGAGGGTTTTCGTGTGCAGGGAAGGACGCGGCAGCAGGCTTTGGCGGAGGGCGTTACAGCTGGCGTTTTCTTTGGAACGGCGGCAGTATTCGTGCGGCTTGTGCAGGGTCTGGACTCGTTCTCCATAGTGTTCTGGCGTCTCGTAATAGGTTGCGCCGCGCTGGCTACTGCTCTTGTGGTCTTCAGCCATTCGTTTCAGTTCAATCTTGTCAAGAAAAAGCTAAAGGAGCTTTTGAGTCTCAGTCTTTTCCTGGGTCTTCACTTCGTTCTTTTCACTTTTTCCGTGCGGGACACGACGATCTTGAACGCGACGGTTCTGGTCAGCACAACGCCGATTTTTTCCATGTTTGTTTCAAGCTTGGTCTTCAAAGCTAAGCCGTCTCGCTTCGCGACCGTGAGCTTGATGATTTCTTTTCTGGGCGTGTGTCTCATCGCCTTCGGTGAGGCGACGGCTGCGAAGACTGTTGGCCAGGGTGTTTCGGCGACTTTGAAGGGCGACTTGGAAGCTGTCGGCGCAGCGGTGGTTGAGGCTTTCTACCTCAACTTCGCAGTGAGAGTTAGGAAGCAACTAAGTCTCTTGTCGGCGATGTCGTCGATTTACGCGTTTTCAGCCATAATAGTTGCAGTAATCTATGTGCCCGCTGGAAACGTGGCTTCACCACTGCCGCTTATTGCGCAAAATGCTCTTCCGCTGGTTGGGCTTGGACTTCTTCCAACGGCGGTCGCTCACACGCTGTATTTTTCTTCTTTGTCAAACCTGAAATCGTTTGAGACGGCTACTTTGTCTCTTTTGGAGCCTGTGGGCGCAACGATTCTAGGCATAGCTGCCTTTCAAGAGGTTCCTGCTCCAATCTTTGCCTTCGGCGCAGGGCTAGTTTTAGCGGGCATATTCTTCATCGTTAAGCAGAGTAGGTGAGGAACTGGTGCAGGCCTGATGGAAACCTGTTTTGCTTGAATAGTTCGCAGTCTCAAGTTTCGAGAAAGCCTTGCCGAACCTTCTAGAGGCAGTTTCTGCAAGAATTAGAGCATTCCCGGGTTCGCGTTTTGCCTCGTCTAACACGCCTACGTACCCTCTCTCTAAAGTTTTCAGCGCGAGTCCTTTGAAAGGCTTTTCATAGTTGCTTAAACGGTTGGCCGAGTGGGCTTGGTCGGTTCCCCAGGCTAGCGCTGTTGGCCTAGGTCGTCGCTTTCACTTCAGTTGTGGGTCCTGCTTCTTTCTCAGGTTTGATTTCAGCTTTCTTGGGTTCAACCTTGAAAGTTTCAGTGAACTTGACGGAGGTTGTTCCTGGGAAGAATCTTTGTATGTCATTGGCTGTGCCTCTTTTGGCTACTTGAACGCCTTCGACGTAGAATGCTTCTTCCGGCATTTCAACGTTGACCACGTTGGTCTTCACTGTGAACTCAAACTTGTTTTCTTCCACAGCGGGCATTCTTCTGTGGATAAGGGCCGCGATCTTTTCTTTCTTTGTCTCGAGTTTCTTCTTCAGCGTTACCTCGTAGACCAAGGTTTTTCCTGCCAGTGGAGGGTTAAAATCAAGCAGAACTCGCCCAGCTCCAATCGCTCGAACGGTGGCACTCTTGCCGCCGTATTCAATTCGCAATCCAACGCTTGGAGTGATGTCTCTTGCCAGTAACTGTTTCAGCGCGACGCGCTTGACTTTCTCTGCGTCTCTTTGTCCGAACGCTTTTTCAGGCGGTATTTCAACAGCAGCGGGTTTGCCAACCTCCATTGTCGTTAGGCTGTCATCCAGCGCCTTCAGGACCCATCCTTCGCCTATGACCACAAGTTTAGACTCGCATATGTCGCCTTCTTTGAAAAGATGCTCCTTTTTAGCTGTCTCTTCAATCGTTGTGTCGAAGATCTCCCCTGTCTCCTTCACCTTTGCAACATAGTCAATTAGTATGAAGTCACCCTTTTGCAAACTCATTGTGCATCATCCTTTCCAAAGCATTGGCAAACTAGGTCTTAAACCGCAATAAAGCTTTCGCCGTTATAACTGCGTTCCGGATCAGCTGATGGACAATTCAGACCTGCTATCTTTCTTATTTTGTCTAAAGTATGGTCTGATGTCTGCGACAACCAGACTGCGGCATCGGGGAGCTTGACGCGCCGCGCCAAACATGCCAGAATTTAACAGAAAGAATGAGCAAGGGTGTTTTGGAGTTCTACACTTCATTAAGAAGGTTTATTAAGTCTTAATACATATATTAATGCCTGTCTGCTCCCGCAGGTGAATCCAAGACGAAGAAAACCAGCCTTGCCCGAAAAGAATCATCTTCTCTTTTGAGCCAGAAGAACAGGCAAAAGGAGGAGCCCAACTTGGAAGTAACTGTTTTGCTACCAGATTCGCCCCTTGAATTGAGGAAGCGAGAGGCAAGTAAGCCGCTCTATCTCACTCGATACGAGTAGAAAATGTTTGAGAAGCAGGCTGAAGACATGGACTTCAGGTAAATTCTCAGTTATTTTTTCCAACTGCCTGACGTGAAATTCGTTGCGTCTGATTCACTTTCTCTGCAGACGTTTACGATCGACCTTTTCCTTCTTCAGTTGCATGATGACAAGAATTAAATAGTATCTTCTAGTAGTGCTTACTTCTTTAACTTGGAATGTAATCGAGGTGATAACAAATGGTCAGTGAGGGAAAAGGTCGCCTTTTCAGGAGGAAAGACGGAAAGTACCTGCTATACATACCGGTGGACTTGGCTGAGGACAGCATGTTTCCATTCAAAGAGTACAAGAAGACTAAGAGGGGAACTGACGCCATTCCCGTAAGAGTTGCTTTCAAGCAGGGAGAGAAGAGGCTGCTAATTGAAAAATGGAATGAACCTGTTGAAGAGTAGGAGCAAGCATATCACCTTGGGCAGATGCCACGACCAAACCTAAAAAGGCTTGCTAGTTTGGCAACAAACGTGGCTCTCACAAACTTTAGCTTCTTTTCCTTTCCTCAGTTAGTCCTTCAAGGATTTCATCGGCTGTTCTGATGGTGATTTTCCTGTTCTTTAGTTTCGTTGATTTTTCGATCTGACTTAGGTGCCAAGACCTTTGTCTGTCGTAGTTGATGACCAGAATGAACCCTGCCAACAGTATGGAAAAACCAGAAAGAGTCAGGATCAGTCCCAGGGTAGCGGATTGACTTAGAGGTTGTTGAAGCATAAGTGGAAAAAGATTCAGCTGGCCTACAGCCATGATGGTGACGATGAGGCCCCCTATCAGCAAGTTCATGCCAAGGATCATCATCAAGAAAGCTAGGATTTCGCTGTGAGCGTTCTGCTCTGCTTTTCTGTAGAGAAAGTCTTCATAGGACAATTGCTACCACTCAACGCTCTTCAATTTACGCAAAATAGTGTTGGACAAGAATAGTAAAGTTTGTGATTTTCTGATAAGGATTCAAAATACAATTTTTCAATGTTGAGAACATTGCCTACAAGTTGCAACGCATTTGGCAGACAAGTCCTGCGAGATGCCGAATTCCAATTCTTCAACAACTAGGTTGACATGTGCCAGAGAGGCCATCGGCGCTAATGCTGAGATTTCCATAAAACGCAAGTGTTCCACCCGGCCTTCCTGAGAAGCCATGACCGTTGACTCGAGCAGCAGACGTGATTTTCGATGTCTGCTGACTCCATGATTGCCCAGCAGCTACTCATTCTATCAACGGCGCGCTCCAACAAAGTGAGGATCGAAATCTTGCTGTCTAAGCTCAACTGTGGATGGTTCTGGAAGTGTCTGACGCGCCGGTCTTCGAATCCTCTGCCTCCTTGTCAGACGTTAAACGCGACCTCTTAGGAAGGTCATGAGGGTGTGGTTTCAATCGCACTCGATTATGACAGTAAGGGCACATTTTGCGACTTGAACTGTCAAATGCCAAAGCTGTTCTCGCGATCCAGCGCTCGCAATGGCCACAGTAGGCACTATGTTCATATTTCCTGTTCATCGTGATCGCTCGCTTGGCACTTATGCTGGTGGCGGTCGCGTTCCCAGCGTCAGCGACAAAGTCAGATTCTCGTCGTTTCTAACCACCACTACACTGATCGTTTGGCCTGGTGAAGTTGACTCTTCCAAGCAAGTTGAGAGATCGTCCGTGTTCTTGATTCTCGTGTTGTTGATTGCTATCAAGATGTCTCCTCCTATTGTCACCGACGTTCCAGACGCAGGGTCCTGAAATGGGTTCGCGCCGCTTCGAAGACCAGCTTTATCCGCTGGCCCACCGCTTGTGACCTGAGTGATTAGCACACCGTAGGTTACGTTTGTGCTCATCGCTTGTGCAATCGCATAACCCATGTTTATTCCGGACGTTCCTAACCAAGGATGACTGTTATAAGAACCGGTTGTGATCAAAGACTCTGTTTCTCGCAGTATCATGCTCGAAGGGATTGCTAGCCCCAACCCTTGAGCAGCCACTCCTTGGGAAGTGACCGCGACATAAGAGGTCATGCCGACGACTTCACCTTCGTAGTTCAGAAGTGGTCCTCCAGAATTACCCGGGTTTATCGGCGTCGTAGTCTGTATGCAATCAGCTATATCATAGCTGGACCAGGACACCGAGACTGTCCTGCCCAGGGCGCTGACTATTCCCGAAGTCATTGATCCTGTGTATCCCAAGGGATTACCGACGGCGAACACGGGATCCCCAACGTTTAAGGTTGATGAACTCGTGATTCCAAGGGCCTTGTACTCGTACTGTGGCGCCTTTGCTGAAAGCACTGCAAGATCCGCGTAAGGATCTGTACCGGTCACGTTAGCTGCGTAAGTGTCTCCGTCAGCGAACGTTACGGTAACGTTGATTGCGCTTTCGACAACGTGGTAGTTTGTGATTATGACAAATTGTCCAGTCAAGTTGGAGACAAAGCCTGAGCCCTCAACCCCTGCGTAGTAGGGATTACCGAAAAAGCCGTATTCTACTAATATTCCTTGAACCATGACAACAGAGTCTTTGACCTGCTTGTACAATTGAGACAGCGAACCATTGTCTCCTAGAAGGTAAGTGTTGTTCGCGTAGGTCACGTTATCGGAGGACGAGTCTTGTGTCGACTGGAGGTTTGTAACCTGTTTTTCAAGAGTTGACACTTCGCTTTGGAGGCTGCTGATTTGGCCAGAAGTGGTCAAGCTACTCATGCCATAGCCGAATATTCCTCCTATCAACACGCTTATGATGACCGTCGCGATCAAAGCCGCGAACAAATGCGGGGTTTTTGGTTTTTCAGGCAATTCCAATTACGATCCTCCTTAATCATCATAGTCTTTTTCTGCAACTGGGACATCTTTCGTCTTCAGGCTGAATCTTGGTTCCACAATGTGGACACATGAGCTTCTTCCTTACTAGATGAAGACCCTGCTTTTCCTTTGTGATTTTTCCATCCTGCAGAAGGAGCATTCTCTCAGTGTGTGACGCTACTTGACTATCGTGTGTTACCATTATGATCGTGGTTCCTCGGTTAATGTTCAGGTTTGCGAGCAATCTAACAATTTCATACTTGTTCTTTGTATCCAGATTTCCAGTGGGTTCATCAGCCAGAATTATGGCTGGATCATTTGCCAGAGCACGTGCTATCGCCACTCTTTGCTGCTCACCAGCGCTCAACCGCTGTGGCCTGTGCTCTTCTCTTCCTCCCAGCCCTACTAATTCCAGTAATTTGCGAGCTTTTTCTCTTCTCTCAGTTTTGGATTTTCTAGTGCATTCCATGGGTAGTTCCACGTTTTCGGCAGCGCTTAGGTATGGCAAAAGGTTGAAAGTCTGGAAGATAAACCCAATTTTGTTCCTTCTGATGCTGCAGAGTTGTCTATCGGGCAGCTTTGCAACATCGACTTCGTCCAGGACCATTTTTCCACTAGTTGGCTTGTCAAGACAGCCTAAAACATTCAGCAGTGTTGTCTTGCCTGAACCAGAAGGTCCCATGATCGCAACAAACTCACCTTTGTTCACTTGAAGGTTCACGCCGGAAAGGGCAGGGATCTTGCGCTTGTTCAGGGTGTAGATTTTCGACAGGCCTTCTGCCTTAAGAATGACGTCACTCATACCTCATCGCCTCTGCAGGTCTTGTTCTTGACGCTCTCCAAGCCGGGTACAGACTGCCTAGGGCTCCTAGCAACACAGCCGCCCCGATCGCGATCATCATTGTCTGAAGAGAAGGCGCCACCGTGACGGTTGATGCGCCCAATACTCCAAAGTTAGCAAAGTTGCCGCCGCCCGTGGTTCCTGGACGGAACTGAGAGTTGCCGCTTGAACCGGTTATTTGGGGAAGCAGAATCCCAGACAGAAAAGGGGCTCCAACGGTTCCTATCGCTATGCCCACGACGCCGGCTACGAAACTCAGCAGCATTCCTTCGAGCATAAACTGGCTCATCACGTTCCAGTTGCCGAAGCCTATCGCCTTGAGCGTACCGATCTCCTTGGTCCTCTCACGCACAGTATACAACATGACGAACAGGACTATCAAGCAAGTTGCCACGACTGCAATGACGATTTCTTGAGTTGCGACCGTCTCCGTCTGGCTGAGGGTTGCCTGAGCATTCGTCAACGTCTGGGTGTACATGGTCTGCATGTTGTCGAGCTGGCTCAGGCGATCCTTGTACGTCGTAACCTGAAGACTTGTGTATGCTGCTCCTATCGCCTCGGCTATACTATCCACATCGGAAACATCCTCCGCGTACACATCGAGCCTGGTCAAGTTCCCTGTAAGGCCCGTTGCCGTCTGTGCATCAGTAACGTTCATGTACGCACTTCTTGTTTCCATGCTTCCTTGACCCGACGCGTCATAGACCCCGACAACCGTGAAGGACGTGCCGTAGATTTCCACCTTGTCACCGACTCCGACTCCAAAATAGGTTGTGAGATTCGAGCTCAAAAGAACGACCCCGCTGTCTCCCTCGCGCAGGTTCCTCCCCGCTGTTATGTTCGTTGGCAAAATGGAATAGTCGTCGATGAAAGAGGAATTCAGGGTAACACCTGTAAACGTATAGACAGGCCTAGAGATCGTGAAGCTTCTTCCCTCAGGTCCGCTTATGGTTTCCGATGTTGTCTCACTGGACGACGCCGTGAGGAAGCCTACAACGTCCTTGACACCGCTAATAGTACTAATTCCGTTAGCAACGGATTCGTTCACATAGGTTTGCTGTCGCTCCGACCCTCCGAACGGAAATCCGGATGATCCTCCCGGGAACATGCCTTGTCCAGAAGTCTGACATTCTATCAGCGTAGCAGTCTTGTTGATCTGTCCTTGCATGGCTATCATCGTACTGTTGAAATCCGTGGTCATGGATTGCGCGGCCGCCTGATTTGCCACGATGCCCGCAGGAATCGAAACCATGATTGCCATAGAAAAGCCCAAGGCAATGATCACCAACAACGCTCTCATTTTCCTTCTCGACAAGTTCCTAACTGCTCTAGTCAAGGCACCCATATCGTTCACCGCCTCAAAAAACGCCGCGTCAGATCCAAAAAAGAGGGATGGCAAACAGTCAATTTTGGCATCGTTCCACCCAGACGGGGATTAAGGTTTTGAAACTGTTTCACTGCTGCCATCTCCTCGCTTTGTTCGCAATTCTCTTCAACCACAGTAGGTTATTAAACCGTTTTTCAGAATTATACCCAAATCCGCCCCAAATTGGAACGTGCGCTGTTGTCGGCCACCACAGCAGAAACTCAAGGACGTAGTCGATATCGAAGTTCTCTAAACCGTTTGATTTAGCGGCTTTAGAACTCAGGTGTTGCTTCCATACTGGCCTCGTCTAAACTAATAGCAACATTGTTGAAATCACACATTTGTTAGAATCCTTACTCAGCCTATGATGCTTACTTGGTACCGTGCCTTGTGTAATGGCCAACGATGCAAAGCTGCACGATTTGCACAGAGCCATAAACCACAATTCAAGACAATAACTCCTGCCAAACGATAGCATTCAACACATGGATCCGAGGCATCATCCGTTCATCAAGAAAGTGACTCGCCTTTTGGCGCCGTCTTTCATTCAGTCCTCCGAGTTCTCCATTCCATACAGTTTAAGCACGGATCGAAAATCCTTGGCGGAATGCAGAAAAATCATGACTCTGAGCACATGAACTGCGTCTTGCCCAGCCCTTGCAACTTCCTTGTTAACCTTCCGGATAAAGCGTTTCTCAGCATCAACTGTGCTTTTGAATTTCATAGTCACGGAACCATCTTGATCAACACTTCTTCCTCCTGCGCCTACCCTCAAGAAAGTCGAACGAAATGTTGCGACTTTCGTCATTGTCGCCACCAACAACGAGGCAAATATCTCGCATTTGTCTAATGTACCCATCTTCCTTCCTATTTCTCTCGTCTGTTCTTCTTGGGTTCTCGCTGAGGTCCAGAGAGGCTGAAAGGAGAAAGGAGAGAAGGGAAAAATGATATTCAGCTTTTCTGGGCCTTCACGAGTCCTTCTCGAAGAATAGGTTTTGCAGACTTGTTCTCAACCTCCAAACTGGTCATGGTCTGCGGATTATTAAGGCGTTTTTCAGAATTTTACCCAATTCCAGCCCTAATCTGACCTTAATCTCCCGCAGATCTGACGACAAGGATTTAGGGACATATTTATTACCTTAGTTCAAATAGGTTTAGCGAAAAACTCCTTGATGTGTGCGGAGCGATATGGATGTCTGCTAGTGCGCGCCCTTTCAAGTATTTGCTCGGATGGTTAATCGCGGGCACCAGAGGCGGCCCGACCCGCGCCAGAATAATCCAGACCTTGAAGGAAACTCCGCAAAACGCGAATCAGTTGGCAAACAAGCTTGGGATGGATTATAGGACGATAAGGCATCATCTCGAAGTGCTTGAGAAAAACAGAATAATCACATCTGTCGGAGAAGGGTATGGTACCACATATTTCTTGTCTCCAGCAATGGAGGAGAATTACGCCCAGTTCGAGGAGATTTTGAAGAAAATCTGGAAAAAGTAGAAAAGGGGGCAAGACAAATGAGGAGTCGCATGAACAAAAACGTTAGAAACGGGTTATTACTGGCAACGTTGATAGTGGTAGTGGTGGCTATCTGGGCAGCACTTTGGGCGGAATCCGTCTCTTGGTTTCCTCGTAATCCTTTTGGACCTCGCCCAATACCCCCGTATGGCAACATTCGTTACGACTTAGAGCTTTTCTACACAGTGGAAACAGTAGTCTCCGCGGTCAATGTGACGCTTTCAGCCATCCTATTGCTCATGTACGTTGGTATATACCGGAGGACGCGGTCGGAGTTCACGATTGGGCTAATCATATTTTCAGCAGTCCTGCTTCTACATGCTTTTGTATCTTTTCCCTTGCTGAGCCGCGCTTTTGGTTTCTATCCTATTGGTCTCGGCCCGTTTGCCATGTTGCCAGACTTGTTCACATGCCTTGCGCTAGGAGTTCTGCTATATCTGACCTTCAAATATTAGGAATACCATCTGCAAAATGACGTAATAGCTCTCGCAAGACTGAGGTAACCAAAGACAAGCTGTCTTCTTGCATGGGAATGAGATGTCTGCGGAGGAACGGTAATTGTCGCGCGCCTTCAATAGTTCTTCACTGCATGCTTTCACATTGAACCTTGGTGATTTGCGCTCTTGGCCTTCGACCCTTCGAGTTGGAACCATTTGATTTTTCCCCGCCTATTTACGTTCTCATTAATGGCTGTGTCACTATATCTCACCGTTGATTGCTGGAAAGCGAGGTTGAACTCTCTTGTCTTTAATTGGTGCACGCATGCTCGTTCTTGAATTCTGTTCAAGAGGCAGGCATGGTGTTTTCCAAGGGTCGATGGTCACTGTCGCGGTTCGAGCTGGGTGCTCTCTTGCTCTCACGCCCCCCCCCCCCCGGGTATCCTATATGACCCACATATGGTTGAAGCGCAAGGCGAGCAGCACAAGCTGCTTCCCAAAAGAATTCAGGAACACACTGACGCGCCAGTCCGCGATCATGCCTTGGGAGGCTCTCGGATTTGATATTTTGACTCACATTGTAATTGAGCTCGCCAAGTCAAAAATGTTGGACCACATCCCATACTGTTGTTTCGTCATGTTTCCTGTGAGCAGAAGCATAGGAATTAGGCTGTTACCGAGCTGAGTATATGAGCTGCAAATATGATGAAACTTGAATGCTGGTATCTTATTCCGCTTGGGCAAGTGTCGTTGCTTCACAGGTTCACAAATCACGAAGGGCTTTCGGGTTTGAAGACTTTTGCTCGTTGGGGAAAATGTTGTAGTAAAAAGGGAAGGAGTTTCTCCGCCAAAAAGAAAGCGCATGTTCCATAAATGACGCCGCCGATCACGTCTATTACGTAATGTTCGCCAAGATAGACTGCGCTGAACCAAACCCCGATTGGAAACAACAGTATCGGTAACGCTTTTGCCTTCTTGATTTTGAATGCGTAAAGTGAAATCAGCCAAGGATACATTGCGTGAAGACTAGGAAATGCCGCATTTTTGTTAGCTGAGACGAAATCGAAGAGGGTGCGATAGAAGGGGATACCGATGCTTTGATCCACTCGCAACAGAATTCGAGTTGCTCCGACCCCCAACCACGGAGGCGCAACCGGATATAACAGAAATGTTACTAGGGCGCTGTAGGTGCCGATCGCAAGGGCTAAAATGTATCCCCTGTAGTTTTCGGGGCGGTACTTCCACAACAAGAAGGCGAAAACTGTTGGAGCTATGAAATGCAGAGAATAAAAAAAGGCACCAAGATAGTCCAAAAAGGGATACCTGTAAAACTGTTGAAGCACAAGAGTCGGGATCGAACCGAACAGTCGCAAGTCGACACTTATAGGCTCGCTAACGTGCGCAATTCGTCCAAGGCTGCCAACCACCCCATTCATGGCTTCGTAACTCAGGAACAACGACACAAATGGAAACCAGTCTCTTACAAAACGGCGACTCCACTTGTTGTACGCAGCGTAAATCAAGAAACATAACACTATCAACTCAGGCCCTGGAAAAACACTGTACGCTAGACAGAAAGCAGCTAATACTGCCACATAGACAGCGGGGAACGCAACTCCTAAGATGCGTGAAGAACGATAGTCGGACTTCGCATCAAGTTTTGATCCAACTTTGTCTACCGTAGGTATTCCCTTACCCCGCTCCGACGCACGTGTTATAGTGCGTCCTCAAGAACTGTGCATTATTTAACGTTTTTCAGAATTAGACCCGATTCTATTTCTATTCTGCCAATCGCCGAGGCAATTAATGCATACAGAGGTCCGTAAAAACGGCGCAAAAAGCAAGAATTCGCATCCTGGAAATGGTAGCCCGGGAGAGATTCGAACTCTCGTCGGCGGGTCCAAAGCCCGCTATGCTTGTCCACTACAATCGGCGGAAAGGTGTTCTTCCCTCCACCGGGCTTCTCCGGGCCACTCAGATAGACATTTTACCCTCCTAATAAGTCTCCCATTAACTTTTTCACAGGTTTTCTCATCCATAGCGGTGGAGATGGCGAAGACCCCAGCACTTCATGATAAAAGATGAAATTAACATCAGCCCTTTGAGCTGCAGGCAAACTCGTATGCACGCTAACGCGTTCCTAAATTCGCTTTTTCAGGCGTGGCGAGTTAGTCATATCCTACTGGCGACACTTCGCGCCCTAATGGTCACACAGTCATCCACGGACCAACAGAGCCCTATAACAAAAACCCGTTCACAAATGAATTTGGGAACGAATCCCTGTGAATAGCTCTCTACGTAGCGTTGCTGGCTCCGTCCATTTTTGAAAGGGCAAGCGCGCGAAAAAGCCAAGATTGCATTGGAAGTGACTGATACTGAGACTGGTCATCGGTGAAGTTTGGGTCTGTATCTGTTTCTTTCGGAGAAGAAGTCAATAACTCTGGATTTTGTCAAGAACCTTGCATAGTGTCTTGCTTGGGCAGGAATGACGTATTCATCGCCTTTCTCGCAGATTCTGGGCTTGCCTTCGATGATCAATTCCATTTTTCCTTCTATCATGATTCCCCATTGAGAATAGTCGTGACTGTGCTCCGGAACTTTTGCAGAGAGTTCCATTTCGAAGAAAACCAGCTGTTGTTTCTCCCCTTGTAAGATCCATGCTCTGACTCCTTTGAGTTGAATGTCCGCTTCAGGTAGACGCGTTATAACTTCTGGAAAATCTCGCCCACGCTGACCCTTAGACTCGTCCAAACGTTCCACCGAGACAGAACACACTGGGAAGAAGTATTAATGTTTGCGCACCTGAGCGCCATCTCAGATCGTGCGACTCTATCTTCTAAAATGTGGTATTCGTTGCAGTGAGCGGCGAACGCTTTTGCTTCCGCATTAATCTCCTGGTTTATGGGCGATAACGTGACCTATGACGGCGGCAGCTTCATGTGGATCGCAAAACCACACTTTGCGACCTGGTAAAGGGAATTCGCGAACACGTTTACGCTAGATGCATATACGCAAAGTATTGATAGAAGCTCCATTCATTTTTTGAATCAATATGCTCTGTAGAGATTCGAGGTCAGTGGGCCGAATATTCTTGAGAGGACCACAAAGCTTATATATTAAAACATGTCATGTGGATAGCTACGCGGAACCGAACGTTCTGTTTTCTGAACAATGATGAAGAATCACGACGGTTCTACGAAAAAATGCTCGAGGCGAGATGGATTGAGTAAGAAAGAAGGCGCAGTTCGCCAACGCCTAATCGACAAGTGCCCGGAATGTGGTAGCTCAAACCTTGTCCATGATTATGACACCGGTGAAACAGTTTGTGGTGATTGTGGACTCGTTTTGTACGAGCAGATGATGGACAAGGGACCAGAATGGCGTGCCTTCACTCAGGAAGAGAAGGCATCCAGAAGCCGCGTTGGAGTGCCAACGTCCTATTCCGTTCATGATAAGGGCTTGTCAACGGCCATAAGCCAGGTTGACCGAGATGCCTTTGGGAGAAAACTTCCGCTTTCAACCCGCCTACAGATGTGGCGTCTCAGAAAATGGCAGATAAGGTCAAGAGTGCACTCTTCGATCGACAGAAACTTGGCGCAAGCAATGGCAGAACTTGACCGACTGTCAGATAAGGTGTACATTCCACCGCCGACAAAAGAGAAGGCGGCGGTGACCTACCGTAAGGCCCTCGATAAAGGCTTGGTCCGTGGCAGGTCAATCGCAGCTATCGCTGCAGCCGCGCTCTACGCGGCGTGCCGTGGAAGCGGAACGCCAAGAACCCTACGTGAAATCGCGGAGGCGAGCCTAGTCGACAAGAAAGACGTTGCGCGATGTTACCGGCTGCTGCTTCGCGAGCTTGAAGTGCACATGCCAATCGCGGATCCCCTGACATACGTTTCGAAGATAGCTGAGAGAACCGGAATATCCGGTAAGACTCAGGGAATCGCTATACAGATCCTGCGGGAAGCCAGAAAGAGAAGAGCTGCTGCAGGGAAAGACCCGATGGGGTTAGCAGCTGCGTCATTGTACATTGCATGTTTGAAGAACAACGAAAAGAAGACACAGAAAGACATAGCCGAGGCGGCAGGCGTCACCGAAGTTACGGTAAGAAACCGTTACAAAAGCTTGAAGAAACAGCTGAACTTAGAGGTACCAGATTAGCCGAGAGCATACGGGGTCGGCTAGCCCTATTCTTTTTCTAGTTCCATGATCAACAGGCCATGATATCCGCATTGGTTACAAACGTATTTTTTCGGCGTTAACCAGTAATCCGTGCCGCTGGACAAGTGGATCTCAGGACTTCCGCATCTCGGGCAGTATATCTTTGAGGGTCGTCGACGCTTCATGGTCTTAAATAGTTCACCTATGTCTCGCAGCTTTCCCATATTGCGCCTGCACACCCGCCTATGCTATTATTGAAGCTCTATGTTCTCCTGCGGATATCCCTTGCGTATCAAGAACTGGCGAACTCTTTCTCGATGGTCTCCTTGAAGCATGATCTGACCATTTTTCGCCGTTCCACCGCATGCACAGAAGCCTTTCAACTCCTTGGCAATTTCCGGCAGGTTGTTGTTTTTCTCGTCTATGCCGTCAACTATCGTCGTTGGCTTCCCAAACTTGCGAGTTTCGAGGCGTATACGGATTCGCAGTTGTTCCTTCTCGATTTCACCACAAGCGCATAAGTCCTTCGGCAGCCCGCATGTGGAACAGATTTCAGCCATTTCGCTCAGCTGTACAGTTGTTTTGGGGGTATATAAAACTTTCAAATCATTGCTCTATAAGCTAGCTCTATGCGGCATAACCATTTTGCCAATTGGAAACTCACATTTCTTTCAAGAATGCATCATTCTGCAATAGAGCCTTAACGTTTGGTGCGAAAGTCTTTAATCAAAAACTTCAGTGAAAGTAAGCTCATGAGGGTACTAGTTCTAGGTTCTGGAAACATAGGCTCAACAGCAGCATGGGACATGGCCAAGAACATGAGTTCCTGCGACATCGTTATCGCTGACCGGGACGCAAGGAGAGCAAAGGATGTTGCTGATCGAATCGGTGAAAGCAACGTTTCATGGGTTCATCTGGACGCAGCAAATCATGGTCAACTGCTTCGCACACTGAAGGACTGTGACCTAGCCATGGGTTTTCTGCCTGGAAACCTCGGGTATGGTTTGATGAAAGCGTGCATCGAAGCACGAAAGGATCTGGTTGACGTTTCTTACATGGCCGAAAACCCGGTTAGACTTCATCAAGCCGCAGCAAGTGCTGGCATAACTATTGTGCCAGACTGCGGATTGGCCCCTGGCATCAGCAATCTCTTCGTGGGACACAGCTTTCAAAAGCTGGACAAAACAAAGGCTGTTCACGTGATGGTCGGCGGGCTGCCAGAAAAACCAGTTCCGCCTCTGGGATACATTGTCACTTGGTCTCCGGAAAGCCTGATCGACGAGTACACAAGAAAAGCGATAATAGTCAAGCAAGGCCGCAGGGTTCAGGTTGAAGCTCTGAGTGGGATAGAAAGTATCGAGTTTCCAGGAGTCGGAAAGCTCGAAGCCTTTTTCACTGACGGACTCAGAACGCTCCTGTACACGATGGATGGTGTTGGAGACATGTGGGAGAAAACACTCAGATATCCTGGGCACGCTGAGAAGATAAAACTACTTGAAGCCATGGGCTTGTTTAGAAAGGAGAAGATCAAGGTTGAAGGTCTAGAGGTTTCGCCTAGAAAACTCATGGTAAAGCTTCTTCAGCAGACACTGCGGAAGCCTGAGGTTAAAGACTTCGTGGCCCTGAAGGTCGAAGTCTACGGGGTCAACAATGGCGAAAGAACGGGCTACACCTATCACATGCTGGACAATTGCGATAGAAGGCGCGGAATAACTGCCATGGCCAGAACAACAGCCTATCCAATGTCGATTGTTGCCCAGTTGATACTGGGCGGGGCCATCAAAGAGAAAGGCATAGTTCCTCCTGAAAGGTTAGGCATGGAAGACCGTGTCTTCAGAATGTTCTGGGAGGGTTTAGAGAAGCGAGGAATACAGATCAACGAAAAGACGCAGGGTTGCTAGACATACCCTGCCTTAACATGAAGACCATCAAGGAACCGACTTTTTTGAGGCTTCCTGTAGACAAACGGTAAACTTAAAAGCCATCATGAAAAGGATATTTGCTAATTGACGACGAGGAGCATTGTAATGCAAAACCGTCCAGCAATAGTTGCTGCTGGAAGAACAAGATTCGGAGAGCACTATGAAAAAGAGCCTGAAAAGCTTATTGAAGAAGCCTGGCTTAAGGCTTCTGCGGAGACAAACATAGAACGCAAAGACCTAGAAGCCTGCTATCTTTCAGACTACTTTCTCCCGATCACCAACAAGCTCGGTCTAGAAGAAGGCTTTCTGTCAGAGCTAACCGAGCTCCACACTCCTATGGAAGTAACCCGCTCCTTCAGCTCTGCTCTCTCAAACGCGTGCAATGCCATCCAAGCTGGAAAGCACACCATGGTCTTGGTAGGCGGAATAGAGAAAATGACAGACCGCTGGGACAAGATACGCGACGACCTTATGCTCCTTGAGGACCCGTGGAGCTACTACGCGGGGTGTACGCCGGAAGCAAACCATGAACTGATGCTGAGGGCCTACATTAAAAAATACGGCTTAGCTGGAGCCAACTTGGAGAAGCTCAACACCGCTTTGGCCCAAATTTCAGTCAAGAACCACTTGCACGGGTCAAGAAACGAAAACGCGCAATACCAAAGAAAGATATCCGTTGAACAAGTGTTGAACGCCAGAAAAGAGGCACACAAACCATTGGGGCTTTATGACTATGCACCTATTTCTGACGGTGCAGCCATACTCATCTTGGCCAGCGAAGAGGTTGCGAAGAAGTGTACCGATAAACCGGTCTACATCTTGGGATCTTCTTCAGCAACAGACTTCCTAACCTACCCGGCAAGAGCGGATATGACCCACTTTTTGGTGACCAGAAATTCCATGAAGAACGCTCTCAAAACGGCTGGAAGAACCCTGTGGGACATCCAGGTTGTTGAACTTTACGATCAATCCACGGTCATGGAAATGGTTTCGCTTGAGGACATGGGTTTCTGCGAACCTGGAACCGCTTGGAGGAGCATACTCGAAAGCTGTATGGACTACAAGGGTTACTACGAGATGGACGGTCACAAACTTTTCGTGAACATGAACGGCGGATTGAAGGCAGACGGAAATCCTCTAGGAGCGACGGGCGGCGCCCAAACCTTTGAGGTCGTAAAGCAGCTAAGAGGCGAGGCCTGTGAACGCCAAGTGAAAAGCGATGAAGAGCTTAAGTACGGCTGTGTGCTTGAGCTTGAGGGCTTCGGAACCAAGGGCTACGTCTACATTCTGGGGAGAGACTCGAAATGAGCAGCGAACCGATAGAGAGAAGAGTTTCTTACCTTGGAGACAGGCTGAGGGGTAACCGTTGTCTGATATGCGGAAAAGAATACTTTGAGATCAGAGACTACTGCGGAAACTGTGGAAGAAAAAGCTACGGCAAGATGGAGGAAAACGACCTCTTCTACGAAAAGGGCAAACTCGAAGTCTGCACACTCATCAACGAGCCCACAAACAAGTTCTCCAAGCTCGGAAACTACATCTACGGCATAGTTTCATTCCACGATGGAAGGATACGCGTCCCAGGGCGCATCACGGACCGAACGCCGAAATGCAACGAGAACGTTGATTTTTCAACCCTTGAGGAACGAACCGTCGTCCCGAGGTTCCGGAGACGCTACTCGGTTGACAGAAACGATGTCGTTCCGACGATCTCTCTGGCGTTCACGTTTGCCGACGAGTATTATCCACACCAAGAATACAAAGTGGCAAAGCCGAGGAAAGAATACGATTCGCCTGGCATCGTCGGCTACGGCGTTTACACTTCAAAGTTCAGAATAAAGGAAGGAAACATCGAACGCTCAGTCCCATTCATAGACGAGGACTCCATAACCGCTGCGGTCGAGGCTGGAAAGCTCGCGCTCATTCACGCTAGAGTCGGCAGCAATCATATCGGCAAGATCTACGTAGGGTCGGAGTCGAACCCCTACGCCGTCAAGCCCATAGCGTCAAAGGTTGCGCAGGTATTGAAGCTAGGAGAAGAAGATGAAGACGTGCAGGGAGTTGATGCCGTGGACACGGAGTTCGCTTGCAAAGCGGCCACTAGCATGTTCAAGGATGCAACTTCACTGGTCAACTATCCAAAATCAAACATTGAGTACGCCATGGTAACCGGCACCGACAACGCACAAGCAGCGCCAAGAGACTGCGCTGGCGGAGAACTGGATCTATTCGTAGGGTATGGTGCAGCATCATTCATATTCGGAAAGTGTGACGTCATTGCTGAGATTGAAGGGTGGTACTCTTGCACCTCAGACACTCCTGACTTCTGGCGAAGGGACGGTGAACCGTATCCGATGCATGGTGGAAGGTTCACAGGAGACCCAGCCTATTTTAAGCACGTAAGAAAGTCGGCTAAGAAACTGATGGAACGGCTCAACCTGCAGGTTGCTGACGTGAACTATTTTGTCGCCCACCAGCCTAACCTTCAATTTCCAGTGCGAATTGCGAAAGAACTGGGCTTCAAAGAAGAACAGTACCTGCCCATGCTTCAAGTAGCAAAATTCGGCAACACGTACTCGGGCGCTTCGCCAGTCGGTCTAGCAGCCGTGCTTGACATCGCCAAGCCAGATGAACGAATCGTTATTGCAAGCTACGGTTCAGGAGCGGGAAGCGACGCTTACTCGCTAATGGCGACGAACCAGATACTTGAAAAAAGGCAGAATCAAAAGCTCACAGTCAGGTATCAAGCAGAAAACCCCTTCGTAGAGTACGTGGACTACACGACTTACAGGCGATTGAAAGGCGGAATGTAGAAAACCATTAATAAGCCTTCAGTAACTTAAGAGCGGAGCGCAAGGCATTGAAGATTCCTAACCTACTCAAAGTCATTTACGCCCCGCACAAAGCAGTCAAAGAGATAGCTGCAAACCCGACTTACTTGGGTCCCCTCCTCATAATAGTTCTTTTTGTCGCAGCAAACGTGGGGTTCGTTTACATAAGCTCATCCAAGACTTACTTTGAGCAGACATTGCCCAACGGATTGAACCATGACGAATGGACTGAGAACGCGACGTTCTGGACATCGAATGCCAACGTCAACGAGAGCAGTGATGCTGTCACCGTAAGCTACCCCGCAAACGTGCGCCAATACTATGGAACCATGAGCATATCCTTTTCGATAAACAGCAGTGAGGTCTGGATGGAGTTGAACAACATAGGGCCCATCAACTGCTCCATGCCAGATGGCTACAGCAAACTCGATTTCAGAGTGAAACAGCTCAGCCCACAGAACAACACCGTCAACGCCACCATATACCTCTTCTCAACAACCCCTTCTAACTACTCTTATTACGATCTGACTCAAAACTTCTCAAGCTCCACCCTTAATGAATGGAACAACCTGACGGACATCCAGCTCGTTTCAGGATGGAATAAGACAGGTGCTGGCGCAGACTGGAGCAACATCACTGGTCTCAAGCTGGACCTCACGTGGCCAGCCGTTTCGAACATTTCCTTGCTGGTGGATGGTCTCTTTTTCCACGGTCCGTACGAATCTTCATTGCAAAGCGTAGGCAACTCTTACGTGTTCAGCGTTGCCTTTTCATACGCTTTGCAGTTTGTCATTACATGGGTTATCCTCGGAGGAATACTCTACTTGCTTTCAAAAGCGCTAGGTGCAAAGCTCGTCTGGAAACCGTTATTAATCGTGATCGGATGCATCCTTATCACCATGATCGTCCAAGCGATTGTGAACGCAGCCGCATGGGGAACCCTGTCTAACGTCAACGTGCCCTTTGCGCTGAGCGGCGGCGTCCCTGGCGAAGGTCAAGCTGCCTACAACGCGATTTCAAGTCAAACCTACTTTGTTTCTCTCACAGGAACGGTCACTCAGATAGCGATGTACATTTGGACCATTGCACTAGCTGGACTCGCTGTTCATCTGCTCGGCGGGCTCGGTTGGTCAAGGAGCTTTCTAGCTGCAACAGTAGCATACTTTGTAACCTTGTTCATTGGAAGCTTCTTGTTCGGATAAGAACCCTGAAGCAGACCTTAAAAGAAAAAGAAGCACGCGCTTTCGTTTCTTATGGACTAGCCCACCTTCTTCTGTCAAGCCGCATTCAGCCTCAAGAGCAGTGCACTGTTTGTCCGTAATCCCGAGACGCATACCTGTCACAGTGACTCCTGTGTTTTCGCTTGAATGGACAATAGTTGCGATTGTGTTCGCATTGTTTGTCTGCATAGACTGTGGTCCTTGCCCGCAAGGAAAACTATGCTGAACCCTTCGGAAGCGGCGTGTTATGAATAGTTCGCAAAATTTATATGGCTGAAGGACTTTTCTGCATCTAACCGGCCTTAACCGAGGCTCAAGTGTCAGAGTTTGGCACGATGGGTTTTTGTGGAAGAAGGCTGGTTCCGCGAATAGGACGAAAAATGAAGATGCCAAGACGGCTACCAGAAAAAACCAAGAACGCACCAAGCAAGCCTCGAAGGTTCGGAAGTCAAAGCAGGTATCGTGCGAGCAGACCGTTCTTGCAGTCAAGGCCAGTGAAGGAGAATCAGGAGATGGAAGTCGTCATCGACGACATAGGAAGCAGAGGCGATGGAATAGCCAAGATAGAAGGCTACCTCATCTTTGTTCCGCGCAGCAAGATCGGAGAACGGGTCAAGGTCAAGATCAGGTCAGTGGGAGAGAAGTTCGCCCTCGCGGAAAAACTAGCATGAATGGAGTGGACAAGCTTGAAAATCAATGAACTGCACGACGGAATGAAACGCGTTAACGTTCAAGCCCGAGTCACAGAAAAATCAGACCCCCGCGAAGTCGTTTCTCGCTTCAAAGATCAAACATACCGAGTCGCCACGGCCACGATCTCAGACGAAACGGGCACTGTGAAGCTGACGCTTTGGAACGACCAGATCGAGTTAGTTAACGTCAACGACACAGTAAGAGTTGAAAACGGCTACGTCACAAGCTTCAGAGGCGAGATCCAGCTCAACGCTGGAAAATACGGCACACTGACAGTTGAGTAAGTTCATCTGTAGGTGGGTCAGTATCCATCCGCAAGTGTGAGAGGTGAAGTGAATGGAAGAAAGAAGATTCGGATCTAGAAGAGGAGGATTCGGAAGACGTGAAAGAGGCGGGTTCACACCAAAACCCGTTGAGGCTGGCAAAGAATACGAGGTAAACATTGAAGAGCTCAGCAGCCGGGGAGAAGGAATAGCCAGAGTGCAGGGCTTAGTGATATTCGTGCCGAACACGAAGCAGGGTGAACACGTGAAAATCAGGGTTACGAGGATAAGCAGAAGGTTTGCAGAAGCCGAGGTTGTTGGAAAACCAGAAGCTGGAAGCGAACAAGAAGAGTAGGCTGACAAAAGAACAGCCCGCGCGAATCCCCGATCGACTGGCATTCGTTCGCGGCTATGTATTTTGTCTCTATGACTATAATAAGCTTCTGAAACCTTGTTCTATGATAAGAAATGTCTCAACTTCTGAAAAATCTGAATCACTTTACACTTGTAGTGCAGCGTCCTCCGTCTAGTCTTAGTGCGACAGGAGGTGGCCAAGCTCGATTTTATTTAATGCCTAAGCCCCGAAGAAGGGGGCGCTTCCTGGAAAAATCATTTTTTCTTGAAGAATAACCAGTTCTGCTTACCCTTTAGCTTGACGAGGACGTAGGACCCCCGTAGCTTTTCGCCGTTTATTTCCACGATGAGTTTGTCCTCCTTCCTGTCCATCAACTTGTACGTTCCCTTATCCCAGATCTCCACCGTTCCAGCGCCGTATTCGCCCTTAGGAATTGTTCCTTGAAAAGTGGCGTATGGTATGGGGTGGTCCTCAACCTGGACCGCGAGTCTTTTGACACCCAGGTCGATGGGCGGCTCTTTCGGGATTGCCCAGCTTTTCAGCGTGCCGTCCATTTCCAAGCGCAGGTCGTAGTGCAGATGTGTTGCAGCGTGTTTCTGAACAACGTAGATGCAGCCCTGTCCTTCTCGTAGCTGGCCTTTAGGCTCCGCTGTCTTGTCGAAGTTTCTCTTGTTCTTATGCTCCCTCAAGTTCAAACAGCGATTCTCCTCTCACACGAACCTCTATCTGCTCGGATGTTTTTGGCTCTAGGAGGAATTCTCTGAGGTCAGCGTTGGACATACCCGCTTTGCCACTGATCTTCTAGCGCGCGCTAGCCACGCCTTTCACATGTGGCATGTCATCCTTGAGTTTCAGTCTTCCGGCCTGCGTCACTCTGTTCGATGTCTTGGCAATTAAACTTTCCCAGCGTAGTGCCTAGAAAGGAGAGCTGGTTTGGAGGTTAAAAAAGAGAGGGATTACTCTAGGAGTGTTTTTTGACGATGCTTTATATATTTGCTCCCGTAGAGTTGTGAAGGTGTCGTGGTGGTCTTTCTCGTCTTTCAGTATCTCCATGAAGAGGAAGGCGGTTGTCTCCTCGCTCTCTTTGCGGGCGGCCTCGATAAGCGTGCGCCATGAAATCACAGATTAAACTCGGTTTTCCCTCTGCAATATTGTGCAGAAAACCAAGATAAGGTTCAAGCTTAGCTTTAATCAGAGCATGATGCACTTTCCACGACAGCCTTTCATAAGCCAAATTGAAAACATAGCGCTTGCTAACCTAAACAGTGACTACGACGGTGATGGCGACTAATATTTTCGCGCGCCAAAAAATCTTATATCTAAGTAATTGCTCCTTTCTGAATAGAAGTTGTGATTATTCATGGCTGTTAAAACAACAACAGGATATATAGACTTGCTAAACAAAGCTGTTGAGCGTGAAATTGCCGTTTCACTTCAGTATATGCTTCAACATGCAAAAATGGAAAAGCTCGTGCGCAGAACAATCCCTGAAAACGTCCTTCTGGACAAAACCACCTATGACGCCGTTGGAAAATTCCTAAGAGAAATTGCCATCCAAGAAATGAAACATGCCGCAAGCATAATAGCGCGTATTTACTATCTTGGAGGGAAAGCAACCACTAAATCCGGCAAACCTAA
>JBEKOM010000003.1:0-221751 GCA_049521795.1 Bathyarchaeia archaeon
AGAACCTTCTCAATTATCGGTAGATCGCCGATCTCCGCTCTGAACCAAGCAGTATTCCCGATCCTCTTGCCTTCAGGAACTCTACCGATAACAGCCAAGGCACTTTCTGCATGATCAATTCGCAGCTGTGAGTTTATCAGTGTCGCTACGAAAAAATCAATGTCTTCTTCTGGTACCTGCCACTTATTTGAGTTGACGCTCGTGTCTATCGCTATGCCTTCAATGTTTACGAGCTTTTCTCGCAGCGCAAACTCGGCGCTTACGCCTTCTTGCGCCTTGAATGGAACGAAGTACTTTAGCTGCATCTATGGCACCACTACTAAAACGCCTGCTCTCCGACGTGCTTCTGCTTGAAACGCAAGAAAGCTGGCTGCATCTTCGAGGAAGCTCTTTTTCGCTGGACTGTAACCCTTGCAACCTGGGAAGCTGCATGGCTTGTGCTCTTTCCCAAGCTTCCTGCAAGCATTCACTAAGGTCTGGTGTATGTGTTTCTTCGCAACCGCTGGCAGCTTCGCTTTACTGAGATATGAAAACCCTGCGTTTATGTGCGCTTCATCAATCCTTCCGTTCTTGTCTTTGAATGGGAAATGCCTTAGGCTTCTCGGCGTCGTCTTACCTTCGCTATCCTTCTTGCCTCCAGGCTCGATATACGCGAAGGAGCAGTCTGGCAAATCGTTCTGCTCTTTTGTATTCCAAACTCTTCCTTGAAAACTCATTTTGTTTACACCTCAAAACTATCTGGACCCTAACCAGAGCCTGTTACGTCGATGTTGAAGCTGAAAGACGTGAACCCTGCCACAGAAGAGCTAACGGTCAAGGTCAGCGTGACTGGTAACGAAGCATTCGGCTGAATCACTGTTCCCGCTGCATAGCTCCAAGTAAGCGTTATGTAAGTTGCTGCGGCCGCTGGGTTCCATGAGTCTGTGCCTAAACTAAGGGTGATCGGCACGTTGCTTGTGCTCTTGATATACATCTGATAGTTCGCTAAGCTCCCTGGCGTCAAGACTCCCCAGTTTACGCTTGTTAAGTTCTGGGTGCAAGCAGCGTCGCTGAAGACGTTTACGCCAACTGCAGTGATTGTGCCAGTGCTCGGTATTTGCCGCGTGTAAGATTGCATGGAGAGAGCGACGACAAATGATGTCGCAAGGATAGCGAAGAATAGTCCTATTGCACGACTATAGTTCATATTTTCTGTCTCCAAAGTTTTTGATTTGTTACTGCTTGAAGTCGCACCAGAACCGCTATGGAGAAAGGAGAAGGCTTCGAGAACGGAAAAAGTGCGGCTTCAAGCAGTAACTAGGATGGCTGAAATTCAGCCTTCGACTTTGCTAATCTGCATGTAGGCGTTGACGAACCGCCGACGCCACTCATCCCATGCCTTATGGTCAAGGAGAGTCTGAATCTTCCCCTTCAAGTAAGAGTCAAGCCACACCATAACTTCTTGTGAAGACTTGAAATGAGCCTTGTCGAAAAGGTAACTCTGAATCTCCCAGCGCTCAGTGCCCCTAACTCGACCCGACGCTGTCTTCACGCCCTGCGCTATTGGGTCAACCCGCATTTTGTCAAACTTGTTCGGATCGTGGACCAGATAACGCCAGACTGTTTTGTCTTCTCCTAATCTGGGCATCTAGTTCGCCAGCCACTCAGCCAACTCAAGACAAGCCTTAAGCAGAATTGATTTGACTTTGGCGTTTCTGCGCCTATCATCGATGAAAAGAACATAAGTCGTCTGGTCAGCAGGCACTACTAGACGCATTAAACTGTTGTAATGGTATATCTTCGGGTCCATCTTTCCGTAAAAAAACCGCCGGACACGACAGTACATGCAGCTCCAATGGTAACGCTGAAGAGGATGCCCGCAGAGCGTACGACACGGCATCTTTGGCAATAGGTCACTCAACTTTCGCATTGAACGCGCCAACTTTTCAAATCATGTTCTAATGCAAATTTGCTATAACGAGAATGACGAATTCCTCCGCACCCAACATTACTTTAACTCCACTCTCTCCACTCTTCCAGAATGTCGCATCGACAAACGCCTTTTAACTCTGAAACTCCGAGCTTTCAACCGTGGCCGATCATGCCTTCACCAAGGCGAACCTAGTGTCTAATGATTGCTTGACCAAACCCTGCAGCGTGTGCGGCAACCGCATTCAAGGCGGCAACTACTACTGCCCAACGTGCAAGATCTGCATCTGCTTCGGCTGCGCGCTAAGAATGATCAGCAAAGACAACTATCCCCTAAGATGCCCAAGGTGCAGCACAAAACTCCAGTAAGCGCGCACGTATCTCATTTTTTCCGTTGATTTCACGCGCGCGCTAGTTTCAGAATCGACCTATGCCCATCGCAATTCTGGTATTTCTCGCATACAACTTCAAAGCCAAGCGCGCGCTAGTTTTAGCTCTGTCCATAGACCGAAAAGCCAGGGTTGACCTTGAGGATTGGTACGTAAAGTTCGACAACAGTTATTGCAAGCTTGCAAAGATATATATGCAAGTCCTACAAAACCACTAATTGAATCGCAGTGAAAATATTTAGGTTATTACCGTCGCTTCTTCTATTTTATTGTATGATTATTTTACCCTTTTCATTATGTGTTCACAGTGTTAATGCACAGAATAATAATATGGAGGTAACGATCAACGCCGACGGTAGCATAAGTCCGCCAGCAGCACCGATCTCCAGTCTTGATAACTTCACGTATAAACTGACTGGGAACATCACGGACGAGGGAGGAGAGTGGTCAGGCTCGAATGCGATCACAATCGATCGAAATAATATCATACTTGATGGGGCAGGGTTCGCGATTCAAGGTTATCCAACTGGACACTTAATGTATTCTTGCGGCATATATGCGGGCAAAATACAAAATGTGACTGTTAAGAACACGATAATTAGTAACTTTAATAGAGGCGTTGAAACCGATGACCCTCGCAACATCACAGTTATCGGGAATGCGATATCTGGCTGCGGCGACGGAGTACTTCTTTATGGCTATAATACATATTATGTATCGTCGAACAATACCATAACTCAAAACCATTTCATTGACAACGACGAAGCAGTACAGATTTATTCTGTTTCGTTGAATGCTATCACAGATAACAATATGTCCAACAATGAAATTGGAATTGAAATTAAGTCTTACATATATGGCAACAGCTACGGCAATATAGCTTCTGGAAATCGCATATTTGGTTACGAAGAAGTTTCTTCAAATGCGGTCGGCATCTCTCTCTCTAGCACCTTTAGTAACCTAATAAGCGACAATGATGTTGAAGATGGCGGTACAGGAATTCTGCTAAGCAGTTCAAACCTGAACAACATAACAGGGAATTTGATTTCAGGGAACGCGTGGCATGGGATAGTGTTGACTTCCTCAGTTAGCAATCTCTTATTTGATAATAGTATCACAGGCATTTCCTTGAGTGGTTCAAGCAGCAACTTCTTCTACCATAATGCTTTCGTGTCCCCATTCACTCTTGATAACAACTACAACACTTGGGACAACGGATATCCTTCAGGAGGAAACTACTGGAGCGACTATAATGGCACAGACTTATCTAGCGGGCCTTATCAGAATATTAGCGGCTCAGACGGAATTGGTGACACGCCCTATGTTTTGAACGTAAATAACACAGACCATTATCCCTTGATGGGCAGCTTTTCAAGTTTCACCCTGACTCCGAACGAATACGTCGAGACAATAAGCAACTCCACGATATCGGCTTTGACGTTCGACAATTCAACTATTCATTTAACCGTTCAGAGTCCATCAGGCAATGTTGGCTTCTGCAGGATATGTATCCCAACAGCTTTGATTAGTGCACCAATTAACGTGTATATTAACGGGTCGGAAACTGCGTACACGTTGCTGTCATGTTCCGACGTGAACTCAAGCTATCTCTATGTAAACTACGCGACAGTGGCGGAATTTCCATCGTTTGAGTTTCTGCCGCTGTGCATGGTTTCGGCTTTAGCTGTATTAGGGTTCTGCAAGAAGAAAAGAATACTACTACGCAAGTAGCCGCGCGCGAATCAAAGAAGTAACCGAATTTCGTCCTCAGGCAGATTCTTTCTGCTGAAGAGGCAACGAAATAGGCTTCGCTTGCTCAGGTTTCGTGGCAAGTGCTGTTCCGGCGCTTGTCTGCTCTTGTCCTTCTTCAGGTTCAGATGGTAGGCCTAGAGCTACTCTTGCTTCAGATATCGTTGCAATTCCGTTCTGCACCAGTGCGACATAGTAAGCAGCTTTCTCCTGAATCGTCGGCTCCCAGATCGGACGCCACTTAACATGCGGAATCTCGACGCCGTCGCCAAACTGGCTTTCGATCAGCTGTTTAAACAGGTCTGTTTCTAATGTGTCTCCCATGAGTTCCTGAATCATTCGTAGCCTGGTGATGTATTCCTGCATGACTATCTCTGCAGTCGCACGGTTTGTCCCTTCACTTTCCCCGAGAAAAATCTTCGGAACTCCCAAGACAGCTTCGCGCTGCCTGTGAAGATAATCAAGCCACCACTGAACGTTGATCTCCCTTGTCATGCTCTGAATAACCTTGACGTTGACGTCGCCTCGCACGAACACGTCCGTAGCAGGCTGACGGTCTTGAAAAGCCTGGACGAGACCGGCTAATTGCTGGTCGCCCCAAGGTATCTCCGGCGTTCCTGCTTGAACAACGAGCATCGGCTTAGTGTAGACCTTCATGATCGTTGCCATGTCCGTCTGGAAGTCATCTATCAACGCTTGAACCAACAAGAGGGGCCTTAACTGGCTCGTGCCATAGCTGTACTCGTACCACCAGCTCTTTGCACCCCAGCGGAAGTGCACAATCTCCTGCGCCGTGAAGGCGACCGGTGGAAAAGTGAGCAGTTGAACGTAGCCGAAGACGTTGCCGTAAGCATCGCGACGGACACGCATGTGCACCGGGTCTAGCGGCTTGAGCCACTCTATTGTACCATCTTCGTGACGGCAAAGTTCCAAGTAAGCGTTCCCTGAAATCAGCATGTCTGTTGCGATAATCCTCAGCGTTTGAAGGATGTTCTGCTCGTCAAGCCAGTTCGTGAGCCATTCTCGAACAGCGTCATCCCCGCCTTCGAGTTCAAATCCGTTGCTCAAAGCCAAGTTAATAGTCACGTCGATTGAAGCCTTGATGTACGGCGTGAACGTGTACATGTCCTTATATTTTGGTAAATCTTCAACCGGAGTTGCTCCCCAGATGCGCTCCCAGTAGGCCATGTAGGGCGGAGTGACGAAGCCGACGCCTGAGGCTTTCAGCATGTACTTTGTAACGTAACCCCATAGAGCCTGATCCTGCTTCCAAGTGACCGGGATCTCCTCTTCGATCTGTTTCCTGCTAATGTCTTGGGGAACCTGTCGTTGAGCCTGAAACCTGCTCGTGAACTCGCGAATCGCTTTAAGGCCCTTTTTGACTGTTTTCGCCACGAAACTCACGTTGAACACCTATCTGTGCGGAAGCATGAACGCGCCTCTTCCTGGCAGCGGCGCTTTGACAGAAGCGTAAATAGCCAAGGCTGCGGACCAGAAGACATCATCGTGACCGCCCTCCGGATGGCTAAACCTGAGGTGCCCAGTCTTCATCAGCTCGTATTTCTCAATGTTTAATTCGGCTGTCAGGTCGATATCTTCAAGCCTTCGCGAAGGAACGTAAGGAATCTTGACCTCAGCGGTCCGCATCTTTTCCCGCATAATCGTGGCCATTTCTTCCTTCGACTGAACAGTGAAGGTAACGCCGGTCACGCCTTGGATCCCACTGCGAACCATGTCCTCGACGATGTAGCCTCCAACGCCAGTAACATCAGCATACACTGCCCGGACAGATCGCCACCGGTCTTGGAGACTTTTCACGTAGCCGATCACGCTTGCGTATTCCGTCCTCAGCGGGAACCTGTGCACATGAATTATTCGCATTGTACGTCCAGGCTTTTCAGCTACCAGGACTACGCTGAAGTCCTGTTCTTTCCCGAAGTCGATGCCAACGTAAAACTCGCCCTTCGGCTGGTCCTGAAAATCGTAAGGCTGCAATTGACTGTCAATGCAGCTTACGATCAAGCTCTGGGTAAGCCAAGTGTCGATATCTTCAATGAATTCTGCCTTGAATTCTCTTTGGAAACGTTCGTACGGAAGCTCATCACGCATCTGGTCGATGAATTCTTGTTTGATTGTGCCGGCCTTTACGACGTCGTCGCACGTTGCAACATGCTTGCTGAACTCGTTGCTTTGGCACATGCGGTAGAAGATGCTGTCTTTATTCCAAGGAGTACTCGCAGCGATGAGCGCACCGTCAGTCGTGGCAAGCATTGGGTAGATGACACTCTGGACTAGCAGTTCGTCTGCGGGGAAAAAGTTGCACTCTTCCAGAACGACTTTATGAGCTGTGTAACCTCGCAGAAGCTGAGGTGAATTTGGCAGGATCACGATCCTGCTGCCGTTCTTGAACCGCGTGACAGTTCGCTGCTGCCTGTCTATGAGCGCCTCCTGAAGGTTTTTGGGCAGACTGCTAAGGAAGTCCTGAACACGGTCGCCCATTATCATGCTTTGCCTCAAGCTTGGCGCCACGATGAGCGTCAAGGTTTTCGGACAGGTCAAGCCGAACCAGATTGCTCCAAGCGCTATAGTCGTTGTTTTTCCGGCTTGACGGCACCATCGCACGACTATTCGCTTGCTCTCGTCTCTGAGAAGACGCTCCTGATAGTCCGTAGGGTTAAAATTGAAAACGGCCTTCACAAATTCAACAGGGTCTCTTGGAAGAGCGACATCCTCAGGCCTGAACAACTCGCGCTTAAGCCTTTCAAACCTTCGCTTTTGCTCTGGCTTCACTGACAAGGTGCTCTAACTCGTCAAGGTCACGATTGACTTTCTGTTCGTCGAATCCTGCTGAAACGCTGTTAATCGTTTGAGCGATGCTGGCCGCGACTCTTGCCCACTTCTCCCGTTCGCGAAGACGCAGGCCAGTGTTCTGACTTAATGCATGAGCGCAGTCAAACATTTCCTCAAGCTTTGTGATCACCTTGAAGCGAATCTGTTGAGTGTCAATCTGAAGAATTCGCCTGCACTTTTGTAGGCGGTCACAAACCATTCTTTTCATGCGTACAGGGGTCAAACGGGCCTATCATCCTCTTCGGTCTTAGCGGGAATTATCTAACGCATTCTTTGAAAGGAGCCGTCGCCGCGAGCGTCTAGGAGAACCTCGCCTTTTTCCACTTCTGGAACTTGGTCCAGTTGGACGGGATGACTAAGCAATGTTAAGAGTTCCGTTCGCGACAACTTACTTACGGTTTCGCAGCGCACACGGTCATAGAAGCTGTTAGAAACTGTTAGCCGACGAATCTGTCTTCTTAATGACATCTCTTTACTTCTTTTATGTGTCAAAAATATCAACTCGAACGCCACTCGAAGGCGGCGAGACTGTTGTCTTTGCAATGTCTTAAGGATTAGAAATACCAGACGGTACGCAAGAGGACATTGTGCGAGACGACGGGCAAGGGTCCTCTGACGGTACACGGTACACTTGGTATACACGGAAGAATTAATAAACCTAATGCTACTAAGTATTCTTGTGGTGCTCTGATAACATATGAACTAGGATGGAAACGTCATGAAAACCCTCAAAATATCGGATGACATCCATCAGAAGCTTACATCGCTACTAGGTGAGTTGATGGCTCAGACAAGCAAAATGCAAACCTACCAAGATGCGATAAACGCGCTCATCAATGAGTCCGTCATGCTTCCACCTGAACTCCTCGCGCAAACGCAGAATTTCATTGAAGAAAACAAGGACATGGGTTTCACTACTAAGGAAGAGTTAGTTCGCGACGCTATACGTTTTAGGCTAACCTGGTTGAAAGGAGAAAATGAGTGCGTGGAAATCCCTAGAGAACAGTATGAAAAACTGAATGATGCGGTAAAGGAAATGAGCACACCTTACCAAAGTGCAGAGGACTTCATAACCCGACAAGTCAATGAGACTTTGGATAAGTATGAAGAGTGGAAACGTGCACACAAGAAACGCTAGATCAAGTATTCTGGTTGCTCTCCTTGCCCATTCAATCTTCTCATTCGAAAAGACTCTCTAGCTTACGCTAGGTATCGAGCAGCTTCCGCCTGAAGTTGGCGGCTGAATGGTTGCCGATACAATGGTACGACTGTTTGGTCAATTGATGTGCGTGATCGTGCGTTCAGCGGCGCGCACGTGTGTTCCTAAATTTCCTTTGTGGCTGCGCAAGATCCGGGCTGCGTCCTCTGACGGTGTCGCGCCGCTGGCGAACGTGTAATCACGGTGAAAAAAAGGAATTCTTTTTTTATAGCGTGCGCTCGTCGTGTTTGGTGCGGGTTCTTAGGGGTTTTTCGATGATGGCGAGTGGGATTTCCAGTAGTTTGGACAGTGGACCTAGGCCTGAGAACATGGTTCGCAGGGTGTTGATGTCTGTTTGGTTGATGGCGCCGACGAGGGGGGCGGCTACAAGGTACGTTATGAGGAATAGCGTTGCGCCGCTTACGAGTTGTATCCAGCTGGCCGTGTGCAAAGTGTTCAGTGTGAGGTAGGTGATTGTCGCGGCGATTGCTGAGGCGATGAGGATTTTTGTGGTCGATTTCAGGTCTGCTATGGTTTCGTAGCGTTTCCATGATATGTACACGCTTATGAGCAGGCTGGGTATCCCGTCGACTATGGAGACGATTATGAGACCGGTGATTCCTAACGGTGGGATGAGGAGAAAACACAGTGGGATGCCTAACGCGAGGGTTAGCAGGTTCAGTTTCATCAGCAGTTTTGTTTCTCCTAATGCGGTGAGTAAGCTTGTTACGCTCAAGTTTCCGAAGATGATTAGCAGGGTGCCTGCGGCGAACAGGGCGAGGAAGGGTGGAGCGAAGGGCCATTTGTTTCCGTAGAGTGTTTCGATGATGGGTTTGGACAGAAGCATGAGAGCCATCGATGCGGGCACGAGCAGAAGCGCGGCGTATTTGGCTGAGGACGCGAAGACCGATTTGAGGAGCTGCTTTTCTTTGTTTGGATGTATTTTTGAGAAGACTGGAAACAGGACGGTTGAAATGGGAACTGAGAAGAAGGCCAGCAAAACGGTGAAGTTGACTGCGACTTTGTAGTTGCCTATCGTTTCGGTGCCGACGTAGGACGCCATCATGAAAGAATAAAACTGGCCTAGCACTCCGGCCAGGATGGAGCCGACGGCCAAGGGAACCCCGTACTTCAGCAGCGGCCTCAGCACTTGCGCTAGATTAGGGCTGCTTGACGAGTCTGGATCGAGTTTGTTGAATATAGCAAAGTAGAGTAGGCAGGCTGAAACAGCGCCTGCTATCGCAGATCCAATGGTTAAGCCGAGCGCGGCGCCCAGCGCGCCATACCCCAGATAAACCAGCAACACCGACACTATGCCTTGCGCGGCGGCTTGGCAGATCATCGTGACGCTGCTGAGTTTCATCCGCTCGAAGCCTATGAAGATGCTCTGGGCTGTGGCTAGCACGGCCGTTGACAGAATGGAAACTGATATGAGGGCTATGAGAAGGGCTGATTCTGGCTTGGCGAAAACAATGGAAGCCAAGAACGGAGCCATCAGCAAGGACGCGAAAGTGAGCAGGAGGCCTGTCGCAACCTCGAAGATTAATCCGGCCTTTATTATTCTGCGCAGCTCGGCTTCGCTGTTTGCGGCTCTGCACTGAGCAACGCCGCGTGTTAGGGCTGCGCCTACGCCCCAGTCCTGAAACAAGAGCACTGCTGAAGCTGGAATCAGCGCGATGGTGTAGAGGCCGTATTCTGTTGGAAGTATGAAGAGGCCCAAGATTATGGTTCCAACGGCCGTTACCGCGGTGGCTACTGTCTTGCCGAGGAACAGTTGTACGCTGCCAACGGCTGAAGACTGGCCTATTTTCGACGCATTATCCATGTCTTTCTCGCCCACAACACACTGCATATGAAGACTTGAACGCGTCGGTTTTAGGATGTGAGTAGTTCGTTTTCTGTTGGTTTGTTGGTTCTAGTAGGGTTTCCATTCGAGGTACAGTTCATCGTTTTTAGCGGAGATTTTTTCGTGCAGTATTCCTTTCTGGCGGAATTCCTCCATCTTCTCTGCGGGGATGTTTTTGGGCTCTTGTTGCTGGTTGGTTGAGTCTTTGAATTTTAGGCGTTTCAGTTCTTCCAGCAGAGTCTTATCTGGTTCGGGGAGTTCTGCTATTTTTCTTCGGGCTCTCGTTCGCGTCAGAAATTGCTTGGCTATGAGACTTGTTGCCGATAGGATTAGTAGGGCTGTGACTGTTATGGTGAATGCTTCTTGGTTTTTGTATATGTCGACGACGAAGGTGTTGTTGGGGTTCTTGTATTGGCTCCATGTTTTTTCGAGGTCTTGGCCGAGGGATAGCAGCTGGCTTGTTGCTTTTTGAATGTTTGTTGTTTGTGTGGTTTGGTTGTTTGAGTTGTCGACGTATTCTAGGAGTGTGACTTTGATGTTGGAGATGGGTGTTGTCTGGTTTGTTCTTAGGTTGAGGTAGTCGAACCAGTAAAGTAATGTGATTGTTTTGTTGAGGGTTGGAGCGTTCGCGATTATTGTTTCTCCGTTTACGATGTTGTTGTTTTGGTCGTAGAGGACTACATACGCTGTTTTTTGGATGTTTATTGGGTATGCTTGATAGTTTAGGCATCCTTCCCATGTGTGGAATCTCGATTGGAGATCCGAAACCTCGAAAATTAGAAAAACCGGATTGGAGTCATTACCCTTGAGAAGTGCGTAGTCTCCTACAAACTTTAGGCCCAGGGTTGTTTCAGCCTGAGGCTCTCTGCCCAGAAAAGTGGGTGACCAGCCTGTCAGGTTCGATAATGTGGCCAATTGGCCAGTGGTGGGGTTGAAGTCTATGGCTGTTTTTTCTCCGTTTATCACTGCGTTGTAGTTTATTGCAGATGCTTGGACGATGAGGTCTGCGCAGAGCACGATGAAGAGCAGAACTATGGCTAGTCGTTTCCAGTTTATGTTGGTTTTGGGCCACTGGAGAACGTGTCCACACTTACCGCATATTGTTTCTGATTCTCTACAGGCGTCGCATTTAATGTTGGTCTTGTTCTTTGCAAAAGAGAGCTTGAGTAATTTGGTGCCGAGGTATAGCACGATCATTGTCCCGATGAATGCAAGTAATGTTCCTTCAGTTGCGTGGAAGAATTCAAGTGCCAAGCCTGTTCCGTAGAAGTGTCCCAAGACAACCATTGTTGATATCCTGAACACGTTGAGAAAATAAGCGGCAGCAACGGAAATCACAGCAAAAAGTGCTTTCTTGATCAGGGAGCCGGTGGCCAGGTAGCCGAAGACTGCGGCGCAGAACAGGAAAGCTGTCAGGGAGTATATTCCTGAGCAGGCCGCGTTCAGAGAAAACTGTATCGGCTGTCCCGTGGTTGTGAAAGTGCTCATCACTACGATTGGTTGAGAGGAGATTTCGATTGGAAGAAAAGGTCTGAGAATAAAAGCAACAGAAGTAGCGTCTGACGCGATTAGGTTTCCTCCGTAGGAATCCATGAAAAGCAGCGGGAACGGACTTAAGAAGGCTGTGAGAGTCACTGGGAAAATCAAGAGCCTGAGCACGTCAGCGCCCAGGACAAGCATGATTAGGCCCGCGATAAAAATGGGAAGCGAAAGAAGGTGAAGTTGGAGCGGATAGAAGGAGTAGGAACCCGAAACATACACAAGAAGCGCAAGCAAACAAAGTGAAACGCCTATCAAATCGTGAAAAAGCGAGTTCTTGCGGGAGATCAAGAATGCTTTTCTGCGTTTGTAGAGGAAGTAAGCAACGACCAGAGGCACGATGAGAACGTACTGAGTGTCAGGATCCGTTAAGGCAAGGCTGAACACCTGAACGAAGTCCTGAAAGTATGCGACAACTGGAAACGTGACGAGCAAGAAGAATTTAACGCTGAAAGACAGGATCTCCGGCGACTTTAACAGTGTCTTCCAGTCGTGGTGCATCGTCTTCATCTTTTTTTCCCTTGACCATCGAACTTTACTTGATTCACCCTGAGAGCGAGTGCTTTCTTGGACGCTCAGTTAACAATATTTATTAAGTCTTGCTATATCATAAATGGGCAAAGCTTGTTAAGCCTTGACATGTCATAAAGGGAAAATACCGTGCCAAGTCCACTCTTTTCGGCTATTCTGGCGCTAAGCATTTTGACATTATCCATCCTTGCGAATGTGTATGCAAATTCTCAGCAGACACCTCTAGCCGTTCCCTCAAATGGAATGATTACACATGCGAACCCTATCTCGCTCACGGTGATTCTCAGACAATTATGGACTGCTGACATTGGGACCCACAACATCAATGGGTGGGTCGACAGCTACGTTTTGAATCACGGCTATGCCACAGCGGTCTGTCTTGTTGACATGCATCAGTATGGAATCTGGTGGTACGGATACAGCTTCAGCAAAACCAATGGAACATGGATGGGCTTGACTTTTGCTCAGTTAAAGAGTGTGATTGACCGTTTCCATTATCATGGATGGAAAGTTGGATTAAGCAGCACAGCCATTGCCTGGACTGGTCAAGAAGAGTACAATTACATAACAACTCTGCATCCGGAACTCGCCTTCACAGATGCTAATGGAATGCGGGCTTGTGGAGTTAGTAATGCAACACTTATGGAGAAGAATCCGGGATACAACTGTGTCATTCCCGATCCTTTTGCAGAATTTACGACGCCTGACCCAGTCAATAACATAACTGCTGGAACACGTCTAGTAGACCTTTATACGGCGCGCTTAACCCAGATGATCAAAGATGGGCTTCAATGGGATTTCTGGTTCGGAACTGACGGCTGGAACGGGTACAATGTCCAAGGCTATTCGTGGGAAAACTCCAATCCTTCCTATTGTTACAGCTTTAGCCCTAACGAAATAGACGCTTTTGCGAGCGCAACAAATCTTAATCCAACCTACGCAGTTTTAGGAGAAAATCAGGGTGGACTGGGCAATCTTAACTACATTTTTGGTAGCGGCGAACTGGCAACACATTGGACTGCCTATGCTAATGGCTCTATAAACAGTCTTGAAGGGTATCTAGAAAACAACGGTGGGACAACGACTGTTAGGTTGGCGATTTATGATGGAACAAGCACGCAGGCGGCCAGCTTACTGGGTGTGAGCAATCCAGTTCAAGTCAATGCGACGGCAGAATGGCGCACGTGGACGTTCAACTCAAGCATAGCAATAACGGCGGGTGAAGATTATTGGTTTGCAGTTCTCAGCAGTGGCAACCTTGGAGTATATAACCGATACACCCAGAATACTTTGGGTGGTAGTAGCACCTTTGTCAGTGGTTTTTCCACACTTTTTGGTCCTATGAATTCTCTTGCCACTTTTGCAGGTAAGGCCATGGAGATTTATGCAAACTACACTATAGTGCCATCGTTATGGAACAGTTGGACAAGCCAGCAGAAGGCTGCGTACATCTTGTCTGCTTGTTTGCCTCAATGGGATTTCTACTGGCAGAACCGATTCGCTCAGATGTACGCACAGATAAAGCATGCTTTCATTGAGGCTGGTGAATCCCCTAACGTGTTTCATCTTATAGGCTCAGCGGATGACTCTTCTGAACCAAATGGGGGCGGAAACCTTGCCGCTGCGGGAATGTATAACATGTCATTGCTGGCGCAGTACAAAGCAGTAGATTATGTTTACGTTGACCAGGAATTTCCATCTAACATAGGGGCGACCTATGGTTTGGCACGGGAACAAGCTTACGTTGGCGCGCTGGTTAAGATGCAAGATCCGAGCTTAGATCCTATCATAGGTTTGCAACCTGTTGATTACTTAGGGAATTCATATCCGTTATGGGAGGTCGAGCAGTCTTATTTGGCTCAGGCAGTGAATTACGTGTGGTATGGCGGAGTGCGGCACAGAGTTTCGGCTCCAAACGTGATAATGCTCCAGTATCCAAATGCCACTGGGTGGGCAGGATGGACACAGCAAGAAATGACCGAGTTGATCGGTTTTATCAACACCACGTCAGCTTTGCTTTCTGATGCTCAGCCTGTTTGGCTGGGTCCAACGTATGCATTGCCCAGCAGTTATTCGCCAATGGCTTGGTATGGTCTAAATTACACCATTGCTCAATGGGCGTGGACGGCGAACCTTGCAAATAGCCCTCAAAACGTTAACCAAGCCATGGGAACGATTTTGATAGATCAAATGCTGTACAGGAACGGACCTCAACTGACGGGGTTATACGATACAGTGGTCAATCATTTATGGGCTAATGGCAAACTTAACTTATGGTTCTATGAGGATGTCCAAGGCGTAGGAATATCCGCAGTTTTGGGAGGAAACGAGTTACAAGCTGAAAGCACTTTCCATATATACTCATCAGCTGGAGGCTCAACAAGTTTCACCGTGCTTAGCAGCGTAGACTCAACTGCTGAATGGATCGCTTCCGGATATGCAGGACAAAGCTACACCGTTCCCAGCGGATACAAAGGCGTTTATGCACCTAGCCTTGGCTTCACGTCTATCGCAGGTTTCACTTCGGATACGCCAAATACGATTGCTGCGGGTTACTACAAAAACTCAGCAACAGGCAACTTCCTACTCACGGATATTCCAAGTGGCTCGTACTGCAACACACTGCTTTTGCCAAGAGACATGATCAACAAAATGCTCTACTGGGTCTCTGCCTGCCCAATAAACAGCTCACAATCGTTATTAGACCTAAAAATTCTCGAACTCAGCAATGGAACAATTATTATTCCAATGACTAACCAAAGAGATGTTGGCAACACTGCAGGACCAGATACAGGTTGGAGCATCACCGCAACGCTGAACATTAATGCTCGTGCACTCGGCTTAGGCAGTCCTTCAAACTACAAAGTTTACTGGGATTCCTCAGGCAACCATGTGATAGTGACAAACTGGGATAGTGTTCCCATAACGCTTAACGGGATGTCTGATTCGCTAGTGATTGTGCCTTCATAGCAATTCGCGTGCTAACTTCTCAGCTAAGTCATCATGTAAAGGGATCAAGCCCCAACTGGTTTGTTTTTGTGAGCAACTAGAAACTTTGCTAGCTGAGGTAGAAACCATGCAGGGAAAAGCAAAAAGTCAACGGCACCCATAACATTCCAAAGTCCAAGCGTTGATGGCAATTTGAAACCTATCCCATTGACCTCGTAGCCTCTTTTTCTAAAATCTTTTACATTCCACTTTGAATGATGAGTTTCCCACTTGTTCTTTTGATGATTTTCATATTCGATTGGATTATCGAAATAAACGTTGGGAGTGGTTACGATGATTCTGCCACTGCAGGCTCTCTCCAATTCGTCGAGAAAATCTTCCCCGTCCTCTTTATTCATGTGTTCAATGATTTCGCATGCAAGAATCAGTTCGAGACCGTTATTCTTGAAAGGCAACTTACTAGCGTCTGCAAGTATGAGATCATCATACGCGCCGTACTTTTTGCAATATTTCAAGTTTGGGAGGAAAATGTCCAAACCAACCAAATATGCATTTTTCATTTCTCTTCGGTGACAACGGATAATACCTCCCCACTTTCCAATGCCACACCCACAATCCAAAGTAGCTTGAGGTGTAGCATAAGGAATATTGGACGTAACAAGTGGAATAAGCTGAGTGGGCGATGACAAACGAATCTTCTCCTCATATTTGGAAGAATTTTCAAGTTCAAAGGACGTGCACTTACAATTAATAAGAGTGGAAGGTCGTCGATCTAGCCATCGCGCGTCTAGCCGAGCACACGTCTTTGAATTTGCGAATCGTATCTGTAGATCCCGGTTGTGACAACAACAAGCACGATGATAAGCATGAGTATCATCTTCTTTCTCGAAGGATTGCCTCTGCTGACCTTTATGAGTGTTTGACTCGCGATGGGATACAGGCCGACGCAGAGTATTTCAAGAATTCTAGGGGCCTGAATCACTGGAGCAGCAAACCCCGCCAGAAAAAGGATGGACACAAAGACAAAACCCACAGAATATACAAATGGCATGCTAGCAGATTCTGTTGCTCGCGTCTCTCTGAACTTCTTCCGTAGCTTTGTTAAATCCCATGGATTCTGAATCTGCATCGTCCTTAGGAAACTGTATATGAAGAGAGCCAAAATGAAGATTGGGTAGATGACAAAGGTCACGTTGTTCAGTAGGCCTGCTCCTTGCGACAGTCCAGTGACACTTGAGAAACCACTGAAGTAGACATAAACATTGAAGAAAGATGGGTACACAAGCGTGCCGTACGCAAACCAGAGACTGTAGGTGCAGATTGCCAACAGAAACAGCGAAAGAGCCTTACCTTTGATTTGAGGTGGTTTGAAGTACCAGACGGAAAAGGAAAGTCCGAACAAGGTCATGATGAGATACAAGGTACTCAAATGATGAGAAAGGATCAGAACAAAGATACTTAGCAAAACAGGTGACAAAGCTTTAACGCTCCATTCACCCTTCTTGGCGAACCCGACAGAAAGATACAGAGATACAAAATAGAAAAGGGACCCAACCAAATCAGGACTATAGTGCACAGTTACCCAATAGCCCAAAGACGAAAAAGAGAACAAAAAAGTCGACGCAGCGGCATATCTCTTGTCTTCAGGAATGAGTTCCTTTACCAACAGGTACAAAACTACAATTTCAAATGCGTAGATGAAAAATGGCGCAATTCTGAAGAATGTGTCTACCGGAACTCCGAGTTTCACGATAGTAAAGGCGATCAGAAAAGACATTGGAAAGTTGTGCTGATATTGACCTTGTACACCGAAGTTTACTCCAGAAGTAACCCATGCATTGACTACATTCATGTAATTTGTAGCATCCGGCTCGTAAGCGGGAATAGAAGTGAAAGTTACAGGGAAGACCATTCTAAAACCAATTATGAGCAATATCGACGAAAAGACCAGCAACACCCTGAACCGGTAGTCTTCTAAGTATCGAATTATGAAAACCATAATACCAGCAAGAGTCATGATTCCAATCCAGTATGGCCACGGAATTATGGTAAAAACAAAAAATGCTCCTGATCCCATCTGTTGAATTTTGATAGGCAGAATTGAGGCGAACGCTATGACAAGCGCGAGAATAGCAATCAATCCGATGAAAATCGGACTGCATACGATCTTCCTCACAGAAAAGTCCAAGTAAACGTCGCTTCCTATCCATTCACAATTCCAGTATTGAATATTTCTAGATCGCATTGTCAACGTGCCATGAAGTTGCGCACGTTAAAAATTAGCGATTCTGCAAAGTTCGCTTGTAAATTTGGAGAGTCAGTTCTACGGTCTTGTCCCAACTGAAATTCTCTGTTACAAATTTCCTGAGCCCACTGAACTTAGGTCTGTCCAGCGCATATTTTATTGCAATGGCTAAACTTGAAGGAGTAAAATCATCGACTACGACTCCTAGGTCGTTTTTCTTTACGACTTCGGATATGCCTGTAGGAGTCATTATAACTGGCTTTTCGCAGGCTAATGCTTCTAAAACTGTCATGCCAAATCCTTCTTTGTACGAGGGCTGAACGACATAGTCTGCCATGTTGTAAAGTTCAAGTAAACGTTCACGTGAAACGCTCCCCATAAAAGTTACGTATTCTTTAAGGTTCAAATTCGCCGTAAGTTCTTGCAAGTGGTTTTTCTCACTACCAACTCCAACGATTAAGAGATGCACATCAGCTCTCTCGTTCACGACTAGTTTCAGCGCCCGAATCAAGGAACTGACGTTCTTTCTTTTTATTAATCCCCCGACATATAGCAGATAGATTTCGCCGTTCCGTTGGAAATAGCTACTTACTTCTCCGAGCGGCAATGGCCTAAAGAAATCCACGTCCACTCCGTGAGGTATAACCTCGATCACTGAACTTGGGATCGAATATGTGCGGATCAACTCCTCTTTTGCAACAGAACTTACCGCGATTATAGAATCAGCTTTCCTTATTCCTTTAAGAGTTAGCAGTTCTCTATAAAATGATAAGTAATATTGCGAAGCGCGCATATATTTGCGGTCGTCAATGTTGGCGTGGTGCCAAGTTTCGATGAACGGCGAGAAATTGGTAAAGCCTAGAACTCCGTTGTCGTGAATTAGATCTGCGTTGAGTCTTCCTACAGTCGAACTAGCTCTGAGAGCAAATAGGCAAACTCTCACAATCGGAATGTCTATCGAGCCGATTTTTCGAACGACTAATCCTGTCTTGTCCTTGACTGTTGCCGTGCTCGGTACGATAAGCACCACGTCGATGTACTTCGAAATCCGCTCAACAAGCTCCTTGATGTAGTAAGCTGGACCATTATAGGTCGGGGGGGCTTCCCACGTCCCTATAGCAACCTTCATGTCCATTGATAATCAACCTCAGTAGCGCGCGCTCTAATTTGTCCGTATAAGTTCAAAATTGTCACTTAGCAGTTCCATTAAGTTAGCGGATATCCGCGCAGCAAAGCCTAACTGAAACAGGCAAAGGCACCATCTTCTCTTTTGAAGGATTACCACTACCGACATGTTTGCCACGCGCTTCTTGCCAAAATCATAAGTTGTCAATCGATCGTTTTGGTCTTAACAGGAATAATCTACTCCAATAATTTTCAAGAATAGTATAGGAAGACATAACCTGAAAATATTGGTTCAATCCCTCAAGGACTCTTTTGAGTGCGTATCCCTTCATGCCAATCTCCCAGTAATGCTCATTACTTATGCGTACTGAAGAGCTTGGGTATCCAGTACTAATGAATAGGTCGAACCTATTTAAAAGAGGCAACTTAACTGACAGATTCACACAAGCAATTTGCTGAGGCAAAGTTAAAACGGCCCAGTTTCCGCAAACGTTACGGATCTGCTTCAGTGCCTCATGAAAATCTTCGAACTTCAAGTGTTCCAAAACCTCAGCGCACAACACAGTATCAAAAACCTTGCCACAACAAACTTGCGTTAACGCGGTTACGGAGCTTACATAATCGGGCATGAGATCTGGATCAATATCAACAGTGGTGACATTGATTCCCCTTTTCTTCAGGTATACGCTAACTGTACCGTTTCCAATTCCAACTTCCAGAACGGTTCTGGGGTTTGTTTTCAAAACCTCTTGAATTTGATACCAATAATTCATCCATCTGCCCTTATAATCGTATCCTTCATAATAATGTCCCTTGGGAACTTGAGGTTCATACTTCAAAGATGCTCACCGAAATGCAGTTTATTAGTTGGCGCGCACCATACGCGCCGAATCGCCAATTCCTTTGTATATCTGAAGACAACGCCTAGCAACAACTTCGTAGGAAAAGTTTTGCCTAACTGTCTCCCGGCCATTTTTCCCTAGATACGCAGCCAGATTCTTATCCAATAGCAATCGTCTCACTCCATTTGTGAGCTCCGCAGGGTCATTAGGAGGAACGAGCAGGCCATTGTACCCATCTTCTATGATTTCTGGCACACCACCGACGTTAGTTGCTACTGCAGGCTTCTCAAAAGCCAATGCTTCAACAAGCGAAAGGCCAAAGGGTTCCTGCCAAACTGAGGGAAAAACGAAAACATCCGCTGCGTCATAATAAAGCTTTAACAAGCCATCAGGAACGTATCCTTCAAAGATAACGTGGTTGTCAACATTCAGCCTCTTGGCTTTTGACTTCAAATAGCCTGTGTAAGTGTTTAGATCTGATCCAAAGGAATAGTCCGGTCCAACAAGAACGGCAGTCAGATTAGGGAATTCCTGAATCAATGGCTGGAGGCTTTCAATCAACACTTGGGGGCCTTTGTCAGGGCACTTACGGCCAGTGAACAAAACTATTCTATGCCTTTGTAATCCGAGTCGATTCTTGGCTTGATCTGAGGTGAGGACGGGCTCAAATGATTTTGTGTCCACTGCAGGTGTCAGAATCTGGATTTTGGATGACTTGACACCGCCTTTTGCCGCAATGTCATTTTTCAGATACTCACTCACTGTTAATACTCTGTCAAATGCCCTTAGAGGCCAGGTAGTTCGTACACTATTATGCAGGCTTATTACGGTGGGAATGTTCAATATTTGTTTGCAGGTGATTGCAACGATGGATGCGTAGAGATCATGAACATGGAGGATGTCTATGGGGTAGCGTCGATGTATGTTCAACGTGGCTTTAAGGAAATGCGCATTAGACAATAAATGATGTGCGACACCATCATTTGCGATTATTCTGAGCAGATTGAAAAGGTACCTATTATATTCAAAGGTTTGTACGTGCAACCTAGATGTATATTCTTCATTTGCTCCCAACGCAACTATATCAACATCGTTTCCAGTTGCCAGCTCTCTTGACAATCCATAAACATATGGAGCAATAGCACCTTTCCTCTCTGGAAGCATTTTTTCTGCATATGCCATGCAAACATGCATGTTCTTTCGTTCCTACAGTCTTACAATCTTAAGCCTTGATTGTATGATTAATTCGGATCCTTGCCATTCCATCGCGCGTGAAGATATCCCATCATGCCGTCAAAATCCAAATAGACAATAGTACGTGCTAAAGCCTTCCACATGGGGTTTCTGTTTTCCTGCCAACGTGCTTTTCCTTCGCTATATTTTCTTGCTTTTGTCAAAACAGGTTTCAAGTGAACACAACTAACTTCTTTGAACAATATCTTGTGTTTCTTTGAAATAGCGTGGTGTAAGTGGGCATCTTCATTTGTTTCAAGTTTTCTAAGCGATTCAAAGTCCTCAGTTCCAAACCAAGCTTGCCTTTGAAAAGCGTAAATGGGGCTAAAAGGCTCTTCCAAATGTAGGAGTATGAGAAGACCCCGAACGAAGAATGAGAAAGACAACGGAAATTCCAATCTTCTGAAGCTAATCAGAGCTATGCCATCTCGTCCTATCAAATCCAAGTATTCCTTAATTTTCGGGTCCAAAATCGTGTCTGCATCTGTGTTTAGTATGACTTCGTTCTTGGCTGCCAAGAACCCTGCTCTTCTGACGAAGGCTATTCTGAACTTCCAATCAGGCGAGTTACCAACCTCTATTAGTCTTGTCACATTTCCATAAGGGCTTTTTTTGATTAGGGCTTTGGTAGCTTCGATATCCTTGTCTCCTTCGTCAAAGACAAGAATTATCTCGTTCGGCTCAACACGCCAAACACTGGGCAAGGTTGAAGACAAGAATTCTTCATCATTGTGAATTGGCATTACAATGCTGAATTTCATCTGTGTTCACTCAGCTAAGGCAGGTTTTAAGAGAGCGCGCGCTCAAGACTAAACAAACAGTTGCTAAATAATTTCACCATATAGTAATTTGCTTTTAGCAATCTTTGACAGTGTTTTTCTGTACAATCCATCGTTATCCTTAACCTGTTCTGTAAAGCGGCCTTCAAAAATCTCAAAACGTTTCTTGTATTCTTCGTTCGATTTATGCAAGAGATAAACTATGAACAATAAACGTGCCATTTCTGTGTCGATCTCGAATTCGGAAAAGTATCTCTTCTGGCATCTATACACTAAATTTGAAAACCAGTTGTCTCGGAAGTATATGTTTTCTAAAGCATTAATTTTATACTCGTCATTGCTTACGATTCCTTCCTTTGTCAATTCGAAACCATACCATAATGGGAAATGAAAAATGTCAATGGATGAGATGTGAGAAACTGAGTCTTCCCAATCAATTACTTTCATGGTTTGGTCTAAAAGGAGAATGTTGTGGGACCAAAAGTCTCCATGCTGCACTGAAATGGAAACCTTTTTTCCTTTCAACTGTTCTAATTCCTTTAGAACCCAATCGAATAGTTGCTTTTCGTCCCTATTAATTGTGAAGAATCTGCGATGTTGATTAATCAGGAACCTGACGTATTCACTTTCAATTCGATCAGTACAAATACAACAACTTCGAGTTGCTTTATGAAAGTTTATTAGCCAATCTGTTGCCAACTGAAAATGCTTCTCAGCATTCTTTTCGCTTGCGATCATTGGGAAACCACTAATCCCTGACTCTATCAAAAAGTTCAAACCGTTTATGCGACCTAAAAACAATGGTTTAGGAATCGTTTCAGTCATAGGCCTTCTGATTTTTTCATATATTCTCCGAAGATTTTCATACTCATTCTTAAGTCTATAATCGAACTTCGACTCGCGATATAATTTGGCGACCATAACAGGGGTCTCATTGTTCTTGGCAAAAAGCAGAAAAGAAATCTTCCCTCGTTCATTTGAGCAAATCTCAAGTACATAGATGTCTCTAACATCTTTTGGCATCTCCTCAGGGAGTTCAGTCGTCAATTTATTCCAGTTTTTCTTGACGAAGCTTTTGAGAAATTCTGTCATTTTATGTTTCTCTTCTTGCACACAATACTGAAGGATGGAACGAAGTGTTTCACTATCCGCATTGGAACTTTGTGCAACCGGCACAATTTACTAAGGTACATGAATTTTGCCCAGTTCTTAGATTTCACATACCTTTCATTTACTAATCGTTTCATAAGATATTGGAACTGGGGAGAACCATCAAGCGAAAAAATAAACTTAAACTCGCGATAGTCTGGAATTGGACAATAGAATTCAATTGTGGAAAAACCAACTTTTGACAGAAGTTTTATGTATTCATTGTACGAATATGTGTATGCAGTATAGCTTTCACCTTTTGAGATTTGCGAGTATAAATCTGCTAGTTTTCTGGGTAGGAGAGTAATGAACGGTAAGTTGCTGTGGGGGTCCTTCTCCCCTAAGAGATAGTTCAATCCAAATCTATTTTCGATTCCGATGTAAAGATTCCCGTTCTCTTTAAGCCCATCGAATATTTTCTGAAGTGCTTTTTCTTGAGCCCTTCGCGGATTGGATTGATTGTCTGACCATCCTATCCACTCCAGCACGCCGTTTAATATTATTGTGTCAAAGTAGTTTTCTGGAAAGGGAAAGTCTAAGACATCTGCGCATGCACAACAAATATTGGTCATTTTTTCTTGTTTCTTACGAATATCAAGGAATTTGACTCTCTCGAAGACCGGGTCGATTGCTACTACCAAGCCTGCTGTTTGAGCGAGTGAAAAGGTTATGTTGCCCCAACCGCACCCAACGTCCAATACTATATCCTTTTTCGTCATCGGAAGCAGGAATCGCCAGTCGGCTCTGCTTGGGTCTGCCGCGTACTTGTACACCCATGGATGTATCCTTCCTGCAGATTTGAGCGCCGTTCTCCACCCATACTTTTCAGCCGTACTGATACACTCGTGCATTTGCTTTTGCGGGATTTCCCCGAAGTACCGATTTGTTTTTGAAAACTTGGGGATGCCATCTACAATATCCCATTGGCTTGAACAGCTTGTGCAGACTAATGTGTTCGTGTTTGCTATTAAATTGCCTTTGCATGATGGGCATCGAAATTCCAAACCATTATTATATTCACCTTGATCATTTTTGCGAATCTCTGATTCACCATTTAAGCATGGGAAACCGCGTGAGTTCAACATTTTGAATCCTCCAGTTTTCCAGATTGCTTTGCAGGTTTTTGCAAGCATTGAGGAGACTTGATGGAAAGCGCAAACTCCATTCTTAACAGGCGTAAATTCAAGAGACAACCTTTAATGAAACAAGCACGCATGTTTGTTTCCCTTCATTGCATATTTAGGCACTTTTTGTAGGTTACTTCGTACTTATCTAGAGCAGTTTCCCACGAGTATTCTTTGGTCACTAGTTCGGCAGCTTGCCAGCCCATCTTTTTTCTCAGATCGCCATCTGACAATAGATAATTTATTGACTTGGCAAGATGCGCGGGTTTTTCATTCTCCACCAAGCACGCAACTTTCCTGATCACGTCTTCGACGGCGCCCGCATAGGTGCTCACAACAGGGGTTCCGCAGGCTGAGGCTTCGATTGGGACCATACCGAAACTTTCGTATCTGCTCGGAAAAACAAGGAGGTCAGCGGTCTTGTAGTATCTTGCCAGAAGGTCTCGGGGGACAGTTCCTAAAAGTTTAACATGGCTTTTTACATTTCTCAGTTGGAACCGTATTTTTCTCATGAACGCTGGTTGATCGCAAAGTCCGATGACCGCCAATAGCGTGTCTGGATGTTTCCTCAGTATCTCAGGATAAGCTTCCAGCATCAAATCTAGTCCTTTTTGGCTGCTGATTCGCCCAACATACAAAAGGAGAAATTCATAATCCTCTTTCAGGTCAATGGACGACACTTTGGGGTTAAACAGTTCCGTGTCGACTCCGCACGGTATGACTTCTATTTTTTCCTGAGGCAGCCCTTTGTTGACAAGATGTCGTTTGTAATTTTCAGAGGGGACTATGATCGCTCTGGCTTTGTTGAACACCCTGTTTCCATAAAAACTGAAGTAGGAATCTGTGAGAAACTTCGTCAGCATGTTCCCTCTGTACGCGGGAGCATCTCTAGGATCAACAACCCATTCCAGAACCAGGGGCAGTTTTTTGGAGGCAACATGAGCTGATATGTCTGTGAAGAAAACTGGATAACCGTAAGCGTGCAGCAGATCTGAATCCTGAGCTAGTCTGCTGATTAGACCGTATGCTTTCACGGAAACTGGTGTGTTATAAACTCTGAAAGTGATTGGAACTCTGTAAAGATCTGGGTCCTCTTCGTCTTCTTGTTGATCCTTTGATGTTCGAGTTGTAACCACTTTGACCTTGTGCCCTCGCTTTCTCAAACCAGAAGTTGTGCGATATGCGGTGATTTCCATGCCTCCCCAGTGTGGAGGGTAATAGGGAACCGCTTTCAAGATCTTCAAGGGTGAAACCTTTTGAATTCTGTAGAATGCTCAGGCACCGGTAACTTCGTAGTACAGTCTCTCTATTTTCGCAGAAACTGTGGCCCAACCATATTCGTTCTCGGCGAGTTTCCTGGCCTTTCGTCCAATTTCTGCAATTTTTTCGTCTGCGAAGATTCTGGTCGCTGCCTTAGCGATGGCTTCAGAATCTCTTTTGGGCACAACGATTCCGCATTCGTTCGCAACGAGAGAAGATGGACCTGCAAGATCCGTGACTATGGCAGGCTTGCCACATGCAAACCCTTCTAGAACGACCAGGCCAAAGGCTTCAAGCCTGGTGGTTGAAGGCAAAACCACGACGCCGGCGTCTTGATAGTATTTTGGAAGCTCATCCGCGGGAACGAATCCCGTAAAGTGCACTCGGGAAGTGAGATGTAATTGCTTGGTCAAGTTCACTAAGTGATCGTAGTAGGATTTGCTGACCTTTTTCCCCAATATTACCAGGTCTAGATCGACGAATTCCAGAGACCTGATCAAATATTCAAGTCCTTTCTCCGGGATTATTCTCCCCACAAACAACATTCTCCTCGGATATTCATAGTTGGGTCTGAAACGATCCACATCCACGCCTCCGGGAATTATCTCGACCTTTTCAGAGAATCGCTTCAGAATCTGCGAGGTTTCAAAGAAGGGTTTGGTCGTTACGATTATTCGATCAACTTCTCGCAAGGCGTTTGAAAGCAGAAAATCATCATGAAAGATTTTCAAGCCCCTGTACAGAACATTCGAACCGTTCTGTCCATCCAGGTCTATCTCGCAATGATAAGTGGCTACCACCGCACATTTCTTAGCCCTTGCCAGGAAACACGCTATGTCCGAGGCTAAGGGAAAAGGAAAATGCACGTGAACAACGTCCAAATCGCTCTGCAAAATCTTCGCGTACAACGAAGGAATGTAGGGTGTTCGAAACAAAGTCAAAAAAGGGTAGCACTCGCAATACTTCACGTTTTGCACTCTTTCGATATCCGGACTCTTTGACGTAAAGACCGTTACACTGTGCTTCTTGCTCTGTTCTCTAGCCAAGTTCGAAACGTACTCTTGGATGCCTCCGTGGTAGGGGTAGGAAAGAACGTGTCCGATTTTCAACACAATTTCTCCTTTACCGTATCTTCAAAATGCGAGCGCGTGGTCCGCGTGAGAAGTTACGAACGAAGATTCGTTTCCTGCCAAAGCCTCGCTCGCGGGTTGCATAAGTCAACCAAAAACGAACAAATCTGAAGTGAAACATGCGCACGCGACGACAAACTCGCCTTCAAACTCACTTTGCACCTGATCGCTTGGTGCAGTCGCGACCATTGCGGTTCTGACACATCTTTTCCAGCTCCTCCCTCTCAGCTACGAGACTGTTAAGCATCCTGTCGACGTCCTGATGCTTGCTTGAAAAACTGTTGTACTTCCCAAGGAACTCCTCGCCCCTCTCAGTGAGCCTGTAACTCGTATCCACGAAGCTGACGAAGCCAATCTCAACGGCCTCCCGAAGATACTTCTCCAACAGCACGTGGCTGAGATTCGCATAGTACATTATTCGAGTCTTCTTCCCATTCTTCAAGGCAGCATCCAGAACATCCGCTATGATTTCTAACCGATGCCTATGCTTACCCGTACAGACACTTCCTCTGTCACTCAAGAAAACGAGGGTTGCTGAAAAAAATCGCGCAACCTACCGTATCTAATCCCTCCCTGACAGGAGCGGATCGGAAAAAACGGCTCGGTCACTCTTTCAAGACGGCTCTTCTCACAATCCCTCTGCAGAATACACCGTCGAACCTCTTTTTAACCAGATATGTAAAGAAAAACCAGTACATTTTTCTAGAACAATGTTCTATTTAAACACAAAAAGGTCTATTTCCCGCATGTTTTCTATAAACCTTTTCAGCACCAAAGAATAACTGAAAAGTGGCAAAGAGAATGAGCTAGACCAAACAAAACTCATCGCGCTTGGTAGCGCGCGCTAGGCCCGTGCGCGTTAATAGGCTGTTTCCAACATGATCCGTTTCAGGATTGTGAAGCCGTGTTTGATCTTCAGCTTTTTCTCTCCCAACCGCTCGCGGTATTCTATGTCTATTTCCCGGATGGTGAAGCCTCTGCGTTCCACATGATGGTTCATTTCAACTTCTAAGTCGAAGCCTCTGGATCTGACCTTCCAGTCGCGCAGTATCCCTGAACGGATCACTCGCAGACCGGTCAATGGGTCGCGCAGTTGTACGCCGTTGAGCATGTTGTGAGCCCAAGCTAGAAGCCTGTTGCCAAAAATGTAGACGTCCTCTAAGGCTTTGGCTTCCAAGTGGCCGTTGAACCTGTTGCCACACACCATGCCCACGTGCGGGTTCTCCTCCAAAATCCTAATCATTCTCGGAACGTACTCGGCGGGATAAGTGTAGTCTGCATCGGTAAGCACGACGTAATCTGCGCTGAGGTCGGCGTGTTTAAGCGCCTTTGCCATGGCGTCACCCTTGCCTTTTCCATCTTGAAAAAGAATGTCGGCACCGGTGTTCTTTGCCTTCTCAACTGTCCTGTCTTGGCTGTTACCGTCAACCACCAGAAAGTGCGGATTGCGAAGGTAGCCCTTCAACTCATCAATCGTCGGTCCGATTCCTTGTTCCTCGTTCAGCGCTGCAATTATAACTTCTGTTGAGCGCCAACGCCTATCTTCTTCCTCAGTCAAACAAGGAACCCCCTCATCATGATGAACTCCCCCGCTGTGCTTGCTTCACCCTCAACGAGATGTTTTTCTTCAGTTTTCGGAGATTTTCTCGTTCGTAGAACACTCCGAATCCTGCAAAGCACGCTGCGAAAGCGAGGAGCGCGCTGACAGTGTTTTCCGGCACTACATATACGGCTGGTCCGAAGTTAGCGGTGACAGCCATGTCCCCAGTCACGGTTACCGTCCTAGTGGTGCCCGTGCCGGAGCCGTCGCCCATCCAGCTTAAGAACGAGAAACCAACAGCCGGACTCTCAGTCAATTTGACCACGTCGCCGTAATGGTAAGGTCCAGGCTTGTTAGCATTCACGGAACCTGCTGCAGTCGGAAACACAGTCACCGAAATCGTATATGTCTGCTGAGTGAATGTCGCCGTTATTGTTCCTGTCCCGTCTATGGTGGCTGTTGCACTGCTCAAGGACGGATAGTCCACGGTTATAGATCCGCTTGTGCCCCAAGACGTGAAAGAGTAGCCAGGATCGGGCGTGGCCGTTATTCCGAGTGGTCCAGCGTCTTCCCAAACGTTGGTGCCTGACGGGCCCGTGCTTCCTCCAGTGGCCGCAAAAGTCACGTGGTACTGAGTCTTATAATTCTCAGTAATCGAGTCAGAAGAGTGAACTGGCGAGGTTAAACCGCCAGACGCGCCAGTGGCGACATACTGCTTACCAGACCCAGCTGCAACGGTACCGGCAAATGAGAAGGTTGTTCCGTCATCAACCCAAATGCTGGTTTGAGGAAGTGAATCCTGACCATAATCTGTCGACCCTAATGTGAGAACCGTGTTTGAACCAGCATCACTGCCTACGCCTGTCTGCTCGAAAGTAACTTGCCACTGAGTCTTGTAACTGCCACTCTCAGAACCAGACGCGCTAATCGGACTGTCCAGACCGCCGGAAGTGCCAGTCAAAGCATACTGCTTGCCTGAGCCAGCGGAAACTGTGCTCGAATACGAGTAGGCGGTGCCATCGTCAACCCAGATAGCCGATGACGGAAACATGCTGTACGTGTATGTTGTAGAGCCAACCGTGAGAATCGTACTGGAACCAGCATCACTGTCCACACCACTCTTAGAGAAAGCTACCTGCCACTGAGTCTTGTATTGGCCAGTGACCGTTCCAGCCGCATGAACAGGCGAAGTTAACCCACCAGTGTTACTCGTCCAAGCATACTGCTTAGTACCGCCTGAAACAGCAACCGTGCTGGCATACGAGAAAGTCGTACCATCATCAACCCAAACACTCGACAAAGGAAGCGAACCCTGACCATAATCAGTCGTTCCAACGGTGAGAACCGTGTTTGAGCCAGCGTCACTACTCACACCGCTCTGATCAAAAGTCACACTCCACTGAGTCTTATAGCTCCCACTCTCAGAGCCAGATGCCGTAATCGGAGTGGCCAAACCGCCAGAAGTACCGGTCAAAGCATACTGCTTAGTACCGCCACTCACTGAAACCGTACTGGCAAAAGAGTAGGCCGAGCTATCGTCAACCCAGATAGCACCAGACGGAAAAGTACTGTACGTGTACTGCGTAGAGCCAACCGTGAGAATCGTACTGGAACCAGCATCACTGTCCACACCACTCTTAGAGAAAGTCACCTGCCACTGAGTCTTGTAAGTAGCGCTCACTGACCCAGTCCCATGAACAGGCGAAGCAACGCCAGTGGGAGTCCCAGTCAAAGCATACTGCTTACCGCTACCTGCGCCAATTGGGTCGGTGAAAGTGTAAGTAGCGCCGTCATCAACCCAAACAGCAGAACTTGGGAAAGTGCTGTAAGTATAGCTGTTGCTTGGGCTACTCACCGAAAGAACCGTGCCAGAAGCATCACTACCCAAACCACTCTTAGAGAAAGTCACACTCCACTGAGTCTTATAGGCCCCATTGACGGTGCCAGAAGCCACTATGGGCGACGCTGGGCCTGTGACACCCGTCCTCAAATACTGCTTGTCAGCACCAGCCGAAACGATGCTCTCGTAAGAATAGGTTGTTCCACTGTCAAGCCACATGTCGGTCACGGGTAGGTCAATGTAAGTCTTAGCGTTTTCGCCGATCGTGACAACCGTTCCAGAAGCGTCAGAATCCAACCCGGTCTCTGTGAAGCTGACTTTGAACTGAGTCTTGTACTCAACTGTTAAGGTCACAGGGCCGGTCAACGCTAACGTCGCATGTGGATTGACATCAGGTCCATCGGTCCAATCGTTGAAAGCGTACCGTGTTCCAGTTGCTCCCGCGACAGGCGAGTCCACGCCTATAGAGCCTGTGCTGGAAGGTGAAGCGTCAAACCATTTTCGCCAGCCGTCAGATGAAGCGTCATTTATGGTTGAAACCCCATAGTCGTCCTCCACAGGGCTACCGTCAACAGAGACTGACGTACTGTAAGGCGACGGAAGACCACTGGTCTTGACCGTCAACAAATACTGAGTCTTCCAAGCAGCCGTCTCTGTTATCGGGTTGTTCATCGTGACCGAATGTGAGGCCTCTGAACCTGTGTACCCGCCGCTGTCGATGCTTGACCATCCCGTGAAGACACTTCGGGTTCCAGCTTCGCTCGAATCAGGAGTAGTCACACCAAAGTTGGCCGATGAGCCCCCATCGTACCAGCCCTCGCCAGTCGGGTTTCCATACGTGGAACTAACAGTCAGGTAATACTGAGTTGCGGACGCAAAAGCGACCGTATGATGAGCGGACATCGTAACTGAGGACGTGGTTAAGGTGCCCGCGTATTCCCTCGTTGGACCTTGGTCGATGCTGTCAAGGGCGTAGTTTGTGATGGCGCTTCGGCTTTCAGACGGCACGGTGTTCCAAACCCAGTCCGAAGATACGGTGGTTGATGTGCCAGTGTCGTACCATTGGTCACTTGTGGGTGATGCTGTTCCGAAGCCTATGGAGTTGCCGCCTGTTACTGTGAGATAGTACTGGACCGTGTCGCCGAAGTTCACTGTGTGGTAAGTGGACATGGTGATTGAAGGCGTTGTGTAGGTTCCTGTGTTGGCTCTGGTGATGGTGTTCCAGGAGCCGCCGTCGAGATTGTAGCGGTACAGGTTGTTGCGAGACTGGCCGTTCGAGTTCCAAACGTAGTTGCTTGTTGCCGTGCCAGAAGTCCCGCTGTCAAACCACTGATCGCCTGTCTGCGAACCGGAAACTGAAATGCCATTACCACCATTAACAGTGAGATAGTACTGCGTCACAGTGACAAAGTTCACCGTGTGAGCAGCGGACATACTCACGCTTGAAGTGGTCAATGCACCCGTGCTCTGTCTCGTTGGGTTCTGATTGGCTCCTCCATCGAGGTTCCAATTAGAAACAGCCGACCGAGTTCCTCCTGATGTACCCCAAACCCAACTAGAAGAAACCGTTGTCGATTGCGTACTGTCATACCAGTTATCGTTCGTGGGACTAGCAGTCCCGTAGGTTACGCCGTTACCGCCGTTTACCGTCAAAAGATACTGTGTCCTGCTGGCGTCGGTTACCGAGTGGGCGGCACTCATTGTGATGCTCACTAAAACAGTGCCGCTTGCAGCCCTCGTAACGGTCGTGGTTGAAGAATCAACCGTGTAACTGTACAGGTTGGTCCTTGTAGTGGAAGAAGCACCCCAAACATTGTTCAGCACGACGGATACAGCTGTGCCACTGTCGTACCAACCGTCACTGGTCTGACTGGGCGTTACCGAGCTTTCAGAATCAGCGATCGTAGTGTCCGTCAGTTGATATTGATCCGTGGAAACAAATGTAACCGTGTGGTCAGCTGACATGGCCACACTGGCAGTTGTCAAAGTTCCCGTGTTCGAACGAGAAGGATCTTTGTCTATTCCGTCTAGTTGCCAATTGGTCAAGGCAAAGCGAGAGCCACCACTGGCGCCCCAAACCCAACTGGATGAAACTGTCGTGCTCGTTCCTGAATCGTACCAGCCGGTATCTCCACCGATGGTTGATGGGGTTCCGTATGAAACACTGTCGCCGCCATTCACTGTGAGGAAATATTGAGTTGCAGAAGTTGCAGTCACAAACTCGTGACTCGAGATTGCTCCGGAGACCACAGTCACTGTTCCTATTGTGGAAGTTGGGTTGGCGCCTCCGCCATTCAAAGAGTAGCTGGTTAGCCTGTTCCCAGTGCCGCTGCCTCTGTTCCACACGCCGTTCAAACTTACACTCACAGATGAGCCTGTGTCGTACCAATAATCGTCTGAACTGACTGTGGGGCTGGTTATGGAGTTTAATGCAGACGTCGAGGTTGAGTCAAGCGTGACTTGATACTGCGTGACGGTTGTTGTCGTGATCGCTTGCGAGGAAGAGATTGAAATGGCGCTCAGAACTGTGAAGGTTCCCGTCGTTGACTCGGCATTGTTGGAGCCGCCGTTAATCTTGTATCCAGTTACTCTGGTCCCGGATCCTCCAGACCTTCCGTAGACTCCGTGAAGCGTTAGAGTAACCGCTGTGCCTGAATCGTACCAGTAGGTGTCTCCGCTTACGGTTGAACTTGTGATCGTGTTCAGAGCGGCCGTGGCACCTGAGTCCAAAGTGACCTGATACTGAGACACCGTTGTCACGTGTATCGTATGCGGCGCGCCCATAGACATAGCGGAGGAGCTGAACGGGCTAACAGTAGATAACGACGTAGCCGTGTTGGAATCCCAGTACCACGAAGTGGAACGCATCGCCGCGCTGGGCCTGCCAAAAACCCCTAATCCAGTGTACGTTACTGATGTTGCACTATCGTACCAGCCCGTATCTCCCGAGACCGTGGGAGCGGTGATGGAAGAAAGAGCCGCCGTAGCACCAGAATCCAAAGTAACCTGGTACTGGGTTACAGTCGTTACGTGTATCGTGTGCGAGGCGCTCATGGACATGGCAGAGGAGCTGAACGTGCTAACAGTAGATACAGGGGTAGCTGTGTTAGAATCCCAATACCATGAGGTAGAGCGCGTTCCCGTACCAGACGATCTGCTAAACACCCCTAATCCAGTGTAGGTGACTGATGTGCCGCTATCGTACCAGCCCGTATCTCCCGAAACAGTCGGAGCCGTAATAGAAGAAAGCGCTGCCGTAGCACCGCTGTCAAGGCTCACCAGGTACTGAGACACCGTGGTTGTTGTTATCGACTGGGCTGAACTTATGCTCAGAGCATTTAACACCGTAAACGTTCCAGCTGTGGTTTCTGAATTGCTAGACCCGCTGTTAATCTGGTACCCAGTCACTCTTGTTCCTGTTCCACTGCCTCGGCCATACACTCCGTTAAGAATCAATGTCACACTTGTCCCGCTGTCGTACCAATAGTTGTCTCCAGATATCGTTGGTGAAGTAAGGCTGGATAATGCGGAAGTGGCTCCTGAATCTAAGTTAACTTGGTATTGTGTGACCGAATTGAAGTTGACAGTATGGTAGTTTGTCATTGAAACAGAAGATGTGGTAACTGTTCCTGTTGTGGCTACGGCTGTGTTTGATCCACCGTCCAAGTTCCAAGAAGACAACCTTATCCCTGAACCGCCAGTTCTGCTCCAAACACCGTTAGAGCTTACAGTCGTCGAAGAGCCTGAGTCGTACCATCCTGTATCGTCGCTGATGGTTGATGATGTTCCGTAAGTGACCCCGTAGCCCCCAGACACTGTCAAGAAATATTGAGTCACGGACGTTGAAGTCACAAATTCATGATTTGAAATCGTCCCAAAAAACACCGTCACGGTTCCAGTGGTAGAAGTCGGATTGTTGCTTCCACCGTTCAAAACGTAGCCCATCAGTCTGTTCCCACTGCCTCCACTTCTGCCCCATACGCCGTTCAGGACCACGGTCACAGACGTAGTACTGTCATACCAGTAATTGTCAGAGCTGACTGTAGGACTTGTTATGGAGTTTAGTGCAGAAGCTGCTGTTGAGTCAAGCGTAACTTGGTATTGTGTGGCAATCGTAGTTGTGATTGCTTGCACACCACTGATGGATATGGCGTTCAACACCGTGAAAGTGCCAGTTGTCGATTCAGGATTGTTTGTACCGGCGTTGATTTTGTATCCTGTTACCCTGGACCCGGACCCGCCTGAACGACCGTAAACTCCATTCAAGACAAGAGTAACTGAAGTACTTGAGTCGTACCAGTAGTTGTCGCCAGAAATCGTTGGAGAAGTTATTGAATAGAGGGCAGAAGTTGCTCCTGAGTCCAGTGTGACTTGGTACTGAGTGGCCGTTGACGTTGTGACGTATTCATGGTTTGAGATGGCAGCATTGAAAACTGTGACCGTGCTGGTTGTGGACACTGGATTGGCTGATCCACCGTTAAGGTAGTAGTTGGTCAACCGAGTTCCAGTTCCTGACCCTCGCCCGTAGACTCCGTTCAGAACGATACTAACGGTTGTTCCAGTGTCGTACCAATAATTGTCACTAGTAATTGTTGGCAAAGTTATAGATGAAAGTGCATTGGTTGCACCAGTATCCAGTGTAACCTGATATTGTGTTACTATTGTGGTTGTGACATATTCGTGGTTGCTTATCGCACTGTTGAAAGCGTTAAAGGTTCCAGTAGTAGATTCTGGATTATTACTTCCACCGTTTAATTGATAACCTGATATTCTAATTCCTGATCCACCACTACGACTGTAGACACCGTTCAAAGTGACGGTTACTGTTGTCCCTGAGTCATACCAATAGTAGTCTGATGAGACAGCCGGAGAAGTTATAGATGAAAGTGCATTGGTTGCACCAGTATCCAGTGTAACCTGATATTGAGTCACAGCATTAAAGTTCACAGTATGGTAAGTCGTCATTGAAACAGAAGATGTTGCCACTGTACCTGTACTAGATAAGGCTGTGTTACTGCCACCGTCAAGATTCCACGATTTCGCTCTCTGCCCTGAACCTCCAGAACGACTCCAAACACCATAACTACTAACTGTTGTTGAACCTCCTGAATCATACCATTGATCACTTGTTGGCGAAGCGGTGCCAAAAGTAATACTATTCCCTCCTGCTACATTCAAGTAGTATTGAGTTGTCGAAACAAAATTGACTGTGTGATAAGTGCTCATTGTTATTGTTGATGTAGTTAGGTTTCCAGTGTTACTTCTTGATGGATTTTGATTTACAGTGTCAAGTTGCCAGTTTGTTAACGCAGTACGAGTCGAACCTGAAGTGCCATAAATCCAATTTGACGATGCTGTAGTTGTTCCTCCACTATCGTACCATCCTTGTCCAGAAGGTGCATTGCCTCCAGATACAGTTAGATAGTATTGCGTCTTGTACGTACCAGTTACGGTCATGCTGCTTGAAATGGTGCTCAACGGCGAAGTTGCGTTGACGCCGGTCAAAACGTACTGCTTACCTTGAGTGCTTGAGACGGTTGCAGCGTAGCTGAAGGTCAAAGAGTCGCCGCTGGTAACTGTGGTGATGTTTGGAAGCAGGCTGTAGGTTTTAGTGGTGCTGTTAATGGTGACAACAGTTCCGGAAGCGTCAGAACCTAAACCCGACTGGTTGAAAGTCACGGAATACGAGGGGGGACCATTAAAGGCATCTGTTACGGCGATCCAGTAGTCGCTTGAATCCAAAGAGAAAGTCGTGGCATAGGTGCCTGAGGATAAGGTTTGTTTTTCGGCCGCGCATGATGGTGTTTGACTATTGATGCTGCCGATGAGTGTGCCGCTTACCTGAGTAATCGTGTGGCTAGACGCGATTGTTGTTGCAAAGCTGAGTACCAAGTCGTTTGAACCTGATATTGATGTGGAAACTGTGGGGGTACTTGTGGGGGCGGATGAAGTATCTACATTCTTCGCGTTGCATGCCGCGTTCGAATCAAAAGGCGAACTCGGGTTAGCAACTCCAGATACCGCGATGACCGCCATTGCCCAATTGGAGTACCAACTGCCGCTTACGCGAACATAATCGTTTGTAAGCTTGCCACTAGAATACGCCCAGTAGCAATATATTTGAGCGAATTGTGACATGTCCCAAAAATAACCCGCCCAAGACTGCCTGAGGTTCCATGACAAACCAGCGCCGTCAGATATAGTTGGCGAATAATAGTCGCTAACGGCAAAAACATACAATACGTCGCTAGTGCTTTGAGTTGTAATATAGGATGTACAGGACATGAGGTGTCCGGCTGCCATGCCGTAGCCGTCAACTCCGAGTGTGCTGTCTGTGAACTTTGTTCTTGCCGTGTTGGTGCCGTCGGTAGCTGTTACGTTATAAGTTATCTTCTGGACACCTATAGTATGTGTAGCATTGAAGTTCCCGTTGCTATCAGTCCAGATATTGTTCAGAATATGTAAGCTGCCATCGGGCCAAGTAACATTAACGGTAACTGCTGTGTTGGGCAGGAAGTTGTTGCCATATATGGTCACGATTGACATAGGGGGATAGTCTGACCTGTCTGTCCAGATCTTGGGGGCTGCGGAGTTGCCGGGCACTAGAAACACGACGCTGACCGCTGCTGAAGCAACAGTTAATAGAATAGCCAGCACGATCAGTTTGTTGAGTCTTTTCAATTTCTCTTTAACCCTCACTTCCGTATTGCTTTGATTGTGCCTTCGCGCCCTGACCCTTCGTGATATCGTATCGTGTTGGTTTGACAGCAGCGGAGAACGTGTTCAACGTTCGAATAGAGTCAACCCTCTCAAGAGCTAGAACATGCAGTCCTTTTTCTCTCCTCATCTCTTCTCTCTCCTTTTCTCCTGTACGTTTTCCCTGCTTGAAAGGGCGGCCCAGCCGATTGCTAATGTTCGAAGCATGGCGCATTACTTAAAGGCCCATGGAAAAACGTTCTGAAAATTGGCCCCTGATCTTCTATAGTAATCTTCCAGCTTTTGCGGTGCTAAGAACCACTTTTCAGCTTAGGCGCAATCTTTCCTTCAAGCACAAGGCCTGGGCTGGTTTCCTAGCGTACTCGCCTTTTCTCGATTTGGCCGAGCTTTCTGCTGCCGATGAACGTGTCATTTCGGCCTTGTGGAAAAGGAGAGTTTTCTTCTCGGCTCTGCAGGTCTCCTTCAGCCATAGCACTGATGAAATAATCAATGTTTTGACTCTTTGCTGCTTAACCTCGAGCCGTCTTCTTTGCTTCGCGCGCCTTCTTGCACACAAAATGATTTAAACGGTTTGGAAAGACGAAAAAAAGGGATGTTTAGGAGCTGAGCTGTTTTGGTCTTCGGAATCTGGGAACCAACAGGTATGAGCCTAAGGCTGCTATCATCGCAGTTGCCGCAATTATCGTGCCCCATGGAACCTCCGGCACGACGAAATTAGGTAAACTCGATGGTCCAAACGTGCCTATGTACGCTGTGCGTGAGATCTGGCTGCCACCCTTGCTTATCGTGGCTGGGTTCCAGTAGTAGACAACTGCGCTGTCGCCCTCAGGGTATGTTGTTGTTAGATCTTGACCTATGGTTGGTGTGTAACCGTAGGCGGTGCCTTGCACTCCGTACCAGTTTACGTACATCAGTTTGTCTGGTGGTGTTGTCGGCGTTGAGACGCCAAGAGGCCAGGATGAGCTGACGGAGCCGTACATTGAGTAGGATGGTGGTTTTTGCGGGTTGGTGATTTCCCAGAATTGGAATGTTGGCGAATCCCATTCTGTTTCGAAGTGGGTCCAGCTTTGAGGAGTCATTGGATCTGTCCAAGGCCTGATGTATGGGCAGTCGTAGCCTGTGTCTGTTATGTAGCCGATTGCAACGTCCCAAAGTTGTCTGATTCCAACGCTGTGATCGTTGTACGGGTCGTTGTTTTGCACGGTTACCGTGATTTGCACCAGAGAGTCCGCTATCGTTGTGCCTTGAATATTTATGTACAGGGTTACGAGGAGATTTTCATCGGTTGTCCAGGACACTGTCTCCCAGGTGGGGCCGGAGGCCGTCACATAGCTGTAGTCGTCCAAGTTCTTCACCGTGTACCCTGGGTCGCCATTTTTGCTGTTGGACGATGTTACGTACTCTGTCTGTGTGTCTGTAACTTGTATCGAAGTGAACGTGGTTCCTGTCTGACCAACATGCCCACCGTAGAGAACATCGTCGTTGGGTGCAGGCGTGTAAGCCCAAAAAGTTCCTATAGTGTAGGTTCCTACGCCGGCAAAGCCTGTATTGTCTTGGACTTCGCCCTGCAATATTTCAGCATTGCTGGGGCTCTGAAACCCCGTGGCTTTGACGGGTTTCAGCATGGTTGCAGACATGCCTAAGATTAGTATCAGTATCGTGGAAATTAACACTGTTTTTTTGAGAATCACGCATTCATTCTCCTTTCTCGCTTATCGGTTGACTTACTAAGAGGTTTAACGATGTTTCCCTCGTATAAGGGTTGTGAAACGCAATTATAGAAAAACCAGCACAGTTTTCCATTCCCAGACACATTGACAAAGACAATTCGGGACATACTAGGAGCGCGTTCGCTCGCAAGAACAGTCAACGCGAAGATATTGGCCGAAGACCCTCACTTCGCGCGCGTGAGGCAGGTTGCAACGCGTCAAGAATGAATCAAGGGCACAAAACCGTCTGTAATCATAATCCAATAACAGCCAGTGGACTGATAATCAAAAGCCGCAGTAGCACCGGAAGGTGCAATTCCCACCGTCTGATACTCGTCTGCTCCCGCGTCGATGCTATCAAGCTGAGCCCAACCATAGCTAGTCATAGCAGACGGACTATACCCACCGTAGGCGCTTGCTACGATGCCCACTACGGTCTCGTTATTTCTTGATGTTGTGTAAGAATTGCCAACTGGATATCTGCTTCCGTATCCATTTGAGGTGAACGCGGCTCCGTTGGGTTCTAAAGGTTGGGCAGTTATGTCAGCGCCGCCGATGGTAAAGGCCAGTATGACCATTCCATAGTTTGAATATGTGCGATAGTCGTTGCTTGAGGTGAAGGTGATCGTTAGAGAAGGAATGTCTACGGTGGCGATGGCGTACCAGGAGTAGATTTCCGCATCATGACCAGTCCAATGGGCACTGGGATTGTCGCCTGAGATCCTCTTTGTCCAGCTCAGGCGGGGTGAAAGATTGTCTGAAGGTGTAAGTTGGTTGTTGGCCGCAAGGTTAGGGTAGGGCAGATTAGTTCCCTTGAGAGCTGCTGCGGCGTAGATCACATCGTAAGCTCTAATGTGTGAAATGGTAACGCTAACCGACGTTGCAGTTGTAGTTTGGTTGACGGCGTGGCTGTCGGAATACGGGTTTGGCGTTTGTGGATTGGCAATTGCCCATGGTGGGCGGTAGGTTGAAACGCCGGAAGTTGTTCCGCTTGTCGAGTTTGTTATCGAAACTAGGTTGCCTCTGGCGGTCACAAACCAAGCCGTGACCTGTGTATCAGTCACTTTTGCGCCGTTGACAACCAAAATCTTGTCAATCTGCGTGCCATTCCAGGGTTGAAGGGCAGTCGACGACAAGACAACGCGATTGTAACTGTTAGCATTTGCATCATTAGCCCACAGACTTACTATCTGAACAGCGATCGGACCCGTATTGTTAAAAGTACAATTAACTTCAATTTGATTCGCTCCTGGCTTAATGTAGGCGGTTGAGGTTGCCACTTGTTCCTCGCTGCGGTCAACGTCCATCTGCGCGACTTGGCTCGCGGTGTCTTGAAAAGCAGTGTTCCGGTCCAGGATAAACATGAAAACGTTGAAGTACAGGAAAAGAACCACGAGAACCATGAATATGGCTGCGATTATGCCCGAATAGCCCCTCCGATTCTTAAAGAATCGCCTACGGTATCGAGAACGAACCATCATAGTTTCTCCCGCTTGCAGTTACCACACGAACAATGTAAAACGAACCGCTGGAAGTGGAAAACAAGCCACTAGGACCAGGCGAAGCCATTGTGACGTTGAAGTACCCATCATTTCCGACGCTGAGCCCCTGACTGTTTGGGATCGCCGAATTGCTCGTTATGTTATACAGAGTTAAGCTTGTTTGTGGCGAAACTGGAAAAGTTCCAATAGGCACAGACTGGCTGTTCCAGATGTACATGCGAGCGATGCTCACGTTATTGCTTAACCCACAGTTAATTATGTAGACACTAAGAGTGCCTAGAGTGCTGTTGAACTTCGAATAGGCTATGTACTCGAAAGCAATCCTCTCGCTTATTGCAGCCTGACTCTGCGCCACGCTGTTGCTGTACTGCTGGTCGGCTATGGCGCCCCAGGAGCGGGCCCAGTACAACACGGCGATACCGGCCGCGACGACTCCGGCGCTTATTATGAGAGTGCTGAGAGCAACGCTAACTGCACGCTTGTCAAACAGGAAACTCCTCAGCTTCTTCGCTCTCATGTTGACACTTCTTTTCTTAGACCTTCTAGCGCTCAAAGCCTGCAAACGTCTCAAGAACTCAACCCTCCTGCAAGAGACACCTCAACGAGTTTTCCCCTTTCTCTCCTCATCATCGTTCCTACGTCGGCTGACAACATGCCGGTTGCAAGCCACACATGATTTCGCGCTCTCGCGCCTGCCTTCTCTTCTGTAACTTGTATGGACTGAGACGCTGATTTAAACGGTATGGAAATAGGGCACAGGTCTTCTATAACATCGTTCTCAATGTTTGGTTCCAACTTCATGTCCTTTTCTCCTCAGCTGTCAACGGCCAATACGCTTCTTCAGCCTCGGGTTGGCACGGACTTTCTTTTCCAGAGCTATCCACTTTGCCTGAGCGAGCTGCACGCCACCGTTAGTCGGCGGCATCGACGCGCGTTCCAAGGCTTGCCAGTCGGAGATGCAGCTGTCAAGCAATTTGCGCGCTTGCGAGTGCCTGGTGTTTAGCTCATTGTACTGCTCCAGAAACGTCTGGCCTTTCTCGGTGATCTCATAACCGAAGTGGTTCGGCCTCAGGAACCCGAGGTTCAAGCTCTCCCTCAAGTATTTCTCCAGAAGCGCGAAGCTCAGGTTTGCGTTCTGCATTATCCGAGTCTTCCTCGCACCCTTGCCCGCCGCGTTCAAAACGTCCGCTAAAATGTTCAACCTTCGACGCTTCACCTGAAACCACTCCCCGAAAGAGAAGCCTCAATCAGACTCGACATAAACTCCGCTCTAAACTCCCCCTCTGACGAAAGCGGAACTGAAAGGTTGCAAATCAACTTGCGATCTCCCGACTCTCTCCCTACCATTGTCCGCGGCCGCATGGCTATTAAACATTCCTCGATGCAACTTCTAGTACAAACTTCTAGAAGAAAGCTCCAGAAATTCAACGGTCGATCTTCTATAGAAGCGGTTCGGAAGAAGACTGTAGACTTTCTATAGGAACATTCCTTGTATGCTTATATGAAGCGGAAAAAAGGGATTACATAACGCTCCTAGAATCAATCAAGTGAGAAAGGGGAGAGGAGGAGGTGAGACACAGATGAAGAAAAAGCTTCGCATGAACCGGAAGGGCATAAGCACCGTAATCGCCACGATCATCATCGTTGCCATAGCCATCGTCATGTCCATAGCCGTAGCCTACTGGGTAATGGGCATAGGCGGATCATTCACAAGATTCGAAAAACTGCAATTCACAAGTGCATGGGCCAACACGAACTCCAGCAGCGGCTGGGCAATTTACATGATGATAAACAACACCGGGTCTGCCCCAGCCACAATAATTGCTTCGAACATTCTGTACAACGGAAAACCAGCGAGTGCATATGCTACACCATATAGTGACCAGCCAAAAGTATACTTGAATGGCACTCTTAATGCGGATGTTTCATTGAATCCTGGTCAAGGACTCGGCAACGCAATAGTCAGTCTTCCAAGTGGCACAGGTGGCTCAGACTGGTCATCTGGCATGACCGTTGAAATCACTATTCAGACAGCTGCTGGCAACCAGTATCCAAAGACTATACAATTGCCATAACTTCCATAATCTAGCAATCTCTTTTTTTTCAGTATCGAGCGTAGCTGATATCGGAGAAACAATGAAAATGGGAGAGAAGAAGAAAACAGAGACTCGCAACCTTGGGTTGACAGAGCGCATAATCAGGTTTGGCCGTAGACTCCGGCTCGCTAGGATTCACGTAGAACTGCGCAGACCTAGAAGAAGCCAACAGCCCAGAAAGTCTTTCGCGGACGTGCTCGCCAAGAAGCCGCAGCCTCAGCCTTCTACCGTCATCTTCAAGAAGCTTCCACAGAACACTCAGATAACAGAAACTTACGCGACGCAATCTCCCTACTCAAGGGTCGCAATAGCATCACTTCCTGAACTAGGCGGTGGCAAAGCCTACTACATTGAAGAGGTCGAACTCACACAAAACGAAAAAGAAACCCTGCAGAAACTCATGGACGTAACAAGCAAGGAATTGGAACCTCCCAAGACAGACATGAACCCAAAACTCCACGTTGCAAACGAGGCACGCAGACTGGCCAAGAAATACGCTCTGGCAAAGAAACTCAGTGAAGACTCATGGTCGAAAGTCCAGTACTACCTTCAAAGGAACCTCGTCGGCTTCGGAGACATCGACGTCATCATGAACGACCCCATGATCGAAGACCTGTCAGTGAACGGTGTCGGACTACCGGTTTACGTGTGGCACAGAAAATACGAAAGCATGCCCACAAACCTCACATTCACCGATGAAACTGCCCTCGACAACCTAATTGTGAAGCTTACCCACCTGGCCAGCAAACACATCTCAACAGCCTTCCCCATCCTCGATGCCATGCTGCCCGGAAAAGACAGACTCGCAGCTACCTTCAGACGGGAAGTCTCGCCGAAAGGCGGCTCCTTCAGCATAAGAAGGTTCAGAGAAGAACCCTTCTCCATAATCGACCTAGTCGAACTGGGCACCCTGAACGAGGAGATCGCAGCCTACTTCTGGCTCCTCATAGAGAACAGAATGACAATCGCCGTCATAGGCGGCACGGGCGCCGGGAAAACGAGCACCTTGAACGCTCTGGCAAGCTTAGTCAAACCGTCGATGAAAATAGTGACGGTCGAAGAGATCCCCGAGCTCAACATACCTCACGAGAACTGGGTTCAACTGGTAAGCCGCGAAAGCTACGGGCTCGGCATCATGAAAACCGGCGAAGTCACCCTCTTCGATCTGGTGAAAACTTCTCTGCGGTACAGGCCGGACTACATTGTTTTGGGCGAAGTCCGCGGTGAAGAGGCGTTCGTGCTCTTCCAAGCTTTGGCCACCGGCCACGGAGGTCTAACGACGCTTCATGCTGATAGTTTGGACTACGCGGTTAAGAGGTTGACTAGCCCCCCGATGAACGTGGCTGAACCTTACATTCGGCTGATCAACGTGGCCGCTCTCGTAGAGCGAGTTCAACTGCCCAACGCGGCTACGGGCATAACGTTTGGAAGAAGGATCAAATCGATTGTTGAAGTCCTCGATTATGAGAAATACAAGACAGTCAGCTCATGGAATCCGGTGAAGGACAGCTTTAAGGTGGACTTCGCGGACAGCGAGCATCTCAGAAACGTCGCCTCAAGGCAAGGTTTACAACTAGAGGACGTTTTGGAAGAGTTGGCAGCGCGGGCCCTCTTTCTCCATGAACTCAAAGCTAAGGGCGTGAGAAAGAACGTTGATCTTGCAAAACAAATCACAGGTTACTACGCAGAAGCAAAGCTGCCGCGTGCTGAGACGATCAAAAAGGGTGTGGCACAGAGATGAAAACAGCGAAAACCAAGTTCTCCTTCGCAAGCTTCAGTTATCGGCATTTCGGCTGGATGGGCCAGATAATGGGAAGAGCATTCTACTCAAACGGTCACGTCAAACTTGAAGACTCCTTGAAAGACACCGGGCTTAGAATATACCCTGAAGCCTACTTCTCCATGATCGGTTTCCTCTTCCTGCTCTCCATAGCCTTGACGGCCGTTGCAGTGATCTTGACTGGTTTCATCTTTCTCGTTCCAGCTCCACTATTGATCATACTGTTCGGCTACGCCGTCCCGAAGATAATCGCCAAGGATCGAGCTCAAAAACTCGACCTGGAAGTTCCTTTCGCAGGAACGTACATTAGCGTGATGGCAACAGGCGGATTGTCGCCCTACGCTAGTCTGAGAAGGCTTAAGAACTGCGACCTGCTCCCCCACATTTCCAAAGTCACCCAGGACATAGAAATCGACGTTCGCATAAAGGGAGTAGACCCGGTCTCTGCCATGGAAAAGTCTGCCAAGAATCTTCCCTCCAAAGACTACAAGGAGCTGATGCTCGGATACGCGTCTTCGCTGAGAACAGGCGGAGACGTGATTCACTACCTTCTCGTCCGCACAGAAACGATGTTTAATGATTTGGCCGTGAAAGTTAAGTCCTTCGGCGAAAGAGCCGGCATGCTCATGGAATCTTACATAACCGTTAGCATTCTTATGACGCTAGTCCTCACCATAATGTTTATGACAACTATGTCTCTTCAGCAGTTCTGGCAAGGCTCCGTGTCCGCAAGTTCATTCCTGATGTACGGCTACCTAATAGTGCCGGTGGTCTCCATGTTGTTCATCTACCTTTCAGACTCGCAGCAGATAAGCCAGCCCGTCAGCGACTGGGCACCCTACAAAGTCTTTCTCGCAACGCTGCCGATCATGTTTTTCCTGATCTTAACAATGTTTCTTCCTTTTGCAATTCAGATAACGCTGCCCTTCGCTCCGCCGTTCGCGGGATTTGTGACGTGGCTCAGATCCGCCTTCGGTCTGCAACAGGGTTACGAAGCGGCCATCGGCATGGGAATCGCACTTCTTGCGGGGTCAATCCCGGCGGCTGTTGCTCACAGCTACTACGGGAGAAGGGGGAAAGGAGTGGAACACGACGTTACCAACTTCATGAGAGACCTGACCGAGACTCGCAAGACAGGAGCGTCGCCAGAAAGCTGCATAGAAAACCTATCTGAAAGGAACTACGGCAAGTTCACACCGATTCTCAAGGAAGCTTCACGACAGATCCAATGGGGACTGCCATTCGGAGTGATTTACGAAACTTTTAAGAAGAAAATCAAATCGTGGCTTGCCCTCATCAACATTTACCTCCTAGTCGACGCCATCGACGTCGGCGGAGGAACCCCCGAAACCCTGGAAACGCTCACGCACTTTAGCGAAGCGCTCACTTCCCTGGAAAAAGAGAAAAAAGAAGCCCTTCGACCCTTGCTTCTTATGCCCTACGTGGGCGCCGGCATCCTCCTCATTTCAACCATCGTCTTCCTGGGCTTCAGCCAGAGCATTCTCGGTTCCTTCGGCCACCAAACTATTCCCTTCGCCCAAGTGGTGACACTGATATTGCCGCCGCTCATGGTTCAAACCTTCTTCATCGGCCTAGTCAGCGGAAAAATAAGCTCAGGAGAAACATCCGCAGGCTTCAAACACGCCGTAATCCTCATGATAGTAGCGCTGGCACTCCTACCGCTAGTCGGCTACATCACATCACCCTTACAAGGAGGATTCGGATAGACGTCAGACAGATCAGAGACGTGCGCTGCTGAAGAAAGAGCAAGAGTATAGTATAGTAAGTTGGTGAGTCGGAGTCGTAAAGTAAGGGGGTTTGGGTTTGGGGGAAGCTTTATGACCGACCGACCACGTGAGACGCCTGCCCCTGACCTGACGCTGGAAAAGGAGGGGCGCGCGCTAGGGATGCACTGTACTCGGCTGTGACAACAGTAGGGCTAGTCTTCGGAAGCATAGTTGTCCTTAAACAGCTGACAATGCTGTGATAAGAATGAGAGACAGGCTGGAAATAACGTACGAGATACTCGATATATGCATCGACGGAGCGCGCGCCTAAACCGCTCAAACATTGCCACTCATGAACATGACCCAGAAAAGAAAGGTCATGCGCACGCAATAGAACATTTCTTCATAAATGATATAAACAGATCATAACATCAATACCCTAACAAAAGAGAAGGGAGAAAAGAATGAAGAATACTTTAGCGAAAGTTACCTCCACACTAATGATTGTAACAACACTTCTCGGCTTCGCAGCAGTCTTCACAGTAAACGTAGCAAAAGCACAGCCACCAGCACTCCTGTTTGTCGATCCCCAGAACAACATCTTTCAACCGCCAACCATGAACGTTGGCTCAACGTTCCTAGTGAACGTCTCAGTCGCAAACATGACGAACATCGCAGGAATGCAGTTCCAGCTCAGTTGGGACCATAATCTCCTCAAGTGCAACAGCATGGCCGACGTGTTCTTCAGCGACCCACTCATAACGCTGCCCGCTGACATTCCGAGCAACATTAACGTCATCAAGAAAACCTTCAACAACACTGCAGGAACCGCAACCTACGGCATCACGTGGACGGACGGTGGTCTGGCAGCATCAGAAGGCTACGAGCCAGCAAACATAACGACTACCGGCAGCGCAGTCGGCATACCCAGCTACTCATGGCCACAAGGAAAGCACGGAGTTGCCGCATTCAACTTCACCGTGCTTCAAGCACCAAACTCCACGGTGCCCAGCCTCAGCAGCGCCCTCCACATAAGCAACGACATACTAGGTGACCTCAACGGCCTCCCGATTAGCCACACAGACGTGGACGGGCTGTACAAGAACAGCATCACCATAACAGGACCGTACTTCTCAATGGCGACTCAGGGATCAGGCGCATCAGGATCAAACTACACTGCACACAGCGTAGGCGAGATCTTCAACGTAACCGTGAGTGTGAACAACCTGGACGCTGCCCTGAAGGCAGTCGGGTTCCAGTTCATACTGGGCTACAACAGCAGCCTGCTGCAGGTGTTGAGCGTTTCCGAAGGCCCATGGCTGCCACCATTCGGAGTTTCGCCAGACCAGGGCACAACGTTCTACCAGCGCTTAGGCTTCAACGCCACAATCAACCAAGACTTCGTAGCGGTTGGAGACCTTGTTGAGCCAGATGTCAACGCCACGTGGCACGAGCCGTTCCCAAGCGGTACAGGAGTGATAGCGATAATCACATTCAACGCGACCCTGCAAAGTCCGCGCGGAGGCTCCGACCTAACATGTCCTCTCACACCGTTCGACACGATCATCGCCGACACGAGCGCCGCCGTCCTACCACAGAGCCAAGCTCCAGTTTCAGGCACGTACATTGTGAAGTCCAAGTCCATTCCTGGAGATTTGGACCATGATGGCAAAGTGGACATCCTAGACGCGATAATAGCGGCTAAGGCCTTCGGTTCTCACCCTGGAAGCGCAAACTGGAACCCAGACGCTGATTTGAACGGCGACGGAACGATCAACATCCTCGACATAATACTGCTTGCTAACAACTTCGGACGCACGTCATAACTCTCTCCGCTTTTTTTTGCAAATCCAGCCCGCGCGCGCTCGTGAAGAACAGCCCTCACTACGTCACTACCGAGAAAGGAAGGGAACTCAGGAACCTACTGCTCAGGGTGAAGCACTATGATGCGTAGGCTGTTCGATAGTGTTTTGGACTTCCTTGACAGCGTAACGAACCGATGGAGGCACAGAAACAAGTGCAGCTTGGCAAGCAAATGCATAGCCTACTACGACAACTCCTTTACCTGCCGAAGCGAGTATCAGGCGCGCGCTACTGATGCAAAGAGTTCAGGGAGGAGGCAAGTTTTATGGAATTGATATTTCACAGAAGATGCTTGACTTGGCAAGAGCAAGAGGTGCAGGTCTCGGCTATGCTAATGTTGAGTTCAGTAAAGGAGATGCTGAACAACTGGATTTTCCAGAATCCAATTTTGACCTGGCAATCAGCAATCAGGCATTTTTCTTTTTTCCAGACAAGCAAAAAGCCTTGAACGAAGTGTTCAGAGTCCTTAAACCCATGGGACAAACAGCCTTACTTTTCTTTGCTGAACCAACCTTCAGAGAGGTTAAAGAGATATATGATAGGATCAAGAATCGTCACACCGCGTCTGTCTTGCCTGAATCTCTGAAACTCATAGGCCTCGAAGAAACTCATGAGCTTTTTGACAAAGCGGGATTCAAGAAAACCAGAATCTTCGGCATTCACCAAATTGACTATGTTGATCCTTCCAAGTATGCACCTATGATTGAATCACCTCAATCCTTGTTTAGGATCAACCTGCCACCAGACCTCTCGCTGGAATTGGCAGAGATGGTGATCAAGAAAACAAAGGAAGAGATGACGAAAGCAAAGACAGACAAGGGCTTCAAAGTGACAATCTACAGTATACTCGCATACGCCCAGAAAGGCTGATTCGACACCCAAGATGTAATTTGGCCTTGTTCGTCGAATTTCTTTGGGTTTGAGATAAAACCTTACCCTTTCTCTCTCTCCTTCTTTACTTCTATTACCTACTACTATCTTCTGTCAGACAGACAGGCAAACAGACAGACAAACACACATAGAACTACAGTCTGTGATTTTGCGGAAAAGTTATAGCTGAACCGAGGTAGACTACATTGTTTGGCAATTGATAGGTGTTATGGATGGTTGGCATTTCAGAGATATCTACGGTAGTGGCAGCGGCAGGCGTGTTGATAGGTGTGGTTCTTACTGTCGTGGAGCTGAGAAATCTGGTCAAACAGAGAAAGACCGACCTAGTGACGAACTTGTATTCAATTTACTCCTCGGAAGGGTTTCAAAAAGAGTGGCACACGTTCATGACAGAAGAACTTGGCAGCCTTAAGACGTATCAAGACAAGTTTGGTGTGGAGTTTCCGCCGTCCGCAGTATTCTTCAACGAAATAGGGATTCTTCTGGAAAAAGGACTGATTGATGTCAACTTGGTCAACAGTCTTTTCGGCGGCGTCATTCCGAGATATTGGAAGAAGTTCAAGCCTTTCCTCGAAACTTGCAGAAGGGAAATCAATCAACCGAAATTGGGTCGAGGACTAGAATATCTGGGCAACGAAATCCAGAAACTTCAATCCAAGAAGGGTTAGAATGGTTGACGTAACAGAGATTTCAGCTATTGTTGCGGCTGCAGGTGTGTTAGTAGGTGTTGTCTTGACGGTTCTTGAGATCAGAAATCTAGTCAGGCAGAGACAGACAGACCTTATAATGAAACTCTACTCGGATTTCGACAATATCGAATTCCAGAAGGTATGGAGGGAGGTTTTGAACAGAGAGGCCAAGGATAGTCTTGATTATGAGAAAAAATATGGCTTGGCTGAATTTACCGCGGTTGGCATGTTCTTTGAAGGAATCGGTATTCTTCTTAAAAGAAAACTCATAGACATAGACCTAGTCGACGACATGTTCACGACTCCTATCAAATGGACATGGGAAAAGATGAAAGATATAGTATTGGAAGCCAGAAAGGTCAGAAATCAACCAGAGATATTGGAGTGGTTTGAATACCTTTATAACGAAATGAAGAAAAGAGAACAACGACAGTAGAGTCTTGTTCTACGGTTGAGATGAAACGCTGTCGCACTTTTGAACAAGTTAAAATAACGTTGGCAATTTGAATGGGTTACAAGTGGCGTGGAACAAGTGGTCAGTTGAGACTGGTTGAATTGGAATGCAGACGTCTAGGAATACCAACTGGCGCGCGGGAAACGAGAAGGGTTTATGCTCGTGGAAGAGAGGTAGCTGCAAGTGTAGCTGTAACGTGGAGACATCAAACTGTAACTGTGAAGGGTGACTTTCAAGACCGTTACAGAGACCTTAAGACGGGTCGTTTCATCAGGGAGCCTTAGAAAAACAGAATTCCGATGAACCGCTGACGTGTGCGATACGTTTGCTAGGCAAGTGCTGAATTTAGCGTAGCAAACGGGCGCAGACAATTTATTATGGTTTCTTCTGGCTCTTTTTCACAAGGTGTTGGGCTATTGCTGACATGCTTAGGAGCCTGTAGTTTGTTTCGTCGTGCAGGTCGACTAGAAAGCTCTCAATGCTATCAACGTTGATGAAGGGAAGTTGTCTTGTCAGTCTCAAGGCTTCTACATAGGCTGAATAGTCTTCATAAAACGTTATGAAGAGCCTATTCTTGTTGCGGTTAATGCCGCTCACGGCCATTAAGGATGCGTGGGGATGCTTTTTTTCGACTTCAGCGGCCAACTTTCTAATTTCTTTGAATCCTTCTTTGTAGGGCTGGTCACGAACTGCAATAGATGTGATCCCCATAATCTCGTAACCCAGCTTGCTGAAATCAGGTATTATCGTGTATTCTTTAATATAGCCTTCTTTCTCCAGTTTCTTTATCGTTCTACTTATCGTGGGTTGAGAAACACCCAAGGCCTTAGCCAGTTCTCTGTCGCTTCTCCTGCAATTCTTCATAAGTTCAGATATCAATCTCAATTCGACATCTTTCATGACTCTCCTTGTTGATTGTGAAAGGATTTGAATCCATCGGTTGACGCCCGAAACTTAAGCGCGAGCTTCGGTGTTTGTGTGTGCGTGTGTGTGTTTTTTACTTGTTTGTTTTTTTAGAGAGAGTGAGTGAGAGAGTTAGAGAGAGGTAGTAGGAGAGAGAGAAAAAGATAAAACCTTACCCCAACCAACCCGATCTAAAAAGACGAGGAAAAAAGAATGGAACTGACAGAAGATGAGGTGATTCTATTTGGCTTTTTTCAGCATTTTCAGAATTTCTTCGTTCTTGCTCACAATCTTTCTTTCCATTGTATTCCATGAGAGCCATGCCATAATGCACGGTTCCATTTGGAGTTTTTGCATGGCGTCAAGACTCCCTTCGAACACCATGTATATTATGTGTTCTGGGAAGTCAGTCCATGAGCCAAGTAGCTTTGTTCCATGTTTCTTCGTCAGGCTGTCCATTGTAGATAATAATTCCAAAGTGCTCTTTCGATGTTTCTCATGAAAAGCAGGGCAGTTGTCAGGAGTATGCCTACTTATCCACATGAATACTGGCATAGTCCAACCTAATTCAGAACACTTTATAAATTTTACGGATGGTTTGGGTTCGCGCGCGCTAACCCAACGCACACTTTGCGCAGCTGGAAGAAGCTTTAGCAGATGATACAGTTAGGATTTTCTGCTTTTCATGGAAGTCTAGCGAGATTGCAAAGTGTTAAATGCGATATACACTGATGCTTTTCTGGGGGTGAGAAAGTTGGTTTTAGGGGAAAAACTGTGGGAGGAAAAGGGCAAAGTGGTAGCGATGTCAATCAAATCCGTAGGGCCTGAAGGTGTACACATGGAACAGACTTTTACGAGCGTAGTGAAGGGTTTTGGCCGAGCCCCAAGCGGCACAAACATGGGAACATTAGACCTTGTCCAGGCTCCTGACGGAGGCTACAGCGGAAGCGGTCAAGGGATATTCACGTCCCAGGACGGGGATACCGTGATTTGGAAGATTCACTTCTTTGGTAAGATGGAAGCAGGCAAGAGCCGGGACTTTAACGTCGCAAGGTTTTGGACTGCCTCTCAAAAGCTCGCTTGGATGAACGGGGCCATCGCTGCTATAGAAGGCACTGCTGACATGAAGACTATGGAGTTGAGCGGCACAGGTTACGAGTGGAAGTAGGCGAGAATTGCGCTTGTCCACTTCCAATTGCCTTTCCTTTTTCATTTTGAGTTGTTCTAATAATTCAAGACAGAAGCGTCATGATAAATAACTTAACATCCATGGACCCTAATCGAACAGAATCACCCAACACACTCTTTTTCTTCCAGAAGAAGAGGAGGAGAAGAGGTAACGCCAAGTGTGCTCATAAGGAAGTCCAAGGGATTATTGGTAGCCGCAAAAAGACCGGAGACGCAACCTGTAAGGGTCTCGGGTTTTCAAGGGCGTGCGCACTGAGGAATGGTGGGCCCGGGGCGATTTGAACACCCGACCAACAGGTCTCTCAACGCGATGAACATTTATGAGCCTGGCGCTCTAACCGGGCTGAGCTACGGGCCCAGACGTTGGTTTGATCCCTTTAGTATGCTGTTTCAGAGTCAATTTAAACGTTTTCCGCATCTGGGCCACTGTAATGAAAGCGCGGGCGTCACAGGCAGAACCAGCGTGTAATCATGAATGACTGCAGGCTTTAGTGCGTTCGTAATGATACAGATACTCTTGTGCGTAACCCGCGTACTTGCCGAAGTACAGTCTTCCAAATAAGTTCAGCTGCCTGTATCCTGATTCGCTGAGGGATTTCTGACCTGAGATGGTGTCCACAAAATTGCTTGGAAAACTGCTAGCGTAATGCCTCAAAACTGCTCTTCTGATCCATACATCGACTGGAAAAGCATCGAGTTTTTCAAGGGAAAAAAGCAGGACACAGTCTGCCACCTTGGGGCCCACTCCTGGAAATCTGAGCAATTCCTCTTTTGCTCGGTCATAAGCTGCCTTCTTTAATTGTTCCAGATCATAGGCGTTCTTGAAGATTTCCTTTGAGGTTTGTGAAACGTACTTCGCCCTGTAGCCAAGTTCACATTCTCTCAGACTATTCAGAGTTGCTTTGGCCAGTTTCATCGGGGTTGGAAACGTGAAGAAACTGTAACCGTCAAGAACGACTTTTCTCCCGAATTTTCTGGAAAGATGCTGCAGCATCCGTTTTATTGCCGCAATATTCTTGTAGGTTGCGCAGATGTACGAGATGAGACATTCCCATGGGTCTTGCCTGAGAATGCGAAGACCCTTGAACTCTTTAATCGCCTTCTCTATGTGCTTGTCTCTGTTGATTTGTGAAAAAATCTCTGGCAGGTCATCGTTCAACCCGAAGTATCTCTTGACGAAGGTTTCGCGTGCGTTTTCAAACTCCAGCTTGTCTCCGCTCTGTCGAACTTTGAAAACATCTTCTCCGACTGTGCCGTACCACCAAGCGCCCTGTTTTTCCCACGGGAACGTCTGTCCACAGCACAAAGTGAAGTTCAAGTCAAAAGGAAGCGGAAGATCCAGTTGAACCATGGTCGATCTCACGCTATTCATTCTTCAAAGTAGTTTTAAACCCTTATTGATCAAGAATGCATGGAAAGCTGGCGACAGCGAGGTCACCTGAGGATTTCGTCCACAAAAGCCCTCGGTTGAGGCACTTCAGCCGGCAAACCTCTTCGCACACGGAGCTGCTTGACCACTTCGGCCTCAAGCTTTTCAGACATTTTCTCCCAGTGGTTGAAGGTCAGCTGCAAAAAAACATGGCCGGAGGTTGCGGTCCGCATTTCTGCAGGGAGGCCGAAAGTCTGTGCGACTGGAACGTAGCCTGTTATGATTGCTGCCAGTCCTTTCTGCTCAGTGGCCTCTATTTTTCCGTGTCTGCGAGTTATTATCTTGGAGCACGCGCCAAGCCATTGCAACGGAACGGACACTTCGACCTTGTAAATCGGCTCCAACAGTGTAGGGTTCCCTGTCAGCAACGAACCCAGAATCGCGCGGCTTATCGCCCGCATGACTTGGCTTGGTTCTCGATTTTCGGGATTTCTGTCAAACTTCACGTCCATAAGCTTGACTTTCACGCCTCTCAAAGGCTGTTCGCTAAGAGGCCCGGTTCTGCACGTCCAGATGAAACCTGACACGACATCGTTCTTCACCTCCTGAAGATGCTCAGTGTGCTTGGTTGAATCTACTAGAATGTTGATGTGCTCGTCCACGGCCCAAATCTCTTCGTCCACATTTTTTGCAAGCTTGTCTTCACTGCGTGTTAGGCCCTTTTCTAGGATTGTTATCGTTTTCCTTTCAAGCGGCTCTGTCTGAACCCAGAACTCGTTAAGCTTGTTAGGACTCTTCGTCATCACGAGTGCTCCACTTTTGAGAACAGTTTCTCTGTACGCTGCAATCGGGCTGGTTGCATCAAGCTTGACGTCACCGATGTGCTTCTTCAAGAAGTTCATGGCAACGTCCAGGTGAAGCTCGCCCATTCCGCTGAGCAAGTGTTGGCCCGTTTCAGTGTCCACGGTTGCTACGAGGTTTGGGTCTTCAATCGAAAGTCTTTTCAGTCCCTCAAGAAGGCTTCCTAGGTCTTTAGGGTTCTTCGGTTCTACCGCTATGGTCATAACGGGCTCTGACTCGCGGAGGGCATTCTCAAACGGAATGCAGATGCTCTTGTGTTCAGCATCGACGACCGTTTCCCCGGCCCTTGCTGATTCAAGTCCTGTCAACGCTGCAATGTTGCCAGCAGAAATGTGGCTCACAGCTTCCCTGAAAGCACTCATGTAAAGGGAAACGCTTTGCACGCAGTGGTCTTTGCCTGCGCTAACCAAGTGAACATTGTCGCCTTTTTCCACAGATCCCGAGAAGATCCGTCCAGTGGCAACCAAACCCTCGTTCTGAACTATCTGAGCCGCAGTTATGTCTATCACCGTTGGCCCTTGGTCGTCGCAGTTCACCATTGCCTGACCGATCTCCGACGTCAAACTGCCCTTCCAGATCTTTGGAACGCGGTATCGTTGGCTTTCTACAGGGCTTGGCAGGTTCTTCACGACCATGTCAAGTATTGCGGTGTGAAGAGGAACAACCTGCGAGAGTTCCTGCCATGCTTCATGCTCATAGGCGTCCGTGAAGTCACCATCACTGAACCTCATGCCTTTCTTCTCAGCTATTTCCAAGGTGAATCCCCACCTGTGTAGCGCTGAACCGAAGACGACGCTCTGTTTTGAAGGGTCAACTTTCCAGTTCTCCTTGAACCTTGGCTCACAATAAATCTCGATGATGTTGTTGAAATCCGTGATAATTCGGACAAACTTTTTCTGAATCGCATCGGGGGAAAGCTTCAGCTCCCTTATCAGACGGTCAACCTTATTTATGAAAAGAACAGGTCTCACCCTCTCCTCAAGAGCCTGACGCGTGACAGTTTCCGTCTGAGCCATCACCTCTTCAACGGCGTCCACAACGACGATCGCACCGTCAACCGCGCGCAAAGCCCTCGTCACTTTACCAGTGAAGTCCACGTGCCCAGGAGTGTCCACCAAGTTTATCAGATAAGGAGACCCGTCCACTTCATGCAGAAACGAAATGTTTGCCGTCTTAATCGTGATGCCGCGTCTTTGCTCTTCTTCCAAATAGTCCAGAACTCTTGCTGAACCTGCTACGCGTGACGGCAGAAGTCCCGCTTCGACCAGCAGCGAATCGGTCATCGTTGTCTTCCCATGATCGATGTGGGCCACCACGCAGACGTTGCGAATACGCTCTTTCTTGCCCATCAACCTCAGCAACTCTGCCGTCTGCCGAAACTTTGGCACGCCTCACACCCACTTCAAGACTGATACCTTTTCTATATTCCAATTAGAATTAGAATGTTTAGAACTTCTCCGAGATTTGCTTTATCATCCAAATGCGTGTTCCTTCCCTGATCTGAGCAGAATTCCAGAAGAGGAGGGTTTGCAGCAAAATGGGCGTGTGCAGAGGTTCTTCTTATACGAAGCCTCGTAAACGACTAAGTCCTTCTTCGCCCTTTGAACGCAGACTTCCACTCGTGCTCGTTCAAAAGCGTACTCTTGCAGCAAAGGTTTAAGGCTGTTGGAAGTAGTTGACTTGGCTTGAACAGGTGTGACGTGACTTGAAAAGAACAGTAGCCCTAGTGGCTCATGACAACAAAAAGACTGATCTCGTGGAATGGGTTGAATTTAACAAGGGTACATTGGCGCTTCACAACCTTTATGCAACAGGGGGAACAGGGAAAAAGATCATAGAGAAAACAGGCCTAAACGTTGCCTTACTCAAGGACGGCTCTCAGGGAGGAGACATGGAGCTCGGCGCTTTGATAGCTAACAGAAAATTAGATTATCTGATCTTCTTCTGGGACCCGTTGGAATCTCTTCCTCATGACGTTGACGTTAAGGCCCTTCTCAGGATAGCCGTCCTCTACAACATCCCGACTGCCTGCAACCGAGCGACAGCGGACCTAATCATCTCGAGCCCACTGTTCTCGAGAGAATACAAACCCTAGCCGCAACACTGCAAATTGCAAAATGGAAATTCTAGATAGTGCGCGCTCGGCTAAAGGTTATGAAAATCTCGTAAGCACGTACCTACAGCGAAAGGCTTTCAGCGTGGTCGGCGTTGACAGTTCTCCCCTCGCCGTCAAAAGTCTGCAAACTGAGAGGGCTAAAGAAAGCCAGGGTGATGTCTCTTGAAAACCTACGCTTCAAACCCAACGCTTTTGGTACGGTACTCATGTTCGGCGGAAACTTCGGCTTTATGGGCAACTCTAAGAAAACGAGAAGACTGTTCAAGAAACTTCGAAGGATAACCTCCAAGAACGCTATTGTCATAGCCGAAACACGGGACCCCTACAAGACAGACAACCCGCTGCACTTGGAGTATCACAGACTAAACAGGAGCAGGGGAAAACTGGGCGGACAGACAAAGACAAGAGTGCGGTTTGAAAAAACAGTCACAAAATGGATTGAATGGTTAATCGTGTCCAAAGAAGAAATGAAACAGATCATCAACGGAACAGGATGGAAAATCAGTCGATTCATAGACTCTGAAGACGCAGGATACGTAGCAATAATGGAAAAAGCTGCTTGAGTAGCAAACAGCTAGCTTGGGTTTGTTGGCGCCGGGAGTGGGACTTGAACCCGCGCGGCCCCAAAGGGCCACTGGCTTACTTGCTAGGAACAGATTCCCAAACATAAGCGCATTTTCTTTTGCCTCAAGGCCAGCGCATTAACCACTCTGCCATCCCGGCTCGTAGCTAGTTACGTTTCTTGTTTTTTAAAACCTTTTGTGTTGGCTTTCGAATGATAGACCACCAGTCGCTCTTTTGGAGAACGGCTTTCTATTATGCGAAGGTGAGACTCCCCCAGTCCGGTCTGCCGTCTCGGCTTTCATACTAGTTACGTTTGGTGTTTCTTAGAATCTTTTCATGAAGCCTATGTATAGGCGCTGGGCTGTTCTGTTAGCATCAAGCATTAATAATACTTTAACGTCGACATTGATGGGGCCTTGTGGCTTCGTGGAGAGCTATCTCGTCTATGCTTCAGCGACGCTTGTCGCATCGGGTTCAATAGCCTTGGCTCTCGCTGTGTTTCTGCGCCTGAGACTTAACAAGCTGAGGGGTCTTTCAAAGAACGCTGAGGCTAGCGTGTTTGACAAAACCTTTGTTGTGTTTGACCCGTACGAAAAAATCACGATTTTTCACAAATTGCTTTCCCTCTTGCCCTTCGTGCCGCTAATCATCGGCTTCGGCGCCGGTTTGCTCTTCTTGGTGATCATCGACTCAGGTCTCTTGCTGACATCTCTCGTGTTGATTATGGCGCTGGGCCTGATCGTCTTGGAAGAGTTGCCTGAGGTGTACGCTGAGTCGAAGACCCTTATCAAGGCGATACAGGGTGGAAGCAGCCTTGGGATTGGTGATATTAGGCTCCTTCAGGTGACAAAGAAGATTCTGCCCCGCCTCAGCTTCTACTACGTTGGTCTTTCAGCTTTTCTCTTTGCTTTCGCGGCGGTCCTGCCTATCGTGTGGTCTTCAGCCCTATGGTACTTCGCACTGTCCATCGGCCTTTTCCTTCAGACGAGCAAAGCAGCCGGGCCAATAAGCTGGATGATAGTCATTGCTCTCTTTGCCTTGGCTGTTGCTGCCTTCGTTTTCTTGGCAACGATGGCCAAAAGCCGAATTTTCGGTCATAAGACGGACTTAGGAGCTGTCTAAGAAACCGCTTAGAACAGGCAGCTGGGGCGTTCATGAAAAGCGCGTTGGCTTGTCCCTAAATTCGCAAAAAGCGCTTATCTGAGAGCATATACGTTTTGCATATACAGTTGACGAGCACCGTTGAAGACGGCGAGGCGCGCGCTAGGACTGATGGGAGCTCGTACAGTTGGACAGGTACACACACTATTTTGCATCTGCCAGATATTTCAGGTGAAATGGTTTTCTAATAGTTCTTTGGTTAATGTCTGAAATGAAGCTTTGGCTTTCGATCAATACGTCTGAAAACTCGCTGTCGTGCTTTCTCATGAACTCTGCAAAGTCTGAATAGCTCTTGTGGAATGAAACAAAGATGCCATCCCATCCCATTCCTTGCCCTTCTATGGCTAAGATAACGTTTGGTTGTTTCATCATCCACTCTTCCACCTTCCTGAAGGATTTATCCCTCACTTCGGGCGTGGCATACTTGATCTTGTGCTTTACAAAGCTGAACGCAACAAGTTCATAACCGGCTTTTTCCCATTTTGGTATCGCCGTATATCCATCAATGAAGTCCTTTTCAAGGGCTATCCTTCTCCTGCTGACAGTAGGTTGCGACACACCCAGAGTCCTGGCTAGCTCTCTGTCACTCCTGCGACTATTCTTCATCAGCTCATGCAGAAGTTTGTAGTCGATAGTTTTCATTTTCTCCATATCACATCATTGATTAGTTCTTTTTGGAGTTCTTATGACTTGTGGAAGAAATCCTATGCATACAATAGTCCAAGATACGGTGAAAAACTTCCAGAGGGTCTCTGAAATCTTTGTAGCTTTAGGCTTTTGATTGCTGAAGCTTCTGTTCTTTCTTCTTCATTTCATTGTATAGGTATTCAAACCACTCAAAGAATTCTGGGTTGTGATATTCCTTTCTCATACCTTCAGCGAGAGGCTTCATCTTCTCCCACATTATGTCTATGGGAAAAAGTTGACTAATCAGAGAAGCGTCTATGAGCCCATTTCTGAAGAGAACCCCAATTTGCTCAAAGAAGTTGCCCATCATCATGAACGACATGGGAACCTGGTTTCTAGACATGGGTTTTCCATACCTTTTTACAAAATCGTCGTAGTCTTTGAACTCAACTTCGAAGATATCCACAAATGCTTCTAAGAATTCTTTGTTTGTGGAGATATCATAGGAGAGTCTGGTTACAAGGTCTGTTTGTCTCTGCCTTACCAGATGTCTAAGTTCCTGAACAGTCAGAACAACACCTACCAGCACGCCTGCTGCTGCAACCATTGCTGAAATCTCTGTAATGTCAACCATTCTTCACACCTTTTTGCTGGAGTCGCTGTTCTCTTTTCCTCATTTCATTGTAGAGATATTCGATGTGTTCAGCATATTGTGGATAGTTGAACTTTTTCCTAGTGTCTTCTGCTATTGGTTTCAGTTTTTCCCAGAACCATTTGCTTGGTCCAGTGAAGAGGTCGTCAACCAGCCTTATGTCTATTAGTTTATTCTTTAAGAGAACACCTAATGCTTCAAAGAGGTAAGTAGACTCAGGCGTAGGATTAGAACGAATATTATATTTCTTAACAAAGTCGTTGTAGTCTTTGTAGTCGCCCTTGATGAATTCAGTCCAATGTTCTTGGAACTCATTACTGCCAAAAGTGGCATATAACCTCAGGACAAGGTCTGTCTCTCTTGTTCTAGCTTGGTGACGAATATCTAGAATGTAGTAGACAACACCCATAATGACGCCTGCAGAAGCAATAGCTACAGAAATAGTCTGAACATCAACCACTATTGACACCCAGAAGACAAGATTAGCCGAGATCAGTATTAAAGACTACATCATATAGAGAACGACATAGAAAAGAAGCTTCCAGTTGTCATTCAGAAAAGACAATAAAAGAAAGTGATGGTCTGATATGCTTTTGCTGTTCTTAACTCTTCTTTGGCTTTTTCAGCATTGAGCCAGCATACAGCCCGATGAAAGTCAATACCAAGATCAGTACGACATTCAGAACGACGTAGGTCATTAGTGCCAATTGTCCATAAACGTACCAATCCGTTTTTGTCCACGCACCCGTAGCGTACATACTCTTTAGGGTTTCATCAATCCAATCTTTGTAATAGGGATTGGCAGCAGCACTTATCATCACATAAAAAGCCACGACCCATGCGGACAAAACAGATATTTTACCGACTGCTCTAATTCTGGATTCTTCTTGTATCTTTCCAGCAAGAACGTAGCCTACAACTAATGCGGCGATTAGCATGGATATGATTCCAGCAGAATTCATTCCCCAATAAGAGCTTATGGACGGAATCAAAGCTGCACCTAAGACAAACCAAATCATAACATCAATCACATCTATAGAAGCCACAGCTAGAATTACGTCACCAAATTTCAACCTATCACCTCCCTTGAAGCCAAAAACACATGTGTGTTCTCGGTTCACCTATAAGGTTTACGAAAAACCTAAAAACTGATCATCTTCAAACGGTTCTTGTCAGTATTTGTGGTTCTTTCCATTCATCCCTGAGGATGCTGAACATGACGGTGTCTCTCCATTCTCCATTACTGAAAAATCGTTTTCGCATTATCCCTTCTTTTTGGAAACCTGAATTCTCTAGAACCTTTTGTGAGGCAACATTTCCAACATCTGTCGTGGCTTGAATGCAAGCTATGTCTTTTGAGAGAAACAAGTAATCCACCATCATCTTTGTAGCTTCGGTGCAGTAGCCTTTTCCTCTTTCGCTTGGAAGTAATGCATATCCTATTTCCTGCATTTTCGTATAGGGTGCAAGCATGTTGAAGTGTGCTATGCCACCGATTTTGGTTCCGTCTTTCTTCTCAATAATGAATTGTCTATATTCCAAGGGATTGGTTTCAAAAGTCTTCTCCATGTCTGTCTTGGTTCTCTGTATTGGAGAGAAATATTCACCCCAGAACTCGGGGTTGTTCATCCATTCCGCAATCAGAGGCAAGTCCTCCTTTTCCACAACCCTCAGATTCACACTCTTGCCTTCAAGCAATCTGTATCACCACATGTTTCATCGAATGTTTTCAGCTCTTATGGTTTGTGATTGACCACTCTAAGCTTAGAGCAACCGTACTACGATGAAAAACCTACAGAGCCCCAGAAATCTTTGGTTGTCTCTTTTCATAGACTATGACTGCTAGTAGTGTTGCTATCATAAAGAACGGCAGAATAAGGAAAGTTGGGAATTCTGGCACAACATTACTCCAATGAATTGTCAGTTTGGGAGAATAATCTGTAAGATTAATTGGAGCTTCTTTAGATTCGAACGAAACCAAAGAATTCTGAATAGATGGTTCCCGTAAAACTACTGTTACTGCTTCAGCATTGCTGTTCAAAGCATTCTTGACAGCATCAACTGTGCTCCAATTATACCATTGATTATTGACCGTAACCAATACTGAGTCCATTGACGTTGTGTTGTAACTGGGCATATTGGAATATGTCAATGAAGACTCAGTCCACGAATAATTAGTGCAAAAATGAGCATGAACATCGTTTGTTCCATAAACGTTAGATGGATACAACTGAAGTGTAGCCACGTCAATCACAGCCCCTTTAGGAACAGAAGACAACTCGAATTTCAGCCATACTACCTCTTCAACTTCAGAAAATTGACCTCCATAGTAATGATACTCATTTAATGTTTCAAGTATGGTTTCTCCACCAAAGGTCAATGTTTGAAAACTTGAATCAACGAATGTATCATCTGATGGCTTGAGTGTTACCTGTCCAGCCTGAGCATTAACTGTCTCGATACTTAGAGAAAAAACCAAGACTAGACTTAAAACTAGGGCAATGACAATTTCTCTGAAAATATCGATTCTCTTTTCACTCATTCTTGAACCTCTAGTTCGTCTTCTGTTGTCGTGTAGCCTTAAGATTTCTGTCTTTTGGTGTCTGGCTAGGGAATAATATTGCATTTTGTCTAATGCCTTTTCCCTTGTTTATCGAAAACTCATCTTTCTCAAGAGTGTCCTGGACACCTCTGCCAATGTAAAGAAGATTGACCCAATTGACCCAAAGAACATTGACCTAAAACTCTTAAATAACAGCTCCTCAAGTGAAAATACGAGGGCCGGTAGTCTAGCTCGGTTAGGACATCTGCTTGACGTGCAGAAGGTCGCCGGTTCGAGTCCGGTCCGGCCCACCAAGAACCTTTTCTATCGAAGGAAGCTTCTAACGGGCATTTTGCATGAATTCGAACATCGTGTGCTAAGGGCAGAATTCGCGTTAAGTTCAAATATTAGCTTTCAGGTTGAATGACTGTATTCCTATCGAACGGTTGAGGGCGGCAAATAGTGATCAAGAATGGTTTGAGGGTTGATTCTTGCATTCGATTGTTTTGTTGTTTCTTGGTATTTGCCATCAAGGAGTTCCTTGCCCGCTAGGTGTTTGAAAATGGCTGAAGAACGCTCGCAGGAGAGTGGAAGAACCCGAATCCGGCTTGGCTATTTGGGAACGTTGATGGTGCTTCTCATAACCGCGATGGCTGGAACTGGGTTTATGATTGGTCTGCTGCTTCTGGTGTGGGAATTGATCGGAGGCATTTTGTCTGGATTTCTATTGTTCGTCACAGGGTTCTCAGGTCTAGTGACCCTAATAGGAATCGTCATTCTAGGACTCTCAAGAGAGCAAGTTTCCGTAGACGAATCAAACTAATCCTCAACGCTGACTCTGGCCAGTTTAATGTGTGTTCAAGCCTTTCTGCCAAAAAGACCTGAAGGTTGCAAGCTTAATTAACGACTTTTGCATGTCAGAATCTTGAGGGTTTGAGACTATGCCTAGACTTGTGTTGGATGGGATTTTTGTGCCTCACGTGACACCTTTCAAGCGTGGAGGTCAACTCGACATCAATGCACTGAGGGAATGTGTCAGGTTTTGGATGAAAAGCGGGGTTTCAGGGTTAGTCCCTTGTGGAAGCAACGGCGAAGCTCCTTACCTTTCTAGGCAAGAAAGAAAGAAGGTCATTGAAACCGTTCTGGATGAGGTCAACGGAAAGGTTCCGGTGGTCGCGGGAACAGGTAGCATGAGCACGCAGGAAACTGTCGCGTTTACAAAGGATGCGGCTGAGTTGGGCGTGGATGCTGCTCTAATAGTGACACCCTTCTATTTCAGACTCACAAGCAGAGAAATCTATGAACACTACAGGACAGTGTGCCAAGCCGTGGACCTTCCGATCGTTGTCTACAACGTTCCAAAGTTCACAGGCTTCTCTCTGGAACCATCTTCCATTGAGAGACTGGCGTCTGAAAATCAGAGCATAATAGGGTTGAAGGAAAGCAGCGGGAGCTTCGGTACGATAAGCGAGGTCATAAGATTGCTTGGCAACAGGCTTTCAGTCCTGGCTGGCACAGCAGACGTTGCGCTTCCAACACTTCAAGCTGGAGGCAGAGGCGCGGTGATAGCGGTTGCGAACGTGTTCCCAACATTGTGCAGTCGTTTGTACAGGGCTTATAAAAAAGGCCAATACGAAGAGGCAAGTAGACTGCAAAACCGAATATCGTTTGCAAACGAGGTGCTCGTCAAAAGGTTCAATCAACTCTCAGCCATCAAAGAAGGGATGAGACTGGAAGGACTGCCAGGGGGTTACCCTCGCAAACCAGCGTTGCCACTGGATGAAAAAGAAAGAAAAACCCTTGAAGACCTGCTGAAGAAAATAGAGGAACCTGTCTAGGCGACGACGTTCACCAAAACAGATAAGAACTCGTGCATGAACCAACACTGCATCAAACAGGAAGTGAACAGCGGTGCCTGCTGAAATCGTTGATGCCGACCGATTCGTCACTATAAGCGAGCGTGCAGACTACTGTGCCGTCAAGAGACTGAAAGAGGTTGTGAAGCTGAAGCTTCGCACGCCGAGCAGACTTTACACGTTGAAAGTTGAGCCGCTGAAAGCTGAAGAAATAATCAAGAAGCTCCAATGCGAAATCCGCGAGGTATAGGGACATTTTGAAGAAATTCTCATACGTTTTCTAACCCATTTCCCATGATAGACTAATCCATCTGTGCTGTCCACCCAATCAAATTCGACTTTGGCCAGTTTCTTCAGTTCACTCCTCGACTGTGCAGCTCTGTCACAGAAAGTGACGCGCAAATCAGTACGTAGAGATAGGCTCTATGCACGCGTTGAATAGTGGATTAATCTATTTCGCTATATTAGAACCAACGTTTTCTTTTGGGTTTGGGATAAAACTTTACCCTTTTTCTTCTTCTCTCTCTACCCTCTCTCCTACTAACCCTCTCTCTACAAACACACGCACACACAAACACACACAGACAGAAACAGGGAGAAGGCACACAGAGATAGGAAACTGCCGCGCGTTATTTCTTTGATTTTCTGGCTAGTTCGAATTCGCGGTCTTTCTTCAAATAGGCGATGCAGTACTCAATGGCATGGCTCATTGAGGCGAATGTTCTCTCGTCAGAATCAACTTGACGCTTCAACCAGTCGTAAAGTTCCTGATCTATGCTGATCGCAATCTTCTTTTTCGGCATCTAACGGTCATTCCGCAATATCCTAGCTATGCTCACTTAAATGTTTATACTACTCAATCAGACTGTTTAGTCGAAAGAATTAAATAGTATGACTAGGTATGACTAGTATTGTCGCCTGTGAGTGCGCAAATCAGTATCCGCTGCAGCTCTCCCCTGAGCACAAAGACTCATCTTGTGGGCTCACAGACGATTCATACTAATCAGGTGAAAAGCATGCAAAAGGTGAAGACTGTCCCGAAGAAATGTCGCGACTGCAAGATCAGCAGCAGCCAATATTGTATCACCATGTGCCCAGAAAACAGGTGGGTACACCACATATAAACGGCGCGCCGTACTCAAATGGAGCCACACGTACCTTACAACGTCACAATGGTATCGTAGCGCGCGCTAATAGACTTCCGTTTTTTTTGTTTTTGTTTGAGTGCGTCAGTTAGAAAATGAGAGAGAGAAAGGCTAAACTTTACCCCCAAACGCAAACTTCTGCGGGCGTTTACCGAAACCCAAGATTGGGATAGTAGATTGAGAAGGGCAGATCATTCTATGCTTTTTTCGTAAGCTACGTCTGTCCTAGCGACTTTGAAGCCAACCTTCTCGTATAGCCGCATAGCTTTCGTCACGTTCCAGTCATCCACTGCCAACATCGCAACGGTCATGCCCTTAGCCTTCAACAGGTTCATGCCATGCAGCATCAGCTTGGTTCCGATCCCCGTTCTTCTGTGCGGCTTCAGCACACCGATGTCCAAGACCCAGCCACATTTGGCGTTTTTTTCCGCATTGTATGACTCATATATACCTATGCCGATGTAGCCAACGTGCTTCCCGTTCAAGATGGCGAAGAACCATTCTTGAATCTTGAAAAATGGGTCTTCTCGCACGAAATAAACCGTCCGCTCAAGAGGGCTAGGTCGCCAGTTGAAGCCTTCCTTGAAGCACTCATTGTCGAGCCGATTAAGCATCTCCAAATCCTCATCTGCATCTCTTCGGAGGGGTTCCAACACGACTTCCATGTTTTCCCCGATGTCAGATTGAAGCCCAACAAGCTCTCTAGCCATTAGGCTGAACCTGCGGACCAACTTGAACCCCCAGCTCTCCCATAGGCTAACGATGTCCTCTTCGTCACTTTCAGCTGAACTTTGAGCAACCGTCATCCCACGATTCTTCAGCTCTTCCAGAGCTGTTTCAGCGAGTTTTTCTTCTATCCCCTGACCTCGAAACTCGGGAACAACTCCGAAATCATTCACGAAACCCTTCTTCTCCTCCCTGAACTTGTCGACATAAGCATGAACAATTCCCACAGGCTGGTTACTCAGCTCAGCGATGAATCTTCCTTCAGAATCAAAATCAGGCGACTTCTCAATAATCCTCATCTCATCTACCGTCATCGACGCCTGGCCCAAACGCACGCCGTAAACCGCATTCCACACCCTAAGCCAGTCCGCCTCGTCCATCCCTAGAACGAAACGCCTAACCTTCAGCAACCAGCTCCCTCCAAGTCTTCCGTAACGACTTAATGCACGCAGATTTAAACATAGCGCGCGCCTGTGTGTTTGTATATCTCACTCTCAAAGAGAGAGAAGAGAGGAGAAGGGAAAGAGAAGAAGATGGAGATGTAGATGATTTGGGGTTTAGGGATAAAACTTTACCCGAAACTCAAACCACTATTTCAGATGGCATATTCCGATGTGTTTATTTACTAAGCGCAGTGCCCTAGGTCATGTCTGACTACTTGCTTTTTGTGGCGATCAGCAATACGCTTTTGGCTTCGGCGAGCGGCGTATCTGGCGTTGTTTGGCGTAGGCCGCCTGTGACCGACTTGGTTGTCCAGCCAGTTCGATTGAACATCTCTCTGAGTTCGTGAATGCTCCACACGCGGTGGTCAATCGTGACCCTCTTGGTCTCAACAAACCTTGCCTCGCCTTTTTGAATTAAATAAGTCCACGTGGACTTCATGCGCGACGTGTTGAAATCAAGATCTCTTTCTTCAAGAAGTATCATATTCTTGAAACGTGTGAAATCGCTTGCTTGAAAATGCTTGATGAGATAGTCGCGGTTCACGATTTCTAAAGCAAAAAACCCTCCCGTTTTCACTAGCCCAGCGCATTGCCGCAGAATCTCGTCATTGGTTTCATCATCGTAGAAGCCAAAGGAAGTCCAAAGGTTTAGTATTCCATCGAAGGGTTTCTCATGAACCAATGCTGAGCCGATCTTGCGCATGTCAGCCACCTTGAAGAGTGTATGGTCTTCGACGCCTTCTTTCTTTGCACGTTCCTTCGCGATCGTGATGTACAATGGTGAGAGGTCTGTTCCCACAACTTCAAAACCTCTTTTGCCAAGTTCGATCGAATGTCTTCCAATTCCACAATTCAGGTCCAGAATCCTTTGCACTCTGATCCTCTGTTCTTTGAGGTTCTGCAGAAGGAGGTCAACTTCGGCAGCAGATCGCTCAACAAGGCCTTCCAAGCTTGCAAGGAACAGTTCAGGGTCTTTTTGAAAAAGCTCTTTCGTCCAGTGAACCATGGTACTATCTAGGATCTAACTACTTATATGAATTCATGTAATGAGGAGGACACCCCACCCTTTCCGTGGAGAAACCTATCGGTGCGAAATCCGCGAACACAATTTTTTTATTTTATCGGATGTTTTTTCACAGAGAACTGCGCCACAGATCAGAGCTGTCAAAACTCCTTTGGTCTAACTAAGAACCTGCTGCTAATCGTTTCCTTAAGTATTCGTCTATGGCTTTTGCAGCTTTTTTGCCGGCGCCCATGGCGCTTATCACGGTTGCTTCGCCCGTGACTATGTCTCCGCCAGCGTAGACGCCTTCAAGACTTGTTTTTCCATTCTCATCTGCCACAATCGTTCCCCATTTGGTGACCGCTAACCCTTCGGTTGTACTCTGCACGATGGGGTTCGGCGTTCTTCCCACTGCAACTATCACTGTGTCGATGTCCATGATGAACTCTGAACCCTTAACTGGAACTGGTCTTCTTCTGCCAGACTCGTCTGGGGGGCCGAGTTCCATGCAGATGCACTCCATGGATTTGACCCAGCCTTTCTCGTCGCCGTAGAACCTGGTTGGGTTGGCTAGGAACTTGCACACTATGCCCTCTTCTTCAGCGTTCTCGATCTCCTCGTGTCTAGCAGGCATCTCTTCTCTCGAGCGGCGATAGACGATGCAGACTTCTTCAGCGCCTAGGCGTAGTGCGGACCGGGCAGAGTCCATGGCCACGTTGCCTCCGCCGATGACGACGACGTGTTTTCCGATCCTTATCGGCGTGTCGTACTCTGGGAACGCGTAAGCTTTCATCAGGTTCACTCGTATCAGGAACTCGTTGGCAGAGTAGATTCCGCCTAGGTCCTCTCCGGGCACGCCTAGGAAAGCAGGCAAACCGGCGCCTGTTCCTATGAAGACGGCTTCAAAACCTCTCTCTTTGAGCAGCTCAGGAACCGTGTAAACTCTCCCGACGAGGTACCCCAGTCGAAGCTCGACACCTAATTTCTGAACGTAATCAGCTTCTGCCTGAACTATTCTCTTCGGCAATCGGAACTCAGGAATGCCGTAGACAAGCACGCCTCCTGGCAAGTGGAGCGCTTCAAAAACAACGACCTTGTGCCCGAGCTTTGCGAGGTCAGCTGCAGCTGTTAGTCCAGCTGGGCCAGCACCGATGACAGCGACTTTCTTGCCTGTGGCCCCTGTTTTCTCCGGGGCTTTGACGTTGCCTGTCTCTCTTTCCCAATCGGCCAGAAAACGTTCTAGCCTGCCGATGCTCACGGGTTCGTCGACTTTCCCGAGGACACAGGATTTCTGACACTGGTCTTCTTGTGGGCACACGCGCCCGCAGATCGCTGGCAGACTGTTTTTTTCCTTGAGCTTCTTTGCAGCCTCTTCGCATTTTCCTTCTCTGAGCAGCCTGATGAAGGCTGGTATGTCTATCTCTACTGGGCAGCCGGCGACGCACTGCGGTTTTGCGCATTGCAGACACCGGTTTGCTTCCGTCTTGGCCTGCTCCTCCGTGTAGCCCAGAGCAACTTCGTTGAAGTTTTTCCTTCGGACTTCCGGCTTCTGCTTGGGCATCGGCTCGGCTTCTTTCTTGACTCTTGGTTTCGGTTTACTTTCCGCCACATGCGCAGCTTCCTTGCATTTCCCACACCAGTGAGCTCAGCCTCTCTTCTGGCAGGAACATCCTCTGCCTGTTTATCAGCTGGTCAAAATCCACCGCGTGCCCGTCAAATTCTGGCCCGTCAAAGCACCCGAACTTCATTTTTCCGTTCACTGTGACGCGGCACACTCCGCACATGCCCATCCCGTCGATCATTATCGGCGACAAGGTGACAATCGTTGGCAAGCTGTGGGGTTTTGTCATTTCTGACACGTTTTTCATCATCACAACAGGTCCCCAAGCCACGCAGCGGTCAAACTTCTCCTTTTCAAGAACACGCTTGAGAAAATCGAAGTCCTTAAAGCCCCTTGAGCCATCGTCGGTCGCCACGTAAGACTTGACGCTGAGGTTCTTCATCTCTTCCACATAGAAGAGCAGGTCGTTGATTCTCGCGCCGACGACCGTGGTCACCCTGTTACCCGCTTCGCGGAGCGCTTGAACGAGCAACAGCATCGGTGCGACCATCACGCCTCCCGAAACACATAGGACGTTACCGAACTTCCTTATTTCTGAAGGGTTTCCGAGCGGTCCGGTTATGCTCTGTATACAGTCGCCTATTTTCAGGCATCCAAGCTGTTTTGTGGTTTTACCGACTTCGTTGAATGCGATGCTCACTGTCCCCTTCTTTGGGTCGTAGCCAGCTATGTTTAGCGGTATGCGTTCGCCCTTTTCGTGTATCATGAGCATTATGAATTGTCCAGGGCGGGCCTTTTCAGCAATCTCCGAAGCGTGAACCTCAAAGAGCTTGATTTTCGGGGCAAGCTCTTTCTCTGATATGATTTTATACATGGGCTTTTGCCTCTACTGATTCTAGCTTCAGAGGGGGCATCGCAGCTATCTTATCGTAGAACTCGTCCAGTCGCTTGTTGAATTCGCCGACGCATCGTGGAGAAGTTGTGAAAAGCTCAAAGCGTTCGAGTAGGCCCATCTTCTTTAAAGCGTCTTTCAGGACAGTGACGTTTCTTTCAGCCGTGTCTTTTCCTTCCTGAAGCTTGCAGTCTTCTGGTGAACACACGGCGGCGATTACTCCGTCGAAACCGTTTTGCAACGCGTTGATAACGTGAACCGGGTCGAGTGCTTTGAAGCAGGGGATCTCCATAGTTACCGCTTTTCTCTTGAATAAATGGTTTTCAAGACCATCCAAGGCTTGGAACTCTGACCATTGGCACGCGAAGACTAAGACCAGGGGCGAAATGCCTGCTTCTTTCAGCTTCTTGGCCGATTCCGTGTAGCGTTTCAGAACGTCTTCAAACTCGAAACCCTTGATTTCAATCGCTTCTTGTGGACAGACGAGAGCGCATGCTCCACAGCCCATGCAGCGTTCTTCAAGTATTCTCGGCGTTGCGAACGGTTCTGCCTCTATTGCTTTGTAGGGACAGATGAACACGCACTTGTCGCAGCCCACGCATTTTGTCGTGTCGTAAACCGCTTTCCTAGAGTGCTTTATCACTCTGAAGGCGTCTCTGGGCATGCCGAGCTGTTCAAGAACCTCCTTGCTGAGCAGCAGCTTTCTGGTGCTTATCTTGGTGCCCTCTTTGAAACGGCAGAAATCGTCTTCGCACTGAAGAGAAACTATATTCTTTATGCCACTCTTCAATACTCTGAATGCAAACTCGGCGGGGATTCGTCCAGCACAAGGCAGGCGCAGAGGGATGTACTTTTTCGTTTTCAAGCCTTGCTCTTTGAGGATTTCTTCAACATCGCACGTTGACGGCGAGTTTCCCCTGCACATCAGGACAAGCGTGTCGCTCCTGCATTTCTCCCTCATGTCCTTCACGTATTTGACGAGGCTGTCATAGTCATAGCAGACTATCTGTATCGCCATGACAGGACAGGCACTGTAGCATATGCCACAGACCTGACACTTTTGCAGGTCTATCTCCACTTTGCCCGTTTCCAAGTCTCGCTTTATGGCTTCGTAAGGACAGACAGAATGGCAAATGGAACACTTGCTACAGTAGTCTTGGTTGATCGTTACGGCGGACACGCATTTTTCACTCATTTCACTGTTTCTCCAGCGTTTGCCAGCGGTTCCTTGCGGTGTGGCTGGGAACGAAAGACCCTAGAAAGTTTGGAAAGGGTTTCGGGGAAATATATTGGTTTTGGGGCATTCTTTACCTTTTGTAGTATGGTCTGCGGATGAAAGCATACGCTTCGAGCGCGGCGGTTATGCCCTGCCCCACCGCTGTTCCAACCTGTTTAACAGGATGGTTTGTAATGTCGCCTGCCGCGTAAACTCCTTCAATGTTCGTGTGCTGCAACCCATCGATTATTATGTAGCTGTCTTTGTCAGCCGCTACACCTGCCTCTCTGGCCTGCTGACTGTTCGGGGCTTCACCGATCTGGACGAACACGCCGTCAACCGGTAACTCCTCGGTCTTGCCGCTCTGCTTGTTAAGCAGACTGACTTTCCTGACCATTTTTTCGCCGATGATCTGCTTGACCTCAGTGTTCATGAAAACTTCAATACTCTTCACGTTTTTCAGGCCCTGAACCAGGGCGTCCTCAGCGCGGAAGACACCTCTGCGATGTGCAACCTTGACTTCGCAGCCGAGATGAGCGAGATAAAGAGCCGTTATTAGGGCCGAGTTGCCGCCTCCTACGACCAAGACTGTTTTTCCCTTGAAAAAGGGTCCGTCACAGAGTCCACAATAGCTGACGCCTCTTCCTCGAAACTCTTTTTCACCCGGAATGCCGAGCTCGCGATAATAGCTTCCAGAAGCAATTATCACCGCCCCAACTTCGTAGCTTGCCTTTTCGGTTTCAACGGTCTTCTTGTCACCTCTAAGGCTAAGTCTCACGACTCTTTCAGACTCGTTGATCTTCACGCCTGAACTCTTGGCATGAGCTACCATATTCTGCGCAAGCTCCGTTCCGCTTATGCTTTGAAACCCCGGGTAATTCTCCACCCACGGAGCGTCCGCAGTCGTGCCGCCGGCCATCTTCTCCTCCAGAATAAGAGTCTTAAGTCCACTTCTTGCCCCGTAGATCCCAGCTGACAAACCGGCAGCACCTGCACCGATTATTATCAAATCATAGCTCTCCACGCCGAAGCCCTCTAAGAGAGGCTGATCTGCTTGTTGCCTGTTTATGAAGCATTCGCATCCTCAGCGTGTGCTCGTTTCGCTTGATGATTAACGTTTCTTCACAGTCACCAGGTTGGTCTTTCGTCTGGTCTCTGAGCAGCAGTTTGACTTCTATTCTAGGCGAGCATGCTTGTTCCTAAATTCAGTTCAAGAGCTGGCATGGCGTTTTCCGATGAAGGATTGTTACCGTCACAGTTCGAGCCGGGTGCTCTCTCGCTCTCACGCCCTCCCCCCCGGTATCCTATATGACCCAAATATGATTGAAGAGCAGAATGGGCAGTGCAGGCTCTTTCCAAAGAGAGTTTGGAACACACTAGCGCGCTACCGTTGCAGTGTTCATCTGAGGGGGGAGATATCTTTGGCATGCCCTTAGCATTCCCTGTTTCGTGTTTTGTCTCGTCTAGTAAGGTCTGTTAGTAACACCGTTTCGTTGATGTCATCCTTTAAGGGGCGCTACTGAGGTCCTTTTGCCAGTTGGAGGCAATGTTACTAACGTTCAGAGTGGTGGAATCATGCAAATTGAGAGAGACAAAATGCTAAATAGTGGTTTGCAGAGGTAGAGAAGACGGTGGGGGGGTCGGTATGAAGCTTAATGCTTTTGTGTTGATAAACGTGAACTTAGGCTGCGAAAGTGAAGTTTTGAAAGCCCTGAAGAGCGTTCAGGGTTTTGACGAAGCCTTCGTTGTTCTGGGTGACTACGATATAATTGCAAGAGTCACCGCAAGAACTATGGACGAGCTTAACCAGAGTGTAACGTGTATCAGAAAACTCCAGAATGTCAGGTCGACGGCGACGATGATTACGCGTGAGCCTTGATTTGCTCGCTTTGAGCAGGCGGGTCACACCGGTTTTGGTCTCGATATAATTGATTGATCGCAGTCGTCATGGGAGCGAGTTTTTGTGCGTTGGCGATGGAAACGCCTCGCTACAGGGCAAGTGTGAGTAATTCTGCTATGTCCATTATCTGAATTTTTCCTTCGACGCCTGCGGTCTTTACGGCGTCTTCAAACGTTAGTAGGCAGTAGGGACAGGCTACGGCCAGGATGTCTGCTCCAGCTTCGACGGCGTCTTTCACTCGTGTTTCCGCTAAACGTTGGCCTGGGATGTCAACCCACATTCTGCCACCTCCGCCCTCGCAGCAGACGCTTCTGGCTCTGGAACGGTCAAACTCCAGCAGTTTGACGCCTGGAACGCATTCGATGACTTTTCTCGGCTCGTCATAGATGCCGTTTTGCTTGCCCAAGAAGCACGGATCGTGATATATGACCTTCTTGTTGACCTCTTTGGAGAAGGTCAACTTCTTTTCGTCAATCAGCTTGGCTAGAAGTTGAGTGTGGTGAAGAGGTTCGAATGTTGTTTGGTTGTATCTGTTCTTAAAGGCGTGATACCCGTGTGGGCAGCTTGTTACAGCTTGTTTCACGTTGTACTTGTTGAACGTTTTCATGTTTTCTTCAACTAGGAATTCGAAGAGGCCCTTCTCACCCATGCCGTAAACTTCGCTTCCGCAGCAGTTCTCCTCGTCGCAGAGGATTCCGAAGTTCAGTCCTGCCTTTTCGAAGCATCTTGCGAGGCTTTTTGGCACGTTTTGGACGCGTGGATCGTAGGCTGATGTGCAGCCGACGAAGAAAAGGACTTCTGCACCCTGTGAGATGGGTTTGATGTTCAGTCCTTGCATCCATTCAGAGCGTTTGTTGCGCATTCTTCCCCATGGGTTGCCGTTCTTGAATATGCTCTCCAAAGCGTCTCGAATCGTAGGAGCAATTTGCCCTTCTTCAACTGCCATCCCGCGGATGTCGATCAGGAATTCGTATGGGTTAAGTTCCTTGGGGCAGCGAACACCGCACGTGCTGCATGTTGTGCAGCTCCACAATTCATTCTGTGGGTGCTGGGTCAACCTACCTAGGGTAGCGACTTCGCGCATGTACTTTCTGACGTTCAAGTTGGCCTTCTTCGCAACAGGACAGCTTCCTGTGCACGTTCCACACTGAATACATTCAAGAAGTTTGTGTTTCTGAGTCAGCTCTTCAGCGTTCATGTGGTCCATCGCTTTTTGTTGAAACGGAGCATAAGGTTATTAAAGCGTTTTCCCGTGAATCATCTAAAATCATTCATGAACGAGGTAGATTTCCGCCGATGGAGAAGAAATCGCCTAGAATCGGCATTTTCGTGTGTGAATGCGGCGGCAACATAGGCGACGTTGTGGACGTAAAGTCTGTCGTTGAAACAGTCAAAAGTTGGCCTGACGTTGCAGTGGCCAAGTATCACAAGTATCTCTGTTCAAAGCCAGCTCAGGAACTGATACTCGACTCTGTGCAGAAGGAGAACTTGGACCGAGTTGTGGTGGCCAGTTGCACGCCGAGGATGCATCTTGCAACTTTTCAAGCTGTCCTGGAAAGAGCCGGATTGAACCCGTTCATGCTCGAGTTTGTGAACATCAGGGAACAAGACTCCTGGGTTCACGGTCCTCACGCTTCAGCCGAGGCCACGAGGAAAGCTATAAGCCTGATTAGAGGCGGTTACGAGCGAAGCCAGCAGCTCGAAGCGTTGCAAACTATTAGCGAGAAGGGGTCTAGGGAGATTCTCATCGTTGGCGGAGGCATAGCAGGCATAACAGCCGCTCTTGAACTTGGTTATCTGGGCTACAAAGTTCATCTGGTCGAACGAAAACCGAGCATCGGCGGCAACATGGCAAAGCTGACGAAGGTTTTCCCAACACTGGACTGTGCGCAGTGCATCTTGACGCCGAGGATGGCCGAAGTGGGCAGGAACCCTAACGTTGCCCTTTACACCTACTCTGAAGTGCAGGAAGTTAGCGGCCGCCCAGGTAACTATGACGTGAAGGTTTTCATGAAACCTCGAGGCGTGGACTTGCAGAAGTGCAGAAGCTGTGGCGTCTGCGCCAAAGTTTGCCCGGTTTCCTGTTCAGACGAGTTCAATGAAGGCCTCTCGCAGAGGAAAGCAGCTTACATCGAGTTCCCACAGGCTGTGCCCTCAGCCTATACGATCGACTTTGAAGCGTGCACAAAGTGTGGAAAGTGTGAACAGCTTTGCCCAGCGAAGGCGGTAAGCTTGGCAGACAAGGGGTGCACGGTTGACTTGCACGTGGGAGGCATCATCATGGCAACTGGCTACCAGCTCTATGATGCCAAGAAGCTTGAGACTTTAGGTTACGGCAACTACAAAGACGTCATCACCATGATGGACCTGGAAAGACTCGTGTCCGCAACAGGCCCGACTAGCGGCTATGTCAAGAGGGCAGACGGCAGCGACGTCAAGAAGATCGGCATAGTGCTCTGCGCGGGCTCTAGGGATAAGAAATACATCCCATACTGCAGTCGCATCTGCTGCATGTACGCGTTGAAACAGGCTTTCGTGCTGAAGAAAATGCACGGGATCGATGTGACTATTTACTACACAGACATCAGGGCCACAGGCAAGGGTTACGAAGACCTCTACTGGCGTGACGAAGAGGCAGGGGTCAGTTTCATACGAGGCAAGGTAGCCGAAGTCTACAAAGATAGCAAAAGCGGCAAGCTCGTTGCAGTGGCCGAAGACACGATAACCGGCGAAACGACAGAGGAGCAGTTTGACATGATCGCGCTGGCAACGCCGATGGTTCCGCCATCAGGACTCAAGGAACTGACCGAAAAAATGAAGGTCTCAATCGGCGAAGACGGTTTCATCACGGAGAAACATCCAAAGCTTGACCCAGTGGATTCGCTTGTAACAGGAATTTTCGCCTGCGGCTGTGCACTGAGCCCCAAAGACGTCCGTGACACGGTCTCAGACGGCTTAGGCGCATCGGCCAAAGCGGCTCTGTTCTTGAAGAGTGATTATGTCACGACTTCTCCTGAGAAAGCCTTTGTGATCTCTGACCTGTGCAATGGCTGCGGCGGCTGCGTGCCCATTTGCCCAGTGAACGCGATCAACATGCAGAACGGCAAGGCAACAGTCGACGCGTTCCAGTGCACAGGTTGCGGTGCATGCATACCTGCTTGCCCACAAGAAGCCATAGACTTCAAAAACGCGACTGCCAAGCAGATAATTGCTAGTCTCAGAGGAGTGTTGGAAGAAAAGCAGCCTGGCGAAGTCAGAGTGGTCGCTTTCGTCGACAAGAATGTTGGCTATACAGGCATGGACTTCCTTGGACTGGACCGCACAAATTATCCGGATAACGTCAGGATTATTCCAGTTCCAACAACCGCCATTCTGGGCTTGAAACACCTGCTTTATGCCTTCGCATACGGTGCTGACGGTGTTCTGGTCGTTGAAGGAACGCAGGAGATCGATGAAAAGTTCACAAAGAAGAGAATGATTGACCTCGGAAAAGAACTGGCAAAATACGGAGTCGAAAACATGCGCGTACGCTACAGCTACGTGCCGTTGCCAGTCTACAAGAAAGCTGCAGAACTGTTCAGCATGTTCACTGAGAGGATCAAGAAGTTCGGCCCGCTGCCAGATGAAAAGCGCAAGGTTCTAAGAGAGAAATTGTCTGGCTAGCTATCGCAGTCTTCGATTTCTAGCTGATTTCTGATGCGTGCAACGCGCAGTCTTGTGTAATTTCTCTAGTTGCGGTCATTCTGTAGAACAGCGTCAGCATACTCACAACGAGAGCGTTGCAGTTGGTCCAGAGAGCCGCCGTTTTACTTTTCTCTTTTCTTGCTCTTTCCTTGTCTTCACCTTTTTTGCGATAAACAATCAGCAGCTCTTCTCTGTCTGAGATCATGAAAAAGGGCAGTTCTTTCACTTCGTCAGTGCAATGTGTATTATTTGACCAACCGATCCTCTCGCAGAAGAATCGGCTGTTCAACGAGTCTTCAGTCAACAGATTAATCCTCACATCGTAAGAATGCTGCTCGAGATTATCCATGAAATCGCTATGGTACAATTGGGCTAGGTACTCCTCTGGAGCAAAAATCTGCAGTTCGGTCCGCGCTTTCCCAAGAAGGTCTTTGGCTTTCAGAATCACTTGAGATTCGCCTTCCAATATTTGGAACACTTCCTTTTTGCTGTTCTCGTTTCTTGGCTTTGGCATCGATGCCCAAAGATGGATCAAGTCGGCTTTTTCTTTTTCGTAAAGTTTGAGCTTTGTTTTTTCAGTTTCTATCAGTCGTTCGATTGCCTTGTCCAGAGGCACCGCAGTGAACTTCAACGGCTTTGAGAAAGTTGAGAATGCGATGCCTTTTTTTTCCAAGTCCCTAAGTATTCTGTAGGTTTCGGTTCGGTGAAGTGATATGGCTTCTGCGATTTCCGCTGCTTTCTTTTCGCCTGTTCTTGCGAGGTAAACGTACGCTTTTATTTCGTTCTGTGACAGCCCGTATCTTGCCAAGGCGTTTTCTATGATCTCCACCTGTTTCGCAGAACCCTTATCTTTACGAACGATCCTCCATGGGTCTGCCTTTTCGTCGTGTACTCTGATTAGATCGCTGCGTTCCATCATCGATAATGCCAGGTTTTTTGCCTTGGTGTTATTGATCGTGACGGGTTCTGATGAATGACATACTTTATGCTTATGAATACTGAATCTGAATTGAGGGTTCAAATCAATGGGAATCTGGCATGATGGCACGATTTGGTCATTCTTTCTCCGTTTGAACGTACGTTGACCGTCTGTCGCATCGTCTACGCACAAATCATTATTTCTGTTTTGTGTGCATACCTTTGGTTTCGCGGCGAAAAAAGGCGGGCGCCTTTCACCGTTAAGAGTATGGAGGGACCTAGCATGAACTGGAAACTAATAGCCTTGAGAACTTGGCCGTTTGTGTTTCTTGCGGTCTGTTTCTTCGTGTTGACCCTTTATGGGCAGTGTCCAGCCGTCTGTTAGGGGGCGACAATGTGGGGACCCCTGGACACCTTTCTTTTTTTAAAGATGTGAAAGAGCACCTTTTGGAAAATGAAGCGTTGAGGTTTCTCTTGTTCATAGAGAAAGTGCCGAAACACAGAGTCATGGAAAGTATCAGCATCTTGTTTCTAGCATTCTTAAGTATTGGATGTTTTGCCGTAGGACTGGCCGGTTTCGTCGTTTGGGAGTATTATTCTTTCTTTGGAATTCTGTTCTACTACGTTGTGGTGCTTTTGGTTCTGCTTGAGCTGTTGCACTGCCTCTTCGACAGGTAACCACTTCGACTCATTTGCGAAGTAGAGGAGTTGAAGAGTTCTTTTATATCCTAAGCACAGAGTAGTATCAGCGAGGTGTGCGAGTTGAAGTCTATGCAATGTCCTCTGTGCGGACTTGATTTGAAGAAGGAGAAAATCTACTACGATGACAAGTCATTCTTAGTTTTAAGAACCAAAACCTTGAAGGGACACAAGGAGAGAATCATGATAGTGTACAAACAACACGAACACACCATACCCTACAAGGCTTTTGAACGTGCCTTGGACCTGCTCTCTGACATAGGGAAAAGAGTCTTCAGCTACACTCCAAAGTTTGTGATAATGGACGCGACTTTTGCGACGATAAACGATCATTGGCACCTTGTCGGAACAGACCTCGACCCTAAGAGCAAGGATTTTGACCAGATTCTCGCGACCAAATGGATCAAAGTCGTAGACAACACAGTGGAGAAGGAAAGCGAAGCCTAGTCTATGAATTGCAGATTTCGGTTGTTTTCTTCCATAAGACGCCCGAAAATGGTCTGCGAATACTGTAAGGCCTAAAAGAAGTGCGTGGGCATAATCTCTCCATTGGCGGCACCTTCTTTTCGGAACCATCCAAGCCTAATGTCTGCTAAAGCCACCAAAGCAGACAGATGTTCAGAGGCGGAGATAAGCGCGACCCGTAATTGCTAGATATCTGAAGCGCGCTCCGTCAGGCAAAGGTTATATGAAAACAAGTGTGAAAAAGACTCACCATATAGGAGAGTCAAGTTGACATGGACATAATCGTATGCGCCAAACATGTTCCAGAGACAGCTGAGGCAGAACTGAAGATCGACGCCACAGGAAAGAGCATAGACAGGACAGGCTTGGTCTTCGACATCAACGAGTGGGACGATTACGCTCTTGAAGAAGCCGTGCGGATAAAGGAGAAACAGGGCGGAACAGTCACGGCGATAACATTAGGCAGCGAGGACTCTGACAGTACGCTTCGAAAATGCATGGCTCGGGGAGCGGACAAGGCGATCAGATTGACCGACCCGAAGTTCACCGGCTCCGACGGTTACGCGGTCGCAAAGATTCTGCACAGTGCAATAAAGAACCTGCATTATGACTTGATCCTGACTGGAATGCAGGCAGGTGACGACGGAAGCGCAACAGTTGGGCCGATACTCGCAGAACTGCTCAACATCCCCCACGCGACGATGGTGAAGAAAATCGAGCTAGGCACAGGTAGGGCTAAAGTCAACCGTGAACTTGAAGGAGGCTTGGAAGAGCAGGTCGAAGTTAAACTACCAGCGCTTTTCTCCGTGCAGACGGGGATAAACGAACCGAGGTATGTCTCGATAATGGGAATCCGAAAAGCCATGCAGAAAGAGATCAAGGTTATGGCGCTTGCCGATACAGGCTTAACTGAAAACGACGTTGGCCCAGCGGGTTCCTGGACAACTGTGGAAAGGATGTATGTTCCACCAGCAGCGAAACAGGCCGAGTTTCTGAAGGGAAGCCCAGAGGAGGTTGCGGCCAAGATTGCTGAAATTCTCAAGTCGAAGGGGTTGATTTAAAATGGCAGAGATCTTCGTTTTAGTCGAACACAGACAGGGACAGATAAGAGACATAACCTTCGAAATGCTCACAAAAGCCAAGGAGCTCTCAAAAAAGACTGGTGCAGAGCTCAACGCTGTTCTGCTGGGAAAAACTGTAAGAGAACATGCTAAAAGTTTGGCAGAATATGCAGAGAAGGTGCTACTCATTGAAGATTCCAAACTTGAGAACTTCAACTCCGAAGCTTACAGGAAAATCCTCTCAGCCCTGATCACCGCGCACAAGCCACTACTGGTGCTTATGGGTCACACTTCATACGGCGTGGACCTAGCTCCAAGATTAGCGGCCGGCTTGAACCTACCCTTGGCCACAGACTGTATAGATATAGCTTTTGAAGGCGGAGGTTTCATGATTACCAGACAGATGTACGGCGGCAAAGTGAACGTCCAGGCCAGCATCCGCAAGGCTGAAACCTACGTCGCGACCATCCGTCAAGCAACCTTCGCTGCTCAGAAACCGATGCCTCCTGTAAATGGACGAATAACGGAAATTCCCTCACAGCTCATGGAAGAAATACAAGAAAAACGGTTTCTACAATACGTTTTGCCACCTCCAGGCGGGGTTGACATCACAGCCTCAGACAAACTGGTCGGCATCGGCAGGGGAATAAAGGACGTGGCCAACATGCCAATAATGGAAGAACTCGCAAAAACCCTAGGTGCAGTTCTATCGTGCTCTCGTCCAATCGTAGACAAGGGTTGGCTTCCTACCGACCGCCAAGTCGGCACGTCTGGAAAAACTGTTAAACCCAAGCTCTACATCGCGGTCGGCATAAGCGGCGCCTTTCAGCATGTTCTGGGGATGAAAAGTTCAGACCTCATCATAGCCATAAACAAGGACCCCAAAGCACCCATCTTCAGCTTCTCGGACTACGGCGTTGTCGACGACCTTTTCAAAGTGGTACCTGCATTGAAAAACAAAGTATATGAGCTTCAAACAAAGAAAACAACGTCCTAAACGGGAGAAAAGAGGATTATGGACTTCAAATTGAACGATGAGCAAAAGGAAATTGTGAAGGCTATCCGAGAATTCTGTGCGAAAGAGTTCACTCCGGAACTTGCATTGGAATTGGACCAGAAAGAAGAGTTCCCTATGGCCCTCTATAAGAAGGCTGCGCAGCTCGGTTTCACTAGCATGCGAATTCCTCAAGAATATTGTGGACAAGGGTACGGAGTTTTCGAAGATTGCCTTGTGGTTGAGGAGATGTGCCGGGCAGATCCCGGCCTCGGAGTTGCTGTTTCGCTTGGAAATCTAATGGTTCCGGACGTGCTCCTGAAACACGGGAATGAAGAGCAGAAGAAGAAATACATTACGCCGTTGGCAACAGGTGAGCACATAGCTGCAGCAGCCTTCACAGAACCCGAACATGGCAGTGACATCACGCGAATGGATTCAACAGCTGTGAAGACAGGCAGCGAGTGGACAATAAACGGTGCGAAGGAGTTCATAACAAACGCCACGACAGCCGACACTTTCATAATACTGTGTCAGTCAGATCCCAACGTGCAACCGTCGCACAGAGGACAAAGTCTGTTCCTGGCGGAAAAAGGGATGTGTGGCTTGGAGGCAACGAAGCTGCACGGCAAAATGGGCATCAAACCATGCGTCACCGGTTCGCTTTCTATGGCTGACTTGAAGGTTCCAGAAGCCAACGTCGTAGGCGAACTGTGCAAGGGCTTCTACTACACTCTTGAACTTTTCGACGGAACCAGAATCACGGTAGCCGCTCAAGCAGTCGGTATGGCGCAAGGCGCGTTCGAACGGGCCTTAAATTACGCGAAAACGAGAAAACAGTTCGGTCAAGCAATAATCAACTTCCAAGGAATAGGCTTCAAGCTTGCAGAGATGGCGATGAAGATAGAGTCAGCTCGGCTGATGATGTACAAGGCAGCTTGGCTCTACGACAAAGAGAAACCGAACGTTGTGGCAACCTCAATGGCCAAAGCGCATGCAGGCAGGGTCGCTATGGAAGTCACAGACGACGCGATCCAGATCTTCGGAGGCTACGGCTACCTAGCCGACTATCACGTCGAACGCTACCACAGATGTGCCAAAATAACCGAGATCTACGAAGGAACAAGTGAAATGCAGAAGTACACGATAGCGAACTATCTGATGAAACAGCAGTAGCAAACTCACGTTCTTTTTCTGTTTTTCCAAAAATGGATCATGCATTCAAAAGTTTTATTACCCTTCTTCAAGCATTTCAATAAACGTTAGGAGGAACCCTTTTGGCATCTGAGAAACTGAAAATGGCAATCATAGGTTCGGGAGCAATGGGCCACGGTATCGCCGAAATCCTTGCAATGACAGGATACGAAGTGACAATGGTCGACGTAAGCGACGACCTTCTCCAAAAAGGCAAGGAAAAAATCAAGTGGAGTTTAGACAAATTCGTTGAGAAGAAAAGAATCAGGGGAGAAGACGCCGACGCCGCGCTGGCAAGAATAAGAACGACGACCAGCTTTGAACAAGCCGCCAAGGACATAGACATCGCCATCGAAGCGGTGCCAGAAAAAATGGAACTCAAGAAGAAAGTCTTTGCCACACTGGACGCAACAGCACCTGCTAATGCAATACTCGCCTCCAACACATCAACGCTGAGCATAACAGAAATGGGCAAGGCAACCAAACGCCCAGACAAAGTCGCAGGAATGCACTTCTTTAATCCACCAGTGTTTATGGCACTGATCGAAGTCATCAAAGGAGAAAACACCAGCCTGGAAACAATTGCCACGCTTTCCGAACTCGCTAAGAAACTCGGAAAAACTCCGATAGTCGTGAGAAAGGACGTGCGAGGCTTCATAGTAAACCGCGTGCTCTTGACCGTGTTAAACGAGGCGTTCTGGGCATACAAGCGGGGAGAAGCAACCAAAGAAGAAATAGACTCTTCGGTCAAATATACGGGCGGCTTTCCAATGGGCTGGTTCGAACTGGCAGACTTTAGCGGGCTAGACGTAGGCTATGAAATTGGCAACATCCTGTACCAGGCCTACGGCGAACGCTTCAAGCCATGCTCAGAAGTCGTCGATCCCCTCATAAAGGAAAAGAAGTTCGGCCAGAAAACGGGCGTCGGATTCTACGACTGGACGAAGGGCCGACCGAGAATACCCTTCAACCTGTTGGACAAGTATGATGTCGAAAGGTCCTGGGCCGTTGCTGCAAACGAAGCTGCGTGGATCATTCACGATGACGCTGCCAACCCAGAAGACATTGACGTTGGAATGAAGCTGGGCACGTTCTGGCCTTCAGGTCCGTGCGAATATGCAGACCGCATAGGTCTGGACACAGTTGTCAACAGGCTTAAAGAGCTACATGGCAAGTACAACATGGAAATGTATACGCCGTGTCCATTGCTCGAAGAGTACTTGAGCAAAGGCTGGACTGGGAAGAAAGTTGGAAGGGGGTTCTACAAGTGAAGTTTGACTTGACAGAGGAACAGCTCCACATCAAGAACGCTGTAAGAGAGTTCTGCCAGAAAGAGTTCAAGCCGGAATTTGCGCTGGAACTCGACAAGAAAGAAGAGTTCCCGATGGAACTGTACAAGCAAGCTGCCAAACTGGGTTTTACGAGCATGATGTTCCCGGAAGAATACGGTGGACAAGGCTTCGGCCTACTTGAAACCTGCATAGCGATCGAGGAAATGTGCCGCGGAGACTCATCGCTTGGCGTTGCTATCTCAAGCGGAAACTTCGGCAGCGAACTCATCATGACTCACGGAAACAAAGAGCAGAAGGAGAAGTACCTGCCTCCGATATGCAGGGGCGACTTCATGTCTTCTGCAGCGTTCACTGAACCAAACGTCAGCGGAAGCGACATAAACCACATGGAAACCACGGCCACCAAGTATGGAAACGAATGGTGGATAAACGGACCGAAGACCTTCATCACAAACGCAACTGTAGCAGATTTCACAGTTGTTCTGACTCAAACAGACACTAAGATCAGGCCTACACACCGTGGCGAAACACTGTTTGTGGTTGACAAGGGAACACCCGGCCTTGAAGCCACGAAATTGCACAACAAGATGGGAATCAGAGCATCCATAACTGGGGAGCTTAACTTCAGCAATGTGAAAGTGACAGACTGGAACATAATAGGAGAACTGAACAAGGGATTCTACTATTCCATGGAGTTCTTCGACAAGACCAGAGTAGGCGTTGCTGCACAGGCCGTTGGCATGGCGCAGGGAGCATGGGAAATCGCGTTCAAGTACGCCAAGCAGCGAGAAGCTTTCGGCATGCCGATAATGCAGCATGAAGCAATAGGGGTCACCTTGGCAGAGATGGCAACAAAGATCGAAGCTGCAAGGTTACTCACCCACAAGGCTGCAGTTTCGGTTGACGAGGGAAAACTGGATGCTATGGCAACAGCCATGGCGAAATACTACGCAAGCCACGTTGCAATGGAAGCTACGAACTCGGCGATCCAAACGTTAGGAGGCTACGGGTACTTCGGTGAATACCGCGTTGAAAAATATCACAGAGACGCAAAAATAACTGAAATTTACGAGGGAACAAGTGAGATTCAAAAGCTGCAAGTACTCAAGTATCTTCTGAGCAAGTATTAGAGAAGCTACTTGAAGAAATCATATATGCAGATGAAACAAACAGAGAAATAGGTGAAAAGTTTGAGCAAAGCATACGAGGCCCTCAAAATAGAAAGGGAAGAAAACACGCTGTGGATCATACTGAACAGGCCTCAACGCCTAAACACTTTCAACGAAGTTTTGATCGAAGAGCTCTCCGACATGCTGAACACGGCAGAAGGTGACCCAAGCATCAAATGCGTCGTGATAACGGGCGAAGGCGACCGCGCCTTCAGCGCAGGCGCAGACTTAACCATGATGAAGGGAACTCCTGTCTACGCTGAAGAATTCTGCAGGAAAGGGCAGAAGACTTTTGGAAAGGTCGAAGAAATGTCCAAACCAGTCATCGCAGCAATAAACGGTTACGCTCTCGGCGGTGGCCTCGAGCTTGCATTGGCGTGCGACCTCAGGATAGCAGCCGAACATGCCGAGCTTGGAAACACAGAGATCCTCCGGGGCTTGATCCCAGGATGGGGTGGAACGCAGAGACTTGTCAGGATAGTGGGTCTAGCGAGGGCTAAGGAAATGGTGATGCTTGGAAACATGATTAAAGCCGATGAAGCTCTGAAAATAGGTTTAGTGCACGGCGTTGTTCACTACGAGAAGCTCAAGGACGAGGTCAGGGCAATTGCCAAGAAGCTTGCTGATGGACCGCCGATAGCAATGAAATATGTAAAGCACGCGATGAACTTTGGAACACAGGTGCCTTTGGAAGTTGGGTTAAGGCTGGAGGCAGCACTCATGGCGCTATCAGCCTCAACAGAAGATCTCAAGGAAGGTGTAGAAGCTTTCTTCTCCAAGCGAAAGCCCGAGTTTAAAGGCAAATAGCTTCAACATCCTTTTTCTTTCACTTAGGCGTCTTGAGTTAATGAGAAGGGTGTGTTTGGCGTGAAAAACGTGGCTGTCATAGGAATTGGCAACTCAAAGTTTGGAGCAAGAAACGATGTGACCATTTCTGAGCTGGCTTTTGAAGCTGTAAGACCGTCTCTTGAAGACGCAGGCTTAGCTGCGAGTGACATTCAGTTTGTCGCTCTTGGGTCTGTTGGGGCAGGAGCTTGGTATGAAGAGCTGCTTCCAGCAGTGGTTGTTTCAGAATACTGTGGAATGACAAAGGCAGGGCTCGTGCGATGCGAAGCAGCATGTGCAAGCGGCAGCGCAGCATTCTTCACGGCGTATTCAGCGATTGCCAGCGGTCAAGCAGACATAGCCATGGCGATGGGCGTCGAGAAGATGCGGGAAATCGACTCCGCAACGGCCATGGAATGGATAGGCCGGGCAGGCTACTATCTCTGGGAGTTCCATAACTTCGGAGTAACCTTCCCAGCATATTATGCATTGTATGCAAACGCTCACATGGCCAAGTACGGAACAACCGAAGAAGACCTGGCGCTCGTAGCCGTGAAAAACCACAAATACGGGTCCATGAACCCAATTGCCCACCTTCAAAACAAAATTACAGTGGACGACGTTCTCAACTCAATGGTCATCGCTTCACCCCTAAAGCTCTTCGACTGTTGCCCCTTGACGGATGGGGCGGCAGCGGTTGTTCTTGCGTCTGAAGAAAAAGTCAAAGAATTGAAAGTTGACACGCCGATATGGGTCGCTGGAATCGGCTATTCTTCAGGAACCGCAAACCTCAGCAAACGATCAAACTTTGTCAGTTTGGAAGCAAGCGTACTAGCTTCCCAAAGAGCTTACAAAACCGCCGGCATAACACCGGACCAAGTTGACTTCGCAGAAGTGCACGACTGTTTCACCATTGCAGAACTCATGGCATATGAGGACATTGGATTCTGTGCGAGAGGCGAAGCAGTAAAATTTTTGCGAGAGGGACAGACCGAAATCGGCGGAAAAATCCCTGTAAACATGGACGGCGGGCTGAAATCGAAGGGACATCCCATCGGCACGACAGGCTGTTCAATGATGTACGAGCTCACAAAACAGTTGAGAGGAGAGGCTGAAAAAGGCAGGCAGGTGCCCCTCAAAACCAACATCGGCCTTGCACACAACGTAGGCGGAACCGGACACTACTGCTACGTGACTATCCTTCGGAGGTGAACAGAATGTCCTCAATGCCATCGATAAAATCCAGAGAAATAAAGATTGTCCAAGAGATACCGATAAGCAAGAATCTGAAGTTCTACGAAGGCCTAAAAGAGGGAAAAGTCTACGGGACCAGATGCAAAGACTGTGGAAAAATCTATTTCCCGCCAAACGTCGACTGTGCTGAATGCTTATCCACGGGTCTAGAGTGGGTTCAGCTTAGCAGCGAAGCAGAAATTGAAACATTCACGCACGTAGTGGTGAGACCGACCACTTTCCAGCAAAACAAGCCGTACACCGTCGCTATTGGAAGGTTGAAGGAAGGTGTGAAGGTGCTTGCATGGCTAACGGGATTCAAGCTTTCAGAAGTAAAAGTCGGCATGAAGGCAAAGCTGGTGGCCAAAGTCACACCTGAAGGAAACTTAACTTACGAGTTTGTGCCCCTTCAACCGAGATAACCGTTGCACTAGAGACTTGCAGCTTCCACGTTTCTTATCCATTCCATTGTCTTGGCTACCAACTCATCCTCTTTTCCTTCATAACCGTGATTCGCTCCTTTTATCACTAGGAGCGCTTTAGGATCATGTGCACATGAATAGACCTCTTGGGCCTCATCTAGGCCGTGTATGTTGTCCGCATCGCCAATGACGATCAGCACAGGCAAATTCTTCAGCTTCTGAATCACCTTACACTCGTCCAGTTTCATGAGTTTTCCACGGACATCTCGCAAACGTAGATCTATTCCGAAGACTTCCATTTTGAATACTCGTGAGACGTTGAAAACTCGGTCAAGCTGAGAGAAGAGAAGAAACGCGTAAAGGCCCATTCTGCCCCTTGTGCGTCTAATGAACTTCTTAACGTTGAAGTCGTGGTTCTTAGGCGGAGACCACAATGCTAGGCCCTTGATTCGCGCGTCGTTCTGGACAGCATAGAGCGACACTGCGGCGCCCAGGCTGTGCCCAACGACAAAGATGCTGTTAGGTAAAACTTCTTTTTTCGAGGCCAGATAACTCAAAGCGCATTTCACGTCCTGCTGCTCTCCCAAACCGTAATCAAACTGCCCACTGCTTTTTCCGACTCCGCGAAAATCAAAATTCAGAGACACAAACCCAGCTTGACAAGCAACCTCAGCTAGACGAGTGTAGATCCCGAGCTCGTGATAGCCTCGCGCATCCATGAAGTGGCAGACAAGCACAGCGGAGGCCGGGACGCTGGTAGGAATGTGCAATTGGGCGTACAGCTTTGCGTTTTCACACTCTATCCATGTTTCCTGTGTCTTCACTCGTTTTCCTTCCACCGAAAGGATTGTTTCTCTGAACTTAGGATTATCGCCGATCCAGCCCTTTTTTCCTTTTCTATCTGCGTCTTTGGAAGAGATGAGTGATGAATGAAGATGTTGCAGTTTTGACCTTGATCTATTCTTGACGAGGTGGCCCGGGGCGAGAGCAGAAGAGAACGGTTCTTTGCTGGCGCGTCATGGTTCTTTTCAGAAGCGAAAGGAAAAAATGTTACAGTGCCAAGCTATCTTGGAAAACATTATTACCTCCTGACGTAGCCAATATCCAACAGTAGGGTTGGTTATGGCTTCTAAGAAAAAGAAGTCTGCAGAACAACCGGCCAAGCAGGAACCGGCTGAAAAACCGTGGTTTAAGTTTTGGCCTGAGGGAGTTCGGAAGCACATAGATTTTCCCGAAATTCCGCTTCACGGACTGCTTGAAGAGGCAGCGGAAAAATTCCCCGAGCACACAGCCATAGTCTATTTCAACAAGTTCATGACTTACCGAGATCTCAAACAATTTTCAGACAGGTTTGCGACCGCGCTGAACGGTTTAGGCGTGAAGAAGGGCGACAAGGTTGCCATTTTCTTGCCGAACATACCTCAATTCATCATCTCCTATTACGGCATCATAGAAATCGGGGCTATCGAGACCGCTATAAGCCCGTTATACAAAGAGCGAGAAGTGGAACATCAGCTGAACGATTCTGAAGCAGAAACAGTAGTAGTCCTAGATGCACTCTACCCAATATTAGAAAAAGTCCTAGCAAGCACTAAGGTAAAAAGAGTGATTGTAACAAGTTTGAAAGAGTACATGCCTGCCGCCACAGCTTTTCTTGGGTCGCTACTAAAGAAGATCCCTTCACACAGGGTTGAACGTGGACCTAATATTTACTTCTTCCAGGAATTGCTGAGCAAGTATGAAGCAAACCCGCCGAAGGTCGACATCAATCCGAAGGAGGACATCGCAGCTCTTCAGTACACTGGAGGAACCACCGGCATCGCAAAGGGAGCAATGTTAACTCACATGAACCTTGTCTCGAACGCAGTCTGCTGCGCTGAGTGGCTTAGGGGAACAAGAAGCGGGGAAACGTTCCTGACCGCGTTGCCTCTTTTTCACATCTACGGAATGACAACGGGCATGAACACTCCGATCTATTTGGCTGGAGAAATGGTCATGCTACTGCGCCCTGACATGGTAAGCACGTTTCAGGCAATCCAGAGGCACAAGGTCACAGTCTTCTGCGGAGCACCGACGATGTACTCGATGCTGCTTGCTCATCCAGACTTTGAGAAGTATGACTTGAGGTCGGTTCGTTTCTGCATTTCAGGTTCGGCTCCTCTTGCGCCTGAGGTTCAGAAGAATTGGATGGAAGCGACGGGCGGCGTTCTCGTAGAGGGCTACGGATTAACAGAATCCTCTCCGGTCACGCACTGCAACCCGCTGGACAGGTCGATGAAAACCGTGAAAGTGGGCTCGATAGGCTTGCCCTGGCCTGATACGGACGCGAAGGTCATGGACATGGAAACTGGAGAGAAGGAGCTCACGACGGGTGAGACTGGGGAAGTGGTGGTTAAGGGTCCGCAGGTTATGAAGGGTTACTGGAAAATGGCTGAAGAAACTGCCGCTGTTCTTCGAAACGGATGGCTCTACACGGGCGACATAGGTAAGATGGATGAAGACGGCTACTTCTACATCACAGACCGCAAGAAAGACCTGATCAAGTACAAGGGTTACAGCGTCTACCCGAGAGAGGTTGAAGATGTCATCTATGAGCATCCGGCTGTGAAGCTCTGCGCAGTCGTAGGTAAGTTCGACCCTGTGGCAGGAGAAATCCCGAAAGCCTTCGTCGTGCTGAAAGAGGGAAAAACGGCAACAGCGGAAGAGATCAAGGAGTTTGTCAACAGCAAAGTGGCACCGTACAAGGCTGTCAGAGAGGTTGAATTCAGAACCGAGCTACCGATGACCCTCGTTGGCAAAGTGCTCAGAAGAGTGCTTCAAGAAGAGGAAAAGAATAAGCTCGAGAAAACCTGAAAGCCTGTGCTACCTCAGTTCTGCTATGCTGGTTCGTTGATTTTCTTTCCTGTTTTCTTTGTCCATTCAGCGATGGGCACTGCAAATTGTCTCTCCACTTCCGGTCTGTGAATGCTGTTGTACGTGCAGAAGCACCGTATTTTTCCGTCGGGAGTTGCGTAGTGGATGCCGCATTTCTGGACGCGGTCCAGGTCAATGTTCCACACGTCTTGAAAATGCATTATTCCGATCATGACGATGCGCCGCATCAATTCTCCCAGGGCCTTGTAGCTTCCCTTCGTCACGACATTCCTGATCAAGCCTCTGACAAAGTCCGATCTGGCCATGGGGAGCAGCTTGAGCATCTTCATCTTGGCCATCGTCTTCTTGCCCTTAGCTCCAGAATAGTAAACGTCCCAGAACACTTCGGCAAACTTGTCAACATCCACGTAGTTCATGATAGGCTTGTAAGAGCCGTCTTTGTCTACGACTAGGAATGTTGCTGCTCCGCACATAGGATGCATGGTAAACTCTGGGTAAAGCTTGTTTTTCACTTGGCCCATTCCCTTTGAGATTGGGACAGGCCAGTTCACCGGTCTCCAGTCGAAACGACCTACTGCACCTTTCGTCTGCTTCTCAATCTCGTTAATGGTGTCAGGAATCGTTATCCTCATCTTGCGCATTTCTTCTTTTCTAGCTTTTCCTGCCATCGAAACAGGCTGAATGTTGACGCACCTGACAACGTCATGGTTCTTGACGGCGAAATCGATGATCTCGCCAATGTCTTGGTCATTCACACCTTTCGCATAAGTAACCACTAGAACAATAGAGTCTAACCCGATTTTCCGCGCGTTTTCTAAGACCTTTAGTTTTATGGGAATCATGTCACCTCTGGCCCGAGTTTTCTTGTATATGTCTTCTCTTAGTCCGTCAAACTGAAGGTATAGTGTGCTCAACCCAGCGTCAAGCAACTTCTTGAAATAGTCAACGTCTTCTGCGATGCGGATACCGTTTGTGTTGACCTCAATATGCTCTATTCCTGCCTGCTGAGCTTCTCGGATCAAGTCGGGCAAGTCATTCCTCAAAGTTGGCTCACCGCCGCTGAACTGCAGAGCGTTACACGCCCAAGGGCTGTTGGCTCTGAGCAGCTTGATCATGTCCACAATCTGGCCGTACGAAGGCTCATAAACATAGTTTGCTACCCCAACGTAGGCAAAACAGATCGGGCAAGCCATGTTGCACCTGTTTGTTACGTCTATTATGCCCAAGATCGTTGGCGTTCTGTGCTGGGGGCAGACACCGCAGTCAAAGGGGCATCCTTTAGCCGTCTTGGTGTGCGGGTTTTCCAGGCCACCACCCCAGTACCGGGCGTTGTACCAATTGTCATAAAAATACTTGAACAGTTCAGCGTCCCCCCAGTAAACATCCTCAAACTTTCCATGCTCAGGACAGGTCTTTTCGAGATAGATGACGCCGCCTTGCTCGTAAATTCTCATAGGAATCCTCTGGAGACACTCTGGACACAAGCTTGTTGAGATTGTCTCAAACTTCTCAGATCCCTGGGTGTTCGTCATGCAGTCTCTCCTTCAGATTTCGTCTATTACGTAAGCATGCAGGCCGTTATAAAGCATGAAGTAAGCGATCACACACCTAGTGAGAGCCAGCGAACTAGGAAAGAGTCTGAATTGAACCATCGGTATGCGAGGAGCTTTTCTTGGGCTCTTCCAGCTTCAAATAGAACGGCAAGGCCGTAACAAACAGCAGGGCTGCGACCCCGCACGATACTATCGCGTCGGAATTGGTGGAATTCCAAACATAGCTTCCCGCACTGGGTCCGACAGTCAAACCGACTCCGTTGAGCGTCTGAGTAATCCCTGAAGCACTTGCCCGTCTATGCTCTGGAACTAGATCCATGAGCCAAGCCGAAATCGCAGGCGAGCTAATATTTCCCACTGCGCTTATTCCTCCCATTATCAAGGAGAAATCTAGAAGCGATCCGCTGAAACCCAAGAATACGGCCAAAGGCGCACCCAAGAAACCAAACAAGACGAGAGGCTTTCTTCCAAACTTGTCGGCAAGCTTCCCCCCTGGAAGTTGGACAAGCCCCGTAACAAGGCTGGATGACAACGACAGGACTAGACCGTACTCGGCAGGAGCAGCCGCAAGCTTGAACAGGAGCATGCCATTCAGCACCGGACTAATGAAGCCATTAAGCAAACCATTCAGAAGATTTGTTATGCCGAAGATGAAGATCACACGTCTAAAAGGTAAGCTCAGTTTAGAGCTGGCTTTCTCCCCTTCTCCGCCGTTCTTCTCAATTTTCTCCTTCTCGACATTTTTTCCTTTCAGAGATGAAGCCAAGAACAAACCGATGATGCTGACGAGCGCCGCAACAACGAAGGGCGTCTGCAACGTCAAAAATTGGGCTGTGAATCCAGCCAGCAATGGTCCAGCTATTCCGGCTGACACCCAGGAAAGGTTGAACACGCCATACGCCATCCCTCTGGAAGACTGTTCACTGCAGTCGGCAACCAAGGCCGAAATGGCCGGACTGGAGAGCCCGACCGCAAAACATTCGACAAGATTGGCGAGGAACAAGAAGTACAGGCTCGGGGCAACAGCAAACATTCCGCATCCAGCGGCCAGAACTCCGAAGGAAATGAGTACAACCCTCCTCTTGCCCAAGGAATCTGCTGCAAAGCCTCCGAGAAAATATCCCACAGTGGTCGCCGCAAACCCAAGCGAAAGCATTAAGCCCAAAGCTTCCACGGTTGCAGCTTCAGCACCTCCCACAAACAATTTCGTCAAATAGGCTTTCGGTGTAGGAATGAGGTTGACGGAAAAAGTGAACATAAAGTTCACAGTCCACAAAACCAGAAAGACTCTGGATCTGTAGTCAAAACCGCTCTTCAAGCCATTTGTGCTCCTACGATATTTTTCACAGTCTCTTTCGCTTTGGCAACGAACCCAAATCCATTTTCGTACTAGAGTTTTTGCGTTGCATTGAACGATTTTAGTCTTAAAAGGGAAACTCACACTGCGTACTCACAACTTGTTATTGCGGGCATTTCCTCAAAATGTATATGAATGCTAGTTCGCAGTAGACTGAAGAGATGAGCCAGAGTGCGCGTGAAGGTCAAGGTTACAGGCATCGTTCAAGGGGTAGGTTTCCGCCCCTTCATCTACCGAAGAGCGGTGCATCACTGGCTAACTGGATACGTTAGGAACCGCGGCGACGCTGGAGTAGAGATACTCTTAGAAGGCGAAGAGCAAGACATCAAGAACTTCTTGAAGGACCTGCAAGTGAAAAAGCCCCCGTTGGCCCAAATCCACGAAATCATAGCGACGAAAATGGGGGGTAACAACGAATACCTGAGATTTGCAATCAAGAAAAGCTCTACCGAAACTGAGCTTGCGGGGTCAGTTATACCGCCTGACATAGCAATCTGTGACGACTGCCTGGGAGAGCTTCGAAACCCCGAAGACCCAAGATTCAATTACTTCTTTATCACGTGCACCAACTGCGGTCCAAGGTTCACGATAATCGAAAAACTGCCGTACGACCGAGAGAACACAACGATGCGCGAGTTTCCAATGTGCGGCTTTTGCCTGAAAGAATACGAAGACCCATTAAACAGGAGGTTCCACGCTCAAACTATAGCGTGTCCCGAATGCGGACCAAGAGCTTACCTGAAAACAGCGAACGGTAAACTCGTTGAACACAAGGACCCAGTTCGCGAAGCGGGCAGACTCTTGTCTGAGGGCAACGTCTTGGCAATCAAAGGTTATGGTGGCTTCCACGTTGCAGCGTCGACGACTGAAGAAAAACCCTTGGCTAGGCTTAGAGTGGTGAAGCATAGAAGCCAGAAACCCTTCGCCATAATGGCTCGAAGCATAGAGGCGATAAGAACCTTTGCAGAAGTAAGCAAGAAAGAAGAAGAACTGTTAACATCCTACTCCCGTCCAATAGTGCTTCTCAACAAGAAATATGATTTCCCTCTTTCTAACTTGCTTGCTCCTGAACTGCACAACGTCGGCGTGATGCTGCCCTACACGGGTCTTCACTACATGCTTTTCGACGACGTGAAAGATGCTGCGTTCGTGATGACAAGCGCGAACCCGCCTTACCAACCTATTATCAAAGACAATGATGCGGCCTTGAAAGGTCTATGTGGCACAGTCGACTATTTCCTGTTTCACGACCGACAGATAGCCCACAGATGCGACGACTCAGTACTGCGTACGCACGGTCAAAACACCGTTTTCATAAGACGCTCAAGAGGCTACGCCCCAGCCCCCTTAATGCTAAAAGAAAAAGCAAAGCACTGCGTGCTGGCGTTGGGAGGGGAACTGAACGACACCGCATGCGTGCTCAACGGGAACAAAGCTTTCATTTCACAACACATAGGCGATGCGGAAAACGTGGAGACCAGAAACTTCCTAGAAACAGCAGCTGAACATTTGATCCGCCTCACAAACAGTAAAGTCGACACTGTTGCTTGTGACTTGCACCCAAAGTTCACGACGACTGCGCTTGCTCACGAATTAGCTGCGGAAAAGGGTTGGAGACTGCTTCAGGTTCAGCATCACTACTCTCACATAGCCGGTTTGATGGTTGAAGGCAACGTAGAAGAAATGGTGGGCGTATGCTGCGACGGATACGGATTTGGTCCGGACGGCGAAGCATGGGGAGGCGAGATCCTGCTGTGCGCTAGAGAAGCCCCAGGGTTCAAACGTTTGGCCCACCTTGAAAAACAGCCCTTAATCGGAGGAGACTTAGCCACTCATTACCCGCTGAGAGTTGCTGCAGGAATACTTCGTAGCAAAGCGAACATTGAAGATTGGCTCCTGCAGCGGAAACAGCACTTCCCACACGGAGAAAAGGAAATAGAAATAATCCTTCAACAACTCAAGAATCGAAAGGGCATAATCGAAACCACGAGCTGTGGCCGAGTGCTAGATGCTGTCTCAGCAGTCCTCGGCATATGCTACGAGCGCACTTATGAAGGAGAACCATCCATGAAACTTGAGTCCGTTGCAATGAAAGGCAAAGACGTGCTAAACCTGAACCCAATAATTGAAGGCGACACCCTGAACACGACACAAATTCTTGAAGAGATATTCGAAAACACAAGAAAGCATTCCAAACAAGATCTGGCTTACTCCACGCACGCCTACATAGCGAAAGGCTTGGCCGCGCTTGCTATAAAACAGGCAGACGAGAATGACGTGAGAACTATAGGGTTTTCAGGGGGAGTCGCATCCAACGAGATACTGACCAAGGCGATGCGAAAACAAGTTGAAGCTGCACACTTGCATTTTCTTGTGCATGAAATCGTTCCTCCAGGCGACGGAGGTCTGTCTTTCGGTCAAGCTGCCGTATCCGGCTTTTTTCAACCATGAACCAGAACCGATGGCGCATCGGCAGGTCCGAAGATTCGAACAGCTACAGAGCAGAGACTCGTGTACACTTTGGAAGGTTTCCGGATTGGTAATCGTGTCTGTAGCGTTGACTCTCTTTGTAAGAGAGATTTTCAAGTCAAAAGAATAGACTTTAGAAGTAGAAAACCCTTCTTCAATGTCACTAACTTTATCAGCCTGCATCTTCCAACATTCATTGAACAAGAGTCTGAGAATCAAGATATGTGTTTGGCCATACCAGCTAAGGTTGTAAACCGCAAAGAAGACAAAGCTGAAGTTGACTTTGGTGAAGGAGTTCTGAGGGAAGTCAACGTCACCCTTGTAGAAGCAAAAGTAGGAGACTACGTCTTGGTGCATGCTGGCTATGCAATCCAGGTTTTGGATGAGAAAGAGGCTTTGGAAACACTGCAACTGTGGAATGAGATTCTTGGAGCCGAAGCCGTGACTGGGCAACGATGAGAAGCAAGTTGAAAAGACAATGGCCGAAAAGTCAAGGTTCAGAGATCCAGAACTCGCGAAGCAAGTTTCAGATAAGATAGGTGAAATCGCCCCCAAAGAAGGCACTGTCAAGATCTGCCACGTATGCGGTACGCATGAGTGGACAATTACGCACTACGGACTGCGGAGTCTCTTGCCAAAGAACGTGGAAGTCATAGCCGGTCCAGGCTGTCCGGTTTGCATCGTTCCGGCTTCAGAGATAGATGAGGCAATCGAGCTCGCCTTGAAAGGAATAGTAATCACATGCTTCGGTGACCTTTTCCGTGTTCCAGGTTCAAAGATGTCGCTTCTGGATGCCAAATCGAGAGGTGCAGACGTCCGAATCGTCTACGGCATCGGCGACGCAGTGCAAATGACCATAAACGAGCCTGACAAGGAGTTCGCGTTTTTCGCCGTAGGGTTTGAAACCACATCCCCATCAACAGCGGTCGAAATAGCTGGAAAACCACCGGAAAACATCAGCTTCTTGATTTCTCACCGCACGATCCCGCCGGCAATGAAACTACTGGTCGAAATGGAAGACTTGAGCCTGAACGGTTTCATAGCTCCAGGCCACGTGAGCACGATAATCGGACTGAAACCCTACGAGATTTTCCCACAAGACTACGCTATGCCTGTTGTGGTGGCCGGGTTCGAACCCTTAGACCTCATGTTTGGAATCTACATGGTGCTAAAACAGTTGAACGAAGGCAAGCCGAAACTGGAAAACGAGTACCTCCGAGCTGTGAACAGAGAAGGAAACTTAAGAGCGCAGGAAGTGATGGGCAAAGTTTTCTCCACAGTGGATGGCGCATGGCGTGGGCTGGGCACGATTCCCCTCTCTAAATACACGCTTAGAAACGAATATTCGAAGTATGACGCGCACGTGAAGTACGGCGTGCATGTGGAGAAGGGCGTCGACATGCAGCACGGCTGCAGATGCCACCTTGTCGTGATCGGAAAGATAAGACCGACTGAATGTCCACTGTTCATGAAGGCTTGCACTCCTCAAAGACCAGTGGGCGCCTGCATGGTCAGTGTTGAGGGAACGTGCAGGATATGGGCGAGAGCAGAATACTGATTTTGTCGCTGTTGTCAAGAAAAGCTTTTATCGGAATAGGCTGAAAACTGCGTGTGAGGTAAAATCAAATGACACTTGAGACAGACAAAAGCTTAGGCGGAGTAGGAGCAATACTGCTGGTCATCGGCACCATACCGTTCGCAGGGTTCTACACAGGCATCCTCGCCATCGTCGGCCTAATACTTGTTCTAATATCTCTGAAGGGTTTATCAAGCTACTACAGCGAATCAGGCATATTCAACAATGCACTCTACGCTTTTATCATAGCGATCGTCGGCGGAATTGTCTCCATCGTTGCAATCGTGACTGCAGCCATTGGGTTCTTGGATAAGATAGGATTCCACCCGTCCAATTGGACAGACCCGACGGTGTGGCGAAATTTCAACTGGTCAAACATCAGTTGGGACACCGTCTCGCCCTACATCGCTGCTATCGTGCTGAGTCTAGTGATGCTCTTTGTTTTCGCCATCGTCACAGCCATCTTCCTTAGAAGATCACTGAACAGTCTTTCATCAAAGAGCGGAGTCGGCATGTTTGGCACAGCAGGATTAATGATCCTGATAGGAGCTGTCCTGACAATTATCCTAGTCGGTTTCATAATCCTCTGGGTTGCCATGATACTGCTGGCGGTTGCATTCTTCTCTATCAAAACTCAGGCCGCGCAGCCAACTGCACCTGGACCCCCACCCGCGCAACGCTAAACAAGCTATTCGCGTACATTTTCCCCATTTTTTAAAACCTGACTTACGTCTACGTTTCACTCTAACATATTCTGGGAACAGGGTCTCCCAGAGGGCGAGATATGAATCTCTTGCCTCCGACTGCTGTCTGCATTGCCACGCCTTTCATATTGGCGACGACGCTGCCGATTATCTCAGCGTCTCTTCCTTCCTCAGTTTCCCTCAGCAAATGCAGGATCTCTAGGGCCTTTTCCTTCACAGCGCCGATGATCATCTTTCCCTCGTTCCCAATCTCGAAGGGGTCCAACCCCAACATTTCACAGGCCACTCTCACATCTTCTCTGATGGGAACTTTGTCTTCACCAACAAGGATGCCGACGTGCGATTTTTCGCCAAATTCGTTGAGCGCGTCAGCCAAACCTCCTCTGGTCGGGTCTTTCATCGCCACCACTCCGCCCACCTCCTTGAGCACACGCTGGACCAAACGGTTCAGAGGCTTAACATCAGACATTATCCCGCTGCCGAAGCTCAAGCCTTTTTGAGCAGACAAAACAGCCAAGCCATGGTCGCCGATCGTTCCTGACAAGATTATCTTATCGCCAGCAGCAAGGTTTCCGTCTAGAATCCAGCGGGATTTGAAATCGTTCCTAAACTGTTTTACAACCTTCAGGTTCTCGTCCAACGCCGCGGTTCTTCGACCGATCCCCGAAGTGCTTATGACACAGCCCCCCAAGCTTCCCTTCTCAACAACCTTCGTGTCACCTGTAACGATGTTAACTCCGGCCTCCATGCACGCCTGCCGCATGCTGACTAAGATTCTTTCAAAATCACCTATAGCCAATCCTTCTTCCAGGATGAAACCACAAGCCAACGCAAACGGTTCGCCGCCCAGCATCGCAATGTCGTTCACTGTGCCACACACTGACAAACGTCCGATGTCGCCTCCGGGAAAGAATATCGGCTTCACAGCATGAGAATCACTCTTGAAAACTACGCCGTCTACAACAGCGGCGTCGTCCATGGCCTCAAGCGGCACCTCAATACCGCTTGCACCGCCAAAGTACTTGACAACATAATTTTTGACCAAATCGTGCATGACCGTTCCGCCGGCACCATGCAACATAGTGATGCACTCATTTTTGTCTAACAAGCTTCCGTCCATCCGTGAACTATGAGTTAGGTAACCTTAAGAGACAAACATAAACACATCGTAGGAAACGTCATCAAATAGGGCGTTTCGGAACGGGCTGAAAAAGGTAATGCCAAATGAAGGCGGCCTTCAACGTCAAGATCATCATCCGCTGCATCGTCCTCAGATTTGGAAAGGAAAATCCTTGAGGCAAAATAAAAGGGTCTGGCGGGTTTAAATTGATTTTGAACCGTTTATGTTGAAGGAAAACCATATAAATCACTGTACCGCTGTTGAATTGCACAACTGGAGAAATATGAAGTGCCAAAATGGGGATACTCCATAGCAGAAGAAGAGCTGGATCCGGAGAAGACGGTGAAAGCAAGCGCACGAGAGATCAGAGTATCCCACAAATCGGCCCGAGAAGTATGTAAGACAATAAAAGGAATGATGCTGACTCAGGCTAAGCAGTACCTCAGAGATGTTATTGCTAAGAAGAAGCCTGTTCCCTACAGGAGGTTCACGAAGAAGCTGGGTCACCGCCACGGCTTGGAAAAAGCTTTTGCGGGCAGATACCCCGTGAAAACAGCATCACAAATTCTCAAGTTACTTGAAGGGGCTGAGGCAAATGCCGAAAACAAAGGACTAGACACGGATAGGTTGCGCATCATCCATGCAGCTACGAGTCAAGGGATGAAAGTGAAGCGGTTTCAGCCAAGAGCCCAAGGAAGAACGACGCCAGACTTTGACACTCCAACACACGTTGAAATAGCTCTTGAAGAGCAAGCGGAGAGGAGAGAACAAGCCTAGTGTCCGTTGTCAAACACTTTATAACAGAGTCTATAAAGAAGACAGAAATCGACGAGTACCTGCAGAAGAAACTCGACAGAGCAGGATACGGCGGCGTAGCCATATCCAAGACTCCGCTTGGAACCCACATAGTAATTTACGCGATGCGCCCGGGCCTTGTCATAGGCCGAGGTGGAGAAACAATAAGAGAGCTTGCAAGCTTCTTGGAAGAAAAGTTCAAAGTTTCAAACCCGCAGATTTCTGTTTCTGAGATCGAGGTTCCAGAGTTAAATGCTTACGTTGTTGCTTCTCGCGTCGCCTCAGCCTTGCAGAGGGGCGTGCACTTCAGACGCGCCGGTTTCTGGTCTCTGAACCAGGTCATGGAAGCAGGAGCCCTAGGCGCAGAGATAATAATCAGCGGCAAACTTAGGACCGAAAGAGCGAGATTTGAAAAATTCCGAGCTGGCTACCTGGTGAAGTGCGGAGAACCGGCGCTGAAGTACATGCAGAGAGCGGAGGTTCATGTGCAACTGAAACCAGGCGTGTTCGGCGTGAGAGTCAAAATAATGCCTCCAGACGCGGTGTTTCCGGATAAGCTTCACATAATTGAAAATCTCCCACCAGAAGAGGAAACGACAGAAAAAGAGAGCGTGCAGGAAGCCAAGGTTGAAGAAGCGAAACCTGAAGAGGCGAAGACCGAAGAAGCAGAGACCGAAGAGCCAGGGGCCGAAGAAGCAGGTGCGAAAGACGTGGGAGAAGAAGGGGAGGCAGCTGAATAATGCCCTTGATCCGAGTCAAAGAAATACGGGACATGTCCTCAGAAGACAGGTCTAAGAGACTCGGTGAGTTCAGGACAGACCTTCTGAGGTTGAGAATCATGATCAAGGCGGGTGGCACGATCGAAAACCCCGCCCGAGTGAAAGAATTACGCAAAGCGATAGCCAAGATACTCACGATAGAACAAGAACAGAAGCTCGGGATAAGAAAAGCAGAGTCTGAGAGGAAGAAAAAGAAATGAAGGTGACGCCAGACATCATCCGATGCGAGTTCATCGGAACTGAAGCCGAGGTTGGCAAGAGCAGCCATAACGGATACGTCGGAATATCTGGCCAAATAATAGACGAAACTCGGAACACTTTCACGATCGCGTGTCATGGAAAAAGAAAGGCTGTTCCAAAGGGCTCAAGCACCTTCAGATTTGAGTTTACTGACGGTACGGTTGTTGAAATCGAAGGAAGAATCCTTGTCGGAAGACCTGAGGACCGGTTGAAGAAACGTGTTAGGAGATTATGGTAATGTCGCTGACTTTTAAGAAGCCTAAGAAGACCTGCGACGACATAAACTGTCCGTTCCATGGAGAACTGCCGATAAGAGGCCACGTTCTGGAAGGAGTCGTAGTCAGCGCAAAAATGGACAAGACGATTGTCGTGGAACGCGATTACCTTTTATACGTGCCCAAGTTCAAGAGGTACGAAAGAAGACACAGTCGCATTCCATCACACAAACCACCGTGCATCGACGTTAAAGAAGGAGACCACGTGATCATAGCAGAAAGCCGCCCGATAAGCAAGACAGTTGGATTTGTGGTAGTTGAAAAAACAGAGGAGAAGTAGGGATGGCTGCAAAGGCAAAGCAAAGGGCGCTCGTCGCAAGAGGAATGCTCGGGCACGGGCCCAAGCTGTCAAGAGGGCTTCAGCCGCCGGCCATGTTGAAATGTGCTGACAACACGGGTGCAAGGATGCTTCGGCTGGTTCAGGTCATGGGCTACAAGGGCAGGCTTAGGCGTTACCCATCCGCAACAGTAGGAGACAAGATAACCGTCTCTGTGAGACACGGAACTCCGGACATGAGGAAGAAGATCTTCCAAGCAGTGATCGTGAGACAGAGGAAGCCATTCCGAAGGGTCGAGGGAGTCTGGGTTCAGTTTGAAGACAATGCAGCGGTTATAATAACTCCTGAGGGGGAAATGAAAGGTTCAGAGATTCGCGGTCCCGTGGCAAAAGAGGCTGCTGAGAGGTGGCCACGGATTGCCAGCGCCTCCAGCATAATAGCCTAGGAACGTAGAACATGCAAACACCAAAACCATTGACGAAACCAACAAAGCAAAGAAAAATGCTACGTGACGCGCCGGCTCATGTACGGCACAGGCTTCTTGCAGCGCATCTTTCCCAGAGCCTCAGGGCCCAACACGACGTCAGGAGCCTTGCAGTGAGGAGCGGAGACACAGTTCGCGTTATGAGAGGAGACCATCGAGGAGTCGAAGGAAAGGTCACCCGCGTGAACTTAGCAAAATACAGGGTCTACGTTGAAGGGTTGACACGCGAAAAAGTTGACGGAACAACAGTGTTCCTTCCAGTGCACCCGTCCAAAGTTATAATCACACGTTTGAACCTCGACGACAAGTGGCGAAAGAAAATCTTGGAGACAAAGAGGGAAGGACGAAAGAAGCCAGAAAAGGCCGTGGAGGAGCCAGAGGCTAGACCTGCAGAAGAGCCGAAGGAAGTTGCGAAAGTGGAGGAAGCTGTGAAAACGGTGGAAGCGGTGGAAGAGAAGCCGGCTCCTAAGGAGAAAGCTCCTAGGAAGAGAATCACGAGGACAAAGAGGAAAACACCTGCAAAGAAGGTCTCAGAAAAGACGAAGCCCGAAACCATAGTGACTAAAGAAGAAGAGAAGCCGAAACCAAAGAGAAAAACCACCCGCAGCCCACGCAAGACTGCCAAGAAAACTGAAGAAGAGGGACAATGAGCATGGGCGGAAAGGAGAAGTCTTCAGGACTGAAACGCAAGCCGGCCCCAAGGTTCTGGCCGATTCACAGGAAAGAGTTTGTATGGGCCGTGAACCCCGCGTCAGGGCCTCATTCACTCGAAGGATGCATGCCCCTAGCAATTGTTTTACGCGATGTTCTAGGATTCGCCGAAACGCGGAAAGAGGCGAAGACGATTGTCGCTCAAGGGAAGGTCTACGTAGACGGAAAAGTGAGGCGAAGAGACGATTTCCCCGTCGGCTTGATGGACGTTATTTCAGTGCCTGAAATGGGCAAGAGCTTCTGCACGCTGCCTTCTTATAAAGGCCTGATCCTGAACCCGATCAACGATGAAGAGGCGAAGTTCAAGCTTTTCCGGATAGAAGACAAGACGGTTGTCAAAAGGGGACAGGTGCAGCTTCACCTTCATGATGGCTCAAACCTGATGATCCAGGTTGCTGACCAAAAAAACCCGAAGGAAGACGTTTTCGGTACACTTGACACGCTGAAGTTAAGCGTTCCAGAGAAGCAGATACTCGAACACGCAAGGATGAAAGAAAAAGCGTACGCGATCATAACCGGTGGAAAGAACGTTGGAAAGTTCGGGAGAATAGTTGAGATCGAAAAGTCAGAAGGAAAAAAGCGTAGGAACGCGCTTGTGACGATCGAGAATGCGAAAGGGGCGCGCTACCAAACAACGCTGGATTTCGTCTTTGCGCTAGGTGAGGCACAGCCTCTCGTCTCGTTGCCGGAGGCAGACTGACTTGTCCGAAGACGAGGTTCGCAAGAAATGGGAAACGCAGCCAATGCTCAAACCAAGGATAGAAAAAGTCGTGGTCAACATCAGCGTTGGAAAGTCTGGTGAACCTCTGGAGAAAGCCGTAAGAGTCTTGAAGGAAATAACGGGTCAAACTCCGTGTAGGAGAAGGGCGAAGGACAGTGTAAGAGACTTTGGCATCAGAAAAGGAGAATCGATAGCCTGCATCGCAACGCTGAGAAAAGAAAAAGCGATTGAATTCTTGAACAAGGTCTTGCCGGTCGTTGACAAGAAGCTTTCCAGCAAGAGTTTCGACAGACAGGGCAACTTTTCCTTCGGTCTAAAAGAACACATTGAGCTGCCAGGAGTAAAATACGACCCCGACGTCGGAATATTCGGCATGGACATCTGCGTGTCGGTCATCCGGCCAGGCTACCGAGTTAAGACAAGAAGGAAACAAAGGAGCAAGATTGGCGCCAGGCACGTTCTGACACCCGAGGCCTCTATCGTGTTCGCCAAGGATACCTTAGGCGTGGAAATCACTGAATAGGTGGACGGCAAATGGGAAAACAGAAACCTAAGAAGGAAAAAAAATTAGGGAAAGGTGCAAGGCCGTGCAGCAGATGCGGGTCTTATGGTCCAATCATCCGACGTTACAATTTATATCTGTGCCGGCACTGTTTTAGGGAAGTAGCCAAAAAACTCGGCTTCAAAAAATACGAGTGACAGAGGAAAAGCATGATGGACACCTTGGCAAACGGGTTGACAACAGTCATCAACAACGAAATGCGAAACAAGCACGAATGCATAATCAGCCCAGCCTCTAAACTCTTAGGCCGAGTCCTGAGAATCATGCAACTGAACGGTTACATCGGTGAATTCGAGTTCATAGACGATGGCCGCGCTGGAAAATTCAAGGTTCAGCTGCTTGGAAGAATAAACAAGTGTGGAGCCATCAGGCCACGGTTTTCACTCAAAGCAGACCAGTTTGAAGAATGGGAAAAAGAGTTCCTCCCGTCGAGAGAAGTGGGCTTGCTAGTCGTCTCAACTCCTGCTGGCGTGCTGTCACACAAGGACGCGAAGGAAAAACGCGCTGGAGGTAAACTGCTAGCCTTCATTTACTAAGGGATGTTCAAAAATGCGAGTCCCAAAAAAGTCCGAAACCATTCAAGTCCCAGAGGATGTCGAAGTAGGCCTTGAAGGAAGAAAAATCACGGTGAAAGGTTCGAAAGGAACACTGACACGCGACTTTTCTCACGAGCCTATTTCAATCGAACTTGACGGCAAAACGATTCGGGTTTCGGCTGAATGGCCTCGAAAAAGGGAAGCGGCACTCGTGGGCACAATTCGTTCGCACATTCAGAACATGATCACAGGCGTCAGGAAGGGTTTTACTTACAAGCTCAAAATCGTCTTCTCACACTTCCCAGTCTCAGCTAAGCTCAAGGAAAGGACAGTTCTTGTTGAAAACTTCACTGGCGAGCGAAACCCAAGAAAGGCCAAAATAATGGGTAACGTTGAAGTCAACATCCAAGGAGAAGACATCCTCGTTCGCGGAATAAACCTGGAAGACGTGAGCCAGACTGCAGCAAACATTGAACAAGCTACGAAGGTGAAGAGGAAAGACCCGCGCATCTTCTTAGACGGGCTTTACGTTTACGAACAAGCCGAAGGGATGGAAGGATGACAGAGCCAAACGCGGTCACACGTAAAAGAGCTCTGAAACTGAGAGAGCGCGTTAAGAAAGGAAAACCAAAGTTTGCGAGGCCAGAGAGCTGGCGATACGTGCGTCTGAAGGAAAACTGGCGCAACCCACGAGGCTTGGACAACAAGGTCAGAATGTACATCAAAGGCTGGCCTCCACCAGTGAGTTCTGGATACGGAGGGCCGCGGGTTTCCAGGGGTCTTCACCCCTCAGGCTATGAGGAGATCCTGGTTTACAACGTTGAACAGGTCAGCAAAGTAACACCGAACACTCAGGCAATGCGCATCGCCCACACAGTTGGCAAAAGAAAGCGAACCAAAATCCTTGCAGAAGCAAGAAAAAGGAAAATAGTCGTTCTCAACCTGAGGCAGACCAGAGAAACAGCTGGGAAGAAGTCGGCAGAAGAGAAGGAAGAGAAAGAAGAGAGAGAAGAGGAAGGAGCCGAAGAAGCGCAAGGGCAACCCAAAGAAGCGGAAGAAACCCGCGCAACAGAGAAAGCACAGTCGGAAGAAAAGACCAAGAGACGTAAAGGGAAGGCGAAGGAGCAATGACAGGCCTCCGAATTCAGCGCCGCCTTGCGGCTCAAATAATGAAGGTTGGGCGAAACCGCGTCTGGATAGACCCTGAAAGAACGGTTGACGTGGAAACCGCGATGACTCGTGACGAAATCAGAAGACTCGTCCACCAAGGCACCATAAAATCACTGCCCGTAACGGGTGTGAGCCGTGCGAGAGCCCGAATCCTGCACGAAAAGAAAAAGAAGGGAAGACGAAGAGGTCCTGGGAGCAGAACCGGCTCTGCGAAGGCAAGAGTTTCAAAGAAAGAGGCCTGGATGAGCAAGATTAGGGCTTTAAGAAAGAGGCTTCAAGAACTAAAAGCGAAAAAGGTCTTCCCTGAAAGTGCCTACCAAAAACTTTACAGAATGGCGGGCAGCGGCAGGTTTGAATCGGTTGCTGACTTGGAGCGCTACCTGAAGGCGCATGAGCTCTGGAGGAAACGTTAATGGCGAAAAACGCACGCTACTGCACCAAATTCCGTCGCAGAAGAGAAGGAAAAACGGACTACAGGGCTAGAAAAGCCTTCATACTTTCTGGCAAACCTCGGCTGGTGACTCGCACAAGCATCAACAACACGACTGCCCAGATAATCGTCGCCAAGCCGAGAGGAGACCAAGTTCTCATCTCAGCCCACAGCAGGGAACTTGCCAAGAAGTACGGATGGAAAGCCCCTCGGGGGAACCTTCCAGCAGCATATCTCACCGGCTTCTTGTGCGGCCTGAAGGCCAAGGCTCACGGGATAGGAGAAGCAATCCTAGACATAGGACTCTATCCGCCTTCCAAGGGAGCAAGAGTTTTCGCCGTGCTCAGGGGAGTCTTGGACGCAAAGGTAAACGTCCCCCACAGCGAGGAAAAATTGCCCGATGAAAAGAGAATCGGAGGCGAACACATCGCCAAGTACGCAGAAGGCCTTGCGACCAACGCTGAAGAGTATCAGACAAGGTTCTCAAAATACTTGGAGCAGAAAATTCGACCAGAAACTCTTCCGAAACACTTCGCAAAAGTCAAGTCGGACATGGTTGCCGCATTCAAAAGCAGAGGTAAGAAGAATTGACGTTCAGAGGCCGTAGGAGAGACAATAGGAGAGACCGTGCGAGAGAATCGTCAGAAAGGATGGAGCATTGGGTTCCAAGAACTCGCTTAGGAAAGATGATTCAAGAGGGCAGAATCACCTCGATCGAAGAAGTTTTTATGGCAGGTCTGCAGGTGCGCGAGTCTCAGATTGTTGATGCTTTGATACCGGACCTCCAAGAAGAAGTCATAAACATAAACCTGGTTCAAAAACAGACCGATGCAGGCGAAAAATCTAGGTTCAAAGCAATCGTTGCGGTTGGAAATAGAGACGGCTACATAGGCTTGGGCTCGGGAAAAGCCAGCCAGGTGCGGAACGCAATAGAAAAAGCGGCCACAGACGCCCGGTTGAAGATCGTTCCGGTCAGACGCGGATGCGGAAGCTGGGAATGCGGGTGCGGAAGACCACACTCGATACCCTTCCAGATCGAGGGTAAAACCGGCGGAGTGAGAGTGATTTTTGTCCCCGGCCCCAGAGGCTTAGGCATCGTGGCAAGTGAAGTGTCAAAGGTGATACTCGGCCTATCAGGCGTGAAAGACTGTTGGACCCGAACCTACGGTTCAACAAGAACCATTCCCTCATTTGCGTACGCGGTTTTTGACGCGTTGAAGCAGACGTATGGTCTCATAACTCCGACAGACTGGGTGAGATAGTTGGCTCAAGAAACCAAGGAAAGAAAGTGCATCGCAGTCGTGAGAATTCGCGGAACCGTTAGCGCTTCGATGCAGGCTAGAGAAACCCTGCAGATGTTGCATTTGACGAGGAACAACTATGCCGTGCTGATCGATGACAGACCGTCATATCTTGGGATGCTGAAAACCGCTCGGGACTACATAACGTACGGCGAACCTTCGAAGGAACTTGTCACCATGATGATAAGAGCGAAAGGAAGAGTCGCCGGTGACAAGAAACTGACGGACGAATACGCACAGAAGACTGGTTTCAAGTCCCTTGATGATCTGGCAGAAGCAACTCACACCTGCCGCTTCGAATACTGGAAACTGCCCAGCATACAGCCCGTCTTCAGGCTCCACCCGCCAACCAAGGGTTTCAAGGGAAAGATCAAAAGAGGATACGGCTCAGGCGGGGAGCTGGGATACCGCGGAGAGAAAATCAACGAACTCATGAGAAGAATGCTCTAAGACTCCGCGGCTGCACTCGTTTTTTGCGTTCCGTTTGCGATACGTTTTATAGTTGCTTTTCAGATGCCATGTATGCGAGGGGAGGACAAAGTTGAGCGCGAGATGGCGGAGAAACAAAAAAAGGTTGAGAAAATTCAACATCTTCAAAGTCTTCAACAAGGTTAAAGAAAAAAGTCCTCCTAGAACATTTCGCGTCAAGAGTTCAACTTCCAAGCGGCGCGCAGTCGCGTCCAGATACAAGGTTGAAAAAATACCTGAGGAAAAGTTGAAGGACCCCAAGCCGCTGATCGACATCGTTGAAGAAGACGAAGAGATAGCAGTTTTCGCAGAGTTCGCAGGTTTCAACAGAGAAAACCTGAGAATCAACGTTAAAAACCAGAAGCTAACCCTGTCCGCTAGGACTTCGGACCGCAAGTACCACAAAAGCTTAAATCTTCCAAAAAGAGTGATTCCCGACACTATATGCACAACGTATAAGAATGGCGTTCTCGAAATACGATTAAAAAAGGCTGTTGAAGAGAAGACAATAAACAAAGTGGCTGGTTAAACGATGCCGCACAAGCTGAGAAGAACTAGAAAGAGACGGGGTTCAAGAACTCAAGGCTGGGGTAGGGTAGGTCAGCACAGGAGAACAGGATCGAAGGGCAGCCGCAACCCTGGTCGACACAAGGCGCTGTGGTCCTACATCATCAAGTACGAGCCAAATTATTATGGGAAAAACGGCTTCACATCTGCCAAGAGTCTCAGGGAAAAAGTGAACGTAATAAACGTTGGGACACTCGACGGAATGGCTGAAAAGTTCGCCGTGGAGAAGGAGGAAGGCAAGTCTTTCATCGATTTGGAAAGCCTCGGCTACACGAAGCTTCTTGGCACCGGCAAGATAAGCAAGGCCCTCGTCGTGAAAGTGCCAGCGTTTTCAAAGTCAGCGGCTGAAAAAATAAAGTCTGCCGGCGGGCAAGTCTTGGAAGTAGAAGAAGAGAAACAGGAAACTGGAGCGTAGCGATTAGCCCATGGTCGGTAGGTTTCTCTCGATATTCAAGCCTATTGCAAGAGTCATACCAGAAATAAAACTTCCAGAACGCAGGGTCCGGTTCAACGAAAAAATCTTCTGGACCGGGCTTGTCCTGATAATCTTCTTAATCATGTCAGAGGTTCCTCTCTACGGAATTCAGACGAGCGCACTGGGACAGCTTGCAGCTCTAAGGATCATTTTTGCCTCAAGCCGCGGCAGCCTCATGGAGCTTGGAATAGGCCCAATAGTGACTGCAGGGTTGATACTGCAGCTCCTCGCCGGCTCAAACATGATTGAAGCCGACATGAGCAACCCTGAAGACAGGAGCCTGTTCACAACAGCAAGCAAAGTCTTCTCCATTGCTCTCACAGGCGTTCAAGCAGCAGCTTACATAGTCGGCGGCATGTACGGCACCCTGCCAGGAACTACGGCAGTTATCGTCTTCCTGCAATTAGTCGCGGCGGGAGTCGTTGTGCTATTAATGGATGAGCTTGTCCAGAAAGGATGGGGGTTCGGCAGCGGAATAAGCCTGTTCATCATGGCAGGCGTCGCACAGCGCATCTTCTGGCAGTCCTTCTCGCCTGCACCTGCCATCGGTCAAACGGGAGCCTACGGATTCTTCGTTCAATTAGGTGAATCCCTGTCTTCAGGTCAATCGCTATCGAACCTTTGGCTTAGACAATACGTGGACACCACGGGCAAGGTAGTCTCATCAAACCCAACGCTGCTAGGATTCATAGCCACGGTCATCGCTTTCTTGATAATAATCTACATGGAAGGCGTCAGAGTCGAACTGCCTTTATCCTACGCTGGCTACAAGGGTTACCGCAGCAGATACCCGATAAAACTCTTGTACGTGTCGAACCTGCCAGTTATTTTCGCTTCCGCCCTTTTCGCTAACGTTTACTTCTTCTCGCAACTCTTCTGGAGCATGAACCACCAGCCGGTCCCAGGGGCAAACCCATGGCTTGACATTCTGTGTCAGTTCACGGTCGTGCAGCCTCCTACTGGGTCAACTGCGCAGCCAACGATAACGCCCTCAGGAGGCATCGTCTACTACGTGCTGGCACCAACCAGCTTCACAAGCGTCATGCAAGACCCGTGGAAGGCCCTTGGTTATCTCGGAATTCTCATCGCCTTTTGCGTCATCTTCTCGCTCACCTGGCTTGAGGTCGGCGGTCTAGGGCCGTCTACAGTTGCACAACAGCTCGTGGATGCTGGCATGCAGATTCCGGGATACAGACGATCAGGAAAGGCCATAGAATCGATACTCAAACGTTACATTCCGGCCGTCACTGTGCTCGGCGGAATAGCAGTCGGACTTGTCGCAGGGCTCACGGACTTCTTCGGAGTCTTCGGTTCAGGGATCGGCATTCTGCTATCCGTAGGAATAATTTACCAGTACTACGAATCGCTGATGCAGGAAAGAGCAGCTGAAATGTATCCGGCGTTCAGGCGCATATTCGGAGAATAGCTCATGAACAGGACGATAATCGTTACTGGAATACCTGGAACTGGAAAGACCACGGTCTGCAGTTTCATCGAGAAGCTTGCAGAAAAAGCCGGCGTTGAAGTCAACGTGATAAACTATGGAACAGTCATGATGGAGATCCTTCATAAATCCGGGAGACCCATGGAAAGAGACGCGATGAGGAAGGACAGCGTAGAAACTCAACGCAAACTGCAGAGACAGGTCGCCGAGATAGTTGCTCAGAGAACAACGGCGTTCAAGGGCCTAACAGTCATCGACACGCACATGTCGATAAAGACTCCTGAAGGATATTTTCCAGGTCTCTCGTGCAACAACCTGCCGCTGTTGAAGCCTGAAATGCTCGTGCTTGTTGAAGCCCAGCCAAGCGAAATATCTTCAAGAAGAATGAAGGACGCTGGCAGAAAAAGAGACACTTCCTTAGAGGATTCTGTTAAGGAAGAGCTCACTTTTTCACGGGCAATTGCTGGCGCGTGCGCCGTATTTATGAGTGCGCCTGTAAAAATAGTTGTAAACGCTGAGGGAAAACCTCAAGAAGCCGCGAAGGACATACTCAGGGCTATGGGAGTCGTGTAGATGTGATGCAAGTGTTGTTGGCGGTACTTGTCCCGACATGTCTAAATATGACTAGAGGATACAGCATTACAAACGGAGCCTTTTCTGTCACGTCTTCCACATCAATAGGACAAATATGCAAAGTGGCGATATCATACTATGCATGTTACTAAGGGAATGTCAGCTCTCCTAATAATCTCTGTTCTTGTCCTATCTTTATTTATATATTTTATTTCCATATCAAAAGTTGAAGCTGCTAGTGTCAACGAGGGAATATTACAAGACACAGCAGTAAACTATGGAAATCCAGCAACAAATTATGGAGATTCAGATCCATCAACTGGAGCTCTAGGGAACTTCACAATTACAGCCAATGGCACAGTATCTTTTTCTAGGCTTCTAATGGATCTAAACTTTTCTGGGATAAGCCCATCATATACATTAAGTGATGTGACTTTGAACATGTATCTAGGTGCAGATAATCTAAGCACTTCTCCAGATTACTTTTACATAACTGCATATGATTTACCATCTTCATTCAATGAAGGTACTGTTACATGGAATAGCATGCCTTCTTATAATACAAGTCTTTATTCAAACACGATCACAATTAATGATTCCACATCTGGATGGCAGACCCTAAATATAACCAGTATGTGCTCAACCGTGTGGGCAGCAAATCCACAAATCACTGATATATACATAGTCTTAATTCCGCTTAACAGCAATGCTTCAGCTAGCTATATGGACAGTTTCTTGATTTATGGGCAAGACATTTCTAATTCATCACTAGCTCCATATGTTACTATAACATATAACATTCCGCCTATATTGAAGGAGATTCCTCAATCGACACTTTTCATACTCGGCTTAGCCTCATTGATATCGGTATTGACGACTTCTGTGAACCGTCTGCTTACAGACCCCCAGAAGACAAAATCTGCACGAAAAGAGGTTACAGAATGGAACAAAGAACTGCGCCAGGCGCAACGCGACAAAGACAAAAAAACCGTCGAAAAACTGATGAAAAAGCAACAGTACGTCATGTCGCTTCAAACTAAGATGATGTGGCAATCGATGAAAGTGTCACTGCTGTTTCTGGTTCCACTGCTCCTTATGTGGCAAGTTCTGGGTGGATTCTACAGCGGGCGAGCCGTAGCTTATCTTCCAGGAATCGGCGCTAATCTTCCATTACCGATTTTCAGCTATTCTCTCATCTGGTTTTATTTGCTTTGCTCACTCCTATTCGGTACAGCTTTTTCACACGTTTTTGGGTTGATTGAGGTGAGCGAGTAACATGCCGAGACCTGCTGAGCGCACGCGGAGCAGAAAACGCACGCCCAAACCCCTACCGGGCGGAAAGACTGGCACACAGTTCAGGTATGAGATGGCTGCTCGGCCAATCTGCAGCCGCTGTGGCCGGCAGTTAGCAGGCGTTTCAAACAGCTCTCCGAAAGTCAGGAAGCTCAACCGAAGCGCAAGGAGAGTTCAGCGTGTCCACGGAGGGCAGCTCTGCCACGACTGCATCAAGAATGCTTTGAGACAGGCTGCCAGGGCCCTCTAAGCTGCGTTTCCGAGGTAAGCAGATGGCTCGGTCACAGAAGACTGAGAGAGGACACTCAGCGCACGTGACAATATGCGTAGGCGGTATGGCGGGAAGTGGAAAAAGCACGCTGGCAAAGAAAATCGCTGAGAAGTATGGGCTCAACTATTTCTCGGGTGGAGCTGCGTTGATGGCGCTGGCCGTTGAAGAGGGGTACAGGCCTGTTGAACGTGGATGGTGGGAAAGCGGAGAAGGGATGCGGTTTCTGGAAAAGAGAGGTAGAGACCCTCGGTTCGACCAGGCTGTTGACAAGAAACTCTTGCAAATAGCACAGCAGGGCAACGTGGTCTTAGACAGTTGGACCATGCCGTGGCTTCTCAAGAAGGGCTTCAAAATATGGCTTGAATCGTCAGCAAAAAAGAGGGCTGAAAGAATATCTGGAAGAGACAAGATAAGCTTCAAAGAGGCTCTTGAAGCGTTGAAACGCAAAGAGAGGCAGACAAAGGTCATCTACAAGAAAATGTATGGTTTCAATCTGGGAGACGATTATGCTCCGTTCAATTTCATTCTAGACACGGACATCCTGAACGAGGAAGAAGTGTTTCAGATCTCGTGCATGGTTTTAGAGAGTCTGGTTCTGTGAAAGTCATCAGAAAGAGAGACGCGGAATTCTGGCTTCAGACAGGTAAAGGGGTTTTCTCGCGCATTAAGACTTAAGTCGCCCCGCAAAATATTTAAACAAATCAAAACTTAGAACAGCTACGATGTACTAGATGGGCGATCACGAACTGTTCCAGCTCGAAGACAATGACATCAAACAAACATCTAGAGACTTGGTGCTCGTGTGGAGACAGTTTGATCGCTTGATTGACATCGAAGCACCTGTCGAAAAAAAATAGACAGCTGATTTTCCGTCGCTGTTTGGGCCCATCAATGGGATGCAAGCGGCGGTTTCTTCAGAAAAAGTCTCGCGTTCCTCCATTGTTCTTGCGCGATCTGAAGGTTAGCGAGAACGCTTCCGTGGAGAGAATAGAAAATGTAGCACATATACGTGCATTGGCTGCACTTGCTGTATTTCCTGCGCAGGGCCTTGAGTTGCGGAGTATTCCACACTCTGGGAAGATCGAATATCGTGGTTGTCGGTTCCTGCAAGTGACACCCAGCCACCCTGCCAACGTGGTCGATAATGAAGAAGTTCTGAAGTGCACGGCACTTCCATGGTCTTTCACCGGTCAAGTAGAGGTTCTTTACTGCCTTCAACAACTTTGAGGTCATAATGATGTTGCTGTTTTTCTTCCTCATCGCTATCAACGAGTCACACGTTTTGACCATGGCGTTCCCGTCAACGATCGTGAACTCATCATTCTTCTTCCCTATTCCGAAAAGATGGCTCTGTTCGCCCGTTGAGTCGGGTGAGTCGGCTCTTTCGGGTGAGTCGTATGAGTAAATACTGTACCACACTGGAATGTCCCTACTCGTGAAGTATCTCGTGAGATCCAAGATTTCGTAGAGGTTGAACTGAGATATTGTCGGAGCCACACCGACTGAGATGCCGTTTTTGTGAAGTTCTTCAACAGCCTGCATCGCAGTGCTCCACGCGCCTTTAACACCCCTTATGTAGTCGTTCTTCTCAGGGTTCAAGCTGTCAATCGAGATTGCAACAAAGTCTGCGTGGCGCAGGGCTTCGATTTTCTCAACGGCCATACTGCCGTTGTCGTAGACCGTTGTTATGAAGGATTCCGAGGCGTGCCTTATGATTTCGCCTATGTCGTCTCTCAGAAGAGGGTTACCGCCGGAGAGCACAAGGTCTACTACGCCAAGTTCCCGAAGGATGTTCAAGCCTTTCTTCACTTGTTCTGTCGACAGCTCTCGGGGGTCTTGCTGCTGCCAGACTGAGCATCCTCTGCAACGGAAGTTACATTTTCTGGTGAGCATCCATTGAGCATGGCGCGGTCTGTTAGGCGTGAAGCTTCGAATTGCAATGCTGCGAGCTTTCTTAAGAGACATGACCAAACGCGCAGGCGCCTCGTCCTTCTTCCTAGTTTACACAAACCACTGTCTTTTTTGACATGAGCGAAATATGAGGAAACCCTATATAAAGGTAGACTCCTTTGGAACACGAGTTGTTCAGCGACTTCGAGACTTCAAAATGTGATGGCCCGCTTATGATTCGAACGAACTCGAACCAGGTCGACGTCGTAGTGCTCACAAAAAACAGTGAAAGAGTCCTGGAGAGATGCTTCAACTCGATTTTCGCAAACGTGCCTGTGAACCGCTTGATAGTGGTGGATGGGTACTCAACTGATTCCACTCTGGCGATAGTTCGGAAATTCAGCGACGAACATGGCAACGTGGTGGTAATCAAGGACGGCGGCACACGGGGCAGCGCAAGAATGAGAGGAATAGGCGAAGTCAAAACTAGGTGGTTCCTGTTCGTCGACAGTGATGTCACTCTGAGCGACAACTGGTATGAAAAGGCGAAGAACTACGTGGACGATGACGTCGGCGCCGTTTGGGGAACGGAAGTATGGGCTGGGATGCGCGCTCAGAAGGTCTTGAAACTTTTCCTGATTGTCACCAGAAGAATTTTTGAAATGAGAGGCGGAACCCATGACCTCCTCGTTCGCTATGAAACGGTCAAGGACATAAGTATCCCAAAGAACCTGCATGTTCTCGAAGACGCACTTATCAAAGAATGGATAGTCAAGAAAGGGTACAGAGTAGTTCCCACTTATGATCCTTTCTGCATACACTATAGACCCCAGTCTGTTTGGACGTTGAAAGGAAGCCAAGGCCTAGTTGTGGAGACCTTGAGATACGGCTCGCTCAAAAAGATGCCGAGCTATCTTCTTGCGTATCCGTTCTACACCGTCTACGTCGTGTACAGAAGTCTGACTCGAAAATTGAAGGGACCAAGCGAAAGGATAGAAGTGTGAGATAAGGCTTTGGAAACGTCAGTTGTCATTCGAACGAGAGACAAGGAAAGATATTTTGATCCTCTGCTTGAAAGCCTAACCTCGCAGACGGTTCAGGCATCAGAGCTTGTTATAGTTGACAACTTCTCGAGTGAAGAAAAGAAACAGGGCTTAAGAATCGGCCTTGCCGAGAAGGTGAGAAGCGGCTTCTGGAAAGGAAAAGTCAGCGTCAAGCTTGTCACTCTCTCAGATGATGAGTTCTCTCATGCATACTCAACCAACGTAGGCGTAGCCGCCGCTGAGAACCAATTAGTCTGCATAACGAACGCACATTCTCTTCCGTCATCCCGACACTGGCTACAAGAGGGAACAAAGCACTTTGCAGACCGCAACGTTGCTGGTGTCAGCGGGTTTTTCATCCCTCATCAGGAAGGAACCGCTATCCGAAGGTTTGACAAGGCTGTCTATCAGTTCACTCAAAGAGCGATCCTGCGCCAAGACTGGTGCTCCACCATAAACTGCATAATCAGAAAATCTTCATGGAGAGCTTACCCTTTTGACGAGAACCTGCCCAAAATCATTCCTGAAACAAAAAAATATGGTCTTGAAGATTACGATTGGAGCAAAGAAATGTTGGCCCGCGGCTTCAGGATCGTAGTCGATCCAATGTTCAACGTATATCACTCGCACGGAAGGGTTCTTAACGAAACCGCAAGAAACCTGAAAGGCTATTTCGTCTACAGGCAGATTCAACAAAAAATAGACATGCTCAACAGGCCTCGAGTATCTTTCAGCAGGGTTTCCCAAGCGGACCCGCATGAGTCTGCCATAGAACTACTCTCTTAGCCTACCGTTTTGCAAGAGCTACCCACAAGTGGTCGCAAATGGGCCTAGCGAGTTTTTCCTTGGCACCGTTTTTTCGTTTTATAATTCGGTCTTCTGAAGAAGGCAAGAATTCGCCAACGACACTTGCCTCTATTCTACTTTTGATCAAGCTTTTTTTAATCTCATCTGTAGCGCCTTTTCTAGCTGCTATCAGCATGCTTCCTGAAGCAATCAGATAAAGCGGGTCAATTTCAAACGCTCCGCATATTTCTACAGTCTCTTTGGCCACGGGGATTCTCTCCTCGAAGATTCTGAAGCCTAGGTTTGACGCGTCTGCGATCTCGTGTATTCCCCCGGCTATTCCGCCCTCTGTCGGGTCATGCATAGCGTGAACACCGCCTGTCTTGAAGGCTACTGCCGCCTCTTTGGCCACGCTTATCATGGTGAAGAATTCCCTAGCCCTCTTCAACGTTGAGGACCTGATGGTTTTCCTCAGCTTTTCCTCCCTGTCTGTCGCTAGAATGGCAGTGCCTTCTAGGCCCGCGGTTTTGGTTATCATAATCTTATCTCCTGCTTTGGCTCCCGCGGCTGTCACGTAATTTCCCTTTTCTGCCATGCCCATAGCACAGCCCACAACTATCGGGTTTGTCAGTCCCGGAGTGGATTCGCAATGTCCTCCGACGATAGCCATTCCCAAACCCTTCGTAGCCTTATCCATCTGGGAGCTGATGGTCTCAATGGTCTTTCTGTCCGCCTCTTCGGGAAGCAGAATACACGACAAGAAGAAGGCTGGATCGACACCAAATGTGGCGACATCGTTTGCGTTAACGTTGACTGCAAGCCAGCCGATTCTCTCTAGCGCTCCTGTGATCGGGTCCATAGATACTATGAGCGATTTACTTCCAACGTTTATCACGGCGCCATCGATTCCTGCCGCAGGACCAAGCGCAACCTCATCGCGATGGACACCCAGATTCTTGAATATGACCTCTTTCAAGAGGTCAACAGGTATCTTTCCAGGTGGTAGTGTCATCTTGGGCCCTTCTAGAAAGTTGTTGCTGTTTTAGCTTTTAAGCTGTGGCAAAAGCCTTCGTATCTCGTTAGTATCATTTGCCTTTACCGGCTTCAGGATTTCTGGGAGTCTCTTGCGGATGATTAAGGCTATTGGCAAGCCAACGAGTCCTCCAACTACTATCTGCAGCATGTTTGCTGGCACTTCGCCCAACGCTGCCCATCCTTCTTGAAGCGGGAAGAATTCGGCTAGGAAGTAGCCAGTTATCATTTCTGCTCCTGCAATGATCACGGCAAGAACGTCTCGTCGATAGCTGATTCTGTTGGAGATTAATCCTGCAATGACGCCTTCTACGCCTTTTACCACTAAGGTAGATGGGGCAAAATAAGCATAGCCTCCAAGCACGTCTGATATGGCCGATCCGACCCCGCCAGCAAAACCCCCTACTACAGGGCCAAAGGTGAGCGCGCTTACAAAGATCATGATATCGCCGAAGTTTAGATATCCCCTTGTTGCTGGGATGTAGATTTGCACAGCAAAGGTTGTCACGGCCACGAGCGCCGCCATGACCCCCATCAGCGCGGCAGTTATTATCGAGAATCTGCTTTCCATTTGGATCGTGCTCCATGCTTTCTCGCAGTCGATCGTAGGTCTAGTATAGTTGCAACTATAATGGTGGATGACCGTTTATAAGCGCGCGCACTGTCTTTCGCCGGATCAAGTTGAAATTCTGAGGTACGTTGGAGGCATTTGAGTATCATCGGTTCCACTCTGCTGGACCAGTGTCAACAGTCAATCTTCTAGTGGACCTTTTTAATGTTTACATCAATTGGTCGACGAGATGGGAAAACCTAAATGTGAGTCCAGCAATGATAGGTAGCGAGTTGTGAGTTGACGGTCATGAGTCAAGAAGTGAAAGATGACCCCGTGAGAATGCATAGAGAGGCAATCACTCTTTTCGAGACAGGCAAATATAAGGAGGCCGAAGAAATCTTCTTGAAAACGGCTGAATTATATCATAAGGTGCAGAACTTCTTCTACTCGTCAGAGATGTACTACAAGGCCGGCGAGTGTGCCTACGCACTGAAAGAGTATGAGAAAGCAGTTGAGCATTTCACGAAGTCGGCAGAGCTGTCCTTCCAGAAGGGGTTTGACCGGTTCGGAGTCAGCGCCCTAGAGTACGAGAGAGACAGTTACAAGGCCTTACACAAGAATGCAAAGGTCAAGGATTTAGACAAGAAAATTCAAGAAGTGAAGAAGAAACTGGAGACTACGTTCTAAATACGCCGCCGACACTATGCTGCTCTTTTTTGGACTGAACAGGCCTGAAACAACGTTTATCTCTTAAGCTGATAAATGAGAAGCTGAGCATGTTTTAAGGGTCAACATCTATGCCTACTCCTTTCAAGGCTCTTGCAGAATTAGGGGAAAAACTGGAAGCTACAACCAAACGTCTCTTGATGGTGGACCTTGCAGCAAGTTTCTTGATGAACGTAGAGTCTGATGAGACGGAACCCGCGGTTTCGATGATTCTCGGGAGGCCTTTTCCAAGATGGGATCAGCGAACTCTTGAAGTGAGCTGGGCTACTCTTAGCGAAATCATAAAGTGCATAACGGGCGTTGATTGGGACGTCTTCACAGAAGTCTTCAGCAAGACGGGCGACATCGGCGCGGCCACCAAGACGATCTTTGAAAACAGCAAAGTTAGAAAACAAACTGCCCTTTTTCGCACTCCGCTAACCATAACTGAAGTCAGGCGTAACCTGCAGACCATAGCAGAAACTTCTGGGTCAGGCTCAAGAGAGAGAAAAGAACGCATGATTGAAGCACTTCTGAGTCAAGCCTCGCCGGTTGAGGCAAAGTATCTGGTCAAGATCTTCATCGGTGAGATGCGCACCGGTTTTCACGAAGGGCTGATGGAACAAGCAGTTTCTAAGGCCTTTCAAGTTCCACTGCGAGCCGTTCAAGAGGCAAGCATGATCACAGGCGACATCGGAGAGGTAGCGCACATCGCTAAGAGTGACGGTAAGCAAGGGCTGTTGAAGATAGGCTTCAAGGTTTTCAGGCCGGTAGGCCCTATGCTGGCCCAGATGGCTGACAGCGTAGCGCAGGCGTTGGAAGAGCACGATGGCAAGACGGCGCTTGAGTACAAGTATGACGGTGCCAGAGTTCAAATCCACAAGTCAGGCGGCGACATCAAGATTTTCAGCCGCAGACTAAAAGACGTGACGGACAGCTTACCAGAGATAGCGGACTTGGCAAGAAACAACTTGAAGGCAGAGGAAGCTATCTTGGAAGGCGAGGTTGTGGCCGTTGACAGTCAGGGTTACCCGATTCCTTTCCAGCATCTGATGCGGAGGTTCAGAAGGGTTCATGGAATAGCGGGCGCAGCCGAAAGAATTCCTCTGAGGCTTTACCTTTTCGACGTCCTGTATCTCAACGGGCAAAACCTGATTTCCACGTCATACGTCCAACGGAGGCAAATACTTGCTGCAAACGCTGGCGGAATACCTATGACTTCGCAGATGGAGACGAGCGATGTTCGAGAGGCGGAGCAGTTTTTGAAGCAGGCCATGGACGCGGGGCATGAGGGTCTGATGGCCAAGAGGCTTGACAGCTTGTACACGCCTGGTATCCGCGGAAAACGTTGGCTAAAAATAAAGCCGATCCTCGAACCCTTAGACCTTGTCATAGTGGCGGCTGAGTACGGTTATGGACGGAGGCATGGGTGGCTTTCAGACTATTACTTGGCGGCACGCGATGCTGACACCGGCAAGTTTCTCACGGTAGGTAAGACCTTCAAAGGGTTGACAGACGCCGAAATAATCGGAATGACAAAACGTCTCAAAGAACTGACGATAAATCGCTCACCTAGAAGTGTGAGTGTGGTTCCGAGAATAGTTGTTGAAGTCGCATACAACGAAGTTCAGAGAAGCCCGAAATATGAATGCCATATGGCTCTGCGGTTCGCGAGGATCACGCGTATCAGAGAAGACAAAGCACCGGAGGAAGCGGACACGATTCAACGGGTCAGGCAAATCTATGAGGCACAGTTCCAGAAAAAAGGCAGATATACAACCGATTGACAGCAGAATAGAATAGTGACGTGTGTTCATGCGTAGAACGAGCAAGTTTCCCTCATTCAACGAGTACTACAGTCGCCAAACCGTGCTGAAGGAGCTCGGAAAAAAGGGGCAGAGAAAACTTGCCCAGTCAAAGGTAGCCGTCGTTGGACTAGGTGGCCTGGGAACAGCTTCATCACTTTATCTAGCGCTCGCCGGAGTCGGCCACCTGCGCCTGATAGACCAGGATACGGTTGAGCTCGCTAACCTGCACAGGCAGATCCTTTACGGTCTAGAAGATCTGCACTATCCGAAGGCTGAGGTCTCAGCCAAAAGACTGCGAAAGATGAACCCGCTTGTGAAAGTCGAGCCTGTCTCAGAGAATGTGAACATCAACAACGTTGAAAAGCTCCTAGCCGGCGTGGACTGCGTCGTTGACGGCTTGGACAACATGCGCACGCGTTACCTGGTCAACCGCGCGTGCGCAAAGCTTAGGATTCCGTATGTTTTTGGAGCGGCCATAGGAATTGAAGGCAACCTTTCAGTCTTCGCCGTGCCTGAAACACCATGCTTGGAGTGCATCTTGCCAAGTGTTAAGGATAACAATTTAGAGACGTGCGACCTGAGAGGCGTGCTCGGCGCCACGGCCGGCATAATTGGCACGATGCAAGCTATGGAAGCGATAAAGGTGTTGACTGGCATAGGCTCGCCGCTTAAGGGTAAGCTGATGATCTGCGATTTCGCTGACATGTACTTCACCACGATAGACGTTTTCAGAAGACCCGGCTGCCCAGCGTGCCAAGGCAACGTTGGCATGCCGAAAAGTAAGGAAAAACTTGCCTGGCTCTGTGGAAGAGACACGGCGAACATTAACCCTGAAGAGCCGATGAAGATGGGCCTCAGCGAAGCCTATCAGCTCATCAAGCCGCATTTCAAAGTGCGAATAAAGTCCAGACTTGCAATAATATTCAGTTACATGACCTTTGAAATCACTCTGTTCAACGGCGGACGGATGTTGATAAAGAACGTCAAGAATGAGAAGTCGGCCCTAGACGTTTACAGAGACGTAAGAAAGAAGCTCGATGAGGGCCGATAAACCTATTTACCCGAGTTTCAGCGATCTCTAGATTGCCGGGGTGGCCGAACGGTTCAGGCGGTTGCCTGCAGAGCAGCTATATATGGGTTCAACTCCCATCCCCGGCTCTCAGATTTTGGTGTGTTGAGAAGTCTTATCTGGTGGGCTCCAGGAACCTACCCCTCCTAGGTTTCAATGTACCATGAATATTTGGATCCAAATATGCCTACATCAAAAGGCGCGCGCGCCTAAGTGCATGAATGGCTCAGCTTTTGTCGATCCAATTTATGGAATGGTACCGTACGCGCTCTTGGCCAGAGGCTTTGGCTTGATCAGCAACAGCAAAGCGGAATTGATTACTACTGATATGCATCCGGCTTCTGCAAGAACAACGGCTAATACTGGATTCAGGATGCCAAAGGCGGCTAAACTCAATGCGACAATGTTCCAGATAAACGCGTAAACTATGTTCCCCTTCATTCTGTTAAACGCCTTTCGACTCAGACTAATCGCGTATTCAACCTTTGTCAAGTCGTCTCCAAGCAGAGCCACGTCAGCAGTCTCTACAGCCACATCGCTGCCAGCCGCGCCCATCGCAAACCCAACATCCGAATTGGCCAACGCGGGAGCATCATTCACACCATCACCAACCATCGCAACAACATTGCTCTTTCTCAGTTCCTCAATGACCGAGACTTTTTGTTCAGGCAGAAGCTCAGCATGGTACTCATCAATCCTGATCTGCTCAGCTATAGATTTGGCAGTCCGCATGTTATCGCCAGTTAACATGACAGTTTTGACTCCTAAACGCTTAAGCCTCAGTATAGCTTCCAAAGAATTCTCCCTGACTGTGTCAGCCACAACGACGACGCCAATTACATTTTTGTCAAGTGCCACGGGAATAGCTGTTTTCCCCTCGCTTTCAACCCGATTCATCAATTGATTCGCTTCTTCTGAAATCTCCGTTTCCATCATCTTAGTTCCAATCAGGATATGCTTGTTTCCATAATGGGCATCCACGCCATGCCCTGGAATAATTTTGAAGTCTGTAGGGTCAGGAATATTCATGTTCATCTCAGTTGCCTTAGCGATGATGGCTTTAGATAAGGGGTGTTCTGAGAATTTCTCAGCAATTGCTGCATACTTAATTACGTCTGCCTCAGAGCAATTACCCAAAGTTTTTATCCCAACAACCTTGGGTTCGCCAAGGGTTAACGTGCCAGTTTTGTCGAAGGCCACCAGGTTAACGTCCTTTAGCTTTTCGATGTGTGTGCCACCCTTGATTATTATGCCGTTCATGCTAGCATTACCGATAGTGCCTGCAACGGCGACGGGAACAGCTATCGAAAGAGCGCAAGGGCATGCGACTAAGAGAACAGTCACGGTTCTAGCAAGTGCCACGTCAAAACCAAGTGCGAAATAACTGACGGCAAAGACAGAAGATGCCAAAACTGCCATGATTGGTAAGAAGTAAGTGGTAAACCTGTCTGCAACGTTCTGTATTGGTGCTTTTTTCTCTTGAGCTTCTTCGACAAGTTGGATGAGGTGAGCGAGTGTAGTGTCTTCAGCGATTTTTTCAACTCTAATTTCTAATGCTCCATGTTCATTGAGTGTGCCAGCAAATGTGCGGTCCCCTATTGTCTTTTCTACTGGAATTGACTCGCCAGTTATAGTTGCTTGGTTAACGGTGCTCTGTCCGGAAACTACTGCTCCGTCAACGGGTATCTTGTCACCTGGTTTGACTAAGACGATTTCGCCTATCTTGACCTCGTCTACGGGTACTTCAACTTCTGCGCCGTCTCGACGTATGCGAGCTGTGCTGGGGCTCATGTTTATGAGCTTCTCAAGCGCGCCTCTGGTTCTGTGGATAATGTAATCTTCAAGGGTCATACCTGCAAGTATTATGAACGCCACTATCGCTGATGCTGTAAGGTAACCAACTGCTTCTGCCGTGCCAGTGGCTGATGCTGAAGGTAGTACGAGACCCGCCACTACTGAAATGAAAATTGCAATTGTTGCAAACAATTGGGCAGTAACGTTCCCATGCAGAAGGGATCGAATGCCGTGCACATAGATGCGGTAGCCTAAGGCAACAGCGATCAAAGTCAAAGCAATGCTAATTTCATGCGCGCAAGTCACTTGAGTCCCAGAAATTAGGGCACCTGCTAAAGCGAATAGCCCAAGTGAAGCGACTAGAACTACACCTTGAACATGTTCTCTCATGGAATCCCTCTGGATTCAATCTCGACTCGATAGCCTAGTCTTACCAAGCGCTCAGCAAATTTAGAGTAGCTGATTTTTTGTGAGTCGTATTCTATTGTAACTTTGCCTGTTACTTCATCAACCTTGACTTTTGACACCCCATTCAACCTTGCAAGTGCATGCCTCATGTTTTCCGCCGCATAATCAGTTGCGCATGTTTTGCATCCAGCGCACTCCATTTTTTGAGTCCTTAGCACTATTTTCTCCATGGCCATGTTCAGAATCTCCTTTTTTTCATGAGGCAATTGTGAGTCTATTCTTGATATTCGCTGTCTGCAGTTAAATGCTAGAACGTATTCAAATATTTAAATCTGTTGTTTTGAATTTGCCTTACTTTGCGAGAATCTAAAGGTTTCTTATGAACGTCAAAGAATGCTCAGTTTGCGCATACCCTTGATAAGCTCGATATTAGCTATGCCGTAGAAAACCCATTTGCCTTGTTTTCTATCCTTCACCAGTTCAGCATTTTGCAATATTCCCAGATGATGAGATGCGGTCGGCTGAGTAAGATTTAAAGCAGCCGTGACCTCGCAAACGCACATTTCTCGAACCAACAATAGCCCCAGAATTCTCAGCCTTGTCGAATCTGCAAGAGCTTTGAAGACTTTGCTCTTTCTTGAGGCGTTTTCTTTGCTCATGTTCTTGTTAGCTAGTTTCTCTAGTTCGGCAGCATATTCTGAAGCACTTTCACTGGAACAAATGCCTGCATCGGCTAGTCGTTGCAGTCTTCTCTCTATTTTTGATGTTGGCATGAGACTTCAATTGAGTGATGGCGAATAACATATTTAAATGCGTTGTTCTATGCTTCAGTGAGAGGTGGATGAAAATGAAGAGAGTACTTTTTGTGTGTGTCGAAAACGCTGGCAGGAGCCAGATGGCAGAAGCCTTTACCAATCATTATGGAAAGGGAAAGTTCACAGCCTCTAGCGCAGGTATCAAGTTAGCCGAGAAGGTGAATCCTGTAGTTGTTGAAGCCATGAAAGAGAAGGGCATCGACATCTCAATGAACCTGCCGAAACTGCTGACTCCAAAGATGTTGGAAGAAGCAGATCTGATCGTGACGATGGGCTGTGGCGCGGCAGACCTGTGTCCAGGTCCTTTTTTCAAAGCAACTGTGGATTGGGGACTCGAAGATCCAAAGAGCAAACCGATAGAGAAAGTCCGGGAAATCAGAGATGAAATAGAAAGAAGAGTGAGAACATTGATTGACCAAAGCATCTGATAGCGCGCGCATACTGACCTATCACTTTTTTATGAACAAAAGATGTGTATTTTTGAATGACGTGATCTGGGAGTGAACGTCCGACAGAAGGTCCAGAATTGGCCGAGAAGACCGTAGACTATAGTCAGATGACGACGGAGAATACAATCAAATCTCTGCAGTCGAATCCAAGCCTTGGACTTGCAACGGGCGAGGTTGCGACCCGACTGAGGCAATATGGGCACAATGAAATCCCAGAGAAAAAACCTAACCCACTGAGGATGTTTGCAAGCAAGTTCTGGGGTCTCACCGCATGGATGCTTGAGATCATAATGGTTCTTTCAGGGCTCCTCCACAATTACTCAGACCTGTACATCGTGACAGGGCTTCTTGTCTTCAATTCGATACTGGGTTTTGAAGAAGAACAGAGAGCATCAAGCGCAGTGGAATCACTGAAACTAAAGCTACAAGTTAACGCGAGAGTCCTCAGAGACGGCTCTTGGACAAACGTGACCGCGCGAGAATTGGTCCCGGGGACATAATCAGAACGCGGTCCGGAGACTTCGTGCCAGCCGACGTGAAGATAACAGATGGCGAATTAGGCGTCGACCAATCAGCCTTGACGGGTGAGTCAATGACAATAGACAAGAAGCCAAGTGATATTCTGTATTCTGGCTCCATTGTCAAGAGAGGCGAATCGAACGGCATCGTCGTATCAACAGGGTTGAAAACGTATTTTGGAAGAACTGTCCAGTTGGTGCAGCTTGCAAGGCCAAAACTACACATGGAAGAAGTCATTTCCAACGTGGTCAAGTGGCTTCTGATCATAGTTGCTTCGTTGATCATAGTGGCCGTCACCCTTTCAGCATATGATAGAATCAGTCTTCGGGACGTGCTGCCCATAGCCCTAGTCCTGTTATTGTCTGCGATACCCGTTGCCTTGCCCGCGATGTTCACTGTCAGCATGGCTTTGGGCTCCATGGAGTTGGCCAAGAAAGGCGTACTTGTAACCAGACTCAGCGCTTCTGAAGATGCGGCCACGATGAGTGTGCTCTGCGCAGACAAGACGGGCACAATAACAGTGAACAAGCTTTCAGTGGCAAACGTAATCCCCCTGAACGGGTTTACTGAAAAAGACGTAGTACTTTACGGTGCCCTGGCTTCTCAAGAGGCTAACCAAGACCCTATAGACAACGCCTTCATCGCCAAAGCCAAACTGGAAAATCTGCCCATTTCTTCGTTTGTACAGAAAGGTTTTGTTCCCTTTGACGCGAAAACACGGAAAACTGAAGCCTTGGTGCAAGGAGATAACAATGAATTCAAGGTTATGAAGGGAGCTGTTAGCGTCATAGCCAAAGCATGTGGGCTTCAAGAGGACTCTGTAAGAGACTTAGAATCGCGGATGAGCATGTTTGCCGAAAAAGGGTACAGAACTCTGGCAGTCGCGAGAGCACATGATCACAAGTCTCAGGATATCGTCGGTCTGGTGGCTCTTTACGACATGCCTAGAGCTGATTCAAAGCAGCTGATACAGGAGCTCAAGCACTTAGGGATATCAGTGAAGATGTTGACAGGAGACGCTCTTGCAATAGCGAAGGAAGTTGCAGCTGAAGTGGGGCTGGGCGAACGGGTAATTAGAGCTGCGGAGCTGAAAGAATTCGTAAGAGAAAACGCGATAGAGGCAGCGCAGGCGGCCGAGAAGAGTGATGGGTTCGCGGAGATATATCCTGAGGACAAATATGCGATCGTCAAGAGTCTTCAGGCCGCAGGGCAGGTTGTGGGCATGACGGGTGACGGTGTGAATGATGCACCAGCGCTGAAACAGGCGGAAGTCGGCATAGCCGTGAACACTGCAACAGATGTAGCCAAGGGCGCAGCTAGTGTCGTCCTGACTAATGAGGGTTTGACCAGCATTGTCGATTTGGTTCGGAATGGAAGAGTGATCTATGAAAGAATATCTGCATGGGTATTAAGCAAGATAGTGAGAACTCTGCAGACTGCCATCTTCGTGGTATTAGCCTTTATCTTGACGGGTAGTTACGTCGTGTCGGCGTTCGCCATAGTGCTTCTCTTCTTTATGACCGACTTCGTCAAAATAGCATTATCCACAGACGATCTGAAATGGTCACAGAAACCTAACACTTGGAACGTAGCCGGCATAGTAAAAACGTCCCTCGTGCTCAGCACGCTGATCGTTATCGAATCATTCGGGCTGCTGTACGTGGGACTCAACGTGTTCCATTTAAGTGCAGCCGACGAAACCCTGTACACGTACAGTTTTGAAATACTATTCTACTCCGCCATGTTCCTGATATTCAACGTAAGAGAAAGAGGGCATTTCTGGGAGTCAAGACCAAGCAAGACCCTGCTGACAGCAATGATACTGAGCATGATTGCCGCAACAATAGTGGCGACGACGGGAATCCCAGGCCTCAAACCTCTACCCTTAGCTGAAACTCTGCTTGTGGCATTCTGCACTGCAACGTTCTCACTAACACTCAATGATCTGGCCAAGTTCCTCTTTGTGAAGAGGACGAAAACAGAATGGTAATACTATACTGAAAATCCAGGCTGCTTCGATTCCTTTGCGTGCGCTGTGCGTGTAGTCGACCTTTTGTAGCATGCGCTAATAAAATGAACAGGAGCCAAGGGCTCGGCATGAACGAGCGTATCACCCGCCAAGAGACTAGGTACGTTGTGCTGTAACATGAGAGTCACAAGTGCTTTAATATCGCAAAACGTCAAATCATCAGTGGAGAGACATGGATGAACGTTATGGCTGCGCCTCCAGAACAGGTTCCAGAGCAGCTTCCAGAACAGCCTCCTACTGAGAGGAGAAGAACCGCTCCCATGGTTCTGCTGATTGTTTTGCTGATTTCTTTGCTTCTCCTCACTCTGGTCATTGTCTTTCCGCTTCTTACAAATCTGCGGAATCAGCACTTGACCAGCTCCGACTGGTCGGGCTATACTGTCGCCTCAAACTTGAATCACCCTCAACCGAAGGTCACGAGCGTCAATGGGTCTTGGACGGTTCCCACAGTCAACGTTTCACTAGAAGACTCTTTCTCAGCGGCGTGGATTGGAATTGGCGGACAATTTGACCGCACGTTGATCCAGGTAGGAACTGAACATGACTCAACAAGATACGGACAAGGAAAATACTGGGCTTGGTATGAACTGATCAGTTTCAGCGCGGTCACGATCGATTCAATGACCATAACGCCAGGAGACAAGATCACAGCTTCAATTTCGCTCTTGGACCCGATTACGAGCGCCTGGTCGATAGAGATTCATGATGTCACAAATGAACAGTCGTTCCAGAAGAACGTTCTTTATCCTTCCTCGATGCTCTCTGCAGAATGGGTTGTGGAGCGACCAACGATAAACGGCGTTCTTATGACTCTAGCTGACTTTGGTCAAGTAACATTCACAGGTTGCACAGCGACCGTAAGCAGCACGGTTGGAACGGTAGGCAGTTTTCCTCACAGCCAAATCATAATGTACGGTCGTCCAAACACGCCACTGGTGAGCGTTTCACCCTTAACTTCGAACGGCTCCTCCTTCGCGGTCAACTACCTAGACTAGTGTTCATTACTTCTGAGCGTGAACCAATGTCTTCTTCGTGCTCGCATTTTCAAGCATTTTTCATTTCGCCCAGGGTTCCTTTGTCCTGTAGTCCTAGAAGAAGGTCGTCCTTGTCACGCTTTTCTTACACAAGATGGGCTTACGGTTACAGCACTTTCTTGGAAAGGGCTCTGATCGTTTCGTAGATTGATGTTGCCGTTGCAATGATGATAACTCCGAGAGCAAATACGTATTCTCTTGTTAGGATGGGCGGTCTAAGAAAAACTATCATGAATATCAATGAAGTTACCAAGAAAATCGTATAGAAGAAATTCCGCGGGATCAAAAACCTTCTGAAACGAACGAGGTTTTCAAGGACTATTCGATCCGCAACATAACCGCCTAACTCCTTTTTTATCAGCCCGGCCTCTTCCAGCTTGTTTATGTGATAAAGCGCTAGGGTCGGACTGCTCAGATTCAGCGCCCTCTGAACCTCGCGGATTCCGATCGGCCTATCGCTCTTCAATATGAACTTGTAAACCTTTAGTGTGAGCCCTCTCAGAACGTCCTTCGATTCGCTCACAGCTTTTCCGTCTCCATATGAGAAAGCAACCGCATTACACTATTTGAAACATCGGTGTTCAAACTATTTGTACACATGTACAAAAACGTAGAATTAAATTTTTCACTGACTATTCATTACGTTGATGCCTCATGAACTCCAACAAGGAAGTCCTCGCAGCGTCAATCCTGGCAATCGGCCTAGCACTCGGGCTTGGGACAGCAAGCTACGGGCTGTTCTCTGGAACTCCAACTCCTACGAAGCTTGAAACAGTCTTAGATGTTTTCACGCAGAAAGGCGGAATAGGAATCAACGTATCCGGCGGAAACTTTGAACCTTTCGATAACGTTTCTATCCTTGCTTATCTCACTCAGGGAGGCATCAAACTAGAAAACCGCACAGTGACATTTTCAATTCAAAAGCCAGATGACACGCACACAACCTGGACAGCCTCAACAAACGACTCAGGTCTTGCTGAAACAGATGTATCCCTTCTTCCCTCTGAGGGCCACATGATAGGAACATGGCACGTCCTCGCTAACGCGACGGTAGACAATGAAGCCGTGAATGATACGCTTGACTTCAAATGCGAATCCCAAAGCGCTCAAATTGACCTCTTTTCTGAAAGGAACGGGGTTCCCAGCATCTCCTTTCTCCCAAACGAAACAGTTCTCCTCGAGGCCCAACTGTCGTACAGAAATGCCTCAATCGCTGGAACCACGGTCACCTTTGCTGCAATGACTGCAAAGCACACTGAATTCCTTCTGCAAAATGTGACGACGAACAGCCTTGGAACTACAAACGTTACCTTCCGGATTCCGTGGCCCTCAGACCTCTCCCTAGGAATCTGGCAATTATCGGCTGCGAGCGAAGTGTACGGACAGATTTTGAACGCCACGATGAGCTTTGGATGTTACTTGCAGCCGCAGGTAATAGATGTTTTCACTCAAAAGGGCGGCGTTGGACCGAACGCGTCAGGGGGAAGTTTCGCACTTAATGAAACTGTAGTTCTCTACGCCGAAGTTCGAGATGAGCTCAACCAGACAGTGTCTTATCAAGTGGTAGGGTTTTACCTCAAAGAACCCAACGGAACAGACTTTGCCTTTCTGACTCAGACGACGAACTCTTCAGGAATGGTAAACGTGACGATTCGAGTACCGCCAGATCCTACGTACGTTGGGACTTTTGAAGTCTACGCAAGGACACAATACTACGGCATCGTGCTTCTTGACACCCTCACCTTCGTAGCCACACAGGACTAGTCTGACCGAAAACCCGGGAAGCGTCCTCTGGTGCGCGTAATCATTTTTTACTCCCATTTCCCCGCTCAAAGACCTGCTTAAAGGCTTGAGCTTGTCGTCAATGTCCATTTCAGACGATAAACAGTTGGAACACTGATGCAATTAGACAGAACAGTCCAACGAGGAACATCACTGCAGCGCTTGTCCAAAGTTTCTTCCGAGTCGGATAGATGCTGTAAAAGAATATGGAAAACGCTGACAGGAGAAACGTCACTGCGCCCACTAGCAGCGTGTACTTTAACGTAGAGGGAATTTGCTCGCCGTGGAGACCTGTGACCTGCAAGACCGCTAGACTCAGTGCGGCCAACGTTCCAGGGTAGGACGCATTAACGATCGGTTTTATGAATTTCTCCTCAAATTCTTCCATTATTTAGCCTTCTCTTCTCTTGTCGATTCAATTTAGACCGATGAGTCCTTAAACTTTTTGTGAAAGCCCACCTGAAGGATCAATAGCGCGTGCTAGCTTTCTTGTCGGCAACTGGTAGCTCAGTTCTTCACCTTCGTTTGAGCAACTCAGGAAGTAAGAGAATTCGTATAAGTGTCGCATTCTAGTATGGAGCAAGGTGTGAGTGAATGTCAAGAATTCTTGTTCTGTATTACAGCAGAACTGGAAACACTGAGAAAATGGCCTTGGCCGTTGCAGACGGAGCCAAAAGCGTGTCGGGAACTCAAGTGGAACTGAACTACTACGTGCCTCAAGAGGAGCTCGTGGGTTTCGACGCTATACTTGTCGGAGCAGCAACCTATCATCATGACATGCCCGTTACCTTTAAAAACTATTTTGAAGAGGCGGCTGTGAAAAACGTAATGCTGAAAGGCAAAGTCGGAGCGGCGTTCGGTTCATACGGGTGGAGTGGCGAAGCTCCTCGACTGGTTCTTGAGATATTGAGGAACAGGTTTGGCATGGAAGTAACCGAGCCGCCGTTATCAGTGGCGTATACACCGGACCAAGCTAGTCTAGAGAAGTGCTTTGCTTTAGGTAAAAGGGTTGCCGAAAGCCTTATTCATAAAGCTTGACATGTGCTTACGACTAGGAGGCGAAGGTTTGAGCTCGAAAGAAGAATTGATAAGATTCTTGAAGGACCAAATCAAAGTTGAGAACAAAATTGTGGAATCGCTGAACAAGTCCTTGCCAGAAATTGGAAACCCCACGGTCAAAGGTGTTTTGAAAGGAGTATCCTTGGACTCTGTGAAACACGCTGAACTGTACGCCTCAGCAGTCATGCTGATGACCACTGTTTCGAAAGCTCTGACGCAAGAAAATCTTGACAAACAGAAGGATCTCGTGGAAAAGCACATTCAGATGGAGGCGGAGCTTATCGAGAAAATAGGCAACGTACTTCCCTCCGTCAAAGACAACAAGGTCAAGCTGTTGTTGAGCGCGATACTGGAGGATGAGAAGAGACATCATGCTCTATTGAAGCAAGTGCTGGAAATCCTTGTCAAAGGAGAGACCATAACAGAAGCAGACTGGTGGGACGTTCTCTGGAAAGACGTGCCATTCCACGGAGCACCCGGAGGCTAAACATCAACGCCGTCGTGAAACACACCTGCTTCCTCTCATTTTTAGCGGCTGCTAGCTCGAAACGATCGGTTTAAATGATAAAATCATGAAGTGATTAGCAAAGAGACCTGAGTCATCAAAGGCGGAAACATGGCAAAGATCAAAGTCGATAACGCCAAGTGCCTGAGAGAAAAGGAAAAGATCTGTGTGGAGATATGCCCATTTTCAGTTTTCCGTGAAGGAAAAACAGAAAGAGTAGAGATTGTCAACGTGGAGAACTGTATAATGTGCAGAACCTGCGTCGTCAACTGTCCGGGTCAGGCAATAGACATTCTGGTTTGAAAGGCTTTACAGAATTGTGAGCAGCTTGCCCCTGTGATTCTTTATTTCAACTCTTAGTTTCTCGCCAGTCGTTCTAGTGGCGCATTTTATGCAGGGGTCGTAAGCTCTGATCACCATTTCGATTCTGTTCAAGAGTCCTGGCTTGACCTCGCCGTTGTGTATGAACTCGGTTGCAGCGTCTTTCACGTTCAGGTTTATCGCCTGATTGTTGATCTGCGTGGGTATTATGAGCTTCAACTGTTCCAGCCGACCTTCGTTGGACAAAACGTATTCGTGTGCAAGCGTGCCTCTTGGTGCTTCGACTACTCCAATTCCTCTGCCGCCTTTCGGTTCGACCTTAACTCTGGTGTCTGATTGTGTGAGGGTCTTGTCCTCCAGGAGTTCCTTCGCTTTCTCAACCGCGTAAATCAGGTCAATCAGACGAGCGTAATCGAGGAGGATAGTGGTGTGAGCAGGGGTTCCGAATTTTCTTTTGAATTCATGTAGCTCCGCGTTGGCAAGTTCAGTTGTTGTTTTGCTGTTCACGTTGATTCTTGCTGTTGGACCCACCTGCACGATGCCCTCAGGCCATCCTAAGGCTTTCAGGTACGCAAATTTTGCGAATGTCCAAGGATAGATTTTTTCTTCGACGTGGTCCATGTAGTCTTGGGCTGCAAATTCTGCCATGTTTCCGCCTTCAGCATTGATGATTCGGATGTTTCCGCGGTAGAAGTTTATGGCGTCATCTTGCGTTAACGCCATGTAATGAGTCCTGTAGTCTCCAGCTCTCTTGAAGTCTTCCCAGTTTTTCTCGAAGAGCTCCTTGCCCGTGGCCAGAGCTTCTCCGGCAATGGGGAGCGAGTTTTCAGCCTCCTTGAGCAGCTCTTCGCGCTCTCTTTCCTTGAGAGGGTTGATTAGACCGCCAGGAATCACCGAGAGAATATGCACTTCACGTTTTCCAATGACGTCTAATATTTTGGCACCGAAGCTTCTGAGGGCTACAGCCCTTTTGCCCACGTCAGGTCTTTCTCGCATAATCTGGAATATGTTTCTCTTCGATGGGTCCTCCTCTAGGGGAAACCAGAAATCGGGCAACGTGAGAAAATAGATGACCAGAGAGTGATTGCTGATTATTTGTCCCATCAGCAGAAGTTCACGGAGTTTCCGGGCTGTTTCCGTTATCTCTGTTTGGTAAATGCTTTCTATGGCTTCCACAGACGCCATTATGTGAGCTGTTGAGCATACGCCGCATATCCTCGAGATTATGAATGGAAGCCTGTCCGCCTCCATCCCTCTCAGGAAATATTCGAAGCCACGAATTTCTGTGGCGTAGAAATGTGCGTCAGCAACGTTTCCAGACGCATCGAGCATTATCGTGACTTTGCCGTGCCCTTCAATCCTCGTTGTCGGCGATATCGTTATCTCTTTGCTGCTCAAATGACTTTGTCCCTCGCTTTGGCGCGTTCAAACTTTGAAAAGATGAAAGTGTGGAAGACGAAGGGGTTGCGGTAGAGTTCCTCCTTAATCGTTTCTTCAGGAATGCTCGTTCTGCTCGCTATGACTTTGATTAAAAAGGCGTACATGTCCCTTGACCTATACATCATCGAGTCAGGCGGACCTCTGCATCCGAAGCAGGTGAAGCCAGCTCTGGGGCATGGTGCTCCGCAACCCTCACGTGTTAGGGAACCCAGGCACACGAAGCCCTGACTGACCATGCAGAGTACGGGGTCTGCGGGTTTTTCGTATATGCCGTACAAACGGTCGAGCTTCGCTGCAACTATTTTTCTGTGACATTCGGTGCACACGACGCTTTGGTGCCGTTCTGGCTGCTTACCGCTAACTACGCTTTTCAGCGTGTGAACTATCAGGAAAGGCATTGGCGGGCAACCTGGAACATAGTAGTCAACATCGACAAAGTTGCATATCGGATACATAAGATCCTCAAGTTCCGGAAGCCTCGTCGTGTCGATCAAGGAATACTCCTTCTCTAACAGGTTCTTGAGGGAAAGCATGTTTCCAAGGCTAGTAATTCCACCATGGGTCGCGCACAGTCCCAAACCTACGAGTATCCGACTCTTCGCTCTAACTTCCCTTATCAACGTCTCATCATCCTTGGTCCTGACTCCCCCTTCAACGATCGCCAAATCAACGTTTGGAATCTCTTTCAAGTCAATGAAGGTCGGTGAATAGACAATGTCGAAGTCTCCTGCGAGAATTTCAACCAGTGCGTCACCAGCATTCAAGAACGACGAGACGCACCCAGCACAACACGTCAAAGAAACAATGTTTACCTTCAAACGCTTCTCACTGTCGGTCCTGAAAGACTTCGAGGCACTTCTAAAGAGTATATGCTTGAAATTCCTTAAGCCTTTCTATCCAATGGGACACCGCAGGCAATGCGTTTTGCTACTCTTTCTTTAAGCGTGCGCTTTCCCAAGAACCACAACCCTTAGGCCTGTCAGTCAAAGGATAGGCATCAAAGACTGGTTAGAAGAGGGGAAAAATGATTGCCGGGCCACGTTGCAAGAATTGTGACGTGAACGCATGAAAAACTGAAGATCCATTGGGATGAAGGGACTAATGATTTCGAGTGTAGGGTGTACCCGTCAATGCTATGATTTCTTCGTCTTTCTTCTGTGCGAGATCGGTCTTTTGCGCTGGAGGCTGAGTCGTCTCCTCGTTTCTCAGAAGTTGTGCTGTTACTGCTTGGGTTTCATTTGCTAGGTTACGTATTGCTCTCAGCATCGTGGCTACTTCGGCACCCTTGGGGGTCAGAGAGTAGGCCAGCGGTTCTTTCCTCGTGAAGACCAGTTTCTTTCCCTTCAACTTTCTCAGATACTTGTACGTTCTTCTCAGTGAGATTCCTGTCTTATCCGATAGTTTCTTTGCAGAGACCCCGTCCTCAGGAATGTTCTGGTACACTCTCGTCTCAGTCGGCGAGAACTTTTCCAGATTTGAATCTCTTCTTGTTTTGAATATGAATATGTAGTTTTTCTCCTTGCTCGTCTCGATTAGAGCTGTCCTCTGTAGTCTGCTTAGGACTCGTGCAACACTCTTGGCTGGAATTATCGTTCTCGAGTCTTGGTAGGTTCTAGGTCTTTCTAGGAGAGCATCCAACATTGTTTCTTCGTAGCATTCGGAGTGGGGAGGCAGAACGTTTTCCAAACCCTGAGAACTCTTTGCAAACTCGTTGACTTTGCAGCCAAGCACAGTTGCGTGAAAGGGATTCTGGGCTTCCTGTACAAGTCCGACCTCGATCAACGGGTTGATGTATTCCTCGACTATAGTTTGCTGACTGTGGTGATAGCCAAGTGATGTCAGCTTTTCCTGAAGTTGAGATAGGGAATAACCCTGTCTTGAAATCAGGTCAAGTATCTGCAGCCGTCTGCCATTCTTCAGCGTGTTCAGCAACTGTTCCACAAAATTTGGCCTCTGCATTTTTCCGTTTATCTTTCTGAGCTGGTTTTTCAGCTTCCAAGTCTTACAATCTGTGATGCATGTGATGGGGCTGATAGGGTTACAGCTCTTGCACTTCTCTTCCAGACTCTTCAGGATGTCTACTAGGCTTGCATGCTTTTCCGCATTCAAAGCCGGGCTTGAGTGATTTTGGGTTTCCATTCGTTGATTACCTTCAGGCGTAAGTCATGGCAGGCCGAGAAAGGAGTCGGATTTGCGCTTAAAACCAGATTTCGGGGATGCTAAGCCTGTCATGACATACGTCATAAACAGTATGACATACGTCATGTTTATATACTTTTCCACAATCCTAAATCAAACGGTGAATACTTGTTGATACTTCCGTGCGAAGTCGCAGTAAAATCAGTCGTGCCGGCAGTGAAGGCGTTAATGGCACAACAACTGGTCGAAGAGCATGGTATGAACCAGGAACAAGTTGCAGAAATCCTTGGGATATCGCAGTCCGCAGTGAGCAAGTACTCTAGAAAGGTCAGGGGACACGTCATAGAAGTTGACAAAGTGCAGGAAGCCCGACCTCTTATTGCCAGCATGGTCGTGATGCTCGTGAATGGAGAGCACCAGAGGGCAGAGTTCCTGCAGCTCTTCTGCGAGACGTGTGGAACCATACGGAAAACGGGTATGGTCTGCCGATTCTGCAAGAAGTCAGACCAGAAAATCAAAATAGAAGAGTGCGGCTTCTGCATGGAGCTGAGGTCAGGCAAAAACAGAAGGTAGAAGGATGTCTTCCTTCGATGAGAAGGCTGTTCTTGATGTTCTGGAAAGAGTAAGCAAAAGCGTTGTGAACATAAGCACCGTTAAGCTTGTCAGTCGGATGTTCTACCAAGCGGTCCCCGTGGAGGGCATGGGTTCTGGGACGATAATAGACACGAAAGGGGACATATTGACTAACAACCATGTCGTCGGAGGCGCTGAGAAGATAGGCGTGACCCTGTGGAATGGAGAAGTATTGGAGGGGGCGATAGTGGGGGCCTGCGCCGTGCACGACACTGCAATCGTGCGAGTCAAAAAACAAGGCTTGGAAGCCGCGCAGCTAGGGGATTCTGAAAAGCTGAGGGTTGGCCAGAGAGTCTATGCAATCGGAAACCCGTTCGGACTAGCTGGGGGACCCACAGTTACGTCTGGAGTGATCAGCGCAACCAAGAGAACGATAGAATCTCAGAGGGGGCTAGTGGAAAACCTGGTCCAAACTGACGCGGCGATAAACCCTGGAAACAGCGGCGGCCCTCTCTTGGACCTTGAGGGAAAGGTCATCGCCATAAACACCGCGATAATTCCGTATGCCCAAGGAATAGGGTTTGCCATTCCGATAAACATGGCGAAGAAGTGCACGGGCGAAATGATAAGGGACGGGGTTTCAGTCAGACCTTGGCTCGGGATATTGGGCCTAAGCCTTAACGAGGACATAGCTCAATACTACAACCTGCCGTGCGAGCATGGTGTTCTCATATCCAAGGTCACTGACGGAAGCCCGGCACAGCACGCAGGCCTGATTATGGGCGACATAATCCTGAGAATGGACAACGTGAAGATCGACACCATCGAGGACCTCTTGAACGACATTCACAAGAGAGGGATCGGCGAAAAGGTGAGAATTTCAGTCTTCCGCAGAGGTTTCGAACAGTTCTTCGAAGTGACTTTGAGCAAAGCGCCCTAGTCATTCCTTGTACTTCGGGTCTGGTTTTCCGCCTCTTGCTTTCACTTCTCTCCTACGAAGGAGTAGAAGCTGCATTCACCCCAGAAAGGCTTTCCCTTCACGCAGCCGCAGCCATTGACATTCTTCTTGTAAGAGTTACACTCGACACAGTTGCTACCGCACGGGGAGGCTAGATCAAGATCAACTTGCTCGTGCAACTTCTGGGCTCAGATTGGCTTACGCGGTGAAGATACATATATACGTGCTCTGGCTTCTCTTTAAACGACGCAGCGCAGAAGATTTAGGTGGAAGTGTAACGACAAATGGTTAGAGAAATGACTGAAACGAACCTTCGAAGCGCGTACGCGGGTGAAAGCCAAGCGCACATGAGGTACAAGGTCTTTGCAGAGAGAGCCAAGAAACTGGGCTTTCCCAACATAGCTAGACTTTTTGATGCCGTGGCCTTCGCTGAGAGAATTCATGCTGGTAACCATTTCAGACACATACTCACCAAGGGCGGGGCAACAACGGTTTCAGCCGCAGTTTTCGGGTCCACAAGCACTTCAGAAGATCTGCAGGCAGGCATCGATGGGGAAAGCTTTGAAATCAGTGAGATGTACCCGGCATACAAGGCTGTGGCCCAGTTTCAAGGCGAGAAGTCAGCTGAGACAAGCTTCACGTGGGCCTTAGAAGCTGAAAAGATTCACTTGAGCCTGTACAAGAAAGCGAAGGAAGCAGCAGATCAGAAAAAAGACGTGACATTGCAACCTGTGCAGGTGTGCACTGTATGCGGCTACACCGTTGAGGGCGATGCGCCGGAAAAATGTCCAATCTGCAACGCCTTAAGAGACAAGTTCAGAACTTTCTAACATGAACAAGAGTGCTGATAAGACAATTTGACGACCATTGTCGTACGATCAGTGTGAACCGTGCCCTCATAAGGATGGCAGGAGTGTACAGAAGATCATGGTAGAAATGGAGAAGATAGAGAGACGGCCTGACCTCTCCGTCGTTGCCTTGGTATCCTTTGCCCTCTCATTTGCTGCGGCCAGAACGTTCACGGCTCTGAGCCCGAAGGTGATTCTTTCTCCTTCTGGTCTCCACGTTCACCATTTTTGGTTCGGCATAGTCATGCTCGCTGTAGGCGGTTGGCTGGGCATCAGCTACAATGATCCTCGGGTTAATCGATTTGCAGCGGTAATCTTCGGGGCTGGAGGTGGCTTGATTGGTGATGAAGCGGGAGTGTTGCTGACACTTGAGAGTAATAACTACTGGGCTGGGGCAAGCTACACGTTCGTAATAATATTCTTGGCATCAGCATCGATACTGGTTCTACTGAGCAAATATTCAAGGGAGGTCCTGAAAGAGTTCAAGGGATTCTCAGGCAGTCGAGGCGGCTTCTATCTGGCTGTTTTTCTTGCGGCAATTTCAACAGCCTTCTTGATAGACACTGACGACCCCAGGGTGATCGCTGTCACGAGCCTGCTTACGATAGTCGCATGGGTCACAATACTTGCATACTTGATTCAACGAATCCGAGGAAGACTGAGGCGGCGCCAAGAAGTCGAAACTTCACCTATGGTTTCTAGCTGAAACATTTAATACACCTTTTTTCGCAGTTATCCAAGGCGTGATTGTCATGGAGACTTCGGACGTGGATGCGAGCAACTGGGAACCGGAAATCTCGAAGTCCACAATTTTGACGATTGTCTACTTCTGGCATGAACAATGTCCATGGTGTTTCAGGTTCACCCCTATACTTGAGGAGGTCGCAGAAGAGTATAGAGGGAAGATCAAGTTTGCGAAGCTGAACGTGCTTGCAAACCCAACTAATCAGGAGATAGCGAACAACTTCGGCGTGATGAGCACTCCCACGTTGCTGTTCCTGTGCAAGGGAAGACCAGTAGGACAGGCTGTCGGCCTAATGTTTAAAGAAGACTTGGAGAGGGGACTAAACGACATGCTTACAAGGTACAAAGGCTGTCTAAGTCAGAGCACAGAGCTGAGGCCAGCCTACATCGTGTGAAAACCGGTTGAGAATCAGACTTTGGCCCTCACGCCCACAAACGCTTGAAAGCCGTGTCAGCTCTGGAATTTTCTGGCTAAGTCGACTAGGAACCGCCGTGTTCCTCAAGCTCTTTTCTGTTGACGTTTTCGGTGTCTTCGGGGAGGGGTTCACGGAGCGTCGGATGATGATGCTGAATGCCCACGTACATCTTCATCCTGAAGAACTGTCTGCCCAATACGTCTAGTCGAACAGAGCGAGGGAAATCGAAGAGCCTCTTCCTAGCCTCATCGGCCACTATGACGATCATCGCGATGGTCGCGCCGAGAAGACCTGTAACAGCAAGAATGGACAGCAGGGGAACGGCTATTAGAAGGGAGCTCAACGCAAAGAACACCCATGCTGCACCGGCGCAAGCCAGCAAGAATATGGTTAAGAGGTACGGAACCGCAAATGCAGAGGCGAAAAACACTGCTGCCAAGACCAGATGGTACAGGCTCAGCTTCGGCAACGTTTTCCTAATCACAAACAAAACTCGCAGGTCGCCCACACCTAGACCAGTCCCACCTCTGATCGCTTTGACGAAGATGCCCGCATTCTTGTTCAACTCCTGAGTCTCATCAACCATCAGCAGCCCGGCACTGACTAGGAAAACAACGCTGGCCAGCAAGCCTCCAGCCGCAAGAGTCGTGACAACACCGATAGTGACAACAAGCCAAGAACCGTAGATAGCAAGAAAAACAACCAGCCCCGTGTGACTGTTTATTATCCTCCTACGCTCCATGTTCGGGTCAAAAACGTTGAAAGTCTTGCTGAAAACTCCAACAGAGAAGTTCTTCGAAAACCTTCCAAGAGCACGCGATTTCCTGCGAAGCGCCAACGAAAAGACCAGCGCCGCACAACCCATCGCAACTAGAACCAAGGATGACGCGAACAGTGAAACGTCCTCCGGGAAAACGTTGAACACCCGTCCCACCAGCTTCAACAATAACATAGAAGAAGACCAAACTTAAATCCTTGACTAACCTCACACTCAACCTTGGCTACCCTTACCCAGAAAAAAAAGTAATGCATTTGGCTGCATGAAACTAGCCAACGGCGACCGAACATGTCAAAAAGGCTGAACCCTGGCAAGCTGCAAGAAGGTTCAAGAACCAGACTCTTGGGCAAAAGCATCCTCTTCTCAAAGGAAGTCGCCTCAACAAACCAGTGGGCCAAGAAGCTGGCGAGCCAAGGCGCCCCAGAGGGCTGGATCACGATCGCAGAAACTCAAACCCACGGGCGGGGAAGACTCGACCGCGAATGGATCTCACCGCTTGGGGGGCTGTGGTTCTCGTTGATTCTCAGGCCTAAACAAGGCTTGGCGAAGACTGCCGAACTCACATTCGTGGCCGGGGTCGCGGTTGCCGAGACTCTGCATGAACAGTACGGCCTGAGGACTCAGACAAAGTGGCCAAACGACGTACTCGTGAACGGACGAAAGATCTGCGGCATTCTCGGGGAGGCGACCACGAAGGGCAAAGAAATCGGCGCTGTCGTCTTGGGAATCGGGATAAACGCCAACTTCGATGCGGAACGAGTCTTGCCAGAATCGATCAGAGCAAGGACCACGTCGTTGGAAACCGAACTCAACCGAACAATTCAGCTGGAAGAACTCTTCAGCAGACTGCTCGAGAAGCTGGAAACGATATATGCACTTTACTCGAGAAGAGGCTTCAGCTCGATTCTTAGAAGATGGAAAAGGTATGCTGGCTTCCTTGGCCAAGAGGTCGAAGTGACGGAAAGAAACGAGAAGGTCAGAGGCTTGGCCTACGACGTGGACAAGGACGGATCCCTGATTCTCAAGCTTGAGAACGGAACCTTCAAACATGTTTTCGCCGGAGACGTGTCCCTGCGGACAAAGTGAAAACGGTCTACCAAGACGACTCTCACTCATCGGAAACACGTGAAAAACGCTCCACGAGGCCTCTGCATCAGAAGCCAGACTCAACTACGTCTTGGGATCAAACAAAAATGGAAGTATGTCTGCAATTGGGCTGCCGTTAAAAAAATCCTAGGCCAAGGCTTTGAGCTTTGCGATCAGTTCCTTCTTCAGCCTTTCGTTTCCCTGAATCTGGGTTCTGGCCTTTCGCCAGTCTGTGGAGCAATTTCCGTAGCTCGACTGCTCACCGATGTACTTGTGGATGACCTCGTCAACTTTGCCCTTGTTCTTGTCGGTCACTTTGACACCGGCCTCTTTCAGCACGTCGTTAAACCACTTCCAGCAAGCCAACGCACATCACCTTTCAACACGCAAGTTTTACGCGTTCCATGCTTAAAACTTTCTGTCCTCAGCTATTTTGCCTTTGCTTTCTTCTGCTCGTACCGCTCAGCGCATCTGACGCAGCAGAAGGCGTACTCTTTTCCGTCTATCGTAGTCGTGTAAGCCGCGAGCCTGCACGTTTCTAACGGTATCTCAGCGTTGCAGTATTCGCATTTGACGAACTTGGGCTTCATCCTTTCACCTCTTTGGCCTTCTGTCTCTTGTAATAGTCCTCTATAGCAGCGTGCAGCGCGTCAGCTGCGAGGTTTGAGCAGTGCATCTTGACTGGGGGCAAACCGCCGAGAGAGTCCGCGACGTTGGCGCGGGTGATCTTCATTCCCTCTTCCAATGTTTTTCCTTTGGCCAGCTCCGTGATCATGCTGCTCGTCGCGATCGCTGACCCGCAGCCGAAAGTCTTGAACTTGATGTCTTCGAGACGATTGTCCTTGACCTTTATGTAGATGGTCATGAGGTCTCCGCAGACAGGGTTACCAACCGTGCCCACACCGTCCGCATCCGGGATCTCGCCCATGTTCCGTGGGTTTCTGAAGTGTTCCATCACTTTCTCAGTGTACATCAGGCGTTCAGCTCCTTCGGAGTTAACGGCGATATCGCTCTTAACCTTTTTACTATGCCTGGCATCAAGCCTATCACGTAATCAACCTGCTGCTCAGTGTTTTCCTTCCCCAGAGTGAACATCAGGGAACCATGTGCTTCCTCATGCTTGAGTCCAATCGCTAGCAACACGTGCGAGGGTTCCAAGGTCTTTGCTGTGCAGGCTGAACCTGACGACGCATAGACACCCATCAGGTCAAGGCTCAGCAGCATTGATTCACCCTCTATGAAACTGTATCTGACTGAAACGTTGTCAGGCAGTCGTTCGGTCGGATGCCCATTCAGGAATGAGTATGGAATTGGCTTCAACAAACCCTCAATGAGTCTGTCCCTCAACCTCGTCAGCTGGGCGCAATTAGTCTGCATTTCCTTCTTGGCTATTTCGGCAGCTTTTCCGAAACCAACTATGCCGGGCACATTTTCTGTTCCTGACCTTAACCCCCGTTCCTGTCCGCCGCCGTGTAACAATGGTTCGACGGGCACTCCTGTCTTTATGTAAAGGGCACCGACACCCTTAGGGCCGCACATGTCGTTGGAGGAGATCGTGAGCAGGTCTATGTTCTCGTTTTTCACGTCTATCGGAACCTGCCCGCAGGCGGCTGTGGCATCTACATGGAGGTAAGCATTCTTGCTGTGCACGATTTTGCTGATTTCCCTTATGTGTTCAACTGTTCCTATTTCGCCGTTTGCGTACACGATGGAAACGAGGATTGTCTTGTCGGTCAACACCTTTTCCAGGTTTTCGAGAATCACAAAACCGTACTTGTCAACTGGGACGTAGACGGATTCGAATCCTCTTGTGGTCAGGAATTTGAACGAGTTGACCACTGACATGTGCTCAATCGCTGACGTTATTATTCGTGTTCCATGATCCTTGTTCCGGTTTGCAACTCCTTTTATTGCCATGTTGTTGCTCTCAGTGGCTCCTGAAGTGAAAATTACAGACTCCCTTTTTTCAGCGTTAATCAATTCAGCAACTTTTGCCCTTGCGTCTTCAAGGCCGCGCTTAGCTTCTTGTCCGAACGCGTGCAAGGATGAAGCGTTGCCGAAAGACGATTCCATATACGGGAGCATGGCCTCTGTGACCCGAGGGTCTACAGGTTTTCCAGCCGAATGGTCCATGTAAACTCGCTGCGTCGCCGACATGCATCATTCACTCGAACACGCGTTCAGTTGCTTCTCATTTAACCTTTCTAATCACTATATGAACTTCGTTTCCTCTCTTGGTCACGCTTACAAGTTCTTGCTCCAAGTTTTTCACGAGGCTCTTGATGTCTGACTCTGCGGCCGGGTCATCTGCCAAGACCTCCAGCGTCTCGCCGACCTTCAACTCGTCTAGTTCCATTCTCGTCTTGAAAACAGGTTCGGGACAGTATAAACCTAAGCAATCCAACGTTCTGTCAGCCTTTTCTTTCATGACGTCCCCTCATGCACTACAGCTTAGAGAGAAAAGTAAAAGCCTTTCGCATAATCATCAGTTTTCAACGTGGCCTGTGTCTGCTCTTGTTCCTTGTTCACTGAGTTATTTTTATCGCTTGAGTGGGACATTGAGTTTCGCATGCCATGCATTTTATGCAGTCTTGTTCTCTCGCAGGATCAGACTTCTTCTCAGAAATAGGGTGTCCAGGCGCGTCCCCCCAATCGAACAATGCCACGGGGCAGACTTCCAAGCAGACCCCGTCTCCAGTGCAAACGTCCCAATCTACAGCAACGGTTGTTCCATGCACACCGAGCTTCTTAGGAGGTTCAACAGGCCCCCAAACGTTGTGACCATTATGTTGACTGACGACACTGCGTTTCTTCTGAAAATCTGGGTCTATCGGCAAGACGGTTTCACCATTCAACAGCACAGCCGATGGAAATATAACCCTTTTGCTGCATCAGTTGAGCAGTCGGCGTTGGCTCAACAGCGAAAGATTTAAAGATTTGCAGGAAAGCAAGTGTTGTAACAAAGGAGAAACGCGCATGGAACAGGACAAGTTTTACACTTTGCCAAAACTGCCTTACGATTACGCGGACCTCGTACCGCACATGTCCAAGGAGCAGTTAACGATACACCACGACAAGCATCATCAGGCGTACGTTAACGGCGCAAACGCGATACTTCAGAAGCTTGACAAGGCGAGGAAAGAGAACGTCGACTTGGACGTCAAGTCAACTCTGAAAGAGTTGTCATGGAACATAGGGGGACACCTGTTGCATTCCCTGTTCTGGGGCAACCTAGCGCCGCCGAGCAAGGCAGGAGGAAAACCAGGCGGCAAATTAGGCGATTGGTTGGATGGAGAGTTCGGAAGCTTCGACCGATTCAAGAAGGAGTTTACGCAGGCGGCGACCAGCGTGGAAGGCTCCGGATGGGCGGCTCTTTCAAGGTGCACGCAGACCAGCAGGCCGCTGATCATGCAGGTAGAGAAACACAACACCAACGTTTATCCTACGTACAAGGTTCTCATGGTTCTCGACGTGTTCGAGCACGCATATTACATCGACTACAAGAACGACAGAGCCAAATTCGTAGAGGCATTCTGGAACCTCGTCAACTGGAACGAAGTGAACAAGAGATTCGAAGCAGCTCTGAAGTGAGACAACCGTTGCGGTTTCACTGTCTAAGCAGGAAAACTGAACCCGGATGGTTCAAACTTGAAACGGAGACCGAACCGTCAAAAATATTAGTTGAAACCGAATGACTATGTCATGAAAAGGGGTCAAGAAATGAGTACCAAACGTTCAATGAACATCGTATACATCGTGGGAATCATAGTCCTGGTAGCCTTTGGAATATTCACGTGGTGGGTACGACAAGACATCTATCAACAAGTGGCTGGCGTCGACCAATTGGCTGCACTCATGTACATCGTGTTGGGATATGGAGCTGTTATTCTTGCTCTGAGTGCGTTGGGATTTAAAGTCAGAGCGGGCTTGAAGTATGTCGCAGGCATCATAGTCTTAACGGGTTTCGGGGCATTCACATGGTATGCAGAAGCATACGTTTCCCCGCAATTAGGTATCTTCTTTGGTTTCGCGTTGGCGTATATGAGTGCTGTTTTTGTGCTCTTCTACCTCCTGGGGCGTTACGGAGGCTGATAACGCCTCTGGGCTTTGGCCAAGGAAACAAACATTTTCTCTAAAACCGTTTTGCCGAAATGGTCTATGCTCTCTCAATTTAACTTTTCCAGAATGCATTCTTACGCCGGAATACTCTGATTGCAGAGAAATGAAGCGCTTGCGTGCGAAGCGCGTTCCAACTCTGAGCTGCTCGCTTCTCACGGCTCACTTTACAATGAGGATCGGATGCCTCGTATAATGTAAAACATGGTTGGCTACACTGCCAAGCAGTGATCGACTTTCACCGCCGTTACCCTTGCCACCCATGACTATGATGTCAAAGTCTTCTTTCTCGGCGATCTCTGAGATTTTTTTAGCCGGGTCTCCTGCCTCAAGTTTCTGTTCAAAACTCATCCCACTGAGCTTTCCAGCAGCGTCCGCCAGAATGCCTCTTCCAATCGCCATGGAAACTTCAGGCCGCATACTGAACAGGTGCGATTCCTGGACGTGAAGTAACGTTAGCTTCGCATTGAGTTTTTTGGATAAGGCAGCAGCGCACATCAGTGCCTTTTCGGAATCCTTTGAGCCGTCGATTGGAACAAGCACCTTTGAAATTTCCTGTTTTTCTCCCCCGACCAGCACGGGTATATCTGCTTGGCGTGACACCTTGTAAGCTACACTTCCCAAGTGCGCTTCCTTCTCTTTTTGCCCGTTCCGTCCCATGACTATCAAGTCGTAATCTTCCCTGTCAACTTCCTCCATCACAGCTTCGGCCACGCTCTTATGCTCTACAACCTTCTGTTCAGCGTGTACACCATCCTCTTTGAACGTAATCGCAGCGTCAGCAACGATTTCTTCTCCATGCTGACGATAAAGGCTGGTAAGCTCATCTTCGATTCTTTCCGAATAGTGTGCACCAGGGGACGTGGGTTCTGGTCCCTCCTCTTGAACCATCACACTGTCAGCCACGGCAGCAGATTCTGTGTCGCCAGAGTCTGTGAGACCGCGGCCTACCATCAAGAAGTCTTTGAAGCGACTTCTCATCAGTTCATGAGTAACGACGTGAAAAACCGTTACTTCTGAATTCAGCTTCTTAGCCAGTAGAATCGCCAATTCCTGACCAGAGAGCGCTCGATCCGAACCATCTGTTAGAAAGAGTATCTTCTTGAAAACCTGTTCACGTTCCATACGCCTTCAACCTGCGTTTCTGTTTAATGTTCATCGTTTTATAAAGTCTTTTCGGAAACGCTGTTCTTTCCCTAGTTACACCGAACACTGTTCCTGTGCACTCTTTCTTTAGTCCCGTCCCTCGCCGTGTGGACTCGGAGAAACCTTAAGAACGGCTATTACACTGAATCCTTTCGTGCGTGGTTTGAGAATTTTTATGGAAAAGTTTGACTTTCTGGTAATCGGTGCAGGCTCTGGAATAACAGTGGCCGCGAACGCTGTTGCCAGTGGTCTGAAAACAAGCTTCCAAGAATCTTGTGTGAAGCGACGACGCTTCGTTCAAGGGAAGCTAAATCGTTATATCTAGGGCAACGATAACGCTCAATGCAAAATGGTAAGTGATAGCTTGAACAGGGTCAAGGTTGCAGGCAATAACAATAAGCACAAGGTGTTGATGTACGCGATAAGCACCTGTGCCTGGTGTAAGATGACGAAGAGATTCCTGAATGAAAACAACGTGGAGTACGAGTACGTTGACGTTGACCTGACCACTGACGAGGACCACGAGAAGATCAGAGAAGACATCATCAGCAGGGGAGGAGAGCCTAGCTTTCCAACGCTGATCATTGACAACGAGACTGTGATCACCGGTTTTCGCAAAGACAAGATAAAAGAGGCCCTGGATCTTTGATTTCCATAGAGAGAGTGCGGCAGAGAGCCGAGGCTGACGCTAAGACATACGGTTACTATCTAAACCCTGACCCAGAGTTTCTCAAAGACCTGCTGGAAGGGTTGAAGCGAAACGAGGAGAGATACGGATACCCATCGTGCCCCTGCAGACGCGCGTCCGGAAAGTTCGAGTTAGACAGAGACATATTCTGTCCATGCGACTATCGAGACCCAGACGTTGCAGAACACGGATGCTGCTACTGCGCGCTCTTTGTTCGAAAGGACTTGTACGAAGGCAAGACCCCTATCCTTCCGATTCCAGAACGTAGACCCGCGGACAAGCAGGCCAGAGCCTATGCTGCAACTGCAACTGGAGAGGCAGCTGCTGGAACAGCGGATGAAAAACCGCCTGTAGTGAAGGCTGAGGGCAAGTCTGCTGAAGTGAAGAAGAAACTATGGTACTGCAAGCAATGCGGTTACGTTGTGTTTCGCGAAGACCCACCGTACGTTTGCCCGATATGCAAGGCCAAGAGAGAAATGTTTGCAGAAATAGAGATCAGCCCAAGCGGGTAGGACGAAAAAAGAGATCCCCCTTCACTTTGTGACTCTTATTTCGATTCTCTTCCAAGTCTTGTTTATCCCCCGCAGGGACGTAACTGCGCCCACAACGGTTCCGCCGAGAATCTTATCGACGAATTCGTTCAGGGGGATCTCTTCACCGTCAACCGAGAGTTTGGTTTCCAGAAGTCATCACCTCTAAACTAAGTTAGCGAGTTAAGTGTAAAAGTTTTCTGTAAACCTTTTAGGCAGAGGCAGACCATTGAAAAGTGGCAAGAGAATGAAGGATAAGACGAAGTTTACGGAGAAGGAAAACAGGAGCAGAGTGTTGAGGATAATCGGTGTTCTGGAGAAGGAGTTTCCCGACGCTAAGATAGCTCTGAACTACACTAGTCCTCTTGAGCTTCTGGTCGCTACGATTCTTTCCGCACAGTGCACGGATGAAAGGGTTAACATTGTGACAGAGTCGCTTTTCAAGAAGTACAGGAAGGCAGAGGACTATGCAAAAGCCGACCTTGCTGAGCTTGAAGGGGAGGTAAGGTCAACGGGCTTCTACAGGAACAAGGCGAGAAACATCAGGAACGCTGGGGAAATGCTCGTTGAAAAGTTTAATTCTCACGTTCCGAAGACGATGGAGGAGATTCTACAGCTGCCCGGCGTTGCTAGGAAAACGGCTAACATAGTTCTTCAGAACGCGTACGGCGTTGTTGAAGGAATAGCCGTTGACACCCACGTGCAAAGAGTCGCAGCAAGACTTGGACTCACGGCAAATGAGGACCCGGACAAGATAGAACAGGACTTGATGACCATTGTGCCAAGGGATAAGTGGATGAGGATAACAGACCTGCTTATCTTTCTTGGAAGAAGAGTCTGCACAGCAAAGAAGCCTAAGTGTGAAGTGTGCGTTTTAAACAAGCTGTGTCCATCTGCCTTCACCTTCGCCTGACAGGTTTAGCGTCGATTTATAAGGTGCAGAGCACGTATCCTTTTAGATTGAAAGGTCGTTTATGAAAAGTGGAGGGGGTTGAGGTTGGCAACTCAGCATGTTGATGGTCCGAAAATCGTGGTTGTAGGCGCGGGTTTCGTAGGATCAACGTTTGCCTACTCCCTGCTGATTCGAGGGTTGGCTTCTCAAATCGCGATCATAGACGTTAACAGGGAGCGAGCAGAGGGGGAGGTCATGGATCTGAACCATGGTCTGCCCTTCGCGTACCCGACTAGAATTTGGGCAGGCGATTACTCTGACTGTGAAGGCGCTGACATAGTGGTCATCGCGGTGGACAAGGGACAGAGGATTGAGCAGTCACGGTTAGAACTGGCCGACGGCAACTTTCAGGTTATGAAGCAGATAATTCCAAACGTCACCAGGTACAACAAGGAGTGCATACTGCTCGTGGTGACCAACCCGCTGGACGTCATGACTTACGCGGCTCTCAAACTGTCCGGACTGCCGAAGAACAGGGTGATCGGGTCTGGAACGATCTTGGACACGGCGCGGCTTCGTTACCTGCTCGGCGAGTACCTTCAAGTCGACCCTAGGAACGTGCACGCGTACATCATCGGCGAACACGGAGACAGCGAAGTGCCCGTGTGGAGCCTCGCAAACGTTGCCGGAATCAGGCTGAAAGACTATTGCCCAATATGCAAGGTTCCGTACAACATGGAAGATTTCAACAATCTCTTCTTGAAGGTGCGAAGCGCCGGAGTCGAGATCATAAGGCGAAAGGGCAGAACGTTCTACGCAGTCGCCCTGGGAATGACGAAGATCGTGGAAAGCATACTTCGAAACGAGAACGCGGTGGTGACTGTGTCCTGTTTGCTGGAAGACTATCACGGCGTCAGCGACGTGTGCCTAAGCGTCCCAGTGGTCCTAGGCCGAGAAGGCGTTAAGGAGATCATAGAGCTCCCCTTAGACGAGAAGGAGAAAGCAGAATTCCAAGAATCGGCAGCAATCATTAAGAACGTTGTGAATTCCCTAGGGTTTTAGAGGCGCCGAAGACGGGCTGGCTAGTCTCAAAATTCGCAGAAAACACGTTTTCAAAAGCTTATACATTTTGCTTATACGTTTTGCTTATACACTTTGCACATACGCTTAGCAGGCATTGTTGAAAACGGACGCTGCGCTATCTTCCATAGATTCTGACTTGCTTCTCTACTTTTCGCATAAAATCTTGAATCATCGGTTGCATAGCTTCAGGGTATCGAGAGATGCACGTGGCCTTTTCGTTTGGCTTTAGGAAGCATTGCATTAGCTTCTTTTGCAGGATTTCCTGCTGGACTTGCCTTCCGACTTTCCAGCTGAGCTTCATGTTGTCGATGGTTTCACCGTTGAGCAGTGTACTCTTTTTCTTCATGTCTTCGGCACCTGTTTGATCATGGTTTATATCATGAATCTTAAGATAACATTTCTTTCAGATCCCGATACGTATCGAAAAGCGGAATATTCCGGCCTTCATAAGTTGAAAACCATTTCTGATTCCTCATGGGTGGTGGCCATTTTTTTCCACAACGCTATTGAGCACTGACCACTGTCTGATTTATCGGTGGAGCAGGTTGCCGCAGTGTTGCATTGAGACTAGCGAGCTGACGATGCGTTATGGTAGCTTGGTTGCTGTTGACCACGTTTCTTTCAGCGTTGAGAAGGGTGAGGTTTTCGGTTTTCTGGGTCCAAACGGTGCGGGCAAATCGACGACTATTAAGATGTTGACGACGCTCTTGCGGCCGACGAGCGGCAAGGCGACGGTTCTTGGGTTTGACGTTGTGTCTGAAGGAGGCAAGATCAGGCCTAGGATAGGCGTCGTGCAGCAGGAGCCGAGCTACGAGCATGCGCTGAGTGTGGAAGGAAATCTTGACATGTACGGGCTTCTGTGGAACGTGCCCAAGAAGGAGAGAAAGGAGAGGATCGAGCTTCTTCTCGACAAGTTCGGTTTGAAGGAAGCGCGGAAGACGAAGGCGCCTGAACTGTCAATTGGGCAGAGAAGGCGTCTGCAGGTTGCGAGAGAGTTCATGCATGATTCTGAGCTCATGTTTCTGGACGAACCCACGACTGGCTTGGACCCTCAGGCCAGAAGAGTGACCTTGGATTATGTGCGCGAGAAGGTGAAAAACGGTGTGACCGTTTTTTTCACGACGCACATAATGGAGGAAGCTGAGTACGTTTGTGACAGAATCGCCATAATCAACCATGGGCAGATCTTGGCCTTGGACACCATACAGAATGTGAAGCACAGGTTTGGAGCCGTGAGCGTTATTCACGTCCGTTTTGCAGAGTACACTAGCGACTTAGACCGGAGACTGCAGAGTTTGCCTGGCGTTCAGAAAATTGTCCCTCCGCAGCAGACGGACGAGCCGTTGAAGTTGTATGCAGAAGATGCGAACGTGGTGATGCCCAGAATAATCGACGTGGCAACGGCGCTCGGAGCGCGCATAACAGAGCTGAGAATAGAGGAACCATCACTGGATGACGTGTTCGTTCAGATGGTTAATTCGAAGGGAGAGAAGCGCAGTGAACAGTTTTCTTAGGCTGTTGTACAGGGACCTGAGGGCTGGACTTTGGTCAACCAAATCCATCATGGCCGTCCAGCTCATAACCCCGCTGTTCTACATCTTCGTCGCCGGTTTCGTCTATGCAGCCATCATCGACCCAAAAACAATTGCTGCCACCGGAGCGATCAACTACGTCCTCTTTCTCGCCCCGGGAGTGGTGGTCATGCAGATAATGTTCGCAGCATCTATGGCCGGAGCGATGCTTTGGGTTGACAAGAGGCTGGCGATGTTCTCACAGATAGTCGTAGGCCCGTTCACCAGGTGGCAGTACATACTCAGCAAGCTGGTTTCCATCATGCTTCAGGGAATGCTGAACGCGTTCCTGGTTTTTCTCATCGCCTCTCCCTTGCTTGCAGGGCTAAAAATCACCTTCGAAGGCGCGCTCTACATTGCCGGCTCGCTTCTGCTGGGAGCGCTCTTCTTCGGTTCCCTAACGATGGCCATCTCTGTGTTCATAAAATCCAACGAGGCGTTCAACGCGATCCTCAACGTGCTGTTCACGCCTCTGATGTTTCTGAGCTCAGTCTACTACCCCCTGGAAAAAGCGCCGCTCGCGATTCAAGCCATTTCATTAGCTAATCCCCTGACCTACTCTGCAGACATGCTGAGAGCCGGACTTCTGCAGGTCTACGTCCCCCTCCTACCGTTCGAGATAGCAGCACTCATAGTTGAGAGTCTCATCGCCTTCGCAGCCGCAACAGTCGCCTTCAGACGAGTCAAACCTTAACCGTCAATTCGAACCGATGCCACCGAATTCGAGAAGAGCGCACGCTAAGTGCGTATGGAACATTCTTTCACAAGGGTTAAGTAGACGTGACCACAACACCGTCATGAAGGGTGTGTTTTCAACTTTCAGCGCGCGCTAGCGTTACTTCGTTAACCTCTCTGAACCTCTTCGATTCAATCCTTTGGAGCGCCAAGTCGGGGCGTGATGAGAGTAAATGCCCAAGCTGAAAAGGAGAAAGGAGTGAAAGTGAAAAGCAAAACTGTGTTCACCATAGCTCTATCAGCGTTGTTGTTCGTCATGATGTTCACAGCATTGCACGTCCCGCCCGCTAAAGCGCAGCCGACTCCAGTGTTTCCCTTGAGTCCACTGCCAGTGGTCTATGTCGATCCATCGGCAATAACAGCAGACGCAGGGCAGCAATTTAACGTCAGCATCTACGTTAATTCCACGGTGGAGCTAGACCTGTATGCTTTCCAAATGAACGTGACGTGGACCAACGACATCCTGAACTATGAATCGGCTACATGGGGCGATGAAGGCGCAAATATGACAAAAAGCGGTGCAATGATAAGCATAAGCAGCGATGGGACAGGACAACTACAATATGCTGGAGGCCCAGCTGATTTGTATGTGGCGGTCACTTCGGTCAATTCGCCCTTAAAACTGTTCACGGTCACTTTCAAAGGCATCAGCGCGGGGACTAGCCCGATAAAACTCATCAACGTTGAGTTATTCGGCATAAGTGACGATGGCAACGGCTGGCCACCGAGTACTTCAGTGTTCAACGGTATCCCAGAGTTCACACAGTACGACAGATGGCCCGACGTGAATCATGATGGAATGATTCAGATCTTTGACGCTTTAATAGTGTCGAATGCCGCGTGGACGTCACCAGGCCAAAAGAACTGGAATCCCGCTTGCGACTTCAATGGAGACAACGTTGTGGACTTTTTCGATTGGCTTATACTCTCAGCCGACTTTGGCAAGACCAATGGTGAGCCAACCTGGCCCAGTCCAGCTTATCCGCTTGGTCTCACAAACACCATATACGAGTTTAATGAAACCGTCCAGGACGGCATCGCCTACGTAACGGACGAATGGCCCATGTTTCACCACGACCTGACGCACACCGCATATTCCACTTCAACAGCGCCGAACACAAACCAAACTCTCTGGAGCGCGCACGCGCTAACTACAACCGGCAACTACGTGACTTCTTCTCCTGCTGTTGCTGGTGGTATCGTCTATGTGGGCTCAAACGACTACCATGTTTACGCTTTGAACGCCACAACGGGCACACAGGTGTGGAGCTACGCAACACGCGGTATGGTGCGTTCTTCTCCCGCTGTTGCTGGTGGTGTCGTCTATGTGGGCTCAGACGACAACAATGTTTACGCTTTGAACGCTACGACGGGCACGCTCGTATGGAGCTACACAAAAGGCGACTCCGTGCATTCTCCTGCTGTTGCTGGCGACGTCGTCTACGTAGGCTCAGTTGACGGCAATGTTTACGCTTTGAACGCCTCAAACGGCGCTCTCATATGGAGCTACACAACAGGCAATTATGTGGATTCTTCTCCCGCTGTTGCTGGTGGTGTCATCTACGTGGGCTCAGACGACAATAAGACGTACGCTTTGAACGCCACAACGGGCACACCAGTATGGATCTACACAACCGGCGATTGGGTGTGGTCTTCTCCTGCTGTTGCTGGTGGTGTTGTCTACGTGGGCTCACAGGACGGCGAGGTTTACGCTTTGAACGCTGCGACGGGCGCATTCGTATGGGCCTACATGACCGGCAGTGCGGTGGATTCTTCTCCTGCTGTTGTCGGTGGTGTCGTCTATGTAGCCTCAGACGACAATAATGTTTATGCTTTGAACGCCGTGACGGGCGCGCTGGTATGGAACTACACAACAGGCAGTTGGGTGTCTTCTTCTCCTGCTGTTGCTGGTGGTATCGTCTACGTAGGCTCAAGTGACCATAATGTTTATGCTTTGAACGCCTCAAACGGCGCTCTCATATGGAGCTACACAACAGGCAATTATGTGTTTTCTTCTCCTGCTGTTGCTGGTGGTGTCGTCTTCGTGGGCTCATTAGACGGCGAGGTTTACGCTTTTGGTGTTCATTATGACGTAGCCGTCACCAATGTTGCGCCTTCTAAGACTGTGGTTGGTCAAGGCTTCAGCGCCACTATCAACGTCACAGTGGCAGATCAAGGCGACTTCACAGAAACCTTCAACGTCACAGCATTCGCCAACGCAACCATCATAGGATCAGAAAACGTCACCTTACCAGGCGGCAGCTCTACGACAGTCACGTTCACATGGAACACTACCGGCTTTGCCTACGGCAACTACACCATAAGCGCTTACGCTTGGCCAGTTCCAGGCGAAACCAACACGGCAGACAACAACCTCACAGGCGGAACTGTTGAAGTAACTATTCCAGGCGACGTCGACGGCAACGGAAGAGTCAACATTTTGGACGCTATACTAGTGAGTAACGCCTTCTTAGCCACGCCCAGCAGCTCAAACTGGAACCCCAACGCAGACATAAACGGCGACGGCGTCGTAAACATCTTGGACTCAATAATACAGTCAAACAATTGGACTGGCTAATGCACGGCTGCTATCGAGCCTCAGCGACCTTCAATCCCCTTTTTTGAACTTCGTCTTCACAGCAAACACATTTGGAGCGCGTGTAAAAATCCAGGACGCAATAGCCCTCGGAAACCGCTTCCAAGAGCGCTACCCATAGATCAAACGGTCGCCATGAAGCACGCGCACTAACCGTCGAGGGGGAAAAGTCTGTTACATGTGCGATTATGCGTTAAGAACTCGCGTCCTCTTTCCGTGATGCTTGCTTTGAAGCGTTTCCTACCTTTCGATTCGAGACTTACTAATCCGTTCTCAAGCATTGCTTGGAGGAAGTGATAAGACGCTCCGACTTTGCCGAATATCCTTGTTGGGGCAGTGTCAGGTTTCTGAATGACTACTTCAAGTACTTATGCTGCGATGTCCTTCCTGCCGCTGACCAAAATGATCACCATGACTGGCGGACGCCATCATTTATTCCTTTTATTGATTCTTGATATCTAGAAACGAACAGTAATGTTCTTTTTGCAGATGTGACCCAGATCTGAACGGATTGCTGGTTTTGCCGCCGTTGAGTGGCGTTTAGGGTTACCTGTTCATGGTGCATAGAAGAAGTGAGGATGGTCTTCAAGGCGCCAGACTCGAGTTCTGATATTCGCAAACTGTTACCAAGATCTAAACTGATGTGAAACTGTTTGCAGCATCGTGTTCATCGTAGCCAGAGTGTTTTCGAGACCACTCTCGCCTTGATCGTAGTGTCTGTATTCTTAGTCTGTTCGTGCATATCGGTGTCTATAAGGAGCTTTAATGTTGCTGTCGCTATTCTTATAAATTGAGAACTGAGAATGAATTCTTATGCGGGCAGAGATCGGAATCATCGGCGGAACGGGCTTCTACGACCCGAAACTCCTCAGGGACGTTGAGGAAATTAGGGTGCGCACGCCTTATGGTTCGCCTTCTGATTCGATTGCGGTTGGAGAGTTGAAAGGTAGACGCGTAGCGTTTCTGCCGAGGCACTCAAGGAAACACACGATAAGACCCACTGACGTCAATTCGAGAGCAAACATTTTCGCTTTGAAAAAGCTTGGTGTTGAAAGGATACTTGCGCCTTCAACGGTTGGTTCTCTGAGGGAAGAGTTCAAGCCTGGAGACGTGGTGTTCATCGACCAGTTCATAGATAGAACGACCAAACGAGAGCAGTCATTCTACACGCGAAAGCGCGTGTGCCACATATCAGTAGCCGAACCGATGTGTCCAGAGTTAATGCGAACTCTGATAGAAGCAGCTGACAACATGGACGTCAGCACTCACAACGTTGGCACGTATGTTTGTATTGAAGGGCCAAGATTCTCGACGAAAGCTGAATCCAGACTGTTCAGGACGTGGGGCGCAGACGTCGTAGGCATGACGCTCGTGCCAGAGTGTGTTCTTGCCCGAGAAGCGGAGATGTGCTATTCTTCAATTGCGACTGTTACTGATTACGACGCGTGGAAAGACCAGCCTGTGACGGCGAATGAAGTTTTGAAGACTATGAGGGCGAACGTGGAAAAGGTCAAGAGCATAATTGCTGAAGCAGTTCCAAACATACCGAGAGAAAGAAGATGCGAATGTAAGAACGCGTTGAAAAGTGCTCTAATCTGAACGGGCTTCGTGACGATGGAATGAAGAATGAAAATATGGATCTCAGGTCGAAGATAAGGCGAATACCGGAATTCAAGGGCGTGGTTTTCTGGGACATAACTCCGCTTTTGAGAGATAAGCACGCTTTTCGAGAGTGCATCAAACGTTTGGCTGACCATTTTCGGGACAAGAAAGTGGACGTTGTAGTATCGAGCGAGGCCAGAGGCTTCATATTTGGGGCAGCGGTAGCCTATGAACTTGAAGCCGGTTTTGTTCCCATCAGAAAGAGAGGAAAACTGCCTTCAAAAACCGTGAACCTCACGTACCAGAAGGAATATGAGCCCGACACCATCGAGATCCATGAAGATGCCGTCGAACCTGGCCAGAACGTTCTGCTCGTTGATGACCTGCTTGCGACAGGTGGCACGATCAAGGCAAACGTTGAATTAGTTGAAAAACTGGGCGGAAGAATCGTTGGCATGGGCTTTCTGATTGAACTCAAGTATCTTCACGGGCGAGAGACCCTTGGAGACAAGTATGAAGTATTTTCGGTAATAAGCTACGAGACCTCCAAAGAGTAATTCCGCGGCGAAATTGGCTAGGTACATCATGTTGTTTAGACGTAGCGCAGGAGATGTGGGTTTGAGCCTTCAAGCGAACGGCGATGTCTCCTACAAATTCCAGTTAATTCTAATCGGCGTTCACGGACCCTGGGATAATTTGGGTCGATGCGCATCGTTCGTTATGGAAGGATGAGGTCTGTTTCCAGAAGCACCTTGATAGAATCATGTTCCATAATCTTTAAATCGTATGAGTGCGGCGATAATGATCAAACTGAAGGAAAGGAGAGAATAAGAGTGAAGATTGCTTCAGCGAGAATTATCTGTGGACTGATGATTGTAACAGCACTTCTCGGCTTCGCAGGAGTTTTCAGAGCAGACGTGGCGAAGGCGGCGGCAGGGCCACTGTTGTTCGTTGATCCCCAAAGCAGCATCTTTTCCAGTACGCCGGTTGGAACCACGTTCTTGGTGAACGTTTCAATCGCGAACATAACGTTGCTAGCAGGCATACAGTTCACGCTTACTTGGAACCATAATCTCCTAAAGTGTAACAGCATGACCGAGGTGTTCTTCAGCGACACGCTCATAACGGCGCCCGATGACAATCCGAGCAACATTAACGTCATCAAAAGAACCTTCAACAACACTGCAGGAACCGCAACCTACGGCGTCACATGGGTTGACAATGGTCTGGCACAAGCAGATGGATACGACCCAGCAAACGTAACAACCACCGGCAGCGCAGTCGGCATACCAGGCTACTCATGGCCACAAGGAGAACACGGAGTTGCCACACTCAACTTCACCGTGCTTCAAGCACCAAACTCCACGGTGCCAGTCCTCAACAGCGCCTTAAGCATAAGCAACGACGTACTAGGTGACTACAACGGCCTCCCGATCACGCACACGAACGTGAACGGGCTGTACCAGAATACCTTCCCTGTGCCACCACTAGCACTACCGTACTTCTCAATGACCACTCAGGGACCAGGCGCATCAGGGACAAACTACACTGCAGCAAGCGTAGGCGAGACCTTCAACGTAACAGTGAGCATCAACAACGTGTCTGATACACTCAAGGCAGTCGGGTATGAGTTCAAACTAGGCTACAATGGCACTCTGCTGCAAGTGTTGAGCGTTACTTACGAAGGCCCATGGCTGCCACCGTTCGGAGTTTCACCAAACCAGGGCACGCTGTTCACGCAGGCCTTCGGCTTCAACGCCACAATCAACGAGAACTACACACAGATTGGAGATGCCGTTCTACCAGACGCTAACGGCACGTGGCACGCGCCGTTCCCAAGCGGCTCAGGAGTACTAGCGATAATCAACTTCAACTGCACCCTGCAAGATAAATCCCCAGCACCAGACCTAACATGTCCTCTCACATTATTCGACACGATCGTAACCAACACGAGCGCAGGCGTCATACAACAGAGCCAAGCTCCAGTTTCGGGCACGTACATCATGAAAAGCTTCCTCAAGTCAATTCCTGGAGATTTGAACCATGATGGTATAGTGGATATCAAAGACGCGATAGCATTTGCTAATGCCTTCGGTTCACACCGCGCCAATTATGATTATCAAGGAGAACCTGCTTCGCCAAACTGGAACCCAGAGGCCGATTTGAAGGGCGACGGAACGATCAACATCCTCGACCTAATACTGCTTGCTGCCAACTTCGGACGCACGGCATAACTCTCTTCCCATTTTTTTAATCCGATTTCTATCAGGTCTCAGTTCACTGATATTCTCGATTCGTGCCGGATTACTAACGCCTCGTAGGTGCGGGGACGGGATTCGTAGCCTGTAGCGAACGGCGATGTCTCCTACGAATTTTCTCCTCGGTTCTACTCTTGAATATGCGAGCGAGCTCTATTCCGTTAGTCCTCGGTTGTGCAGGCGTTCGTGTTCCCATGTTGCGAAGTCTTGCGGCGGGTTGATGATTTGATCTTCAGGTTTGCGTGTGAGTCGCGCTGCGTTGTTTGGGCAGCCGGTTGCGCATAGTCCGCAGCCGATGCATCTTTTCTTATCCACAACGGAAACGCCGCCATGTTCGGCTATTGCGTGCACTTGGCACCTGGTTCTGCACGTTCCGCAGTTTAGGCATTCGTTTGGGTCTATGGCGGCGTAGTAGTTTGCGCGGGCAACGGAGTTTTCTATTCCCCACTCGTTGATGCCTCTGAGTATGCCGCAGCAGCATCCGCAGCAGTTGCACACGTAGCCCACACCTTTCATGACGTTGCTGACGGTGTGAACCAAGCCTATTTCCTCAGCCTTGTCCAGGAAAGCCAAAGCCTCCTCTTTGGAGACGGTGTATCTGTGTGGAGTGCGCTCGTAGGACGAGAAGAACAGGCAAGTCGTTAGTGGAAACGTGCATTCGTGGCCGAGGTGCTTCTGCTGTACTCTGCAGACGCAGTCTCGCAGGCCGAACGATTTGGAGTTTGACAGTATTGATTTGACATCGTCGTATGGAAGAATCAGTTCAGATCTTACGGCTTTGTTGGCGGGGACGACGCGGTGAAGGGCCGGCTGAGGCTTCATTATGCCGACCGCACCTCCATTCGCAAAGTATTCCTCGACGAGGTGAGCCAGTTCGTGGTCCATTGTTTCCAGCTGTGACTCGTAGATTCCGACGAAGAAGGGGGCAAGTCTGAAGGTTGGTCTTCCCTCTTCGTCATCATACCACAAGAGCCCCCGCCTGGCCATTTTGGCCAGCTTTTCTTCAGCCTCTTTAACAGAGAGCCCAACCCTCTTGGCGATCGATTCGACTGGTTCTTGGGAACCGCTCAGCTGACCTGCGACCGTTGCCTCTTCACGTGAGAATATCTTCTTCAGGATTCGAATCTCAACGTTTGAGGGTGTTCTGGGAAAACCGTTCGGAAGGCGGTTCAAGGCTTGTGCAAGTTGATCATAAACCTGATCGACCAAACCTGTGTCCCTCCTTAGATGAGAATCTTTCTCACATGCTTATTTAACGATAGTGCGCTGTTTGGTAAGAAACAACAGTATGTAATCTGCCAGAACCGCGGTTTCTCTTTTTCTACCTTTCTCTGGAAATCAGTTTGATGGTGAAGAACACAATTGGGAGCGCTTAGAGCGGTTTTCCACATTTGACACATTTAGGACCGAGCGGTGGCTGGATCGTGTGGCATTTCTTACATTCTACCACGAGTTGATTTCCGCAGTTTTGACAGTAGTCACCGAAGAAAGTGGGCTTCCCACAATTCGGACAGTTGATCAGCAGTGAGAGTCCGCATGAACTGCATCTCGCCCAACCAGCCTGAATCGGGGCACGGCACTTCGGACACCTAGTCTCCAAAGGGTTCACTTTGCCACAGACTGGACAAACCTTTGCGTTGGGAGGAACTAGCTGACCGCAGTATTTGCATGGTTTCCTGTAGCTTGACATGAGCCTTCACTTAACAAGTTGCTAGACGTTTTGGTATTATACTTTTGTTGGGTCTGTGCCGCTGAACATAAGCTTCTTATAATCGCACATTCGATCCTAGTTTGTCACACGTCAGGAGTTGTTGTGATGCCTTTCATTCCGTTTACGAGAAACTACGCGGACAACAGCACTGAAGCGGGGTTCGAATTCACGTTCTACTGCGACGTCTGCAACGACGGCTACAAGACCAGCTTCATGGAATCAAAAACCTACAAGAAAGCAGGGCTTCTAAGGGGATTGGGCAGAGCTGCTTCCATAGGAAGCTCAGTGCTGGGTCGTGGAGGCGGATACCAGGTCGAAAGCGGAACAGACGTGATCTCCGAACGGTTCAGCGGCATGTCTCCTGCTTGGCACAAGGAACACGAAGAAGCCTTCAAACTCGCTCAGAACGAGGCCATGGGACACTTTCACAAGTGTCCAAAGTGTGGAAAATGGGTTGACGACACGTGCTGGAACGACGAAGACGGTCTCTGCACTCAGGATGCTCCGAGAGCTGCAACGGAGATCGCAGCCGCAAGAGCCACTCAGAGGAAGGAACAGATATGGAAGAAGGCAGAAGAGACGCAGGTCTTCACCGGCGAAATCAAAGCCACACAGACCATTTGTCCACAGTGCGGGAAACCGGCTGGAGCAGGCAAGTTCTGCACAAACTGCGGAGCCCCACTGGGCATGCTGAAGTGTTCAAAATGCGGAGCGCAGAACGTTCCAGGCACCAGATTCTGCGGAGAATGTGGAAACAAACTCTAGACCAGTGCAACAACACCTAAGAACTTCGTGGTGCGGAGCGAAGGCCAGAAAGAGATACACTTGGCAAGCGAAGAAGAAAACAAGAGCGCAATCGAATGCCCGATGAGCTACACACTTCTCAATGAGAACGGTGAACAAACAGCCAGTGGCGACTGCAAAGGAACGATAGACAAGGAGTATCTCACGTTATTCCCCAAATTCGGCGACATTCTGCCCGTCCATTTGAGAGACATAGACCAGGTTGAAACAGAAGACTATCGAATCGTTCTCTCGCTCTCTTCAAAAGAAAAGCTCGCACTGTCAAGTCTAGGCTACTGTTTTGAAGATTTCCTCAGAGTCCTGACAGACCTTAGAAACGAAGTGATAATCAAAGACCTGCTCATGAACGAACCTGTCCGAAAACCAGACGTCAACATGGAACTCACCTACCGCGACGACAGAGGAAATGAGAGACAAAACATCCCTGGAAAGGTTAGGCTGTACGAGACAGGCATGGTCATCATCCCGTACAAAGCCGAGATTCTGCGTGTGCCGTACAGCGACATCCTCAACGTTTCAGAGGAGAATCTAAGCGTCAAGGTCAGCACTGAACTCGGAGAACAATTCCTCTTTCAGAAGATGGGTTCAGAATTCGACCCATTCCTCAAAGAATTCTTAAGGGCCTACAATGAACTTCAATCCAAAGCGGTCAATTCACTCAAAACCCTCTTTCCAACCATAGATTCTCTGTCACTTAGAAAAATCGCCACGATCATGAAGGAAGGAAAAGCCGCCAAGAGGACTGACATAGAAGCTATCAATCCAAAACTGTGGCAGGAGCTGGAAAAGAGAATAGCCCTAGCGGGTTTGAATGAGTCCTACACCTATCTGAAAGAATTGGCTCGACAACAGAAAATGGCCATAGGATTCAAACGCGGGCTGATGGGCGACCTGACCGGTGAGTACATCTGGTTCCTCGTGCCCATTTACGATGCGGACGAAAAAGACTTTGGAAACGCGGTTGCAATGGAAGCAACAGAGCCAACTGGCGAAACGAGTTCTGGAAAAGCCACATACTTTTTCAGGATAATGAACAGGGAAGTCTATCCAAACTCAAGCCTCGAAGAGCGTGACAGGGAGACAGACAAACTCGTCAAAACGATAAACCGGTGCATGCTCGCGATAAACTTTCGCAGAGAACCCATATACCTCGCAGACGAGAAGCTGGATGAAGCTGACTACTCCAAGTACAGAACAGCCGTGAAAAAAATCCCGCTGCTACAAGTGCTCAGAAGCCTGTACATCGGAAGAGTGATACACGCTTCGCCAGATCAGTGGAAAAGTGACGTGATAGACCTGCTCAGATTCAACTTGAAGACGCAGGATGAACGAGCGAAATGGGAAAAGAAGGGAATCCGCTGAGGACATGGGTTTCTAGAGGTCCGAGTCAAACGGTGTCCTGTTAAGGGTCAACACAATCTGTTGCGATGAATATTCACGGCTGCAAATGTTCTAGTTTACAATAAGCCTTTGGTCTTCGAGTATAGCGAGTTGTGTTGAGCAGAGGAAGGCGAGTTGACGTTTTCTTTACTTTCTTCTTACGTAACTCTTAACGTGTACTGTCTTGTGCTTATTTCCTGGTTTGGCTCTTTTGTAGGATTGTACTTTCATTTTCTCACTTGTGCATAATCAGAACGCTTATGCTAGAAAAGAGTTATGAAGCGGCGATTCAGAGTTCAAATCTATGGTTTTGGCAACTACGATGGTTGTCGGGTACTGTTAAGTTAAGTTACCTACTTGTTTGCCCGTTTTTTGGTGGTTTTTGTTTCAAGATTTTGCGTGCGCGCTAAGCCTTGGTATGTTACCAATGTGACTTGATTCCTTTGCAAAAGATTGCCCCTGTGCCAAATCTCAAACCAACTGTTTTGATTTGTCTCACCATTTTGGCGTGAACAAGGCGAACTTCTTTTCTCTCTACCCCACCTTCTACAGCAAGCTCCCAGAGCGATTCTTTGCCATCGCCAAATAGGTTCTTCGTCGCCCATTCAAACGTCGGAACGTCAGTTACTACAGGCGGCTCCCTCACCATGACCTCTACGTTTCCCAACCCAGCCTTGTGAAATAGAGCTCTTATGTTACGTTCGTTGAAAGGCACTCGACGTATAGTTGCATAAAAGGCCCTTTTGATTTGAATAGGAATGCCTAGAAGTCCTCCAGGCTCTGCGACCACGACCCTTCCACCGTGTTTTGCCACGCGCACCATTTCTCTCATCGCTTTTAATCTATGATCTAGAGATGCAACCAAAGACTTACAGCATACGACATCGGCAAAATAATCTTTAACTGGAATACTGTAGACATCTCCAAATCTGGATTCAAGCGTTTGATACTGACTCTTTTTCGCAGCTCTCCGTCTTGCTTGCCGGATAGCAGACTTTGAAATATCTAGGCCTATGACTTTTCCACTTTCCCCAACTTTTTCTGCTAGTTTAAACCCGAGGAACCCTGCCCCTGTTCCAACATCAACTATCGTTTCCCCTGTCTTTGGTCCAATAAACTGCACTATACTATCAAGCAGTTGTTTGCTCTGTTCTGGGAACCTTCGGTACATTTTCTCAGGGATTTTGTATGCAGATTCGGTCGAAGACATTTAACTCCCTCTTCGAAAACCTATTGAGGGTTGGATATTTAATTTTCACTCTTTCCATGATCCGCTTTCATATTCCGCTTGTGCCAAGATGTCTTTCTCCTCAAGTAACTCAACGGCTCGATAAGAAGAGATTTAAGAAGCATCTGGGCAAATCAGTGAAGCAGGTTGATTGTCCAGATCAATTGGCACTGATCCAGAGCTCCGATGAGGGATGGTGAAACAATGTGTGGAATATTCGGTTTTTCACTGAGAAAACCTGTGTCCATGAACAAAGTCTTCAAGGTTCTTCAAAAACTGGAGGTCAATCAGCTTCCGCAAGAGCCGCGGCCCGTCGGTGGTTATGGTGCTGGTGTTGCCGTGCTCTTGGAAGATGGCAACCTGCTAGTCGAGAAAGTTGGAAAGGTCGATGGGTCTCCTGCTTGTCACCTGCCTGAAATTGTCAAGGTCAAGGACGCCTCAGTCTTGCTTGGACATGTGAGGATGCCGAGTCCGGAGTTCATGAGCACGGCCAAGCTCAAGGAGACTGCGCAGCCCTACGTCGTTGAACGCGACCCAGGGTTAACCATAGCCTCGGTTCACAACGGGAAAATGGAGAATTATGAAGAGGTCAGAAAGAAGTTCGGGGCCGGACACGTTTTCGAGTCTGAGAAGGTTGAACTCATCGATTCAGAGGTCATTCCGCATTTTTTCGAAGAGATGCTCAGTGAAAAGGGAGACGTTACTGAAGCCTTGTACGGGTTTTTCTGTGCTTTAGAGGGCTCAAACGCAGTGGCCATGCTGCAACTGGGAGAAGAGAACTCGTTCCTGCACCTTGTTCACAAAGGAAAATCAAGGGGACTAACGGTTTGGACCAGTGAAAAAGGCGAGGTGATCTTCTGCTCAAGGAAAACACCGTTAGTAGAGGAATTCGGGAAAACACTTGAAACAGGAAAGTTCAAAGAGACAATATCAATACCGTACCGCGAAAGCGCTGGCCTGATACTTTCTTACCCGTTGCCGGGAAGATAAAGAATAAGACTTGCGATCACCCATCTTTTCGACTTGTGAGAATGCCTAAACCCAAGTTGAACCTAAAAGTCTTCAAACAGCTTGCGAAACCCATTCGTGACTCTTTGTCTGAACTGGGCTTCACTGAGCCCACTTTACCCCAGAAGATGGCCATTCCTCACGTAGCAAAGGGCGAAAACGTCCTCCTGATTGCTCCCACAGGAAGCGGCAAAACAGAGGCGGTTCTGCTCCCGATCTTCTCAGACTTGATTCAGCGGGAAAAAAGGAAGGGCATAACCCTGATCTACATCACACCTATGAGGGCCTTGAATCGTGACCTGCTGAAACGACTGTCATTCTGGTCTTCAAGGTTGGGCCTTTCGATCGAGGTGAGACATGGAGACACCGAACAGAAGCTTCGGAGAAGGCAAGCCATTTTTCCGCCTGAAGTGCTTGTGACGACGCCTGAAACGCTTCAGGCCATTCTGCCAGGTTCGCGCATGAGACAGCACTTGGCCAATGTAAAGTATGTCATTGTTGACGAGGTGCACGAACTTGCGTCAAGCAAGCGTGGTGTTCAGCTTGCCGTAGCCTTAGAAAGGCTTCAGGAGATCGTTGGAAAAGAGTTTCAAAGGATAGGTTTGTCAGCCACTGTCGGCAACGCTGATGAGGTGGCCCAGTTCATCGCTGGCACAGGCAGAAGTGTCGAGGTGGTTGAAGCCTCATTCGTTAAGGGCTACAGATATCGTGTCGAAAACCCGAGTCCGATCGAGTCGGACTTCGACCTAGCTGCGAAGCTCAATACGGCGCCTGAAGCGGCTGCAAGAATAAGACGCATAACTGAGCTTGTTGACAGTCACAAGTCGACCTTGATTTTTGTGAACGCTCGAACGATTGCTGAGATGCTGGGCTACAGGTTTAATCAGCTCGGGCGCAGTGACGTTGCTGTTCATCACGGTTCCTTGTCCAAGGAGGAGCGAGCCCAGATTGAGGACGAGTTTAAAGCTGGTGTCTTGAAAGCGATTATCTGCACGAGCACGTTGGAGCTTGGCATAGACATTGGAAGCATTGACCTGGTTATTCAGTATCTTTCGCCCAGACAGGTCAGCAGCTTGATTCAGAGGGTTGGCCGAAGTGGCCACCGATTGGACATGCTTTCAGAAGGCGTCATCGTAACTGCCTTTCCGGATGACACTTTGGAGTCGATTGCAGCGGTTAGGAACGCTTGCAAGAACAAGCTTGAACCGGTCGTGATCCATGAATGTGCCTTGGATGTTTTGGCTCATCAAATCGTTGGAGCAGTGATGGATAAAGGCACGGTGGAGTCGAAGGAATTATTATCGATTTTGCGACGTGCTTATCCTTACAGGAAGATTTCAGAAGACACTTTTTATGAAGTGGTATACTTTTTAGAGCGTTTGGGAAACATAAGAATAGGAGAAGAAGGCACGGTTTTGAGAAAGGCTCGGAAGACTAGAAGCTACTATTATGAGAACCTATCTATGATTCCGGACGAGAGACGCTATCCGATCGTGAACGTGATTTCTGACAGAAAAATTGGAACCTTGGGCGACGAGTTCATGGCCTTGAAAGCCAGAGTAGGCTTGAACATCATCCTCAAGGGCAGAGTGTGGCGAATCGTCCAGATCGAGCAGGAAACCGGCGTTGTCTACGTTGTTCCTTCAGAAGACCCTCTGGGCGCGATTCCAGGGTGGGACGGTGAGATGCTTCCCGTCCCTTTTGACCTCGCACAGGCAACGGGGACACTTCGAGAAGAAATTGCAGATCAGCTGAAGAAGACGAAAAACGCGGAAGCCGCATCGGAAACGCTTGCAAAAAGACTCTCAACCGACAGATCCGCACTGCTTGCAACAGTCAAAGAGGTTGAAGAGCACGTGAAAACGGGCGCGCCGCTGCCCACGCACGATCACATCGTTGTCGAATCTTTCGACAAATACCTGATAATTCACGCATGCTTCGGTGAACTGGTGAATCGCACTTTAGGCTGCGTTTTTGACGCTGTGCTCTCTGACAGGGAAGTGATAGTCGGCTGGTGGAACGACGGTTACCGCATACTCATCGAGACGCCCAGAAAGCTGAATCCGAATGAGACTGAAAAACTGTCTAAAACGTTGTTTAGTTTGACAAGCAAAGAGGTTGACAAGGCTTTTGAGGATTATTTGGAAGCGAAGTTTCCCTTCGGTTACAAGATGAAGTTTGTTGCTGAAAGGTTCGGTGTTTTGCCACGGGGAAAAACCATGAGTTACGAAAGGCAAAGCCAGCTTCCAAGCCGGTTCGGCAGAACCCCCATTTACGATGAAACACTGCGAGAGGCGATGATAGAGAAAGTCGATACGAAGAGAGCCAAGGAGATCATGCGGCGAGTTAAGAGCGGCATCATAAAGGTCAGCACTGTGTGCAGCTTGGAGAAACCAACACCGTTGGCTTATCACATCCTCGCGAAGTTTTCAGACATGTCAGAGCTGATGGCGCCCGAACAGGTCTTGCTGAACAACATAGACAGGATGAAAATGACGATAGAGGCTAGAACAGCAAGGATGCTCTGCATGTCCTGCGGCGAATTCGCAGGCGATCTGAAAATTAGAGAATTGCCTGAACAACCTTCATGCAGGAAATGCGGGTCGAAGCTTCTGACGGTTCTGTACAGAAGTCAAGACGCAAGCCATTTGGGCGAATTGCTTAAGAGAAGACGCGAAAGCAGCTCGCTTACGGAGGAAGAGCTGAAGGAGTTAACTCAGGCAAGACGAGCCGCGGACCTGGTGTTGAGCTACGGTAGAAAAGCGCTCATTGCCCTTGAAGTCAAAGGCGTAGGCCCTGAAACTGCATCAAGAATTCTTGGGAAAATGCATCCGAAAGAAGCAGAGTTTTTCATGGACCTTCTGAAGGCGAAGATTCAGTACCTGCGAACCCGCGAATTCTGGGAAGAAAAAGAAAACCGCAAAGAATTCCGCAGTTTTGACAGCTCATAACAAGATGAACAGTTCCCAAGGTGAAAACTTGGCTGGTCTCACGGGGAAGCTCAAAGATTTCGTCAAAAAGAAGGGAGCAACACTCGTGGGAGTAGCAACCACAAAAAGATTTTCAAGAGCGCCGAAAGGCCATCGTCCGAGAGACCTCTTGCCGAACGCCAAAAGCGTCATCTCCATAGGACTACGCATAAACAAGTCTTCAATTCTTCAACTTCCAAAAACCATGAGAGAGTACAAGATAAACTATGACGTGGCAAACCAGAAGCTTAACAGCCTAGCATGGGAGACAGCGCGATTTCTCGAAGACCTTGGATACGAAGCCTTAGCGATTCCAGCCAGCTCACCGTACGACAAAAAGAAGAATTTCGGGGATATGTCCCACAAGCACGCAGCCGTCGCAGCTGGCATGGGCAGGTTTGGAATGAACAATCTGGTCCTGACACCAGATTACGGGCCTTACGTACGTTTTGTCACAGTCATAACAAGCGCCGCGCTCAGACCTGATAGACCCTTGACCGAGGACATTTGCCTTCTGGAAAAGTGCCTAAAATGCGTCAAGGCTTGTCCTGCCGGAGCCTTGGAAAACCCAGTGTACGATGCTTCTGAAGGATGGCTGATAAACAAGGAGAAATGTCACGAATACATGCACATCGTCTCTGGCGGGACCGTATGCGGCCTGTGCATCAAAGCGTGCCCAATAACGAGACCACAAGACCCGCGATCAAAATCCAACGATTGAGGGCCATTAAGGATAGAGAACATGAGCAGAGATCCACGCTTAAGCCGACTTCTGGACTGCTCAGCGTCACGACCATAAGCATAGGCGCACGCGATGTAAGAACTGCCATTACATGCCGCAAGAGTTGATGTTTGGGTTTGAGGGTAAAGTTTTATCCAAACCAAACTGACGACGATGCTAGTGGTCTCAGAAGAGGCTAGTGAGACGGCAATATACACGGTTCAGCACATAGCCTATGATCTCTGCAAAGGAGGGGATATAACGGAATTCAGGTCATAATGGGGTGCGTAAATAGGGGCTATCGGAATCGAGTATACGCCCTTTGCGTTTCCGAGCCAAAGGATTGCTTTCTTTCTTTGAAACCCATGCAGTTTGAATGCGAAGTTTTTTTATAGTGAAAATAAGAATTGCTCAAGAGATGGTGTGAATGAAGGAAGATCGTGTACGAGATTTTGTTGTAACTTGGCTCAGCAAAAATGACTATACCGATATAAAACTGACCGCCTCACGTGGCGCACCTCGAAAACGCAGAGAAGGAAGGGGACGACCTCGATTGAATCCGACCGATCCTGATGTCAAAGCGAGAAAAGGATCGGCATATTACTTCATTGAAGTGAAGGGCGATCCACCATTGACTTGGAAAATCTACCAAGCTGTTGGGGAAATCTGCACTAAGCGAGCATCAACAACCCCAAAGATATGTGCCATTGCTTTTCCAAGGTCTTTTGCTAGAATTCTTTCAAAGACACTTCCCCTCAGAGCCTGGGAAAAGCTGAAGATAAGAATTCTCATAGTAGATAACTCGGGAAATGTGAGCGAGTTCCCACCGTCCAAAAGGAGTTTTGAAAAAATCCAAGGGCTATTGTGAAAAACATATCTACTTACTTGTCAAGAACTCCTATGGGTGAGTTCGCTTTAAGAACTGATTTGGCACATTGGCTCACCCAACGAATTCTCACAATGAAAAGACTGATTAGACATCAAATACGACAGATAGAATGGGTATAAGAATGACAGAGAAAGCTTTGTACTATCCTGGGTCGAATGGCGAAGGGTCAATTAATGTCCCAAACCTTCATTTTCTTCCCTCTAGGACCATGGAGGGCTTTGATGGGTTCAGCCCGATAGTTATTCTTGGTGGAACAGTCGATTTTGTCCCGTTTCAGGAAAAAGAATACGAATGCGCCAGAATTGAAAGAGAGGCATTTAATTCTCTTCAGAAAGGGAATGTTGTTTGTCTGACTGCAAATGTGGACGGCCTGATGGGAAGCATTCTTGGAAGGATAGGTGCAGGATTTCTTTCTTCTTCTTCTTCACAGTTACGGGTTGACCATGTAGTGAAAAGATCAGAGTTCCTCCCGTTCTACCAAGGATTTGTCTCATTGCATGGTCACATTGTTGGCGGGCCTTTTGACGACGTAATCTGCGAAGATGCAGACAAAGAGGTGATCGGTTTTGCCAAGAAAGTGGACAAGGGTGTTCTGATTGCTTTACCCTGCCTTATGCCTATCGACAAATTCTCTGACTATTTCTACTTAGATAGATTTCTGAACTCACTGTTTGACGCTCTGGATAAATATGGCCCTAAAATCCAGTACAAACCACCGCTCTGGATTGACTCATTTACGTTTCCTAAAGAAATCCCTGTATTGTCCACGGTTCAGAGGCTTCAGAACGAACTCGAATTGCAGAAAAAAGTGTTGGAAGGGTATCTGAGGCTTAAAGAAATCTTGTGGTTTAGAAATAACGAGTTGGTCGTTTCAGTTATCAAGTTCTTCGAGAGCATGGGATTGAGGACAAAGAGGGAAGAGAAATACGAGGAAGATTTTTGGATTTTGGATGGAAAAGATGAGGACATTATTGTGGAGGTAAAAGGGCTAGATAAAAACCTGACAAGGCAACACATAAGTCAGTTAGACGAGCACAGAGCGGCAAGGGAAAAACCTGATGACTTCCCCGCATTACTAGTCGTCAACAGTTTTAACAGAGCTGTTTCCTTAAAGGAAAAGAACGAGGCTTTTGCTCCAAATGAAATAAAGAAGGCCGTTCAAACAAATGTTCTCTTGATGAGAACGTTTGATCTGTGTCAGGTGTTTTCCATGATCGAAGAAAGAAAATTGAATGCTTCGAAACTGATTAGAATAATCAAGACTGAAAAAGGTTGGTTGAAAGCAATAGGTTCCGCCTTGGAAATCAAACATGAATGAGAATAATACTCGAAGGCAGAAAGGTGGGCAACGGAGACGTCGCTGTCTACTTCCAAAATAGGGCTTGGTTCACGAAAAGAGGACTGAACAGACGCATAGTGCTGCATGAATTGTATCATCACTTGATTTACGTAAATGGGACGGACATGCCTCAGAGAATGGAGGAAAAAAGTGCTGATGGTTATGCTAGAGATTTTCTAAACCAATGTTTTGCCTTTTGACATCCAAAAAGTGATGGAGGAGCTGATCGGATCGACCGCAAGTATTGACCTAGTGCATTCAACCCTGCGGAGAAATCATGCTTTGACCAGTGTAGCTATCTTAGTAGAATAGTTTCTGATTATGCAAGCTCCCCTGAATGGTTGCGTCTTTATGCATTTGCCGCATTTGTTGCATTTCACTGAATCAACGGTGATAGACTGGCCATCCACCTTTAAAGCCCCTCTTCTGCACAAAGATGTACAAGCCCCGCAGGCTTTGCAGTTTATTGCCTTCTCAACAAGAACGTTGAGTCTTCTTCTGTCAATATCCTTGACTGTAATCCTCAGTTTGCTTCCAATATGGAAGTAGTTGTCTGTAATTATTGGTAATATCTTGACTAAGCGTCTTATCTGTTCTTCGTTCTGGCCACTGAAAATCAGGTCAATCTGGTCTCTATCTGTCTGACAAGGAGAGTATAATCCTACTGAGATCTTCTTTATCGGACTAGCCCAAGCAGTCCATCCTCTTCCTGTTATGAACTTCTCTCTATCCATAACATTCATCTTCACAGCAAAATCAGCCAAGAGCCTTTCGAATGAGCATGCTCTTTCTGGAAATATCTTCTTGATTTTCTTCCAGTCGTCGTCTGTCCTGAAGGGGCAACACCAGCATCCTATTCGATCAAAATACTTGTACAATGGATTGATGGGAAGAGAGTTGTCTTTAATATAGGTCCAGACATCGTCGTCACTCCACTCAAGAATCGGGTTTATTTGTAGGACTGGAACGAGAGGGTTATTGTCAAGCATCTTGTATCGAGATCTCTTGTTAGATTCTTTCATCCTGAGCCCAGTGACGAATCCATATAGATCTTCACTTGCCGCGTAATTCGAAAGTGGCCCAAATTTGAAGACGTCACAACACCATCTTAGAATTCGCGAGGGAAATCCTACATGTTTTACCATCTCAAAAAATGTGATAGGTGCACGAACAACGTCAATATCCATACCGTAGAAGGCTCCCACTTGTTCCACGAATTCCTTCGTTTCATCAAACTCAACTGTGGTGTCACAAAAGACTGCTTTCCTTATTCCGACCCTATGTGCCAAATCCAAGGTAACTAGACTGTCCTTTCCACCTGAAAAACTCACAGCTACTTTTTTCTCGGAAATGCTTGAGAGATAGGTCAAAGCGATTTTCTCTTTCTCGACTAACACAATAAGTGAATTGATTACCCGGCTATAAATATCCTTGGCTCAAGGATGTAACGTGTCTGTATGAGCAAAGCTCTTATAGAAGACGTGAGATAAGATACGTGATACAAGAGACGTGATACGTGAACTATGATCTGTATTAAATGCGGACTGAAGAAAAGCGGGAACCAAGATTTCTTTGAGTGTGATAACTGCAGAGATTTTTCGAAAATCGTCAGAACAGTTTTCGATGATATACATGAAAAAATGGAACGAGCAGGGAGTATCGATCCAGATACTCATCCTATCCTAAGGCTGCTCGCTGATAGCTCTTTTATCACGTCAAAGAATCCTCAAACAGCAATCTTCTACAAAATCAGCGACTACATAGTTTCGAAAGCTTTTGCTGGTGTCAATGAAGTCACAGAAGATGAACTTAACCAGCATGTAACTACCACTAGGGGATGGAGTGGTGCTTTCAAGATTTTCGAGGAACTGAACCTTGTGCGTGTTCGGACCGAGAAATTCCGACGTGTTCTTGTCCTGACGGACAAAACCCGAAAATTCGCAACTCAATATCTGGGAGCTGAGCACCTTAGCGATATAGGCCTCAGAACAAGACTTGCTCATATCTACGGAGGATATGTTCTTCTTTTCATTCTATGCAAGATGGCGGATTTGTCCGTGGACAACATAGACAAAGCAACGCTTCCATATAACCAGAGACCCAGGACTTTTTGGATTACATTGATGTTCTTATGGTCAAATGCCTACCTAGACAGTCGGACTTTCAGCGGGGAGGACCTGAGAGTATTCGTGTCGAAACGGCGCATACCTTCGACAACGAGAGGAAAAATACTAAATGCCCTTGAAGCGAAAGATGGACGCAGTACTCAAGGTCTCATAAAAGATGTGCGCATTGAAGACGGGGGCCTAACATTTGAGTTCGAGGATTATGTATTGCTGGAAATGCAAAGAATCAGAGAACTCGTGAGAGAAAGAGAACGTTAATGGAGAGTAGTCACATGTTTGAAACGAAAGAAGCAGAAGCTGTAAGCGGAGTGACACTTCCTGAAGTAAATCTACTGCCTGAGCTACTGCAAATCGAAGATCTAATCTCGCGAACTTGTGAATACTTTTTCAAGAGTGGATCCCCTCTGCCCAATTCTCCTTTCAAAGGTTTTCTTTTGCAGGGACCTCCCGGAACCGGGAAGACTGAAATAGTGAAGCAGGTTGCGAGGAAGCTTGACAGAAGAATGGGAAATGTGTATTGGTTATTTATCGATGGGGCTTCGATTGCAGCTCCCAAATGGGGCGATGCTGAGAAAGCGCTAAGGAATGTTTTCAAAACAGCGGAGCAATTGAGTAAGAATTACAGAAACCCGAGGTTACTTGTGCATTTCGATGACATAGAATGTCTAATGATGGCAAGAGGAGCAGAGTTGGCAAAAGAATGGCATTATTCGATTAACTCCATCCTATTTCATGAGATCGATAGACTTGACCCAATATCCACAATAGTTTGTGGAACGACGAATAGGCCTGATTTGGTTGATGAGGCTCTTCGAGACCGGCTCTATGTGATTGAAGTTTCTCCTCCTCCTATTGAACAGCTAAAATTCGTCATAAGAGAGATTCTTGATTCGACTGGTGTGACCTCCAAGAAAGAGACAATGGAAGCGAGAGTCTTTTCCAAACTTAGAGACCTGCCCAAAGCCACAATCAGAGATGCTCGTCAGCTCACAGTTGTCGAATGTATCAAGGAGAGACTGTGGACCGTATGATTCCTTTAGATGAAATACCAAGATCAGGCCAACTAATCATAGCAGTTCACTTCAGCGGATATGGGCAATACTATGCCAATGAGACAAGGAAAGCACTAATGCATTTACCTGAGAGAGCGGACGTTAAAGAAATTGGCATTGAATTCTATCCTCTAGACTACTGGCTAAAGAGGGCGATCGTGGGAAAGGAGAAGGATGAAGAACAGTATGCAACAGATGAGGCAACCTGGTACAGCACTCGAGCAGGTGGAGGCTTGTACAAGATCGGCTTCGCTGATATGACGCCTGAGAAGTTTGAGAAACTGCATATCGTTTTGAAGAAAATGCAGAAAACCTACTGGGAGAATTATGAGATACTTATTGCGAGTCAAGTTGAGGGATTTTAATGGCAAGATTGTCTAAAGAGTTCGTTGAAAAGATAGCACTTGAGAAAACCACTACACAAAATCTCCAAGACCAAGTCGAACGAGAATTGAAAGGACTGGTAGAAGAGATTGCCACGAGGTTTGCCAAATGAAGGCCACACTTAGACTGAAGAATATTGGGGGCCTGAAGGAAGGAGACTACATGTTCAGATCAGACAAGCTGAACATTATCGAATCTGCCAATTCTTCTGGAAAGACTTCAATCGTCAAAGCCCTAGCTGGAATATTATCAATACCTAAGAATGGTGCCCTTTCAGAGTCTATGTTTGATGAGGCAATTAAACTTGGCATCAAGACAGATCCTCACAATCCCTTTGAAGGATTTGTGAATGTGCATGCAAGTCAAGGTCAGGCAGAGCTCGAACTTGATGGCACTAGGGAAAAGTACGTTGTTAAACAAAACGGAGATGTTATTGCAGCTCCCGAACATGGTGATGAGAGATTTCTGTTGGCTGGAGTCTTGTGCAACAACTCTCGAGTACTCAGACAATTGAGAGGACTCGATCAGAGAGAGCCAGATGACTTCAGATGGGCAGTTGAAGAACTGTCTTTTGCTCGGAAGTATTCCGACGTGGCAGAGGTTCTGAAGACTTGGAAAGAAGACTTCACTGAAAAAGAAGAGTTGATCAAGAAGAGCATTCAGGAAATGAAACCTCTTAATGAACGCCATTCCGCCCTTCAAAAAGAGATAGAGAAACTTGATTCAAGAGTCAACAAACTAACAACTGAGCTTGCAGACACTCGTGTGGAGATCGAGAGCATAGTGAAGGATAGGGAAGAATCACTGAGAGAGATCAACCGTCTGAAAAAGGAAATGCAGGATAGAGAAGTCTTGAAGACAAGAATCACAGTAACAGAGCTTGCACCAAAGCAACGTGAGTTGGAAAAGGCAAAGGCTGTCAAGAAGGAGAATGAATCAAAACTTCAGAAAACTCGTGAGGAGATTGAGGCGTTAGAGAACAAAGGAAGTAGAAAACAAGAGATTGAAATTGAAGTAAACAAGCTTATGGATCAACGCAATACGTTGGACGGAATTCTTAATCTCTACATTGTTGCGGAAACTAGCTTACGGGAAAAAAGGGGTGACAAGGTGCCTTGTCCGCTTTGCGAGGTCGGGTACGTAACATATCGTGGAATAACACAGCACATCACGGAATGTCGCGGCCAACGCGAATCGCTGAACTCAAGAATCTTACAGCTCAACCAAGAGAAGCAGAATATTTCAATTCAATTGACAAAGGCTCAGGAACGTGCCCAGGAATTGCGCAGCAGAATCAGAGAGCAGAGTGATCGAATAGGTTTCATCGAGAAAGACCTCAAGAAACCTGAAGATGCTGTCAGACAGATTGACAGCGTCATCGCAGACTACAAGAGGAAATTGGAAAGTGAACAAAAGAGCTTCGGCGAGCTTGACAAGGAAGTGAGTTCCCATACAGGCAAGACGGCAAATGAGGAATTCAATGAATTGAACAAGACTCGTTCCCGAATGCATGAGGAATCGGGTCGCATTCTTGAAAGATTAAGCGAGCTTTCAGTTTTTCCAATTATGGAAACGGTCTTCGATACAAAAGTGGCAGCGCTCGTGGCCAAAGATGTTGTCGAGATACTCAAAGATAGAATCAGTCACCTTGAACAAAGGGCTGAAGAGGAAAGGGAACAGGCTGCAAGAAGATTCAATGAGAGCATCAACATTCTGTTAGCGAACCTTGGCTTCAAGGAATTCAGAACAATGAAACTCGCAGGTTCGCCAAGTTATAGACTCTATGTAGAACGGTTTGACTCTCAGAAGAAGGACTACAAGAGCCAAGATGTTGGAACTCTTAGCACTTCAGAGAAGCTGGCAATCTCATTGATACTGCAGATGGCTCTGAAGGAGACATACATGAGAAACACGCCTTTCCTCATAGTTGATGATGTGCTAGAGGATTTTGACCCTGAAAGACGAGAGCTAGTTGTTGAATATTTGAAAGACAAGATCTCCAAGGAAAACTGGTTCATAGTAGCAACGAAACTGGTGGAAAAACGTGGCCCTCCCACAGTCAAATATCTCTAGAACCTCAAATGCAGGTTATCCCCAGGCGGGCGCAGGACCGCACGATAAGTGGAAACGCCAGCTATATGCTGGAAAGTGTAAGCTCTGCGGCAACAAATCGTACGGAGAACACTGCAAGCTGTGTGAATATACTCTCCTGCAAATGGATGAAATAATCAAGCTGTATTTGGAAGGGGCTCCACCTGAGGACTTGGACAACGCAGTTGTAGAGTTCGATAGGATCTACTTTAGCAATCTGAGAATAAGGACGTTCTATAATACGGCTTGCGAAGCGATCCGCTTTGTTATCGTGAATCCCAATTCGCCGCTCATACTGATGGAACCAAATTTCTCAAATATCCCAGAGCCCAAGATTCTGGCAATTCTGGAAGAAAGCAAAATAATCACAAAAAAAGAAGAGAATATATATGCCGGACCGTTGCTCGAGAAGCTTATCAGGTTAAGACTCACTAAGTACGGAATCAGCTCCCCGGAGTTCGCAAAACAGCTCAGAATCATATATGCTGTTCTTACACTTGTAGTAACCAAGACATTGCTCAAACATGAAGAGTACATTCCGCAGATCGTCGTTGGAGTTTTCCGCGTTATTTCCGCTCATGTCGCCCGGAATTTCGATTCTGCGATGATTCCAAAGGAAATCACACGTTCGACATGGGAGGCAGGTCTGAGAGGTATGAACCCGAGAGAAGAGGTCCATCTAGAATGGGATCTACTTGGACTGACTGCAAACACCAACCCCCGCATATTCGACGACTATGATGCAGAGCTAGAGCAATTCATCTCAAAGCCTTGCATGCTCAACTACTATGAGTATGTCCGAAACATCATCAGGGAGAGACAACTTGAGAGGGACCGCTAAAGAGCGAGACTACGCGCGCACACACACAAGATGAAGTTAATTGTTTGGAGCCTTGCAGTTAGAGCAATTTGTGAGTCGTTTGGAACAAAACAGTTCCACAATACGCACGCGCTGGTTGGCTGACTGAAAAGGACTCATGAATGAATGATGCGGCTGGCCACATCTGTGACGCCGTTTATCAAGAACTGTACAGCGATTGCCAAGACGATGATGGCCATTATCCGTGTGACCACATGCAAGCCTTCAGTGCCTAACCGGCCGGCAAGTCGGCCCGCGTAAGTCATCCCCACGTACGAAAGCAACACGCTCACAAGAACTGCCACAAACACGAAAGGCCACTCAAGCAGGTCGTTGGTCTGAGACATGAGCAACATCACCGTCGTGATCGAACCGGGTCCCGCAGTCAAAGGAAACGCCAGGGGTACGATCGCAACGTCCTCCAACTCCTCTCGCGTGTACTCATCCTTCCTGGGATGCAGCATCCTCATAGCGACATCAACCAACAGAATCCCGCCTGCGATCTGAAAAGCTGAAATAGTAATGTTGAAGACTGAAAACACAAGCTGCCCCGCCAGGGCAAAAAAAGCCAACACCACAAAAGAAATCTTCATGGCCTTGCCCACGATTCGCCGTTTCTCTTCAGTACTCTAGCCCTCGGTCAAACTGAGATAGATCGCAATGTTGCTGCCAGGCTCAACAACTGCGACCACAGATGTTACGGCGAGCAAAGCAAAACCTATAACCTCAAGCACCCAGACCACGTCAGATAATCTCCATACTAAAAATTTTAAGCTTTCCTCACTCGCGCGCTAACCAGACAGACGGCTCGCCACTATGAACTTTGTTCCCACTTTACAGACCCAAGATATGAGAGCGCGCGCTACACACCTGTCTGCTTCTTCAAGACCTGTTACCACACAACATTACCACTGACGTTACTTCTGAACAAAAGGGGGTCAACCTCGAAATAATCCGACCTCACGAAGTCTAGCGAGCGCTATGTTTTGTGCTGGCGCAGATTCGGTTGACAGTTCTGGTTGGAGAACAAAAGCGGCGCGCTGCCTTGTCCCATTATTATGCGTGCGCACTTGAACAGCCACGTGGCCCCGCATCCAACCTGAACAGCCTCACCGTTTTCAACGATGCTTGCCAACTGGATATGCAAAGTGTATTTGCAAAACGTATATGCTCACAATTACGCACTATTCACAAATTTAGGGACAAGCCAACGCGCTGGTTAGGGTTGCATTGTTCGGCGGGGCATGATTCGTTGTTGTTGCGTTGTCGTGTCAGGAAACCTGGAGTAGTGTTCGTGGACCACTTTCCATGTTGAATCTTGTTTGTTGAGGACGGATGTGACGCGTGAAGTCACGTCGAACGTCCTGTTTCTCATCACTGCCTGATAATGTATGATGAACGTGGCGATCGCTGTGTTGCCGAGAATGTTCGCTTGAAAATCCCTCAACTCGTAACTGTAGCTGGACATCACCTTGAACGCTCCGAACTCGTTCTCCAAGGCTTTCGAGCCTTCCTGCCTCTCAAAGGGCGGCCAGTCGTCAAACTTGTTGTAGTGCTCATCAACGAGAGCTTTCACCGCACCCTCATCCCTGTTCTTCATAGCGTCAAACCGACTAACTATAACACTTCTGACTTCATCCTGCGCGGATGATCCGACTGCAGTCTGTGCCATTTTGACACTCTCACCATAAGGCGCTTGTTCTTCTCTCTTCAAAACGCGCTGGTATCTTATGTTCCTTTCTCAAACTGGTTCTGTGAAGTCTTCGGTTGATATGGGGTTCATGTGAAAATTCGGTTGATGAATCAGAATATGTTGTAGAAACTGGAACCCTAAGAGTTTATTAAAATGAAATATGCTTGAGCGCGCGCGAGGTCGCAAGAAATTGGGTCCGCCCCCTTTTGGGTTCGATTCCGTAGAGGCCTGAGCCCCTTAGGGTTCTAGTCCGACCGGAATTTTGCGCATTCTCCTCCGAACCCTTAATAGATAATAGATCTGCAGAATGGATATCATTCTTATTTCTCGGCTCTGAACCAGTTGGCCTAAGACAAAGAGAATGCTGATTACAGAATATTTGAAGTAGCGGACTCGAACCCGTTTGGGTCTAAGTCCGCTAGAAGCCTGAACGCGTTCAGGTGCTGGTCCGGGCAGTATGCTGTATGTGAGGTTTTCAGGTTTTGAAAATGTTCATGGAGTGTTGATACAGTTCGTCAGGCTCTTCCTCGCGCGCTTCGTTCCTTTGATTGGGCTAGCATCAGTTGTGTATCAAAGTAAGGCTCTCAGCACATATGGTCGCCGTTGGAAACCAGCCGCCTTTATTGCGTCTCGAATCGCTTCGCGCGCGCTAATCGCCTGGGTTAAGAGATTAGTGTGTTGGTGCTAGTGAAAGAATTTCTTAAGTACAAACTTGAGATTGTAGTTGTAATATTCCTGTTTGCCAATGTAAGTGACATTTGTCGCTCTGTTCTTTATCTGTTCTTTCTTGAGGCCATACGCTTTGATGCATTTTCCAATATCCTCAAGATCTCTATCATCAAGTCTTCCAATTTTCGTTACGACAATGTCAACTGGGTGGAGAGCTCTCAATGATATGCGTTCCAGATTGGCTATTTCTGTACTATTGGCTAAATAGTCATCTGGAAGGTTCTGACTGAAGATGCACCCATCCAGAAATATATCAATCTTATGACCGTGCGGTACATTTTTCTCGGCCCTCTTGTACTCAGGAAAGTCACTGCTAGGAATTGTGAAGTCGATGTCTATTGTTGATGGTTTTAGATCAAGTAGTGTCATTGCTGTTCCACCAACGGCTATGAGAGTGATTTTTCTGCCAAGCTCCTTATTCAACTCTTCTAGAAAGTTGAGTAATTCGCTCTTATCAAGTGGCATTGTATAATCTCATTTTCTGCAGAATGCTTTGCTCATCGGTCGGTGTTTCTTCCAAATTGAAGATCTTCAGAATATCTAGTGTCTCACCTGTTTCACTCGACGATTTTATCTTTTGCAGGATTCTCAACAAACCTAAGAGTTTTCCAGTTGTTCCGAATTTCTGACTTAAGAATGCCAACAGGTTGCTTCTAAAACTGTTTTTTGCCAGAACTATTGGTACAGCTTCCAGTCGCCTCGGATCGTCTAGAAGTAATAGGGCCGTGATTAAGTATTCGATGCAAAATTTCTTGCCTTGTTCTATCTTGAGCCCAAATTCTTTGTATCCAAATCTGCCAAGATTGTAGACGATATCCAAATCTGAGATGCTAGCTGGTTTTGTTTCTGTCTTAATAAATTTGATTTCGGTCTTTTCTGCAACTTCTCTGATTTCACTCCAGAACGCTTGAGGACAGAAAAAGACGGTCTTTCTGAATAGGGCTTCTCTGAGGGGATTGATCTCATCCGACCTTATCAGATCAGAAAAATCATCTTCATCTAGGATAAGACTGTCAACTCTCAAGTTATACTTGTTCTGCAGTTTCAACATTTCGCTGTAAAGCCTAACAGTCTCATTATGATAATCAGATGTTTTCCTTAAGAGAAAGAGCAACTCAACCCTGTTGAGTTTGATGTTTTTTACGAGATTTATGGAACTAATCGATTTTATTGCGCACGTTTCATTCAGAGACTTGTCCATTTCTGTTAAGAATATCAGCAAGTCATTTCTATTCTTTAAGAGTTCCATCTTTTTCTCCATTTCCATCTCCGACAGGAGATCGATCAATAAGTAATTCTGAAAGTTTAGTTTAATAATGGAAGATCTTCCCAGGTTGTCGAGAGTAAGCACATTTTCTTTCTTTAGTTTCTGCAATTTTTGGTAGATGTTCGCATAATATGCACTGCCATATGTATCTTTGATTCTCTCAGTAAGCTGATTAATCGACAAACTTTCACCTAAATTAGATGATACCGTATCTAAGATTCGAAGCGTGGGTGTATCCATTTTGTATTTTTCTCCTAAGTCATCATTATAGCCAATTGACTATATACTAACTAACTATAACATTATAGTAAACAAACTATAAAAAGACTACTGCCAACCACTCGACATTCCAACAATTCGAGAATCAGACTTTTCTGAACATTCTCGACAAGAAAAAGCAAATTCTCCTTACATCCAACCGAATTGAAAATCGGAAGCGCGCGCGCTGCAAGGAGTTCCCATGTCAATCACATTATGACCAAAAAGACGGAGTTTACTCCAGACAATCTCTGAATAATTGGAAAGACTTGATGAGTAGAGGCTTTACTCCATTCCAGTAGCATGGCTCAGCCTTTACACATGATATGGTTGTTGGATAAGCTTTACCACCAAACCCACACAAAAAGGGGAGAAGAGGGGAGGCATCGAACGCGCGTTTTATCCCTGCGTGTCTTCGACAAACATAAGTCCTAGTTCTTTCTACTGTGGTATCTTGCGTGCGCTTGAATGACTGTTCAGATTGAGGTCTACGTGAGAAAAAAGAGGCAGATAGTCCGGCAGTACGTTACTCCTCCTGTGTCGGATGGCATCCAACACCATGCTTGCATGTCTAAGCAAGTAACAGAATTCGAGGAAGTCCTTCCTGACGCCGACAACCAAGCGTTGAGAATTGTGGATCAACTGGCGACTGAATTCGCGGTGCCCTTCAAGGTCTACAACATTGCAACCTTTGCGGGAAAACTAAAAGCAAAATCAAAAGGCATCACGAAGACTCCGACCGTAATCCTGAACGGAGAAAAGATAGAGAGCATCAGTGTCGAGGTTCTCAGAAGCAAAATACATATCTAGCATGTGTCAGAACATAGCCACAACTTTGAAAGGTCGTTAACGCTAGCTCCCTGTCTGGATCATCAAAACTTCGACAATGCATTCACATTGTCGTTGTGGGCACCAGTTTGGTTGGGTGGATAAAACTTTGCCCCACGCACAAAAATTCTGGAAATGTCGAATGCCTCTGCAAGCAAAGTTGCCTCTTTGGCGTTATGAGAGAAATTTGCTGTAGATTATCATGTCCAATCCTCTTGTGTGTTTTCTCAAGAAGCCTTCGGGCAAGAATCCATTGTTGACGTACAGCCTTATTGCTGGCACGAGGTGTGGTGATGTGTGCAGCCAGATCTTGTGGGCTTTTCTTTTCCTTCCCTCTTTGATGAACCTGTTCAGAAGTCTTGACCCAACACCTCTGCCTCGGCACTCCTTTGTTACCGCCAGAAATCCGAGACTGCACACTCCCGCTGCTTCTCGGCCCAAAGCCATACCTACAATCTGACGGTTTTCCACAGCAACTAAAAGAATCTCGCTCTTGTTTTCTATTCTCTCCCTGAGCTTCTTGATGTACTCAGGTTCATGCATGCTCTTGATTTCAGGGTCAACGAAAGAAGCAGGCAACCACTCACGAAGACTCTCAAAGGTTCTAATCAGACAATTGTCCAGGTTTTCGCAATCCTCAACAACAGCAAAACGAACCTTGAACATTTTTCCTCATCAACATCTTCAGAATCGTTTCGTTGTGTTTTAAGAATTTTCCTACTGACGTTCACCTTTGAGTTTGGGATAAAACTTTGCCCGTGCGCGTGTGCGCGCTATAACACCTTGCCTTTAAGCTTCGGACGGAATTTCTAACGCGCCTATTTTCTTCTCAGAAGCACCATGTTCAAGCTGTTCGGAGATTTGGCTTTCTCAAGAGGCTTGTCGAGGTACCACGTACTTTCATTTCCCTGCCACCATCCCAGAAACTCAAATCTGCCGTTGAGTTCCACCAAGGCCTTGAACTCTTGGGGAAAAATGAACTTCAAATTCTCGCTGCTCTCGCGCGCGCTCAAGTGTAAAGAAAACATGTAGATCTGTCTGCTCACAGCAAAGTCTTTAATTGTGTATGCGACCAAGAGCGTCGGTCGTTGCCGAACTGGGAGAGGCGCAAGGGATTGATTAAGCGAGTTAGTATCGTTTTTGCGAATTATTGTCCACACTGTGTACCGTTTTCTCTGCGTAATGCTAACAAAATGTCCGAAGACCTTGGGGTTCCGCTTCTTACTCTTGACATAGAGATCCCTGAGCAGCTTGAGGCAGCTGACAGGCTCGTCGAAGAACATGGCGATTGGTCGGAGGATTATCTTATCCCTCAAGTCTTTGTTGAACACATGGACGGGAGAGTTAATCACGTATTAACTGGTTTTTCAGAGGCAGTTTCGGTGACAGAAGGTTCTTGGAAAGCGCTGTTTTCGAGTAGTTACTATCAAAGCCTCGTACATGAACAACCGGCTATCTCGTATCCTCACTCATCATCACATCGTAAGTCGTTGAAGGAGTTTGTAGAGGCATACCTAACGTTCGATGGACAATGTTACAGGCACTGCGATAGCCCTTCCTCCTTCGTAGATCTGCGATCCGACTCGGATAATGTCATCGGAGCATACGTCTGCCCCGGCGGATACGTGTCCAGGGTCGTCTACTTCAGTGTTCACCCAGATATCAAGCAATTCAAAAGCTTTCTTAACTCCCAAGTCGGTAAGGAAATTGTTACCGATCGCGATATCCGTCCAGCCACTAGGCACGGGTGGGAATTGGAAAGCGATGCCATGGCTGAGATTGGCGAGGTGAGCCCCACCGGTGTCATAAAGGAGATTTATTGGACAGTCTATGCCAAAACCGAAGACGAAAGAAGACGGGGAGTTTTTGTCTGCTCACATCCTGGGAAAGGAAGGGGATGCAACAGACTATTCGTTCAAGACAGGAAGTCAAGAAACAGATTGTGCCCAAAGTGTAAACAGTGAACCTTAGCGCGCGCTATAAAGGCGTGAATTTCGCGGCATCCAGCAACGTGCTGAGCGCGCGCGCACGAACCGCAAGTCTTCCAGCAGAGCGTTAAGGCGCGATTGAGCCCAAACCAAATCGCATGCAATGAAACGAAGAACTGATAGGGTAGAAACAAGAAGTGTCAACGTTAGGGAAAGGTCATGAAGATAAAGTTCTTGGGCGCAACGCGTCAAGTGACGGGGTCAAGCTACTTTCTGGACGCTGGCGGAGTGAAGATCCTTGTCGATTGCGGCCTGTTTCAGGAAAGAGACTATTCCCACAGAAACTGGGAGGCCTTCCCCGTTCCTCCAGACCAGATCCAACATCTCCTCCTAACCCACGTTCACCTAGACCACTCGGGGCTTATTCCCAAACTTGTCAAGGATGGGTTTAACGGAGACATCCTGCTCACCCCCGCATCCAAACTGTTGTTTCCGATAGTCATTCTGGATTCTGCCCGAATGCAAGAAGAAGATGCCGCCTACAAGAAAAGACGCCACGAAAAGGAAGGCCGAAAGGGACCCTACTCCGAAATCCCTCTGTACACAGTCCAAGATGCCCAGAAGTGCTTTCCCCTCCTGAAGGATGTTCCCTACGAAGAATTTCTCTCCCTGAACGACAGAGTCAAAGTTTGCTTCCACGATGCCGGCCACATTCTCGGCTCCGCCATGATCGAGATCACTGTCCAAGAACAGAACGAACCGCGGAACATCATCTTCTCCGGGGATGTCGGCCAGTGGGACAACCCTCTTCTTGCTAACCCCTCCGTCTTTGACCATGCAGATTACGTGGTCATGGAGTCCACCTACGGAGACCGCAACCATGACAACCCCCAAGACATCGATGACAAACTCGGCAAGATCGTCAACGACACCATAAAGTCCGGCGGAAACGTCCTCATCCCGACCTTCGTCATCGAACGCGCCCAAGACCTGCTGTACCACTTCAGCCGCTTAGCGCGTGCCAAAAGAATCCCTTACGTCCCGATCTTCCTCGACAGCCCAATGGCCGTCGAAGTCACAAAGGTCTTCGAACAATGCAAAAAGTATCTTGACAAAGAGACACTGGACCTCTTCAAAGATGGCCAATTCCCCTTCGACTTTCCAGGATTGAAACTCGTAGACTCCATTGAGGCATCCAAAGCCATCAACCAGATCAAAGAGTCAGCCATCATAATGGCCGGTTCGGGGATGATCACAGGAGGACGAATCAAACATCACCTAGTCAGGGAGATAACTCGCTCAGAATCTACGCTCCTCTTTGTAGGATACCAAGCGGCTGGGACGCTGGGACGGCAAATCCTGGACGGGGACTCTCCCGTCAGAATCCTCGGACAATCCTACCCAGTTAAGATGAAGATCGAGAAGATCGACGGCTTCTCCGCCCACGCCGGCATGAACGACCTGCAACGCTGGCTCAGCAACTTCAAATCCCCGCCCAAGCATGTTTTCCTAACACACGGCGAAGAAACATCGATTCTGAGCCTAGAAAACTATCTCCAATCCAAGGGTGGATGGCAAGTAAGTGCACCAATATACATGGAAGAATACAACCTCTAACCTCTCCAAAAGACTGCATCCCCTAGTCTATGCGCGCGCAGCTCTGAACCAGTTGGCCTAGGACAAAGAGAATGCTGGTTGCAGGATGTTTGAAGCAGTGGACTCGAACCCATTTGGCGCGCGCGCCTCAAAACCAAAAACTGGCTTAGAAGAACTGATAGAAGTGTTTTCTATTCTACATGACTCAGATATCAACTTGTTTTCGGACAAAGTCTACCATTTTCTCTGCCCAACGCTCCAGATACTCTTCTCCTTGACCAGCTTTAGCTTTGCGAGGATCACCAAGCACACCATTCTTCGAGACGGCTTTGATGCCTTGACTATACATTAGACCCATCAACTTATCATCGAAACTTCCCACAAAACCTGTTTCAGCATTCTTCATGTCAACCAGATCTTTGCGTATCGCTAAAACCATTGACGTTTCGGATTCACCTGCATGAGCCCCTGACTCACCAGCCGTAATTCCATATTTAGATGAAAACTCGGTAAGGAATCCAAGAAGACCTTTCAGATCCGCGTAAGATACGACCTTAGTTCCTTCAAGACTTTGGTTGAGCTCATCGGTCACCTCTCGCACAGCATTGAAATTTCCGCCATGAGATGGAAGTATAACGATGTTCTTGAATCCCTGCTTTGCCAAACTAGCACAGTAGTCGCGGATCAAACTTTTCAGCGTTTCCGGTCTAAGACTGATGGCTCCGGGGAACACCATGTGAGCATCGGAGCATCCTACATTTATAGAAGGCGCTTGAAGAGCCCTACCAAGTTTCAAAGTCACTTTATTGGCCAAAACATCACCTTCCAACGTGTCCGTACAGGTAGGCAGATGAGGCCCATGCTGTTCATTTGAGCCCACAGCGAATACAACCGTGCTAAAACCTCTGTCCAGGGCTTTCTGGATATCAAGCCGAGTCATCTCGGACATGCGAACCTTAACCATTTGTGTTTCCTCGTCTTGTTGATCTAACGTGCCATACTCAAGCGACTTAGTGTTCACAATTTTGTTTCGGTTCGGTTATATCTTTTCCGCAAAAGTAAAAAATGGTTGGTTAGACCAAAGTCTTATCCCAGTATGAAAATCGAAGGAATTTAGTAGTTCCTTCATTCGATATGGTAATGTGGTTACGATGGTGCAAAAGACACTTCTCGAAGAAGAGAAAATCGAACGAACTACCCGTCGCGCGCGCTTTTTTTTGTTTTTGTTTTTTTGTTTGTGTCAAGGTGTAGAAAGTAAGAGAGATAATTAATAGTAATAAGAGAAGAAAGGAAGAAGAAGAAAAAGGGTAAAGTTTTATCCAACCAAACCAAGATTCAATGGCTTCAGCATGATTCTGGGAAGACAGGATGAGTCAGGCGTATACCAGATTCAGGATATACATGGAGCTCTCATGGCATGGAAAAGAAGGCTAGTACCAAAAATCAAGTCATAATAGGGTTAAGATATAGGTATAGTCGGAATCGAGTATACGCCTGCTCTAAATGATATCACTAAACGAGCGCCCATTGGTTAAAAATGGGACAAAACTCCTATATGTTAGGTATTAGCTTGAACTTCTTAGGATGTGGTGAGAGAGCATGGAACTCCATTGTCTGAAATGTGGTCATCTACTACCAAAAGATGAGAGCGCAAAATCCTTGTTCCCGTTTGAAGTTTACCGCTGTCGGAATTGCGGGGACGGTTTGCTTTTTGATATGGCTACAAAAGAAGCTTTTCTGATTCCTAAAAGTCTAGGACTTTTCGAGATGACACTTGAAAAAATCAAAAAAGCAATCAACAAAATTCCGTACGATGAAGATTATTAAATTTCTAGCAAGCCTTTGGCAATTAAATACAAACCAAGGCCCCTTACCAAATGCGCGCGCGCAAGTGCTTGAAGCATAGTCCAAACATTTAATCTTTCTACGATCATAGCGCGCGCTTGCTGTGCCGATTTAAGATTTCTGTCTGTCTTTTTTGTCTGTCTGGGAGAGAGAGTAAGTGAGTGGTTGAGTAGTAGAAGGGTTTGGGTTTGGGGTTAAAATTTAATCCAACCAACCAACCAACCAACATTCTAAACCTGCAATTCCTCGTCTTCTTTCAGTGCCACAACCCTTGTTTTTGAGTTGGTTTCCACCTTCTCTTTGAAGTCATCAATGTCTTTTCCCTGATTGTGCATCGGTATCACGATTTTGGGTTTTATTGCTAGAGAAGCCTCGGCGGCATCGACATTGTCCATAGTGTACGTATCCCCAGTGGGAAGCAACGCAACGTCCACCTTTCCAAGTTGCTTCATCTCAGGGACAAAATCCGTATCTCCAGCATGATAGATAGTCTTTCCTTCAGCTGTTATCAGATACCCGACACCGAGACCCTTTGGGTGCCAAGGATTTCCAGGAGACTTGAAACGCTTAAGGTTGTAGGCTTCAACAGCCGTCACGGCTATGTCTCCGATGATTGCCTGTTCTCCAGGTTTGAGTTTTCTGACAGCGCCGCCGATTTTCTTGACGCAGGAAAGGAAGAGAGGAAAAGGAGCAATTATCACGGTGTCAACTTTGTGAGCTTTGTTGATTTTCAATGTGTCACAATGGTCAAAATGTGCATGCGTAACCAGAATCAAATCTGCTTTCTGATTGTATTCACCTTTGTAGGGGTCTATGTAAATCGTTTTCCCTTTAGTCTTGATTCGAAAACTAGCATGCCCCAGCCACTTTATAACCACGGTCATTCTGACATCGCCTTTCTCGTCCAATCATCGCCGCTTTTCTAATCATTATGGTGGTTTGGATAAAACTTTACCCCAACCAACCAACACGGACGACGGACGACGACGACCACGACGGACGACGGAGACGTGAGACGACGACGAAGGATGGAAGGAAGGATGGAACAAAAGTGCTTTTCAACGTTAAGAAATGTATGTCTTAAGCTCTTCGTAAGACGTACATTAGCGCGCGCGCGCTAAAAATGTCAATATAAATAATTTAGCAACAAACTGGCGCGCGCACCGTTTCCGTCTTCCGTCGTGGTTTTCCGTCGTGGTCGTCCGTCGTTCGTGGTCTTTTAGGAAATCCGTCCGTCGTCCGTGGTTTGGTTGGTTGGTTGGGTTAAAATTTAATCCCGACACATACCTAGCATTTTCGGGCTTCTGCTCAATTACTCGCTAACAATTACTGATCGTACATACAAAAAATAATATAAATGCTATTTCAACTATTTTGTAAATTATGAAAATAGCTGTCGTCGGGATTGGAGGTGAAGGCGGCTTCTTCGGAGCGGTTCTCGCAAATGCTGGAAACGATGTGACCCTAATCGCTAGGGGGCAAACCCTGGATGCCCTGAGGACTAATGGCCTATTCGTCAAATCCAACTCACTCGGAGACATCAAACTATCTGTGAAAGCAACTGATAGGCCCGCCGAAGTTGACCCCGTTGACCTAATCATGTTCTGCGTGAAGACCTACGACCTTGACTCCGCCGCGCAGCAGATGTCACCACTTATCAGTGAAGGAACCGTCATAATCCCAGTTCAGAACGGAGTAGAGGCCGCTGACCGCATAGGGAATATAGTCGGATTAGAGCATGTCCTCGGAGGAGTCTCCTGGGTGAACGCCAGAGTTGAGAAACCAGGCGTGATCATACACGGAGGTTCGACGAGGCTAATATTCGGGGAACTCGCAGGAGGTGTGACGAGGCGCACAGAAGAGATCTCTAAGGTTCTCAAAGAAGCCAATATCGCCGCCGAACTTCACCCAGATATCCGCCACGCGTTGTGGGAGAAGCTTGTCTCCAACTCAGCATTCAACGGGGTCTTTTCATTGATTAGGCTCCCAGCAGGGCCTGTCCGAGATTGCCCTGATTCTATGCAGTTGCTACGCGACACGATGAAGGAGAACGTCATGGTGGCAAAGGCGTGTGGAGTCGCAATACCTGAAAGATTTGTCGATGATAGTATGAAGATGTTAGAGGGGTACGCGAGTTGGGCTAGGCCGTCTATGCAGGTCGACCTCATGGCGGGTCATCGGCTGGAACTTGACGCTATGATCGGCACCATTGTTCGATTGGGTCGAGAGAAGGGGGTGGAGACCCCTATCAATTCCACAATTTACAGGGCGCTCCTACCTCATTTAAACGGGGCACCCCCAAATCCGACTCCTCCTGAAGATCGAATGTAACGCCGATTTATGCGGTCTGTATGTACGTAGCGCGCGCTATTACCAGACTTGACATAAAGAGTCGCAGTTATTTGGAATTAAAAAAAGAAGAAGGTTTTGGGTTTGAGGCTATTTGGCTTTTAGCATTTTCATGGCTTCTTCCATGCCCGTCGCCAATTTGACTTCGGCTGTTTCGTACTTGCCTAGTGCCAGAGCTTCTGGTTCCATATTGGCTTTTTGGAAAGCTTCTAGACTTGGGGCTTCGATTATAAAGACGCTCAGATGTTCTGAAATGACACCTCCACCCCAAAGCATCTTCATTTTGTATTTCTTCGATATTTTGTCCATGTTGCTAAACCAGTCCACGTAGGTCTTTCTTGTTTTTTCATTGAACAGCGGGCAGTTTTCGGGCGCATGCCTTGTAATCATCAAGAATGTAGGCATATCAAAACGCTCCAAATTATCATTTCTACAAACTATATAAAAGACTTTGCTTTTTTCAAAAAAAGTCTCAGCTTTATGGAATTTTACTTAAATGAAAAATAATCCCTTTTTGCCTGTCTGTGTGTTTGTCTGTTTGTGTGTGTCTGTCTGTGTGTGTCTGTCTGTTGGTGTCAGTAGGTAGTAGTAAGTAGAAGTGGGAAGGAGAGGGAAAGGGAAGAAAGGGGAAGTAGAAGGAAGTTTGTGTGTGTGGGTAAAGTTTTATCCCAGACACTAGACCCTTGACTCAACCATTTTCATGACTTCTAAGTGTCTTGAGTTCTCGAGTTGGACTATCTGCTTAGCGCGCGTCGCCGTTTTGATCGCGCGGTTGCTGGACTTGAACCCGTTTGGGTTCGAATCCCCTAGAGGTCAATCCCAGAAACGGTACGAATCCTTATAGTTCTGCTTTTGTTTCGCATGCGCGAAATTAGCGCACGCACTTCAATTTGTTACACTTGATGGTTCTTTCTACATTCTGCAAAACTTCTCGATATCACAATTTGTTACAGTCCGGTCGTCAAAAGAATTTCGCGGTCAGTATGCAAATAGCGGCGCGGCCTTTATGCACGAGCACGCGCGCCTAGGTCTGGAGACAAACTATGCGCGCACTAACGTTGGCTATGATCGTCGGCTTATGTACTTGCCTGACGAACGCTTGAAGCATCCCAGTGCCCAAGTGCATTCTTGTTGGACAGATAAACAATAAGATTTATTAAGATATAAGATATCTCCCTCACTAAACCGTACGGACAAGCCTGACTCTAAACCCGGGAGATCAACACTTGAAAGGCCACGATTCCAGCAGAAGATTCTTCTCAGTAATGAATGCAAGCGCATTCTGGATTCTCACAGTTCTAGCCATCTTGACTCTGGTTTCCTCAGCGATCACGCGTCCCGCCTACGGAGGATCAATGGGGCTTGGGAACCTTCCAGGACCGTTTGTCTCCTCTGACGGAACTATGAACTGCACTGCTGTTGTCGCTTCAAGTGTTGGGCATGGGCCTTGTGGTGGTGCTAACACGATGGACGTGATGGGCGCCATACTCGTGGGAGGCGAATTTGGCTTGAAAACCAACAACGGCAACGGCACATTGGAGGCAACGATGGATGACTATGTTTCAACCTACAACTTTACTACTGCGAAAGTTCAACTTGGGGATCTTTCGTCGAATCTGATCGTGATCGGCGGTCCGGGTGTCAACCAGATAACGTGGTACTACAACAACCTGAGGAACAGTAGCGGCGACAGAGTGTTACCCGTCTACTTCGACAAGTTCCCAAACGGAACCGACTACATCTACGCGGTTGCTACCAGCAATTCCTACACGATCGAGCGCGATGGTCTGGGCAGGGTGTCAGCCGACTACGGTGTCATTTTGATGTTTCAGGATGGGCCACGTTTTGTTCTTATCCTCGCCGGACTGGGTGGGTCTGGCACAGCAGCTGCTTGCCAAATCATCTCGTCGTATGGCAGTTGGAACCTACAGGGAGCCGCGGCAATCGTGAAGTACAGCGACACGAACGGTGACGGATTGCTAGACACTCTTTCTGTCGTGGAAGAGGCTTCAGGGCCGATAAGCACGTTTAATGTAGCTAGCTTCCTGTCGTTCGGACTGTTTTCAGCCGCGCTGTTGCCCAAGTTGAAGGCTCAGAGACGGAGGTTTCCATCCAGGCGTCAACTGTTAAGGCTTTCAATAGTTCTGCTCCTCTTGTTGGCAGTCTCGCAAATCGCATTAATCGCTTTCTCAGATAGTCCGGGCCCTGATTTATACACCTTTAAGGATTTCTCGCATCCATTTGTCTCCTCTGGTGGTTTATTTAACTGCACCGCTGTTGTTGCTTCAAGTGTTGGACATGGTCCTTGTGGCGGTGCTAACACGATGGACGTGATGGGCGCCATCATGGTCGGCGCTCGGTTCGGGATGGATGCAACCGGAGGGTCTTTGTGTTCAACTCTGGACGATTACATTTCATCATACGATATGAACACGGGACAAATGAACCTCTCTTCTTTGACAAGCAACCTCGTGGTTGTTGGCGGTCCGGGTGTCAACCAGATAACGTGGTACTACAACAACCTGAGGAACAGTAGCGGCGACAGAGTGTTACCCGTCTACTTCGACAAGTTCCCAAACGGAACCGACTACATCTACGTGCCTTCAAGCGGTCATTACTACACCGTTGAACATGACTCTCAGGGAAGAGTGAGCGCAGACTACGGAGTGGTAACCCTTTTTCAAGACACCACGCATGGCTGGTGGGTGCTCATTGCTGCAGGTCTAGGAGGGGCAGGAACGCTTGCAGCATTGAGGCTATTGACAACCTATAGAAGCTGGAGCCTTTTTGGCCAGGGTGTTGTGGTCAAGGATTCTGACACCAATGGAGACGGGTACTTGGACACGATAAGCGTTCCGGAGCTCGTGGGGGTTGGAAATAGTATGGACGTTTTCTGCGATGTTAATTGCCGAAACGCGATTCGATCAATAGATTGGGGAGCCCTCACTCCGGGGGAGACAAAAAACGTGACAGTTTACGTTAGAAATGAAGGGCAAGGAGGCATCGTTCTTGCGTTGAACATCTCTGATTGGACTCCGCCAACGGCTTCAAACTACCTGAGCATAGGATGGAACTATTCAGGAGGTGTCGTCCAGTCTGGGCAGACTGTGCCGATCATGCTCACGTTGAACGTGAACTCAAGCGTTACAGGTGTTACTGACTTCGGAGTTAACATCACGATTAGTTCCGATTGAGACGCGTTAGAATTGGTATCATGATTCGCAATACATAATACTTAATACTTCTCCAGATGAAAAAACGTTAATGGACAGATAGAACCTGCGGCTTGATTCTCATGTTTCAACTGCGTCGTTTAGCAATCAGTATTCCGAAGCGAGGCTACTTTGTGGCAGGATTGCTGCTTCGACTGGTTCTTGCGCCCTTTCTGAGTCATCCGTTTGACATGCGGGTCTTCATGGCGGTCGGTGTCGCAGTGTCCAAGGGGATAACCCCTTACGGTCAGTATGTCCTTCAGAACATGTTTGCCGCAACACCGCAGTTGCATCTTTATGGGACGTTTCAAGGCATAGGGTATCCGCCACTTTGGGGTCTGATGACCGGATGCATGTACGCGCTGTCTTCGGTCTTTGCTCCGAACAATTTGTATGCGTACGTTCTTGCTCTGAAGCTTCCTGTGATCGTGGGAGAAATGGCGCTTGCCATCTTGGTCTACAACATTTTGAAGGCTCAGGCCAACGAGAAGATTGCCAAGGCGGCCTTTCTCCTGTTCATCTTCTGCCCTTTCATAATGGTTGTGGGCACCGTGTGGGGCATGTTTGACGTCATTGCACTCGTCTTTGCTTTACTGTCTGCCTATGTTCTTCTTCGCGATTGGAAACTGTCTGCGGTTTTCTTGTCAGTGTCCTCTCTCCTCAAGCTCTTTCCCCTCGTCCTCGCTCCATTGTATTCCATTTTTCTCTACAAATCCACCCGGAGCCTGAAGCTTGCCGTTAGTTTCCTTGTATCTACAGTTGCTGTCACAGCTGTTTTTACTTTTCTTCCGATGATCTTGTTCAACTGGCCGATTTCTAATATGTACAATGCTCTCACTTATCAATTCACGACAGCCAATCCTTCGTATGACAACGCCGCCTCTTTTCCCTACGGGGCTGCGAGTCCCTTTAACGCTTTCACTCTTCTGAATAATCTGGCACACAGCAGCATACAACCGGTCGCGCTGTCTGTCTACATTTGGATCCCGGCATGCGTTGCGGTCTACGTGCTTCTTCTCCGTGGCCGGACGTCTGTCACGGTTAAGGAAGTGGGCGCCAGCACAGATTTTGCCCTCATTGTGCAGTGGTCGCTGCTTCTCTTTCTAACGTTGTTTACCACGCGGGCCTGGGTTTCTGAGCAGAACCTCATCTTTCTCTTTGTTTTTTTCTCTCTAAGCGTGTTTCTACAGTATCGTAAGGAGTTGTACAAAGTGCAATTGTTATGGTTGCTTCTGTTCATTTTTGTGTTGGTGCATGTGCCCGCGATATCGTTCTTGTGGCTTCCGTTACCGTGGACACTCAACGTAGCCAGCGCTTTTGCCGACGGTCCATTCGGATGGACTAGGCTGCTGCTTATGACCGGGTTGACCTTAAGCTGGCTTGCCTTGTGCTGGCACTACGTTGCCAGAAAGCTGAGGTGGTGGTGACGAAGGTACTAACGCTTCTTTTGCACGATGAGCGTTTCAGCGGATGGACGCCACGAGACAAGCTTGTTCGCCAGCACTTTTCAACGCAGTACCTGCGTTTTTACAGGCATAAAGGCGCAGACCCGATGCTGTACACTTTTCACGAGCATGTAAAGTCTAACCAGATTCACGAGCTGGACCGCGTCGGCACAGTCAAGATTTTTCCTGTGAGGTTCCGCTTTCCGCCGTTTCTGCGTTTCGGCAACGATCATAACCCTGAGTCCATAATGCGAGAAATGCTTCGTGACCAACCAGACCTCGTGCACTTTCACCACTACTATCTGTTCTCATATCCTTACACGGCCATGTTTGTCAAGAAAAGGCTCAGACGACCGTTGATCGTACAACTTCACGGAGTTAACGACAATTACATCCGAAAATGGTGCTATCTGCCATGTCTCTTGGCGTTAAAGCACGCTGATAGGGTTCTTTACAGCTACGAGCCTGAAAGACTCATCTACGAGAAGTTAGGGATTGCTGACAAAGTTGTCAAGCTGCCTTTTCCAGGTGTTGATCCTGGAGTCTTCAGACCGCAAAAGCGGCGCAGTTCGAATAGGTTGCTGTATGTTGGAAGAATCCCGGATCGGGAAACTGCCTACGGTGAAAAATCTCCATTTCTGCTAATTCGCATTTTTGAGAGACTGTTGCACCATGATGAGAACGTCTTGTTGGACATCGTGGGAGATGGTCCTGGTCTATCTCGAAGTCGCAGGCTGGCTCAAAGTCTAGAAGTAGCTGACCGTGTGTCTTTCCACGGCTATGTTGATCACAAGGACCTGCCCGCGTATTACCGCGCTTCGGCGTTGACTTTCTCTCCTATTCAGCTCTACGATGTTGATGGGTGGATTGATGGTGCAATACAGGAGAGCCTTGCCTGCGGCACACCAGTTGTGGCGCTGAAGGCGTCAGCCAAAGCACGGTTGCGAGGAACCTACGGGTTTCTGCTTTCGAACAACACGGAGAGAGCAGCCGAGGAACTTCACGAGCTCTTGAAGGCACCAGAGGAGATGAACCAAGTGGCGAGGGAAGGGTCAAGGTTTGTGCGCGAAAACTGTTCCTGCGACAAGGTTGTCTCCGAATTGGATAGAACATTAGAGGATGTGATTAGAAATTGAAAATAAGCATAGCTGTTTGTGCCTATAACGAGGAAAAATCAATCGGGCCCCTACTGCAGAACCTGATGAGTCAACGAACCCCGGCTGAGGTTGCAGACCGTGAAATCATAGTCGTAGCGTCAGGATGCACAGACAGAACTGTTGAAATCGTCAAAGAACACATGAAGACGAACACGAGGATCGCTCTTATTGAAGAGGAGGAGAGGTTAGGCAAGGCGTCAGCGTTGAACAAGGCTTTTGTTGCTTCGTCCGGTGACTACATTGCCCTAGTTCCAGCAGATGTCGTGCCTGCTGAGGGTGCCATGTTTAACCTGCTTGTCCCGTTCAGAGACAGCAGTGTGTCGGCGGTGAGCGGTCGTCCGATGCAGAACCCTTGGAAAGTGCCCAAGGGTTTCTCGGGCTACTTGGCCAACATGACGTACAGACTTTGGTCCAGGTTGATGAGAAGGCTAAACGACAAGGGTGAGATAGCTCATTGCAGCGGAGAATTCATGGCCATAAGAAGCGATGTCAAAACGGTCATCCCCGATGACTGCGCTGCTGACGACTCTTACATTGCCATCGCCGCCAAGAAGAAAGGCGTGATAAAGTTTGCTCCCAAAGCCGTCTGCTACAACCTGTTACCTTCTAACCTTGCTGATTACATAAACCAAAGAAGAAGATGGCTTTACGGCCATTTTCAGACAAAGAAAATGACAGGCGAATATCCGACGGTGCTGGACACGATGGTTCTGTCAAGGCCCGGCGTCACATTGCGGGTCCTCGCTGAGGAGGCAGCCGAGAAGCCAAAGGACACAGGTTACCTTGCAACCGCCGTAATTGTCGAAGGGATCATATACCTGCTGTCCATCTTCGACCGTCTGCTCTGTCGTCAATACGGTGTTTGGCCAGTGATCAAATCAACGAAGTCTGTCTAGACTTGAAAATATTATGAGAGATCCATATGACCAAAATCTGTGTGGTGATACCAACGTACAACGAGGCTGAAAATCTGCCGAGCCTGACTGCACAAATCGAGGAGGCGCTGGGCAACGGGGATTTCAGCCTTATCATTGTGGATGACAATAGTCCAGACAAAACAGCGAGGGTCGCCGAACAGCAGAATCGTGTGTATGGAAATGTCATCGTCAGAACTAGAGCGGTAGAACGTGGCTTGGGATCCGCTCTTCTAGAGGGGCTCAAGACTGCCCTCGACATGAAGGATGTCGAACAAATCGTAACGCTAGACGCAGACTTATCCCACAATCCAAGAGAGATCCCCAAGTTGCTTCATGCATCACAAAAAACAGGCATGGTTCAAGGAAGCCGGTATGTTGAATACGGAACGGTGATAGGCTGGGGTTTAAAGAGAAGGCTGATCAGTTGCGGTGCAAACTTGATCTGCAAGTTGCTGCTGAGGACATCAATGCAAGATTGCACCGGTAACTTCAGGGTTTATTCAAGGGAGTGTGCAGAGGCAATTGTGAATTCCACGGTCACTAAGGGTTTTGAGTGGGTCGTTGAAGCTGTGCTGGTCGCCAGGAAACATGGGTTTTGGGTCAGGGAAGTTCCCATCACTTTCACGGGTCGCAGGGAAGGAAAGACAAAACTGAAAGCCTCGGAAATGCTGAGCTGGGCACTTTTTACAGTGAAAAGCCTGTTCTCCATCAAGCGTTTGAAACTAAACGCATCGGCTCAGCCGAAGCATGTGATCCACAGGTCGTCAACCTTCACCGTAACAGCAGTTGCTCCAATCACTTCTGCCACAACGTACACGCTTTCAAGAGCGTCACCAGGTCTGAGTGACCATGCCGAGTTGATGCGCCCGGTTAGATCCACCGAGTAGTTCTTCCACTCGCCCAGAGCTGCTTGGTCCATTTTGTACTCGACTACGTCTCCGCCCTTATAGACCGTGTTGCCCCCAGACCTGACGTTTCCAGATTGACACGCGAGCACCGTGGGGCTGTCCCAAAAATCCATTTCGGTGTACACGACTGAACCGTTAAGCCGGTGAACCGCGCAGGCCAATGCGACCCGGAGCCATTCAACACCCGACTCGCAATCTGCGGTAAGCACGTTGGCTCGGAAGCTTGCTGAAACCTGCACGGGCTTCGACGTGTAAAGTGGAAGTTTCTCGTTTGATTTGAAGCTGGTCGTCCACCACGCACCCGTCGCAACGTGTCCTGCTTCGTTAGGACCCGTTTCCAAGAATATCTCAGTCTCGTTCTCAAAGGTGACTGTCCAGCTTGAAGCGTTCGTGAGCCCTGTCGAGTGGGGGTTCCAGCACAGTCTGTTTTGTACTCCTGAAAGTGACACGTCTCCGTCGACGTTGACTATTTCCCCGGTCCCCATCGCCAAGGTTCGTTGAATGCTATTTCCTGTATCTAGGACTGACGGGCTTGAAACCGAGCCGTTAACCAGTAGCAGAGCTGGCAACATTCCCAGAAGAATTGCGATTAGGGCGTAACGCTTATCCATTTTTTTGTCCCATCAGCGTTTTTGTGTTGTACTGTACTAAGGTTGTACGTACATACAATATGTCTTAACTCGCACCTATTCCACAACTACCAATGGTCAACAGCACCAATTAAACTTTATGTACACGTGTTGAACACACGACGCTTTGCTCGGAGGCCGCACCTTCTCCCGGCTGCAAAGACCGTGGTAAGCTTCCCAGACTTGAGCATCGATCCATACACCTGTCTGCTTCTTCAAGAAGTGTTACCACACAACATTACCAAACAACATTACCAAAACCGTTACCACAAAAACCGGGGGGTCAAACGCGAAACACCACGCCTAGACAAACTCTCACAGAGGCACAAACTCACAGGAGAACAGAGGCACAGCATAGGATTCGTGTGTTACTGTTTCTGTTCCTTCTTTCTTCAGCACGCGCGCGCCAAGTATGAGAAACGATAAATATTAAAAGGAAAGTGTAACTGTATGCGTGCGGCTGCGAAAGGGATCACTTTCCCAGATGGTTTTCTGTGGGGTGTGGCAACCTCCGCTCATCAGATCGAAGGCGCTTGGAACGAGGACGGAAAAGGTGAATCAATCTGGGACCGCTTCTCTCACACGCCCGGAAACATCATGAACGATGAGACAGGAGACGTAGCGTGTGATCATTACCATCGGTATAAAGAAGACGTAGCCTTGATGAAAGAGTTGGGTGTGCAGACATATCGATTCTCCACATCCTGGTCTCGCGTCCTTCCCAAGGGAAAGGGCGACGTCAACAGAGCTGGCCTCAACTTCTACAGCCGCCTCGTCGATGAGCTCTTAGAAAAAGGAATCGAACCCTGGCTCTGTCTGTATCATTATGACCTGCCTCAGGCATTGCAAGATGAAGGAGGATGGGCAAACCGGAGCGTCATTCAGTACTTTGCAGATTACGCTGAGCTCATGGCTCGCGAGTTAGGCGACAAGGTCAAGCATTGGTTAATCCTTAACGAACCCAGGTGCATAGCGTGGCTGGGGCATCTTATGGGGGTCCATGCACCAGGCGTGAAAAACTTGGAATTATCCCTGAAAGTCTCGCACAACCTGCAGCTTGCCCAAGGAAAAGCCATTCGGACTTTGAGGAATGTTAGCCAGAACTTCCAAGTAGGCACGGTTGTAGACCTTAACTCTGTGCAGCCGATCAGTGACGATGAGAAGGATCGGGAGGTAGCCAACAAGCTTGATGAGTTCCAGAATCGCTGGTTCATCGACCCCCTCTTCAAAGGAACGTATCCTCATCTGGCAAGAGAGATCGGATTGAAACCCGATCAGGAAGACCTGGACTTGATCAAGCAACCCCTGGACTTTTTAGGCGTGAACTATTACACCCGTTTGCTTGCAGCCCACGACCCCTCAAACCACGTAACAGGGGCTAAGACGGTTCGGAAGAACGCGCCCACAACAGAAAGAGGCTGGGAAATCTATCCTGACGGACTGTACGAAGTGCTGATGCGCTTACGAACCGATTACGGTAATCCAGTGCTCTACGTCACCGAAAACGGGGCTGCCTTCGAAGACAACGTGATAAAAGACGGCAAGGTCCAAGACGACGATCGAATAGTTTTCCTTCGTGATCATCTCATGTCGACATATCGAGCCATCCAGGACGGGGTAAGACTCAAAGGCTACGCCGTGTGGAGTATCATCGACAACTTCGAGTGGGCTGAAGGTTACAGTAAGCGTTTCGGGCTTGTCCACACTGACTATCAGACCCTGAAGCGTACGCCGAAGAAGAGTTTCTACTGGTACAAGCAGGTAATTGCGAATAACGGTTTCGCCTTTTAGACCCGCGAGCACAGTACGTAGCCCTGCTTAGCGTGCCCAAGACATGAGGCAACGCCCTCTGAGGCCAAAACAAACCGTCGTTTCGGAGGACCAACTTGAACAACCGCTCAAGCCTCCCACGTTATTTTTATTAGAACGAAGAGAACAGAACGAATACTGGATGCCCTATGATAAAGTTCGGAAGCTTTGTTCCTCAAGGATGGCTTTGCGAGTTCGCTGGCTGGGAGAAACCGGGAAAGGAGTTTGACGCCATCCGAAGCGTGGCCTTAGAATGCGAAAGGCTTGGGTACGACTCCGTTTGGCTTTACGACCATTTCATCACCTACCCCGAAGCCACCGCCGATCCATGCTTTGAGAGTTGGACCACATTGAGTGCCCTCGCCTCCATAACCACGAAACTGGGTCTGGGTACAATAGTAACGTGCAATTCGTACCGATATCCCTCGGTTTTGGCCAAGATCTCGGCAACACTGGATGTCATAAGCAACGGAAGACTAAACTTCGGAATAGGGGCTGGCTGGTACGGCGCAGAGTACAACGCCTATGGCATACCTTTCCCGAAAGCCCCTGTTCGAATTGCGCAACTTGAAGAAGCCCTGCAGATAATCAGAAAAATGTGGGTGGATGAGGAACCCACTTTCCACGGAAAATACTACGCCATAGAAAAAGCGATCAATGGCCCGAAACCGGTACAAAAGCCTCATCCTCCTATTCTGGTTGGAGGAAGAGGGAAGAAGCTGACCTTGAGAGTCACGGCCAGATTTGCTGATCGTTGCAATTTTGGAGGAGGTGCCACACTCGAGGAATACAAGGAGCTTCTCAGCTTGTTAAAGAAGCATTGTAACGCGGTGGGCAGAAATCCGGACGAGATAGAAAAAACCCACATCGTAGATCGTGTTATCATAGGAGGAAACACTGAAGATTTAAGAGAGAAAATCAAGAGGTTCAAACCGAAGGACACGTCAACAGGAGAGTTCATCAAGAGAAATCTGGTAGGAACACCAGAGCAGATTATCTGTCAAATCCAAGGGTTTGTTGACGTTGGGTTTACGTACTTTATGTTGCGGTTCCCCGATATGATTGAACTCAAGCCGCTACGAATGTTCGCGGAGCAAGTCTTCCCAGCTTTCAAATGAAATTTGCTCAGCATAGCGCGCTTGTGGAGGAGTGCAGCAGCTCATCCTACTGAGACTGAAAACGAATTAGACTTCAGCCCCGTGCCACCCTGCCAGAGTTCGAAACCTGCTTCCACAGAGATAAGGTACCAAGAGTTTTGGATGTAGCCCCTGGATACCGCGTCTGTGACGAACGTGTTGATATTGAAATTTGCAAACGTGGTCTTGCTGGTTATACGGTAGGCGATGTACTGCCAATTCATGGTGGCAATCCAAACCTCCCAAGTAGCACCGGAGAGGGACACTGTGGCAATCTTTGAGCCTGCAGGCTGGATTGCCCCCTGATAGTTCAGCCAAACCATCAATTCGGCGCCGTTAGGCGAACCGCCCGAGTAATCGCTCGTTTGATGGAACCAGACATCATAGACGGCGTCCCAAGCTCCAGTGCTGGCTGTGCCGAAACTCCAATTGGTGCTAACACTCAGGCCGCTCACCCGTTTCGGCAGACCGCTATTGGCCGTGACGGTGCCATAGTGGTTGCCTTCATAAATGGAGGCGTAGGAAGCTGGTGGTCCGCTAGTAGACTTAGCGTGGTTTGCTGCAACTACAGTGAAGGCCCCTGTCTGGTTATTCACCTGAAGGGTCTGCACCCAGCCACTGTCTGGGTTCCAAACGTCGTTCTGTACACAGTACGTGTGCGTAGTTGGAGTGATCCAAGCAATATCATATTGTCTGGAAATGGTGACCGTTGCTGCCGGCGAGGATTGGCTAAGTATCGCCACGAGCAATGCTACCGAAACAAGAACAATGATGGAAATGGATAATGCCCAAAACTTTCTGTTGAAATAACGTCTTGCCATATTCTAACCTTTAACCTCAATTATCACTTCTGCCGCAGTGCCTTTTGTCTCAACATCTCCGCTTAGTCTTCGTCAGACCCCTATTTTTGAGAGAATCTTTCCAGCCCTGGAAGACCATTGAAATGCTAGCAGACGACGAAATAAAAGCTTACGCTCTTCACAAGCTCCCCGTGCGCTGGAAAAGCCCGAGCTCCGCTGCGCTGTTGATAATGCCCTTCATCTTTTGGCAACTGTGGTGCACAGCATTCAGCGACGAAGAAGACTAGCGCTTGTGCTCTGGCATTTCTGGCGAGTAAGCATAATCTTTTAAGGTCAAATGGGTGCGCTAGGCGGCAAAAATGGATAAGGGTGATGGAGTTATTCTGTTCGGAACGGATGGCGGATTGAAGCTTGATCCTTTCATCTTCTATGCTGAGCAGGAGGAAAAACAAGTGGCAATAACTGTCGACCTGCCCTCACTGGGGAGTGACTTTGTGGACGATTTTCTAACGGCGTGCTTAAAGAATGGAAGTTCGAAAACTCTAGGCGAAGACGGCTTGAAGGTCCTGCAGATGATCAGTATGGCGTGTCTATCATCAAAACTCTGCAGAGAAGTAACTGTTAAAGATTTGAAGAAATCGAGGAGGGGTGGATGAAATGGCGAAGATACCGATTGCACTGCAGCTTTATTCAGTTCGTGAGGATTGCACGCGTGATCTCCCCGCAACTCTTGAGTCTGTTGCAGATATGAGCTATGAGGGTGTGGAGTTCGCAGGCTATTATGGTCGAAGCGCGGATGAGTTAAGGGATATTTTGGACAGTGTCGGGTTGAAAGTGTGTGGGACTCATGTTAGCATTGAGAGTTTGCTTGGAGGCGAACTGGAAAGAACAATTGAGTTCAATCAGATACTTGGCAACCGTTTCCTCGTTGTGGCTGAATTCTCGGAAGAGAGGAGAAAATCAAAGGCTGCATGGCTAAAGACAGCTCGTCTTGTAAACGAAATTTCTGAGAAGTTGAAGCCTGAACGGATGCGTTTCGGTTATCATAATCATGCAATTGAATTTCAGCTAATGAACGGAGAGTTGCCGTGGGACATTTTCTTTGGCGCAACAGTTTCTGATGTGATTATGCAACTAGACACCGGAAACGCTATGCAGGGCGGAGTCAATGCAGAAGGAATACTGGAAATCCTGAAACGATATCCTGGTCGCGCCATAACCGTACATCTTAAGGAGTTCTCCTCGACGAATGAACGAGCACTGATCGGCGAGGGACAGATGAAGTGGAGAGAATTCTTCTCGTTATGCGAAACTGTAGGCGGAACGGAATGGTACATCGTCGAGCAAGAGAGTTATGCCTTCCCCCCGCTCGAATGTGTGAGGCGTTGCATGAATAATCTAAGCAAAATGAGACGGTAAATCAGTAGAAATTTCGGAGAAGCTGGGGTTCTTGACAAAAATCAGAGCTGCGCGAAAAAGCAGAATCAGGGTGATGCCTAGGCTGATAGTTCTCTCAAAGTGTCTTGTCCTTCTAATCAAGGAGTTTTCACTAAGCGACATCAGGCGATGACTTCAAAGCAGTTATGATGCACTCAGGAGAGGAATTCATCAAAGTGACACGAGCATATCCGACGCGCTTTTGGCTATCGCGGCTGTTCACCACATTCTAGACTGTTGGTTCATGTTTTCAGCTTGAGGCTAATGGGCTCCCATTTCCCAGACTTCATTGACTGATAGCAGGCGTCAAGTATGCAGTTGACGGTGTACCCATCCCTGAAGGTTTCTCTCGGCATCTCACTCTTGAGAAGACATGAAATAAAATGTTGCAGCTCAAAGAGGTATCCGTAGACTTCGTGTTCCCTCCAAATCGGGTACATCCACCCCTTTTTAGCATCGGCTTTTTCAGCAATATGCCCTATTTTTTCCTCTGATGCAACGGTGAAAAATCTGATGCCAGTTTCCCTAGTCAAGTCGATGAAAAATGCGCCCTCAGACCCGTATATCTCATATCGTAGGTCCAAGCCGCCATGAGCTGCCCAACTATTCTCTGATTGGCCGAGCTCGTTGCCTTCATACTTGACGAGAGCAAGGCTGTTGTCTTCTGCTTCCGTTGCATGAACAAGTGTAGCTCCCCAAGCATAAGCTTCCGTCGGCTTCTTATCAATGAGGTACCTGGCTACCTCGATTGAGTGGCAGCCCATGTCCATTAAAACGCCTCCTCCTGCGAGCTCAGGGTTCCAGAACCAAGTTGAGTGAGGCCCGAAGTGAGCTTCCCTGCTTCTGATCCAGAAAACGCTGCCGACCATCCCCTTTTTCAATTAATTCCTTCGCTCTGGTTACGTGAGGTGTAAACGTCTGATTTTCAGCGTAGCAGTGAATCACTCCAGCTTTTTCAACGGCATCAAGCATAGCTCTTGCCTCGTTCACATTGCGGGCCAACGGCTTCTCACATATCACGTGTTTTCTGTTTTCGGCGGCTAGCAAGGCTGCCTTTTTGTGAAGGAAGTTAGGTAATCCTATATCTACCACTTCGACTTGAGAATCCTTGCACAACTTCTCAATAAAGTCATCACCAAAATAGGTCTTCTTTATTCTCCATCTATCAGCGAACTCTTCAACAGCTTCTCTCCTACGCCCTCCGACAGCTGTGACATTCGCCTCAGGAATCTCCTTGTAACAAGGCATATGAAACTCTGATTGAACGAAACCGTAACCTAACACGCCGACATTTATTTTTCTCAATGCCTTTCCCTTCTTTGAAATATCTGGAGCTTTTTAAAGCCTTATTGGTGTACTTCGTAGCGCACGTAAAACCAGAGCAGAAAGAATTTGAAAACTTGCTTTTTAGAAAAGGAGAACAAAACCCGCAGGGTTCTCGTCTATGTCCAAGAGGTCGTCGTATTAGCTTGGGCTGAGACCTCGGTGGACTGAAGAGAAGAAACGAGGGAAACCATATGACGTGGCACTTAGCAATTGCGCGCGGGGCGATTGACGTTGAAGAGTAGCGTGAACCATGCCGGCTTAAGGGGGTACAACCAAACTTTCCTAATAGGCCTGTCCGTCTCAGCTTCTGAGAAGAATCGAAAGCTGAAGCCCTTTAACTTGAAAACGAGAGCAGAGAAATCCAGCTGCTACCGATTCAAAACGATCATTTAATTCGCCCGCGCGTATCAGCAAAACAAAGCTTAAATACTCATTGAGGCGATATGTGATTCGGTGCTTACCACGACGAACCTAACAGCTCAAATAACAAGAAGGCCGATATTATCTGTATTCTTCTCAGCGGTCATCTTCTGCGCAATAATTCTGTATGGCTTAAGCGTGAGCGTGCCAACAGCATCAGCCGCTACAACACCTCAGATCCTAATCAGTCCGAGCTCTGCCGGTTACAGCGTTGGACAGACCTTCACGATGACCATTAACCTGACAGGTTTTACAAACCTGTACCTGTACCAATTGGTGTTCAAGTACAACGGCACAGTCTTAAACTTGACCAACCTCTGGTTCCCGGCTAATAACGTCTTCAGTGGCCACAACGTCGTAACTGTTTGGTCGAACGACACTGAGGCGGCGGGAGACACCGTCGATCACCTCAACTACACCATGGCTGGTCAATCGTTGATTGGCACGGGATCCGTGTCGGTTACCAACGGCGTGCTCTGCGACGTGAACTTCACGGCGGTTGGACTCGGACAGTCAACCATCGCGGTCGCCACCAAGGACGCCCCTGCTAACGCGCCCACGCGCACCTGGTATACATACTGTCAGGATCCAGCCAGCACTGAGTACGATATTTTCGTGACTCCAGCCAGCACTATAACTGTGCCAGAGTTTACGCCTATCCTACTAATGATGATGCTACCTATCCTAGCAGCCGCAGTTCTAATAGCTCGCAAGAAGCTCGGGCGACGGGCTTAGGTGACTGCTTAAGGACCCCACGCTCCAGCTTTAAGTATCCTTTTTTCTTCCCCATGAGTACGAGGTCGTCTAGCATTTAATTGCGGTTTGATTTTTCATGAACTGTTTCGTCGACCAGCAACTTTGGTTCTGCTAGAAATATGCCACCTCAAAGTTTCAGCGGTCCAAAGAGGATATTCGAACGCTTTCAACTTGTTTTAGGGTTCATTTTCTGTCTAGTCAGACAGTTTGTTAGTTGACTTTGAATAATATTCGAAATGGTGAGCTTTTTGACTTTCTGCTGTTCGTGCCTGTGCGCATGCCTGTTTCGAAAATGGCCAAGAATGGTTTGGAATTTTCTTGTATGGGTTGAGTTATAGATTTGTTTGATCAGCGTGTCTTGGCCGTGCTGAACGACGGTGAGCCTAGATTTTTCGCTCAACTTCTAGACGCGGCGGGTTTCAGTCGCAACACGCTGAAACTGGGCCTCAAGCGCCTGATAGCTCAGAGCTTGGTGGTGAAGGAAAAAACGCTCATGAATGGACGGGGAAGGCCCAAATACACCTATTACACAAGGCCCAGAACCCGGCGACAGGTTTCCGCCGCCCTATCAGACCCGTCAATAATGAGTGTGACCCTCCCGTTCAGCCGCATAAGACACCTCTGCAGGTTCGAGAAAGGCGGATACTGCAAACAAGTTAGAAACAGGTGTGACCCAATAAACTGCAAATCCCAAGAGTCAAAGAATAGAAGCCATTTTTGGCCATTTTAGGAACACGCATGTGCGCTGTGCTCAATGCCTCGTACACCTTTGTGGTGACGGCAATCGTCCTTGCGATGGCAACCGTATACCGTCATAATAGGGACCAAAAGCATCAGATTGATGATCCTATAGAGCGTGCCAATAAAAAAAGGGAAGATGTTTGTGGTCGCTGGTCCTCACTAGTGCTGCTACGTGTAAGTGTATGTTGTGCCGAAAGCCTTTGCGACGGTTCCAATGTCTTTCATGTCTACTTGGCGGCCGTCATTTATGTCGCATATTGTATTCCATCTTGCGCTGCCTGGGATTGTGCCGAAAGCGCCTGCAACAAGTGCTATGTCCTTCATGTCTACTATTCCGTCACCGTTCAAGTCGAGGTTCTTTGGGTGAAGTCTCCAGATGCCCAACTGGAGGTCTGCTAAGTTCGCCCTGCCGATGTAGGGACCGCATGGGAGCAACGGGTTCGAGTACTGGTCAGCGAAGCCAATCCAATACTTGTCGCTGTAGATGTACCAATTGGGATGCCCTCCCTCAGGAATGATAGGGATATTGCTTCCAACGATCTGTTCGATTTGATTGGCGATGTTCTGTTGAGCCTGCGAGCCAGCGGGCACTGTGTCAAGGCTGGCGATTAGAGTCGTCAACGTTGGATTTCTGTAGCTACCATAGTGGTTCCAAGTTCCTTCGTATGAACCCGTGAAGAACTGGGTGTAACGCTCAAACATGTTATTGTCCAAGGCGCCTTCCATGCAGTAGTCCGCGAAGTCAAAGCTGCTGTTGCCTTTAACGTAGTTCATGCGATCTACGTATTCGGGCGACCAACCTGGGGGTCCCAAGAGGTCCGATACGAGGTTTATGCCTAGACTCTGTTGCACCGAGTAACATACGATTGAGTCTGCAGCGTTGACGTCTGACCATCCGGCGATGTTTATGAGATTCCATACTCCCGACCCGGCACCAACTGTGGGAATCGCCACGTGGACTTTTCCGTCACCCCAGCTAGGCAGCGCATTCACAACCTTTGAGTCGCCGCTTGAATATTCCGGATACAGAGCAAGCTCGTCTGCAGTCGGACCGTCCTTCGTGTACCATTGCCCGGATACCGACCCTTTCGTACCGTCTCCCTTGAAGCAGTATTGATTTAGGATTGCGAGCGCGTCTGTCGGGTTGTAAGTAGGTTGGTATTGACTCTCGATAGTCGTGTTCACTAGCAGTCGAGCAATAGCGTCGTCTACAGGTAATAATAGAACACTAGGCGTCCTCAAATAGTAGCTGTCGACCGCGCTGATAGCAGTATAGTTTATGCATTCTGCTATGGCTTTCGCGAGCCAAGGTTCACCTACTGGGTACTCGCGGTGGTTTGGAACTATGCACAATGCTGACCCGTCTGGGAAGTACGGTAGATCCCAGAAATACGTGTGCACATTCGGATTCGTAGTCGTAATGGTCTGCAAGCCTGCAATGTAATTGCCGTCCCAGTCGATATCTCCGGACTCTACTGCGGCCGGTACAAAAGCGTTACCGGCGAAGAAGTAGTTTTCAAGGTACTGAGGCATCGGTTTTCTGCCGAAGTCCGCGTCGTTCGCGCCCCACCAGATGGGGTTTCTCTGCATGATCGTGTCCTTAGATACAGTGTCGTGATACCAGGGCAGATACATTCCTGAGGCGACCATCCATGCCTGCGGCATAGACTGGGATTGGCCTGTCCAATCGTTTGCGAATGACAACGGGGTAGTAGCATAACCATCTTTCGTGTCGCTCATTATCTGGGTCCAAACGTCCCATGGAAGTATGAGGACGTTCTTGGTGATGGCGCGAAATGCGACGTCGCTGTTTGCAAATGCGGGGTTCAGGCGAATTACGAATTCATGGTCACTGATGATCACAAAGCTGTTTAGGTCATTGCTTGTTCCATTATTCTCCAATCTGTCTCTGAGGCCATTCAAGTAAGTGCACCAAGTGCCCGACGAAAAGAATCCTCCATAAAGCCAGAAGGTATAGTTGACGTCCTTGGCTGTTATCGGCCTATAGTTCACAGGACCGCTAGCCGTCAGGTTCACCCAATAAATGTCAGAGCGAAGGACCACGTCTATGGCGGTGCTGTTGACCCATGATATGCTCTTGCCCAACCAATTAATTTGTGTACCAGTCGCAAGGTTTTGTCCGAACAATGGCTCATACATTATGCCCACGTCAAAACCCATATTCCCGCTGTCATATTGCAATGGATTGAAATCAGTAACATCCGCCGAGTAGCCGGCACACACCAGGAGTTCGCTGCGCGGTGGGGTTGTATAAGTGAACCAATTAGCTGAAGACACTGTATAAACATTTGAAAGGCACATGACCACGAGCAGCATGGTCGCAGTTAGTAGTGCTGTTATCGCTTGTATTTGTCTTTTGTTAAATGTTCTCAATTTTCCTCTTTCCTTCTCTTAATTCCTACTTAATTGGTTAACTGCGCATTGTTTAAAAGGTTTATGGGCCAACGTTTCAAGAGAAAGTCACCCTCAAGTGAAGGGACGAGAACTGGCCAGTAATGAAGCTTCTGACATCCTGTTTTTCGCGAGTTTTAGCTGTATTCCCATTTTTCGTACAGTCTGGGTACGCTTGCAAGCAAACTCTTTGTGTACGGATGTTTCGGTCTGACGAAAACTTCGTCTACGGGGCCCTGTTCAACCACTATTCCCTTCTCCATCACAACGATCCTGTCGGAGATGTACTGAGCTTGACCAATATCGTGCGTTATGAACAGCACTGCTAATCCTTTATCTCTTTTTAGGCTTAGAAGGAGGTTCAAGATTCCAGCGCGCGTCGATGCATCGATCATGCTTGTTGGTTCATCGGCTATCAGCAATTCTGCACCTATGACTAGGGCCCTCGCGATGAGGATGCGCTGCATTTGGCCGCCGCTCAACTGATGCGGATGTCTGCCTAAGACTTCATTAGGATTTAGCCCGATCGATTTTAATGTGGACTCACTTATTTCTTTTCTCTCATCAGGGGAATAGTGATGGTTGAGAAGACCAAAAGCCTTGTCCAAAACGCGGTCAACCTTATAAAATGGATTAAATGCAGAGTAGGGATCCTGAAAAATCGCTTGCACTCGCCTATAGTAGTCTCGCTTATCGTATGAAAGCATGTTCTTGCCGTCGAAAAGGATGTCGCCAGAGGTCGGTTTAATCAACCTCAGAATCATCTTGGCCACGGTCGATTTGCCGCTGCCACTTTCACCTACCAGAGAAACTATCTCTCCTCTTTTAATATCGAAACTCGCGTTTTTTGCGCCAACTACAGACTTCGTTCTTACGAAGCCCGAAGTGTATATCTTGGTCAAATCCTTACATTGCAAAAGAACCTTGTCAGCGTTCATCTTATTCACTCAATAATCGCAGCAAGCACACTCTCTCTTGCCCTTTTCAGCTTTGAGTATCGGAGGTTCGGTGGTTTTGCAAGCGTGCGTTGCGTTCGGGCATCTTGGATGGAATCTGCATCCAGACGGAGGGTTCCTCAAATCAGGAGCTTCTCCAGGTATGCTCTTTAATGCTCCCTTTTGTCTTCCTTCTGGGTCGTAAGAGACCACGGAAGTTATGAGTCCCTTAGTGTAGGGATGATGGGGATCGTTTATTATGTCGTCCATGGGTCCCGTTTCAACAATCTGTCCGCAATACATAACTGCACATCTATCGCAGAGCTGTCTCAAGCTAGTGATGTCATGAGATATATATAGCATGCTCTCGATTATTCCCGCCTGTTTCAAATCTAAGAGAGATTTTATCATGAGTTTTTGCGAAGTCACATCAAGTGCAGAAGTTGGCTCGTCGATTACGAGAAGCTTTGGGTTCCAAAGGGTCGATATTCCTATGACAACCCTCTGCTTCATGCCTCCACTGAGTTCAAGTGGATAACGATCGAGTACCCAACTCTCTAGTCCTAACTTCTTGAGATGTTCTCCCGCCATTTTGAGGACTTCCTCTCTCGAGGGTTCTTTGCCTGTGCGCTCTTTTACGACATCCATGATGAAATCCCTTATTCTTTTTACCGGATTCAAAGACTCCATTGAGGCCTGAGGCACGTAGGACATACGCTTGCATTTGACTTCTGTTCTCAAAACTTCTTTGTCGATGTTGTATATATCAAACCCATCGACGAGGATTTTGCCTCCTTCAAAATGTAACAGCGGAGGTGGGGAACCTGAAACGAGTTCTGCGAGAGTGGATTTTCCACAGCCTGATTCACCAGCAAGACCTATTATTTCACCCTTGTCAAGTGTAAGCGAAACTCCATCGACACCAAATACTACGCCAAATGTGCCTCTGTAATAACCCTTGAGTTCTTCGATTTCAAGTAGGTGCTGAACCATCTAAAATCACTCTCTTCTCAACCTGGGATTAAACAATTCGTCCATCCCTGCGTGCATAACAAAAACAGCTGACAGGAATAAGGTTAACACGATGCCCGGCGGGATGAACCACCACCAAACACCCCACCACTGTGGAGTTATGGTTTCGTTCATCGCATGGAAAAGCATTTGCCCCAACGTAACGCTGTTGGAAGGACCTACGCCTAACATGCTGATTCCCGCCTCAGTTAGCATACCACCACCAGCCAATAACACAAAAACCATAATAATATATGCCAGCATATTTGGCAAGACTTCTGTTATCACCGTTGTTATATCTTTCATCCCTGACAATCGAGCCACATTTATGAATTCTCTTTCTTTTAGGCTGAACACTTGCGATCTGATGCTTCTCGCCGCCCAAGGCCAATAAAACAATGCTATTAGCAGCCCAACTAGTAATAGAGATCTTTGCTGGGTAAGTTCCGCTACGATTAATAATAGGGGTATCATGGGAAAAACTATCATTACGTTGGTGACAAAACTCGAAATTTCGTCAGCCAAACCTCCTTTGTATGGGCCCAAAGCACCAAATAGAACGGCGATCAACGTGCCCAAACCTCCAGCTAACGCGCCCACTTCCAGGGAGTTGCGTATTCCCGTGCACAACTGGGCAAACACATCTTCTCCTAAGACAGTCGTGCCCAGAAGATAATCACTGTTAGGGGGTTTCGCCATTATATTGTAATTCTGCTTTAGCGGGTCTCGAGTTACATAGGGGCCTATTATCCCAATCATGACGATTGCTAACACAATTGCTAAGCCAACGATGAATTTCTTACTTCTCAGGAGGGTTTCCCACATTTCTATCGTCCGCGTCCAGTTCGGATGCGTGGGTCTATGAATCCGTACAGGATGTCGATAAGAAAGTTGCCCAGAATCGCCACGACCATGAGAACCATAAAGCCACCGAAAAGTAACATGTAGTCATCGGCTCCCACAGCGTCAAACATCATTTTACCGATTCCAGGCCATCCAAAGATGATTTCAAGTATCGCGGTCTCCCCGATGAGAGCATTGAACTGCAAGTTCAGACCAGTGACCTGAGGAAGTATGGCGTTCCTCTCAGCGTAAGACATCAGCTTGTTCTTTGTGAAGCCCAACTGTTCACCGTAGCGCACGTAGCCCGAGTCCATCTCATGAATGATCATCGACCTCATGCCGGTAGCCCACCCCCCCACGTATATGATGAACAACGTGAGGAAGGGCAATGAATAGTGCCGTAAGAGGTCGAGAAAGAAACTGAGGCTCCAGTTGGGTATCGTCCCCATGGTGGCTATTCCATATGCGGGAAAAACCTTAAGGACCGCTGCGAAAACGAACACAAGAACCATTCCGAACCAGAAACTCGGTAGCCTGTTGGAAAAAACTGAAAAGAAATAAGCTAGTGTGCTCCGTTTACCGCCCGCATACGCGGCTTTGGCTCCTATCCAATTCCCCAAAAAGAAACTCAGGAGAAGCACAGGAACTACTATGGCCAACGTATAAGGCAGCCTCAACATGACCATACTCATAACGCTCTGTGGGTAATTTATCGGGTATGACGGCCCCAAGTTTAGCGTAAAAAGTTCACGCCAGAAAAGTATGTATTGGTCGAACAAAGGTTTGTCTAGGCCAAAATACTCCATCAACTTTGCTTTCAATACTAGATAATTTGTTCCACCCGCTTGTCCACTAATACCACTTAGGCTTGAAATCATTCGATCAACAGGATTGCCCGGCATAAGGTGAGTAATGAAAAATACAAAGGTCATCGCAACAAATGCCACGACCACGTAAAAAACAACTTTCTTGGCGACAAATGCCGCAAAAGGATTGTGAAATAGACCTTTAGCGCGCCTGCGCATGCTTTAATACGTCTTTTTGTTCCCTATAAATCTTGTCACACGCGCGCCAAGGTTCTCGTTCGCGCGCAGCGTCAATGCCTCATTGTAATAAGTATTACAATACCTATGCAGAAGAGAATCCATGAGGTGAAAAATGCCGTCACTGGGTTAAAATCGATTTGAAAAGGAGCTTGATTGATCTGGTACAGATAGGAATAAACCAACAGAAGTACGAACTGCAAAATGAGAAGGCTTCCTATCAAAATGAAAACAAGTCTCTTCGTAACCTTCATTTTCATGGTTTCCTTATTTACTATTTGATGATGGAGATATCTGCGCGCGCGTGCTTAATCACTTTTTTCCTTTGAATCATCTAGGTCGTCAGCTGGTAATCTGTTTACCCCATCGTAATCTTCACAGTGTGCTTCTTTCCATCTGCGAAGGAGGGCAGCAGACTGGTCTTCAACTTCTTGCCGTCTACAGTCACATCCTTTATTCCATTGGACACGTGATGTGGATTTTCAACTCGTATTTCATAGACGGCATTCCTAAAACGACGGATTACCTTGAAATTGAACCAGTCTGTGGGTATGCATGGGTCTACCAGTAATCCATGATATTGTGGTCTTATGCCCAGAATCCAGTTAGTAGCTACCTTGAACATCCACGACGCGGTTCCTGTGAGCCAAGATTGACGGGCCGCACCGAAGTTGGGGTGATCTTTACCAGCGATTGTTTGGGCGTACACGTACGGCTCGGCTTGATGAATTTCGGCTATCCTGTTTTTCGTTGGAGGGGCAAGTTTCTTGTAGTATTCGTAGGCTTGGTCTCCCCGTCCGAGCATGCACTCTGCCAAGATTGCCCAGGCATTAGCGTGGCTCCAAACGGAAGCGTTCTCCTTCAGTCCAGGAACGTAGCTGCTCAGCGCTCCTATTTCAGGATGATACCTCGAGTAGGCTGGAGCAAGAAGCATTATCCCATATTTGGTGTCCAAATGCTTTTTCACCGAGTTCATGCATCGTATTCCCCTGTCTTTCGGGGCGATTCGGCTGATGACGGCCCACGATTGAGTGTTAATGTATATCTTTCCTTCTTTGCGCTTTGAACTTCCCACGAGATTTCCTGAATCGTCATACGCGCGGAAATACCAATTCCCATCCCATGCCGTCTCGTTCACATGGGTTTTGGTCTTGCCAGCTATGGCTGCAAACCTCTGGGCGTCTTTCTCTCGTTTATGCTCTTTGCAGAGTTCTGTTAATTCTAGGAGGACTTTGTGAAATAGCATGGCTGTCCACACGCTTTCAGCTGCATTGTTGGGGCCAGGCAAGCTTTGGGGATCGTTCCAGTCAGCCGTTCCTAAGAGGGGCATGTTGTGCTTGCCCATATTGTCGAGGGTGAAGTCAATAGACCTTCTTAGATGCTCATATAGGCTTGCGCTTGAGCCTTCAACGAAGTTGACGTTTTCGTTCAGGATACTCATGTCTCCTGTTTCTTTGATGTACTCGCTCGTCGAAAGGATCAGCCAAAGATGGTCATCACTGAAGAATTTCATCTGCTCCTTCACGTAAGGCGGCCAGCCTCCTTCTCCGCTGAGGGGAAAGTATAGGTGGTAGACGTGGCCATTTTCGAACTGGTTCTTGGCGAGGTCTAAGATGCGTTGACGCACCCTTTCGGGCGAAGTGTGAACTACGCCGAGAGTGTCTTGATTGCTGTCTCGGAAGCCCATTCCTCTGCCTATGCCTGTTTCGTAAAATGACACGTATCTGGACCAGTCGAAGGTTGTCTTGCACTGGTACTGGTTCCAAACATTGATCATAGCATTGAATTCTTCGTCGGGAGTGTCAACATTGAGGTTGCTGAGGTAGGTGTTCCAATATTCCCTTAGCCTTCGCAACTCTGCGTTCACATTGGACTTTTTCGCAAATTTCTGAATGTAAGGTTTGGCGTCAGATTTTTTCTCCACCACGCCTAAGATGAATATTATTGTCTCTGCTTCTCCAGGACAGAGTTTCACGACGTTGCTCGTAGCCGCGATCGGGTTACCTCCTTTAGTTTCAGAGTTAAAGCATCGGCCTCTTTCTACGGCTAAGGGATTTGATTCGCCTCGATACGGACCGATGAACTTCTCTCTGTTGCAGTCATATCCAGTGATTGTGCCGCTTGAGGAAAAGAAAGCGTATCCGGTGCTTACGTCGAAGAAGCTGTAGAAAATAGCATCCTCCTCGTATCTGGCTACCGCTAAGCCTTGACTAAATTGAAGGTCAGTCAGGTCGCTAAAGGCTTGCCAAAGACAAAACTCTGCGTATGAAAACACGCTTAATTCCTTCTTCTCAGAAGAAGCGTTTTTCAAAGTCAGCATCCAAATCTCTAAGTTCCCTTCCACGGGGACAAAGTATGTGACTTCCGCCTCAGTGTCCGAGTACGAGGAAGATATCTTGGTGTATCCCAATCCGTGTCTACATTCATACTCGCTTAATTTTTTGAGAACCGGTTGCCACGTCGGAGACCAGTACTTTCCTGTCTTATTGTCTCTGATATACAGGTACCTTCCCGGCCTGTCTACCGGTAAGTTGTTGTACCTGTATCGGAGAATCCTCCTATCTCTCGGATCTCTGTGAAAACTATGTCCGCCCGCCGTATTAGAAATTATAGCACAGTACTCGCTGTTGCACAAATAATTAATCCACGGCGTTGGAGTGCCGGGTCTAACAATCACATATTCCTTATCATCTTGCGAAAAATGTCCGTACTGCATACTTACCCCTTTTCGGCGTGAAGTGTGCCCAAGTGCCTTTTATACTTTTTCTGGAGGTAAGAAGGTAGACAGAGTGAACAAACCACGAAAGTGCCCGCTGCGTGCACTACATTTGAAAGCCAGGCGGACCTTACCTGCTAAAACACGCTTCAATGAGATCTTCCAGATGTGCAGTTGCCACGCACTGAACAGTATCCGCACCGCCATAGTAGATTTTGACTTCTCCATCTTCTTCGAGGATAGCGCCACTTGTAAACACTACGTTGGAAGTCAGCCCAGAGCGCTCATACGGTTCTTTTGGTGAAAGAATAGGTGCTTTAGCTCTTGCGATGACTTTGGATGGGTCATTCAAATCCAATAGCATTGCGCCGAGATGGTAAACGTATTGATACCCTGCCATTACGTGCACACCATGCCAAATTTCAAGCCAGCCTTTCTTGGTTTTGATGGGGACCGCACCGGCGCCGATTTTTTGCCAGTACCAATGGCCGTGCGCTCCGCGTTTGAACACGCATTTCGACTTGCCCCAGAAGATTAAATCAGGTGAATAACTGATCCATATGTCACCATGGTCACCGGGCAAAATCGGCCTGTCAAGCCGAGCGTAAAGTCCACCGATTCTTTCGGGAAATAGTACTCCATTGCGGTTGTCGGGTTCTGATATGAAACCGCACGAGTCGAATTTTTCAAAATCCTTCGTCTTAAGCATCCCAATTCTAACACCGTATGAACTGTGTGCGGCAAAACAGACATAATAGACACCGTCGATTTCCGTAATACGCGGGTCGTAGATCATCTCTTCAGTGTATCTTTTGAATTCTTCATCTTTGGGGAGGCTGATGGGTTTCTTACGAACCTTGAAATGATATCCGTCGTCACTTATGGCCGGTATGAAGTAGTTTGATATGTCGATACTTTCAACTCTGCACAACATCAGATATTTCCCATCAAATTTAACCACTCCTGAATTGTAAATGCCCGAACAGGTGAAGGGCATATCATCCGCCGTCAAAATGGGGTTTTTTTCGTAGCGTTTCACGATTTCCTTTTTGGGATAAAGCATGCCATTACCTTCTTCTGCTTTAAAGCCGAGATTTATGATACCATGCTTTACTTAAAATGATTCCTGACCGATACTCGAGCCTCCGGGATACCTTGCCCTCGCCATGCGCTGCATCATGTTCGAAACCGATAAAGCTGAACCGGTCTGCAAGACAAGCTTTAGATACTCTTCTATGGGCTCGGATGGCCGCAGCTTTAGACCCCCCTGTTCAGAAGTAACGGTTTTGGTAATGTTGTGTGGTAACAGTTCTTGAAGAAGCAGACAGGCATATGGATCGATGCCCAAGTGTGGAGTGCCTGCAAGGATATAAGCAGCCGCGAGAAAACAGATGGGTCAAACGTGAAACACCACGCCTAGACAAACTCTCAAAGAAGCACAGTATAAGACTCGTGGTTACTGTTTCTGTTCCTTTCTCTTCAGCATGTTTTCCAAGATCGGCCGCATCTTGGCGTTTTCTGCCTTTATCTTTTCCTTGCCTAAGGCGTCCATCTGGGCGGCTATTTCTTTGACCACCTCGGCGAACTTGATGCCTTCGGCTGCCGAAACGTATTCTACGCGTAATCGTTCAGGGCTCATGCCGAGCTTTTGCAGCATGGGCGCCAAAGCGTCCATGCGGGCTTTCATCTTGTAGTTTCCGCTGATGTAGTGGCAGTCGTAGGGAAGGTGGCAGGCGCCGACCATAACCATGCCTGCGCCAAGCCTGAAAGCTTCAAGGATAAAGTCGCGGTCAACCCGGCCTGAACACATCACCCTGATCGGCCTGATAACCGGCGGATACTCAAACCTGCTCGTGCCAGCCAAGTCGGCGCCGGCGTAGCTGCACCAGTTACACAGAAACGCCAGAATCTTGCCCTCCGGGTCCGTCTCCAACGCGGCTCTTATCTGGGACACTATCTGCGTGTCTGTGAAATGCTTCTGCGTAATCGCGTCTGTTGGACATTCGGCGACGCACGTGCCGCATCCGTGGCACATCGCACTCATCGTCTCTGCAACCTGGCCTTCGGCGGCTCTTATAGCGCCGTACGGGCACGCTTTGGCGCAGAGGCCACACTTAACTTTCGTGTTCCGGCACTTGGAGGGGTCAACGACGGCTACTATGGGCTGAATCTTGTACGTTGGTTTTGAAAGCACCGTTGCTGCTCTGGCGGCTGTTCCCATGCCTTGAGAAACGCTGTAAGGAACATCTTTCGGCCCCTGGCATCCTCCTGCGACGAAAACACCGTCTGACGGCGTGTCTATGGGCTTCAGCTTCGGATGGCTCTCCATGAAGAACCCGTCGCTTCCTCGGCTGATGTTGAAGACCCTCGCAACTTCTTCCGACCCTTGGCTTGGCACGGCGGCTGTTGCCAAAACGACCATGTCAGTTTGTACTTCAACTGGTTCGCCGTTTTCTTTTTCAGCGTGCACCACGAGCTTCTTCGTTTCCGGGTTCTCACTCACGTTTCTGTTCGTCAGGCCTACGCGGATGAAGTTTATGCCCAGCTGCTGGCCCTTTCTGTACAGCTCCTCATACCCTTTCCTGTTTGCCCGCATGTCCGTGTATAACACGTTGATTTCCAGTTTGTCACCGTACTTCTCCTTGAGGAAAACGGCGCTCTTGAGCGTGAGCATGCAACAGAAGCCTGAACAGTACTCGAACTTGTTTATGTCCCTCGAGCCGACGCACTGCATGTACGTCAGGCTTTCAGGCATTTTGCCGTCTGAAGGTTTGCGAAGGTCTCCGAGCAGCTGCGTGTCCGTGTCTATGATTCTTTCAAGCTGCAGGGCCGTGATAACGTCCTTGTGTTTTCCATAGCTGTAGTTTGGGAGGTCGTACGGCTCGTAGATGTCGTAGCCCGTTGCTACGACCATGCAGCCGACTTCAAGCTTCTCCTCTGCTGGTTTCTGCTCAAAGTCCACAGCGTCCACGGGGCAGATTTCTTGGCATTTCCTGCAGCTTCCGTCTTTGAAGTAAAGGCAGGTTTCTCTGTCAATCGTGTAAGTGTTAGGCGTCGCGTTCGTGAACGCCAAGTAAATGGCTTTGCGTTTCCTCATGCCCGCGTCGAACTTGTTCGGTGATTCAACCGGACAGACTTCAGCGCATTTGCCGCAGCTAATGCACTTGTTTTCGTCGACGAAGCGCGGTTTTCTCACGATGCTGGCCTTGTAGCTTCCTATGACGCCTTCAACGTGCTTGACGTCTGTGTAAGCAAGAAGTTTGATCTTCGGATTGACTGCCGCAGCGCCTATTCTCGTTGCAACGCACGAGAACCTGGGACAGTGAATCTGCTGTGGACAGTTTGAACATTCGAAGACGGGGAAGGTCTTGCCGAGCTGAGCCATGTGGCCGCCTATTATTTCGGCTCGGTCGACCAGGTACACTTGGTAACCCATCTCTGCAAGGTCGACGGCGGCGCTTGCGCCTGCAACGCCTGCACCCACGACTAATGCTCTGTTAGTGACTGGGACCTCGATCACGTCCAGCGGTTCGAGAAGTCTCACTTTCGCAACGGCCATCTTGACAAGCTCTTTTGCCTTTTCAGTTGCCTCCTTAGGCGTTCCTTGATGGCACCAGCTCGAAAACTCGCGGATGTTCGCCATCTCGTACAGGAAGGGGTTCAAGCCAGCCTCTGATACGGTTCTGCGAAAGGTTGGTTCATGCATTCTGGGTGAGCATGCTGCAACCACAACGCGGTTCAGCTTATGCTCTCTTACGCCTTTTCGTATTTCCTCTTGACCCGGGTCGGCACACGTGTAACGGTTTGTCTTAACGTAGACCACGTTGGGCAGCTTGCGAGCGTACTCGGCCACATCCTCCACGTCCACGGTGCCAGCGATGTTGAGACCGCAGTAGCACACAAAAACGCCGATGCGCGGTTCCTCAACTTTCACCGAGGACTTCAGGGCCGACTGCTCACTCACGCTTTTTCACCCTTCTTTCCATACCTGCCTGAATCTGCGTCACAATCTGATTATCCGAATAGTTCGGCATCGTTATCGCGTCCATCGGACAAGCAGAACTGCAGATGCCGCAGCCTCGGCACAAGCCTTCAACAACTTTTGCGACGGGTTTTTCGCCGACTTTCTCAACGTTGATTGCGCGGTAACTGCAGGCTGATTCGCATATCCTGCAGCCGCTGCAAAGTTCCTCGTTGACCTTTGCGACAAGCGGCTCAACTGTCCATGAATCTTTGCTGAGAACAGATGCAGCTTGAGCTGCCGCAGCACTTCCTTGGGCAACGCTGTAAGGAATATCCTTCAAGCCTTGACACGCGCCTGCCAAGAAGATTCCAGGCACTTCAGTGTCGGTCGGCCTGATCTTGGGTTGACACTCCTTGAAGAATCCGTCTTTTCCAAGAGGGATGTTCAGAATTCTTGCAACCTCCCGCCCCGTGTCAGCTGGGACAGCCGCGTTTGCCAAGATAACCATGTCTGCCTCGGCTGAGACAGGTTTCCCGTCCTCGGTTTCCCCGTAGACCGTCAAGCTCTTGGTCTGCGGGTTCTCGGTTATCCGTCGGTTTTCAAGTTTGACTCTCAGGAATTTGACTCCGGATTTTTGGGCTCTGTTGAAGAATTCTTCGTAGCCTTTGAAGTTGCTTCTCATGTCGTTGTAAAAAACGTTGACTTCGATGGCATCTCTGTACTTTTCCTTAAGCATGACCGCATGTTTGAGGGTGTACATGCAGCAGAAGCTGGAGCAGTACTCGTATCTGTTGACGTCGCGCGATCCGACGCACTGGATGAACGCTACAGAATGTGGCTTTTGCCCATCTGAGGCCCGGACCACTTTGCCCCCGGTCGGTCCTGCTGCGAGTATGAGCCTTTCAAACTCCAGCGCTGTGAAAACGTTAGAGAATTTGCCGTAGCCGGTCCACTCTAGGTCTTTAGGGTTGTACATTCCGTAGCCTATGGTGACGACTATGGCTCCAACGTTGAAGTCAACCTCTTCGGGTTTCTGGTCAAAGTTTATCGCTTGACGAGCCCCGCAGGCGTCGACGCACTTGTAGCATTCGATGCAGTAGTCGCGGTTGATCGTGTGCGTAAGCGGGACAGCTTGATCGAACGGAATCGATATAGCCTTTCTCACGCCAAGATACATGTCTGCATAGTTCGGGTATTCTATCGGACACGCGTCTCTGCACTCGCCGCAGCCGGTGCAGTTTGCGGCTATGACGTATCGGGGGTTCTTACGGACTTTCACGTTGAAGTTGCCAGCGTACCCGTCGACTTTCAAAACGTCTGCGTAAGAGATTATTTCAATGTTAGGATGCCTGCCGACGTCGACCATTTTGGGCCCTTCGATGCATATGCTGCAGTCAAGAGTTGGAAACGTCTTGTCCAGCAGCGCCATGTAGCCTCCTATTGTTTCGGTTTTTTCAACCATGTAAACTTTGAAACCCATGTCGGCCAGGTCTAGGGCAGCGTTGATTCCGGCGATTCCGCCGCCGATGACCATGACCCTCTTCGTCATGGGCAGTTCTATCGGTTTTAACGGTTCCAGAAGTCTTGCTTTGGCAACGGCCATTCTGACCATGTCTTTCGCTTTTTCCGTTGCCTTCTCAGGTGTGGTCTGGTGGCAGTAGGATGCGAATTCTCGGATGTTTGCCATCTCAAAAAGCCATGGATTGAGCTCTGCCTGAGACACGCAGCTTTGGAAAGTCGGTTCATAAAGCCTCGGTGAGCAGCCGGCCACGACTACGCGGTTGAGCTTCTTGCCCTTAATTGCTGCGATTATCGCGTCCTGACCTTGGTGGCTGCAGGGATAGTTCATGCTCTCCGCGTGAGCCACGTTCCGCAAAGTCTTTGCATATCTTGTTAGAGCATCAACGTCTATTACTGAAGCTATGTTTGAACCGCACTGGCAGACGAAGACTCCTATCCGAGGAGTTTCAGTCTTAGCCTTGGGCTTCGTCTGTCTCAGCCTTCTCTCTTTCTCAGAGGTTTGATCTTTCTCAGGGGCAGTTCTTCTAGGCACATTCCTCCCCCTTCAATCCTACCCTCTTCTTCACAGATTCTCGCGCTTTCAGAGAACCCTTACTCTTCAATTCCTTGCTCATCTCTGTCGACGAGGTGAGCCGTTCCAAGGCCTTGTTCCAAGCGCCTGAGCGGACAGGCGTGTGATTAATGTGAGTCCTTTTGAGCTCAAGAGCATCGTCCGCTGGACAAGCGAGTTTGCAGGCTCCGCAGTAGACGCAGAACATCTCATTCACATGCACCTTCTTGTCGCTGTCTGAAACGTAGAGCGCTCCGGTGATTGGACAAACATCCATGCAGACCGTGCATCCGTCTGGGCACTTCTCGGCGTTGACCGAGAGCTTTCCGGAAATGAACTTGCGCACATGAATTGCTCCATCAGGAAGCTTCACTTCGCATATTCCGCAGCATGGGCAATGCTCCTTTTCAATTTCAACGTTGACGCTGAGCCGTTGCCTCTCGGGCTCGCTTAGAGAAGAAGGTTCTTCAACCTTTTTTCCATCCGCGGTCAAGAAGGAGACTTTTATGAGTTTCAGCGGGCAGACATCTTCACTCTTCTCGTCGTCCAACGGAAACTTGTTTGCATCAACCTTGATGTCGCGGACGAGCTGAGGAAAACTCTGCTTGTCAAGAACGGCGAGTAAATGTTTTCCGTCTACCGTAACGTTGATGGCACCGTACGGGCAGGATACGTCACATATTCCGCAGAAGTTGCACTTGGCCAGGTCGATGTCTACCTTAGCTTTCTGCGCTTTTTCCCCCTGAATCTTCGGACGTCTTTCAAGTTTGACAGCCTCTTTTGGACAAGCTAAGGTGCAGATCTGACAGCCCACACACTTGCGCTTGTCAAGGGTAAGCTTGTAATTCTTCACGTGCAAAACCCATTCTAACGTTAGTGATTCTGCCGTTTCTTCCTTCAAAGCTTTCAACGGCATCAAAGGTCACATCCTTCAACGTCTCTCCAACACGAAACGAAGCGTGATGCTGCAGGTCTGGAGTTGACGTTTGACATCGATGAGTGGTCCTTCTTCTTGGAAAGCTTTCAGAGCCTGAATTGTTAATATAAACGTTGCTCGCTGTGCGTGACAAAACGTACATGTGGCGCGCGGGAAAACCTTTGCCATGGCGTACGACATTGATATTAAGGGATGCTTCTCTAAAGCGGGCTATAGATCGTTGGGGTGCCAGTTTTGATAACTGCTTTGGCTGGAGGGGTTGGGGCAGCAAGGTTCCTGTCTGGACTGGTAAGAGTATTCCCGGAGAAGGAATTGTCGGTGATTGTGAACACGGGTGATGACATCGAGCTCTACGGACTGCACGTTTCACCGGACCTCGACATAGTCTCGTACACTTTGGCAGGCATGGTCGATGAGGAGAAGGGTTGGGGGATAAAGCGAGACACGTTTCGTTGCCTCGAAATGTTGAAAAGCTATGGGTTTGAAACTTGGTTCAACCTGGGCGATAAGGATCTCGCAACGCACCTGTACAGGACCATTCTCTTAAAGAGAGGGCTTAAGCTGTCTGAGGTGACGGCTGAAATATCACGGGCCTTAGGACTGAAGGTAAGGATTCTTCCGATGACTGACGACAAGTGTGAAACATGGGTAACAACCGAGGCAAGCTCCACGCATTTTCAAGAGTACCTGGTGAAACGAGGCGGCACAGAAGCCGTGTTAGACGTGAAACTTGTGGGAGCAGAGACCGCCAAGGCTGCGCTAGGAGTCATCGACTCCATTCTTGGAAGCGAATTAGTCATCGTGTGCCCGAGTAATCCGATCGTTAGTATAGGCACGATCTTGTCTGTGAAAGGAGTGAGAGAGGCCTTAAGACGGAGTGAGGCTCGAAAAATTGGGATAAGTCCAATAGTTGCGGGTGCCCCAATAAGAGGTCCTGCGGACAAGTTGATGAAAGGGTTAGGCTTGGAGGTTTCAGCCTATTCTGTTGCTTGTCTTTACAAGGATTTTCTTGACGTCTTTGTGCTGGACGTTGCCGATGAGATGGAGAAGATGAAGGTCGAAAAGCTGGGGATTGAAGCGGTCACGGCGAACACGATAATGAAGACGCTGAGGGACAGGGTTGAGTTGGCAAGGGTTGTTCTTAAAGCGGGGGAAAGATGATGACTCTTCTTCCTGTTGAACGCAGTAATTAGCGTATTCAGTGCGGATTGCACTCCATGCGGTATAATGTATAAGTTTAAGTTGCTTTCAAGTGTACAGCGTTTGTTGGAGGAGGTGTTTCGGTTGAACGCGGTTCAGGTGATCGCGGTAGAGGGGCTGCCGATCATAAAGGCGGGGGACAGTGTTGCTAGGCTCGTGTGCGATGCGGCTCGGAGGCAGGGCACTCCCGTTGAGGACAGGGATGTGCTGGTGGTTACGCATGTTTTTGTTTCGCGTGCCGAGGGAAGCGTTGTTAATCTTGATGAGGTTGTTCCGTCAGATTTTGCGAGATGCATAGCGGTGCAGTTTGGTAAGGACCCTGCTTTGGTGGAGGTTGTTCTTCGCGAGTCGAAGAGCATCAGTCGAATGCGCGACGGTATCCTCATTACGGAGACGAAGCATGGGTTTGTGTGTGCGAATTCTGGGGTTGACAGGTCTAACGTTCCTGGAGAGAGAAACGTGGCTTTGTTGCCGGCGGACCCTGACAGGTCAGCTGAGGCGATTAGGCGTGAAATGAAGAGATTGAGTGGCTGTGAAGTGGCCGTGATCGTCTCTGACACTCATGGTCGTCCGCTTAGGCTTGGCGAGATAAACGTGGCCATAGGCGTCGCGGGGATCAAGCCTATCAGAGACAGAAGAGGCGAGAAGGACCTGTTCGGGTATGTGCTGAGAGTGAAGCAGACGGCGATCGCGGACGAGCTTGCTTCAGCT